>NZ_RDTE01000003.1:2460250-3690375 GCF_004125265.1 Streptomyces lydicus
GGCGGTCGGGTAGTCCAGGACCCGCAGGAACTGCGACTGGATGACGTTGCCGATCATCTTCTGGTCGGTGGAGCCCAGCAGTTCGGCGTTGATGTAGTCACCGGCGGCCGGGATGAAGGTGAGCAGGGTGCCGGCGACCACACCGGGCATGGACAGCGGGAAGGTCACCCGGCGGAAGGTGGTGGACGGGCGGGCGTAGAGATCGCCGGCGGCCTCGTGGAGGCGCGGGTCGATGCGCTCCAGTGAGCTGTAGAGCGGCAGGACCATGAACGGCAGGAAGTTGTAGGTCAGTCCGCACACCACGGCGAGCGGGGTGGCCAGCACCCGCTGTCCTTCGGTGAGGCCGAGCCAGCTGGTGACGTCCAGGACGTGCAGCGCGTTCAGGAGGCCGACGACCGGTCCGCCGTCGGCCAGGATGGTCTTCCAGGCGAGCGTACGGATCAGGAAGCTGGTGAAGAACGGGGCGATGACCAGGATCATCACCACGTTGCGCCAGCGGCCGGCCTTGAAGGCGATGAGGTAGGCCAGCGGGTAGCCCAGCAGCAGGCAGAGCGCGGTGGCCACGGCGGCGTAGCCCACCGAGCGGACGAACTGCGGCCAGTATTCGCCGAGCGCGTCCCAGTAGGTGGCGAAGTGCCAGGTGACCTTGAAGCCCTCTTCGAGGGAGCCGGTCTGGATCGAGGTCGACGCCTGGTAGACGAGCGGGGCGGCGAAGAACACGATCAGCCACAGGATGCCGGGCAGCAGCAGCCAGTAGGGGACGAGGCGTTTGCGGGCGGGGGTCCTGCGCACCTCCAGGGGGGCGGCCCCGGCCTGCCCGTCCGGTGGCGCGGGTGCTTCGGTGGTGGTCACGCGGCCTCCTCGTCGAGGTCCGCGCCGGCCTGGATGTCCTGGGTGGCGTCCAGTCCGAAGGTGTGTGCCGGGCTCCAGTGCAGGACGACCTCGGCGCCGGGGACCAGACGCCCGTCGCGCTCGATGTTCTGCTCGTAGACGGCGAGTTCGCCCAGCCCCGGAGCCTCGATCACATACTGCGTGGAGACCCCGATGAAACTCGCGTCCTTGATCCGCGCGGGCAGCCGGTTGCGGCCCTCGGCGAGGGACCCGGCGTCGTCGGCGTGCGCCAGGGTGACCTTCTCGGGCCGGAATCCGGCGAGTACCTTCTCGCCGGTGCGGGCCGTGGCGCTGCACCGGGAGGCGGGCAGCCGCAGCGTGGCGTCACCGGCCTTGAGGACCAGTTCCTCGCCGCCGGCCTCGACGACCTCGGCCTCGATGAGGTTGGAGGTGCCCAGGAAGTTGGCGACGAAGGTGGTGGCGGGGTTCTCGTAGAGGTCGGCGGGGGCGCCGAGCTGTTCGACCCGGCCGCCGTTCATCACGGCCACGGTGTCGGCCATCGTCATGGCCTCCTCCTGGTCGTGGGTGACGTGCACGAAGGTGATGCCGACCTCGGTCTGGATGCGCTTGAGCTCCAGCTGCATCTGACGGCGCAGCTTGAGGTCGAGGGCGCCCAGCGGCTCGTCGAGCAGCAGCACCTGCGGGTGGTTGATCAGCGCGCGGGCGACCGCGACCCGCTGCTGCTGGCCGCCGGAGAGCTGCTGCGGCTTGCGGCGCGCCATCGGGCCGAGCTGGACGAGGTCGAGCATCTCCTCGACCTGCTTCTTGACGGACTTGATGCCGCGGCGGCGCAGGCCGAAGGCGACGTTCTCGTAGATGTCCAGGTGCGGGAAGAGGGCGTAGTTCTGGAAGACGGTGTTGACCTGGCGCTTGTAGGGCGGCAGGACGGTGACGTCCTCGCCCGAGATCTCGACGGTCCCGGTGGTCGGCTCCTCCAGCCCGGCGATCATGCGCAGGGTGGTGGTCTTGCCGCAGCCCGAGGCGCCCAGCAGCGCGAAGAAGGAGCCCGCGGGGACGGTCAGGTCGAGGGGGTGGACGGCGGTGAAGGAGCCGTAGGTTTTGCTTATCCCGTGGAGGCGGACGTCGCCGCCGCTGCTCTGGGGGGTCGCGGAGTGGGTCATGTCGGTCGTCCCGTGGGTCGGAGGGCGAAACGGCTCGGGCGGGCCCGGCAGGTGAGGGGTCAGGCGCCGGTGAGGTCGGAGAACTTCTGGGCGAACTCCTTGTTCTCCTTGGCGCTCAGGGCACGGAAGGAGTGGGAGCGGGCCGCCATCTCCTTGTCCGGAAGGATCAGCGGGTTGTCCGCCGCCTTCTTGTCGATCTTGGCGAGTTCGTCGCGCACACCGTCGACGGGGCAGGCGTAGTTGATGTACGCCGCGAGCCGGGCCGCCGCCTTCGGCTCGTAGAAGTAGTCGATGAGCCGTTCGGCATTCTGCTTGTGGCGGGCCTTGTTCGGCACCATGAGGTTGTCGGTGGACACCATGTAGCCGGACTTGGGGACCGCGTAGGCGATGTCCGGGTTGTCGCTCTGGAGCTGGACGACGTCACCGGCCCAGGCCACACAGGCGGCCAGGTCGCCCTTGTCCAGGTCGTTGGTGTAGTCGTTGCCGGTGAAACGGCGGATCTGCTTGGCGTCGACGCCCTTCTGGAGCCGGGCGAGGGCCGCGTCGTAGTCGTCCGCGGTGACGTCCTCGGGCCGCTTGCCCATGTCCAGCAGGGTCAGGCCGATGCTGTCGCGCATCTCGGAGAGAAAGCCGACCCGGCCCTTGAGCTGCGGGTCCTCCAGCAGCTGGCTGACGGAGTCGACCTTCTTCCCGCCGGTGGCCTTCTTGTTGTACGCGATGACCGCCGGGATGCCCTGCCAGACGTAGGAGTGCGCGCGGCCCGGGTCCCAGGCCGGGTCGCGGTACTGCGCCGAGAGGTTGGCGTAGGCGTGCGGCAGGTTGGCCGGGTCGAGCTGCTGGATCCAGCCGAGGGAGATCATGCGTGCGCACATCCAGTCGGTGAGCACGATCAGATCGCGGCCGGTGTCCTGGCCGGCCGCCAGCTGGGCCTGGATCTTGCCGAAGAACTCGTCGTTGTCGTTGATGTCCTCGGTGTAGTTGACGGCGATGCCGGTGCGCCGGGTGAAGCGGTCCAGCGTCGGGTGGTGCTTGCCGTCCTTGCTGACATCCAGGTACTCGGTCCAGTTGGAGAAGTTGAGGCGCTTCTCCGCCCTGGAGTGGTCCTCGGAGCGGCCGGCGTCCGTACGGCCCGCGGGCGGGATTCCGCAGGACGCCAGGGCGCCGAGGCCGCCGGTCGCGGCCGCCATGGCGCCGCCCGCACGCAGCAGGGAGCGACGGGTCATGGCGAGCCGGCCGTCGGTAGCACTGCGGCGCATGGCGATGAGTTCGGCCGCGGACAGGGGTTCGGGCTGCTCGTGGTGCTCCATGCGCGGTGCCCTTTCAGGGGATGAGCCCGGCGCTCGGCCGGTGGTGACGAGGCCCGCGGCGCCGGCCGCAGGGCAGGGCCCCGGGGGCCCGGTCGGGGCGTCCCTTACGGGCGGTCCCCGAAGACCGTGCGGTGCCAGTCCTTGCGCGCCACCGCGGTGTTGTCGTACATGACGTGCTTGACCTGGGTGTACTCCTCGAAGGAGTAGGCCGACATGTCCTTGCCGAAGCCGGAGGCCTTGGCCCCGCCGTGCGGCATCTCGCTGATGATCGGGATGTGGTCGTTGACCCAGACACAGCCCGCGTTGATCTCGCGGGTGGCCCGGCCGGTGCGGTAGACGTCCCGGCTCCAGGCGGAGGCGGCCAGCCCGTAGGGGGTGTCGTTGGCCAGCGCGATGCCCTCGTCGTCGCTGTCGAAGGGCAGCACGACCAGCACCGGACCGAAGATCTCGGACTGCACGACCTCGCTGTCCTGGGCGGCCCCGGCGATCAGCGTGGGCCGGTAGTACGCGCCCCTGGCCAGCTCCCCCTTCGGCGCCTCGCCGCCGGTGACGACGGTGGCGTACCCGCGCGCCCGCTCGACGAAGCCGGCCACCCGGTCGCGCTGTGCGTGCGAGATCAGCGGGCCCAGGTCGGTGGACGGGTCGAAGGGGTCGCCGAGCCGTACGGCCGCCATCAGATCGGCGACGCCGCTGACGAAGGCGTCGTAGAGCGGGCGCTGGACGTAGGCGCGGGTGGCCGCGGTGCAGTCCTGGCCGGTGTTGATCAGCGCGCCGGCGACCGCTCCGTGGACGGCGGCCTCCAGGTCCGCGTCGTCGAAGACGACGAAGGGGGCCTTGCCGCCGAGTTCGAGATGCAGCCGCTTGACGGTGCCGGTGGCGATCTCGGCGACCCGCTTGCCGACGCCGGTCGAGCCGGTGAAGGAGGTCATCGCGACGGAGCGGTGGCCCACCAGGTGCTCACCGGCGTCCCTGCCCGCCCCGGAGATGATGTTGATGACGCCGTCCGGCAGCCCCGCGCGCTGGGCGGCCTGGGCGAACAGCAGCGAGGTGAAGGGGGTGATCTCGGCGGGCTTGAGGACGATGGTGTTGCCCGCGGCGATGGCCGGCAGCACCTTCCAGGCGGCCATCTGCAGCGGATAGTTCCACGGGGCGATGGAGCCGACGACGCCGATGGGCTCGCGGCGGATGACGGAGGTGTGATCGGCGCTGTATTCGCCGGCCGCCTTGCCCTCCAGGTGACGGGCGGCGCCGGCGAAGAACGCGGCGTTGTCGACCGAACCCGGTACGTCGAACTCCTTGCTGAGCTTGATGGGCTTTCCGCAGTTCAGCGATTCGGCACAGGCGAGGTCGGCGGCGTCCTCGGCGAGCGCGGCCGCGAAGCGGTGCAGCGCGTCGGAGCGCTCGCCCGGCGTGGCACCGCCCCACTCGGCGAACGCCCGCCGCGCGGCCTGTACGGCGGCGTCCACATCCGCCGTACCTGCGAGTTCATAGGAGTACACCGTCTCGCCTGTGGCCGGGTCCACGACGTCCTGGGTACGGCCGGAACTACCGCTCCGGAGACTGCCTGCGATGAATTGGGCGCCCGCGGCGAACCGCTCGGTGGCATCGAATCGGTGATTCATGGTGTTCTCCTCCGCCGGGCACCGAGGCCGCTCAGCGGCACTGCCTGGCGTAGCTATTTCCGGAATCGATGGCCGATCTTGACAGAGTAGAGGGGTCTCAACAAGGGATTCCGTTGTTGCCTTTTGGTTACGCGACGGATTCTGCGATTCTCGCCGTACGAGCCCCGACACGTTGTCAGTGCCCGCTGACAGAATCCCGGCATGATGCACGACGACACGGGGATCACCACGGGGGAGGCTGACGGGCGTGCCGCGGACGGGCCGCGCTCGGTCGGGGAATTGCGCCGCGCCACCGCCGCCGGGAAGCGCGTCAAATACGTCCACTTCTGGGGCCACAGCCCCCGGCGCGACGGCAGTCTCGGTGCGAGCTGCTTCAGCCAGTGGTGGCCCTCCCCCTTCACCGTCGACGGGGTCCGGTACGCCACCGCCGAGCACTGGATGATGGCCGGCAAGGCCCGGCTGTTCGACGACACGGAAGCGGAGCGGCGCGCGCTCGCGGCGCGGCACCCCAAGCAGGCCAAGGACGCCGGGCGCCGGGTCCGCGGCTTCGACGAGGAGACCTGGCAGCACCGCCGCTTCGGCCTGGTCGTCGAGGGCAGCGTCCACAAATTCGGCCAGGACGCCGCGCTGCGGGAGTTCCTGCTGGGCACGAACTCCCGGGTGCTGGTGGAGGCCAGCCCGATGGACCGCATATGGGGCATCGGCCTCGCCGCCGACGACGAGCGGGCCGCGGACCCGGCCCGCTGGCGGGGTCTGAATCTGCTGGGCTTCGCGCTGATGGCGGCGCGGCAGATCCTGCGGGAGGGGGTCGGGCCGCAGCCGTAGTGGGGGGCCGGGCTTCGCCGGGGGCAGCGCTTCCCGGCGGCCAGGGGTCCCGGGCCGGGGCTTCCGGGCCGGGGAACCGGGACCGGACGAGAGGCCCGGCCGCAGCCCTGCGCCCCGCGGCCGCCCGCGCCCCGCTTAGCATGACGAGTCCTCTCCGCGCACCGCGCACACCCCTGGACCAGGAGGAACCGTTGTCCGATCTCGATGCCTTCATCGCGGGCCTGCCCAAGGCGGAGCTGCACGTCCACCACGTCGGATCGGCCTCACCGCGCATCGTCGCCGAGCTGGCGGCGCGGCACCCCGACTCCGCCGTCCCCACCGACCCCGAAGCGCTGGTCGACTACTTCACCTTCCGCGACTTCGCGCACTTCATCGAGGTCTACCTCTCCGTCGTGGACCTGATCCGCGACGCCGAGGACGTCCGGCTGCTGACCTACGAGGTCGCCCGGGACATGGCCCGGCAGCAGATCCGCTACGCCGAGCTGACCGTCACGCCCTTCAGCTCGACCCGGCGCGGCATCCCCGACGCCGCGTTCGTCGAGGCGATCGAGGACGCCCGCAAGGCGGCGGAGTCGGAGCTGGGCGTGGTGCTGCGCTGGTGCTTCGACATCCCGGGCGAGGCGGGCCTGGAGTCCGCGGAGGAGACCGCCCGGATCGCCTGCGACCTGCAGCCCGAGGGCCTGGTCTCGTTCGGGCTCGGCGGCCCGGAGATCGGGGTGCCGCGCCCGCAGTTCAAGCCGTACTTCGACCGTGCCCGCGCGGTCGGGCTGCACTCCGTGCCACACGCCGGCGAGACCACCGGCCCCGGCACAATCTGGGACGCGCTGCGCGAGCTGCGCGCCGAGCGCATCGGCCACGGCACCAGCGCCCCCCAGGACCCGGCGCTGCTCGCCCACCTCGCCGAGCACCGCATCCCGCTGGAGGTCTGCCCCACCTCCAACATCGCCACCCGCGCGGTGCGCACCCTGGAGGAGCACCCGCTCAAGGAGATGGTCGACGCGGGCGTGCTGGTCACCATCAACAGCGACGACCCCCCGATGTTCGGCACCGACCTCAACACCGAATACGGCGTCGCCGCCCGGCTGCTGGGCCTGGACGCCGGGGGCGTGGCCGGCCTCGCCCGGAACGCCGTCACCGCCTCCTTCATGGACACCGCCGCCAAGACGCGGCTGACGGCTGAGATCGACAGCTACACGGCGGCGTGGCGGGGGTAGCCACGACGGCGCCCGGCGGGCAGGCGCAGGGGGCACACGGCATGGGGGCACTCGGCACAGCTCCGGCCCTGCCGAGTGCCCCCTACAGCCGCTACAACCCCTACAACCCCTACAACCCCACGATCGCGTTCCACTCCTTGGCGAAGGCGGGCCGCTCCTTGGACGTGATGTCGCGGGCGATGGCCAGCCGCTTGCGCATCGCGTCATCGGGGAAGATCAGCGGGTCCTCGGCGAGCGCGGCGCGCTCCTTGTCCTTGGACGAGGCCAGCACCTCGCGCGCGGCCGGTACGGGGCACACGTAGTTGACCCAGGCGGCCAGCTCCGCGGCGACCTCCGGCCGGTAGTAGTAGTCGATCAGCCGCTCGGCGTTGCGCTTGTGCTCCGCGAGGTTGGGGATCAGCAGGCTCTCCGCCCAGAGCTCGGCGCCCTCCTGCGGCACCACGAACTCGATGTCCGGGTTGTCCGCCTGGAGCTGGATCACATCGCCCGAGTAGGCCTGCGCGGCGAGCACATCGCCGGAGTCCAGGTCCTTGATGTAGTCGTTGCCGGTGAACCGCCTGATGTGCCCCTTGCTCACCAGGCGCCGTATGCGGTCGGTCATCCGGTAGAAGTCATCGGCCTTCCAGCGGGTGATGTCCACTCCTTCGCCCTGCATCAGCAGCGCGAACGACTCGTCGATCCCGGAGAGCAGGGTGACCCGGCCGCGCAGATCGTCCTTCCACAGGTCGGAGGTGTGCTTGATCTCCCGGCCGAGCTTCTTGCGGTTGTAGGCGATGCCGGTGATCCCGGACTGCCAGGGCACGGAGTGCGTACGGCCCGGGTCGAAGTGCGGGGTACGCAGCAGCGGATCGAGGTGCGCGGCGACATTCGGCTGGGCCGCCCGGTCCATCTTCTGGACCCACCCCAGCCGTACGAACCGGGCGCACATCCAGTCGCTGATGACGATCAGGTCCCGGCCGGTGCTCTGGTGGTTCATCAGCGCGGGGCTGATCTTGCCGAAGAACTCGTCGTTGTCGTTGATCTCCTCGGTGTACGTCACGGAGATCCCGGTGCGCCGCTCGAAGGCGTCAAGGGTGGGCCGGCGCTGCTTGTGCCGGTCGTCGACGTCGATATAGAGGGGCCAGTTCGCGAAGACGAGCTTGTGGTCCCGTGCCGACCGGTCGGCTCCCCCGCGGTCCGCCTCCTTGACGTATGCGGGCGGCACCCCGCAGCCGGTCATGGCGGCCAGCGCCCCCGTCACACCCATTCCGCCCATACCCCGGAGCAGCGCACGCCGCGAAAGATCAGCCATGGCGTGCACTCTCACGTGCCGCGGGCGGAGGCGGCAAGAGACAGAGCGTCCATTGCCGGGCCTCCGCCCGCGACGGTGTGTCGAGCGTTCCGGGCCGTCCGAGGGTGAGATGCCCGGATCGACAGGATCGGCCTGGTCAGCCGTCCAGCGAGGTCATCACGTGCTTGATGCGGGTGTAGTCGTCGAAGCCGTAGGCCGAAAGGTCCTTGCCGTAGCCGGACTTCTTGAATCCGCCGTGCGGCATCTCGGCGACCAGCGGGATGTGGGTGTTGATCCACACACAGCCGAAGTCGAGGGTCTTGGACATCCGCATGGCGCGGGCGTGGTCCTTGGTCCACACCGACGACGCGAGCGCGTACTCGACGCCGTTGGCCCACTCGACCGCCTGCTTCTCGTCGGAGAAGGACTGGACGGTGATGACCGGGCCGAAGACCTCGTGCTGGATGATCTCGTCGTCCTGCTTGAGGCCCGAGACGACGGTCGGGGCGAAGAAGTAGCCCTTGTCGCCGACCTGTTCGCCGCCCGCCTCGATCTTCGCGTGCGCGGGCAGCCGCTCGATGAAGCCCTTGACCTGCCTCAGCTGGTTGGCGTTGTTCAGCGGCCCGTAGAGCACGTCCTCGTCGTCGACCGCGCCGGTCTTGGTCTCCGAGGCGGCCTTGGCCAGCGCGGCGACGAACTCGTCGTGGATGGACTCCTGGACCAGGACGCGGGTGGCGGCCGTACAGTCCTGGCCGGCGTTGAAGTAGCCGGCGACCGAGATGTCCTCGACGGCCTTGGGGATGTCGGTGTCCTCGAAGACGACGACCGGCGCCTTGCCGCCCAGCTCCAGGTGGACCCGCTTCAGGTCCTTGGCGGCGGACTCGGCGACCTGCATACCGGCGCGCACGGAGCCGGTGATCGAGGCCATCGCGGGGACCTTGTGCTCGACCATCAGGCGGCCGGTCTCGCGGTCACCGCAGATGACGTTGAACACGCCGCGGGAGTGCCCCAGTTCGTCCAGCACGCTGCCGATGATGTCGGCGATCAGCACCGTGGAGGCCGGGGTGGTGTCGGACGGCTTGATGACGACGGTGTTGCCCGCGGCCAGCGCCGGGGCGAACTTCCACACGGCCATCATCATCGGGTAGTTCCACGGCGCGACCTGGGCGCAGACGCCGACCGGCTCGCGGCGGATGATGGAGGTGAAGCCCTCCATGTACTCGCCGGACGCGCGGCCCTCCAGCATCCGGGCGGCACCCGCGAAGAAGCGGATCTGGTCCACCATCGGCGGGATTTCCTCGGACCGTACGAGCGCGATCGGCTTGCCGCAGTTCTCGGACTCGGCGGCGATCAGTTCCTCCGCCCGCTCCTCGAAACGGTCGGCGATCTTGAGCAGGACCTTCTGGCGCTCGGCCGGGATCAGGTCGCGCCAGGCGGGGAAGGCGGCCTCGGCGGCGGCCATGGCCGCGTCCACATCGGCGGCGGCCGAGAGCGGGGCGGTGGCGTACGCCTCACCCGTGGCGGGATTGACCACCTCCGTGGTCCGCCCGTCGGCGGCGTCCCGGAACTCCCCGTCGATGTAGTTGCGCAGACGACGCAGTGCGGTGGTCACTGTGCGCCCCCTTCAGTCAGATATCCGGTGATGTGGCTCCACCCTAGCCATGGGACCCACGTTTTCGACACACCCGCCACTCAGGAACAACGGAATCAGTGAAATTTAGATCGCGACACGACTAATTTCATCGTCCGGGGGTTGCACGACAGACGAGGCTCGTGCACAGTGAACGACGTGGCGGCCTCTCGAAACAGTCCTGACAGAACCGGAACCCCGTCGATCGACTCCGTCTCCCTGGCGATCATCGAGCAGCTCCAGGAGGACGGGCGCCGTCCGTACGCCGCGATCGGCAAGGCCGTCGGCCTGTCCGAAGCGGCGGTACGCCAGCGCGTACAGAAACTGCTCGACCAAGGCGTGATGCAGATCGTCGCGGTCACCGACCCCCTCACGGTCGGTTTCCGCCGGCAGGCAATGGTCGGCATCAACGTCGAAGGTGACCTCGACCCCGTGGCCGATGCCCTGACGACCATGGAAGAGGTCGAGTACGTCGTCATGACGGCAGGCTCCTTCGATCTCCTCATCGAGATCGTCTGCGAGGACGACGACCACCTTCTGGAAATGATCAACAAGCGGATCCGCACGCTTCCCGGCGTCCGATCCACCGAGAGCTTCGTGTACCTCAAGCTCCGGAAGCAGACCTACACCTGGGGAACGAGATAACGATGAGCGGCGACCTCTCCAAGACGGCCTACGACCACCTGTGGATGCACTTCACCCGCATGTCGTCGTACGAGAATGCCCCCGTGCCCACGATCGTGCGCGGTGAGGGCACCAACATCTACGACGACAAGGGCAAGCGCTACATCGACGGCCTGGCCGGCCTGTTCGTGGTCAACGCCGGACACGGCCGGGTCGAGCTCGCCGAGACCGCCTACAAGCAGGCGCAGGAGCTGGCCTTCTTCCCCGTGTGGTCCTACGCCCACCCCAAGGCCGTCGAGCTTGCCGAGCGCCTGGCCCACGAGGCCCCCGGCGACCTCAACAAGGTCTTCTTCACCACCGGTGGCGGCGAGGCCGTCGAGACCGCCTGGAAGCTGGCCAAGCAGTACTTCAAGCTCGTCGGCAAGCCGATGAAGCACAAGGTCATATCCCGGGCCGTCGCCTACCACGGCACCCCGCAGGGCGCCCTGTCCATCACCGGTCTGCCCGGCCTCAAGGCCCCCTTCGAGCCGCTGGTCCCCGGCGCGCACAAGGTGTCGAACACCAACATCTACCGCGCCCCGATCCACGGCGACGACCCCGAGGCCTTCGGCCGCTGGGCCGCCGACCAGATCGAGCAGCAGATCCTCTTCGAGGGCCCCGAGACCGTCGCCGCGGTCTTCCTGGAGCCGGTGCAGAATGCCGGCGGCTGCTTCCCGCCGCCCCCCGGCTACTTCCAGCGGGTCCGCGAGATCTGCGACCAGTACGACGTCCTGCTCGTCTCCGACGAGGTCATCTGCGCCTTCGGCCGCCTCGGCACGACGTTCGCCTGTGACAAGTTCGGCTACGTCCCGGACATGATCACCTGTGCCAAGGGCATGACCTCGGGCTACTCCCCGATCGGCGCCTGCATCATCTCCGACCGCCTGGCCGAGCCGTTCTACCGGGGCGACAACACCTTCCTGCACGGCTACACCTTCGGCGGCCACCCGGTCTCCGCGGCAGTCGGCGTCGCCAACCTCGACATCTTCGAGCGCGAGGGCCTCAACCAGCACGTCCTCGACAACGAGGGCAACTTCCTGAGCACCCTGCAGAAGCTGCACGACCTGCCGATCGTCGGCGACGTCCGCGGCAACGGCTTCTTCTACGGCATCGAGCTGGTCAAGGACAAGGTCACCAAGGAGTCCTTCAACGAGGAGGAGACCGAGCGCGTCCTGTACGGCTTCCTCTCCAAGGCGCTGTACGACAACGGTCTTTACTGCCGCGCCGACGACCGCGGCGACCCGGTCATCCAGCTCGCCCCGCCGCTGATCGCCGACCAGCCGGTGTTCGACGAGATCGAGCAGATCCTGCGCACGGTCCTCACCGAGGCCTGGGCCAAGCTCTGACCCTCGCGTCACCTCCTGGTGCACTCATCCACAACTGAACATCCAGCGGCTCAGATTCACTCACTTCAAGCCATACGAGTGAATCTGGGCCGTTGTGCTGCCAAGCGACGAATACCGGGGGTCACCAGTACTTACCGTGCTAGGGACCGATACCCTCCATGGTCGTTCACCCGGTCGGGGGAACGATTCGACGCCTACAACAAGAGGTGCGCAGATGGTGGCCCCGCCTGACAACGACGTTCTCTGGGCCCGCGGCCTGCACCACACGCACGGCGGCACCTCGGCCCTCGCCGGAGTCTCCGTCGGCGTCCGCGAAGGCGAGATCCTCGCCGTCACCGGCCCGCGCGGCAGCGGCAAGACCACCCTTCTGAAATGTCTCTCCGGTCAACTCGTCCCGTCCGAGGGCGAGGTCTGGTTCAACAGCGCCCCCGTGCACACCCTCTCCTCCCCCAGCCGCGAACGGCTGCGTCTGGACCGGTTCGGCTGGATCGACACCGAACCGCATCTCGTCCCCGAACTCACCGCCTGGGAGAACGCCGCCCTCCCCCTCCTCCTCCGCGGCACCGGCACCCGGTCCGCCAAACACACCGCCGTGGAATGGCTGGACCGCCTCGACGTCGGCATGTGCGCGAACCGCCGTCCCGCGCGGCTCGACCAGTCCCAGCGCCAGCGGATCGCCATCGCCCGGGCACTCGCCACCACCCCCCAGGTGCTGTTCGCCGACGAGCCGACCGCCCCCCTGCACCGCTCCGACGGCACCCAGGTGCTGCGCACCCTGACCACCGCGGCCCGCTCGCACCAGATCACCGTCGTCCTGGCGACCCACGACCCCGAGGCCGCCACGCTCGCCGACCGGTCCCTGGCACTCCTCGACGGCCGCCAGTCCGGCGCCACGGCCGAGGCCGCCGGTTCCTCCGATGAGGAAAGCAGGGCAGCGTGCTCGCTCTCCGTCTAGCCCGCGGCTCTCACCCCCTCGTCCTGCTGCGCCGCCTGTGCGTCGCCGTCGCGGCGGCCGGCACCGGCTTCCTGCTGCTCTCCACCGTCGGCCACGCCGCCGGCCACCCGTCCGCGGCCGACGAGTCACTGGTACGCCTGCTGTGGTGCACGGCCCCGCTCGCCGCCACGGCCCAGTTCGCGGTCTCCACGGCCCGCACGGATCCCGCCGCCCGTCTCCAGCGCGGTATGACCGCCGCCGGCCTGGGCCCGCTCCGCCTCACCCTGCTCGCCACCGCCTCCACCACGCTGACCTGTGTGCTCGGTGTCCTCGCCGCACTGCTCGCCTTCCTCCGTCTCCGCGGCGACCTCGGCGGCCCGACCGCCGTCCCTCTCTTCGACGCCGACCTGCTCGGCGCCGGCCATCCGGTACCGCTCGTCGGCGCCCTCATGCTGCTGGCCACCGTTCCGCTGACCGCCGCGGCGGCCACGGCCGTCGCCCTGCGCCCCCGCCACGAGGCCGGCGCCCCCGAGGACGGAAGCCGCCCCACGATCGCCCCGCCCTCCGGTCTCCCGTGGGGCATCGCCCTGGCCGCGGCCGGCCTGGCGATCGAGGCGTACACCAGCCGCGCTCCCGGCGCCCACGGCGGGCTGCTGCCGCTCCCCGGCCGGCTGATCGGCAGCCCGCCGGGAGTCCTGGCCGGCTGGGCGCTGTCGGCCTTCGGCCTGGTGCTGGCCGGACCCGGGCTGGTGCATCTGTGCGGCCGGCTGCTCTGCGCCGGCCGGCCCGGCGCACTGCGTCTGCTGTCCGGGCGGGTACTGCAGGAGGAGTCGCACCGCCTCGGGCGTCCGCTCGGCGTCCTGTGCGCGGTCGGCTCCGCCGCGTACGCCGCGGTGAAGGTGTACGAAGCCTCGTCCTCCCGTCCTTTCGGGCCGCTCACCGCCGTCGGCGCGGCGGTCGTCCTCGCCTGTGTCACCGCCAGCGCGCTCACCGCCGCAGTGGAATCCCACTCGGCCCGAGCCCACACCACGGCCGCCCTCCGCCGCCTGGGCGCCTCCGCCTCCGTCCTCTACCGGGCAGCGGCCCTGCGCGCCCTGGCGCTGGTGACCGTCCTGGCTCCGCTGACCTGGACCGTCGCGGAGATGGCCACGCTTCCGCTCGTGCACTGAGGGGGCGGGCGGACCGCGGAAGACCGGCGCGCCGAGGGTGCGACGGCTCCCGCCCCGCCTTCGCCCGCGCCACCCGTCTCACCCCGGCCCGGCACGGCCGGTCGTACCGCTGCCCCGCCCCGGAAGCTGACACTCGCCCCTCAGCGGGCAAGGGCCGTGACCTCGACCTCTATCCGCCAGTCCGGCCGGGCCAGGGACGACACCTCCAGGAGGGTGTCCGCGGGGTAGGGCTCGGACAGGAACTCCCCGCGCAGGGCGATGACCTGGCCGAGGACGGCAGCCATGTCCGTCACGAAGATGCCCACTTTCACCACATCCGCGAGCGAGGATCCCGCCGCCGCGAGCACGCGCTCGACATTCGCGAATGCCTGCCGGCCCTGGGCCAGGAAGTCGTCCGACACCGTCCGCCCCTGCTCGTCGATGCCGGCCTGCCCCGACACATGGACCAGTCCGCCCGCCCTGACGGCCTGTGAGATGCGGTACGGCGCGTACCAGTCCGGTGACGTGGCGATCCGTTCGATCTCCGGCCGGTCCGGTGTCCCGGCCGCGCCCTCCGCGGGCGCCGGCATCGTCGTCGTCATGACTCTCCCCCTCGGTTCCATGCGCCTGCATCACTTGCATGCACATGCATTAGTTTCCGCTGCATGTACCCTGCTGTCAAGAGCCCGTCGGCACACGGCAGAAGAAGGCGGAGAGCGATGGACGCGGAGCACTGGGACCGGCTCGGGACACTGCACACACGCGTCGAGCAGGAGCTGGCGAAGGCCCTGCAGCAGCACCACGGCATCGGACTGTCCGAGTACCGCGCCCTCGCCAGGCTGGCCCATGCGGACGACGGCGAGCTGCGCATGCAGGAGCTCGCCGACCTCATCGGCCTCAACCAGAGCTCCGTGAGCCGCCTGGCCTCCCGTCTGGAGTCGTCCGGCCTGACCCGCCGCGACCTGTGCCCCGACGACCGGCGCGGGGTGTACAGCGTGATCACGGATCAGGGCCGGGACATCCACGCACAGGCGCGCCCGACCTACGACGGCGCACTGCACGCCGCACTCGACGCGGCGGCCGCGGACGGGCACCTCGGTCCTCTGGTGGCATCGCTGCGGTCCTAACATGACGGACGTGTCGAATGCAGAGTCCTCAACGTCCCGCCGCTTCCCGGCCCACGACGACAACCACGACCACGAAATCGAATCCCTGGCGGAGTTCGACCGGGTGGTCGCCGCCGGCAGTCTCGCCGGACACCGCGTCCAGTCCGTCGATCTGACGGACCGTACGTTCGCGCTGCTCAGCACGGACACCACGGAGTCGGTGTTCCTCGGCTGCGTCATGGAGCCGGACGCCGCCGCCAAGATACGGGCCGGGGGCTCCCTGGTCTTCCCGCCCGTACCGGACCTGCCGTTCGACCCCTACCGTGGCAGCCTGTACGGCCCGGACGAACTCTTCGCGCAGCTGGCCGAGGCCGGCTACGACGCCACCCCGGACGCCCGCGCGTACCACTGGTACCAGGAGACCAAGTCGGACGGCGACATCTTCTCCTCGATGCTGCGCAGCATCCACGACGACGCCGTCTCGGACGCCCTCGACGAACACCTCGCCGGCGCACAGGTGGTGGGCATCATGGGCGGCCACGCCCTGCGGCGCGATGATGCGGACTACGCGGGCGCGGCCCGGCTCGGCCGCCGGCTCACCCGGGACGGCCTGACCGTCGCGACGGGCGGCGGCCCCGGTGCGATGGAGGCGGCGAACCTCGGTGCGTACACCGCACCCTTCGAGGACGGCATGCTCGACGCGGCGCTGAAACGTCTCACCAAGGCACCGCACTTCACCGAGTCGATCACCGAATGGGCACGGGCCGCCTTCGGCATCCGGCACGACCGGCCGGGCGGCGGGGCCTCGGTCGGCATCCCCACCTGGTTCTACGGCCATGAGCCGCCGAACGTCTTCGCGACCCACATAGCGAAGTACTTCGTCAACGCGGTACGCGAGGACGGCCTGCTGGCACGCTCCAACGCGGGCGTCGTCTTCCTCCCCGGCGCGGCCGGCACCGTACAGGAGATCTTCGACAACGCGACGCCCAACTACTACGGGTCGCGGGGCGAGCCGACCCCGATGGTGCTGGTGAACCGCGAGCACTGGACCGAGACGCTCCCCACCTGGCCGCTGCTCCGGGCACTCGCGGCGGACCGTCCCATGGCGGCCAGGATCGCCCTGGTCGACTCGGTGGACGAAGCTCCCGAGGCGCTGTCCCGCCTCCGGTCCGGGAGCGCTTCCTGACCCACCTGCGGTCCCCGGACCGCACCGTGCGAAGGCCCCAGGGCCCGCACCCCGCGCACGGGGCACCGCGCCCCGGCGCGGCCTCCCCCGGCCGGCCGGACGGCGGGTTCGACCGGCCGGACGGCAGGTTCGGCCGCCGAGGCAACGCCCGTCCCGAATTACGCGTCTGCCAGGCCGGGCAGGTAACAGACGGTTCAAGACAGCGGGCGAACGGAGCTCTTGGTGATCATCGGCCTTCTGACGGCCGTGGCGGCGTCGGCCTGCTACGGCACGGGATCGGTCCTGCAGGCGGTGGGCTCCCGCAAATCCGCCCGCCGCGAGGCGGCCGAGGCCTCCACGACCGGTGTCACCCAGCACGGCGGCCCCAGCCTGTCGTCGACCGCGAAGGCGGCCGTGACCTGGGAGTTCATGGTCGGCACGGTGCTGGACTTCCTCGGGTTCGGGCTCGGTGCGCTGGCCGCCAGGCTGCTGCCGCTGTTCCTCTCCCAGACTGTGATCAGCGCCAACCTCGTGATCACGGCGGTGCTGAGCATCAAGCTCCTCGGTATCCGGCTCTCCCGGGCCGAGTGGAGCTCCATCGGCGTGGTGTGCGGGGCGTTGGTGCTGCTGGCCACGGCCGCCGGGCCGGAAGGCAGCGGCCACACGCCGATCGCCGCCCACTGGTGGCTGCTCGCCGCTTCCGTCGTCCTCGTCCTCGGCGGCACCCTGATCGTGCGGCTGCTCGGCGGACGGGCCGCGATCCTCGCCGGCCTGCTCTCCGGCCTGGGCTTCGGGGCGCTCGGGATCGGCGTGCGCGTGCTGAACGGCGTGGACCCCTTCCACCTGCCGTCGCTGCTCGGCGATCCCGCCCTGTACGCGATTCTGGTGGCCGGAATCGGGGGCATGTATCTGCACACCGTCGCCCTGCAGATCGGCTCGGTGAACGGCGCCACGGCCGCGCTGGTGGTGGGCGAGACGGTGGTCCCGGGCATTCTCGGGGTGCTGTGGCTGGGCGACTCCTCGCGTCCCGGCTTCGCCTGGGTCGCCGCCCTCGGGTTCGTGGTGGCCGTGGCGGGCGCCGTCGCGGTCGCCTGGTTCGGCGAACCGGAGCCGGGGGACGGGCCCGGCGCGCCGACAGCGGATGAGGCGAAGACGGAAGTGGCAGCACGCTGAGCCCCCGTGCCCAGGGGTCAGGAGGCCGCTCCTCGTAACCGGCCCGCGGTATCCGGCGTGATCGGCCCCTCGGCCCCGGCATGGTCAGTCCATCGGCTCCGGCATGGTCAGTCCATCGGCTCCGACATGATCACGATCAGCCCGTCGTCTCCGAGGTGATCAGCCCGCCGCATCCGTCGCGCCCAGCACCACCACGTCCTGTGCCACGAAGGAGATGCCCACCCGCTCCCCCACCTCCGGCGCGTCCCGCAGTGCGCAGGCCGCCTCCACCTGCGGTCCGGCGGCCGGCTGGAGCAGCAGCGCGACATGGGTGCCACGGAAGGTACGGGCCGTGACCGTACAGGGCAGGCCCTCGGGGGCGGCGGTCAGCCGCACCCCGGCCGGCCGGACGAGCAGGCGGCACGGCCCGTCCGCCGTGCCGTCCGGGACCGGCACCTTGCCCCAGCAGGTGGCAGCTGCCTCGCCCTGCACCGTCGCCGCGACCACATTGTCGAAGCCGAGGAAGCGGGCGACGAATTCGGTGGCGGGCCGCTGCCAGACCTCCAGGGGGGTGCCGGTCTGTGCGATCCGGCCGTCCTGCATCACCACGACCCGGTCGGCGAGTGCGAAGGCCTCGCCCTGGTCGTGGGTGACCGCCAATACGGTGGTGCCCAATTCACGGAAGAGGCGGCGGAGTTCGACGACCAGCCGTTCGCGCAGCCCGCGGTCGAGCTGGCCGAGGGGTTCGTCCAGCATCAGCAGGCGGGGGCGGGGGGCCAGCGCGCGGGCCAGCGCGACCCGCTGCTGTTCGCCGCCGGACAGGGAGGCCACGGCGCGCCGCTGGGCGCCCGGCAGTCCGACGAGGTCCAGCAGTTCGGCGACCGTGCGCTCCCGCTCGGCGCGTGCGGTACGCCGCATCCGCAGCCCGAAGGCGACGTTGCCCTCGACGTCGTGCTGCGGGAAAAGCTGGTGGTCCTGGAACATCAGGCCGACCCCGCGCCGGTGGGCCGGCACCCCGGACTGCTCCCGTCCCTCCAGCAACACCGCTCCCGCGTGGGCCTGTTGGAGACCGGCGACCACCCTCAGCAGGGTGGACTTTCCGCTGCCGCTCGGCCCCAGGACGCACACGATTTCGTGCGCGGCGACGTCCAGGTCCACCGCGTCCAGTGCGGGGCGCTCCGCCGTGCCGAAGCGGACGGTCACCCCGCCCAGCCGCAGCAGCTCCTGTGCCGTGGTCCCGGCGCGTGCCGTCATCTAGAACTCCCCGGAGTGGTCGAGGGGGCGCAGGCGCTCCAGTACCAGCAGGGCACCGGCGCACACCACCATCAAGAGGGTCGACAGGGCCATCGCCTGCCCGTAGTTGAGCTCTCCCGCACGTCCCAGCAGGCGTGCCACGGCGACCGGCAGTGTCGGCTGGTCCGGCCGCGCGATGAAGACCGTCGCGCCGAACTCACCGAGGGAGACGGCGAAGGCGAAGCCCGCGGCGATCAGCAGGGCCCGCCGCACCATCGGCAGGTCGACCTCGCGCCACACCCGCCACGGCGAGGCGCCGAGCACGGCGGCCGCCTCCCGCAGCCGTCCGTCGACCGCCCGCAGGACCGGCAGCATCGTCCGCACCACGAACGGCACCCCCACCAGCGCCTGGGCGAGCGGCACCAGCCACCACGAGGCGCGCAGATCGAGCGGCGGCGTGTCGAGGCTGATCAGGAATCCGAAGCCGACGGTCACCGCGGACACCCCGAGGGGCAGCATCAGCAGGGCGTCGAAGCCCCGGACGAAGCGGCTGATCAGGGCCGTCCGCCCGGACGGGCCTCTGCCCAGCCGGGGGAGGGTCAGCGCGGCGGCCGCCAGTCCCCCCACCACCAGCGCGATCGCCGTGGCGGCCGCCCCGTAGGCGAGGGAGTTCCACAGGGCGTCCAGGGGCGCGACGGCGAAGGTGCTGTCGGCGTTCCCGGCCGACCGCAGCGAGGTGTAGAACACCGCTCCGTAGCCGTCCGGCCCGGCGAACGACCGCTCCACGAGCACCAGGAGCGGCACGATGAGCAGGACGGTGATGACGGCGAGCGTCCCCCACAGCAGTGTCCACTGGCCGCGGCCGCGCGGCCGGTGCGCGGTCTGCGAGGCCGGCACAAGCCGCAGGGCGGTTTCCCGGCGGCGCACCGTCCAGGCGTGCAGCGCCAGCACGCCCAGCACCGCCGCGAACTGGACCATGGTGAGCACGGCGGCCGTCGGCAGGTCCAGGAACTCCGCGGTCTGCCGGTAGATCTCCACCTCCAGCGTCGCGAAGGTGGGCCCGCCGAGAATCTGCACCACCCCGAAGGAGGTGAAGGTGAAGAGGAAGACCATGAGCGCGGCGGCCGCGACGGCGGGTCCCAGGGCGGGCAGGGTCACCCTCCGCCAGGCCGCGAACCGTCCGGCCCCCAGCATCCGCGCCGCCTCTTCCTGACGCGGGTCGAGCTGGGCCCAGAGCCCGCCGACGGTCCGGACGACCACGGCGTAGTTGAAGAACACATGCGCCAGCAGGATCGCCCACACCGAGGTGTCCAGGCGCAGGCCCCACAGCTCGTCCAGCAGTCCGCCCCGTCCGGCCAACGCCAGGAAGGCGGAGCCGACGACGACGGTCGGCAGCACGAACGGCACCGCCACCACCGCCCGCAGCAGCTGCTTGCCGGGGAAGTCGAACCGCGCGAAGACATAGGCACCGGGCAGCGCGATCAGCAGGGTCAGCGCCGTGGAGGCCGCGGCCTGCCAGACGGTGAACCACAGCACATGGACGATGTCCGGGTCGCTCAGCACGGAACCGAACCGGCCGAGCTGCCACCGTCCGCCGTCCTTGAGCCCGCGTCCGACGATCGCCGCCACCGGATAGGCGAAGAACAGCGCGAAGAAGGCGAGCGGCACCGCCATCAGGCCGAGCCGCGCCGCCGTTCCCCGTACGGGCCGCGGGCGCCGGCCGCGGACTACTTCAGAACGAGCGAGGACCACTGCTTGATCCACTGTTCGCGGTTCTCGGTGATCGTCCCGGGCGGCAGCGTCGTGGGCTGGTCGATCCTGGTGCCGTACTTGGTGAACAGCTCCGGCACCGCGGCGTCCTCGCGTGCCGGGTTGACGAACATCTGCAGCGGTACGTCCTGCTGGAACTTCTTGCTCAGCAAGAAGTCCAGCAGCGCCTTGCCGCCCTTCTCGTTCCTCGCCCCCTTGAGCAGGCCGCCGAATTCGATCTGGCGGAAGCAGGTGCCCGTCGCGACCCCGGTCGGCGCCTCCTTGGGCGCGGGCTTCTTGCCCAGCACCTCGGCCGGCGGGCTGGAGGCGTAGGAGACCACCAGCGGCTTGTCGCCCTTGCGCTTGCCGGCCGCGGATCCCGTGAACCGCTCGTAGTAGGCCTGTTCCCAGCCGTCGACGACCTCGACGCCGTTGGCCTTGAGCTTCTTCCAGTAGCTCTGCCAGCCGTCCTGCCCGTACTTCGCGATGGTGCCGAGCTGGAAGGCGAGACCCGGGGAGGAGGTCGCGGAGTTCTCCGTCACGAGCATCCCCTTGTACCGGGGCTTGAGCAGATCGTCGAAGGTCTTCGGCGGCGCGGTCTTGTGCCGGGCGAAGTAGCCGCGGTCGTAGTTGACGCAGATGTCGCCGTAGTCGAGCGGGGTGACGCGGTGCGCGCCCTTGTCGAGCTGCAGCCCGGCCGGCACGTCCGCCAGCCCCTTGGCCCGGTACGGGCTGAAGAGCCCTTCGTGCAGCCCGCGCGAGAGCAGCGTGTTGTCGATACCGAAGAACACGTCGCCCTGCGGATTGCCCTTGGACAGGATCGCCTGGTTGACGGCCTTCCCGGCATCCCCGCCCTTGAGGATCCTGACCTTGTAGCCGCTCTCTTTCTCGAAGGCGCTCAGGACCGACTTGGAGATGTTGAACGAGTCATGGCTGACCAGCGTGACGGTCTTGGCGTCCGCGCCCCCGCCCGGGGCACCGCAGGCGGCCAGCGCGGACATGCCGACCGCGGCGGCGAGGGCCGTGGCGGTGATTCTGCTCCTGGTGCTCACTGATTTCCTCCTGGCTGGCCAGGAAGAGACGCGGCCCCGCACGGTGTCCACGGCTCCCGGCGTCCGATGACGCAGGGAGGGGACCCGGTGCGGGGCGCAACAGCATGAGTGACGACCGAACTTCCTACCCGGAATGACCCGGGCGAGGTTCAAGGGTCTGCGGGCACCGTAGAGGTCTACGACGCTTCCGCACTCTCAGCGCTGTGGCGCTCCCCTGTCGGATGTGGTGCATTTGTTCGATCACACAGTACCAGCGGGCGGTCAGCGTTCCGAGGCCGCGAGCTGGCCGCAGGCGCCGTCGATCTCCTGGCCGCGGGTGTCGCGGACGGTCACCGGCACGCCGTGTGCCTCGATGGCCTGGACGAACGCCCGCTCGTCCTCGGGGCGCGAGGCGGTCCACTTCGAGCCGGGCGTCGGATTCAGCGGAATGAGGTTCACATGGACGCGCTTGCCCTTCAGCAGCCGTCCCAGCAGGTCACCGCGCCACGCCTGGTCGTTGATGTCCCGGATCAGCGCGTACTCGATCGAGATCCGCCGCCCGGACTTCTCCGCGTACTCCCACGCGGCGTCCAGCACCTCGCGCACCTTCCAGCGCGTGTTGACGGGCACCAGGGTGTCGCGCAGCTCGTCATCGGGCGCATGCAGCGACACCGCCAGCCGGCACTTGAATCCTTCATCGGCGAACCGCAGCATCGCCGGCACCAGCCCGACCGTCGAGACGGTGATCCCGCGCTGCGACAGCCCCAGCCCGTCGGGCTCGGGGTCGGTCAGCCGCCGGATCGCCCCGACCACCCGCTTGTAGTTGGCGAGCGGTTCGCCCATCCCCATGAAGACGATGTTGGACAGCCGGGCCGGCCCGCCCGGCACCTCGCCGTCGCGCAGCGCACGCATCCCGTCGACGATCTGGTGCACGATCTCGGCGGTCGACAGATTACGGTCCAGGCCCGCCTGCCCCGTCGCGCAGAACGGGCAGTTCATGCCGCACCCGGCCTGCGAGGAGATGCACATGGTGACCCGGTCCGGGTAGCGCATCAGCACGGACTCGACGAGCGTGCCGTCGTGCATCTTCCACAGCGTCTTGCGCGTGGTGTCGTCGTCACACGAGATGTGCCGGACGACCTTCATCAGATCCGGCAGCAGCTCGGCCGCCAGCTTCTCGCGCGCGGCCGCCGGGATGTCGGTCCACTGCGCCGGGTCGTGCGCATAGCGGGCGAAGTAGTGCTGCGACAGCTGCTTGGCGCGAAACGGCTTCTCCCCGATCGCGGCCACCGCTTCGCGGCGCTCGACGGGACTGAGATCGGCAAGGTGCCGCGGAGGCTTCTTGGCCCCACGCGGCGCGACGAAAGTAAGTTCTCCGGGTGCAGGCATGGTGCGTCCAGTGTGGCAGATCGTCCGGGGAGCCCCGGGCCGGAGCGGTGGGCGGCCATCGGGCGGGGATCGGACGGCGACCGGGCAGTGATCGGGAGGTCACCCACGGTGCCCCTCCGCCCTTCACGCGACACACGGAGAAGCAGCGAAATGCGGACCAGGGTGGACAGTTCGGGGAACGGAGCCTTTCGGCCTCACACGCGAGAGGGGCCCGCCGCTCGATGCGGCGGGCCCCTCACAGGCATCGGGTGACCGTCATACGCAGGGACACCCGGAGAGGCCGGAACCGGACGCCCCTCTTCCCCCTACGGTCCCTGGGTTCAGCCGGACCCCACGAAGATCACGAACAGCAGCCAGACGACCGGTGCCGTCGGCAGCAGGGAATCGAGGCGGTCCATGATTCCGCCGTGGCCGGGGAGCAGGGTACCCATGTCCTTGATGCCGAGATCGCGCTTGATCATGGATTCGCCGAGGTCACCGAGGGTGGCGGTGGCCGCGACCGCGAGGCCGAGCAGCAGGCCCTGCCACCAGGCTCCGTGCACGATCAGGAATTCCATGCACAGTGCGCCGGCCACCATCGCGAAGAGCACCGCGCCGACGAGTCCTTCGCGGGTCTTTCCGGGGCTGATGCGCGGTGCGAGCTTGTGCCTGCCGAACCGCCAGCCGACCGCGTACGCGCCGGTGTCGCTGACGACCGTCAGCATCAGGAAGGTCAGTACCCGTTCCGGCCCGTCGGGCTCGGCCGCGAGCATCAGCGCCACGAACGTCGCGAGGAAGGGCACATAGAACGCCGCGAAGACGCCGGCGGTGACATCCCGCAAATAGTTCTCGGGTGCCTCGGTCATCCGCCAGACGAGGACGGCCAGCGCGGTGAGCGCCATCGCCACCCAGGCGCCCTCGGCACCGCGGACATATCCGGCGGCCACCATGGCGGTCCCACCGACCGCGAGCGGTACCAGCGGCACCTTGATGTCCTTGCGCTCCGCCAGCCGCGAGGTCAGCTCCCACAGGCCCACCACGACGGCGATCGCTATCACGCCGATGAAGACAGGCTTGTAGAGGAAGAGCGACGCAACGATGATCGCGCCGAGGCCGATACCGACCCCTATCGCGGCGCGCAGATTGCGGCCCGCGCTCTTCTTCTTCGGCTTCTCTGAGTCCGGCGAGCTGTCGGACCCGGAAAGAGAGGTGGGCATGGGCTCCTGCGGCTTTTCGTCGCGGAACAGGGGGCCGCTCGGCCGAGCAGCCCCCCGGTCGTCCAGGTGATCCCGGCTATCCCGGATGTCCCGATATTCCCGGTCGTCGTCCTGGTGTCCGCCTGGCCCGGGCACGAAGGGCAGGGGCCGAGTCCGGTCCGGGTCGCCCCAGTCGTGCCCGGGACCCGCCGGGGCGGGGGGCGCCACCCCGCGAAGCGAGGAGGCCGGCCCGTGGTCGGGCATTGCCCGGTGTCCGGCGCCGGGCGGGGCGGCCCCCCAGGAAGACTCGTTCATCAGACCTCGAGGAGCTCGGATTCCTTGTGCTTGAGGAGCTCGTCCACCTGCGCCACGTACTTCGCGGTGGTGTCGTCGAGCTCCTTCTCGGCGCGGCGCACCTCGTCCTCGCCGGTTTCCTTGTCCTTGACGAGCTTGTCGAGCGTTTCCTTGGCCTTGCGCCGGACGCTGCGGATCGAGATCTTCGCGTCCTCGCCCTTGTTCTTCGCGACCTTGATGAACTCCTTGCGGCGCTCCTCGGTCAGCTCGGGGAACGTCACCCGGATGATGTTGCCGTCGTTGCTCGGGTTGACGCCGAGGTCGGAGTCGCGGATGGCCTGCTCGATGTTGCGCAGCGCGCTCTTGTCGAACGGGGTCACCACGGCCATCCGCGGTTCGGGAACCGAGAACGACGCCAGCTGGTTGATCGGCGTCATCGCGCCGTAGTAGTCGGCCACGATCTTGTTGAACATCGCCGGGTGCGCACGCCCGGTGCGAATCGCGGCGAAGTCCTCCTTGGCGACCACGACGGCCTTCTCCATCTTCTCCTCGGCCTCGAGGAGGATCTCTTCGATCACCACTTGCTCCTGGTCTTTTCGGTAAGAAGCAGAGCCTCGCCCCTGCCGCGCGTCTTCTCCTGCACGGTGTCCGACCGGCAGGCCGTTGTCCATCCCCGTACCGGGGTCTTCCCCGGTACGGGAGCTGCCGTCCGTACCGGCCGATGCCGGTACGGAACCACGGCAGTTGGGGCCGTCAGGCCCGGGTGCCCTGATCGCTGACGAGCGTGCCGATCTTCTCACCCTTCACCGCGCGCGCGATGTTGCCCTCGGCGAGCAGCTCGAAGACGAGGATCGGGAGCTTGTTGTCCCGGCAGAGCGTGATGGCGGTGGCGTCGGCGACCTTCAGGTCCCGGGTGATGACCTCGCCGTATTCGAGGGCATCGAACTTCACCGCGTCGGGGTTCTTCTTGGGGTCGGAGTCGTAGACCCCGTCCACCCCGTTCTTGCCCATCAGCATGGCCTCGGCGTCGATCTCCAGGGCGCGCTGGGCGGCGGTGGTGTCGGTGGAGAAGTACGGCATACCCATGCCGGCGCCGAAGATGACGACCCGGCCCTTCTCCAGATGGCGCACCGCACGCAGCGGAATGTACGGCTCCGCTACCTGACCCATGGTGATCGCCGTCTGGACGCGGGAGTCGATGCCCTCCTTCTCCAGGAAGTCCTGGAGGGCCAGACAGTTCATGACCGTGCCCAGCATGCCCATGTAGTCGGAGCGGGCGCGGTCCATGCCGCGCTGCTGGAGTTCGGCGCCGCGGAAGAAGTTGCCGCCGCCGATCACGATGGCGATCTCGTAGCCCTCGCGCACCACGGCGGCGATCTCGCGGGCCATCGCGTGCACGACGTCGGGGTCGACGCCCAGTCCGCCGCCGCCGGCGAATGCTTCGCCCGACAGCTTCAGCAGGAAGCGTCGCCTGCCGCCGTGGCCGGAATGGTCTGCGTGCGCGCCGTCGGCACCGTGAATCATTGAGCTCTCCTCGTGCACATACGAAGAAGGCCATTGCCGTGGGTCTGGTCAGATCCCTGTGCGGCAATGGCCTCCTCGTCACATCTGCGGCCGGCCGTTGAGCGGCCGACTGCCTACGACCCTAGCGGGGTCGTAGGTCATTCGCTGCCTTCGCGACAGGCTCAGATGCCGACCTTGATGCGCGCGAAGCGCTTCAGGGTGACACCGGCCTCCTGCAGGACCTTCTCGACGGACTTCTTGTTGTCGAGCGCGTACGGCTGACCGAGCAGCGTCGCGTCCTTGAAGAAGCCGTTGAGGCGACCCTCGACGATCTTCGGCAGGGCAGCCTCGGGCTTGCCCTCCGCACGGGTGGTCTCCTCGGCGACGCGGCGCTCGGCCTCGACGACCTCGGCCGGGACGTCTTCCTTGGAGAGGTACTTCGGGGCGAACGCGGCGATGTGCTGCGCGATGCCCTTGGCGACCTCGGCGTTCTCCTTGTCAAGCTCGACGAGGACACCGATCTGCGGCGGCAGGTCGGGCATGGTGCGGTGCATGTAGACCGACACGTAGCCGTCGGAGAACTGCGCGAAGCGGTCCAGGACGATCTTCTCGCCCAGGGTGGCGTTGGCCTCGTCGACGAACGCCTGGACGGTCTTGCCGGCCTCGATCTCGGAGGCGAGCAGGGCCTCGATGTCGGCCGGGGAGGTCTTCGCGATGTGCGCGGCGATCTCGTTGGCGACGGCCTGGAACTTCTCGCCCTTGGCGACGAAGTCCGTCTCGCACTTCAGCTCGACGATGACACCGGAGGCGTTGTCGTCGCCGACCAGGGAGACCACGGCGCCGTTCTCGGCGGAGCGGCCCTCGCGCTTGGCGACGCCCTTCTGGCCCTTGATGCGCAGCGCCTCGACGGCCTTGTCGACGTTGCCCTCGGCCTCGTCCAGGGCCTTCTTGCAGTCCATCATGCCGGCGCCGGTGAGCTCGCGGAGCTTCTTGACGTCAGCGGCGGTGTAGTTCGCCATGGTCTGTGAATCTCTTCTCGAAATCTCGAAGTCGAAAGATCTACGGGTGGACGGCGGGGGCGGCGCTTGTGGCGCCCTCCCCCGCCGTCATCAGCCGGATGCTGCGGGTCAGGCCTGCTCGGCGTCCGCGGCCGGCTTCTCGGCCTCGGCGGCGGGGGCCTCGGCGACCGGGGCCTCGGCGGGCTTCTCCTCGGCCTTGGGGGCCTCGTCGTCAGCCTTCTTCTCGCCCTCGAGCAGGTCGCGCTCCCACTCGGCCAGCGGCTCGGCGGCAGCAGCCTTCTCGCCGGGCTTCTGGTCGCCGGTGGCGGCACCGGAGCGGGCGATGAGGCCCTCGGCGACGGCGTCGGCGATCACGCGGGTGAGCAGGGTGACGGAGCGGATCGCGTCGTCGTTGCCCGGGATCTTGTAGTCGACCTCGTCCGGGTCGCAGTTGGTGTCGAGGATCGCGACGACCGGGATGTTGAGCTTGCGCGCCTCACCGACGGCAATGTGCTCCTTCTTGGTGTCCACGATCCAGACGGCGCTGGGCACCTTCTGCATCTCGCGGATACCGCCGAGGGTCTTCTCCAGCTTGGCCTTCTCGCGGGAGAGGACCAGGAGCTCCTTCTTGGTGAGGCCGGAGGCGGCCACATCCTCGAAGTCGATCTGCTCGAGCTCCTTCAGGCGCTGCAGGCGCTTGTAGACGGTCGAGAAGTTGGTCAGCATGCCGCCGAGCCAGCGCTGGTTCACGTAGGGCATGCCCACGCGGGTGGCCTGCTCGGCAATGGCCTCCTGGGCCTGCTTCTTCGTGCCGACGAACATGACCGAGCCGCCGTGGGCGACGGTCTCCTTGACGAACTCGTAGGCGCGGTCGATGTACGACAGCGACTGGAGCAGGTCGATGATGTAGATGCCGTTGCGCTCGGTGAAGATGAAGCGCTTCATCTTCGGGTTCCAGCGGCGGGTCTGGTGCCCGAAGTGGACGCCGCTCTCCAGCAGCTCCCGCATCGTGACGACGGCCATGGCCGTACTCCTTGTTGTACTCGGTTCCACTGCGGCCGGTCGGCCGCGGTGCCTGACGCCCCGACGCGCCTGCCGGGGAAGACACCTTGCGGAGCCGTCCAAGGACCGAGGAGCGCGGCCGTCGTGCTGCCCGAAAAGGGACTGGTGCACTGACGGCGGGGCGTGCGAAGTCGACCCGGTGACCCGGATCGCCATCAGAAGTGTACGGGACGGCCGATGCACCGGGCGACACACACCATTTCGATCCCCGTGCGGGTGACACCGTTGTCCACAACCGCCCGCTCGTCCACAGCTTCAGACCAAGATCCCCACGCCGCGGCGGACTGCGCCACCGTCGGGACATGCGACGGAACACACAACCGAAACCGCAACCGAAACCGCAACTGAAACCGCAGCGCACCCCACGGCCGGCCACTCGACGAAGCCCCGGATCACACTCCGGCTCGACCACGACCCGCCCTCCTCTCCCTCCCCGGCCGCGCTTCCGGCCGCCGGCACCCTTACCGCCGACTCCGCGCGCAGAACCGACCGCATATGGGCCGAGCTGTTTCTTCCCGGCCCATGCTCTGCGTGTGCTCCTGGCCCCGGCCGTGACCGCGGCGCTCATCGCTCTGTTCCCCGTACCGGCGTGCGCTGCCGCCACTCCGTCCTCGGCCGTGGGGGCGGAGCACGAGGTGGCGCACGGAGTGGAGCGGGCGGCGGACGGGCCTGCGGGTGCGGCACATGACGACGGGGTGCGTCCGCCGGAGGGCGGAGCACGCACCGAGGAGGTGCCGGAAATACCCCGTGACGTGCCGGTGGAACGCCCCGGAGCAGCGGCGCGTCGCGAGGCAGTCGCGCGGGCCGGCCCCTCCGGTGGGGACAGGGCATGGCCAGTGGGAGAGAGCGGAGGTGGCGCAGGGCCCACGGTGGTACACGGATGGGAGCCACCTCCTTCGCCCTGGGCGGCCGGGCACCGGGGAGTGGACCTGGCCGCGCCCACCGGCGCACGGGTACGGGCAGCGGCACCCGGCCGGGTTGCGTATGCCGGAACCGTCGCGGGCCGTGGCGTCCTGACGATCGAGGTATCCCGCTCGGGCCGTCCCCCGTTACGCACCACCTACGAGCCCGTGCGGCCCACGGTCCACAAGGGTCAACGCGTCACCGCAGGTCAGCCGGTCGCCGTCCTGCAGCACGGCCCGTTCCACTGCCGGGCGCCCTGCCTCCACTGGGGCCTGCGCCGCGGCAAGAGCTACCTGGACCCGTTGTCCCTGCTGCCCGACGGCATGCTCCGCGGCGGCCCCTCGCGACTGCTGCCGGTCTTCGGGATTCCTGTACCCGCGGGCGACCGCACAGCCCTCGGGCCTGCGGGAGCGACAGGACCGGCGCATGCAGCGGTACCGGCGAAACCAGCAGCTCAGCAGCGAAAGCCGACGCCAAGAGGAGCTGCCCTCATGGCAGCAGCCGGGCTCGTAGCAGCTGCCGCCTGGGCGCTGGGCCGGCTCCACCAGGGGGCTGGGTCGGCTGAGACCGAAAGGGAGGTACCCAGACAGCCGGATGGAGAGCGGCACGGCCTCCGGCAAGACGGTGGGTGATCACGAGGCAGCCGGACACCCGGAAGCGGGAGCCGGAAGAGCAGAGCAGCAGGAGCGTTGACGCTTCGGTCGTACTGCCGGTCTGCCGCAGAGGCAGCCCCGTAGAGCGAGGCGCCCATCGCAGCACAACGAGGCCGGCGACCGACGGGCTGCGGGCTGCGGGCTGCGGGCTGCGGGCTGCGGGCTGCGGGCTGCGGGCTGCGGGCTGCGGGCTGCGGGCTGCGGGCTGCGGGCTGCGGGCTGCGGGCTGCGGGCTGCGGGCTGCGGGGCTGCGGGCTGCGGGCTGCGGGCGGGCTGCGGGCTGCGGGCTGCGGGCTGCGGGCTGCGGGCTGCGGGCTGCGGGCTGCGGGCTGCGGGCTGCGGGCTGCGGGGCCAACGAGCGTGGAGGTGGTGGAGGTGGGTGGGCCGGGGGCCCGGGGGGGGGAGAGGGAAGCCCCCCAAGTCAGCCGCGAACCCCCCGGAGGGCCATGCCGACCGCCGCCTCCGTGATCTCGTCCGGGTCTTCGGCGGCACCGAGTTCGATACGGCGGACCGCGGCATCGACGACTCCCTGGAGGAGCATGGCCGCGAGGCGGGGCTGTTCATGGCCGAGGGCGGCCAGCGCCTCGACGATCATGGCGATCAGTCCGCCGTGGGCCGCGCGGATCTTCTCCCGTGCGCCGGCGTCCAGCTCACCGGCCGAAATGGCAACGACGGCGCGGTGGCGCCGGTCGCCGACCAGGGCGAGCTGCCGTCGCACATATGCCTCGACCTTCCCCTCGGGCGTGTCGACGCGCTCCATCGCGGTCTCCACCTCAGCGGCCCAGACCGGGAAGTCGACGGCGCACAGCTCTTCCACGACAGCGGCGCGCGAGCGGAAGTACTCATACACGGAAGAGCGCGCGAGGCCCGTGCGCTCGGCGAGGGCGGGGAAGGTCAGTGCTTCCGTTCCGCCTTCGGACAGCAGGGTGCGGGCAGCGTCCAAGAGGGCGCCGCGCTGCATCGTCCGGTGCTCGGCCACAGAGGCCGCTCGAATCCTGGGCACGTCACCACTCTACGGATGGCACGCCCCGCGTGGCACTCCGCATGGCGACACGGCGCGCGGAAAGCCCGGGCGCCCGGAGGGTGACTCAGCGTCCGACGTCGGCGAGCTTCGCTCTGAGCTGGAGTACGGACTTGGTGTGGATCTGGCTGACCCTGCTCTCCGTGACGCCGAGGACGTTGCCGATCTCGGCGAGCGTGAGCCCTTCGTAGTAGTAGAGCGTGACCACGGTCTTCTCGCGCTCGGGGAGGGTGTTGATGGCGCGGGCGAGCAGCCGCCGCAGCTCGCGGTCCTCGGCGATCTCGACGGGGTTCTCGGCGGCCGTGTCCTCCAGGGTGTCCATCAGGCTCAGCCGTTCACCCCCCTCGCCGCCGACGTGCAGGAGCTCTTCCAGGGCGACCACGTTCGCCAAGGACAGCTGGCTGAACACGCCGTGGAGTTCCTCCAGCGCAATGCCCATCTCCTCGGCGACCTCCGCCTCGGACGGGGTGCGGCGCAGCTGCGCTTCGAGGGTGGCGTAGGCCCGTTCGACGGCACGGGCCTTCTGCCGCACGGAGCGCGGAATCCAGTCCAGAGCACGCAACTCGTCGATCATTGCGCCGCGGATGCGGGTGATGGCGTAGGTCTCGAACTTGATGGCGCGTTCGGGTTCGAACTTCTCGATGGCATCGATCAGTCCGAAGACTCCGGAGGAGACGAAGTCGGCCTGCTCGACGTTGGGGGGCAGGCCGACGCTGACGCGGCCGGCGACGTACTTGACCAGCGGCGAGTAGTGCAGGATCAGCTGTTCTCGCAGCCGCCCGTCGCCCGACGCCTTGTAGGAGCGCCACAGCTCGTCGAGCGAGGTGGGCGGGGCGGGGCGCGCGCTGCCGCGTGCGGCGGGTGGTACAGCCGCACGATCAGACCCGGAGGTGTGCTGGGGCATTCGTCGCCTTGAGCCGTTCTGCCGAGACGCGGGTGGATGGACGTATCAGGGTTGAATTGCCTGTGAGCGTAGCGTGACCGAAGCGTTGCGGTGCGCGAGGACGGCAGGTTCGGGCGTGCGCAGATACGTTCCGCTGCCCGCACCTCAGGGTTACCTCGTACGGTGTGGCGACACCCGGACAGAGAGCCGGACGCGGACCCCCGGAGGGCCGTGCGGGCGGACGCGGTGACGCGGTGTACGGGACCCCGTCCATCCCCTGCGCCACATCGCCGTCTCCCCCATGGATCGGACCGTGCCCCGAAGCACGGCAAACCTGGATTCTGCGGTCATTCCCCTCACCCTTTCACCCGTTCGCCCCAGGTCAAGTACCGCCTCGCCGGGAACCCTCAGTCCTCTCGGCGCGTCGCGCCAACTCCCAGCGATCACCGCACCTTTGCACGAATCCGAGGGACAACAGCTCGAAGAGTTTGCGCTGCGTGACCTCTCGGGGCGTGGCGGCTTCCTCTGCCAGACGGCCGGCGTCCGTGCCGCCGCGCGCGGGCAGCGCCTCCAGTACGCGGGTCGCGACGGGATCGAGGAGGTCGCGGATGCGGGTCGGGCCCTGTTGCTCGGGAGCGAGGTCGCCGATGCTGCCGACGAGTTCGATGACCTCGTCGGCGGCGGTGACCACCGTGGCCTCGCCGCGCAGGAGTTGGTGCACCCCGGCGGACAGACTGCTGGTGACCGGGCCCGGCATTCCCATCGTGAAGCGGCCGAGGGCCAGCGCTTGTCGGGCGGTGACCAGTGAGCCGCTGCGCAGTTCGGCCTCCACGACGACGGTGCCTCTGGTGAGTGCGGCGATGACACGGTTGCGCTGGATGAAGCGGCTGCGGGTGGGGTGGTCGCCGGGCGGTAACTCGGCGACCACCAAGCCCTGTTCGGCGATCCGGCCGATCAACTCGGTGTGGCCCCGGGGGTAGGCGTGGTCGACGCCGCAGGCCATGACGGCGATGGTCGCGCCGTCCGCGGCCAACGCGCCGCGATGAGCCGCACCGTCGACCCCGTATGCGGCTCCGGAGACAACGGCCCAGCCGCGGTCGGCGAGTCCGGCGCCGATGGTGGTGGCGAGGTGCGCGCCGTAGTCGGTACAGGCCCGGGCGCCGACGACGGCGACGGAGCGCAGCGCCCACAGCCTGAGGTTGGCCGTCCCGCGCACCCACAGTCCGATGGGGCGGGCGTCGCCGAGGTCGTCGAGCTGGCCGGGCCATTCGTCGTCCCCGGGGCAGAGGAACCGGCCGCCGAGTGCGGTCATGGCCTCGAGGTCCGCGGTCGGGCGGGCCCGGGCGGCCCGTAACCGCAAGCCCGCGATCTTGGCCCGGGTGGTGCCCCCGGGCGGGTCCGCGGTGTCGTCGGAGAGAGCCTGCCAGAGGGCCACCGGGCCCATCTCGCGCAACCAGCGGCCTGCGGTTTCGTCACCCGGTTCGAGGATGCGGGTGAGGGCGGCGCGGGCGGTGCGCTGCGGTTCGTGTTCCTCGCGGTGAGCGGACCGCCGGCCGGGTGCCACAGGCCGTGCGGGAGGCGACTCGGCCGTCGTCCGTGCGGCGGGATCCGGCTCGGCGGTCGGCGCTAGGCCCGGCTCGGCGGTCGGAGCGGGGCCCGGCTCGGCGGTCGGAGCGGGGCCCGGCTCGGCGGTCGGAGCGGGCCACTGGCTCCGGCCCGGCGTGGCCGTGGCGGGTTCACCCGTGGCGAAGTCCCCTGCGTCGGTGCTGGTCATCGCTCACACCTGTCCCTGCGGCTGCGCGGCGGTCGTCGTGGTCATGCGTTTGCCCCCGCGCCCGTTCGTTGCTGTCGGTGCGCCGCGGCGTACCCCCGTGCGGAGTTCCAGGGCCCAGTTGACGTCTTCGACGGTGGGGCGGTCGCGGCCGGACAGGTCGGCGGCGGTCCAGGCGACGCGGAGGACTCGGTCGAGGCCGCGGGCCGTGAGCAGACCGCATTCGAGGTCACGTTCGGCCGGGGCCAGGGCGCCCGGTTCGACCTGCCAGCGGGTACGCAGTTCATGGCCGGGCATTTCGCTGTTGGTCCGCCACGGAGTGCCGGCGAGACGGGCCGCGGCGCGCTCGCGGGCGGCGTGGACGCGTTCGGCCACGGTCGCGGTGGATTCGGCGCCGCGGCCGAGGGCGACCAGTTCGGAGCGGGCGACCGGTTGAACGGCGATCCGGAGGTCCACCCGGTCCATCAGCGGCCCGGAGAGCCGGGCCCGGTAGCGGCGGATGGACGACGGCCGGCATTCGCAGTCGCCGCCGGGGCTGCCGTGCCGTCCGCACGGGCAGGGATTGGCGGCGAGGGCGAGGAGGAAGCGGGCGGGCATGCGCATCATGCCCGCCGCGCGGGCGACGACGACATGGCCGGATTCGAGTGGCTGGCGCAGCGCGTCCAGGACGCGTGGGCTGCATTCGGCGGCCTCGTCCACGAACAGCACGCCGTGATGGGCCAGGGATACGGCTCCGGGACGCGGCAGTCCGGTGCCGCCGCCCACGAGGGATGCCATCGTCGCGGAGTGGTGCGGGGCGCAGTAGGGCGGCCGGTGGAGGAGCGGCTGTCCCGGTGGGAGGGTGCCGGCCACCGAGTGGACGGCGGTGACCTCCAGGGATTCCTTGGGGGACAGTGGCGGCAGCAGCCCGGGGAGGCGTTCGGCGAGCATGGTTTTGCCGGCGCCGGGCGGGCCTTTGAAGAAGATGTGGTGGCGTCCGGCGGCGGCCACTTCCAGAGCGCGGCGGGCGCTGTGCTGGCCGGCGACGTCCGCGAGGTCGGGGGTGTGGCCGCCGGCCGGCAGGCCGGTGCTGACGCCGGTGCCGGGCATCACCAGTCCGGCGAGCAGGGGGTCGGGGCGGCCTTCCTCGCGGGGGTCTTCCTCGTCGGGTACCGGTTCGTCGGCGAGGACGGCGATGAGCTGGCGCAGGCTGCGCACGCCGAGGACGGAGACGCCGGGGACCAGCGAAGCCTCGGCCGCGGTCTGTTCCGGGACGACGACCTGGCGGTATCCGGCGTCGGCGGCGGCCAGTACGGCGGGCAGCACTCCGCGTACGGGCCGGACCCGGCCGTCGAGGCCCAGTTCGCCGATCATCATCAGGTCGGTGAGTTCACGGGGATCGAGGCGTTCGGCGGCGCCGAGGACCGCGCAGGCCACTGCCAGGTCGAAGCCGCTGCCGCCTTTGGGCACGGAGGCCGGGCTGAGGCCGACGGTGAGCTTCTTCTGCGGCCACTCGGTGCCGGAGTTCACGACCGCCGCCCGCACCCGCTCGCGGGACTCGATGAGGCTCTTGTCGGGCAGCCCGACGAGGGTGAAGGCCGCGACGCCGGGTTCCAGGTCGGCCTGGACCTCGACGACGACGCCCTCGACGCCGACCAGCGCGACGGAGCAGGTCCGGGCGAATCCCATCAGGCCACCCCTCGGGCGTGCTGGACGACGGGGGCACCGCGGGCCGGCAGGAGGACGCCGATCACATCGATCCGTACACCTCCGGGCGGCGGGCCGCCGTGCCGTTCCAGCCAGCGTTCCGCCAGCAGGCGCAGGCGGGCGGTCTTCTCGGGGCGTACGGCCGCCATGGGGTGTTCGTACCAGCCGGCGCGGCGGGTCTTGACCTCGCACACCACCAGGGCGTCGCCGTCGGCGGCGACGATGTCGATCTCTCCGTCACGGCAACGCCAGTTGCGCTCCAGGATGCGCATGCCCGCCTCGGTGAGCCGGCGGGCGGCCAGGTCCTCGCCATAGCGGCCGAGGGCGCGCCGTCGGGTGTCGGCCGGCTTGGCCGCCGTCGGGCCGGGCTTCGTCGATGTGGCCGTCCTCGGACCGGGCCCGGGTGGCGTGGCGGCTGCCCGTTCGGGGGCCGGTGGTCCGGGGGCGGGCGGCTCGACGGCCGGCCGCCTGCCCGTGGGTGGCTTGTGTTCGGTGGGCGGCTCGATGCCCGGCCGCCTGCCCGCAGCTGGTTCGTGTTCGGTCGGCGGCGCTCCTGCGTGCGCCTTCCGCGTCGGCTCCGCGGTCTGTGCGTCGTCCTCGGCCCTGCGGCCGGCCTGCATGGCGTTCATGCGGTACCACCTCCGGCACCGACTGTGACGCTCCCGCCCCGACCTGTTGGATCTTGGTGGACAGTGAGCCGGTTGTGGATAACCCGCTCACCCGTCCGGGTGGTGCCGGGCGGGTACGGGGCGCGCCCGAGGCCCGCCTCCCCCGCCGTTTCCGGCCGCCTCAGCTCCCCGGAAGGTCCAGGTCGCTCTTGTTGAGCTCTTCGATGTTCACGTCCTTGAATGTGAGGACGCGCACCTGCTTGACGAAGCGGGCCGGGCGGTACATGTCCCAGACCCAGGCGTCGGCCATCGACACCTCGAAGAACACCTCTCCCTGAACCGAATGCACCTGCATCTCGTAATCATTGGTGAGGTAGAAACGCCGCTCGGTCTCGATCACATATTTGAACAGTCCGACGACGTCGCGGTACTCCCGGTAGAGCTTCAGCTCCATCTCGGTCTCGTACTTCTCGAGGTCCTCGGCGCTCATGGCAGATCCCCTTCAGCCGTGCGTCCCCCCATTGTGCGTCAGACCCGCTCGGTCTCCAGGAGCACCGGCGCCTCGGGGGGCCCTTCGTCGAGCAGCGTGCGCAGCAGCTCGGCGAGTCTGGTTGGATACACCGTCTCATGCGAGGCGGACAGTTCCTCCGAAGTCCACCACCTCAGTCCCGAGACGCTGCGTCGCTCCAGGTCAGTCTGCCCGCCGGTGTCGGTGACAGTCCGATCGGTCCTTCCCAGGTAATACCACTCGTCCTGCTCCCAGCGCCGCCCGTCGAACGGGAAGGCACAGCGGCGCTTCCACAGGACGGGGCCGAGGACGGCGTCGGTGATGCCGGTCTCCTCGGCGAGCTCGCGACGGGCCGCCTCTTCACGGGTCTCCGTGCCCTCCAGGCCGCCACCGGGGGTGAACCACCACCTCTCGGCGGGGCGGGAGGGTTCGAAGCCGTGGAGCAGCAGGATCCGGTCGTCGGGGTCGAGCAGCACGATGCGGGAGACCTGGCGCACCAGGCGCGCGTCCGGTGCGTCACCGGCCGCCGCCCCCTGGGCCGCTGCCGGTCCCTCCACGCCCCGTCGTGGCCCCTCAGGCACTCTTGCGCGCCTTGCGCCGGGCCAGGGGCCCGTAGGCCGCGCCGACGAGGATGAGGACCGCGCCGGCGACCACCGCGAGGGTGATGGGCCGCACCGGACCGGGCTGCGAGGTGCCGCCGGGGAAGGCGGAGAAGGCCGCCGGGCGCTGCATCACGCCGACGCTGCCGAGCGGCCAGGCGCGGGCGTCGACCCGGGCATTGACGGCGCTGCGCGGTACGGAGCCGTGGTCGCCGTCGGTGAGGTGGACGCGGGAGTCCAGGGAGTCGCTGCGGTGGTCACCGAGCAGGAAGAGCTGGCCGCTGGGGACCTTTGCCTTGAAGCCGATGGGCGAGGCGGGTCCGCGGCCTTGCAGATACGGTTCCGCGACGGGGTTTCCGTTGATGGTCAGCCGACCCTGCTCGGTGCAGCAGGCGACCTTGTCCCCGCCGACGCCGACGACCCGCTTGACCATCGGCAGGTCGCCCCAGGTGGAGTCCTTGAAGACGACGATGTCGCCGCGGCGTATCTCGGAGCCGTCGACCTTCTCCGCCAGGACCCGCGCCCCGACCGCGATCGTCGGCGTCATCGAGTCGGTCGGCACCGTATAGGGGCGGTAGATCAGCGCCGCCCATACGAAGCCGCCCAGGAACAGCACACAGCCGACGGCCACGGCCAGACCGGACAGCACACTGCCCGTCGTCCGGCCGCGGCCGTCGGTCCTGCGTTCGGTACTGCTGCTCATCCCAGCGCTCCCACCCCGCGGACCACGCCCGCGTCGAAGATCCGGGACGGCACCTTACCTGGGGTTACGCGTTCCGGTCAGCCTCCGGCGACGCCAGATCACGATCGGCACCGCACCGGCGAGGCCCAGGGCCGCCGGCGTCGCCGCCATGGCCTTGTTGATACCGGGCTGGTCGAAGGTGGCCGGCACGGGCAGCGTCGCCCAGCGGTTGATGGGCCAGGCGATGGTGAACGCCCGGCCGACGACCTCGTTCTCCGAGACCGTGCCGTTGCCCTTGAGGTTCTGGTGGTAGCGGGAGTCGAGGGAGTCGTCGCGGTGGTCGCCCATCACCCAGATCCGGCCCTTGGGGACGTGGATCGGGCCGAACGCCCGGTCACCGCAGGGCGTGGCCCCGGGGAAAACGTACGAGTCCTCGTCGAGCGCCTTGCCATTGACCTTGACGGGGCCGGTGCCATGGCACTCGACGGTGTCGCCGCCGACCGCGATCACCCGCTTGATCAGGTCCTTCTCCTCGGCCGAGGGCATCAGGCCGATAAAGCTGAGGACCTTCTGGACGGGGTTGGGCTCCGGGGTCGGCGTCTCGTTCAGCCAGCCGCCCGGGTCGTGGAAGACGACGACCTCGCCGCGCTGCGGCTTGGAGCCGAACCACGGCGTCAGTTTGTCGACCAGGACCCGGTCCCCGCGCTGCAGGGTGTCCTGCATCGAGTCGGACGGGATCGAGAACGCCTGCACCAGGAACGTCTTGATCAGCAGCGCGAGGAGCAGCGCGATCCCGATGAGGATCGGCAGCTCCTTCCAGAAGGCACGCGGCTTCTTGGCCTTCTTCATGCCACCGCTCACCTCCTTGCCTGCCGACATGTCCAACGTATCGGACGTGTCCGACGAGTCCGCCGAAGGTGAACTCTGGGCCTGCGTCCCTGACCGAGCTGGTGACTGATACACGGAACTCGCCACCGGCCGCGTGGGCTCACCACGTCCTGCCGGCTCTTCGGGCTCTTCGGTTCCGGACCGCGCGCCGACCGCCAAGTCCCCCACATCTGCTCCTCACTCCACGCACTCGCCTGCCCGTCAACCGGCGCAGGCCCACCACTCCCATAACGAGCGGGAGTTCCGCAGGGGTCGGGAGCACGGTCAAACTGTCGGGGGACAGCCTATGCGGAGCGCCTGCCGCCGACGCCTTGGCTCCCGGCGCGTCGTGCACGGTCGTGAAGGTGTCCGGCTCTTCCAGGCGCCGCCAGTGGCTGAACGGCCAGCCGATCACCACCGCCCGGCCCACGACACCGTCCTCCGAAACCGTGCCACGGTACGGCTCGTCCAGGTGGAAGCGCGAATCCGCGGAGTTGGAACGGTGGTCGCCCATCACGAAGATCCGCCCAGTGGGGACATTGACCGTGAACTTCAGCGTGGAGGGCGGGTTGCCCGGATGGATGTACGGTTCGGTCAGCGGAGTGCCGTTGACGGTGACCCTGCCCTGTTCGTCACAGCATTTGACGGTGTCGCCGCCGACCGCCACGACGCGCTTGATCAGGTCCTGCTCGTCGGCCGACGGCAGCAGCCCGATGAAGGTCATGGCGTCCTTGACCGGCTGGAAGGCGCCGCCGTCGGCGGGGGGCTTGTTCTGCTCCCCCTTGAGCCAGCCTCCGGGGTCCTTGAAGACCACCACATCGCCGCGCTGCGGCTTGGAGCCGAACCACGGCGTCAGCTTGTCGACCAGCACCCGGTCGCCGATCTTGATCGTCTGCTCCATGGAGCCGGACGGGATGACGAAGGCCTGGACGAGGAAGGTCTTCAGGACGAGGGCGATGGCCAGCGCCACGCCTACGAGGATGGGGATTTCCTTGAGGTAGGAGCGTTGTCTGCGGCGTTTGATGCGCCGCGCCATACGCCGCCGCTCGGCCCGGCCACCGGTCCCGGTCCGCCCCGCCCGCCTGCCGGTCGCGGCCCCGCCCGTCCCGGAGCCGTCGCTCCCTCCGGTCTCCTGAGGGTCGCCGTACATGCCGCCGCCGCTGTACGGGGCGTCGGCGCCGCCCCCCGGCCCGCCGCTGACGCGCCGGGGACTGCCGGCACCCCGTCCGGACCGAGGGGTGCCCTTGCCCCCGTGACGGGGGCGTCCGCGGTTACCCATGGGGGCCTGCCGCGGCGGGTATCCGGTCGAAGGAACGTGGGTGCTCGAAGGTGCGCCAGCGGCTCGCCGGCCAGGTGATCAGGTCCGCGCGGCCGATGACCTTCTCCACCGGGACCGTGCCGCCTCCGGGGTCACCGAGGTGGTCGCGGGAGTCGCTCGATCTGGCGCGGTGGTCCCCCATGACCCACAGCCTGCCCTCCGGCACCACGATGTCGAAATCCACCGAGGACGGCGCGTCCCCGGGGTGGAGATACGCCTCATTCACGGGCTCACCGTTCACTTCGATCCGCCCCCGTTCGTCGCAGCAGGTCACGTGGTCACCGCCGATGCCGATCACGCGCTTGACGTAGTCGGTCTCGGCGGGCCGGGCCAGGCCCAGCGCCGCGCCCGCTCCGCGCAGCAGTCCCGTGACGGGATTCTCCTCCTGCTCCCTGTGAACGAAGGAGCCGGTGCCGTCGAACACCACCACATCGCCCCGCGCCGGCTCGCTGCCGAAACGGTACGCCAGCTTGTTGACCAGCACCCGGTCCCCGATCCGCAGGGTGTTCTCCATGGAGGAACTGGGAATCAGAAAAGGCTGCGCCACACACGCGCTGAGCAGCAGGACGAAGGCCAGGCAGACCACGAGCAGGGTGGCCGGCCGGTGGCGCAGACCGGCCGCACGGGCGAGCAAACGCGCGGAGCGCGACCCCTGCTCCGGCCCCTGGTCGGGGGTGGGAGAGGGGTCGCGCTCCGTGAGCTGTACGTCGGTGTCCATCGGGCCCTGAGCCTATCCGGCCGGATCCGGACCCCGTACGCGAGAGTCGGTTTGCGTTGCCGCGGCGCAAAAAATCGCGCGCCGGGACCGCCCGGCTCAGTTGTCGCGCTTCTCCTTGATCTTCGCGGCCTTGCCGCGGAGCTCACGGAGGAAGTACAGCTTGGCGCGACGGACGTCACCGCGGGTCACGACCTCGATCTTCTCGACGATCGGGGTGTGCACCGGGAAGGTGCGCTCGACGCCGACGGAGAAGCTGACCTTGCGGACCGTGAAGGTCTCGCGCACGCCGGCGCCCTGACGGCGGATGACAACGCCCTTGAACTGCTGCACACGGGAGCGGTTGCCCTCGATGACGCGGACGTGGACGTTGACGGTGTCACCCGGGCGGAAGGCCGGGATGTCGCTGCGCTTCGACGCGGCGTCGACGGAGTCGAGAAGGTGCATGACCTACTGCTTTCTTCGCTGATGCCACAGGTCATCAACGGGATATCGGAAATGATGTGTCGGATGCCGCTGTGTCGGACGGGCGTCGTTCCCCCTGTGGCAGGGGCGCGCGGCGGACTCACACGGCAGCGGCCTATTCTTCCACGGCCTCGGTCGTCCGCCCAAATCGGCCGTCCTCGCCCGCTGACCAGCCCAGAGCGGCCAGGATCGCGCGGTCGTGTTTGTCGAACGCGGCGGGGTCGGCGCGCTCGATCAGATCGGGGCGGTTGCGGTCGGTGCGGCGGAAGGCCTCGTCACGGCGCCAGCGGGCGATCTTGCCGTGGTGGCCGCTGAGCAGCACCTCGGGGATGTCGCGGCCGCGCCACTCGGGAGGCTTGGTGTAGACGGGGCCCTCCAGGAGGTCGGCCATCGCACCGGGGGCGAAGGAGTCGTCCTGGTGGGAGGCGGCGTTGCCGAGGACGCCGGGCAGCAGCCGGGCCACCGCCTCGACCATGACCAGCACCGGCGCCTCTCCGCCGGCCAGGACGTAGTCGCCGATGGAGACCTCGCGGACCTCGAAGCGGTCGCCGTACTCCTCGATGACGCGGCGGTCGATGCCTTCGTAGCGGGCCGGGGTGAACACCAGCCAGGGCTTGGCCGAGAGCTCGACGGCGAGCTGCTGGGTGAAGGGCGCGCCGCTCGGGGTGGGAACGACGATCACCGGTTCGCCTTCGCCGGACGCGAGGATCGCATCCAGCGCCTCGCCCCACGGCTCGGGCTTCATGACCATGCCGGGGCCGCCGCCGTAGGGGGTGTCGTCGACGGTGTTGTGCTTGTCGTGGGCCCATTCGCGCAGGTCGTGAATGCGCACATCGAGCTGTCCGCGGGCGCGGGCCTTGCCGACGAGGGAGACGTTCAGCGGTTCGAGGTACTCCGGGAAGATCGTGACGACATCGAGCCGCATCAGCTGTCCCCGCGGCTGCCGGCGACGTCCGCCTGACTGTCGTCGAGGAGGCCGGGCGGCGGGTCGATGACCGCGCGCTGCTCCTCCAGGTCGATCTCCGGCACGATCTCGGAGACGAACGGGATCAGCACCTCACTGCCGTCGGGCCGCCGGACGACCAGCAGGTCCTGGTAGGGCAGATGGGAGATCTCGGAGATCCGGCCGACCTCGGTGCCGTCGCGGGTGACGACATCGAGATCCATCAGCTGGTGGTCGTAGAACTCCTCGGGGTCCTCGGGGACTTCCTCGGGGTCGACCTCCGCGATCAGCAGGGTGTTGCGCAGCGCTTCGGCGGCCGTGCGGTCGGCGACGCCCTCGAAGCGGAGCAGCAGCCGGCCGCTGTGCACCCGGCCGGCCGTGATGGCCAGCGGTCCGACGGAGGACGGTTCGGTGGCGAGGACGGCGCCCGGGGCGAGCCGCAGTTCGGGCTCGTCGGTGCGCACCTCTACCGTGACCTCGCCCTTGATGCCGTGGGCGCGGCCGATCCGTGCCACTACCAACTGCACGCTGTTCTCTCCCGTTTTCTTGCGGCTGAACCGCCGCCGCTTTCGCGGAGGCGGCCGAGGGCCGTCGCGGTTTCTCCATGGAGGGCGGTGCGGGTGGATCCACCCGCACCAACGAACTCGGGCCGGGGACGGCCCGAGGGCCCTCCCCGGCCCGAGCCGGTGTTCAACTTGTCAGCGGACCTGGTCCACGTCGACGAGGTCGACGCGGATGCCACGGCCGCCGATGGCGCCCACGACGGTCCGCAGGGCACGGGCGGTACGGCCGTTGCGGCCGATCACCTTGCCGAGGTCGTCGGGGTGGACCCGGACCTCCAGCACGCGCCCGCGACGCAGGGTGCGCGAGGCTACCTGCACGTCGTCGGGGTTGTCGACGATGCCCTTGACGAGGTGCTCGAGGGCTTCCTCGAGCATGCTCAGGCCTCGGTCGACTCGGAGGTGGACTCGGCCGCAGCCTCGTCCGCCTTCTTGTCAGCCTTCTTCGCCTTCGGGGTGATGGCCTCACCCTTGGGCTCGTTGCCGGAGTCCTTGGCCGCGGCCTCGAAGAGGGCGCGCTTGTCGGCCTTCGGCTCGGCGACCTTCATCGGCGCCGGGGCCGGCAGACCCTTGAACTTCTGCCAGTCGCCGGTGACCTTGAGGATGGCCATGACGGGCTCGGTCGGCTGCGCGCCGACACCCAGCCAGTACTGGACACGCTCGGAGTCGACCTCGATGCGCGAGGGGTTCTGCACCGGGTGGTACAGGCCGATCTCCTCGATGGCCCGGCCGTCACGGCGGGTACGGGAGTCGGCGATGACGATGCGGTAGTGAGGCGCGCGGATCTTGCCCAGACGCTTCAGCTTGATCTTGACTGCCACGGGAGTGGTGTCTCCTGGTCTTGACGTGGTGGGGCACAACGGGATGCCACGTGGGGTTGCGGTACTCGGGGTGCCCGATGGACGCGTCAGCCGGAGGAGAGAGGGGTCCTGTGCGACTGTCGAGTACAGCTAGCCATTGTGCCACACGCCCGTGGGTCAGCCGACCGCGGCCACCTCGGGGATCCGGAAGGGCTTGCCGCAGCCGCCGCAGACGATCGGCGCCTGGGCCAGCACGGAGGGCACCACGCGGACGTTGCGCCCGCAGTCGCAGACGGCCTTGACGCGGACGCCCCCTCCGGAGGAGCCGTGCCGGGCGGCCGGTCCCCGGAAGCTGCGGGAGGTGTCGGTGGCGGTGGCGGCGGTGTGCGCCTTGAGGGCTCTGGCCAGTCGTTCGATGGTGGGGCGGTAGCGCCTTCTGGCTTCGGGGTTGAGCGTGACCAGGGAGAAGCCGCTGCTGGGGTGCGGCTCGTCGGCATGGTCCAGGCCCAGCTCCTCGGCGATCGCCAGGAAGCGGCGGTTGTGGTAGCGGCCTGCGCGGGAGGTGTCGCGGATGCCGCGGGTGGCGGCGATGCCGTGGACTGCCTCATGGAGCAGCCGTTCGAAAGAGAGTTCGGCGCCGCAGGCGGACGAGGACTCTCCGATCAGGGACTCGGGCGCGGCCAGGTCCGGCAGCTCGGGGTGGTGCCGTTGAATATCGGCCCAGGCGAGCGCCAGTTCGGCGGCGAGGACAGGCGGTGTCGTGCTCACGTCGTGACAACGAGCCGGGGTCACCCGGTGTTCCGATTCCGGGGCATCCCAAATAATTTGCACGTACCAGTCAGTTTACGGTCATCAGGCGTGCCGGGGGCGGGGTGCGCAGATCTGCGCAGAAGACGCCCAGGGGACCTCAAGCCGGTACGTATCCCCGCGTACGCCGCATGGCGTAGCCGGCCGTATCCCGGGGCAACGGTCGTCGCGGCGGTGGTGCGGGGCGCCCGTGCCCGGTCGGCACCGGCGCGTATCCCACCCTAGGGGGTGGTGGCGGGGGTCTGCCGGACGGCACCCGGGGCGCGGGGAGCGTCCGGGCGGCGGGCTCTGCCGTGGCGGAACGGCGCCGGCCGGGGCACCCTGGAACGGCGCTCCGGGGAGCGGGCCCGGCGCACACGGGGGCGCGCAGGAGACAACCCCGGCGCACCCCCTGGACGCCCGGACGAATGCGCAGTTGTCTGGATCGCGGGGGCGCACCACGCGCGAACACGGGGGCGATCGGTACGGAACAGCTTCGGGTTCTCGGCGAATAGGGGCGCTATCGATGTCACCGACGCTCGTGCGGCACCAGCTTCCGCACTCCGGATCCATGCGCTGCGACGACCCTCCCTCTCCGGCCGGGTCACGGGCGCGCACCCGTGACTGGGCCGAGATCCAGGAGCGGATGCTGGTGCCGCTCTACGAGGCCGCGTACGACCGTCTGGGGATCGGGCCCGGTACCCGTCTGCTGGGGCTGGGGTGCGGCTCCGGGCTGGCGCTGCTGCTCGCGGCGGCGCGGGGCGCGCAGGTCAGCGGGGTGGATGCGGATGGGTCCCGGCTGGAGCTGGCGCGTGAACGGCTGACGCCGGACGGCATGCCGGAGCACACCCGGCTGGTCAGCGGCGGCCTGGAGGACGCGGCGCCCGGGGATGCCGCCTTCAACGTGGTCACGGCGTTCCATCCGGTGGGCTGTGTGAGCACGGTCGAGGGACTGACGGCGTCGCTCACCGCGGCGGCGGGGCTGGCGGAGCGCGGCAGTGCGGTGGTGCTGGGCGGCTGGGGCCCGGTGGAGCGGTGCGCCACGGCCGGGGTGCTGCGGGTGGCGCGGCGGCCGGCCGGTCCGGCGGGCCGGGACGCCGCGGGCTCGGCCGGGTGGTGGCCCAGCGGCCGGGACGATCTGGAGGAGCTGGCGGAGCGGGCCGGGCTCTGGCCCGATGGTTCGGGGCGGGTGGCCTGCCCGTTCGGGTACGCCGATCTGGCGAGTGCGGTGCGGGGGCTGCTGTCGACGGGGCTGTTCGACACGGCGCTGGAGGGGGCCGAGCAGCGTCAGGTGGAGAAGGAGCTGGCGGAGGCGTTGCATCCGCATCAGCGGGCCGACGGGACGGTGTGGATGCCGAATGTCTTCCGCTATCTGATCGCGCGGACGAGGTAGCGCGGGCCGGCGGCGGTGCCCGCGGCGGGCGTCCGGGCGGGCGCTCGGTGAGCGCCCGGGCGGGCGGTTGGCGGTATCCAGGAAGCGGGACGGGGTCCGTTCCCTGACGGGGTTCGACCGCGGCGGGCGGCCGGGAAGGCACTGATGAGCGATCTGCTGCAAACCGTCTCGGGCACCTTGCCCGCCTCCGCCGTGCGCGGGCCGGTGCTCGCCCATGAGCATCTGGCGCTCGATCTGACCCGGGGCGCCGGCAGCGCGGCGACCCTGACCCCCGGGCACCGTGCCGCGATCACCGAGGAACTGGCGTCGCTGCGCACCGAGTTCGGGCTCGGTCTGCTCGTCGAGCTCACCTGCCGGGGCATGGGGCGCGATGTGACCTCGATGGCCCGGATCGCCGCGGATTCGGGGGTGGCGGTCATCGCGGCGACCGGCTGGTACTACGAACCGGTCCATCCCGCGGAGCTGAGCCGCACCAGCGCCGAGCTGCTGGCCGGCACGCTGGTCGGGGAGATCGAGCGCGGCTGCGGTGGCTCCGGGATCCGTCCCGGGGTGATCGGCGAGGTCGGCAGCCACGGCGATCTGCCGAGCGAACCGGAGGCGCGGACGCTGACCGCGGCGGCGCTCGCCGCCGCGGCGACCGGACTGTCGGTGGCCACCCATGCCCGGTTCGGCCGCGGCGGCCTCGCCCAGCTGGAGCTGCTGACGGCGGCCGGGCTGCCGCCGCACCGGGTCAGCATCGGCCATCAGGACCTGCTCGACGATCCGGCGGTGCACCGGGAACTGGCGGCGGCCGGGGCGTACCTCGCGTTCGACACCGTCGGCAAGGAGAGCTACCGGAGCGACCGGGTGCGACTGCGGCTGCTGCTCGCCCTCCTGGAGTCCGGGTACGCCGACCGGGTGCTGCTGAGCTGCGATGTCTCCCGCCATGGCTACCTGCTCAGCGAGGGCGGAACGGGCTACGGGCACCTGTTCCGGTCCTTCCTGCCGCGGCTGCGGGCGGCGGGCGTGGACGAGGAGCTGATCGACCGGCTGACGCGGCGCAATCCGCTGCGGTTTCTCACGGGGCGGGAGGGGGCGGACGACGGACCGGCGGACGACGGCGGGCCGGCGGACGGCGAGGGACGGGCGGACGGCGACGGACCGGCCCGGAGGCGATGAGGCGGGGGCGCGGGGCCGCTGCCCACCCCGTACCCCGTGCCCGCCCGTCGCCGTCCGCCGGACACGGCAGAGCCCCCGACCGTCCATAGGGGGCCGGGGGCTCGTCAGCCGAAGCTGCGGGAGGGCGCGGGAGGGCTCAGCCCATGAACTTCTTGAACTCCTCGGGGAGTTCGAAGTTCTGCGGGTCCTGGCCGCCCTGAGGCAGGCCCAGCGGGTTGCCGGCCTGGGCGGCCTCCCGGCGCGCCGCCGCGGCCTCTTCCTCGGCCTTGCGCTTCATCGGGTTACCGCTCTTGCGCTTGCCCTTGGCCTGCTTGACCTGCTTCTTCTTGCGGGCTCCACCGCCCATGCCAGGCATCCCCGGCATGCCGGGCATCCCGGGCATTCCGCCGCCCTGGGCCATCTTGGACATCATCTTGCGGGCGTCGAAGAACCGCTCGACCAGGCCCTTGACCGCACTGACGTCGACACCGGAACCCTTGGCGATACGGGCCCGGCGCGAGCCGTTGATGATCGTCGGCTCCTGGCGCTCGGCCGGGGTCATCGACTTGATGATGGCGGCCGTGCGGTCGACCTCGCGCTCGTCGAGGTTGTTGATCTGCTCCTTCATCTGCCCCATGCCGGGCAGCATGCCGAGCAGCTTGGAGATGGAGCCCATCTTGCGGACCTGCTCCATCTGGGCCAGGAAGTCGTCGAGGGTGAACTCCTTGGGTCCCTTCGCCAGCTTGGCCGCCATCTTCTCGGCCTCGTCCTGGCTGAAGGTCTGCTCGGCCTTCTCGATCAGGCTGAGCATGTCGCCCATGCCGAGGATGCGGGACGCCATGCGGTCCGGGTGGAACGCGTCGAAGTCGTCCAGCTTCTCGCCGTTGGAGGCGAACATGATCTGCTTGCCGGTGACGTGCGCGACGGACAGCGCGGCACCACCGCGGGCGTCACCGTCGAGCTTGGAGAGCACCACGCCGTCGAAGCCGACGCCGTCGCGGAAGGCCTCGGCGGTGTTGACCGCGTCCTGACCGATCATCGCGTCGACGACGAAGAGGACCTCGTCGGGGCTGACCGCGTCGCGGATGTCCGCGGCCTGCTGCATCAGCTCCTGGTCGATGCCCAGACGGCCGGCGGTGTCGACGATGACCACGTCGTGCTGCTTGGTGCGGGCGAACTCGATGGAGTCCTTGGCCACCTGGACCGGGTCGCCGACGCCGTTGCCGGGCTGGGGGCCGTAGAAGGCGACCTCCGCGCGCTCGGAGACGACCTGGAGCTGGTTGACGGCGTTGGGGCGCTGGAGGTCACAGGCGACCAGCAGCGGGGCGTGGCCCTGGCCCTTGAGCCAGCGGCCGAGCTTTCCGGCGAGGGTGGTCTTACCGGCACCCTGGAGACCCGCGAGCATGATCACGGTCGGCGGGTTCTTGGCGAACCGCAGCCGCCGGGTCTCGCCGCCGAGGATGCCGACGAGCTCCTCGTTGACGATCTTGATGACCTGCTGGGCGGGGTTCAGCGCCTGGGAGACCTCGGAGCCGGTGGCACGCTCCTTGACCTGCTTGATGAAGGCGCGGACGACGGGGAGGGCGACATCGGCTTCGAGCAGCGCGATACGGATCTCGCGCGCCGTGGCATCGATGTCCGCCTCGCTCAGGCGGCCCTTGCCCCGGAGGTTTTTGAAAGTACTCGCCAAGCGGTCGGAAAGCGTATCGAACACGGCGGTCGTCGATCCTCGGGGTCGGGGGCGGGGTTCAGTCGGGTTCCAGGGTATCGGGCTGCGCAAGCGAACCGGTCCGGCCCCGCGCCCCGCCGGTCCGGCCCCGCGCCCCGGCCACTACTGCAGAGCGCGCTCCACGGCCGCCGCCACCTCATGGGCCGCGCCGTCGGACAGCGGCTCGCCGTCCGCCCCCGTGACATAGAACGCATCCACCGCGTTCGCGCCCAGGGTGCTGATGTGGGCGCTGCGGACGGCGACGCCGGCCTTCTCCAGGGCGCGCCCGATGCGGTGCAGCAGACCGTGTGCGTCCTGGGCGCGGACCTCGATGACGGTCGCGGTGCGGGAGCTGCCGCAGGCCACGGTGACCCGGGGCGGCGGGGCGAGCACGGCACGGGCCCGGCGGGCGTAGGCGCGTTCGCGCTCGGCCAGGCGGGCGGGGATGTCGAGCGAGCCGTCCAGGGCGCGGGCCAGGTCGGCGCGCAGCCGGTCGGCGCGCGGCAGCGAACCGTATTCGGCGGCCACCCGCCAGCGCAGCAGCAGGACCGGGCCGTCGTCGACAGGGTCGAGCAGCAGCAGGTCGGCGGCGCGGACGGTGAGCCGGTGCAGGGCCAGCACGCCTGCCGCGGCGGGCAGGACGCCCGGTGTGCCGGGCGGGCTCGTCGAGGGGCGGCGGCCGGGTGAGCGGTGCGCGGGTACGGCGATGAGCAGTTCCACACCGACCGGCTCCCGCTCGGGCGGCGCGGACCCGTCCCCGGTTCCGGCGGCGGGCTCGGAGCGGGCGTGCAGCGCCAGGACCGGGCCGCCGGTGCGCCGGGCCTCGGCCGCCAGCCGCTCCTGCTCCGCGGTCGGCTCGTCGGCGTCGCGTGCCTCGGTTCGGGGCTCCCCCGCGAGCCGCGCGGTGACCCGTTTGACCAGGTCGGCGACGAGTCCACCGCGCCAGGCGCTCCAGGCGGCGGGCCCGGTGGCCAGGGCGTCGGCCTCGGTCAGGGCGTGCAGCAGCTCCAGGGTGCCGGTGCCGCCGACCGCCTCGGCGACCGCGCCCACGGTCGCCGGATCGTCCAGATCGCGCCGGGTGGCGGTCTCGACGAGCAGCAGGTGGTGCCGTACGAGGGTGGCGATCACCGCGGTGTCGCGGGCACCGAAGCCGAGCCGGGACGCCACATCGCGGGCGATGGTCTCACCGGCCACCGAGTGGTCACCGGGCCAGCCCTTGCCGATGTCGTGCAGCAGGGCGGCGATCAGCAGCAGGTCGGGGCGGTGCACCCGGCGGGTCAGCGCGGAGGCGCGTACCGCGGTCTCGATGAGGTGGCGGTCCACGGTCCAGGTGTGGACGGGGTTGCGCTGGGGCCGGCAGCGGACGCGTTCCCAGTCGGGCAGCAGCCGGGGGATGATGCCCTCGGCCTCCAGTGCCTCCCATACGGGGACGGTGTGGCTGCCCGCGCCCAGCAGCGTCACCAGCTGTTCGCGGGCCTCGGCGGGCCAGGGCACGGGCAGCGGCCGGGTGGCGGCGGCCGCGCCGCACCGGCGGATGGAGTGGGTGGCCAGCGGCAGCCCGGCCTGGGCGGCGGCGGCCGCGGCGCGCAGGACCAGCACCGGGTCCCGCTCGGGGCGTGCGGTACGGGCCAGCACCGCCTCGCCGTCGAGTTCGACGACGCCTTCGGCGAGCGGCGAGCGCTCGCCCTTGCCTGCCGTACGGCCGTGCAGCAGGCCCCGCAGCATGGGCTTGACGGAGCGGGCGCGCAGCACCCGGCCGACCTCCCGCCAGGTGACATCGGCGGCGTAGGAGATGGTGCGGGCGGATTCGTAGGTCTGCCGCAGCAGGGCGTCCGCGTCGAGCATGCCGAGGGCGCCGGCGACCTGGTCCTGTTCCTGGAGGGAGAGCCGGTCGGTGGCGCGGCCGGTCGTCAGATGGAGCGCGTCGCGGGTGTCCAGCAGGCGGGTGCGGGCGGCTTCCAGGCCGCCGCGCGGGGCATCGGCGAGCCAGGAGGCGGCGACCGCGCGCAGCGCGGTGGCGTCCCGCAGCCCGCCCCTGGCCTCCTTGAGGTCGGGTTCGAGCAGGTACTGGAGTTCGCCCTGCCGCTCGGCGCGCTCCTGGCACAGGTCGTGGAGTTCCGGGAGCCGTTTGGGGGCACTCTCCCGCCAGTCGGCGTAGGCGGTGGTGCGCAGCGCGCCGGTCAGTTCCGGGTCGCCGGCCAGGTGGCGGGCGTCGAGCAGGCCCAGCTGCACCTTCAGGTCGTCGCGGGCCGCCTTACGGGCCTCGGCGGGGGTGCGTACGGAGTGGTCGAGGGCCAGGCCGAGGTCCCAGACGGGGTACCAGAGGCGGTCGGCGAGCGCGGCGAGCTCGCCGCGGTCGGCGCGGCCGTCGTGCAGCAGGAGCAGGTCGAGATCGCTGCGCGGGGAGAGCTCGCCGCGGCCGTAGCCGCCGACGGCGACCAGGGCGGTCCCGGACAGGCCGGCTTCGGTGGCGTGCCGGTGCAGCAGGCCGGCCAGCCAGTCGTCGGTCAGCTGGGCGAGGGCGGCGCGGCGGTCGGGTCCGATGGCCGTCTCGTCCTGGAGGAGCCGCAGCCGGGCCGCGGGGTAGCCGCCGTCCGGGGCGGGCGCGGGCTCCCGCGCCGGGCCCGGTGTTCCGTCCGGTCCTGTCGTTTCCTCGACGCTCTCGGTCACGTAGCGCGCTCCTCGGTCGTCCGGTCCCCCGCGGTCACGTCTTCCCCGTACGCCCCCGGGGCACCTTCAGTCTGGGCCGCCGCGGGGCGGGCTGCATCCGCCGCCCGGACGTCCGCCCCGGCCCGGCGGCGGGTGCCGCCGGTACCGGAGCCGCGCCACGGCGGCGGTGGCGTCACAGTGCGTCCGGTCCCCGCTCCCCGGTCCGCACCCGTACCGCGTCGTCCACCGGGATGCTCCAGACCTTCCCGTCGCCGATCTTGCCGGTGCGCGCCGCCTTGACGACGACGTCCATCAGCTCCTCGGCGTCGGCGTCCTCGACCAGCACCTCGACGCGGATCTTGGGCACCAGGTCGACGGTGTACTCGGCGCCGCGGTACACCTCCGTGTGCCCGCGCTGCCTGCCGTAGCCGCTGGCCTCGGTGAGCGTCAGACCGTGCACGCCGAAGGCCTGCAGGGCGTCCTTCACCTCGTCCAGCCGGTGCGGCTTGATTACTGCCGTGATGAGCTTCACGCGTCCACCTTCTTCGTCAGAGCCTCGCCGAGTGCCGGTCCCTTGCGGCCGACCGTGCCGCCGCCCGCGCCGGCGAAGTCGTACGCGGTCTCCGCGTGTGCGGCCTGGTCGATGCCGGCGACCTCCTCGTCCTCGCCGACCCGGAAGCCCATCACCAGGTCGATGGCCTTGGCAAGGACGTAGGAGACGACCAGGGAGTACAGCAGGACGCAGACCACACCGACGGCCTGCCGGCCGAGCTGGTCGAGGCCGCCGCCGTAGAAGAGGCCCTTGGCCTTGCTCTGCACCCCGCCGGTGGCGAAGAAGCCGATCAGCAGCGAGCCGACGACACCGCCGACGAGGTGGACGCCGATGACGTCCAGGGAGTCGTCGTAGCCGAACTTGTACTTGAGATTGACGGCCATGGCGCACAGCACACCGGCGATCACACCGACCGCGATGGCGCCCAGCGGGCTGACCGCGCCGCAGGCCGGGGTGATCGCGACGAGTCCGGCGACGGCGCCGGAGGCCGCGCCGAGCGTGGTGAACGAGCCGTGCCGGAGCTTTTCGTACGCCAGCCAGCCGAGCATCGCGGCGGCGGTGGCGACCTGGGTGTTGACGAAGGCGACCGCGCCGATGCCGTCGTCGTTGCCGAGCCAGGAGCCGGCGTTGAAGCCGAACCAGCCGAACCACAGCAGTCCGGCGCCGAGCATCACCAGGGGCAGGCTGTGCGGCCGCATCGGGTCCTTCTTGAAGCCGATGCGCTTGCCGACGACGAGGAGCACGCCGAGCGCCGCGGCGCCGGCGTTGATGTGCACCGCGGTGCCGCCCGCGAAGTCGATGACCTTCAGCTCGAAGAGCCAGCCGCCCTCGCCCCAGACCCAGTGGGCGACCGGGAAGTACACCACGGTGACCCACAGGGCGATGAACAGTGCCCAGGCCGTGAACTTCACCCGGTCGGCGAGCGCACCGCTGATCAGCGCGGGCGTGATGACCGCGAACATCAGCTGGAAGACCGCGAAGACGTAGACCGGGATGGTGCTGGTGCCCCACAGCTCCGTCAGGCCGATGTGGGCGAGGCCAGCGAAGTCGCCGTTCCAGCCGATGAAGCCGCCCTTGTCGGTGCCGAACGCGAGCCCGAAGCCGTACAGGACCCACAGGATCGTGACGATGCCCAGGCTGATGAAGCTCATCATCAGCATGTTGAGCACGCTCTTGACCCGGACCATGCCGCCGTAGAAGAAGGCGAGCCCGGGGGTCATGATCATCACCAGGGCGGAGCAGATCAGCATGAACCCGGTGTTCGCCGGGCTGAGTGTCACCTTGTCTGCTGCAAGCGTCAGGATGCCTGGGGGCATCGGCGTCTCCTCGTCGTCGATGCGGCCCGTGCGGGCGTGTTTCTGGTGGGCCGGCTTCGCGATGAGGTTGTCGCAGCACGGTTTCGGCCAAACCTTGCCGGTGTTTCACCGCAGTGACGAAGAAGGCCCCCCTGTTACACCCCGGTGAACTCCCAGATCAGCCCTGGACCCGCCCCGGATCAGCCCAGGACCACCCGCAGATCAGCCCCCACATCCCCCATTCACCCCACCGCAACCACCGCTTGAGCAACCCCCACGGCGCCCGGCCACCCCCGCGAAAGCGGCGCCGGCTTAGGCGCAAAGGCGAGCCCGGCCGCGGCTGCCGCCCGCGTGACCTGGCATGGGGGAGCCGAGTCGGGCTGTACGGGGCGGCGGCCGCGGCCGGAGTTGGGGGAGGGCGTGCCGTCAGACGGCCGCCGCTGATTCGGGAAGCTGGCGGGTGAGCTCGTCGCCGAGCCGGATCACCTCGGCGACACCGCCGAATTCCCGCGCCGCGGTGTCCACGGTCTTGCGCAGCCGGGTGTTGACCCGCTCGGAGCGGACCTGCCGGGCGAACGGGATCGCCTGCTGCGCCATCTCCGCGCAGGCTTCCGGCTCCTTCTGCAGCAGGTGCACGGTGGCCATCCCGATCAGGTTGAGCGCATACGAACGCTGGTGCTCGGAATCCTGGCCGAACAGCTCCACGGCGCGCGCCATGAGGGGCTCGGCGAGCGAGGCGTAGGTGGGGCTGCGGCCGGCGACATAGGCGAGATCGCGGTAGGAGTGGGCGTTCTCGGCGTTCAGCTCGGCCTCGGAGAAGAAGCGGATCCAGTCCGGTTCGGGCTCGCCGGGCAGCACGTCGGAGAAGGTGTCCTCGGCCATCCGCACGGCCCGCTTGACCTTGCTGGGCTGGCCCATTCCGGCGTAGGCGCGGGCCTCCATCGCATACAACATGGCCTGGGTGCGCGGGGTGGCCGTCTCGCGGCTGCCGTACTGGGCCAGATGGATGAGCTCCAGTGCGTCGTCGGGCCGGCCGAGGTGGATCATCTGGCGGCTCATGCCGGAGAGGATGTACGAGCCCAGGGGCCGGTCGCCGGCCTCCTTGGACGCGTGCAGGGCCAGCACGAAGTATTTCTGGGCGGTGGGCTGCAGCCCGATGTCGTAGCTCATCCAGCCGGCGAGTTCGGCGAGTTCGGCGGCGACCTTGAAAAGCCGCCGGGACACCGCCGCGGGCTGGGGCTCCTGGAGGAGGTCGGTGACCTCGTGAAGCTGGCCGACCACGGCCTTGCGCCGCAGCCCGCCGCCGCACTGCGCGTCCCACTGCCGGAACATCGCGGTCGTCGACTCCAGGAGGTCCAGCTCCGGCTTGGACAGCCGCGCGTGCCGCCGGCCACGGTCGGGCTCGGCGACATCTCCCTGGCCCGCGGGCACCGGGACCAGCCAGCGCTGCATCGGCTCGATGAGGCTGGGTCCTGCGGCGAGGGCGAGGGAGGTGCCGAGGAAGCCGCGGCGGGCCAGCATCAGGTCGCTGCGCGAGAACTCACTGATGAGGCTGACCGTTTGGGCCCCGGCCCAGGGCAGGTCCACACCGGAGACGGACGGGGACTGGTGCGCGGAGCGCAGCCCCAGCTCCTCGATGCCGACCACACAGCCGAAGCGCTCGGAGAACAGCTCGGACAGGATCCGCGGGATGGGTTCGCGCGGCTGCTCGCCGTCGAGCCAGCGGCGGACCCGGGAGGTGTCCGTGCTGATGTGGTGCGCGCCCATCTGGCGTGCCCGGCGGTTGACCTGCCGTGCCAGCTCCCCCTTGGACCAGCCGCTGCGCATGAACCACGAACCCAGCTGTGCGTTGGGTTGTTTGGCGGCGTCGGTGCCGCCACTGCCGCCGTTGCCTCCCACTGGAAGCCCCCATCCCGATTGCTGCCTCGATGTCTGTGCCCGGTGCGTGCCGCGAACCCGCCACAGCCTGCCGCCTGTTGCGACGCCTGTCCGGGGTACATCTACCCGACCACGGATTCCGGCCACACCTTTTGGCCTGTGCCCCACCGGTCGTTGCCACCGGCATACCCGTGCGAATGATGCCTCTCCGGGGTTCGTGCACCGAAAGTAATCCTACGATCACCCCTCACGCGAGGGCGATTGCGGAAACGCCACCATTCGCCACCCCTTCGTATGAACTCCCCGACAGGCTCTCGCGATTGACTTGACACAGGTCGGGCAGGGCCGGGCGGAGCGAAGCGCGCCAGGGCTCGCACGGCACACCGCACCACCCGGCACACCACGTCACACCACCGGCACCACGGGCCGGCGACGGAGCGTGAAGGGCACGACGCCGTCAACCCGCCGACTCGTAACCACTGGCACGCACCACCCGTTGGAGGGGGCATGGGCTTCACGATCGGCGGCATCCGCGAGATGCGTTCCAGCTCCCGGCGCCGCGCCCGCTCGACCGACATCACGGCGGCGGCGGAGTACACCGGGCTGTGGGGCTGGGACGTCGTCCCCGGCGCCCGGGCGGTGCGCACGGGCAGCGGTGGCACGGACTGCTCGTGCGGCGCCGCGGACTGCCCCGCGCCCGGCGCCCATCCGCTGGCCTTCGCCGCGGAGCTGACGGCCGGGGCGAGCTGGGAGACGGCCGCCGCGGCCTGGGCGGAGACGCCGGGCGCCGCGCTCTTACTCCCGGTGGGCCGGACGTTCGACATCCTCGACGTGCCCGAGGCCGCGGGGCGCAACGCCCTGGCGCGCCTGGAGCGGATGGGACTGCCGCTCGGCCCGGCCGCGGTGACCCCGACCGGCCGGGCGCTGTTCTTCGTCGCACCCGGCGCGGCCAAGGAACTCCCGGACCTGCTCTACCGGATGGGCTGGGACGACGCCACGCTCGATCTGCGGTCCCTGGGCCCCGGCGACCACATCACCGCGCCGCCCTCCGACCTCGGCGGCCACGGCCCGGTGCGCTGGCTGCGCCCGCCGACGCAGGCCACCACGGACCGGCCGCCGCAGGCGCGGCTGGTGGTGGGCACCCTGGCGTATGTGTGCCACCGCGCGGTGGTGTGATCCGGGCGCCCGGAACGCACGACGCCGGCCCCCGGTACCCGCCGTGTGCGGGTCCGGGGGCCGATGACTGTCCGGGGCGCGGCGGCCTCAGTCGATCAGGGCGTCGACGAAGGCCTCCGGCTCGAAGGGCGCCAGGTCGTCCGCGCCCTCGCCCAGGCCGACGAGCTTGACGGGGACGCCGAGCTCGCGCTGGACGGCGACGATGATGCCGCCCTTGGCGGTGCCGTCGAGCTTGGTGAGCACCACCCCGGTGATGTCCACGACCTCGGCGAACACCCGGGCCTGGACCAGACCGTTCTGGCCGGTGGTGGCGTCCAGGACGAGCAGCACCTCGCCGACCGGGCCGTGCTTCTCGACGACCCGCTTGACCTTGCCGAGCTCGTCCATCAGCCCGGTCTTGGTGTGCAGCCGGCCCGCGGTGTCGATCAGTACGACATCGGCGGCCTCGGTGATGCCTTCCTTCACCGCGTCGAAGGCGATCGAGGCGGGGTCGCCGCCCTCGGGTCCGCGGACCGTACGGGCACCGACCCGCTCGCCCCAGGTCTGCAGCTGGTCGGCGGCCGCGGCGCGGAAGGTGTCGGCGGCGCCGAGGACCACGGACTTGCCGTCGGCGACCAGGACACGGGCGAGCTTGCCGGTGGTGGTGGTCTTGCCGGTGCCGTTGACGCCGACGACCATGACGACGCCGGGGATCTCGTCCCCGCCGTTGCCGATGCCATTGGCGGTGTGCACGGTGCGGTCGGCGTCCGTGCCGATGAGGGTGAGCAGCTCTTCGCGCAGCAGGGCGCGCAGCCCCTCGGGGGTACGGGTGCCGAGGACCTTGACCCGCTCGCGCAGCCGCTCGACGAGCTCCTGGGTGGGAGCGACGCCGACGTCGGCGCTCAGCAGGGTGTCCTCGATCTCCTCCCAGGTCTCCTCGTCGAGGTGTTCCCGGGACAGCAGGGTCAGCAGGCCCTTGCCCAGGGTGTTCTGGGAGCGGGAGAGCCGGGCGCGCAGCCGGACCAGCCGTCCCGCGGTGGGCTCGGGGACCTCGATCTCGGGCGCGGCGGGCGCCTCGGGCTCGGCGGCCGGTGCCTCGGCCACGGGGGCCTCGGCGGTGGGCAGCGTGACTTCTTCGATGGTGCGACGTTCTTCGTCGCTGGGGGTCTCGGCCTCCTCGCCGACCTGCGGTTCGGCGGGGGGCGCGGTGACGGACGGCTTCGGGGCGGCCGGCGGGGACGGCGGCAGCTGCTTCTTCTTGCGGCCGCTGACGACGAGCCCGCTGATCGCGCCGAGCACGACCACGGCGATGATGACGGCAAGGATGACGGTTTCCATAACCCCTCCAGTATCAGCCACGCCCTGCCCGTGGGGACCGCACGCGCCGAAGCCACGGGCGGCGGCTACCGGACGCTGCGAAGTGGCCGGAAAGGGGTGCCGAGGGGGGCGAGCGGGGTCGAGCGGGCCGGTGGCGGGACGTGGATCTCCTCGCCGGCCGATGAGCCGCCAGAGCCGCCGCGACGGGCCGGCGACCCGGTGGGCGGGGCGACGGAACGCACCCGGCCAGCAACGGACCGTACCGCCTCCGACCTGCCCGGAAAGCCCTCGACTGGACCGTTCGACGAAGGTGGGTGACACTCGTTCTCGTCGTGGGGTCCAACGGAACGAATCGGTGGAAGTTGGATCAAAGTACGATGGTGAGCGGCCGCGCAACGCGCGTAGAGTCCTGGCAACCAATTCTGGCCAAGGCACCACAGCCGCTGCCTGCACCTCCTCTCCCCGGGGGTGCCTCCAGATCCCGCACGGAGATACCTGCACCAATGGGCACCACCACGTCCGCTCCCGCATCCGAAGGCGCCGTCGAGACCCGCGGCATCGAGCCCGTTCCCGACCACGAACGCCAGGGCCGCGTCCGCGAGCTCTTCCCGACCTGGGTCGCCGCCAACATCAGCGTGTTGTTGCTCACCATGGGCGCCTCGCTCGTGGTGGGCAACGGGCTGAACTTCTGGCAGGTCCTGCTGGTGGCCGCGGTCGCCGCCGCCGTCGCGTTCGGCATGGTGGGCGTGCTGTCGGTCTCGGGCAAGTGGGGCGGCGCCCCGGGCGCGATGCTCTCCCGGGCCGCGTTCGGCGTCCGCGGCAACTACTTCCCCGGCGCGATCCTGTGGGTCGCCCGCTTCGGCTGGGAGACGATCAACGCGGTCACCGGCGCCTACGCGGTGCTGACCGTGCTGCGTCTGCTGCTGGGGATCCAGACCAGCAACGCCCTCGTCGTCGTCACCCTGCTCGCGTTCGTGGCGGTCACCTACCTGGTGAGCGGCCTGGGCCGCAAGGCGCTCAACGTCTGCAACAAGTACTCGACGTACCTGTTCGGCCTGTTCAGCATCATGGTGCTGGTCTACCTGGTCGCCACGATGAACTGGGACGCCATCTTCGCCAAGAAGGCCGGCACCACCGCCATGGTGATCGCGGGCATCGGCACCATCGCGGCCGGCGGGATCAGCTGGGTGCCCACCGGTCCCGACTTCGCGCGCTACCTCCCGCACTCCACGTCCGGCAAGAAGATCGTCGGCACCACCGTCTCCGGCGCGGCCCTGGTGCTGCTGCCGATGGTGCTGATGGGCGGCGTGATGGCCGTCTCCAACCCGAAGCTGGCCGGCCAGAACACCGACCCGATGTCGTTCCTCGGCACCATCCTGCCGTCCTGGCTCGCGGTGCCCTACCTGGTCACCGCGCTGGTCGGCATGGTGCTGATCAACAGCCTGTCGATGTACTCCGCGGGCTTCACCGCCCAGACCATGGGCGTCAAGCTGCCGCGCGCCCTCGCGGTCAGCATCAATGCCGTCATCAGCCTGGTCGGCGGCCTGTTCATGATGCTGGTGGCCAAGGACTTCATCGGCCAGTTCATCGCCTTCCTGACGCTGCTCGCGGTCTCCTTCTCCGCCTGGATCGGCGTCTACGGCGTCGACATGGCCCGGCGGCGCAAGCTGGCGGTGCGCTATGACGCCGACAGCCTGATGAACACCGGCCGCACCAGCCGCTACTGGTACACCGGCGGCTTCTGCTGGCAGGCCATGACGGCCTGGGCGGTCGCGCTCGGCGCGGGGCTGTGCTTCACCAAGGTCCAGTGGTTCACCGGCCCGCTGGCCACCACCTGGATCGGCGAGAACGGCCTGGGCTGGGCGGCCACGATCGCGATCGCCGCGCTCGTCTTCGCCGTACTGCCGACGCCCCGGGAGTCCGTCCCTGCGGCCGGGGCCGGCGACGCGGCCGGGGCCCGGCAGCCGGTCGAGGTGGGCTGACCCGGCCGCCGCGCCGCGGACCGGAACCGCCCCCTAGTGATCTGACGTAACGTCAGCTAGCGTCCCCTTCGCCAACCACCTTGGCGAAGGGGACGTTTGCCATGTCTGCCCTGCCCGACCTGCCTGTCACGGTCCTGCGCATCAACCTCGTCGACCCCGCTCCCACACCCGACGCGCTGCTGGCCCGCTACCGGGCCGCCGTCGAGATGGCCGCGTTCGCCGACGACCGCGGTCTGACCATGGTCCAGACCGAGGAGCACCACGCCACCACCAACGGCTGGATGCCCTCCCCGCTCACCTTCGCGGGCGCCGTCTTCGGCGCCACCCGCCGCATCGGCGTCACCGTCTCCGCGCTGATCACCCCGCTGCACGACCCGCTGCGGCTGGCCGAAGACCTCACCTCGCTCGACCTCCTCAGTGGCGGCCGGCTGGTCACCGTCGCCGGCCTCGGCTACCGGCCCGAGGAGTATGCGGCGCACGGGAAGGACTGGCAGGGCCGTGGCGCGCTCCAGGACGAGGTGCTGGAGACCGTGCTGTCCGCCTGGACCGGTGAACCGTTCACCTACCGGGGACGCACGGTGCAGGTCACCCCCCGCCCGTACACCCGGCCGCACCCCCTGCTGCTGATCGGCGGCAGCTCCCGGGCCGCCGCCCGGCGCGCGGCCCGCTTGGGGCTCCCCCTCTTCCCCAGTGCCCACCTCCCGGAACTGGAGGCCTATTACCACGAGCAGCGCACCGCCTACGGCACCGAAGGCTGGGTGATGCAGCCGCCCGCACACACCTCGCTCCTCCACCTCTCCGAGGACCCGGACCGCACCTGGGCCGTCCACGGGGGCCATCTGCTGCACGAGGCCAGGATGTACGCCTCCTGGCAGCCGGCCGGCAGCCGCTCCGCGGTGCACTCGTCGGCCCGGGACGTCGCGGCGCTGCGCGAGGAGGGGGTCTACCGCATCGTCACCCCGGACGAGTGCCTGCGGCTGGCCCGGCAGACGGGCGACCGGGGCTCGCTGATCCTGCATCCGCTGTGCGGCGGGATGCCCGTCGACGAGGGGTGGCGCTCGCTGCATCTGTTCGCCGAGGAGGTGCTGCCGCGCCTCAAGGACTGACGGCCGGGGGCGGGTTCAGCCTTCCGGATAGAAGACGAAGAGGGTGCAGCCGGCCGCCGACTGCGGTACGTGCCAGGAGCCGGCCGGCGCATGGAGGAAGGACCCGGCCGGGTGGTCGCGGTCGCCGTCGTGGAAGGTGCCCGAGACCACGAAGACCTCCTCGGGCCCGGGTGCGTGCACATCGATGCCCTCCCAGCGGCTGCCCGGATCCATCTCCAGCACCTGGGCCTTCGCCCCGTCGTCGCCGGTCCACAACGGCCTGATCCGGATGCCGGGGAACAGCTCCCTGACCGGGGCATCGTCCACCGACGTCCACACGTAGCCCGGGGTCCCGCCCACTGCCCCTGCGCCCGGTCCCTGTCCCGCCCCTTGCCCGTCCGCCGCCGGGCCCGTAGCCGCGTACGCGGTCGTCTCCGTCTCGCTCATGTCCCCCACTCTCGCCGGACGGAAGGCGCTCCCCCAGTGTCAGAAATGACGTCCTGAGGTACTTTCCTGCCATGGCAGCACCGACGCGGCACGACCCGCAGCAGGACCCCGTGCACCGCGTGGTGGCGCTGGTGCGCCCGCCCCAGCCGGTCTTCGAACTCGGCTGTGCCGCCGAGGTCTTCGGCACCCGGCGCCCCGGGCTGCCCGCCCGCTACGACTTCGGGGTGTGTACGCCACGGCCCGGGCCCGTACCGACGACGGCGGGCTACGACATGCTGGTGACCCGCGGCCTGTCGGCGCTGGAGACCGCGGACACCATCGTCATCCCCGGCTGGACCCCGGCCGGGGAACCGCTCGCGCCCGCCACCCGCACGGCGCTGCGGTACGCGCATGCGCGGGGCGCCCGGCTGGTCAGCATCTGTTCCGGTGCCTTCGCGCTGGCGCAGACCGGGCTGCTGGACGGCCGCCGGGCGACCACCCACTGGAATCTGGCGGCCACCCTCACGGAGCGCTTCCCCCGCATCGAGGTGGACCCCGCGGTGCTGTACATCGATCACGGCGACCTGGCGACCAGCGCGGGAGCGGCGGCCGGTGTGGACCTCTGTCTGCATCTCGTACGCCGCGACCACGGCGCGGCCCATGCCGCACGGATCGCCCGGCACATGGTCATGCCGCCGCACCGTGAAGGAGGCCAGACCCAGTACGCCGCACCGCCCCCGGGGGAGAATCCCGACCCCTCCCCCGGCATGCGGCACTCGCTCGCCCCGCTGCTGGAGTGGGTGGCCGGCCGGCTGGCCGAGCCGGTTTCCGTCGAGGACATGGCCGGGCGGCTGCGGATCTCCCCGCGCACCCTCGCCCGGCGGTTCGCCGACCAGCTCGGCACCAGCCCCGGCCAGTGGCTGCTGGACCGTCGTCTCGCCGCCGCCCGGGCCCTGTTGGAGGAGAGCGATCTGCCCGTCGAGGCGGTCGCGCTGCGCGTCGGCCTGTCGTCGGCGGTCAACTTCCGCCGGCGCTTCCAGCGCGCGCTGCACACCACGCCGTCCGCGTACCGGCGGGCGTTCCGTGCGGCGGGCGGCGCGCCCCGGGCCGGCGACGGCGCCTGAGGCGCCGCGGCGCACCGGTACGACGAAGCAGCGCCCCGGCACAAAAGACGGGTACTGCCCGGGGTCCCTGTTGACCCGGGGCAGTACCCAGTACTGAGGAGAAGGACTGGCGGGGGGTTAGCCCATCTCCTCCAACGCCTTGCCCTTGGTCTCCTTGACGTACTTCAGCACGAAGGGGATCGAGAGCAGAGCGAAGACCGCGTAGATGACGTACGTACCCGAGAGGTTCCAGTCCGAAAGGCTCGGGAAGCTGGCCGTGATGGCCCAGTTGGCGATCCACTGCGCGGAGGCGGCGACGCCCAGCGCGGCGGCGCGGATCTTGTTCGGGAACATCTCGCCGAGGAAGACCCAGACCACGACGCCCCAGGAGAGGGCGAAGAAGAGCACGAAGACATGGGCGGCGATCAGGGCCACGGTGCCTTCGGTGGCCGGCAGGGTGCCGGCCGCGGTCTTGGCGGAGAAGGCCCAGGCCTCCAGGCCGAGCGCGATGGCCATACCGGCCGAGCCGACCAGCGCCAGCGGGCGGCGGCCGATCCGGTCGACGAAGATCATCGCGATCACGGTGCCGATGATGTTGATGATCGACGTCGTGAAGCTGTAGAAGAACGACGCACTCGGGTCGATGCCGACGGACTGCCACAGCGCCGAGGAGTAGTAGAACGCGACGTTGATGCCGACCAGCTGCTGGAAGACCGACAGTCCGATGCCGACCCAGACGATCGGCAGGAAGCCGAACTTGCTGCCGAGCAGGTCCTTGAACGACGCCTTGTGCTCGCGGCGCATCGCGTCCTTGATCTCCGCGACCCGCTTGTCGAGGTCCACGGTCTTGCCCTCGACCTCGGCAAGCACCTCCTTGGCCTTGGAGACCTTGTCGACGGAGATCAGGTACCGCGGCGACTCGGGGATCGCGAAGGAGAGCAGACCGTAGAGCACGGCCGGGATGACCATCACACCGAGCATCCACTGCCAGGCCTCCAGGCCGGCGATGACGCCGCGCTGCTTGCCGTCGGCGAGGTTGAGGATGCCCCAGTTGACGAGCTGGGAGATGGCGATGCCGATGACGATCGCGGCCTGCTGGAACGAGCCGAGACGGCCGCGGTAGGCGGACGGCGAGACCTCGGCGATATAGGCCGGGCCGATGACCGAGGCCATACCGATGGCGAAGCCGCCGATGATCCGCCAGAAGGCGAGGTCCCAGAGGGCGAACGGGAGAGCCGAGCCGACGGCGCTGATGGTGAACAGCACCGAGGCGATCTGCATCACGCGGATACGGCCGATACGGTCCGCGATCCGGCCCGCGGTGGCGGCGCCGATGGCACAGCCGATCAGCGCGATGGCGATCACCTGGGCGAGTACGGCGGAACCGACCTCATAACGGCCACGGATCGCCTCGACGGCACCATTGATGACAGAGCTGTCATAGCCGAAGAGAAAGCCGCCCATCGCGGCAGCCGCGGTGATGAAGATGACATGGCCGAGATGTTCGGGATGGGCTTTGCGGCCTTCCGAACCCGTCGGCTGCGCGGTGCTGGTCAACGTGAACTCCAGTGGCCCGGCTGCGCTGCCGGGTTAGGGGGCTGGCCCTACAAGTGGTGCATAGGTTGGGGGCACCCACCACTTGAAGGTAAAAGCGACGTTGCAGAGACTATGCCTTCAAGTTTCGAAGTCAATAGGCCGAGATGAATTTGTTTCTCGGTCACGCGAGAGGCAGTTCGTTCAAGTTCTGAACTGATGCAGTGTCGGACACTCCGGGCAATCAAAGGCGGCCCCGAGGAGGGCCGGGACGGACGCCGATTCCGGGCGATATCACCCCTGACCGACGCGGGCCCGCTGTGCCGCTCCCGCGCTCAGTGCAGCCGCTGGCTGATGACCTTGGTGACGCCGTCCCCCTGCATCGATACCCCGTAAAGGGCGTCCGCGACCTCCATCGTCCGTTTCTGATGGGTGATCACGATCAGCTGGGAACTCTCCTGCAGCTCCTCCATGATCCCGATCAGCCGCTGCAGATTGGTGTCGTCCAGGGCGGCCTCCACCTCGTCCATCACATAGAACGGGCTGGGCCGCGCCTTGAAGATCGACACCAGCAGCGCCACCGCGGTCAACGACCGCTCACCACCGGACAGCAGCGACAGCCGCTTGACCTTCTTCCCCGGCGGGCGCGCCTCCACATCCACCCCGGTCGCCAGCATGTCGTCCGGATCGGTCAGCACCAACCGCCCCTCGCCACCCGGGAAGAGCCGTGCGAAGACGCCCTCGAACTCGCGTGCGGTGTCCTGGTAGGCCTCGGTGAAGACCTGTTCCACCCGCTCGTCGACCTCCTTGACCACCTGCATCAGGTCGGCGCGGGTCTTCTTCAAGTCTTCAAGCTGCTCGCTGAGGAACTTGTGCCGCTCCTCCAATGCGGCGAACTCCTCCAATGCCAGCGGATTCACCTTCCCGAGCTGCTGATACGCCCGCTCGGCCGCCTTGAGCCGCTTTTCCTGCTCGGCCCGTACATAGGGCACCGGCTGGTGGCGCGGATGCTCCGGATCCTCCGGAAGCACCTCGCCCTCGGCGGCCGGCGACGGCGGGACCGGCTGCTCGGGGCCGTACTCGGACATCAGCCCGGCCGGCTCCACCCCCAGCTCCTCCAGCGCCTTGGTCTCCAGCTGCTCGATCCGCAGCCGCTTCTCCGCGCCCAGCACCTCGCCGCGGTGCATCGAGTCCGTCAGCTTGTCCAGCTCGGACTTCAGTTCCCGGCCCTGGTCGCGCTCGGCCACCAGCGCCTGCTCCCGCTCGGCCCTGTCCCGCTCCGCCGCGCCCCGCTCCTCCTCGGCCCGTACGGCCGACACCTCGACATGGGCCAGCAACTGCCGGGCACCGGCGGCGACCGCCCCGGCCACCTGCGCCTCGTGCCGCAGCCGGGCGCGCCGCCGCTCGGCCCGCAGCCGCGCCTCGCGTTCGGCGCGCGCCCCCCGGTCCAGCGCATCGGCCCGCCCGGCCAGCGCCTTGACCCGCTCCTCGTGCGTCCGCGCCTGGAGCCGGGCCTCCATCTCGGTCTGCCGCGCATTGGCACCGTCGGCGGCCAGCCGGTCCCGCGCGGAGGTATCGGGCTCCTCGTCGCCGACGCCCGGCTCCTCCTCGGCCACCGCAAGGCGCTCGGCCAGCTCCTCGGCCTCCTCGGTGGCCCGCGCCAGCGCCTCCTCGGCCTTGGCGGCCGCCGCGTCGGCCCGCTCGGCCTCCCCCGCGGCCGCCCGTGCCTGCCCGCCGAGCCGGCCGAGGTCCCCGGCGACCTTCGACTTCTCCCGGTCCGCCGCCCGCCACCGCCCGGCCAGCTCCTCCACCAGCGCGGCACACTCCGTACGGCGTTCCGCCGCGGCCCGCTGCGCCCGTGCCAGCTCCGCACAGCGCGCCGCCAACTCCTCCAGCTCGGCGGCCGCCTCGTCGACGGAGGCCTGCACCTCCAGCAGGCTCGGCGCAGCGGCGGAGCCGCCGTGCGCGAAATGCGCCCCGAGCAGATCGCCCTCACCGGTCACCGCCGTCAGCTCCGGCCGCGCGGCCACCAGCTCCTCGGCGTCCTCCAGCGTCCCGACCACCACGACGTCCCGCAGCAGCCGGGCCACGGCGGCCGTCAACTCCGCGGGTCCCCGCACCAGTTCCACCGCCGGTACGGGCCCGGACCGGGGCCCGGGGGACCAGGACCCGGCGGACCCGGATGCGCCAGGTTTCCGGGCCTCGCTCCCACGGGCATCCACCACGGCGCCCTCGGCCGGGCCGGCCCCACTCCACGCCGACACCCGAACGGTCTCGGGTGCGTCAGTGGCCTCCGGGGCATCCGGGGCATCCGGGGTATCCGGGGTATCCGGGGTATCCGGGGCATCCGGGGAACCCGAGGCGCCAGGGGCACCAGCGGCACCAGCGGCACCAGCGGCACCAGCGGCACCAGCGGCACCAGCGGCACCAGGCACATCCTCCGCCGCCTCCACGGCCCCCGCCGTCTCCACGCCCCCCGCCGTCTCCCCGTCCTCCGCAACCCGCGCCGACTGCGCAGGCACCCGCCCCGCACCCCGGCGGCTCCCGCTTCCCCCCAGCACCATCGCCGCCCGCCCCGCGTCCTGGGTGCGCAGCAGCCGGATGGCCTCGGCGGCGGTGTCCGGGCCGGTGACGGCGAGGGCGTCCGCGGCCACGCCGAGCGCGGCCGCCACCGGGACCTCGAAACCGGGGGCGACGGTCAGCAGTTCCGCCGCCGGACCGAGCAGGCCGGTGAGCTGACCTGCGGCGGCCAGCAGCGCGCCGGTGCCGTCCTTACGGCGCAGCCCCAGCGCCAGTGCGTCATGCCGTGCGGCGGTCGCGGCCCGTTCACGCTCGGCCGTGCCCAGCGCCTCCCGCGCGGCGGACAGCGCGGACTCCGCCTCCGCCAGGTCGTGGCGGGCCGCCTCGTGCCGCTCGGCGATCTCCTGGTCGTCCGCGTCCAGCCCGTCGACCTCGGCCTTGAGCTGTTCGTACTCCTCCTGGGCGGTGACCGCCCGGCGCCGGGCGGCGTCCCTGGCCTCGGCCAGCCGGCCGATCTCCGCCTGCGCCGAGGCGGCCCGGCCACGGGCGGCGGTGACCTGTCCGCTCAGCCGGGCCAGGCCCTCGCGGCGGTCGGCGATGGCCCGGGCGGCGTCCCGCAGCCGCCGCTCCTCGTCCGCCAGTTGCCGCTCCAGTTCGGCACGGTGTTCGACGGTGTCCTCCAGTGCCCGGCTCGCCGCCTCCAGCGCGGCCGTCAACTCCGCCTCCTGCTCACGGATCCGGGCCGCCTCGCGCTCCATGTCCTCGGGGTCACGCCCGTGCCGCTCCTCCGGCGGGGCCGCCGAAGCGCTCTTGACCCGGGCCTCGGCCAGCGAGATCGTGCCGCGCACCCGCTCCGCGAGCTGGGAGAGCTCATGCCAGGTCTGCTGGGCGCGCTGCACCCGCGGCGTCAGGGTGCGCACCTCTGCCTCCAGCGCCGCCTCGCGCTGCTGGGCGGTGCGCAGCCGGTCCTCGGCGGCCTGCTTGCGCTCCTTGAGCGCCGCCTCGTCCGCGATCTCGGCCGCCAGCGCCCGGCGCAGGGTGACGAGGTCGTCGGCGAGCAGCCGCAGCCGGGCGTCCCGCAGGTCGGCCTGGATGACGGCGGCGCGCCGGGCGACCGCGGCCTGCCGCCCCAGCGGCTTGAGCTGGCGCCGCAGCTCATCGGTCAGATCCTGGACGCGGGCGAGGTTGGCCTTCATCGCGTCCAGCTTCCGCAGCGCCTTTTCCTTGCGCTTGCGGTGCTTGAGGACACCGGCCGCTTCCTCGATGAAGGCCCGGCGCCCCATCGGGTCGGCATGCAGGACGGAGTCGAGCTGCCCCTGTCCGACGATGACGTGCATCTCCCGGCCGATACCGGAATCGGAGAGCAATTCCTGGATGTCCAGCAGCCGGCAGGTGTCGCCGTTGATCTGGTATTCGCTGCCGCCGTTGCGGAACATGATCCGGGTCAGGGTGACTTCGGCGTATTCGATCGGCAGCGCACCGTCGGCGTTGTCGATGGTGAGCGAGACCTCGGCACGGCCGAGCGGCGGCCGCCCGGTCGTCCCGGCGAAGATGACGTCCTCCATCTTCCCGCCGCGCAGCGACTTGGCTCCCTGCTCGCCCATGACCCAGGACAGCGCGTCCACCACATTGGACTTGCCGGAGCCGTTCGGGCCCACGACGCAGGTGATGCCCGGTTCGAACCGGAGCGTCGTGGCGGAGGCGAAGGACTTGAAACCTCGCAGGGTCAGACTCTTGAGATGCACGCCGTGGGACTCTACCGGCCGCCCATCGGGGGACGACCCCCAACATTCCGGCGCCGATCACCCGCCCCGTACGGCCCCGGGTATACCGCACCGTTCATTTTCGGTTTCATTGCCGAAAGCGCAGGGCACATCATGCGGTAAGGGAGGGGCGGCACGGCTGAAGTGGCCGGAAGGTCCGAATAGGCCGGAAATCGAAAGAGCCGGAAACGACGAAGGGACGCCGAAGCGTCCCTTGCAGATCTTGAAGAGAGCGGTGCCTCAAGCGGCTGGCGAGCAGCCCTACCGGCCCTGAGGTCGGGGTCAGGTGAGCGCGGGCTCCGCCTGGGGTACGTCGATGTCGAGCATCGAGTCGTCGCGACGTGCGGCAGCGGACAGCATGTCGTTTTCGGCCTGCATCCGAATAAGTTCGGATTCAAGGTCTTGGACGCGCTGCTGAAGCCGTCGCATCTCGGAGAGGACTCGGGGGTCGGAGCCGCCGACGTAACCGAGAAGCGCCTTTGCCATGATGGATGGTCCTCCACAATGAGTGACCGACCGAAGCGGTGTGGGTCGTGAGGGATTCGCACCCGCGGTGCTTGTCATTCTCTGCGTGTACTCAATGCCAAACAGCTAAGGTGCGCGGGGATTCCAGAGTCTCACCAAACGGTTTGACGGTCAACACGATCACGCCCCGTATCCTCGGGCACCTGAGAGTGCGCGGCCGCGAGGGCGCTGCGCCGACTCCCCAGAAAGGTCCCGCGGGGGCGTGGAGATCATCCGTACAGCGGCAGCCTTGCACGGGTCGGCCGGATTGGCAACCACCAGGCCTTATCTCCTGTGAGCTGCGAACAAGGACGCCTTCGCAAGATCACCTGTGACGGCCGTACGGACGGTTTCGGCGGACCCGCTCAGCGGATTTCGAAGCCGTCGTAACCGCCGCGGGGCGTGTCCCATATCTCAGTGACTCCGTCGACCCGCCCGGGCGTGTCTCCGGTGCGAAGCCAGTCCAGCAGCGCGTCGCAGTGGTCCTTCGGACCCTCGGCGACCACCTGGACACGGCCGTCACCGAGATTGACCGCAAATCCGGAGAGTTCGCCGATGCGAAGGGCGTTGGCCCGGGTGAACCAACGGAACCCGACGCCTTGGACCTGACCACGCACCCAGGCGGTCACACGGACATCTTCGTTCATGTGTGCACGTTAACTGGCCAATTGCTCAGCAGTCACTTCTGCCCTTCCGTCATGGCATACAGTCCCCCGACAAGCGAGGCTCACTCTTATGGGTGAGCCATCTTGACGCCCAGGAAGCTCTGCGGCGGTAGCCGCACCAGTGGAGCCGGTGCTTGCACCGGGGAAGGAAGACAGCGGATGGGCCGCCATCGACGCTCTGCTCCCCCAGCCCCCGATGCCCCCGGTGCGGGGCCTGTTGACGCATCGCCGGCAGGACGCCCCGACTCGTCGGCCGCGGACCTGCGCCGCGGACGGCGCGGGGCCCCGCGCCGCGGGCGGGCCCCCGTACGCACCGGACTGCTCGGCGCCTCCGCGGTGGTGGCGATGGGAGCCGTGGCGGTCGCCTCCGGACTGATCCCGGGCCACGGCCAGTTCGACGGGGGAACCAACGGCGACCAAGGGGACCGGGTACGCGCTGGTGCGCTGCCGGAGGCCACCGAGCCGCTGGGCGGCGGGTCGGCGACCCCGTCCGGCCGTGCCACGGAACAGGCCAGCCGCGGCAGCGCCCGCGCCACGGCCCCCGCCACCGGGCGCCCCTCCTCCCCCACCACTCCCTCGACGTCGCCCTCTCCCCACAGGGCGGCCACCTCCCCCGCCGGGAAGTCCGAGACCCGCCGGCCCGCCGGGCCCGCCGGCCGGTCGTCCTCGGCAGCGCCCGAACGCAGCGCGGCGCCGTCGAAGGCCACCGATACCCAGTCGTCCGCCGAGTCCCAGGTCCTGTCCCTGGTCAACCAGGAGCGCGCCCGGGCCGGCTGCTCCCCCGTCACGGCGGACAAGGAACTGGCCGGGCTCGCACAGCAGTTCAGTGACGACATGGCCCGGCGCGGCTTCTTCGACCACACCGACCCGGACGGGGACACGCCCTGGGACCGCGCCCGTGACGCGGGCATCGACGACCTGGGCGGCGAGAACATAGCCCGCGGACAGGCCACCGCCCAGGCCGTGATGGACTCCTGGATGCACAGCCCCGGCCACCGCGCCAACATCCTCAACTGCGACTACAAGACCCTCGGCGTCGGCGCCCATGTCGGGCCGGGCGGCCCGTGGTGGACGCAGGACTTCGGCTTCTGAGGCAGCCGGACGGTTCCCCGCCGGGGTGAGGACCCCAGAGGCATGAGAAGCCCGCGCCGCCCCGTGACCTGTCAGGGGGCGGCGCGGGCTTCTCGCATGCGGGGGAGCTGTGGGGCTTGCTGACCTCGCGGGCGTCTCGCGCACCGGGGGCGCGGGGCCGGCATCCCCCGCACCCGCCGGTCAGGCGGCGACGGCGGCGCGGCCCGCAGCGAAGATGCGGGCCTGCTCGGCGATACGGCGTCCGAGGTGTTCGGCGGTGGCGATATCGGCCTTGTGGACCGCCTCCGCGCCCTGGTCGTTGTCGGACTGGGCGCCGGCCCCCAGGAAGAAGCCGAGCCGGTTGAGGTCGTTCTCCGAGGCGGTGGAGGAGTTCCAGCCGGGGAGCAGGTTGAGGCTGACCCAGCTCATGCCGTGCTGGGCGGCGAGCACCGTGAAGAACTGCAGGGTGTGCAGCTTGTCCCCGCTCTTGGAGGCGGAGTTGGTGAAGCCGGCCGCGAGCTTGTCCTGCCAGGCACGGGTCGCCCAGCGCTTGGCGGTCGCCTCGGCGAAGGTGTGGAACGCCCCGGAGGCCGTCCCCATGTAGGTCGGCGAACCGAAGACGATCGCGTCGGAGGCGTCGAGCTGATCCCACTGGGCCTCGGTGATCTCGTCGACCTTGATCAGGTGGACGGTGGCCCCTGCCCCGGCGGCAGCCGCGTGGACGGCCTCGGCCAGTACGGCGGTGTGGCCGAAGCCGGAGTGATAGGCGATGGAGACGACGGGGGCGGGCAGGACGGAGCTGGTCACGGCGGTTCCTCCTCAGGGTCAACGGCACCCCGGGACGGTCGGCGCCCGGGGACGTCGGGGTGTGATGGGAGAAGATAAGCACTAACTTTTAGAAAGCGCAATCCTTTGGTTAGCGCTGTGCGAGGGTATGGTGTCGGTATGGCGACCGAGAACCCTGCCGAGACGGCCGAGGAGCCTCCCACCGACTGTGCGGACGATCTGGCCTATGACGTGTTCGCGCGCGACTGTCCCTCCCGTGACGCGCTCAAACACGTCACCGACCGATGGGGCAGCCTGACGCTGGGCGCGCTGCTCGACGGCACCTTCCGGTTCAACGAACTGCGCCGCCGGGTGCAAGGGGTGAGCGAAAAGATGCTGGCCCAGACCCTGCACGCACTGGAGCGGGACGGGCTCGTCCACCGCGAGGCGCAGCAGACCAACCCGCCCCGGGTGGATTACGCGCTGACACCGCTGGGCCACCAGGTCGCCCGGCAACTGCAGCTGTTGATCGCCCTGGTGGAGGACCGGATGCCGCAGGTGCTCCAGGCCCGGGAGCGCTATGACGCCCGGCACCCCGCGGGCTGATCCGGCGACCGCGCCGGTCTGCCGGGTTCAGCCGCGCGGCGGCCGCTGGCAGCGGGGGCAGAAGTAGCTGGAGCGGTTCATCCAGGGACGGCGGCGGATCGGGGTACCGCAGCGGCGGCAGGGTTCGTCCTCGCGGCCGTAGGCGTCCAGGGAGCGCTCGAAGTAGCCGGACTCCCCGTTGACGTTGACATAGAGACTGTCGAAGCTGGTGCCGCCGACGGCGAGCGCGGCATCCATCACCTCCCGTACGTGGCCGAGCAGTTCGGCGGTGCGCGGGCGGGTGAAGGTGGCGGTCGGCCGTTCGTAGTGGAGCTTGCTGCGCCACAGCGCCTCGTCCGCGTAGATGTTGCCCACGCCGCTGATCAGCGTCTGGTCGAGCAACGCCCGTTTGACGGTGGTCCGGCGGCGGCGCAGCGCGTCGTGGAAGGCGGCGTCGTCGAAGGCCGCGTCGAGCGGGTCGCGGGCGATATGGGCGATGGCGTCGGGCAGGTGGTCCGCGTCGCCGGGGACGGTGTCGTGCAGTGAGAGGCCGCCGAAGGTGCGCTGGTCGACGAAGCGGAGTTCGGTGCCGAGGTCGTCGGCGAAGCGGAGCCGGATCCGCAGATGCTTCTCGTCCGGGGCGTCCTGCGGCTGGACGAGCAACTGGCCGCTCATCCCGAGGTGGGCGAGGATCGCCAGGCCGTGGGTGACGGACGGCGTGACCATCGGGGGAAGGCCTTCGGCGGCGGTCTGTGCGGCCGGGCCCCCGCCGGTCACCGGGAGCCAGAGGTACTTGCCGCGCCGCCGTGCCGCGCCGAGTTGCAGACCCATGAGCCGGGCCGCGAAGTCGGCCGCACCGGCCGTGTGCCGGCGGATCGCGCGCGGATGCCGCACCTCGACCTCGTCGATCGTGCGGCCGCTGACCCAGCGCTCCAGTCCGCGGCGTACGACCTCGACCTCGGGCAGCTCGGGCACAGGACTCCTCGGGACAACGGGGGGACGACAGCCGCAGCGTACCTCTCCCCTCCGGGGCCCAACGTCCCGCCCGGCACCGGGCGCACGGGGCCGGGGACAAGAAGGACCCCCGGTGCGCCGAAGCGCAACGGGGGTGGGGTACCGCGCCGCAATGGCGTGCGCCGTACGGCTAGCCGGCGGTGTCCTCCGGGACGGTCTCGGCGGGCTCTGCCGCCTTGGCCGCCTCGGCTGCCTTGGCCGCCTCGTCCGCCGCGGCGCGGATCTCGCGCCATGCGGATTCGGCCGCCTGCTGCTCGGCTTCCTTCTTGCTGCGGCCGGTGCCGGTGCCGTACGAGACACCACCGACGCGGGCGGCAGCAGTAAAGGTCTTCTCGTGGTCCGGTCCGGTCTCCGTGACCAGGTACTCCGGAACCCCGAGGCCTTCGGTCGCGGTGAGCTCCTGGAGGCTGGTCTTCCAGTCGAGGCCCGCGCCCAGGCTGGAGGACTTCTCGATGAGCGGGTCGAAGAGCCGGTGTACCAGCTCGCCGGCCGCGTCGAGGCCCTGGTCGAGGTAGACCGCGCCGATCACCGCTTCCAGGGTGTCGGCGAGGATGGATGCCTTGTCCCGGCCGCCCGTGCCCTCTTCGCCCCGTCCGAGGCGGATGAAGGCGCCGAGGTCGAGGCCGCGGCCCACCTCGGCGAGTGCACGCGAGTTGACCACCGCGGCCCGGAGCTTGGCCAGCTGGCCCTCGGGCAGATCGGGGTGGATGCGGTACAGCGTGTCCGTGACCACCAGGCCGAGCACCGAATCCCCGAGGAATTCGAGCCGTTCGTTGGTGGGCAGACCGCCGTTCTCGTATGCGTACGAGCGGTGCGTCAGCGCACGCACCAGAAGGGCGGACTCGAGCTTGTACCCGAGCCGCCCTTCCAGAAGCGTGTGAGACGAGGCCGTGTCCGCCGGAGTCGGGTCATCCCCGCGTTTGCGGGAAGTCGAATTGGCGTCTGACATGAAGCCTGTCACCAGCCGCTCAGACCTCGAGGACCTGGCGCTTGTTGTAGGTGCCGCAGCTCGGGCACGCGATGTGCTGCTGCTTCGGCTCGTGGCAGCGCTCGCACGCCACCAGGGTGGGGACCGCAGCCTTCCACTGCGACCGGCGGTGGCGCGTGTTGCTGCGCGACATCTTCCGCTTCGGAACAGCCACGGCTACTTCTCCTGCTTCTCGTCGACGCCCGCTTCGGCGCCGCCCATGTTGTCCTTCTCGCCGTCCTTGACGGTCCCGGCGAGTCCCTGCAGTGCCGCCCAACGGATGTCGACGGCGTCGTGGTGGTGGTCCGGGTCGTCCGCCAGCCGCACTCCGCAATCGGAGCACAGGCCGGGGCAGTCGTCCTGGCACACCGGCTGCATCGGCAGTGCAAGCACCACCGCGTCACGCAGCACGGGTTCGAGGTCGAACAGGTCGTCCTCGAGGAAGAGGGTGTCCTCCTCGTCCTCGGCGTCGTCGCCGGCGTCCTCATGGACCCTGGCGTCGGCGTCGGGGTAGGCGAACATCTCCTGGAAGTCCGCGTCGAGCTCTCGCTCCAGCGGCTCCAGACACCTTACGCACTCCCCCTTCACGGTTGCACGGCCGGTGCCTGTGACAAGCACCCCGTCCATGACCGATTCCAGGCGGAGGTCGAGCTCGATCGGTGCGCCCTGGGGTACGCCGATGACCTCATTGCCGAGGTCCCGGGGGGCCTCGACGGAGCGGGAGACCCTCTTGAGCGCACCGGGACGCCGGCCCAGCTCGCGTGTGTCGAACACGAGAGGGGAACGGTGGTCGAGGCGGGCGTTGATGGCTTCCTGCTTTCTGTGGGTTTTCCGTGCCGTCCGTATTCCTGCTGGACAGGATCCGGGCAGCAGAGATCGCGGAGATACGCGCGACCGAAGAGCCAGGATACTGGACGGGCCCCGATAGGCCCAATCCGCTCCCGGTCCCCTCCCGGGCCGCGGGCGGGGCCGCCTACTGGCGCCCCTCTTCGTACGCCCTGAGCTGGTCCAGGTCGATCATGCTGGTGTCGAAGAGGCTGGTCTCGTCCAGAGCACCGGGCTGCGCGGGGTGGCCGTGCGGGGGCTGCTGGGGCTGCGGGGGCACCTGCTGCTGGAGGTAGGCGTTCGGGTCGTAGCCCTGCTGCTGTGCCTGCTGCCAGTCGTAGCCGTAGGGGTCCTGGTGCTGGGCGTACGGGACCTCCTGCGGCTGCTGATAGCCGTAGACGTCCTGCTGCTGGTAGACCCCGGGGTCGGTGTAGTAGCCCTGCTGCTGGGGCTGGAGGGGCTGCTGGTGCTCCTGCACCTGGGGCTGGGGTTGCGCCTCGGGCATGGGAGGCATCTGGGGCATCGGGGGCGCCTGGGGCGGCTGCTGCTGCTCGGCGCCGATGCCCGCCAGGCCGGCGAGATAGTCGGCGTCGGCCTGGTGCCCGGCCTGCGGGTCGCCCTGCGTGGCCAGGTGGAGGCCCAGCTCATCGATCGCACGGGCGCCCTGGAGCTTGTCGCGGCCCCGGCCGACCGCCTCCAGCGTCTTGGTGAGTACGGCCTGGAACGCCCCGAACTTGGCGTCCACATAGGCGTCGGCGCGCTGCCGCAGGGTCTCCGGATCGGCGCTGCGCTCCGGGGGCTGGGTGCCGTCCTCGTCCGGGAACTCCTGCCCGCCCTGCCCGGGGTCGCGGCCGAGCAGCTTCTCGCGGCCGCGGTCGACGGAGCCGATGGTCTTGGTCAGCACGACCTCGAAGTTGGCGAGCTTGCTGTCGACGTAGTCGTCGGCCTCGGCGCGGATCTCCTCCGCCTCCCGGCGGGCCTCCGCGAGGATCCGGTCCGCCTCGTCCTGGGACTGCCGGGCGACCTCGGTGTCGGAGATCAGCGAGCCGCGCTGGGCGTGCGCGGTCTCGATGATCCGCTCCGCCTCGGCCCGCGCCTGCTCGACCATCTGCTCCCGCCCGCCCAGCAGCTCCTGCGCCTGCGCGAGGGAGCCCGGGAGCGCCGCCCGCACCTCCTCCAGCATGGCGAGCAGCTCGGCGCGGTTGACCACGCACGAGGCCGACATGGGCATGGACCGGGCACCGCCGACGGTCGCGACGATGTCGTCGAGCTTCTTCTGCACGTCCACCTTGGACTCGCCACTCTCTGAAGGGGTTGGAACGACGGGACGGGACGACTGTACGTCCACGGCCCCTTTCCCCGACACCGGCTGACGCCCCGTCAGCCAGGCGCCGGGCCGGTGCGCCCGGCGGGTGTCAGCCCTTGTTCCGCAGGCGCTCGGTCAGAGCCTCCAGGACGAACGGCGGCACCAGATGGGAGACATCACCGCCCCAGGCGGCAACCTCCTTGACGAGGCTGGAGGAGAGGAAGCTGTAGGTGGGGTTGGTGGGGACGAACAGCGTCTCCACTCCCGACAGGCCGTTGTTCATCTGGGCCATCTGCAGCTCGTAGTCGAAGTCGCTGACGGCGCGCAGCCCCTTGACGATCGCGGGGATGTCGCGCTGCTTGCAGAAGTCGACCAGCAGACCGTGGAAGGACTCGACCTCCACGTTGCCGTACTCGGCGGTGGCCCGGCGGATCAGGTCGATCCGCTCGTCGACCGTGAACAGCCCCTGCTTGGACTGGTTGATCATCACGGCGACGTGGACGACGTCGTACAGCTTGGAGGCACGGGCGATGATGTCCAGGTGCCCGTTGGTGATGGGGTCGAATGACCCCGGACAGACGGCGCGGCGCAACTCGGGTTCCTCGCTCTCCGATCCGGTCATGACACGCTTACTGACGCCGATTCGGCGGACGTCGAAGCGGCGCGACCGTACCAAAGCGTCCCCTCGCCGTAACGACGGGCCTTGATCGCTGCAAAACCGTCCGGCCACGGGAACGCGCCGCCTCGGGTACTGCGTTCCACGGTGACGAGTGCGTCGTCGGCAAGCCACCCCTGACCACGGAGTGTGAGCAGGATCTCGCACAGCTCCGCGTCGGTCACCACATAGGGCGGGTCCAGGAAGAGGATGTCGTACGGCTCGCCCGGGGACGGTGCGGCGGCGGTCTGCTCGGCCTTGCCGGCCCGGACCTCGGCGCCCGGGAGGCCGACCGCACGGACGTTGTCCCGGATGGTGCGCACGGCGCGGGCATCGGCCTCGACCAGCAGGACGTGTGCGGCGCCGCGGGAGAGCGCTTCCAGGCCGACCGCGCCGGAGCCGCCGTACAGATCGAGGACCCGGGCACCGCCGAGCGGCCCGTCGAGGGATTCCCAGGTGGAGAACATGCCCTCGCGCGCACGGTCGGAGGTCGGGCGGGTGCCGTTTCCCGGGGGTACGGCCAGGCGGCGGCCGCCGGCCGTACCGGCGATCACGCGGGTCATGGGCCCGTCCTAACGTTGCGCGTGGTCGGTGAGGAGGAGCCGGGCGGGCTCCGCCTCCACGATATTCCGTCGGCCGGGGCCCGGCGTCCGGCCGGGGCTACCGGGAGGCGTACCCGGTGGTGATCGATCTCACGTGGTGGCGGGCGAGACGACCCATGGCGGGCGGCTTTGCGCCCCGCCCCCGCTCACCCCTTGTCCAGATACTGCTCCCGGTCCTCGTCCAGCAGGGCGGACAGGGCGATCCGCAGCTCCGGATAGCCGGTCAGCTCGGGATCGGCGGTGACCAGCGCGGTGGCCTCCTCGCGGGCGGCCGCGATCACCTCCTCGTCCTCGATGACCGCGAGCATCCGCAGCGACGAGCGGACGCCGGACTGCGCCTGACCCAGGACATCGCCCTCGCGCCGCTGTTCCAGGTCGATACGGGAGAGTTCGAAGCCGTCGAGGGTGGCGGCCACCGCGGCGAGCCGGGCGCGGGCCGGGCTGGCCTCGGGCATCTCGCTGACCAGCAGGCACAGTCCGGGCGCCGCGCCACGGCCGACCCGGCCGCGGAGCTGGTGCAGCTGGGAGACGCCGAAACGGTCGGCGTCCATGATCACCATGGCGGTGGCGTTCGGGACGTTCACCCCGACCTCGATGACGGTCGTCGCCACCAGCACATCCAGCTCACCGGCGGCGAACCGGCGCATCACGTCGTCCTTGTCGTCCGGCGCCATCCGGCCGTGGAGGACCGCCACCCGCAGCCCGGCGAGCGGTCCCTCGGCGAGCTGCCCGGCGATGTCGAGCACCGCGAGCGGGGGCCGCTTCTCCTCCGCGTCCTCCGGTGAACCCGCCTGGTCCGCGGCCCCCTTGGAACCGGCCGCCTTCTTCGCCCCCTTGGGCGCGTCCTCCTCGTCGCCGATCCGGGGACACACCACATAGCCCTGGTGTCCGGCCGCCACCTCTTCGCGGACCCGCTCCCAGGCGCGCGCGAGGAAGTGCGGCTTGTCCTTGGCGGGCACCACATGGGTGGCGATCGGCGAGCGTCCGGCGGGGAGTTGGTCCAGGACCGAGGTCTCCAGATCGCCGAAGACGGTCATGGCTACCGTGCGCGGAATGGGGGTCGCCGTCATGACCAGGAGATGCGGCGTCTGCTTGCCCTTGCCGCGCAGCGCGTCCCGCTGCTCGACGCCGAAGCGGTGCTGTTCGTCGACGACGACCAGGCCAAGGTCGTGGAACTGCACCTTGTCCTCGATCAGGGCGTGGGTGCCGACGACGATCCCGGCCTCGCCGGTGACCAGATCGAGCAGCGCCTGACGGCGGGCGGCGGCGCCCATGGAGCCGGTCAGCAGCACCACCTTGGTGCCCTGCTCCGCGCCGCCGAGCATCCCGCCCTCGGCCAGCTCCCCCATCATCTCGGTGATCGAGCGGTGGTGCTGCTGGGCCAGGACCTCGGTCGGCGCCAGCATCGCGGCCTGGCCGCCGCTGTCGACCACGCCGAGCATGGCGCGCAGCGCGACCATGGTGTTGTGGGTGACGGTGAAGTGGTCGGTCACATAGGCGTGGCAGGGGTGCCGGACGCTGATGCACTGGACGGGCTTGCTGCCGACGTACTCGATGGCGTGGATCGTGCGCCGGAAGCCTGCCCCGCCCTCCTCCGGCAGCGCCACGTCGACGTCGTACGGCCCCTCCCCCACGGCGCTCAGCCGGGCCCGTCCGCCCAGCGAGCGCACCAGCCATGCGAGGTCGTCGGCCAGCGGGCGGTGCGCGGCACGGAACACCGCGGGGGCTCCGGCGGGCCCGCTCCCGGCATGCCCGCTCCCGGTCTCCAGCAGGCCCCGCAGCACGGCCAGCCGGTCCTTGAGCGGCGCGTTGCGGTAGGCACCCGGCACCCGGGCCGCGGGGCCCCGGTCCGCGGCCAGCTCCCGGCCCAGCAGATACGGATCGAGCGGCCGGTCCCCGCCGTCGTCGAGGTCCACCGGCACGGCGGCCGCGATCGACCACCGGGGGCGGCCGCCGGGGTCGTTCAGGTCCCGGCGCAGCTCGCGGGTGGTCAGCACCTTCTCCTCGGCATCGCCCTCCCCGACGATCCACAGATGCTCGTCGTCGCACTCGACGGCGCTGCCGTCCGAGAGCACCAGCCGCCACACCTCGCGCTCGCCCTGCGGGAAGACGCCGTCCACCACGGCGAGCTCGCCGCCGGGCACCACCACTTCGGTGCCGACGGCCATCTCCCCCATGGGACTAAAGCCGCGCGGCGTCAGCACCAGCGCATCCAGCGGCTGGGCCTTGCCGGAGCCCACCTCGCCCTGGAGGAGACGGTGCATGGGGTGTTCGGTCGCCAGGTCGTCGAAGATCTCCCGGCTGACCTTCAGCTGGCCGTCGGTGAGCGTGAAGGGCAGCTTCGCGTCGAAGGCGTCGAGGATGCCGCCGGTGGTCGACGTCCTTGCCACCGCGGGGAGTTGGGTCTCGGCGAGGCGGCGCCGGGCGAGCGCGACCTGCAGGACGAACGCCTCGTCCCACTTCAGCCGGTCCCGCGCGGCGGCGATATCGGCCTTGCTCGCCGGGCGGTGGATCTTGAGCAGCGCCTCGGTGAGCGGGACCAGCTCCCGGCCGTCCCGGAGCGCCCCGGGCAGTGGATCGACGGCGTCGCGCGCGCTGGGCAGCACCGCGTCGACCGCCTTGGAGATCTTCCAGGACGCCATCTGCTGGCAGGCCGGATAGATGGGCAGGAGCTGGCCGGCGAAGGCGCTCACCGCATCCGCCCCGCCCTCGGCGTCGCCGTCGAGGAGCTCGTAATCGGGGTGGGCGAGCTGGAGTTTGTGGTGGAAGACCGAGACCTTGCCGGCGAACATCGCCCGGCGTCCGGGCAGCAGATCCTTGTGCGGCTTGTGGATGCCCTTGCCGAAGAAGACCAGCCGGAGGCGGCCGCTGCCGTCGGTGAGCGTCACCTCCAGGCGCTGTCCCCGGCCGCCGTTGAACTTCAGCACCCGGGAGTCCGCGACCTGGGCGACGACCGTGACGTGTTCGTCCAGCGGGAGGTCCGAGAGGCGGGTCAGTTCGCCGCGCTCGGCGTAACGGCGCGGGTAGTGGTGCAACAGGTCGCCGACCGTATGCAGGTCGAGATGCTCGGCCAGCACCTTTGCGGTGGTGCCACCGAGGATTTTCTTGAGAGGTTCGTCGAGCGCTGCCACGCCTCTATTGCACACCACGCCTGTGACAATCGCGGCCGGCCGACCCGCCCGGCGCGCTCCCGCCGGCCCGCACGCTCGCGCGGGCCCCGACGCTCACCCCGGACGCGCGCACACCGGGACCGCGCGCTCACTCCACGCCGATGAGCAGCGGCGCGGCGTGCTGGCCCCCGTCGTAGACGACCGTGTCCACGGCGAGATGACGCTCGCGGACGTACTCCTCCAGCCGCCCGGCGAGCCCGTCGGGAGCCTTCGCGCCGAGGACCAGGGTCACCATCTCCCCGCCCGCCGACAGCATCCGGTCGAGCACCGTCATCGCGGTGCCGGTGAGGTCGGAGCCGATCACCGCGACATCGCCGTCGATCAGGCCGAGGACGTCCCCGGCCTGGCAGACGCCGGCCATCGTCCACGACTGCCGCTCGGCGAGGGCCAGCTCGGCGTAACGGGTGGCGCCCGCGGCCGCGGTCATCGCGACCATGTCCTCGTCGAAGCTGCGGCCGGGTTCGTGCACGGCCAGCGCCGCGAGGCCCTGGACGGCGGAGCGGGTGGGGATGAGCGCGACCCGTACGCCTTCGGCGCGGGCCTCCTCGGCGGCGGCCGCCGCGGTGTGCCGCAGCTCGGCGTCGTTCGCCAGCAGCATCACCTCACGGGCGTGCGCCTGCCGGATCGCCTGCACCAGTTCGCCGCTGGCGGGCGGCTCCCCGGGGCGTACCGGGACGGGCGTCGCGCCGGCCTGGGCGCACAGTCCGGCGAGCCCGGTACCCGGCACCACCGCGACCACGGCCCGCGCCGTCATCTCCGGTTCCTTGGCGCGGGCGCCGCCGAAGTGCGTGATCCGGATCCGGTACGGGCGCCCCGCCTCGATGCCCGCCTCCACGGCGGCGCCCGCGTCGTCGACGTGGACATGGACGTTCCACAGGCCGTCCCCGCCGACCACCACCAGGGAGTCGCCGAGCCCGTCGAGCCGGGCCCGCAGCCCCGTCACGGCGGCGTCGTCGGCCTCCAGCAGATAGATCACCTCGAAGGCGGGCCCGTCCGGGTCCCCCCGGCCGTCCGCCGCCGCCCGGCCCGCGACCCCGCAGCCGGCCGGCTCGGGAAGCGGGGCGTCGGCGCGTACCGCGACCGGCACCGCCGAGACCTCCCCGGACAGCACATCGGCGAGCGCGCCCAGCAGCGTGACCAGTCCGCAGCCGCCGGCGTCCACGACACCTGCCCTGCCCAGCACCGCGAGCTGACCGGGGGTCTCCTGGAGGGCGCTGCGGGCGCCCTCGTGGGCGGCGCGGGCGACTTCGGCGGCCCCGGCATCGCCGCCCGCGGCGCGTTCCGCGGCATCGGCGGCGGCGCCGGCCACCGTCAGCACGGTGCCCTCCACGGGGTGGGCGACGGCCTCGTAGGTCGATGCGGCGGCCCGGCGCAGGGCCCGCCGCAGGGCGTCGGCGGAGCCGTCGGTGGCGGCCAGCACCTCGGTCATCCCGCGCAGCAGCTGCGCCACGATGGTGCCGGAGTTGCCGCGCGCCCCGATGAGTGCGCCGTGCGCCATGGCGCCGATGGCGTCGGCGAGACGGGGGGCGGTGCCGGCCGAAGCATGACCGTCGAAGGCGGCCTCGACCGCGCGGGCCGCCGATTCGAGGGTCAGATAGAGGTTGGTGCCGGTATCGCCGTCGGCCACCGGGTAGACGTTGATCGCGTCGATCCGCTCGCGTTCCCGTCCCAGCGCCTCCAGGGCCAGTCCGCACCAGGAGCGGACCGCGGCGGCGTCGAGCGGGTACGGCACGTCGTCCTCCTGAGTCGCGGGATGCCACCGCACAGTAGCCGCGCTGCGGGGGCGGGGCCGGGGCGGGGGCCGGTGGGTGCGTGGTAGTTTCGTTCTACGGGAGCGGTCGTTGTATGCTGCTCCGGTTGCCCGATGCGAATCGGGCCATTCCTCTCCTGACGGTGCCGTCCGGGCAATGCACTCGGCTCGTCGGGATTTCACCGTAAGTGCATCTGAAGTCTTTGGAGTGACCCGTGGCTGCCAACTGCGACGTCTGCGGCAAGGGGCCGGGCTTCGGCAAGAGTGTCTCGCACTCGCATCGCCGTACCAACCGTCGTTGGAACCCCAACATCCAGACGGTGCGTGCAGTGATCGGGCGCACGCCGAAGCGGCTGAACGCCTGCACCTCGTGCATCAAGGCCGGCAAGGTCTCGCGCTGACGTCTTAGCCGTAGCGCAGCCCAGCCGGTTGCTTGGAAAGCCGGTCCACCTCGTGGTGGACCGGCTTCTTCCGTTTCCGGGGGGGAACGAGCACGGCTTCTGCCGTCTTTGCGGCTCGGCGGCTTTGTAACTTGGCGGCTCGGCGGCTTGGCGCTCCTCCTGCCGTTCCCCGGGCCGCGGTGCCACAGTGCGGCGCCCGGCCCGGGGCCGACGTGCACGCCCTCAGTGCGCGTCGCGCCCGCGCCATCGCCAGCCGTGATCCACGGGGCCGATGCCCGCGCCCAGCCGGAAACCGGCCGCGAGGGCGCCGGTGACATAGTCCTTCGCGGCCGCGGTGGCCTGCGGGACCGTATCCCCCTTGGCGAGCTGCGCGGCGAGCGCGCTGGCGAGGGTGCAGCCGGTGCCGTGGGTGTGCCGGTTGTCGTGCCGCGGGGCGCGCAGCCAGTGCTCCTCGGTGCCGTCGGTGAGCAGGTCGACGGCGCTGTCGTCGCGGCCGGCGGGGAGATGGCCGCCCTTGATGAGCGCCCAGCGCGGGCCGAAGTCCAGGATCGCGGCGGCCGCGCGGCGCATATCGGCCTCTTCCTCGACGCGGATACCGGTCAGCTGGGCGACCTCGTCCAGGTTGGGGGTGGCGACGGTGGCCGTCGGCAGCAGCGCGGTGCGGACCGCGTCCAGGGCGGTGGCAGCAAGCAGCGCGTCGCCGTGTTTGGAGACCCCCACCGGGTCGATGACGACGGGGACCCGCAGTCCGGCGAGCAGTTCGGCGACGGTCTCGACGAGTCCGGCCGAGGAGAGCATCCCGGTCTTCACCGCCTGGACGCCGATGTCGTCGACGACGCTGCGGAACTGGGCCCGTACGGCCTCGGCCGGCAGCTCCCACGCGCCCTGTACGCCCAGGGAGTTCTGGGCGGTGACGGCGGTGACCACGCTCATGCCGTGGGTGCCGAGCGCCAGCATCGTCTTGAGGTCGGCCTGGATGCCCGCGCCGCCGCCGGAGTCGGACCCGGCGACGGTCAGGACGCGTGGAGGTATGTGCATACCGCCGAATCTACTCGGCGGCAGCCGTCGGGCCCGCGGGCGCCCGTGGTGCCGTCGCCTCCGGCGCCACCGCCCGTGGCCTGCGCGGCCTACTCGGCATCCCCGTTGTCGCCGAAGTGGTCCCAGCCGGCCTTCGCCCAGGGGGCGCCGTCCACCGTCACCTGGGGCAGCGCGGAGGGGTGGAGCACTTCGCCGATGACCTTCCACCGGGCGGGCAGCTTCACATCGGGCGGGAAGGTGGCGACGATCGCGTGGTCCTCGCCGCCGTTGAGCACCCACTGCATCGGGTCCACGCCGACGGCCGTGCCGATGTCGGACATCTGCGAGGGGATGTCGATACCGGCGGACCGCAGGTCGATCCGGACCTTGCTGGCCTCGGCGATGTGCCCGAGGTCGGCGACCAGTCCGTCGCTGACGTCCGTCATGGCGGTGGCGCCGAGTCCGGCGGCGGCCGGGCCCGCGTGGTACGGCGGCTCGGGGCGGCGGTGGGCCTCCACGAAGGCGCGCGGCGAGCGGAAACCGCGGGAGAGGACGGCATGCCCGGCGGCGGACCAGCCGAGCCAGCCGGTCACCGCGACCACATCGCCGGGCTGGGCGCCGGCCCGGGTGACCGGCTCCTGGTTGCGCAGATCGCCGAGCGCGGTGATGGAGACGGTGATGGTGTCGCCGCGCACCACGTCCCCGCCGACGACCGCGGCGCCGGCCACCTGGCACTCGTCGCGCAGCCCGTCCATCAGCTCGGTCGGCCAGGTGGCGGGGAGTTCCGCGGGCACCACCAGGCCGAGCAGGATCGCCGTGGGCACCGCGCCCATCGCCGCGATGTCGGCGAGGTTCTGCGCGGCGGCCTTGCGGCCGACGTCGTAGGCGGTGGACCAGTCGCGCCTGAAGTGCCGGCCCTCCAGGAGGATGTCGGTGCTGGCGACCACCCTCCGGTCCGGCGCGGTGACCACCGCGGCGTCGTCACCCGGCCCGATCCGTACGGCCGGAGTGGTGGTGAGCCGGGAGGTGAGCTCCCTGATCAGCCCGAACTCCCCCAGCTCGCCCACGGTGCCCTTCATGCTGTTGCCCTTCCCATGTGTACGGACGGTCCGTACGTGGCTGACGACTGTGCCGTACTTGCCGTGTTCACCGCGCGGGTCTCCCCGCTCCGCTCGGTGACGCGGTACCGTGGCGTCCCTTCTTCCCACATGATCCTCGTAGCCGCCCTGGAGGTTCCGTGGTACAGGCCTACATCCTGATCCAGACCGAGGTCGGCAAGGCCTCGGCGGTAGCTGAGACGATCTCCACGATCCATGGTGTGCTGCAGGCCGAGGATGTGACCGGTCCCTATGACGTCATCGTGCGCGCTCAGGCCGGCACGGTCGATGAGCTGGGCCGCATGGTGGTCGCGAAGGTCCAGCAAGTGGAAGGCATCACGCGCACCCTTACCTGCCCGGTCGTCCATCTCTAGCATCCCCGTATCCTCGGCCGGGTGATCTCTACGCGCCGCCGGTACCTGGCCCTTCCGGTGCTCACCGTGCTGTTCGCCGCGGTGAGCTGTTCCCCTTCCGAGGACGTGGCCGTGCCCTCCCCCGAGGGTGCGGCCGCGCGGTACTGCAAGGCGCTGCACAAGGAGTTGCCGCCGACCGTGGACGGGCTGAAGCGGGGTACCCCCGAGCCCGAATCCGACTTCACTGCCATGTGGGGCGATCCTGCCGTGAAACTGCGCTGCGGGGTGCCGAAGCCCGACGTCCTGACGTACGGGAGTGAACATTACAACCCCCGTGCCGACGCGGCGGAAGTCAACGGGGTCGAATGGCTCTTTGAGAAGCAGGACGACGGATACCGCTTCACGACGGTGTTGCGCAAGGCCTACGTCGAGGTGACCGTGCCCGGGAAGTACGCCCCCGAGGTCGATGTGCTCACCGATCTCGGGGGCGCCGTGCAGAAGACGGTTCCCACCGGGGTGTAGGGGCCCTGGGACGACTCCCCCGAAAGGGCGGACCGGCCGCCCGGCGCGGGCAGCCGGCTCAGCGCAGTCCCGTGGAGCGCTGCAGCGCGGCCTGCAGGAGCCGGTCGATCAGCTCCGGGTAGCTCACACCGCTCTCCTGCCACATCCGCGGGTACATCGAGATGGGCGTGAAGCCGGGGAGCGTGTTGATCTCGTTGATCACGAACTCGCCGTTGTCCTGCAGGAAGAAGTCCGCCCGCACCAGCCCCTCGCAGGACGCCGCCTCGAAGGCCGCGACGGCCAGCTCCTGGACCTTCGCGGTCTGCTCGTCGCTCAGCGGGGCCGGCACGATCCCGTCCGCAGAGTCGATGTACTTGGCCTCGAAGTCGTAGAAGTCGTGCGCGGTGACCGGCGGAATCTCGGCCGGCACGCTGGCCCGCGGGCCGTCCTCGAACTCCAGCACCCCGCACTCGATCTCGCGGCCGCGCAGCAGCGACTCCACGAGGATCTTGGGGTCGTGCCGGCGGGCCTCCTCGATCGCCTCGTCCAGGCCGCCGAGGTCGTCGACCTTGGTGATGCCCATGGACGAGCCGGCCCGGGCGGGCTTCACGAAGAGCGGCCAGCCGTGCTCTCCGGCGAAGTCCACGATCTTCCTGCGGGCGGCTGCGGGATCCTTTTCCCACTCGCGGGGGCGGATGACCTCGTACGGGCCGACCGGCAGCCCGAAGGAGGTGAAGACCCGCTTCATGTAGTCCTTGTCCTGGCCGACGGCGGACGCGAGCACGCCCGAGCCGACGTAGGGCACACCGGAGAGCTCCAGCAGGCCCTGCAGGGTGCCGTCCTCGCCGTAGGGGCCGTGCAGCACGGGGAAGACGACGTCGACCTCGCCCAGCGCCTTGGGGACCGAGCCCGGCTCGCTGTAGACGACCTCGCGGTTGGTGGGGTCGACGGGGAGCACCACGGCGCCCTCGGTCGACTCGGCGAGCGCGGCCACCGTGGGCAGCTGCCGGTCCGCGATGGCCATCCGCTCGGGGTCGTCGGCGGTCAGCGCCCAGCGGCCGTCGGTGGTGATGCCGATGGGCAGCACGTCGTACTTCTCGCGGTCGATGGCGCGCAGCACGGCGCCGGCCGTGAGCACGGAGATCGCGTGCTCGGAGCTGCGGCCGCCGAACACGACGGCGACGCGGGGCTTGTGTGGGGAGGTCTCGCTGCTCATATCGGGTTGAGGGTACCTGCTGACCGGCGCGGAGTCAGTGCTGTGGCGGCCGTTGGTGGCGTCGCGCCGACGGCCGCCACAGGGGCCGGGGGCCGGGCACCCGGACGGAACGGGACCGGACCGGACGTTTCGGCTCCGCTTTCAGTGCCGTTCGGACTTGGCGCTGCGCGACATCAGCTCCTTGAGGGCGACCATCGGCGGCTTGCCCTCGTGGACGATCTCCACGACCGTCTCGGTGAGCGGCATGTCGACGCCGTGCCTGCGGGCCAGATCCCGTACGGATTCGCAGGACTTGACGCCCTCGGCGGTCTGCTTGGTGACCGCGATGGTCTCCTGGAGCGTCATCCCGCGGCCCAGGTTGGTGCCGAAGGTGTTGTTGCGCGACAGCGGCGAGGAGCAGGTGGCGACGAGGTCGCCCATGCCGGCCAGCCCGGCGAAGGTGTGCGCGTCGGCGCCCATGGCGAGGCCGAGCCGGGTGGTCTCGGCCAGCCCGCGGGTGATCAGGGACGCCTTGGCGTTGTCGCCCAGGCCCATGCCGGTGGCGATGCCGACGGCGAGCGCGATGACGTTCTTGACCGCGCCGCCCAGTTCACAGCCCACCACGTCGGTGTTGGTGTACGGGCGGAAGTACGAGGTGTGGCAGGCGGTCTGGAAGCGCCGGGCGACCGCCTCGTCGGCGCAGGCCACCACGGCGGCGGCGGGCTGCCGGGCGGCGATCTCCTTGGCGAGGTTGGGCCCGGTCAGCACCGCGACGCGTTCCGCGGGGACCTTGGCCACCTCCTCGATGACCTCGCTCATGCGCTTGGCCGTGCCGAGTTCGACGCCCTTCATCAGGGAGACCAGGACCGTCCCGTCGGGCAGCAGCGGCGCCCATTCGGCGAGGTTGCCGCGCAGCGTCTGGGCGGGCACCGCCAGCACCGCGAACTCCGCGCCGCGCGCCGCCTGTGCCGGGTCGGTGGTGGCCCGTACGGACGCGGGCAGCTCGACCCCCGGCAGGTAGTCGGGGTTCGTACGGCCGTTGTTGACGGCGTCGACCAGGGCCGTACGGCGTCCCCACAGGGTCACCTCGCATCCCGCGTCGGCGAGCACCATCGCGAAGGCGGTACCCCAGGACCCCGTGCCGTAGACGGCGCAGCGCGTCACTTGCTTTCATCCTCCTGTGCCTGCTGGGTGCTTCGGGCCTGCTGCGGGCCGACGGCCGGCTTGGGGGCGGCGGCGCGCTCGGCGGGAGCCTTGGCCGCAGCGGCGCCCCGGGGCGTCTTGGCGGCTTCCCGGGCGGCGCGGCGCTCCCTGGCGATCGCCTTGCGCCAGTCGTACGGTTCGGCCGGCGCGGGCTCACCGCGCACGACGGCCAGCTGCTCGGTGATCGCGGCCATGATGACCTCGGTGGCGGCCCGCAGCACCTCGGCGGTCGGCTCCTGGTCGTAGAACGCGCTCAGGTCGACCGGCGGCCCGGCCTGCACCCGCAGCGTCTTGCGCGGCAGGAGGCGGAGCTTCTTCTCCTTGGCGTAAGGCGGCATCGCGTCGTTGGCGCCCCACTGCGCGACGGGAATGACCGGAGCCTTGGTCAGCAAGGCCACCCGGGCGGCACCGGTCTTGCCCTGCATGGGCCACAGCTCGGGGTCGCGGGTGAGGGTGCCCTCGGGGTAGAAGGCGACGCATTCGCCCTTCTCGATGGCGCTGACCGCGGCGCGGAAGGCGGTGGCGGCGTCGGTGGTTTCCCGGTAGACGGGGATCTGCCCGGTGCCGCGCATCATCAGGCCGACAAAGCCGCTCTTGAAGAGTCCGGCCTTGGCGAGGAATCGGGGGACCCGCCCGGTGTTGTACTGATAGTGCGCATAGGAGAGCGGATCAAGATACGAGTTGTGGTTGACCGCGGTGATAAATCCGCCGTCGGCCGGAATGTGCTCCATTCCCTGCCAGTCCCGCTTGAACAGAACCAAGAGCGGCGGTTTGCAGATGACCGCGGCCAAGCGGTACCAGAAGCCGATTCTGCGGCGGGACACTGGGACACCCTCCTTGTGGGACCTGCAAAGCTGCTGCGGGCCGGCAGCCGCACAAGTGTCGCCCCAGGTACCCGCTATGTCGAGGACACCGTAACCCCGACGCTCCCGGAGAGCGGCGGCAGCGGGTGAGAATGGCGCCGATGCGAAGAGACGGAGCGGATGTGGGCTGGAGCCTGGTGGTACCGCTGAAACCGCTGCTGCGGGCCAAGAGCAGGCTCTCCGGGGCCGCCGGGGAGGAGTTTCGGCCACGCCTGGCCCTCGCGTTCGCCCTGGACACCGTTACAGCGGCACTGGCCTGCAAGGACGTCCGGGATGTGGCGGTTGTCACGGACGACCGGGTGGCCGGTGAGCGACTGGCGGCGCTGGGCGCGCGCATCGTGCCCGACACACCGGCCGGCGGGCTCAACGCGGCGCTGGCCCATGGCGCGGGCGCGGTCCGGGCGCGCCGCCCGGGCGCGGCGGTCGCCGCGCTGAACGCCGATCTTCCGGCGCTGCGCCCCGCCGAGCTGGAACAGGTGCTCCATTCCGCTTCGCTATTTCCCCGTGCATTTCTCGCAGATGCGGCGGATATCGGGACAACACTTCTGACCGCGACTTCCGGAGTGGAATTGGAACCGGCATTCGGAGGTGCGTCCCGGGCCCGTCACCTGGCATCCGGGGCACGGGAGATCACCGCGTCCTCGGTGCCCTCGGTGCGCCGGGACGTGGACACCGGCGAGGATCTGCTGGCCGCGCTGGCGCTGGGCGTGGGCCCGCACACGGCGCTCCAGGCGCCGCATCTGGCGGGCGGGGCGGGCCTGGCGGCCACCGCCACCGGCGCGCCGGAGGGCGCATCGCGGCTGCTGCCACCGCAGGTCACAGCGTCCGGAGCGCGATCGGCCGAGGCGCCCGGAGCGTGACAGAACACTGCGCCGGAGCGTGACCGGTCAGAGCGTCTGGAGGGTGATCAGGGCGATCTGCCGGTCGTCCCCTTCGCCGGTGACGTCGATACGGACCCGCTGACCGGGCCGCAGCAGCAGCAGACCGCCGGCGTCGAAGGCCGCCGCGTCGAAGGGCAGCGGGGTGCCGTCGTCCAGCAGCACGCTGCCGGAGCGGGTCTGGGAGTCGTACGTATACGCGGTGGCCTGCATGGGAGAGAGCCTAGACGAGCACGCCCCGGCCCCTCCTGCCGCCCGTGGGCCGGGGAGGGGCGCCGCGGGCACCCGCCCGAAGGGCACCGAACGCACCGCGGGCCGGGCTCCCCGAAGGGAGACCGGCCCGACGCGTGGCGTCGCCGCTGCTGCATTACCGCTTGCGCGCGGTGGTCTTCTTGGCGGTGGTCTTGCGTGCGGTGGCCTTCTTCGCGGGGGCCTTCTTCGCCGTCGCCTTCTTGGCGGGGGCGGTCTTCTTCGCGGTGGCCTTCTTCGCGGTGGTCTTCTTGGCCGGGGCCGCCTTCTTGGCGGTGGCCTTCGTGGCGGCCTTCTTCGCCGTCGTCTTCTTCGCCGTCGTCGTCTTCTTCGCCGCGGTGGTCTTCTTCGCCGTGGTCTTCTTCGCCGTCGCCTTCTTCGCGGCGGTCTTCTTGGCGGTGGCCTTCTTGGCGGCGGCCTTCTTGATGGCCGTACCGCCGGTGAGGCTGCCCTTGGGGGCCTTCTTGACCGAGACCTCTCCGCCCTTGGGGAGCTTCTTCGAGCCGCTGACCAGGTCCTTGAAGCCCTGACCGGCGCGGAAGCGCGGCACGGAGGTCTTCTTGACCCGTACGCGCTCACCCGTCTGCGGGTTGCGGGCGTAGCGGGCGGGGCGGTCGACCTTCTCGAACGAGCCGAATCCGGTGACCGAAACGCGGTCGCCGGAGACAACTGAACGGACGATTGCGTCCAGTACGGCGTCCACCGCGTCCGCGGCGTTCTGGCGGCCGCCGAGCTTGTCGGCAATGGCTTCTACGAGCTGCGCCTTGTTCACGTCTTCCCCTTCGGAGACATTGCTGGAACGAAAGATTCCAAGCTTTTTCGCACGTTAGGCAGATATATACCGCAAATCAAACACGAAACGGGCTAATCACCCTTGTGCCGCAACGAAGTCGACCTTCACGGACTTCCGTCGGCGCGCACATCTTCGGGATAACGACCTTCGTCGAGGTCTTCCATGAAGCACTCCAGACGCCTTGCCGCGTCCGCAAGATCGTGTTTAGCCGCGGCCGTGATGACGAGCAGCTTCCGGGTCAGCGCCATCCGTACGCCCTCCGGGACTTGCAGTGTGCGCACTCTTGTATGTGCGTCCTTGAGCCGGTCGGCGACGAGACCGTAGAGCTCGAGTTGGCCGTCGCGTTCCATGCGCTAATTGTGCCATCTGCGGCGAGTTGTCGCTTCACGGGGCCTCAACAGCTGCCTCGGCAAGCAGAAGCGCCCCCTGCCAACTGCACAGGGGGCGCATCGTACGCAATATATCTTTGAGCCATAAAACCCGAGGTCAGACCTCGAGGGTACGCGGCTTGAACGACGGCCTGTTCGCCTCGTACGCCACGATGGACGGCTCCTCCCGAAGGGTGAGGCTGATATCGTCCAGCCCCTCCAGCAGACGCCAACGGGCGTTCTCGTCCAGCTCGAAGTCGGCGCTGACACCCTCGGCACGGACCTGCCTGCCGACCAGGTCAACGGTCACCTCGGCGGTCGGGTCGGCCTCCAGCAGCTGCTGCAGCCGGTCCACGGTCTCCTGCGGCAGGACCACCGTCAGCAGCCCGTTCTTGAGGGAGTTGCCGCGGAAGATGTCCGCGAACCGCGAGGAGATGACGGCCTTGAAGCCGTAGTTCTGCAGCGCCCAGACGGCGTGCTCACGCGAGGAGCCGGTACCGAAGTCGGGGCCGGCCACCAGCACCGTGGCGCCCTGGTACCGCTCCTGGTTGAGGACGAACTGCGGGTCCTTGCGCCAGGCCTCGAACAGCCCGTCCTCGAACCCGTCGCGGGTGACCTTCTTCAGCCAGTGAGCAGGGATGATCTGGTCGGTGTCGACATTGCTGCGGCGCAGCGGGACGGCCCGGCCGGTGTGGGTGGTGAAGGCTTCCATGGTTCTCAGACTCCCGCGGGCGTGGCGACGGCGACATCGGACAGATCGGCCGGTGAGGCCAGATGGCCGAGAACCGCCGTTGCGGCGGCGACCTGGGGCGAGACCAGGTGCGTCCGCCCTCCCTTGCCCTGCCGGCCCTCGAAGTTGCGGTTGGAGGTCGACGCGGAGCGCTCACCGGGCGCCAGCTGGTCGGGGTTCATCCCCAGGCACATCGAGCAGCCCGCATGCCGCCATTCGGCGCCCGCCGCGGTGAAGACCTTGTCCAGACCCTCGGCGACGGCCTCCAGCGAGACCCGGACCGAGCCGGGCACGATCAGCATGCGGACGTCGTCGGCGACCTTGCGGCCCTCCAGGATCGCGGCGGCCGAGCGCAGGTCCTCGATACGGCCGTTGGTGCACGAACCTACGAAGACGGTGTCCACCTTGATGTCCCGCAGCGGCTGACCCGCCGTCAACCCCATGTACTCCAGGGCCTTTTCGGCGGCGTAACGCTCCGAGGCGTCCTCGTACGAAGCCGGGTCGGGGACGCTCGCCGAAAGCGGTGCGCCCTGGCCCGGGTTGGTGCCCCAGGTGACGAACGGGGCCAGCGCGGAGGCGTCGATGTGCACCTCGGCGTCGAAGACCGCGTCGTCGTCGGTGCGCAGCGTCTTCCAGTAGGCGACGGCGGCGTTCCAGTCCTCGCCCCGGGGCGAGTGGTCGCGGCCCTGCAGGTAGTCGAAGGTGGTCCGGTCGGGGGCGATCATGCCGGCCCGCGCGCCCGCCTCGATCGACATGTTGCAGATGGTCATCCGGGCTTCCATCGACAGCTTCTCGATGGCCGGGCCGCGGTATTCCAGGACGTAGCCCTGGCCGCCGCCGGTGCCGATTTTGGCGATGATCGCCAGGATGAGGTCCTTGGCGGTCACCCCCTCGGGCAGCTCACCGTCGACGGTGATCGCCATGGTCTTGAAGGGCGCCAGCGGCAGCGTCTGGGTGGCCAGGACGTGCTCGACCTGGCTGGTGCCGATGCCGAACGCCAGCGCGCCGAAGGCTCCGTGGGTGGAGGTGTGGCTGTCACCGCAGACCACCGTGGTGCCGGGCTGGGTCAGTCCCAACTGCGGTCCCACGACGTGGACAACGCCCTGCTCGACATCGCCCAGCGGGTGCAGCCGGACGCCGAACTCCGCACAGTTCTTGCGCAGCGTCTCCAGCTGGGTGCGCGAGACCGGGTCGGCGATCGGCTTGTCGATGTCGAGGGTGGGGGTGTTGTGGTCTTCGGTGGCGATGGTCAGGTCCGTGCGGCGCACCGGGCGGCCGGCCTTGCGGAGGCCGTCGAACGCCTGCGGGCTGGTGACCTCGTGCAGCAGGTGCAGATCGATGAAGAGAAGGTCGGGCTCGCCTTCCGCGCGCCGGACGACATGGTCGTCCCAGACCTTCTCCGCGAGTGTCCGTCCCATCGCTTTCCCTCCGGCCGGCCGCATCGCCGGCCTTTCTCGTCCGTGCGCGATGCCCGCAGAAGTCCCCCTGCCGGGCCTTACGCCGGGCCCTGGTTCAGGGCCACACCTACAGATTGACGACTTCCCCGGAAAATTGAACTTGCGTTTCACAGTGTGAGACGCGAGTATCGTTGCATGGACAACTCTAGCGGCGTCGGCGTTCTCGACAAGGCAGCTCTGGTTTTGAGCGCCCTGGAGTCCGGTCCGGCCACCCTCGCCGGGCTGGTCGCGGCGACAGGGCTCGCACGGCCCACGGCCCACCGACTGGCCGTGGCACTGGAACACCACCGGATGGTGGCGAGGGACATGCAGGGCCGGTTCATCCTGGGCCCGCGGCTCTCCGAGCTGGCCGCGGCGGCCGGCGAGGACCGCCTGCTGGCCACGGCAGGACCGGTGCTCACGCATCTGCGCGATGTGACGGGCGAGAGCGCCCAGCTCTACCGGCGGCAGGGCGATATGCGGATCTGTGTGGCGGCGGCGGAACGGCTGTCCGGATTGCGGGACACCGTCCCGGTCGGCTCCACGCTCCCCATGAAGGCGGGCTCGGCCGCCCAGGTCCTGATGGCCTGGGAGGAGCCCGAGCGGCTGCACCGCGGTCTGCAGGGTGCCCGTTTCACCGCCACCGCCCTCTCCGGCGTTCGGCGCCGCGGCTGGGCCCAGTCGATCGGCGAGCGGGAACCGGGCGTGGCCTCGGTCTCCGCCCCCGTACGCGGCCCCTCCAACCGCGTGGTGGCCTCCGTATCGGTCTCCGGCCCGATCGAGCGGCTGACCCGCCACCCCGGCCGGATGCACGCCCAGGCGGTCATCGACGCGGCGGCCCGCCTCTCCGAGGGCCTGCGGCGCACCGGCTGAGCACCCCGCGACGGGGTGGACTGGGGCGGGGGCCGTCGTCGGTCACGGTCACGACGCCGGAAAGGCCACCCACAGGCTGAGCGCCCCGCAGCCCGGCGGACCGGACCAGAGGCCGTCACCGACCTCACTCACGACGCCGAAATAGGGGTGGCCCCGCGCGGACAGTCCGCACGGGGCCGCCCCGGCCACCCCGGCCACTCAGGCCGCTCCCTCAGGCCGCCATCCGGTCCGCGGCCCGCTCCCCGCGGCGGCCGACCGGCACCGTCCCCCGAGCCTCCCCCAGCCCGAACGGCGGCATATTGACGTAGACGCTCTCGTACGAGCCTGCCGGGACGACGAAGGTCTCGTGCCAGAGGCCCACCTTGCCGCGCCCCTCGCGCACCCGCCGGTTGAACGCCGGCCTCGCCACCTCACCCGCCTTCGGCATGCTCGTCACCGCCATCACGGCACTGCACCGCCTCGACTACGCCTGCGACACCGCACATCTGCTGCCGTACGCGCGCCAGGCGGAACAACTCGCCGTCGCGGACCTGGATCTGCTCGAGGAGTTCGAGACACCGGAGGAACAGGTGGAGGCGGCGATGGCACTGACCGTGCTTTATGAGCCGGTGCTGCTGAGCCTGCGCCGGCCGGCCGAGTCGGAGGAGTCCAACCGGCGCTCCGGCGGCGGCAGTTGACACGAAGAAGCCCCCCGCATCATGCGGGGGGCTTCTCCTTCTTGTACCCCCGACCGGATTCGAACCGGCGCTACCGCCTTGAGAGGGCGGCGTGCTAGGCCGCTACACAACGGGGGCAAGTTTTCCTGCAGTTGATGCATCCGAGGACGCACCGCGCTGGGCTACCAGGACTCGAACCTAGACTAAATGAACCAGAATCACTCGTGCTGCCAATTACACCATAGCCCATGGTGGTTTAGACCAGTACCCCCGACCGGATTCGAACCGGCGCTACCGCCTTGAGAGGGCGGCGTGCTAGGCCGCTACACAACGGGGGCCCTAGCGATCCTGCATGAACGACAGTGGGTGCGACCCGGACTGTCCCCCTGGGAAGGATCTGTACCCCCGACCGGATTCGAACCGGCGCTACCGCCTTGAGAGGGCGGCGTGCTAGGCCGCTACACAACGGGGGCCTTGCAGATGAGCTCTGCGAGCTGGCCTACCAGGACTCGAACCTAGACTAACTGAACCAGAATCAGTCGTGCTGCCAATTACACCATAGGCCATCAAAGCGCAACCCCCGGCGGGGGGCTTGATTTGATCTGCGCTTTCCGGCCGGGCCTTTCGGCCCTCTCGGGCGGCGCAGGAAGAACATTACCTGATCGTGGACGGCGCACCAAAACCGATGACTCCGCGCAACAGCTCCGGGAGCTCCGCCAACCCCGCGATCCGCCGCACCCCCGGCGGCAGCTCCTCCCCCGCCCCCTCCCCGGTGCCCGCACGGTCCAGCCATACGGCCGTCAGCCCGGCGTCCCGGGCACCGAGCGCGTCGATATCGAGCTTGTCGCCCACGTAGACCACGTCGCCGGGGGTTAGGCCAAGCGCCTTACAGGCGCCGTGGAATGCCTCCGCGGCCGGCTTGGCGTACCCCAGTTCATCGGCGCAGAGCACCGCCTCGAAGGACTCACGGATCCCGAGGACGGCCAGCTTGCGCTCCTGGTTGGCGGTGGCGGCGTTGGACAACACCGCCTGCCGTACCAGCGGGGACAGCGCCTCCAGTACGGGCGCGGAGTCCGGGAAGAGGACCCAGGACGCCTCGTAGTGGGCGATGTACCGGCCGAACCAGGCGTCGGCCTCGGCGTCGGAGAGGAGCGGGGTGCCCAGAAACGTCCGGGCCCTGGCCCTGCGGTGATCGAGAATGCCCACCTCGCCGGCGAGGAAACGGGCGAACTCGGTCTCCATGACCGTCCGCCAGCGCTCCAGCGCCGCCTCCTCGCCACCGTGGGCGGCGAGGAGCCCTTCGGCCCGGAGGTGGCGCAGCGCACCCGCCCGGTCCGAGCCGGTGTAGTCGAAGAGGGTGTCGTCGAGGTCCCACAGGACAGCGCGCACGGGCATGGGGACACGGTAACCGAGCGCCGCGGACAGGCGACGGGCCCGGACGCCGTACGGCATCCGGGCCCGTGGGCAGTGTGCTGCGGGGTCAGCCGGCCAGCTTGGCCAGGGCCGCGTCGATGCGCTGGAGGGTGCGCTCCTTGCCCAGGATCTCCAGGGACTCGAAGAGCGGCAGGCCGACGGTGCGGCCGGTGACCGCCACCCGGACGGGGGCCTGTGCCTTGCCGAGCTTGAGGCCGTGCTCCTCTCCGGCGGCCAGGACGGCCTCCTTGAGGGGCTCGGGGCCGGACGCCCAGTCGGCGGCGTCGAGCTTGGCGCGGGCCGTGGTGAGCAGGGCGACCGGGTCGCCCTTCATCGCCTTCGTCCAGGACGCCTCGTCCTCGACCGGCTCCTTGCGGAACAGGAAGTCGACATTGGCGGTGATGTCGGAGAGGACGGTCAGGCGGGTCTGGGCGTGCGGGGCGATGGCCTGCCAGGCGGCCTCGTCGAAGTCCTCGGGCTCCCAGTTGGCGTGCGGGGCCTGCAGCCAGGGCTCGCAGGCCGTGGTGAAGTCCTTCACGTCCAGCCGGCGGATGTGGTCGGCGTTGATCGCCTCGGCCTTCTTGAGGTCGAAGCGGGCCGGGTTGGCGTTGACGTCCGCGATGTCGAACTTCTCGATCAGCTCGGCGACGGAGAACAGGTCCTGGTCCGCCGAGAAGGACCAGCCGAGCAGCGCGAGGTAGTTGAGCAGGCCCTCGGGGAGGAAGCCGCGCTCGCGGTAGAGGTTGAGGTTCGCCTGCGGGTCGCGCTTGGAGAGCTTCTTGTTGCCCTCGCCCATGACGTACGGCAGGTGGCCGAAGGCCGGGACGTCCTTGGCGATGCCCAGCTCGATCAGCGCCCTGTACAGGGCGATCTGGCGGGGGGTGGAGGAGAGCAGGTCCTCGCCGCGCAGGACGTGGGTGATCTCCATCAGGGCGTCGTCGACGGGGTTGACGAGGGTGTAGAGGGGGGCGCCGTTGGCCCGGACGATGCCGTAGTCCGGAACGTTGTCCGGGGTGAAGGTCAGCTCGCCGCGCACCAGGTCGGTGAAGGTGATCGGCTCGTCGGGCATCCGGAAGCGGACGATGGAGGTGCGGCCCTCGGCCTCGTACGCGGCCTTCTGCTCGTCGGTGAGCGTGCGGCAGGTGCCGTCGTAACCGGAGGCGCGGCCGGCCTTGCGGGCCGCGTCGCGGCGCTCGTCCAGCTCCTCGGTGGTGCAGTAGCAGTGGTAGGCGTGGCCCGCCGCGAGGAGCTTGCCGGCGATGTCCTTGTAGAGGTCCATGCGCTGCGACTGGCGGTAGGGCGCGTGCGGGCCGCCGACCTCGGGGCCCTCGTCCCAGTCGAAGCCGAGCCAGTGGAAGGAGTCCAGCAGCTGGCGGTAGGACTCTTCGGAGTCGCGGGCCGCGTCGGTGTCCTCGATCCGGAAGACCAGGGCGCCCTTGTTGTGCCGTGCGTAGGCCCAGTTGAACAGGGCGGTACGGATCAGGCCGACATGGGGGTTACCGGTCGGGGAGGGACAGAAACGGACGCGGACGGGGGTGCCGGGGGTCGCGTTAGCCACGCTTGATCACCTTGTTGGTGAGAGTGCCGATGCCTTCGATGGTGACGGCGACCTCGTCGCCGACGTTGAGCGGGCCGACCCCGGCCGGGGTGCCCGTGAGGATGACGTCGCCCGGGAGCAGGGTCATCGCCTCGGTGATGTGGACGATCAGGTCCTCGACCCGGCGGACCATGTCGCTGGTGCGGCCGAGCTGGCGCTGTTCGCCGTTGACCGTGCACTGGACGGTGAGGCCCGCCGCGATGTCCTCGGGGGTGAGCCCGGTCTCGATCCAGGGGCCGAGCGGGCAGGAGCTGTCGAAGCCCTTGGCCCTGGCCCACTGCTTCTCGCGCTGCTGCACATCGCGTGCGGTGACGTCGTTGGCGCAGGTGTAGCCGAGGATCACGTCCTTGGCGCGCTCGCGGGGCACCTCCCGGCACATGCGGCCGATCACGACGGCGAGCTCCGCCTCGTGGTGCACCTCCTGCGAGAAGGAGGGGTACGCGATGGGGTCGCCGGGGCCGGTCACCGAGGTGGACGGCTTGAAGAAGGTGACCGGCACGTCCGGGACGGCGTTGCCCAGCTCGGCGGCGTGATCGGCGTAGTTGCGGCCGATCGCCACGACCTTGTTGGGCAGGACCGGCGGCAGCAGCCGGACCTTGTCGAGGGGGACCTTCTGGCCCGAGCGCTCGAATTCTGCGAAGGGATGCCCCTTGATGACGTCGAGTTCGTCGCCTTCGAGGACGCCGAAGCCGACGTTGCCGTCGATGGAGAATCTGGCGATGCGCACGGGTTGCCGCTGCCCCTCAATTGATCACTGGCCGGAGTTGACACTCCAGGCTATCGCGGGGCCGCTGCCGATCCGGTGACGCTTTACGCCGGGACGTCCTGTGCGGGCGCGTCCATCAGGACGGTGCGGCGGGGATTGGCGGTCTGCGCCGGCAGGTCGACGGTGTGCTCCGGCGCCTGGAGTGCCTCGGTGCCGAGCTCGGCGGCGTCGTTGAGGTGAGCCAGGGTGGTGCGCCGCGGGTTGGCTATGTTGCGGAACATCGTCGTCGTCTTCACTGCTGCTTGCCTCGCGTCGTCAAAGGTCGGGAACGGGCTTGCGGAAAGCTGCCTTGTCACATCGGGCAACCGTGTAAAGCGTCAGGCTATGCACGCCATTCCCTGCGAAGTGCCGGGAAACTCAATGATCTTCCTGTGAGTTTGCTCACGAACTGTGCGACAAATGCCACATTTCCCGTGATCAACATCCCTGGGCGAAACGGACAATGGCGGATTGAACTGCACGTTCCGCTCCCGATCACCGCACCTGGGACAGTCGCTGCGGGCGAACGACTCGCGGGCAAACGTCCGTTATGAACAGGGGCACGTTCTACAAGTCGTGACGCGCTCCGTACATTGCGTCACCCACGTCACAGTGCGCGGTTCCGCTCTTGTTGGAGATCCTGCACTGTGCTGGAATTCCACGGACCGCCGCACGTTTCAGCCGGCGCGCAGGGCGCAACGTAGCGCCGCGCGGTGGTGCCGCTCTCTCGGCCAGAGAGGGCAGCCCGCCGGTCACTCACGACCGCCATGGGGGACTCAGCGGTCCCCCATACGACTCGACACCGTCCCGCCGAGGCGGGACGCCTGGTCCAGAGGTTGCGACGCTAGTGCAGGGACGTTTCAAGAGGGATGGCAGCGCTGCGGCGGACCCGGAGCTGCGCGGCGGGACAGACCGCGCCTCCTCGCCCCAGCGCGCCCAGAGCAGCGGTTCCGCGGGGGGCACTCTGCCCGTCGACGGAGGCGCACAGGCGCCGGGCAATGACGCCGCGGACGGCGGCAAGGCCAAGGCGCCGAAGGGCACCGGCGGCCCCGGTTCGCGAATAGCGTTGCGCAACTGGCGCATCAGCACCCGCCTGGTGTCCCTGCTCGCGCTTCCCGTGGTCGCCGCGACCACGCTGGGCGGTATGCGCATCGGCACGTCGATGGAGAACATCGACCAGCTCGACAAGATGCAGCTGCTCACCGAGATGACCCGGCAGGCGACCGAGCTCGCCGACGCGCTGCAGGTGGAGCGGGACAAGTCGGCCGGTCCGCTGGCCGGCAGCGGCAACACCAAGGACGACGCGAACGTCGTCGCGCCCCGTGAGGCGACCGACCGCGCCAAGCTGTCGTTCAACCAGGCCACCGGCGACATCCAGGGCCAGGACGCCACGATGGCCGGTGTCCGGGCGACCGTCCTGGAGATCGGCCGCCAGCTCAACACCCTCAACGAGATCCGCGCCAACGCCTACAAGGACGGCGACAACTCCGCGCGGACCGTCACCAGCTACAACCAGCTGATCAACTCGCTGCTGTCGCTGTCCCAGGACATGGCGCAGGCGACCAGCAACCCGGAGATGATCCGCAGTACCCGTGCGCTGGCGGCGTTCTCGTCGGCCAAGGAGTACGCGTCGATCCAGCGCGCCCTGGTCAGCGCCGGTCTCGCCCACAAGGGCGGCCCCCAGCTGTCCTCCAACGACCGGCTGGCCGGCCGTAACGCCGAGGACAGCGAGAAGGCGGCCCGCGACCGCTTCTCGCAGATCTACACCAACAACGCCGGCGCGCTCACCCGCGGCCTGGACGGCAACAACGACGAGATCAAGGCCGCGGTCGCCTTCGCGCACCGCGCCTTCGCCAGCGGTTCCGGCATCCGCAGCCAGGACTACCGCTACCTCGACTGGTACGACTCCGACACCGTCAAGATCGACGAGATGTCGCGGATCGAGACCACGCTGCTCTCCGAGATGGAGCAGAAGTCCCGCGAGCTGCGCAACGAGGCCACCCAGTCCGCGATCATCAGCGGTGCGCTGATCCTGCTCGTCCTCGGCGTCTCGCTGGTCGGCGCGTTCGTCGTGGCCCGGTCCATGGTCCGCTCGCTGCGCCGGCTGCAGGACACCGCGCAGAAGGTCGCCCAGGACCGGCTGCCCGAGCTCGTCAAGCAGCTGTCCGAGTCCGACCCGCAGGACGTGGACACCTCCGTCCAGTCGGTCGGTGTGCACAGCCGGGACGAGATCGGCCGGGTGGCCGCGGCCTTCGACGACGTGCACCGCGAGGCGGTCCGTCTCGCCTCCGAGCAGGCGCTGCTGCGGGGCAACGTCAACGCGATGTTCACCAACCTCTCGCGCCGTTCGCAGGGCCTCATCCAGCGTCAGCTCTCGCTGATCTCCGAACTGGAGTCCCGCGAGGCCGACCCGGACCAGCTGTCCTCCCTCTTCAAGCTCGACCACCTCGCCACCCGCATGCGCCGTAACGGTGAGAACCTGCTGGTCCTCGCCGGTGAGGAGCCGGGGCGCCGGTGGACGCGGCCGGTGCCGCTGGTCGACGTGCTCCGTGCCGCCGCCTCCGAGGTGGAGCAGTACGAGCGGATCGAGCTCAACGCCGTTCCGCAGACCGAGGTCGCGGGCCGGGTCGTCAACGACCTCGTGCACCTCCTCGCCGAGCTGCTGGAGAACGCCACCTCGTTCTCCTCCCCGCAGACCAAGGTCAAGGTCACCGGTCACGCGCTGCCCGACGGGCGGGTGCTGGTCGAGATCCACGACACCGGTATCGGTCTGTCGCCCGAGGACCTGTCGGCGATCAACGAGCGGCTGGCCAGCCCGCCGACCGTGGACGTCTCGGTGTCCCGGCGGATGGGTCTGTTCGTGGTCGGCCGGCTGTCGCTGCGGCACGGCATCCGCATCCAGCTGCGGCCCTCCGACTCCGGCGGCACCACCGCGCTGGTCATGCTGCCGGTCGATGTCGCCCAGGGCGGCAAGAAGCCGGCGCCGAGCAACGCCAAGACCGGCGGCGACCACGGCGGGCAGTCCAGCCGGCTCGCCGGGCTGCAGCCGCGCGGACAGGTCGGCTCGGGTCCCTCGGCCGGCGGGCGCCCCGCGCTGCCCGGCCGCGGCGGGCCCGGCGGCGGCCCCGGCGGCGGTACGCCGAACGCCTTCGGTGCCCCGGCACCGGCCGGCCGTACGGCGCCTCCCGGCGCGGGCTCGCCCGGCGCCCCGGCGCGCGGCGGCGACGCCCCCCGCCCGGTCGCTGGCCGTCCCGGCGACTCGCGTCCCTCGCTGCCCACCCGCGGCGCGGAAAGCGGCCCGGCGCCCACCGTGGCACCGCCCACCGGCGCACCGCGCCGTGAGGAGCGTCCGCAGCTTCCGGCCCGGGGTCCGGCTGCCGAACTGCCGGGCGGTTCTCCGGCCGGCGGCCAGGGCGGCCAGGGCACGTCGCAGCCGGGCGGTACGAGCTGGGGTGCGCGCCGTGAGCGCAGCGGCTCCGACGACTGGCCGCTGACGCCCCGCGAGGCACAGGACCGGCCCCGTGGCCACGAGGAGCCGGAGAGCACCGGCAGCTTCGAGCGGCCCGCGCCGAGCGGCGGCCCCGGTGACACCGCGGCGTTCGCCCGTCCCGACTTCAACGGACCGCCGCCCGCCGCGGACGGCTCCCGGGCCGGCCGCGGCCGGCCCGGCGCCCGTCCGGCTCCGGCGGGCCGGGGTGCGGGCAATGAGTCTGACGGCACCGGGCAGTTCGCCCTGCCGGAGACCGGGACGGGCCGGCCCGACACGGGTGGCCGCGACACGGGCCGGTACGAGACGGAGCGGTACGACGCCGGACGGTACGACACCGGCCAGTACGCGACGGGCCAGTTCCCGCAGTCCGGCGGTGACACCGGGCAGTACGAGCGGCCCGCCGGCGACACCGGCGAGTACGAGCGGCCCGGCAGCAGCACCGGCCAGTACCAGCGGCCCGGCAGCGAGACCGGCCAGTACGAGCACCCCGGCAGCAGCACCGGCCAGTACCAGCGGCCGGACGCCGACCGCGGTGCGTACGCCGACGAGTCGCAGGGCACCGGGCAGTTCCCGGCGCCGCAGCCGCAGGAGGGCGGTGCGCCGTCCGCCGATGTGCTCGGCAACGCGGAGGCCGGTCCCGGCGACGGCCGTACGCCGATCTTCGACACCATCGAGTCCAACTGGTTCAACACCCCCGCGGCCACCGCTGCCGGGGTGCCGCCCCAGGGTGACGCCGAGCCCGAGGCCCCGCGGCTGCCGCGCCGCGGATCCGCCCAGGACGGCGAGGCCCGCGGTGGCGCCCGCGGCGAGGCACCGTCGGGCGGTGCCCGCAACGCGGCGCCCGCCGAGGCCGCGCAGTGGCGCAGCTCGCCGAACGACGAGACCTGGCGGCAGGCGGAGCAGATCCGCCAGCCCGCCGCGGGTGGCATCACCACCTCCGGACTGCCCCGCCGGGTGCCGCGCGCGAACCTCGTCGCGGGCACCGCGCAGCAGCAGACCACGCAGAGCGGTCCGCAGGTCTCGCGTGCGCCCGGCGATGTGCGGGGGCGGCTGACCAATCTCCGTCGGGGTATCCAGCAAGGCCGACAGGCCGGGACGTCGTCCACCGGCAATCACGGCATTGTCGATCCCACACACCAGCAGGAGCGTTAGTTGAGTCCGATGAGCCAGGCGGCGCAGAACCTGAACTGGTTGATCACCAACTTCGTGGACAACACCCCAGGGGTGTCGCACACGGTGGTGGTCTCCGCGGACGGACTGCTCCTCGCGATGTCCGAAGGCTTCCCCCGCGACCGTGCCGATCAGTTGGCGGCGGTGGCCTCCGGCCTGACCTCGCTGACCTCGGGCGCGTCCCGCATCTTCGAGGGCGGGACGGTGAACCAGACCGTTGTGGAGATGGAGCGGGGGTTCCTCTTCATCATGTCCGTCTCGGACGGATCGTCGCTGGCCGTGCTCGCACATCCCGAGTGCGACATCGGCCTGGTCGGCTACGAAATGGCGCTGCTGGTCGATCGCGCAGGCACGGTCCTGACGCCCGATCTGCGCGCCGAACTGCAGGGCAGCCTGCTGCACTGAAGCGGCGCCCGCAGCGCCGCACCGTTCAGCACCCAACCACCCATGTGCCGCACCCCCCACCGGCCCAACCCGACGACACGTCAGTTGTCCCGCCCGGAGGACCCATGACCCCGCCACCTGCCACTTCCGGCCCGTACGGCGCGTACAGCCAAGCGCCGTACGGGAGCGAAGGTGACCAGCCGCTGGTGCGCCCGTACGCCATGACCGGAGGCCGGACCAGGCCGCGCTACCAGCTCGCCATCGAGGCGCTGGTCAGCACGACCGCCGACCCCTCTCAGCTGCCCGGGCTGCTGCCCGAGCACCAGCGGATCTGCCACCTGTGCCGTGAGGTGAAGTCGGTTGCCGAGGTCTCCGCGCTGCTCCACATCCCGCTGGGTGTGGCGCGGATTCTGGTCGCAGACCTGGCAGAGGCCGGCATGGTGGCGATCCACCAGCCCGGTGGCAGCGGTGAGGCCGGCGGCACGCCGGACGTGACCTTGCTCGAGAGGGTGCTCAGTGGACTTCGCAAGCTCTGACAGCAGCTCCGACGGGAACGCGACCCGCGCCACCACCTCCGCCAAGATCGTGGTGGCGGGCGGCTTCGGCGTGGGCAAGACCACGTTCGTCGGGGCCGTCTCAGAGATCAATCCGCTGCGCACGGAGGCCGTGATGACCTCCGCCTCGGCGGGGATCGACGACCTCAGCCACGTCCAGGACAAGACCACGACGACCGTGGCGATGGACTTCGGCCGGATCACCCTGGACCAGGACCTGATCCTGTACCTCTTCGGTACGCCGGGCCAGGACCGTTTCTGGTTCATGTGGGACGACCTGGTGCGCGGTGCCATCGGCGCCGTGGTGCTGGTCGACACCCGCCGGCTGGCCGACTGCTTCGCCGCGGTCGACTACTTCGAGAACAGCGGTCTGCCGTTCGTCGTCGCCCTCAACGGCTTCGAGGGGTACCAGCCGTACACCCCGGACGAGGTGCGTGAGGCGCTGCAGATCGGCCCGGGGGCCCCGATCATCACGACCGACGCCCGGCACCGCAGCGAGGCCAAGAGCGCGCTCATCACGCTCGTGGAGCACGCGCTGATGGCCCGCCTGCAGTAGTAGCCGCAGACGGCCCGCTCCCGCACCGGGGGCGGGCCGCTGGGCAGTTGTCAGCTCCGGGGGCGTTCCCCCCTGCCCGGGCCGGGTTCCCGGCATCCGTGAGTGGATCTGTGTCCTTCGACACGCCACCGAATTTGCTTCATAACGTTTCGACAGTGAATCAGCGGGCTTTCGACACCCCGCGCGCATGCCTGGCTTCGCTGCGCTCACAGATCTCCTGCATTTTGGCGTCGGTCGCCCTTAACGCCCCTTTTATCTCAGGCCCTTTCGGCCCCGCTCCGCCTTTGCCCAGTGTTTGGAACGCACCGCCCTGACGTGCTGAAATTCGCTGAAACTCCGGAGTAGGAACGCCCAGAAGAAACGGCACAGCAAATCAGTGCCGGCGCCGAGAGGTTGTTGGTCGAGTGAGGCGAAGCAAGGCGAGCCCTGAGCCGCAGGAACCGCGGCGGGGCAACTTCACCCCGCCACCCAGAGGTGGCCTACCGGCTTCCGACGCGCCCGAAAATACGGTCGCGAAGCCTCCGGTCAGTGGCGGTAAGTACTCCCCGCGCAACTGGCGCGTGGCGACCCGCCTGAACGCCATTCTGCTGATCCCCGTGCTGCTCGCCCTGGTCTTCGGCGGTCTGCGCGTGGACAGCTCGTTCGGCACCTGGCAGGAGGCGCAGGACGCGGAGAACACCGCGAAGCTGGTGCGCGCCGCGCTCTCCTACAGCACCGCCCTGATCGACGAGCGGGACCGCACCGCGGCGCCGCTGCTGAAGGGCAAGAAGGACGACCCCGTCGTCCAGCAGGCGCGGGACACCACCGACGCCGCCGCCGACGCCTTCCACCGGGCCGCCAAGAACATTCCGGACAAGCCGGGCCTCAACCGCCGTCTCGCCGCGTTCGAGAAGGTCGAGCCCAAGCTCCAGAAGCTGCGTCAGGCCGCCTACACCTCCCGGCTGCACGGTGTGCAGACCGAGGAGGGCTATGTCGAGGTCCAGCACCCGCTGATGGAGTTCGCCAACGAACTCGGCCTGGGCACCGGCAACATCACCTCCTACGGCCGTACGGTCTACGCCATCGCACTGGCGAAGGCCGCCGAGTCCCTCGAGCGCTCCATCGGCACCCACCTCCTGGTGGACCCGGCGAGCCCGCAGGGCGGCAAGGAGCACAAGCTGCAGCTGACCGCCTTCGCGTCGTACCGCTACCTGGAGGGCATCGCCGTCGGCGAGTACACCTCCGGCGGCACGCCCGAGGACGTCGAGCGGCTGACGAAGGACGGCGCGGCGCTCAAGCGGGCCGCCCAGCAGAAGGTCGCACAGGCAAAGGCGCAGGCGCAGGCCGCCGGCCGGCCGTTCCGTACCCCGCCGTCGATCGACCAGATGTCCACGCTGATGGCCACCGGCGCGGCACCGGAGACGCTCAGCCTGCGCGGCATCACCTCGGACAGCTACTTCGCGGCTGCGACCGGCAAGTTCGACATGTACCGGTCCATCGAGAAGGACCTGGCGAACAAGGCCGTGAACGAAGCGGCCCAGATCTCCGACGACGCCGAGCAGTCCACCTTCGTCGTCTCCGGGATCGTGCTGGCCGCGCTGATCATCGCGTTCGTCGTGGCCGGCCTGATGGCCCGCCGGATGAGCCGCAACATGCGCCAGCTGCGGACCGCCGCCTTCGGCATCGCCGAGCAGCGGCTGCCGATGCTGGTCGACCAGCTCTCGCGGACCGACCCGGGCCGGGTCGACACCCGGGTGCAGCCGATCCCGATCGCCACCACCGACGAGATCGGCGAGGTCGCCCGCGCCTTCGACCAGGTGCACCGCGAGGCCGTCCGGCTCGCCGCCGAGCAGGCGCTGCTGCGGGGCAACGTCAACGCGATCTTCACCAACCTTTCCAGCCGCAACCAGGGTCTGATCGAGCGCCAGCTGGAGCTGATCACCGACCTGGAGAACAACGAGGCGGACCCGGACCAGCTGGAGAACCTCTTCCGGCTCGACCACCTCGCCACACGTATGCGGCGCAACGGCGAGAACCTCCTCATCCTCGCGGGCGAGGAGCCCGGCCGGCGCTGGAACCAGCCGGTGCCGCTGATCGACGTCCTGCGGGCGGCGACCTCCGAGGTCGAGTCCTACGAGCGAATAGAACTCGCCGGCGTCCCCGAGAGCGAGATCCACGGCACCACCGTGACCGACCTCGTGCACCTGCTGTCCGAGCTGCTGGAGAACGCCACCACGTTCTCCTCGCCGCAGACCAAGGTGCGGGTCGCCGCGACCCGGCTGCCCGACGGCCGGGTGATGATCGAGATCCACGACAAGGGCATCGGGCTCACCCCCGAGGACTTCGCGGACATCAACCACAAGCTGGCCAACCCGCCGAGCGTGGATGCCGCGATCTCCCAGCGCATGGGCCTGTTCGTGGTCGGCCGGCTGGCCGACCGGCACGGGATCCGGGTACAGCTGCGCCCCTCCGGCGAGCAGGCGGGCACCACGTCCCTGGTCATGCTGCCCGAGGCGATCACCCACGGCGGTGGCGGCGAGGAACAGTACGACGACGACTTCACGGTCTCCCGGATCGTTCCGGAGCACCAGCACGCCTCGTACGAGCCCCATCAGCGCACCGCCGCCGAGCTGGGCTTCGACGACAGCCGCTACGGCCGCACGGACGGTGCGGATCTGGACATGATGGGCCGCTCGATGCTCCGCGAGGAGCGCCGCGCAGCCCTGGAGGCCCAGACGGGCGGTGAGCAGGCCGCCGAGTACGAGGGCGGCGAGCGTCCGCTCTTCCGTGACGAGGCACCGTCCGCCGGTGGCTACCAGGAGTCCCCCGGTGCCTACCAGGACTACCCGTCCCAGGCATATGCGGAATCCGATCAACCGGTCTACGACGACCGGGCCCACGGCCACCAGGCGTTCGGCGCGGGGAGCTTCGCCGAGACCACGGGCCAGCAGCCCTTTGTCTCCCGCGAAGCGGCACCGTCGGACGACTGGCCCGAACGCCCTGCGTTCGACGGCTACTTCGGGGCCGAAGCGGAATCCGACCGGAATACCACTGCCGCTCCCGCTGACGCCCCCGAGCGCGTACCATTCGAGCGTCCGGGCCCCACACCGAGCGACGCCCCGTCGCTGACGGACGCCGGCCTTCCGCGCCGCGGAGGCCGCGACCAGCAGGCACCGCAGGTGCAGCAGCAGCGGAGCGCGCCGGAGGCCGGCCAGGACGGCTCCGACTGGCGCAGCTCCAACGATGATCGCTGGGAGAGGGCGGAGCGGCTGCGCGAGCCCAAGGCGGGCGGAGTCACCTCCTCCGGTCTCCCCCGGCGGGTGCCCAAGGCCAACCTGGTCGAAGGTGCCGCGGAGCAGACGCCGCAGGGCGGCCCCCAGGTCTCCCGCGCCCCGGAGGACGTCCGCGGCAGGCTGAGTAACCTGCGCCGCGGTGTCCAGCAGGGACGCAATGTCGGCACGGACCCCTCCGGGGTCCCCCAGAATGACCAACAGGGCTTCGGCCCCGGCAGCACCTACGATCAGGAGCGTTAGTGTGAGCCCGATGAGCCAGGCGGCGCAGAATCTGAACTGGTTGATCACCAACTTCGTGGACAACACCCCCGGGGTGTCCCACACGGTCGTGGTCTCCGCGGACGGGCTGCTCCTTGCCATGTCCGAGGGTTTCCCTCGTGACAGAGCCGATCAGTTGGCGGCGGTGGCCTCCGGCCTCACCTCGCTGACCTCCGGCGCGTCCCGCATCTTCGAGGGCGGGAGCGTCAACCAGACCGTGGTGGAGATGGAACGCGGCTTCCTCTTCATCATGTCCGTCTCGGACGGATCGTCGCTGGCCGTGCTCGCACACCCCGAGTGCGACATCGGCCTGGTCGGCTACGAGATGGCCCTGCTGGTCGACCGCGCGGGCACGGTCCTGACGCCGGACCTGCGCGCAGAACTGCAGGGCAGCCTTCTCAACTAACAAACAGGCAGTGCGTTTCCCGCCACCGCGCCTTATGGTTCGGTGGCGCGACCGGCGTCAGACAGGCAAGTTGGAGGAGGAGACGTGGCAACGCCCCCGAGCGGATACCCGTATGGTTCCGGACAGCAGTCCGGGCCTGTGGGCGAGACCCATAACAACCGCTTCAACTTCCCGTCTGCGCCGAGCCGCCGGCCGCAGCGGCCCCCGCAGCAGCAGCCCCGGCCGTACGACTCCCAGCCGTACGAGCCATCGGTGTACGACCAGCCACAGGCACCGCGCATCCAGCCGGTGCAGCCGCAGCGGCGCGCTCCCGAGCCCTCCCCCACGGGCTCGAACAACCCGCTGGTGCGCCCGTACGCCATGACCGGAGGCCGGACCAGGCCGCGCTACCAGCTCGCCATCGAGGCGCTGGTCAGCACGACCGCCGACCCCGCGAAGATGCAGGGCCAGCTGCCGGAGCACCAGCGCATCTGCCACCTCTGCCGTGAGATCAAGTCAGTTGCCGAGATCTCCGCGCTTCTCTCCATCCCCCTCGGCGTCGCCCGGATCCTCGTCGCCGACCTGGCGGAGGCCGGACTCGTCGCCATCCATCAGCCCGGCGGGGACGAGACCGCCGGCGGACAGCCAGATGTGACACTGCTCGAAAGGGTGCTCAGTGGACTTCGCAAGCTCTAGCGGTGCAGCCCGCTCCACCACCTCCGCGAAAATCGTGGTGGCGGGCGGCTTCGGCGTGGGCAAGACCACGTTCGTCGGGGCCGTCTCAGAGATCAATCCGCTGCGTACCGAAGCCGTGATGACTTCCGCTTCGGCGGGGATCGACGACCTCACGCACGCGCCGGACAAGACGACCACGACCGTGGCGATGGACTTCGGCCGGATCACCCTGGACCAGGACCTGATCCTGTACCTCTTCGGTACGCCGGGCCAGGACCGTTTCTGGTTCATGTGGGACGACCTGGTGCGCGGTGCCATCGGCGCCGTGGTGCTGGTCGACACCCGCCGGCTGGCCGACTGCTTCCCCGCGGTCGACTACTTCGAGAACAGCGGCCTGCCGTTCGTCATCGCCCTCAACGGCTTCGACGGCCACCAGCCGTACACGCCGGACGAGGTGCGTGAGGCGCTGCAGATCGGCCCGGACGCGCCGATCATCACGACCGACGCCCGGCACCGCAGCGAGGCCAAGAGCGCGCTCATCACACTCGTGGAGCACGCACTGATGGCCCGCCTGCGCTAAGGCGCCCCACGGGACGCGTCCGGGCCCCCGTGCCCGCATGCGCCGTACGACGAAGGCCCCCACACCTCTTGGTGCGGGGGCCTTCGTCGTACCCGGCCTCAGGGCCCGTACGCGGCGCTGCACGGGCCCCGGGGCCGGCGGCGGGGCTCACTTGCGGGCGGGGCACTCCTTCCATGCGAAGTGGTACACCGTGTTGATGTTGCCGTCGGTGGAGTCCATGGCCATGTAGCTGGTGGCCTTGGGGTCCGCCGACTTGCCGTCCACCCGCATCTCGGTGTTGATGTTGAAGTAGCGCTCCTCGCCGCAAGGGGCGTACACCAGGGCGTCGACGTCGGTCTCGTCCGAGGTCTGCCAGTTGGAGTCGTAGGGGCCGGTGAAGGTGTGGCTCTTACGGGCCGTCTGCTGCTGGCCCTGGAAGTAGTAGCCCGCCTGCTCCAGCCCTCTGGCGCCCCGGGCCAGGGACGCGTAGCCCCGGTAGTCGGCCCGGGCGACCGCGTAGGTGAAGCCCTGCGGGACGTGCACGTTCAGCGCGATCTGGCAGTTCTTGCGGGAGTCGGTCGGCTTGGTGCCGGCGCCCGCCTGGGCGAGGTACTCGCTGTAGGTGACGGTGAAGGCGGTGTTGTCGGGGGCGATGGCCACGGCGGCGCTGCCGGGTCTGCAGCCCGAACCGTTGACCGTGGCGACGGTAATGGTGATCTTCCCGCTCGGCGGGTCGTCGCCGAACCGGTTGGCGGTGGTGGGGGATGCCGATCCGGCGAGGAGCAACGATGCCACTGCGGCACCAGCACTGAGCGTGCTGAGCATGGGCTTTCCTTCCGGTCGTCCTAGGACCCGCGGTGCGGGAACACCAGGAGTGGATTGACGAGCGCATGCCAGCACGGCCAGAGCGGCTTGAACAGCTCCGCTCCCCATGGTTGGGGCGAACCTACGCCTTGATCCGGACACCACCTGCCAAACCGGAATACCACGTCCGGAAAGTGATGAGGTGCCATATCGGGGTGATTGAGGGGGTGTTGGGCGGTATATCCCTCATGGGGGTGCCGGCTGACGGCTGCGGCCGCTTCAGGGTTCTACGTTGGTGGGCCGCGGGTGGGGTGTGCCTGTGGCTGGGGGCCGGGCGCCGTTTCGTTGTGGGTGGTGGGCCGGAGGGGACGCCCGGTACCCCTCCCCCAGCCTTCGGCCGGGAGGTGCCCCCACGGCGCGGGCGCATCTGGTACGTGCGATGGGTTGCCCCGGCGTTCGCTCCGGTCCTGCGGGCGGGGTACTCAATTCCATGGACCAGGGCCGCCCGCGCCGAGGACGGGGTACCGGGCGTCCCCTCCGGCCCCCGCGGCAACCACCGCCCCCGCAAAGGCGCCAGCCCCACGACCCAACCGGCGGACACCGCAGCCCGGCGCAACAACGCCCCAAAGGGGCGCGGGGAACTGCGCGCCCAGCCACAACCCACCCGCAGACAAACGAAGGACCCCGCACCACGCGGGGTCCTTCGTCGGCGGCATCAGCGAAGCGTCACCGCTGCCAGCTGGTAGCCCCATGGAAGCCACCCTGCCGCTCCAGACGCCGCCACCGCGCAGCGGTGGCGTGCGGGCGGGACGGCGCGGCGGCGGCCGGCCGGTGCGCGGCGCGGGCCAGCAGGACGGCGGTCAGGGCGGCGAGCTCTTCCTCGCTGGCCTGGCCCTTCTCCACGCGGATGGAGTCGGTGCGGTGGGCAGGATTCACGGTGTGTTCTCCGTCGTCGCGGTGGGCGTGGTGCCGAAAGCGGGTGCGGGGTGTGGCTACTGGGGCGGGTTGCCGTGCTTACGGGCCGGCAGGTCCGCATGCTTGGTGCGCAGCATCTCCAGGGCCCGGATGAGCGTGTGGCGGGTCTCGGCCGGGTCGATGACGTCGTCGACCAGGCCTCGCTCGGCCGCGTAATACGGGTGCATCAGCTCGGACTTGTACTCCTTGACCATGCGCACCCGCATGGCCTCGGAGTCGTCCGCCTCGGCGATCTGCTTGCGGAAGATGACGTTGGCCGCGCCCTCGGCGCCCATCACCGCGATCTCGTTGGTGGGCCAGGCGTAGGTCAGGTCGGCGCCGATGGACTGCGAGTCCATGACGATGTAGGCGCCGCCGTAGGCCTTGCGCAGCACGAGGGAGATCCGCGGGACGGTGGCGTTGCAGTAGGCGTAGAGCAGCTTGGCGCCGTGCCGGATGATGCCGCCGTGCTCCTGGTCGACGCCGGGCAGGAAGCCGGGGACGTCCAGCAGGGTGACGATCGGGATGTTGAAGGCGTCGCACATCTGGACGAAGCGGGCCGACTTCTCGGACGCCTCGATGTCCAGGACGCCGGCCAGCGACTGCGGCTGGTTGGCGATGATGCCCACCACGCGGCCGTCGAGCCGGGACAGCGCGCAGATGATGTTGGTCGCCCAGCGCTCGTGGACCTCCAGGAACTCGCCGTCGTCGACGATCTCCTCGATGACCTTGCGCATGTCGTACGGGCGGTTGCCGTCGGCCGGGACCAGATCCAGCAGGGCGTCACCGGAGCGGTCGGCGGGGTCCTCGCAGGGCACCGACGGCGGGTTCTCACGGTTGTTCGCCGGCAGCAGCGAGAGGAGGTAGCGGACCTCCTCCAGGCAGGTGGCCTCGTCGTCGTAGGCGAAGTGGCACACACCGGAGGTCTCGGCGTGGACGTCGGCGCCGCCGAGGCCGTTCTGGGTGATCTCCTCGCCGGTCACCGCGCGCACCACGTCGGGGCCGGTGATGAACATCTGCGAGGTCTCGCGGACCATGAAGACGAAGTCGGTCAGGGCGGGGCTGTAGGCCGCACCACCCGCGCAGGGGCCGAGCATGACCGAGATCTGCGGGATGACACCGGAGGCCTTGGTGTTGCGCTGGAAGATGCCGCCGTAGCCGGCCAGCGCGGAGACGCCCTCCTGGATACGGGCGCCGGCGCCGTCGTTGAGCGACACCAGCGGCGCACCGGCCTGGATGGCCATGTCCATGATCTTGTGGATCTTGGTGGCGTGGGCCTCGCCCAGCGCGCCGCCGAAGATCCGGAAGTCATGCGCGTAGGTGAACACGGTCCGGCCGTGCACGGTGCCCCAGCCGGTGATCACGCCGTCGGTGTAGGGCTTCTTGGCCTCCAGGCCGAAGCCCGTCGCCCGGTGCCGCCGCAGCGGCTCGACCTCGTTGAACGAACCCTCGTCCAGCAGCAGCTCGATCCGCTCGCGCGCCGTCAGCTTGCCCTTGGCACGCTGTGCTTCGGTCGCCCGCTCGCTGGGTCCTCGCCGGACCTGCTCGCGGATGGCGTGCAGCTCGGCGACGCGCCCGCGGGCGTCGTTGGCGCCGGCGGGCAGATCTTCGACAGTGGTCATGCCTCGACGGTACGTGTGCGAGGCGTCCCGCACCGATGTCGGTTTCGTACAACGTCGCATGCGATTTGGTGGGCAGGCAGTACAGAACCGTGCTGTACGCGCCCCGCGTCCCGGCCTCCGTTCGGGTGGCGGCGTCCGCCCGCGTCTGTATGGGGCCCACAAACCGGGGGGTAGCGATGTTGTGGTGACCGGTTGACCGGCGGGGCCCGGTGCCGGTCAGGCGAGCCGCACCGTGCAGGTGTGAGTGGCACAGCTCGTGCCGGGGGTCAGGCGCAGCCGCAGGGCGCGCCCGGTGGCCAGCACCTCGATCGCCGGGTCGTGGGCGAGCACCGCGCGCACCGGCCGTGACCAGGTGATTTCCAGAGTATCGCCGGTGCGCTCCGGGGCGGCCAGGCACAGCAGGGCGGTCGGCCGCCGCCGTCCGTGCCGCTCACGCACCAGCACGCTCGCCGGGCCGCTGCTGGTGAGCGGCCCCGCGCGGCCGGCCCGCCAGAAGTTGGCGGCCGTTACGCCGAGCGGGTCGACGGCGACCGCCTGGCGGCCGGCGTCGTTGGCGAGCACGGTGAGCCAGCGCCGGTCGGCGGCGCGGGCGGCGAGGGTGCGGGCGGTGGCGCCCGGCATGAGGAGGTAGGCGTAGCGGGCGTCGGTCGGGTCGGTGCCGTGGTCGTGCCAGAGGGTGAGGTAGCGGCGGGTGAACGGCTCGGTGGACGAGGTCGTGTTGATGTCGTGCCAGGCGCCGGTGCGGGCCTCGCGCCGCGTCGTGAGGGGAGCGCCGCCGGGGAAGACGTAGCCGCCGTGTCCGGCGAGGTGGGCCCAGTGGGCGCGGCGGAAGGAGGTGGTCACGCCGAGCGTGCCCAGCTGGCGTACACCGTCGACGGTGAGCGCGGCGGTGCCCCGCTCGCCCAGGCAGCGGTTGTCGACGATCGTCTCGGCCGGCACCCCGTCGCGGGCGGTGATGCCGGCGCCCAGGCAGACCAGGCAGTCCGCGAGCGCGAACCAGGATTTCCTGGCGGTGAGGGTCGAGGACAGGCCGCGCAGGTCCTGGCCGATCGCGGCGAACTCCCCGTCGGTGGTGCCGCCGACCCAGCGGGCCGCGGGCTTGGGCTCGCCCCAGCCGCCGCCCTCGTTGCCGGCCAGCCGCTTGGTGGACACGGTGGTGCCGGGGAGCCGGTAGGGGTCGACGGTGGGCCAGAAGGCGTCCGTGTACTGGTCGCCCCCGAAGTCGGCGCCCCACCAATAGAGCATGCCGGCGCCGGTGTGCCAGCCGTGCGGGTTCTCGCCGTTGCCGTTCTCGTAGTACGCGATGCGGTCGGAGGCCATGGCCAGGCCGGCGGCCCATCCGGGGCGGCGGTGCACGGCGCGGTCCATGGCCGGGAAGAGGCGGTGGCCGACGGGTTCGGGGGCGGCGGCCGCGGGGCCGTCGGCGATCTTCGCGAGCCGGGCGAGGTCGGCGACCGGGTACTGCCGGTCGGTGCGGACCGGCAGGGTGCGGTCGCGGGCGGCCCAGCCCTTGATCATGGCGTGCCAGCGGTCCCGTTCGGCGGTGCTCGCGGCCTGGGCGAGCACCGCGATGGCGGCGATCAGCGCATGACCGTGGTAGTGGTCGCTGCGCAGGATGTGCCGTTCGTCGCTGCGGAGATAGCCGCGGCTGATGGCGCGCCCGTTGACGCTGTCCATCATCAGGCCGTTGTGCAGCAGCGGGGCCCAGGCCCGCTCGACGCTGTCGAAGATGACCTGGCGGGCGGGGTCGGTGACCTGCCAGGACGAGCCGGCGAGCAGGGTGAAGAGCCGGCCCAGGCCGTCCAGCAGGACATAGCCGTAGGTGCCGGAGTAGGCGACCCAGGTGTGCTGGACGAAGGAGCCGTCGGCGTAGAGGCCGTCGCCCCGGGTGACGTAGGGGAAGACCGGCGAGAGGGCGTCGCGGGCCAGGGCGATCCGGTCGGGGGCGCGGCCGAGGATGCCGCGCAGGGCGACCACCCGGCACAGGTCGACGCGGTTGGCGCCGGTACTGGTCCCGGTGTAGTCGCCGAGCAGGGCGTCCGGGACGAAGTGGTCGACGGCCACCAGGCAGCGCTCGCGCAGCGCGTCGTCGAGGCCGCCGTCGGGCAGGTGCGCATCGAGGATCGCGAGGGTGTCGAGGAGGAGTCTGGGGCTGCCGATCTGCCACTCCCACCAGTTGCCGTAGCGGGTGGTGGCGGTGTTGTAGACGGTGGCTTCGAGGTGGTCGAGGCCCGTGAGCAGGGCGGTGGCGAGGCCGGGGTCGCCGGTGCGGCCGGTGCCGGGCTGGGCATAGGCCTGGGCCATGGTGACGAGCCGGCTGTAGCTCTGGGTGATGCCGGACGGCGGGTCGTAGCGGCAGTCCGGCCACAGGGATGTGGCGGCCGGGCGCATGCTCGCCCGGAAGGTGCTTGCGAGGCCGCCGGTCTCCTGGAGGGCGGCGGCATAGGGCGGGGCGGCGGGGTCGAAGCCGCTGCCGAGGGCGAGCTCGCACCAGCGGGCCCGGAGGGTGGCGAACTCGTCCCCGGGAGCGGTGGCCGGCCCCGGGGCGGCGTCGGCGGGGCCGGCGGTGAGGCCGAGTGCGCTCGCCGCAGCGGTGGCAGTGGCAGTGGCGGTGGCAACGGCGGTGGCGAGGAATCCTCGGCGTGACCAGACGGACGTGGCGGGGAAGGGCGGCACGGTCGGTCCTCTCCATGGCGGCAACTGGCGGGTGGCGCTGCGCACTTGGGAGTTCCCGATGGTCTAGCACGAGCCGTCGGCGAGCGGCAATGACCGCGCCGGAGCACCGTCCGCCACCCGTCCGGCGGAGCCCGCTCCGCGGAACCACCCTCCAAAGAGGTTGAATGTTGAACCAGATGCCGCTACGGTGAATCTCGTTGAAGCTTAAACAAATCTGCGCACCCACCCGGTGCGCCGTCTTCGAGGAGGAGCCATGGCTCTGTTCCAGCGCAAGCGCACCGCCGACACCACCGACACCACCGCCCCCGCCGCCACCAGTGCCGCCGTCCTCGACGCCGACCCCGCGCTCGCGGCGCTGACCGGCGACTACACCATCGACCCGGCGCACAGCAGCATCGGCTTCACCGTCCGGCACGCCATGGTCACCAACGTCCGCGGCACATTCGGCGACCACGAGGGCACGCTCCACCTCGACGGCGCCGACCCGTCCCGCTCCACCGCGTCCCTCGACGTCAAGATCGCGAGCATCGACACCGGGATCGCGGACCGCGACGGCCATCTGCGCAGCGCCGACTTCTTCGACGCCGAGACCTTCCCGCTGATGACCTTCCGCAGCACCGCCGCCGAGCAGGTGTCCGCTGACCGCTACCGCATCACCGGCGATCTCACCCTCCGCGACGTCACCAAGCCGCTCACCGTCGACCTGGAGTTCCACGGCGCGGCCACCGACGTCTACGGCGCCGAGCGGGTCGGCTTCGAGGGCAGCGCCGAGATCCTGCGCTCCGACTGGGGCCTGACCTGGAACGCCGCGCTGGAGACCGGCGGCGTGATGGTCAGCGACAAGGTCAAGCTCCTCTTCGACATCTCCGCCGTCAAGGCCGCCCCGCAGGCCTGACCCGGCATGGCCCGTCACACGACCGCGGCCCCGCACGGCTCCTCTCCCCCGAGGGTCGTACGGGGCCGCGGTCGTGCCGCTGCCGCGGCGCTCACTCCTGCGGCTCGACCCCGGCCCGCAGCAGTCCGTAGGCGTACGCGTCGTCCAGCGCCTGCCAGGAGGCGGCGATGACGTTCTCCGCGACGCCGACCGTGGACCATTCGCCCCGGCCGTCGCTGGTGGAGACCAGCACCCGGGTGATCGAGCCGGTGCCCAGGGCGCCTTCCAGGATGCGGACCTTGTAGTCCACCAGCTCCATATGGGCCAGCTGCGGATAGATCCGCTCCAGGCCCAGCTTCAGCGCCCGGTCCAGCGCGTTGACCGGGCCGTTGCCCTCGGCGGTGGTGACGATCCGCTCGCCCTTGGCCCACAGCTTCACGGTCGCCTCGTTGGCGTGCGTACCGTCCGGGCGGTCCTCGACGATCGCGCGCCAGGACTCGACCGTGAAGTAGCTGCTCGGCCGGCCGCCCGCCGCCCGCTGCAGCTCCTCGCGCAGCAGCAGCTCGAAGGAGGCATCGGCGGCCTCGTAGGTGTAGCCCGCCAGCTCCCGCTCCTTGACCCGCTCGACGACCCGGCCGACCAGCTCGCGGTCGTCGCCGAGGTCGACGCCGAGCTCCTTGCCCTTGAGCTCGATGGATGCCCGCCCGGCCATGTCGGAGACCAGCATCCGCATGGTGTTGCCGACCAGCGCCGGGTCGATGTGCTGGTAGAGGTCAGGGTCGACCTTGATCGCGGAGGCGTGCAGTCCGGCCTTGTGGGCGAAGGCGGAGACACCCACATAGGGCTGGTGGGTGGAGGGCGTGAGGTTGACGACCTCGGCGATGGCATGCGAGATGCGGGTGGTCTCGGCGAGCTTGCCCTCGGGCAGCACCGGGCGCCCGTACTTGAGCTCCAGGGCGGCGACGACCGGGAAGAGGTTGGAGTTGCCGACCCGCTCGCCGTACCCGTTGGCGGTGCACTGGACGTGGGTGGCGCCCGCGTCCACCGCGGCCAGGGTGTTGGCCACCGCGCAGCCGGTGTCGTCCTGGGCGTGGATCCCCAGGCGCGCGCCGGTGTCCGCGACGACGGTCCGCACGACGGCGGTGACCTGCGCAGGAAGCATGCCGCCGTTGGTGTCGCAGAGCACCACGACATCGGCGCCGGCCTCGCTCGCGGTGCGCACGACCTCCTTGGCGTAGCCCGCGTCCAGCGCATAGCCGTCGAAGAAGTGCTCACAGTCGAGGAAGACCCGGCGGCCCTGCTCGCGCAGGTAGGCGACGGTGTCCCGCACCATCGCCAGGTTCTCCTGCGGCGTGGTCCGCAGCGCCAGCTCCACATGCCCGACATGGGACTTGGCGACCAGCGTGATGACCGGCGCCTGGGACGCCAGGAGCCCGGCGACCTGCGGATCGTCCTCGACGCGGACGCCCGCCTTACGCGTGGCGCCGAACGCGACCAGCTGTGCGTGCCGGAAATCGATCTCCGTACGGGCCCGCTCGAAGAACTCGGTGTCCCGCGGGTTGGCGCCGGGCCAGCCGCCCTCGATGAAGCCCACGCCGAAGTCGTCGAGGTGCCGGGCGATGGTCAGCTTGTCCGCGACGGTGAGGTTGATGCCCTCGCGCTGCGCACCGTCGCGGAGCGTGGTGTCGAAGACATGGAAGTCGTCGGGCACCGCGCCGGCGGGGAGGGCGTGCGGCGGGTTCGGGGAGGTGCGCCGCGCAGCGGCTCCGGCCGGGGTGGTGGCGGGAGACGGTTTCGGGGAGGTGTGCCGCGCAGCGGCTCCGGCCGGGGTGGTGGCGGGAGACGGGTGGGAACGTGCGTCCGTCATGCTGGTCTGGCTCCTGTCGGGATCTCGGTCTACCGGAATGACCGGTTCCACCGTCCCTCCATGGTCCCTCGCGCTCCGCCTCCGGCGAGGTGTGGGCCGGAAACGAAAAAACCTCTCGCGGGTGCGAGAGGTCTGCGCGCGGGTCTGGGACGACGATGGCCGCGCCGTACTCGGTTCGTACGGGGCGGTCACTGCGGACCGGCGCGCCTGCTGCCAATAATCATGGCGAACGAGAGCACGGTCCGCAGTGTGCCACACGCCCGGACCGGACACGCGGCAGTCTCACTATTCGGCCGGACTGTCCACCCCTGCCCAGCGGCGGAGCGCGGCGGTGGCCCGGGCACGGTCCCGGGGCGCCAGCTTCTCGATGCGCACCACATGGCTGGTGTGCGGGGCCAGGTAGACGTGCGTGTCCCGGCTGCCCCTGCCCGTACGGAAGGGCTCGGCCCGGGCGGGATCCAGCTCGCCGTACACGAACAGCAGCTCGCTGCCGTGGTGGCGTACCCAGCGGTCGATGTCAGGCATGGCGTCCGGCTGGAACCGCAGCGGGATGCTGCGCGGCACATAGGTGCGCATCTCCTGGATGCCGGGGTGGCGCAGCAGCCCGGCGAGTTGTGGCGCGGCCATCGACATCTGGCCGAGCTGGGTGCCCAACTGGTAGTAGGAAGCGGTCATGGCGGCCAGGTAGTGGTCGCTGAAAGAGGGGAGCATGGTCTTCCCGGCGAACCAGGTGAACAGGGCGTCACCGGGGGCCGAGGGCCCGGGGATCGCGCAGTCGTTCCCCTCTTCCTGCTGCATCCAGAAGAGCATGGGCAGATCGAGCACGGTGAGTTCCAGTGCGCGGTCGGCGCTGCCGATGGTGTGGAAGGTGTGGCCCCGGTCCGCGGCCCAGCGGGTGAGGCGGCCCGCCATCTCCGCGCGCCGGGTCCCGAGCATCGCGCGCTGCACCGCGGTGAGCGCCCTCCGGCACGCGGGCGAGCCGACCCGCTGGAGGAAGCGGTCCTCGGCGGTGTCGTCCCGGTCGTCGGTGTTGTTGGGTGCCGAGTACGCGACGGAGCCGGCCACATCGTGCGGGTAGAAGCGCCGGTGGTAGACGGTGGCCATCCCGCCCTTGCTGCCGCCGGTGGAGATCCAGGCGGCGCGGTAGATCGTCTTGAGGGCCCGGATCAGCCGGTGGTGATCGCTCGCCGCCTGCCAGATGTCGAGTTTCGACCAGTCGGTGAGGTGGGAGCGGGAGGTGCCGAAGTACCGCTGCTCGACGCTGATCTGGTTGCCGTCCACGATCCCGGTCGGCTCGGCACGGGAGGCGGTGTCCCGGGTGTTGAGGTCGTAGCCGCCGGTGTAGAGCACCATCGGCCGGGCGGTGGACCGGTGGAGCAGCAACAGCCGCTGCTCGAAGCTGCCCTTGCCGGGGTGCCGGTGGTCGACGGGCTGGCGGTAGACCAGCGCGAAGGAGCGGTAGCCGGCCGGGGCGCGGTTCTCCTTGACCACCCGCATCCCGGGTACGGCCGCAATCCGGGCCCGGATGTCGTCGGCGGCCGGGCGGGGCGCGGCCGGGCGCGCGCTGACCGGGCGCCCGGTGGCCGGCGGCGCCGTGGCGGGGTGGGCCCCGCCGGTCCGGGCCGCCGCCGTGGACGGGACCACGACGGCCGAGGCCAGCAGGCCGGTCAGCAACAGCGGCAGGCACAACTGTCTCGTGATCTTCATGCCGTCCAGCCAACCAGCCGGCGCCCCCCGTGCCTATCCCGGAACCGGCCCTGCCGCGGGCGGGCAAGCCGGTTCCGGCCAGGACGGTCCCTCAATCGGCGACGGGCTCCCCCACCCGCGTCCGGCCGGCTCCGGTGCCCTCGTCCTGCTTGCCGACCCGGTGCAGATCGATGGTGCGGGTCTCGCGCATCGTGAGGTAGACGATCAACGAGACGGCGGCGCAGCCGGCGACGTACCAGGAGAAGCCGGACTCGATGCCGGCCTCCTTGAACCACAGGGCGACATACTCCGCGGTGCCGCCGAACAGCGCGTTGGCGATCGCGTACGGCAGGGCCACGCCCAGCGCGCGGATGCCGGTCGGGAACAGCTCGGCCTTCACACAGGCGTTGATCGAGGTGTAACCGGTGACGACGACCAGCGCCAGCAGCGAGAGTCCGAGGGCCGGCCAGAAGCTGCCGGCGTGCTTCAGCATCATCATGATCGGCACGGTCAGGAACGTCGAGCCGACCGCGAAGGTGATCAGCAGCGGACGGCGGCCGATCCGGTCGGACAGCTTCCCGGCGAGCGGCTGGAGGCACATGAAGAGGAAGAGGGCGCAGAAACTGACCAGGGAGGCGGTCGGCTTGGGCAGTCCGGCGCTGCCCGAGAGGTACTTGGTGAGGTAGGTCGTGTAGGTGTAGTACGCGACCGTGCCGCCCATGGTGAGCGCGATGACCAGCAACGCCTCGCGCTTGTGCGCCAGCAGCGCCTTGATCGTGCCGCGTGCGGGGTCGGCGTGGGCGCCCTCGTCCTCGGCGTAGACCTCGGTCTCCAGCATGTTGCGGCGCAGGTAGAAGACGATGCCGGCGCCCAGTGCGCCGACGATGAACGGGATCCGCCAGGCCCAGCTGTGCAGGGCCTCGTCGGACATGGTGCGCTGCAGCAGGATCTGCAGGCCGAGACCGAGCAGCTGGCCCGCGGTCATCGACACGTACTGGAAGCTGGAGGCGAAGCCGCGCTGCCCGGGCGCGGACGCCTCGGTGAGGTAGGTGGCGCTGGCCGCGTACTCCCCGCCGACCGACAGCCCCTGCAGCATCCGGGCGAGGAGCAGCACGGCCACACCGCCGTAGCCCGCGGCCGCGTAGGTGGGCGCGATGGCGATCAGGATCGCCGAGGCGGACATCAGTGTGACGGTCAGGGTGAGCGCGGCCTTCCGGCCCTTGCGGTCCCCGACCCGGCCGAGCACCCAGCCGCCCACCGGGCGCATGAAGAAGCCGACGGCAAAGATCCCCATGGTGTTCATGAGGTTCGCGGTGTCATTCCCCTTCGGGAAGAACGAATCCGCGAAGTAGACCGCGAAACTGGCATAGACGAACCAGTCGAACCACTCGACCATGTTGCCGGCCGAGCCGACCCAGATCTTCTTCCATTGCTCTCGTCCCATAGCCGCTCACGGTCGCGGACCGGCGGGTCTTCGGCAAGAGCGTGGTCGGCAACGATCGCAGGTACTTGCGTGCGTTGTGGTCACGGGGGGGGACGGCCGTCCGGCACCGGCGCCGTCCGGCGGTCAGGCGGTCAGCGACTCGTCCAAGAACTCCCGTACGTGGTCGCGTACGTGCTCCCGGTCCGTGCCCGGGAGGCCGACGACGAGCTGGGAGCCGAAGCCGTCGAGGAGGGCGCGGGTGCGGGTCGCGAAGCGTTCGGCGTCGACGGGGCGGAACTCACCCTTCGAGATGCCCTCGACGAGGAGGGCCACCAGGTCGCGGTGCCAGGCGAGTTCGAGGTCGAGCTGGCGTTCGCGGGCCTCGTCGTCGGCGCTCCGGGAGCGGTTCCACACCTCCAGCCACAGCGTCCAGCGCGGGTCGCGGTGGCCCTCGGGGAGGTAGAGGTCGACCAGCGCGTCCAGCCGTTCGCGGGCGGGGACACGGCGGGAGAGGGCGGCCCGGCGTTCGGTGCCGAGCTGCTCCTCGCTCCACTGCAGGGTCTGCAGCAGCAGCTCGTCCTTCGTACCGAAGTAGTAGAGGATGTGGCCGCTGCTCATGCCGACCTCGCGACCCAGACCGGCCATGGTCAGTCCGTCCAGGCCCTCCGCGGCGATGGTCGTCATCGCCGCGGCGAGGACCTGCTCGCGGGGCTGGCTGAGCCGGCGCCGGGGGCGGCGCACGGGACCGGGCACGGGGACCTCCGGGTCGGCTGTACGAGGCCTGCGGGTCAGACCTGGGGCTGCTGCTGGGTGATGCAGTGGATACCGCCACCCGCTGCGAAGATCGTACGGGCGTCGACCAGGGTCACCGTCCGCCCGGGGAAGATCCCGCGGAAGATCGCGGCCGCCTCCTCGTCGCGCGGGTCGTCGAAGCCGCAGAGCACCACACCGTCGTTGCAGAGGTAGTGGTTGATGTAGGAGTAGTCGACCAGCTCGCCGTCCTCCTCCAGGACGGTCGGCGCCGGCACCTCGACGACCTCCAGCCGGCGGCCCCTGGCGTCGGTCGAGGAACGCAGCAGCTTGGCGATCTCGTGGCAGATCGCGTGGTCGGGGTGGTCGGGGTCGGGCTGGGTGTGCACGAGGACGACGCCGGGGCGGGCGAAGGCGGCGACGATGTCGACATGGCCGCGGGTGCCGAACCGGCCGTAGTCGGCGGCCAGGCCGCGCGGCAGCCAGATCGCCTTGGTGGTGCCGAGGTGGGCGTGGATCTCGGCCTCGACCTCCTCCTGGGTACGGCCGCGGTTGCGGCCCGGGTCGAGCTGCACGGTCTCGGTGAGCAGGACGGTGCCCTCGCCGTCGACGTGGATGCCGCCGCCCTCGTTGACCAGGGGCGTGGCATAGCGCCGGGCGCCGGCCAGCCCGCAGACCTGCTCGGCGATCTTCTCGTCGAGGTCCCAGCGGGCCCAGTCCTGGGCGCCCCAGCCGTTGAACACCCAGTCGGTGGCGGCGAGCCCGCCCGTGCCGTCGGTGAGGAAGGTGGGGCCGATGTCGCGCATCCAGGCGTCGTTCAGCGGGCGCTCGACGAGGTCGATGCCGTCGCCGAGGAACGCGCGGGCGCCCTCGGACTGCCCCGGTCCCGCGACGACGGTGACCGGCTCGAAGCGGCGTACGGCACGAGCGACCGCGGCCCAGGCGCGGCGGGCGGTGGCCAGGGTCTCGCCGCCCTCCTCGCCGAAGGTGAAGTTGGGTCCCGGCCAGGCCATCCAGGTGCGCTCGTGCCGGGCCCACTCCGGGGGCATGCAAAAGCCGTCGGCGGCAGGGGTGTTCATGCGGGGTCCTCACGGTTCGCGGTGACGGTCGGCGTCACGGGTGTCGGTGTCACGGTGTCGGCGTCACGGGTGTCGGTGTCACGGTGTCGGCGTCACGGTGTCGGCGTCACGGGTGTCGGTGGCGGGGCGGCAGGTGCCGGGCCGCAAGCGCGACGGGTGGCAGGCACGGTGGCCCGCCGCGCCGGCCGCGGCGGGCCGGCGGCCGTGCCGTCACAGGAAGTACAGGCGGGAGAGCGAGACGGTGTCGGCCGGCTCCGAGCGCATCGGGTCGCCGTCGAGGGTGACCAGGCCGCTGCGCCCGTCGACCTGCACCTGTCCGATACGGGAGTTGCGGACGAGGTCGCCGGGACCGATACCGCGGGTGCCGCGGACGGCGACCCGGCGGCGGCGGGTGGGCAGCTGGTCACCGCCCTGTTCGGCCGCGGAGCGGGCGACGAAGGCGACGGAGATCTCGGCGGGGGTCGCCCCGTGCGCGCCGAACTGCGGGCCGAGCACCAGGGGTTCACAGGTGTCGGTGGCGGCGTTCGGGTCGCCGGTGACGCCGTAGGCGGGGAACCCGGACTTCAGCACCAGCTGCGGCTTGGCGCCGAAGTACTGCGGCTTCCACAGCACGATGTCGGCCATCTTGCCGACCTCGATGGACCCGATCTCGTGCGAAAGGCCGTGCGCGATGGCGGGGTTGAGGGTGAGCTTGGCGACGTAGCGCAGCACCCGGGCGTTGTCGTCGTGCGGGCCGTCGCCCTCCAGGGGCCCGAGCTCGGCCTTCATCTTGCCCGCCATCGCGAAGGTGCGGCGGACGGTCTCGCCCGCGCGGCCCATGCCCTGGGCGTCGGAGGAGGTGATGCCGATCGCCCCGAGGTCGTGCAGCACGTCCTCGGCGCCCATGGTGCCGGCCCGGATGCGGTCGCGGGCCATCGCGGCGTCGCCCGGCAGATCGGTCTTCAGATCGTGGACCGAGACGATCATGCCGTAGTGCTCGGCGACCGCGTCCCGCCCGAAGGGGAGGGTGGGGTTGGTGGAGGAGCCGATGACGTGGGGGACACCGGCCATCTTCAGGACGTTGGGGACATGGCCGCCGCCGCAGCCCTCGATGTGGAAGGCGTGGATGGTCCGGCCGTCCAGGACGCGCAGGGTGTCCTCGACGGTGAGGCATTCGTTGAGGCCGTCGCTGTGCAGCGCGACCTGGACGTCGTGCTCCTCGGCGACCCGCAAGGCGGTGTCCAGGGCGCGGGCGTGCGCGCCCATGTCCTCGTGCACCTTGAAGCCGCAGGCGCCGCCCTCGGCGAGCGCTTCGACCAGCGGGGCCTCGCCCGAGGAGGAACCGCGGCCGAGGAAGCCGATGTTGACCGGCCAGGCGTCGAAGGCGCGGAAGGCGTGCCCCAGCGCCCAGGGGGAGTTGACCCCGACGCCCCAGACCGGACCGAATTCCTGACCGATGATCGTGGTCACGCCGGAGGCCAACGAGGCTTCCATGACGCGCGGCGAGAGCAGATGGACATGGGTGTCGACCGCGCCCGCGGTGGCGATCATGCCCTCGCCGGAGACGATCGAGGTGCCGGTGCCGACGACGACATCGACGCCGTCGAGGGTGTCGGGGTTGCCGGCCCGTCCTATGGCGTGGATCCGGCCCTCACGGATGCCGATGGACACCTTGCGGATGCCCTGGACCGCGTCGATGACCAGCACATTGCTGATCACCACATCGCAGGTCTCGCGGACCGCGGCGGCCTTGAGGTGCAGCCCGTCGCGGGCGGTCTTGCCGAAGCCGGCCAGGAACTCGTCGCCGGGCTTCTGGGAGTCGGACTCGACCCGGACGACCAGGCCCGAGTCGCCGAGGACGACCCGGTCGCCGGCCCGCGGGCCGTGCACCGACGCGTACTCGTGAGGGTCGATGGTGCCGGTCATGCCTGTTCCTCCGCTCCCAGGTAGCCGCAGGCGGCGGCCCGCCGCAGCGCTTCGGTCTTCGCGCCCGGTGCGTCCAGCGGGCCGTCGACCAGGCCGGCGAAGCCGATCGCGATCCGGTCGCCGCCGATCGGGACCAGTCCGACCTCCTCGGTGCCGCCGGGGTCGAACCGCACCGACGAGCCGGCCGGGACGCACAGCCGCATGCCGTACGCGGCACCGCGGTCGAAGTCCAGCCGGGGGTTGGCCTCGAAGAAGTGGAAGTGCGAGGTGACGCTGACGGGCACGCTCGCGGTGTTGCGCACGGTCAGCACGACCGCGGGCGCGGGCTCCGAGGCGGCCGGTCCGGGCAGCACCGCGCCGGGCGCGGGCACCCGGCGGCGCTCCCCGTCCCGTGCGCCGGCGCCGATCGGGTCGCTGACCACCGCGAGCCGGGAGCCGTCGTCGAAGACGGCCTCCACATGCACCTCGGTGACGACGTCGGCCACGCCCGGCAGCACATCGTCCGGGCCGAGCACGGCGCGTGCCGCCTCGATGGCCTGCGCGAGGCGGCGCCCGTCCCGAGCCGCCTCGCAGACCGTGTCCGCGATCAACGCGGTCGCCTCGGGCACATTCAGCCGCAGCCCGCGGGCCCGGCGCGTCCGCGCCAGCTCGGCCGCGCCGAACAGCAGCAGCCGGTCGCGTTCCGTCGGGGTCAACCGCATCCCGCCACTCCTCCCGATCGATTAGAGCAGCACTCTAACCATGAAAATACCTAGGAGGAAAGCATTGACCGTGAGCACTGGGATGAGCGACATTGAGCGCTGCTCTAAAAGATGCGGCAGATGAGAGCGCCGCTCTACATGATCCCGACAGCGTGAGCAGCGCGCGGCGCACACCGCCCCCGTACGGAACACGGCCCCCAAGCCCTGCTCACCCACTGTTGCCCGGCCTCTCAGGGGAGCCCTCATGCCGATGGAACAACGCGGAGTCGACACCGTCCCGGAGGAGGAACGCACCAGCGGCCCTCGCGACCTGATCTCGATCCTGCTCGGGTCGAACCTCGCCCTCGGCGTGGTGATCTTCGGCTGGCTGCCGGTCTCCTTCGGGCTCGGCTTCTGGCCCTCGGTGACCTCCCTGGCGGCCGGCACCGCCGTCGGCACCCTGCTCACCGCCCCGCTCGCGCTGGTGTCCCTGCGCAGCGCCACCAACCTGTCCACCAGCAGCGGCGCCCACTTCGGCGTGCGCGGCCGGCTCATCGGCTCGGTCATCGGCCTGCTGCTGTCGCTGGGCTACACCGCGCTGACGCTGTGGGTGGGCGGTGACGCGGTCGTCGGCGCACTGCACCGCCTGACCGGGCTGCCGTCGAGCGGGATGACGTACGCGCTGGTCTACGCCCTGCTGGCGGGCGCCACCGCGGTCGGCGCGGTCTACGGCTACCGGGTGCTGCTGCGGCTGAGCAAGGTGCTCGCCCTCGGTCTGACCGTGCTGCTGGCCGTCGGCGTCGTCGCGTACGCGGGTACCTTCACCACCGCCGCACCGCACGGCAGCGGCTATCTGCTCGGCGGCTTCTGGCAGACCTGGCTGCTGGCCGCCGTCTCCGCGGGACTCAGCGGCCCGATCGCGTTCATCACCCTGCTCGGCGACTACAGCCGCTACATCTCCCCGCAGCGGCACAGCTCCACGAAGGTCTTCGGCGCCACCTGTCTGGGCCTGCTGGTCGGCCTCCTGGTGCCGCAGCTCTTCGGTACGTTCACCGCGCTCGCCGTCGGCGCGGGCGAGGACTACGCGGGCCCGCTGGTGGCCGGGGCGCCCTTCTGGTACCTGGCGCTGCTGCTGCTCAACGCCTCGGCAGGCTCGGTCGGCAACGCCGGTCTGATGCTCTACAGCATGGGCCTCGACCTGGACGCGATCCTGCCGCGCGCCACCCGCACCCAGGCCACCTGTGCCGTCGCGTGCCTGTCGACCGCGCTGGTCTACGCCGGTCACTTCCTGTGGGCCGCGCAGGACGCGATGACCTCCTTCGTCCTGCTGATGACGGCCGTCGGCACGCCCTGGGCGGTGATCACCGTGATCGGCTTCGCCCGCTGCCGCGGCAGGTACGACCCGGAGTCCCTGCAGGTCTACAACCGCGGCACCCGGGGCGGCGTGTACTGGTACCGGGCGGGCTGGCACGTCCGGGCCGCCGTCGCCTGGGCGCTGGGCTCGGCGGTCGGCCTGATGGGCGTGGACACGCCCCTCTTCCAGGGGCCGCTGCTCCCCCTGACCGGCGGCATCGACCTCAGCTTCCTGCTCGCGGCGGCCGTGGGCGGCCTCGCCTATCTGGCCCTCACCGCCCGGGACCCGCGCCCGGTCGCGGCACTGCGCACCGTGCCGTCCTCCCCCGACGCCACCGCCCCGGCGAAGGCCCCCGCGGAGGCCGGCTGAACCGGCCGGGACACGGCCGAGGCCGCCCCCGACCTCGCGTCGGCGGCGGCCTCCGTCGTATCAGGACCTCGCGCCCTGTCCCGGAATCCCGGATCAGCCCAGCGGGTGCATCCAGCCGTGCTGGTCCTCGGCGATGCCGCGCTGGATGTCGAGGAGCGCGTCCCGCAGCTTCAGCGTGACCTTGCCGGGCTCACCGCCGGACTGCACCCACTCGCCGCCCGCGCTCTTGACCGTGCCGACGGGGGTGATCACGGCGGCGGTACCGCAGGCGAAGACCTCGGTGAGGGTGCCGTTCTCGGTGCCGGTCTTCCACTGGTCGATGGAGACCCGGGCCTCCTCCGACTCGTAGCCCAGGTCGCGGGCGACGGACAGCAGGGAGTCACGGGTGACACCGGCGAGGAGGGAGCCGGTCAGCGTGGGCGTGACGATCTTGTCGCCGTACACGAAGTACAGGTTCATGCCGCCCAGCTCCTCGACCCACTTGTGCTCCACGGCGTCGAGGTAGGCGACCTGGTCACAGCCGTGCGCGGCGGCCTCGGCCTGCGCCAGCAACGACGCGGCGTAGTTGCCGCCGGTCTTGGCGTCGCCCATGCCGCCGGGGACGGCGCGCACCCGGTTCTCGGACAGCCAGATGGAGACGGGCTTGACGCCCCCGGCGAAGTACGCGCCGGCGGGCGAGGCGATGACCACGAAGAGGTACTCGTTGGCGGGCTTCACGCCCAGCCCGACCTCGGTCGCGATCATGAAGGGGCGCAGGTAGAGCGACTCCTCGCCGCCGTGCGCCGGCACCCAGTCCTTGTCCTGCCGGACGAGCAGGTCGCAGGCCTCGATGAAGGTCTCGACGGGGAGTTCCGGCATGGCCAGCCGGCGCGCGGAGGCCTGGAAGCGCCGGGCGTTGGCGTCGGGGCGGAACGTGGCGACGGAGCCGTCGGGCTGCCGGTAGGCCTTCAGGCCCTCGAAGATCTCCTGCGCGTAGTGCAGGACATTGGTCGCCGGGTCGAGGGAGAGCGGTCCGTACGGCACCAGCTGCCCGTCGTGCCAGCCGCGGCCCTCGGTCCACTTGATCGTCACCATGTGGTCGGTGAAGTGGCGGCCGAAGCCGGGGGCGGCCAGTATCTGCTCCCGCTCCGCGTCGGAGAGCGGGTGCGCGGAGGGCTTGAGCTCGATGGTGGGCGTCGTCATGGATGCGTGTCCTTCACTGCGTGTTCCGATACCTGGGGTACCTCCCAGCGTTCACTGGGGGAGCGTCACCGGCCCGGCCCTTCGGCCGGGGGTCGGGGGGGTCGGCCCCCACCACGCGGCACCGGTGCGGTGTGTGGCGACCACGCTCGGAGCGTGGACGTACCGGCCGTTACCGGGACGTCCGCGTTCCTTGCGGGCGGCGATGCCACGTCCGATTATCGCCCGTGGGTCCGTGCCGCCGGAACCGAGGGCGCGTTCCGGATCCGATGGTCGCACCCACCGGGCGGTAAGAGGCGCATCCACCGGGCGGTAAGACCGGAGCGGACCAACGCGGACAGCGCCGGGCCTGGTGCGGCCCGGCGCTGTCGGTGGTGCGGGTGTGCGCTGCGGGCCTCAGCCGGCTACGCGTACGGCGAGCGCGTCGCCGATCTCGTCCGTGCTGCGCGGCGAGCTGTCCCTGGCCTCCAGGTCGGCCGCCACCGCCTCCTCGATACGGGCGGCCTGCGGCGCGAAGCCGAGGTGACGCAGGAGCAGGGCCACGGAGAGGACCGTGGCCGTGGGGTCGGCCTTGCCGGTGCCCGCGATGTCCGGTGCGGAGCCGTGCACGGGCTCGAACATCGAGGGGAACTCGCCGGTGGGATTGATGTTCCCGGAGGCGGCCAGGCCGATGCCGCCGGTGACGGCCGCGGCCAGGTCGGTGAGGATGTCGCCGAAGAGGTTGTCGGTGACGATCACGTCGAACCGCTCGGGCTGGGTGACGAAGAAGATCGTCGCGGCGTCGACATGCAGGTAGTCGGTGGTGACCTCGGGGTACTCCTGGCCGACCTTGTCGAAGATGTTCTTCCACATGTGGCCCGCGTAGACCAGGACGTTGTTCTTGTGGACCAGCGTCAGCTTCTTGCGCGGGCGGGCGTTGGCCCGCTCGTAGGCGTCGCGGACCACACGCTCGACGCCGTAGGCGGTGTTGAGGCTGACCTCGGTGGCGACCTCGGCGGGGGTGCCGGTGCGCAGCGAGCCGCCGTTGCCGGTGTACGGGCCCTCGGTGCCCTCGCGGACCACCACGAAGTCGATGTCGGGGCGGCCGACGAGCGGCGTGGTGGTGTTCGGGAAGAGCTTCGACGGGCGCAGGTTCACGAAGTGGTCGAAGGCGAAGCGGAGCTTGAGCAGCAGCCCGCGCTCCAGCACCCCGGAGGGTACGGACGGGTCGCCGATCGCGCCGAGCAGGATCGCGTCGTGCTGCTTCAGCGACTCCAGCTCCGCGTCGGGAAGGGTCTCACCGGTCGCATGCCATCGCCGGGCGCCGAGGTCGTACTCCTGGGTTTCCAGCTTGACGTCCTGCGGGAGGACCGCGGTCAGGACCTTCAGGCCCTGGGCCACGACTTCCTGGCCGATACCGTCACCGGGGATCACTGCGAGGCGAATGCTGCGAGACATGGGGGGACCCTACTCCGCGTCCCATTGATTGACACGTAACGTCCGCCATACGGACACGTGGGCCGCCGGTCAGCCACCGTTCACCCGCCGTCCCCGTCGCGGTCGGGTCGCCCTGCGACATTCGGCGGCATGACTGGAAACACCCGGGGCACCCACCCGCCCTCGCACACCCCGCGCGTCGGCATTCCGGAGCAGCTGGCGGCCCGGATGAGCATGCCCGAGCAGCACGACTACCTCCGTACCAAGCTGAGCCGCCGCGGTCTGCTGCGCACCTCGGCCGCGACCGCGGGAGTGGTGGCGGGCTCCGGCCTGCTGGCCGGTTCGGCCCAGGCCTCCCCCACCCTGCTGGCCGCGTCGTCCGCCGCCCGCGTCGACGGTGCGCTGGTCGCCCCGTTCGGCCGCCACCTGGCCTTCGGCGCGGACCCCAAGAGCCAGATGCGGGTGAGCTGGCAGGTGCCGCTCGCCGTACGACGGCCGTATCTGCGGGTGGGGCTCACGCCCTGGGACCTGGGGCGCAAGCTCGACGCCGAGGTGCGCGATCTGCACACCCCGGCGCTGTCCGCCAAGCTGCCCGCCGTGCAGCAGTACTACCTGCACGCCGCCCTGGATGGGCTGCGCCCGGGAACCACGTACTACTACGGCGTCGGCCACGACGGCTTCGACCCGGCGGACCCCCGCCACTTCTCCACCATCGGCACCTTCCGCACCGCCCCTGCCCGCCCCGGGACGTTCGTCTTCACTGCCTTCGGCGACCAGGGCGTGAGCTACCACGCCCTCGCCAACGACCAGTTGATCCTGGGTCAGAACCCCTCGTTCCACCTGCACGCGGGCGACATCTGCTACGCGGACACCGACGGCGACGGCACCGAGCACGACGCCTACGACGCCCGGGTCTGGGACCAGTTCCTCGCGCAGACCGAGTCGGTGGCCCGGTCCGTGCCGTGGATGGTGACCACCGGCAACCACGACATGGAAGCCTGGTACTCCCCCCACGGCTACGGCGGCCAGAACGCCCGCTGGACCCTGCCGGGGAACGGCCCGGACGCCAAGAACGCCCCGGGCGTCTACTCGTTCACCTACGGCAACACCGCGGTCGTCGCCCTGGACGCCAACGACGTCTCGTACGAGATCCCCGCCAACCAGGGTTACACCGGCGGCAAGCAGACCCGCTGGCTGGACCGCAGGCTGGCGGAGCTGCGCGCGGCCGACGGCATCGACTTCATCGTGGTCTTCTTCCACCACTGCGCCTTCTCCACCACCAACTCGCACGCCTCCGACGGCGGGGTGCGCGACGCCTGGCTGCCGCTGTTCGAGAAGCACCAGGTGGACCTGGTCATCAACGGGCACAACCACGTCTACGAGCGGACCGACGCCCTCAAGGGCGGCCGGGTCGGCAAGAAGATGCCGATCGGCGAGAGCGTCGACACCACGCGCGAGGGCATCGTGTACGTGACCGCGGGCGGCGCGGGCCGGGCGCTGTACGACTTCCCCGCGCCCGACAGCTACGAGGGCCATGTGAAGGACGTCGACCACATCGACACCTATCACTGGGCCAAGGGCCAGGAGAAGAACAAGGACACCGTGGAGTGGTCCCGGGTCCGCTACACCGGCTACTCCTTCATCGCCGTAGAGGTCTCACCCGGCCACCGCCCGCGGATGAAGGTCACCGCCCTCGCCGAGTCCGGCGAGCGCATCGACCACTTCGAGGTGACCCGCTCGCCCGCGCAGTAGGCAGCGCTCACCTGTAGGGGCGCCCGCACGAGGGCGCCCCTACAGGCTCGGACCGTTCAGGAGAGAAAGAGCCACCGGGCCACGGACAGCCGGATCCGCCAGCAGCAGCGGCAGGGCACCGACGCCGGCCTCGACAGCACCGACCCGTGTCGGGCGCGCATCGTCTCAGTGCCCGGTGGAGCCGCCGTTGTCACGGCGGTCGAGCGCGCGCTGGAGAGCGGCCGCGGCGTTCCTGCGGTCGGCGTCGCCGGTCGTACGGGCGGAGTGACGGGTCCTGCGGACGGCAGTCTCAGCCATGATTCACGTCTCCTATGCCAGAGCCCCGAGAACAAATGGGATGCGTAGATCCAGAAGCGGCCGGAAGGGGCGGGGGCCTCGGCGCGACAGGGGTCACCTGCGTGTGCGCAACGGGCCGCATCCGCGTCCGCTCGATGGAGCGTTACGTTCGGCTTCCTACAACGCTAGGACAGCTCGGCCGTGATGTCTGCACAATTACTTGGGCTTCCTACTATCTGAGACGGTCGGCGTGTGCTCGAACGAGTGATCCGGGAACATTCGCTGGTCATGGGCGTGCGGGCACTCCCTAGCGTGGCGGTGTCGCTTGTGCCACGAGGCCGAGCCCGCCCACACTTAGGAGGAGGTGCTGCACCATGACCGCGCTCGCGCAGGAGGCGCCCGTGACGATGCCGGAGATCACGACCCCGGAGGACACGACCCCCGGACCCGAGCTGGACGAGGTCCTGTGGCAGGCATGGAAAGCCATGGAACTCCCCGAGGGCTTCCAAGCCGAGATCATCGAGGGGTCCATCGAGGTGTCGCCCACCGGTCGCCACAGCCACAGCCGCATTAGCTTTCAACTGCGCCGACAACTGACCCAGTACCTCGACAAGCAGTCGAGTGCCTATGCCGTTACCAATGACACGAACATCATCCACGGCCGCAAAGTCTGGATTCCGGACGTCGTCGTCGCCCTCGAAGACGCCATCATCGCCTCGGCGGACGACACCGAATTCGTCGCCGATGACGGCATCGGCCTCGATGTCCACTGCGTGGCACTCGTCGCCGAGGTGGTCTCCCCCAGTCATGACTGCAAGAAGCGCGACCGCGTCCGTAAGCGCCGCGCCTACGCCGAGGCCGGAATCCCCGTCTACATCATCCTCGACGACTACGACGGTCAGGGCACCGTCACCGTGCTGGCATCGCCCCTGCCCGACAAGGCGGTCTACGCCGAGAGCCACCGCGTGCCGTACGGCAGGGAAGTGGTCATCCCCGCAGGCCCCGCCAAGGGCTTCGTCATCGGTGAGGCCATCACCGGCCCCCCGCGCAACGCCTGAGCCGAAACGCCGACGGCCCGGCGCCCCCGGGGAGAGGGGAGCCGGGCCGTCGGCACACGCGGGCGTCAGCCCATGTGCGGGTAGCGGTAGTCCGTCGGCGGGACCAGGGTCTCCTTGATGGAGCGGGTGGAGGTCCAGCGCATCAGGTTCTGCTTGGCGCCGGCCTTGTCGTTGGTGCCGGAGGCGCGGCCGCCGCCGAAGGGCTGCTGGCCGACGACGGCACCGGTCGGCTTGTCGTTGATGTAGAAGTTGCCGGCCGCGAAGCGCAGCAGCTCGCAGGTGCGGGCGGCCTCGGCGCGGTCCTGGGCGATGACGCAACCGGTCAGGCCGTACGCCGAGGCGGACTCCATCTGGGTGAGCATCGCGTCGTAGTCGGCGTCGTCGTAGACGTAGACGCCGAGGATCGGGCCGAAGTACTCGTCCTTGAAGATCTCGTTCTCCGGGTCGGTGGAGACCAGGACCGTCGGGCGGACGAAGTAGCCCTCGCTGTCGTCGTACGTGCCGCCGGCCACGACCTCGACGGTCGGGTCGGCCTTGGCGCGGTCGATCGCCGCCTTGTTCTTGGCGAAGGAGCGCTCGTCGATGACGGCGGACATGAAGTTCGACAGGTCCGAGACATCGCCCATGGACAGGGCGTCGACCTCGGCCGCGAACTCCTCCTTGAGGCCGTTGTTCCACAGCGAGGCCGGGACGTAGGCGCGGGAGGCCGCGGAGCACTTCTGGCCCTGGAACTCGAAGGCGCCACGGGTCATGGCGGTCTTCAGCACGGCGCGGTCGGCCGAGGGGTGGGCGACGATGAAGTCCTTGCCGCCGGTCTCGCCGACGAGCCGCGGGTAGGTCTTGTAGTTCTCGATGTTGTTGCCGACCGTCTTCCACAGGTACTGGAAGGTCTTGGTCGAACCGGTGAAGTGGATGCCCGCGAGGTCCGGGTGGGTCAGCGCGACCTCGGAGACGTCCTTGCCGTCGCCGGTGACGAGGTTGATGACGCCCTTGGGCAGCCCGGCCTCCTCCAGCAGCTGCATCAGCAGCACGGCCGCGTAGGTCTGCGTCGGGGACGGCTTCCAGACCACGGTGTTGCCCATGAGGGCGGGCGCGGTCGGGAGGTTGCCGGCGATCGCGGTGAAGTTGAACGGCGTGATCGCGTAGACGAAGCCTTCGAGGGGGCGGTGGTCCGAGCGGTTCCACACGCCCGGGGAGTTCGCCGGGGGCTGCTCGGCGAGGATCTGGCGTGCGAAGTGCACATTGAAGCGCCAGAAGTCGATGAGCTCGCAGGGGGTGTCGATCTCGGCCTGCTGGGCGGTCTTGGACTGGCCGAGCATGGTGGCGGCGGCCATCGTCTCGCGCCAGGGGCCGGAGAGCAGGTCGGCGGCCTTGAGGATGATCGCGGCGCGGTCGTCGAAGGACAGCGCGCGCCAGGCCGGGGCGGCGGCCAGCGCGGCGTCGACCGCGTCCTGGCCGTCCTTGACGGTGGCGTTGGCGTACGTGCCGAGACGGGCCGAGTGGTGGTGCGGCTGGACGACGTCGAAACGCTCGCCGCCGCCCATCCGGCGCTCGCCGCCGATGGTCATCGGCAGCTCGATCGGGTTGTCGGCCAGCTCCTTGAGCTTGACCTCCAGACGGGAACGCTCCGGGCTGCCGGGGGCGTAGGTGTGGACCGGCTCGTTCACCGGCACGGGGACCTGGGTCACAGCGTCCATAGCGGCCGTGTCTCCTTCGATTTCGCTCGTCGGTTGTCGTACGTCGGTGGTGCGGCCGCGGCCGCGTCGGGTGGGCGGCTGCGGGCGGCGTTGTCCGGGAGACTGCCCGGGCTTCCAGCATCCACCCGCACCCGCCCGCACGGGGCGATCAGCCGCGCGTCGCCGGCGACCTCAGGCTGCAGTCTCCCGGGGGACAACCCCCGGACCCCCAGCCGGAGGAGCGCCGGACCTTGGCGTCAGCCGCGGGTCGCCAGCGACCTCAGGAAGAACCCGAGGTTCGCGGGGCGCTCGGCGAGCCGGCGCATGAAGTATCCGTACCAGTCGGTGCCATAGGGGATGTACACCCGCATACGGTGCCCGTCGGAGACCAGTCGCTGCTGCTCGGCCTCGCGGATGCCGTACAGCATCTGGAATTCGTAGTCGGCCGGCTTGCGCCCGTTGCGGCGGGCCAGGTCCTGGCCGATGGCCACCATCCGCGGGTCGTGCGACCCGATCATGGGGTAGCCCTCCCCGGCCATCAGGATCTTCAGACAGCGCACATAGGCCTTGTCGACCTCCCGCTTGTCCTGGAAGGCGACGGTCGCGGGCTCCTTGTACGCGCCCTTGACCAGCCGCACCCGGGAGCCTTCCCCGGCGAGCGCACGGCAGTCGTCCTCGGTACGGAAGAGGTAGGACTGCAGCACCGCACCCGTCTGGGGAAAGCGTTCCCGCAGGTCGGCGAGGATCGCGAGGGTGGAGTCGACGGTGGTGTGGTCCTCCATGTCGAGGGTCACGGTCGTACCGGCCTCGGCGGCGGCCTCGACCACCGGAGTGACGTTCTTCAGCGCCAGCTCGTGGCCGCCGGCCAGCGCCTGCCCGAAGGCGGACAGCTTGACCGACATCTCGGCCTTCACGCCGAGCCCCTGCTCCTTGAGGGCCGCGGCCAGGTGCAGGTAGGCATCGCGATTGCGCAGCGCCTCGGCCGGGTCGGTGATGTCCTCGCCCAGGTGGTCGAGGGTGACCTCCAGGCCCCGCGCGGCCAGCGACCGCACGGCCGCCATGGACTCGTCCAGGCGCTCGCCGGCGACGAACCGGTCCACCACGGGGCGGGTGACCGGGGCGGCCGCAACGATGCGGCGGATGCTGTTGCTGCGCGCTGCGGCGAGGAGCACGGGACCCAGCATGGGCACCTCCACGAATCAGGGTGACAAGTACCGGCGGAAGCCGGACGGGACGAACGCGTCGGCAAGATTGAGCCACCTGAAACTTAAGGATCCCGCCACTTCCCGGCCATCGACAGCTGTCACGCCTTCGTGGTCGGGATCTCAGACAGATGTATGAGAATGGAGGAGTGACGACCGGGTCAGCGGCGCCGGAGAGGTGAGAGGTGCCCGGGGTACTGGTGATACCGGTGCCGCGGTGGCCGAAGACCGATGGTGTGACGACAAGCGACCGGTGGCGACCGGCGGTGTGACGACAAGAGAGGAGCCGGGCGGCGGATGCGGGGCGACTACCAGCAGCTCGTGGACGAGATCTCGGCGGCGCTCGGCGCCCCGGCGACGCTGGAGGACCGGGATTTCGGACTGATCGCGTTCGGCGCGCACGAGGGCGACGACGACGAGGTCATGGACCCCGTGCGGACCCGCTCGATCCTGCAGCGCCGTTCGTCGGCGGCGGTACGGGCCTGGTTCGAGGCGTTCGGGATCGCCCGCGCCCGGACGGCGCTGCGTATCCCCCCGGACCCGGCGGCCGGGGTCTTCAAGGGCCGGATCTGTCTGCCCGTACGCCACCGGGGCATCGTGCACGGCTATGTCTGGCTGCTGGACGACGGACATCTGACCGATCTCGAACTGGGCAGCCGTGGCGCACCGCCCGACCCGCGGATCGCCCAGGCGATGGAGACCGCCGCCCGGATCGGCGCGCTGCTCGCCGACGAGGCCCGCGCCGGGTCCGAACTCGGCGATCTGCTGCGGGAGTTGCTGGCCGCACCGTCCGCCGGACGGCCGGCTGCGGCGGCCGCGCTGAGCGATGCGCTGCGGGACAGCCTGCGCTCCACCCCGGGCATCTGGCTCACCCTGGTCGCGGTGCTGCCCTGGGACACCTCGGACACCGATGTGGCGCCGCTGCCCAGCCTGCCGGGCCTGCTGGCGGCGTGTGCGCTGCCCGCGGGCGGGCCGGCCCTCCCGGCCGGGCGGGCGGACGAGGCGGATGCCGCCGCACCACCCGGCAACGGGACCACCGGCCGCGCCGGGGCGGGCGCCCGTCCGCAGCCCGCCGCCGCGCCTGCCCTGGCCGCACTGGTACGCCTGCGCTCGGGCGGCGCGCTCGCCCCGGCCCATGCGGTGGCCGAGCATCTGCTGCGCTCCCCGCGCGCGGGCGCCGTACCGGCCGAGGGGCGGGCGGCCCGCGGCGGCGCCCGGGGCGGCGGCCCCGCCGGGCACCCGCCTCCCCGGCCGGGTGCCGCCGGAATCGGCGCCGGGACACAGGAGTTGACCGACCTCCCGGCCACCTGGCGGGAAGCGCTGGACGCGGCCCGCGCGGCGCGCGCCGAGCCCCGGCTGGGCCCGGTCACCCAGTGGGACGCCCTCGGCCCGTACCGCATGCTCACCGCACTGCCGGACACCGCACCCGACCCGGCCGTCGGCCCGCTGCTGGCCCCCGCGCACGCCGAACTCGCCCGCACCGCCGAGGTGTTCCTCGACTGCGCGGGCCAGGCGGGCCGCACCGCACAGGCCCTGGGCATCCACCGCCAGACGCTCTACTACCGCCTGGGCCGGGTGGAGAAGCTGACCGGCCTGGACCTGGACGACGGCGAGCACCGGCTGCTGCTGCACATGGCGCTGAAGGCGGCGCGGCTGTGAGGCCTACGGGCCGGCCGGACGGAGGCGACGGCCCCCGCCGCCGTGCGCGTCACGTCCGCTTCAGCACCTCGCCCGCGGTGACCCGGCGCACGGCGGTCGCCAGGTCCCGGCCGGAGGGCATGGTCTCCGGTGTGAGCAGCGACTGGACCATCAGGCCGGTGAGCAGGGCCTGGTAGAAGGAGCCGACGATGCGTGCCGCCTCATGGCCGACCTCCGTGTCCGGCACGCCCTCGAAGGCCGCGACAAGCCCCTCGCCGCCTTCCGGAAGCACCTCGCCGATCGCCTCGCGCAGTGCCGCGTCGCGCGGCAGCAGCCCCAGCACCTCGACCTGTGCGGCGATGAACTCCCGTTCCGTGGCGATCCGTTGCAGGACAGCGTCCCAGGCCGCGGCAAACCGCTCCAGCGGATCCGCGACCCCCTTCTCCGCCCCGGCGTCGGCGGCCGGCGCCTGGGTCACACTCGCGCCCCACTCCTCGCCGGCCGCGATGACCGCCTGGCGCATCAGGGCGTCCTTGGAACCGTAGTGGTAGCCGATGGAGGCGAGGTTGGCGCCGGATGCGGCCACGATGTCGCGGGCCGTGGTGCGTGCGTACCCCTTCTCCAGGAGGCAGCGTTTGGCGCCCTCCAGAAGGTCTTCACGGTGTCCCATGGGATCAGCCTATCGCCGCACATACGCTTGTACCAGACATATGTCTTAAACATGCGTATACCTTCCGGGGGTAGGGCGCCACGGGCGGCGCTCTCGCGTCCGCCGGTTCCGCACCCCCTGCGGCTAGTCGTCAGGATCCGGCGTCTCCCCGGAGCCGGGCATCCCGCCGGGGCCCGAGGTGTCGCCGGAGCCCGCCGTGCCCGGCCGGGCCATCCCGTAGTGGCGGTAGAGCTCGTCCTCCTCCGAGGGGTCGAGATGGCCGTCGGCGTCGATCCGGGGTGCGGCCTTGATGGTCTCCTTGGCGTGCGGAACATGCAGATCGTCGCCGGTACGGCGGACTCCGGCGAGCGGAATGAAGATCTCCTTCATCCCGAACAGCCCGGTGCGCACCGTGATCCACTCGGGGTCGTTGGTGGCGTCGTCCCGGTAGACCTGCTGGACCTTGCCCACCTTCGCGCCGTCCGCGTCGACGATGTGCAGCCCGGTCAGGCTCCCGGGGGCGCCGTCCAGGGGTGCCTTCATGGCGTTCCCTCCTTCCGCACGCACCGGCGGGGGCACGCACACCTTCCATTGCGCGCCGCCGCCCCCGCACACGCAACCGGGCCCGGACCCCGCCGAAGCGGAGCCCGGGCCCGTTGGCCTGCGAAAACTGCGAATCAGTCGCCGAGGTTCACCGCGCGCACGGAGGTCGCGCCGATCTCCTCGGCGATCTCGGTGAGCACATGCGGGGGAATCGTGTCGTCGACGGTCAGCGCGACCAGCGCCTCGCCGCCGACATCGGCCCGGGAGACCTGCATCCCGCCGATGTTGATGCCCGCCTCGCCCAGGATCCGGCCGACGGTGCCGACGACACCGGGGCGGTCGCTGTAGCGCATGAAGGCCATGTGGTCCGCGAGCGAGAGGTCGATGGAGTGCTCGCCGACCGCGACGATCTTCTGGGTGTTCTTGTGGCCCGCCAGCGTGCCGGAGATCGACACCTCGTCGCCGCCCGCCAGGGTGCCGCGCACGGTCACCACATTGCGGTGCTCGGGCGACTCGCTGCTGGTCGTCAGCCGCACCTCCACGCCGCGCTCCTGCGCGAACAGCGGGGCGTTGACGTAGGACACCGTCTCGTCCACGACGTCCTCGAACACGCCCTTGAGCGCGGAGAGTTCGAGCACCTTGACGTCGTGCTGGGTGATCTCGCCGTACACCTCGACGTCGAGGCGCATGGCGACCTCGCCGGCCAGCGCGGTGAAGATCCGGCCCAGGCGCTCGGCCAGCGGCAGGCCCGGCTTGACGTCCTCGGCGATCACGCCGCCCTGGACGTTGACCGCGTCCGGCACCAGCTCGCCTGCCAGCGCGAGCCGCACCGACTTGGCGACCGAGATACCGGCCTTCTCCTGCGCCTCACCGGTCGAGGCACCGAGGTGCGGGGTGGCGACGACCTGGTCGAACTCGAAGAGCGGCGAGTCGGTGCAGGGCTCGGTCGCGTAGACGTCGAGGCCCGCACCGGCCACCCGGCCCTCCTTCAGCGCGGTGGCCAGCGCCGCCTCGTCGACGATCCCGCCACGGGCGGCATTGACGATCCGGACGGACGGCTTGACCTTGTGCAGCGCCTCGTCGCCGATGAGACCGACGGTCTCGGGCGTCTTGGGGAGGTGGACGGTGATGAAGTCCGCGACCTCCAGCAGCTCGTCCAGGCTCAGCAGCTTGACGCCCATCTGCGCGGCACGGGCCGGCTGGACGTAGGGGTCGTAGGCGACGACCTTCATGCCGAACGCCGACATCCGCTGCGCGACCAGGACGCCGATCCGGCCGAGGCCGACCACGCCGAGGGTCTTCTCGCTGAGCTCGACACCGGTGTACTTGCTGCGCTTCCACTCGCCGTTCTTCAGGGCGGTGTTGGCCTGCGGGATGTTGCGGGCCGTGGCCACCAGCAGGCCGCAGGCGAGCTCGGCGGCGGTGACGATGTTGGAGGTCGGGGCGTTGACGACCATCACGCCGGCCTTGGTGGCGGCGGAGACGTCGACGTTGTCCAGGCCCACGCCCGCGCGGGCGACGACCCTGAGCTTCCTGGCGGCGGCGATGGCCTCGGCGTCGATCTTCGTCGCGCTGCGCACGAGGACGGCGTCGACATCGGTGATGGCGGGCAGCAGCTCGGTGCGGTCCGCGCCGTTGCAGTGCCGGATCTCGAAGTCCGGACCGAGGGCGTCGACGGTGGCGGGCGACAGCTCTTCAGCGATCAGTACGACTGGTTTCGGGCTCACGTGCTCTTCAGTCCTCACTAGTCCTGGGGGTACCTCCCACGCCCTCAGGGCTGTGGGGAGGGAGGGCGGCCGTCCCGACGGCCGAAGGCGGTGAAGGGGGAAAGCCGCGTGGAAGACGCACGACGCTGTGAGCCTGACGCGCTTGTGATGGGCAAGTGTAGTGGCGGTGGGGGGCGCGTCCTGTGCCGGAGCGTAAGGATCACCCGTGCGTGGTTCGACGCGGCGGACAAGGCGCTCCGGCGGCCGGCCGGGCGCATGGACGAGGGGGCCGCGAGCTCTTTCGCGACCCCCTGTCCGTTCGGCTTACGCCTCGTCGTCCACCCAGCTCATCAGCTTGCGCAGCTGCTTGCCGGTGGTCTCCAGGAGGTGGTCCTCGTCGGCCTTCTTGTACTCGTTGTACTTCGGCAGGCCGGCGTTGTACTCCGCCATCCAGTTGTTGGCGAAGGTGCCGTCCTGGATCTCGGCGAGCACCTTCTTCATCTCGGCCTTGGTGTTCTCGTTGATGATCCGCGGGCCGGTGATGTAGTCGCCCCACTCGGCGGTCTCGGAGACCGACCAGCGCATCTTCTCCAGGCCGCCCTCGTACATCAGGTCCACGATCAGCTTCAGCTCGTGGAGGCACTCGAAGTACGCGATCTCGGGCTGGTAGCCCGCCTCGACCAGGGTCTCGAAGCCGGCCTTGACCAGCGCCGAGGCGCCACCGCACAGGACGGCCTGCTCACCGAACAGGTCGGTCTCGGTCTCCTCGGTGAAGGTGGTCTTGATGACGCCGGCGCGGGTGCCGCCGATGCCCTTGGCGTAGGAGAGCGCGAGCGCGAAGGCGTTGCCGCTCGCGTCCTGCTCGACGCCCGCGATGCACGGGACGCCGCGGCCTTCCTCGTACTGGCGGCGGACCAGGTGGCCCGGGCCCTTGGGGGCGACGAGGGCGACGTCCACGCCGGCCGGGGGCTTGATGAAGCCGTAACGGATGTTCAGGCCGTGCCCGAAGAACAGCGCGTCGCCGTCCTTGAGCTGGTCCTTGATGGACTCCTCGTAGACCTTGGCCTGGATCGGGTCCGGCACCAGGATCATGATGACGTCGGCCTCGGCGGCCGCCTCCGCGGGGGTCACCACGCGCAGGCCCTGCTCCTCGGCCTTGGCCTTGGACTTGGAGCCCTCGTGCAGACCGACGCGCACATCGACACCCGAGTCGCGCAGGGACAGCGCGTGGGCGTGGCCCTGGCTCCCGTAGCCGATGACCGCGACCTTGCGGTTCTGGATGATGGACAGGTCGGCATCGTCGTCGTAGAACAGCTCGGCCACTTCGGGTATCTCCTTGGATCTAGCGGGTGCCCACACAGTACGTCGGGCGGGGTGGGGAAAGGCGGTGGGTCTCGCCATACGGTCCGGTCGGGCCGCAGGGTCAGGCCGAACGGTCCAGTGCGCGCAGCGAGCGGTCGGTGATCGACCGGGCACCGCGGCCTATGGCGATGGTCCCGGACTGCACCAGTTCCTTGATGCCGAACGGCTCCAGCATCTTGAGCATCGCCTCCAGCTTTTCACTGGAGCCGGTGGCCTCGATGGTGACGGCCTCGGGTGAGACGTCCACGGTCTTGGCGCGGAAGAGCTGGACGATCTCGACGATCTGCGAGCGGGTCTCGTTGTCGGCGCGGACCTTCACCAGGACCAGTTCGCGCTGGATCGCGGCGCCCGGCTCCAGCTCGACGATCTTCAGGACGTTGACGAGCTTGTTGAGCTGCTTGGTGACCTGCTCCAGCGGCAGCGACTCGACGCTGACCACGATGGTGATGCGGGAGATGTCGGGGTGCTCGGTGACCCCGACCGCCAGCGAGTCGATGTTGAAGCCGCGGCGGGAGAACAGCGCGGCGATCCGGGCGAGGATGCCGGGAGTGTTCTCCACCAGGACGGAGAGCGTGTGCTTGGACATGGTCTTCTCTCTTCTTCCGTGCGTCCGTGTCGTCCTGGGCTCAGTCGTCTTCGTTCTCGCCGAAGTCGGGACGCACGCCCCGGGCGGCCATGACCTCGTCGTTGGAGGTGCCGGCGGCGACCATCGGCCACACCTGGGCGTCCTCGTGCACGATGAAGTCGATCACGACCGGGCGGTCGTTGATGGCATTGGCCTTGGCGATGACCGCGTCCAGCTCGGCCGGGTCCTCACAGCGCATCGCGACACAGCCCATGGCCTCGGACAGCTTCACGAAGTCCGGGACGCGGGTGCCGCCACTGGCCTTGCCCGCCGTCACCAGCCCGTTGGCCTCCGGGCCGGAGTGGAGCACGGTGTTGGAGTAGCGCTGGTTGTAGAAGAGGGTCTGCCACTGGCGGACCATCCCCAGCGCGCCGTTGTTGATGATCGCGACCTTGATCGGGATGTTGTTCAGCGCGCAGGTGACCAGCTCCTGATTGGTCATCTGGAAGCAGCCGTCGCCGTCGATCGCCCAGACGGTGCGGCCCGGCTGGCCGGCCTTGGCGCCCATCGCGGCGGGGACGGCGTAGCCCATCGTCCCGGCGCCGCCGGAGTTCAGCCACGTCGAGGGCTGTTCGTAGCCGATGAAGTGGGCGGCCCACATCTGGTGCTGGCCGACGCCCGCGGCGTAGATGGTGTCGGCGGGGGCGAGCTGCCCGATCCGCTCGATGACCTGCTGCGGGGAGAGGCTGCCGTTCTCGGGCAGGTCGTAGCCGAGCGGGTAGGTCTCCCGCCAGCGGTTGAGGTCCTTCCACCAGGCGGTGTAGTCGCCCTTGTGGCCGGCGTCGTGCTCGGCCTGGACGGCGACGATCAGGTCGGCGATGACCTCGCGGGCGTCACCGACGATCGGCACGTCCGCGGCACGGTTCTTGCCGATCTCCGCGGGGTCGATGTCCGCGTGGACGACCTTGGCGTACGGCGCGAAGGAGTCCAGCTTGCCGGTGACGCGGTCGTCGAAGCGGGCGCCGAGGGTGATCAGCAGGTCCGACTTCTGCAGCGCGGTGACGGCGGTGACCGCACCGTGCATCCCGGGCATGCCGACATGCTGCGGGTGGCTGTCGGGGAAGGCGCCCAGGGCCATCAGGGTGGTGGTGACGGGGGCGCCGGTCAGCTCGGCGAGCACCTTCAGCTCGGCGGTGGCGCCGGCCTTGATCACGCCGCCGCCGACGTAGAGCACCGGGCGCTTGGACTCGGCGATCAGCCGGGCGGCCTCGCGGATCTGCTTGGCGTGCGGCTTGGTCACCGGGCGGTAGCCGGGCAGCTCGGTGTGCGGCGGCCAGACGAAGGTGGTCTGCGCCTGGAGGGCGTCCTTGGCGATGTCGACCAGGACCGGGCCCGGGCGGCCGGTGGCCGCGATGTGGAACGCCTCGGCGATCGTCCGGGGGATCTCGGCGGGGTCGGTGACCAGGAAGTTGTGCTTGGTGATCGGCATCGTGATGCCGCAGATGTCCGCCTCCTGGAAGGCGTCCGTGCCGATCGCCTTGGACGCGACCTGACCGGTGATCGCCACCATCGGGACGGAGTCCATATGGGCGTCGGCGATCGGGGTGACCAGGTTGGTGGCGCCGGGGCCCGAGGTCGCCATGCAGACGCCGACCTTGCCGGTGGCCTGGGCGTAACCGGTGGCCGCGTGGCCCGCACCCTGCTCGTGGCGCACCAGGACGTGCCGGACCTTCGAGGAGTCCATCATCGGGTCGTACGCGGGAAGGATCGCACCGCCGGGAATGCCGAACACGGTGTCGGCCCCGACCTCCTCGAGCGAACGGATCAGCGACTGCGCACCCGTGACGTGCTCGACGGCGGCGGGCTGCTGCGGTCCGCCGGACTGACGGGCCCGCGGCTGCGGATGGTGGGCCCCGGAGGCCTGCTCGGTCATCTGCGTCTCTTCTCGAAGCTGAGGGTTTTGACGGATTTGTGAGGTTGCTGTGCAACAAAAAACCCCCCGTGCCAGGTGGCAAGCGAGGGGAGCGCGTCGGTGTGCGAGTCGGGTTTCGTCAGTGACCCGGCTTCAGCCGACGCGCTTTCCAAGTACGAGAATTCGGGTGCGCATGGCACAGACCCTCCCCCCGCCGTGCACCGAGTGTCAAGTGGGTGGGACGGAGGTCTCACTATTTGAGCGCAATGGCGGATGCATGAGCGAATCCGGCCCCGTCAGCCCGCCGTGCCGGACGGGCAGCCCGCTGCCGGTCAGCACCACCGCCCGGCTCTGGCCCGGCAGGTCCGGCACCGGGTAGTGGGCGTGCGTCAGGGACCGCCGCAGCCGGTGCTCGTCGAGCGGCCCGGAGAAGGCCATGCCCATGCCGTGCGTGCAGCCCATGGAGCGCAGCGCGAGGACCTGCTCGGGCAGGTCGACGCCGTCGGCGACGGACTGCATGCCCAGGTCTCCGGCGATCCGCAGCAGCCCTGCGGTGATCTTGTGCAGCCGGGCGGACTCCACCACTCCGTCGACCAGCCCGCGGTCCAGCCGCAGGACGTCGACCGGAAGCCGGCGCAGCGCGCTGATGGCGGCGTAACCACTGCCGAAGCCGTCGAGGGCGATCCGTACGCCGAGGCGGCGCAGCGCGACCAGCCGGCGCTCCAGGTCGTCGAGCGGGATGCGGGAGTCGCTGTCGGACAGCTCCAGGACCAGCGCCCGCGAGGGCAGGCCGTGCCGGGTGAGCAGCGACTCGACGCCCTTGGGGGACAGCGCGTGGTCCAGCAGCCGGCGGGCGGAGAGCCGGACCGCGACCGGGACCGGGTAGCCCGCGCGGTGACGCGCCGCGGCCTGCTCGACGGCCGCCTCCAACTGCCACCGGTCCAGCTCCGCGGTGCGCTCGCCGTCGTCGGTGAACCGGCCGCGGTCGCCGACCCGCAGGAATTCGGCGGGGGTGAAGAGGATGCCCTGGGCGGAGCGCCAGCGGGCGTGTGCCGCGACCGCGGTGACCCGGCCGCCGGCCAGCTCCACCACCGGCTGGTGCAGCAGTGTGAACGCCCCGTCGTGCAGGGCCGTCCGCAGCTTGGTGGCGAGCTCGGCACGGTGTGCCACCTCGCTCTGCATCTGGGGTGCGTACAGCTCCACCCGCCCCTTGCCGGCCTGCTTGGCGCGGTACATCGCCAGGTCGGCGTTGCGCAGCAGGCCCGCGGGGCTCACCCCGGGGTCGGCGAAGGCGACGCCGATACTGGCTGCCACCCGGACGTCCCGGCCGTCGATGCGGTAGGGCTCGGAGAGCTTGATGCGCAGCCGGTCGGCGATCTCGTGGATCCGGAATTCGCGGGCGGCGCGGTCGCGGGTGCCGTCGCCGGTGATCAGTGCGGCGAACTCGTCGCCGCCCAGGCGCGCCGCTATGTCCCCGGAGCGCACCGAGTCACCGAGCCGGCGGGCGGCCTGCACCAGCAGTTCGTCACCGGCCTGATGGCCGATGGTGTCGTTGACCTGCTTGAAGCCGTCGAGGTCGATGTAGAGCACGGCGGTGTCGTGGTCGCTGGCCCGGCGGCCGGTGACGGCCTGGGTGACGCGTTCGGTGAACAGCGCGCGGTTGGGCAGGTCGGTGAGCGCGTCGTGGGAGGCGTTGTGCTGGAGCTGGGCCTGCAGCCGGACGCGTTCGGTGACATCGCGGGAGTTGAAGATCAGGCCGCCGTGGTGACGGTTGACCGTGGATTCGACGTTCAGCCAGCCGTCGCCGCCGGAGCGCTGTTCGCCCGCGCGGAAGCGGCATTCGATACGGGTGGTGGGTTCGTCCTCGGGGGCGGCGGCGAGGAATCTGCGGACCTCGTGCACCACCCGGCCCAGGTCTTCGGGGTGGATCAGCGAGGCCAGCTCGGAGCCGACCAGTTCCTCGGCGTCGCGGCCGTAGACCCCGGCGGCGGCCGGGCTCACATAGCGCAGCACACCGGTCGGGGCGGCGATCATGATGACGTCGCTGGAGCCCTGCACCAGGGAGCGGAAGTGGTTCTCCTTCTGCGCCAGTTCTTGGGTGAGGGTGATGTTGTCGAGCAGCATGATGCCCTGGCGGACGACCAGTGCCAGCACGACCGTGCAGCCGGTGAAGAGCACCACGCGGTCGATGCGGCGCCCGTCGAGGACGTTGGTGAGGATGCCGAGCGTGCAGACGGCGGCGGCGAGATACGGGGTGAGTGCGGCGAGCGAGCCCGCGATGGGGCGGCTGCCGTGCGGCTGGACCCGGCGGGCGGCGGGCTTGACGTCCTCCTCGGGGCACTCCTCGCCCGCGCGGCGGGCGACCCAGGGTGCGTACGCGAGCAGCATCGAGCCGGCGAACCAGCCGGCGTCCAGGATCTGTCCGGAGCGGTAGTGCTCGCGCAGCAGCGGCGAGCTGAACAGGGCGTCGCACAGCACCGTCAGCGCCAGCGCCGCGACGGCGGTGTTGACGGCCGAGCGGTGCACCGAGGAGCGCCGGAAGTGCAGCGCGAGCACCATGCTCACCAGCACGATGTCCAGCAGCGGGTAGGCCAGCGACAGCGCGCTCTGCGCCACGCTGCGGCCCTGGAAATGAGCGGTGTGGGCGAGCGCGAGGCTCCATGAGAGGGTGACCAGCGATCCTGCGATCAGCCAGGAGTCGAGGCCCAGGCAGACCCAGCCGGCCCTGGTCACCGGCCTCTTGGCGAGCACCAGCAGACCGACGATGGCCGGTGGCGCGAACAGCAGGAAGCAGAAGTCGGCGAGGCAGGGACTGGGTACCGTGGTGCCCTGGACGACCTCGTACCAGCCCCATACGCCGTTGCCGAACCCGGCCATGGCGGACGAGGCGGCGAACAGCATCCATGCCGGGCGGAAGCGGGTGCGGCGCTTGCGGGCGTACAGGCCGCAGGAGAAGGCCGCCAGGAATGCCGCGAAGCTGAGGCCGAAGTCCCCCATGAACGCGGCGACTTCCGGCGATCCCCAGCCGAAGGCGGCACCGACGGCATAGCCGCCGCAGAGCACGGCGAGGACGATCTGCGGCACCACGCCCGGCGGGTTGCCGGCCGGTGCCGGTGGCCGCGAGAGCATCGTCCCGGGGGCGCTCACCGGACTCTTCCCCTCGTCCGTACCGGGCGCCGCGTCGTCCGTACCGGGCGTCGCGAGCGGTGCGCCTGCGGACCCCGCAGTATTCCCGTGGGCGGTCGTGGATCGCGCTTTTCGCGAATCATCCATCGGCTGTACATCGCCCGTCGCCCCCCTCGAGTTCCGGATCTTTCGCATCGCGCCGCGTCCTTCCCGGCGTCGTCCCCGCTCGGGACGATACACCAGTTCCGTCACTCAGGGACATAGCGTCTCTACGGAGCGTGACTATCAGCGAATGGCGAACACTCTTCGCAGTCGTACGGCCTCGTAGTGCTATTGCGCAAGCGCTCAACCGGCGGTGGCGACCACGTTCCGCAGGGGCTCGCCGGCCGCGAAAAGCGTCAACTGATCGCGCAGCAGCCGCTTCGCACGGGGCAGGAAGGCAGAGCTGGGGCCACCGACGTGTGGAGTGATGAGCACGCCCGGAGCGTGCCACAGCGGATGCCCGGGGGGCAGGGGTTCCGGATCGGTGACATCGAGTGCGGCGCGCAGCCGTCCGGATTCCAGTTCGGCGAGCAGCGCCTTGGTGTCGACGATCGGGCCGCGCGCGACGTTCACGAGCAGTGCGCCGTCCTTCATCCGCGCCAGGAAATCGGGTCCTACCAGGCCACGCGTCGTATCGGTGAGCGGAGTCGCCAGCACGACCACGTCCGCATCGGGCAGGAGGGCGGACAGGTCGGAGAGTGGATGCACGAGGCCGCGCACAGTGTCACGCGCGGTGCGCGCGACGCGCGTCACCCGCGCACATTCAAAGGGCGTGAGCCGGTCTTCGATGGCACTGCCGATCGAACCATAGCCCACAATGAGGACCGACTTGTCGGCGAGCGCCGGCCGGAAGCCGTGCCGCCACTCCCCCGCGTCCTGGCCCCGTACGAAGCCCGGGACGTCGCGCAGCGCGGCGAGGATCAGGGTGAGCGCCAGCTCGGCGGTGCTGGCGTCGTGCAGCCCCCGTGCGTTGCACAGCTGCGCTCCGGACGGCATCCACTCCAGCCCCGGGAGCATGTTGTCGACACCGGCGGTGAGCGTCTGCACCACCCGCACGCGGCTCATCCGGGACAGCGGGCGCAGGCTGATCTCCGTGTCCTTCATGTAGGGGACGGCGTAGAAGGCGCAGCGGGCGGGGTCGGCCGGGTAGTCGGGGCCGGCGTCCCAGTGGACGTAGCGGAGACCGCCGGGGAGCCCGTCGATCTCGTCGGGCGGGATCGGGAGCCATACGTCATGCGCTTCGGCGCGCTGGTCTGCGGTTGCCATGGCCGCAGGCTATGCGAAGAGACGTTCTGTTCAGACGTTAGTTTGGTCTGGCCCTTGATCGGGGGCGAGGGGACGGAGGCAGAGCCAGGTGGAGCGCAGGACAATCGGTGCGGCGGCTCTCGACGTGGGCGCCATCGGGCTCGGCTGTATGCCGATGAGCTGGGGGTACACCGAGTCGCAGCGCAGCTTGGACAGCTCGCTGCGGGCCGTGCACACCGCGCTGGACCGGGGGTGCAGCCTGCTGGACACCGCCGATATGTACGGCCCGTTCACCAACGAGCTGCTGGTGGGGCGGGTGCTCAAGGAGCGGCGGGCGGAGGCGTTCGTCTCGACGAAGTGCGGGCTGCTGGTGGGTGAGCAGCACATCGTCGCCAATGGGCGGCCCGGGTACGTCAAGCGCGCCTGCGACGCCTCGCTGCGGCGGCTGCAGACCGACCGCATCGACCTCTACCAGCTGCACCGGGCCGATCCCGAGGTGCCCGTCGAGGAGACCTGGGGAGCGATGGCGGAATTGGTGGCGGCGGGGAAGGTGCGGTCGCTGGGGCTGTGCGCGGTGGGAGCGCAGGCGGTACGGCCGTCCCGCACGGCCCGTACGTGGCGGCGTCCGGCGGGCGGCGGGGCGCGGCCCCGCTCCCGGATGCACGACGGCACGCTGGCCCAACTGGAGCGCATCCAGCAGGTGTTCCCCGTCAGCAGCGTGCAGGCGGAGCTGTCGGTGTGGTCGCCGGAGGCGCTGGAGGAGCTGCTGCCGTGGTGTGAGTCGCGGGGGGTCGGTTTCCTCGCCGCGATGCCGCTGGGGAACGGCTATCTGACCGGCACCCTCACCCCGGGGCAGGGCTTCGAACGGGAGGACATACGGGCCCGCCACCCCCGTTTCACCGCCGAGATGATGGCCGCGAACCAGCCGGTGGTGGCGGGGCTGCGGCGGGTCGGCGCCCGGTACGGTGCCACGCCGGGGCAGGTGGCGCTGGCCTGGGTGCTGGCGCAGGGCCGGCATGTGGTGCCGGTGCCGGGCACGAAGAAGGAACGCTGGGCCGCGCAGAACGCCAACGCCGCACAGCTGACGCTGACCCGCGAGGACCTGGCGGAGATCGCCGCGCTGCCACCGGCGCGGGGGTCCTGGTACTGACGGGTCCTGGTACCCAGCGGGACGTCCTTGAGGGCCGGGAGAGCGGCGCACCGCGCAGGCCGCGCGTGTCCCGCTCGCGGCGCGGCAGCCCCGGCCGGATCATGGCAGGTGGGAGTGGTGCGGGAACGGACAACGCGCGGCGCGGCGGGGCCGCGGTGTGGTGTTCTGGTCCACTCCACGTCCTGCCGACGAGAGGACCCCTGCCGTGCAACGCCGTTTCCGGACCGCCGTGTTGGCCGCCGCTTCGCTGCTCCTGGCGGCGGGCTGCACGTCAGGCGGCGCGCAGCCCCGGGCCGGGGGGAGCTCCGGCCCGGCGGAGAACCGTGGCGGAGCCGCCTCGCCGAGCGCCACCGCGTCGTCGGCCGCGCCGCCCGCCAAGGGCTCGGTGCAGGTGACCGGCACCCTGGCCACCGGGCTGAAGTCGCCGTGGGGCGTGGCGGTGCTGCCGGGCGGGGACCTGCTGGTCTCCTCCCGTGACACCGGGAAGATCTTCCGGGTCGCGGCGCACGGCGGGAAGATCACCGAGCTGGGATCGGTGCCGGGGGTGGATCCCGGGGGTGAGGGCGGGCTGCTGGGGATCGCGGTGTCGTCGACGTTCGGTACGGACCATCAGGTGTACGCGTACTTCACCACCGCGTCCGACAACCGCATCGCCCGCATGATCTACGACGAGAAGCGCGCCCCCGGCAATCAGCTGGGCGCGCCCGACACCATCCTCAAGGGGATCCCCAAGGGCCAGATCCACAACGGCGGCCGGATCGCTTTCGGCCCGGACAAGATGCTCTACGCCGGTACCGGTGAGACCGGCGACACCGGACTGGCGCAGGACAAGCGGTCCCTGGGCGGCAAGATCCTCCGGATGACGCCGGACGGAGCGCCGGCGCACGGCAACCCGGAAGCGGATTCGGTGGTGTACGACTACGGCCACCGCAATGTGCAGGGCCTGGCCTGGGACGACGACAAGCGCCTGTGGGCCTCGGAGTTCGGCCAGAACACCTGGGACGAGCTCAATCTGATCGAGCCGGGCAGGAACTACGGCTGGCCCGAGGTCGAGGGCAAGGCCAAGACCAGGGCCGAGCGCTCCGTGTTCACGGATCCGGTCGAGGTGTGGAAGACCGCGGACGCCTCGCCCAGCGGTATCGCCTACGCCAAGGGCTCGATCTGGATGGCCTCGCTGCGCGGCGAACGGCTGTGGCGGATCCCGCTGAACGGGACGAAGCCGGTGGCGGCGCCGCAGGCCTTCCTGAAGGGCACCTACGGGCGCCTGCGGACCGTCGTGGCGGCCGGCGACGGGGCGTTGTGGCTGGTCACCAGCAACACGGACGGACGGGGCACACCGCACAAGGGCGATGACCGGATTCTCCGCCTCAAGGTGAGCTGATCCAACTGATCCCCTTTTCGGGCGACCTGCCTACACTCGGGGACAGGGGGACGGGTGCGTGTCGACCTACGAGGGGGCAGGGCACCATGTTCAACATCGCGGAGGAACTGTTCGCACCGGGGCGCAAACACACCGACGAGGAGCGGCAGAAGATGTCACTCGTCGTCGATGACGTGGGTGACGGTGACCCCGGCAAGGGCCCGATCGATCTCTCCTCGGGGACCGTCGTCGTCAGGACACCCCGGCAGCGGCAGGAAGCGGACCGCGACCGGGAGCGGGGCCGGGAGCCGGGCGGGGAGCAGGGCCGGGGACAGTCGTAGGTGTGACAGCCCTGGGCCCGGCCGTGCCCGTCAGGGGGCCGGGCCGGGTGTGCGCCTGGGTGAGCAGGAGTACTGCGGCTCTCCCCTGACGGCGGCGAGGTGGTCACTCGACGGCTTGTCGATGTGCTCAAGCCTCGTCGCCGAGGGGGGTCCGCCACACCGGGAGAGTTCCCGGTCTTCAGCCCCGGGCGGTGCTCAAGAAACCCGCGGTGTCGGCCGGGGGCTCCTCAGGCACCGCCCGCGGCGCCCGTACGGTGCTCAGAAAGCGGCCCGGAGGTCCTTACGGAGCTGCGGAGTTACGGCGCTACGGGGTAGCCGGGTTGCGGGGTTACGGAGCCGCGGGTCCGGCGCCGCCGCCCGCCGGGGCCTTGGGAACGGTCGGCATGCTCCCGAACAGGTCGAGGTACATGCCCGCGGAGATCAGGATCCCCAGCACGCCGAGCACCAGCCCGCCCCAGGCGACGGCCCGCACCCAGGTGGGGCGGTGCCGGGTGGTGGTCACCACGACCGTCGCGGCGATCACGGCGAGGAGCGCGAAGAAGCCGTTGACCAGGGCGTTGGTGTGCCAGGAGGCGCCGTAGACGGCGGAGATCTGGTCGGCGGCCTGGGCCTTGCCCGACTGGACCTTGATCTGGCCCACCAGGTTCGCGCGCTCGGCCAGCGTGGTGCCGAGCCAGGTGCCGGTGACGGACGCGAGGCCCAGCCCCGCGGCGACGACGGCACCGGCGCCGGCGGCGATCCCGGTGGTGGACCCGGCGGTGTGCGGGTCGTTGTCGGGGGCGTCGAGGGCGTCGTCCGCTTCGAGCTCGCCGGCCTCGTCCTGCGCGGCGAGGGCGGCGTTGTCGTCGGCCTGCTCGTCGGCCTTGGCGGCGGCCTTTCCGGCCGCCTCCGCCTCGGTGGTCTCCGGGATCGCAGCAGTCTCCTTGGCCCCCTGCGCCGGCACGGTCTTCTCGTCGTCGGTTCGGTTCTCGGTCGTCCTGGTCGTTCCCATGGGCGCGACCGTAGGTGCCGCGTCTGAGAGTGAGATGAGAATGGCGGCGGCCGGCGGGCGGCGGACGGCGACACGCCGTCCGCGGGGCGCCGCGAGGGGGCGTCCGACGCCGGTTTCTACACCCCCACCAGCGGTTTCTCCCCGCCCTGCGGCCCGGGGAGCCCCGCCGCCGCGCCCGGCTCCGGCGGCGGTTCGATGCTGATCCGGGGCAGTCGGCGGTCGAGCCAGGACGGCAGCCACCAGTTGGCGCCGCCCAGCAGGTGCATCAGGGCGGGCACCAGCAGCGTACGGAGCACAAAGGCGTCCAGGGCGACGGCGCAGGCCAGGCCGATGCCGAACATCGCGATGGTCCGGTCCCCGCTGAGGATGAAGGCCGCGAACACCGCGATCATGATGACCGCCGCCGAGTTGATCACCTGGCTGGTCTCGGCGAGGCCGACCCGTACCGCCCGGCAGTTGTCCCGGGTCAGCTGCCACTCCTCGTACATCCGGGAGACCAGGAACACCTGGTAGTCCATGGACAGGCCGAAGAGCACCGACACCATGATGACCGGCAGGAACGGTTCGATCGGGCCGGCGCTGCCCAGTCCCAGCAGCTCGCTGCCCCAGCCCCACTGGAAGACCGCGACGACGATCCCGAAGGACGAGGCGACGGCCGCGAGGTTCATCAGCGCCGCCTTGAGCGGGATGCCGATGCTGCGGAAGGCGAGCAGCAGCAGGAGTGAGCCGAGCGTGATGACCACGCCGATGAAGAGCGGCAGCTTGCCGACGATGACGGCGGCGAAGTCGTCGTAGCTCGCGGTGATGCCGCCGACCCGCACCCGCAGCGTGCTCGCGCCCTCGGCCGCGGGCAGCACCTCGCTGCGCAGGTGGGCCACCAGGTCGGAGGTCTGCCGGGACTGCGGTGAGGTGGTGGGGACGACGGTGATCACGCCGGTGCTGTGGCTGCCGTCGAACTCGGGAGCGCTGACCTGGGCGATACCCGGCGTGTCCCGCAGCCGCTGCGACAGCTTGTCGAAGGCGACCCGGTCCCCCGCGCCGTCCAGGGTGCCGACGAGCGTCAGCGGCCCGTTGAATCCGGGCCCGAAGCCGCTCCCGCGGCCGTCGCCGGACCCGCCGCCCGCCAGCAGGTCGTAGGCCTTGCGGGTGGTCGAGGTGGCCGGGTTGTTGCCCTGGTCGGAGGTGCCCAGATGCAGTCCGAGGGTCGGCAGGGCGAGGACGGCCATGAGGGCCGCCGCGGCCATCCCCAGCAGCTTGGGGTGCCGCTCGACGACGCCGGACCAGCGGGCCGCGATACCGGCGGGCCGCTCGGGCGTGGGCCCCTGCTCGGCCAGCCGCCGGCGCTCGCGGCGGCCGAGCGCCCGCATCCCGATCAGTCCCAGCAGCGCCGGCAGCAGGGTGACGGACGCAGCCACGGTCAGCACAACGGTGAGCGAGGCGGCGAGGGCGACCCCGTTGAGGAAGCTCAGCCGCAGGATCAGCATGCCCAGCAGCGCGATACAGACGGTGGCCCCGGCGAAGACGACCGCGCGCCCGGACACCGAGACGGCGCGGACGGCGGCCTCGCCGACCGGCAGGCCCGCGCGCAGGCCCTTGCGGTGCCGGGTGACGATGAACAGCGCGTAGTCGATCCCCACACCGAGGCCGATCAGCATGCCGAGCATCGGGGCGAAGTCGGCGACGGTCATCGCATGGCTGAGCAGGGTGATGCCGGCCGAGGCGGTGCCGACGGCGGCCAGCGCGGTGACGATGGGCAGGAAGGTCGCGGCGAGCGACCCGAAGGCGAGGAAGAGCACCACGGCCGCGGCACCGAGCCCGATGAACTCCGCGAGCTGGGCCCGCGGCGCCTCGGTCAGCGCGATCCCCGCGCCGCCCAGCTCGACCTGGAGACCGTTGCCGGACGCGGCCTGCGCGGTGTCGACGACCTTACGGACCTGGGCGGGGTCCAGGTCGTCGGTGGCGCGGTCGAAGACCACGGAGGCGTAGGCGGTGTGCCCGTCCTTGCTGATCTGCTGCGCGCCCCGGCCACCGGACGGGCCCGCGCCGGTCCCGCCGTAGGGGCCGTGCACCTCGGCGACGCCGGGCAGCTCGGCGACCTTCTCCAGGGTGTGCGTCATCGTCGTACGGACCGCGGCGGCCCGCACCGTGGTGGAGTCCGTGTGCCAGACGAGGGTGTCGCTGTCCCCGGACTGCCCCGGGAAGGCCCTCGCCAGCAGGGCCGAGGCCCGCCCGGATTCGGTGCCGGGCACCTCGTAGTTGTTCGAGTAGGCGGACCCCGTCACTGCCGCGGCGGCCGCGACCCCCGCGAAGGCGGCCAGCCAGAGCACGATCACCACGATGCGGCGCCTGAGACACCACCGAGCCAGAGCGGTCACGGACCTCGTCTGCTTCCCGGGGTAGTGCGTCGATATCTCCCGGGAGCGGGTGGTGCCGAGCGCGGATGTACGGGGGACGGGCGGGCCCGCCGCCGGCCCGTGAGGGAGCGGCGGCCCCCCTTCTTCCGTGCAGGGTGTCAGCCCGGGGAGATCCTTTGAGGTGTTTGTGGACTTCCCCACAGAGAGCCGGAAATGGGGAACTCTCACCGGGAGGGGGACCGGACCCGGCCGCGCGGTCCGGCCCGGGGCCGCGTCACGGCCCGGGCCCGCCCGGTGCCCCGGCGCCGCCTCTGCCCGGCCCCGGCCCCTCTGGCTCATCGATCTGCCGGTCGTCCTGGTAGCCGTCGTCCGGGGTTCCAGCTACCTGGCCGCCAAGGAGCTGGCCACCACAGCCACCGTCATCGCGCTGCTCTTGCTGCGGTTCGTGGTGGCCGCGCCGGTGATGGCGGTGGTCTCGTGCCAGACCTCTTGACCGCCCTATTGGTCTGAACCATTCTGAGCGCAGGAGCGGTGGCCACCGTCTTGCTGCAGTTCTCCCCGTGTTCCCCCCTCGACACCGGAGACAGCCATGCCTCGTACCGCGCACAGTCGCCACACCCATCCCGGCCGCCACACCCACCCTGCCCGGCACAGACGCCTACTCGCCGCCGCATTCACGGCCCTCGCCGCCGCGGCGGCCGCCCTCTCCGGCTCCGCCCCGGCCGCCTCGGCCGCCTCGGCCGATGTCAACGCCGCCAGGAACGCCGGCTACGAGTCCGGCCTGAGCAACTGGACCTGCTCGGCAGGCAGCGGCAGCACCGTCGGCTCCCCCGTCCACAGCGGCATCGGCGCCCTCAAGGCGACCCCCACCACCTCCGACAACGCCACCTGCTCCCAGACCGTCGCCGTCAAGCCCGGCTCGTCCTACCGCCTCAGCGCGTACGTCCAGGGCTCCTACGTCTACCTGGGCGCCTCCGGCACCGGCACCACGGACGTCTCCGCCTGGACCCCGTCCGCCACCGACTGGCAGCAGCTCAGCACCTCCTTCACCACAGGCCCCACGACGACATCCGTCACCGTCTACACCCACGGCTGGTACGCCCAACCCGCCTACCTCGCCGACGACTTCAGCGTCTTCGGACCCGATGGCGGCGGGGGCGGGGGCGGCACCGACCCCGGACCGCAGGCCCCGGCCACCCCCGGCGGGCTCACCGCCGACGCCGTGACCTCATCGTCCGTAGCCCTGTCCTGGAACCAGGTCTCCGGCGCCACCGGCTACACCGTCTACCGCGACGGCACCAAGTACGGGACGGCGACCGGAACTTCGGCGACGGTCACGGGCCTGGCCCCCGCCACCGCCTACCGCTTCCAGGTCACGGCCACCAACGCGGCCGGCGAATCGGCCCGCTCGGCGGAGATCACGGCCACCACCGCCCCCTCCGGAAGCGGCGGCACCCCCACGGTCCGCAAGCACGCGGTCACCGGCTACTGGCAGAACTTCAACAACGGCGCCACCGTCCAGAAGCTCAGCGACGTTCCCGGCCAGTACGACATCATCGCGGTCGCCTTCGCCGACGCCACCACCACGCCCGGCGCCGTCACCTTCACCCTCGACTCGGCCGGCCTGGGCGGCTACACCGTCGACCAGTTCAAGGCCGACATCAAGGCCAAGCAGGCGGCCGGCACCTCGGTGATCCTCTCGGTCGGCGGCGAGCGGGGCACCGTCTCCGTCAATGACGCCGCCTCGGCCGCGAACTTCGCCACCAGCCTCTACGCCCTCATGCAGCAGTACGGCTTCGACGGCGTCGACATCGACCTCGAAAACGGCCTCAACCCCACCTATATGAGCCAGGCGCTGCGCTCGCTCTCCCAGAAGGCGGGCGGCAGGCTCGTCCTCACCATGGCTCCCCAGACCCTCGACATGCAGTCCACCTCGGGCGGTTACTTCCAGACCGCGCTGAACGTCAAGGACATCCTCACCGTCGTCAACATGCAGTACTACAACAGCGGTTCCATGCTCGGCTGCGACGGCAAGGTCTACTCCCAGGGCACCGTCGACTTCCTCACCGCCCTGGCCTGCATCCAGCTCGAAGGCGGCCTCGACCCCTCCCAGGTGGGCCTGGGCCTGCCCGCCTCCACCCGGGGCGCGGGCAGCGGCTATGTCGCCCCGTCCGTCATCAACGCCGCTCTCGACTGCCTCGCCCGGGGCACCAGCTGCGGCTCCTTCAAACCGGCCAGGACCTACCCCGGCATCCGGGGCGCCATGACCTGGTCGACCAACTGGGACGCGGCGAGCGGCAACGCCTGGTCGAACGCGGTCGGCCCGCACGTTCACGGCTTGCCGTAGCCCGCGCCGCAGTCACTGCCGCAGTCACGGCCGCCCTCCTTGCCGTAGCTCTTGCCGTAACAGCGGAACGTGCACCACACGATCTTCCCCGGCACGCGCTCGTCGACGCCCCACGCGTCGGCGAGCGCGGACACCAGCAGCAGCCCCCGCCCGGACTCACCCTCGCCCTCGTCGTCCTCGCACAGCGGCACCGGCAGCGGCGGCTCCCCGGCACCGCTGTCGTGCACCTCGACCCGCAGCAGCCCGCCCTCGTCCAGCGACAGACACAACCGGTACCCGCGGCCGGGCGGAACGCCGTGCAGCAGGGCATTGGTCGCCAGTTCGCTCACGCACAACAGGACATCGTCCGCGAGGTGGTCCAGGTCCCAGTCGGCGAGGGCCGTACGGGCGAACTGCCGTGCCCGCGGCACCGATCGGTGCTCGCGGCGGTAGAACGCGGTGCGGGCGCAGAGTTGTTCCTGCATCTCCTTTTGCATGACGCCACTGTCACACTGCGTGACTATGCTGGACCACAGTGTCAGGTCGTACGGATGCGTTGTACGACCTCTGGCTGTGTCATGCCGTCGCGGGGAGGGGAAGGCAGAGCGCATGCACCCGGCGAACAAACCGAAGAGAATCACTTCCTGGCATGTGATCGGCGCCCAGCTGAGTCACTTCCGGAAGGCCGCCCGCATGACCCAGCCCATGCTGGCCTTGCAGGTGGGAGTGCACGAGGACACCATCGGCTCGATCGAGCAGGGCCGCAGACCACTGAAGCTCGACCTCGCCGAGACGATGGACGAAGTCCTGGGCACCAAGGGGGCGTTAGCGGTCGCGGTGGCAAAGGTGCCGGAGCGGGAGAAGCTGCCCGCCTTCGTCCAGGACCTGGTGGAACATGAGGAGGAGGCACTGACGCTGCTGTCGTACCAGAACCAGGTGGTGCCTGGGCTGTTGCAGACCGAGCCGTACGCACGGGCAACATTCGACTCCCTCTACCCGCCCCTGGAGCACGACCAGACCGAGGAGTGGGTCTCCGGACGCATCAGCCGACAGAAGCTGCTGGAGCGTGAGAATCCACGCCCCATGCTCAACTTCATCCTGGAAGAGGTCGCACTCCACCGGCCGATCGGCGGCCCCAAGATCCTGCGTGCCCAGCTCCGCCATCTCCGGTCATGCGCCGAACTCCCCTTCCTGGGGCTTCAGATCATGCCGACGGCCCGACGTTCCCATGCTTCCCTGGACGGTCCGCTGGTCCTGTTGGAGACACCGGAACACGAGCATCTCGCCTACATCGAGGCGCAACGGATCAGTTTCCTGGTCGACGATCCAGATCAGGTCAGCGTGTATCAACAGGTATATGGGATGCTGCGATCGCAGGCCCTCACACCAGAGGAGACGAAGAGCCTGCTGGACGACTTGCTAGGAGAGCCATGACCAGCACAGCAGCCCAGCGCTTCTCTCACGGTCTTAGCTGGTTCAAGTCCAGCTACAGCGGGAGCGCCGGCGGAAACTGCATCGAAGTCGCCTACGCCTGGCACAAGTCCAGTTACAGCGGCAGCGCGGGCGGCGACTGTGTAGAGGTCGCCACCTGCCCCCACGCCGTCCATGTCCGCGACTCCAAGGACCCGGACGGTCCTGCGCTCACGCTGAGCGCCCCCGCCTGGACCGCCTTCATCGCCAACGTCTCCATCTGACCGGGACGGGCACAGCGATGCAGCGGCGTCAGCTGGGTACGCACGGGCCGGGTGTCTCTGCGCTCGGGCTCGGCTGTATGGGGATGTCGACCGCGTACGGCGTGCCGGACGACGCGGAGTCCGTGCGGGCCCTCGACCGCGCGGCCGAGCTCGGCGTCACCCTGCTGGACACCGCGGACGCCTACGGGCGGGGTGCCAACGAGGAGTTCCTTGGCCGCTGGCTGCGCGGGCGTACGGCGACGCAGCGGGACGGGCTGGTCGTCGCGACCAAGTTCGGGCTGCGGCACGATGCCGCCACCGGGCGGGTGAACGAGGTCGACAGCTCCGCCGCCTGGGTGCGCGAGGCGTGCCACACCTCGCTGCGCCGTCTCGGTACGGACCGCATCGACCTCTACTACCTCCACCGCCGCGACCCGGCCGTCCCCATCGAGGAGACGGTGGGTGCCCTGGCCGGGCTGGTCGCCGCCGGCGCCGTGCGGTATCTCGGCCTCAGCGAGGTGAGCCCGCAGACACTGCGCCGGGCGCACGCCGTCCACCCCATCAGCGCCGTACAGCTGGAGTACTCCCTCTTCACCCGCGAGGTCGTGGAGGGCGAGATGCTGGCGACCTGCCGGGAGCTCGGCATCGGCGTCGTCGCCTACTCACCGCTCGGGCGCGGCATGCTCACGGGGGCGCTGGCGTCCCGCGACGACCTCACCGCCGAGGATGCCCGGCGCCGCTGGCCGCGGTTCTCCGAGGCGAACATCGACCGCAATCTGCGGCTGGTCCAGGCCGTTCGCACGGCTGCCGGAGCCCTCGGCTGCACCCCGGCGCAGGCCGTCCTCGCCTGGCTGCTCGCCCAGGGCGAGGACATCGTCCCGATCCCCGGTACCAAGCGCCGGGCATATCTGGAGGAGAACGCCGCGGCGGCCGGTATCACGCTGACCCCCGGGCAGGCGGCCCGGCTGCGCGCGGCCGTGCCCGACGGCACCGTGGCCGGGGAACGCTACCCGCTCGCCGCCCTGGAGCGACTGGGCCACTGAACCGGGAAGCGGCCGGGCGGGCCCGGCCGCGCCCGTCGGCGGCAACCGCTAGCCGGCCCGCTTGACGCAGGTCTGGTCGTCTTCCGGCAGTTTGCCGGTGGCCAGGTACCGGTTGACCTTGCCGTCCACGCAGGCGTTGCCGTATTCGCCGTAGATCCCGTGCCGGTTGGCGCCCTTGAGGGTGATCAGCCGGGAGCTCGGCAGCAGACCGTGCAGCGCAAGACCGTTCTTGTACGTGGCGCGCGGGTCGCCGGTGGCGGCCACGATCAGCGCCGGAGCGTCGTGGCGCACCTGGGTGGGCTTCTCAAGCGGCCGGTCCCAGAAGGCGCACGGTCCGATGTTGTTGGTCAGCGGGCCGAAGAGCGCGTGCTCGGTGCGGCTACGCTCGATGTCCCGCCAGTAGCGCTCGGGGTCGCGCGGGGCCGGCTTGTCCCCGCAGATGATCGCGGACTGCGCCCCGGCGGATTTCGCGTCCTCGCCGTTCAGCATGTTCCGCAGAGCTGCGGCGAACCGCGGGGACAGCCGGGTCGGCCGCCCGCTCGCGGCCTTGTGCAGTACGGCCATGTGCTCGCCGAGGGCGGCCCGCTGCGGGTCGGTGTCGTCGGCGATTTCGGCAGTGATCAGGGACGGCACCTGGGTGTCGTCGAGGTGGAAGACCTCGGGGGCGGTGCCGACCGTCAGGCCGCGCGCGGACGCCGCGACGACGCCGCGGACCGTGGCGAGCACATCGGCACGGGTGTGGCCGAGGCCGTAGGTGGCATTGCGGCGTGCCGCCCAGGCGGCCCAGTCGGAGAGCGCCCGTTCGTTCTCGGGCTCGGCTCCCTGAAGCAGCCGGGGGCCGTAGCCGTCCGGGGCGAGCGCCCCGTCCAGCACCGTTCGGTCGAAGCGGCCGGGGAACAACTGGGTGTACACCGTGCCCAAGTAGGTTCCGTAGGAGTAGCCCAGGTAGGAGATTTTCCGCTCGCCGAGCGCACCGCGGATGACGTCCATGTCGCGAGCCGTGTTGCGGGTGCTGATGTGCGGCAGCACCGACGCGTTGGTGGCCCGGCACTTGTCGGCCAGGCCCTTCTGGAAGGTGACCTGCCGGTCGAAGCTCGCGCGGCTGAGACCTGCCGAGAGGATGCTGGTGCCGACGGGCCAACCGCAGTCCAGCGGGGTGCTGCGTCCGACGAAGCGCGGGTCGAAGCCGATGATGTCGTAGCGTGCGCCGACCGTCTTCATCGCCTTGCGGACGTCCGGCGGGGACTGGAGGGCGGGGCCGCCCGGGCCGCCGTTGTTGAGGAGCAGCGAGCCGATGCGGTGGCGGGTGTCGCTGGCCTTGAGCCGGGATATCGCGACGGTGATCGTGCGGCCCCGGGGGGCGGCGTAATCCAGCGGCACGGTCACGTCCGCGCACCGCACACCGGCCTTCTCCAGGCCACGGCCCATCGCGTCGTCGGGGCCCTTGAGGCAGGTGCCCCAGGCGAGGCGCTGCCGGTAGTAGCGGTCGAGCCCGGCTCCGGCCCCCGTTCTGTGTCCGGCGGTTGCCGCGGCGCGGTCGCGGTCCGCGGCAGGGGGCGCGGTGGCCGCGGACACGGCGGGGGAAGCGGCGAGGCAGGCAGCGAGGGCGACGCCCGCCGCCGAGACGCGGCGCAAGGCCGGGCTGAGGGTGATCACGCGGACTCCTCGCTCTGATGAGGGGTGCGGTCGCCCGTACAGAAGGCACTGTCGACGACGGCGCGGAAGTCGGCCTCTGCCCGGTCGGTGTCGGGCACCTTGTTGAGTGCGAGGGCCATGCTGCGGCCGTCGGTGGTGACCGCGCCCAATGCGCGGTGTCCGCCGGGCACCGTCCCGCTGTGCCCCCACCACATCCCGCCGCACCGCAGCGGGGAGGCGATCAGACCAAGTCCGTACCGGGCGCCGGGCCACAGCCGCCGCGGGTCGGCGGGGACGGTGTGCTTCATCTCGGCGAGCCATCGCGCGGGCAGCAACTTCCCGCCGAACAGCCCCCGGTAGAACCGGTTCACATCAGCGGGTGTGGAGATCAGCGCGCCGCCCGCGCCGCCGAAGGTCATGTTCCACGCGGTCCCGTCGGCCAACGGCGGGCCGCTCGGCCGCTCCTGGCCCTGATGCTCCCGGCCCTGATACTCCTGGTCCTGATGTTCCCGGCCCTCCTGCTCGGGCCCCTGGCGCGCGGGAGCGGAGAAGTAGCTGTGCGAGTGCGGGCCCCGGATCCGCGTGCTGTCGCCGGGCCAGTAGGTGTCGCGCAGGCCGAGGGGTTCCAGGATCCGGCGGGTCACCTCCGCCTCGACGCCGCGCCCGGTGACCTTCTCGACGACGAGTCCGGCGATGACGGCGTTGGTGGTCGCGTAGTGCCACCTCTTGTCCGGGTGCGGCATCTTCAGCGCGGCCGCGATCAGTTCGCGGGGCCCGAAGTGGCGGAACCGCCACTTGTTCACGGGCCCCTTGCCGAGGGATTCGGTGTAGTCGGGAAGACCGCTGGTGTGTTGGAGGAGCTGCCGTACGGTGATCGTGTGGCCGTCGTAGCCGTTGCCCCGGATCAGTCCGGGAAGATAGCGCTCGACCGGGGCGTCCAGCGCGATCCGCCCCTCGGCGGCGAGCTGCACGACGACCGTGGCGGTGAAGGTCTTGGTGACGCTGCCGATCCGCAGCCGGTCCCCGGCGTCCATCGGGCGGCCGGTGGCCCGGTCCGCAACGCCGCGGGCCGCCGTCCACCGGCCGCACCCCGGGTCGACCACTTCGGCCGCCGTGCCCGGTACGCCGTGCCGGGTGACAAGGGCGTCCAAGGAGCCGGTGAGCGCGCCACGGGCCGCATCACAGGCGGCCGACGGGGTCGGCCGGGCCACCGCGTTCGCCGCCGGGGCAGCGAGCACCAGCACGGCCGAGGCCACGGCCAACGCGGTCGCGCACCGCTCCGGCCGGCGCATGCCAATGGGAAGTTTCTGCGCTGTTTTCGGTAAACATCTCACGCCGTCAGACGCTAGAAGCGCCGGCGCCGGTACTCACTGCGGCTGTCCCCCCAATCTCAGGGGGGCCAACTCCAGCAACGCTCATGCCGGATGCGGCGACGGCGCTAAACCCCGTACACAGCAGCGACGTTGTTCCGCGGCGCCGGCCGGATCTTCGCCGCGGGTGCCACGGCGAAGGCGCGGAGCAGGTTTTCGGTGGTGCGGGTGACGAAGGCCCGCGTCCGGTCGTCCATGCCGTGGTCACGGCCGTCGTCGTGCGTTCCGGCCATCAGGGCCTCCACCCACCGCATCGTCCCGGAGGCGAAGACTCCGGCGCCGCTCGGCACGGTGTAGTAGGCGGAGTCCGCGTGACTGCTCCGGCCGTTGCAGACCAGCGGTGAGTGGGCCAGGATCTCCAGCCGCTCCGGCGTGGGTGCCTGTGGGGTCACCCGGTCGTACTCCACCCCGACCAGGTGGTCGAAGGAATCGCCCCGCTTCGCGCCCGTCCCCGCGAAGAGCCAGTGGTCCGCGTTGTGCACGACATAGGGCGCGTCCGTCGGGTAGCCCTCGTAGAAGACGCCGGTGAGGGCGGACTCCGGGTCGGCGGCGGGCGGTTGGCGGAAATCGTGGGTCGGCAGGGCCCGGTGCGGACCGGCGAAGCGTGGATCGTTCCGGTAGGAGGTCTTGTAACAGACCACCGTGCGCAGGACACCGGACGAATCCGCCCCCGGCCCCCGCTCCTGCCCCGAATCCGACGCCGGCCCCTGCCCCGGTCCCGACTCCGAACCCCGACCCGGTCCGGACTCCGAACCCGGCTCCGGCTCCAGCCCCCGCCACGGTTCCAGCCTGATCCGGCGGAAGCAGGCATTGGCCCCGAGGAAGGCCAGGTTGGTGCCGGCGTCGCGGGCCCGGGTGACGTGCTCCCGCTGCTGCGGGGTCCAGTACTCGTCGTGGCCGAGCGAGAGCGCCGCCGTGGCGCCCCGCAGCGCCGACGGGTCGCGGTGGACGTCCAACCCGGTGGTGTAGGCCAGCGGAAGGCCGAGCCGTTCCGCGAGGACCACCAGCGCGCGCTCGTAGACCAGGAACTTCTCCGCGCCGTTGGAGTCGTAGGGCCGGTCGAAGCTGACGGCCAGCGAGCGCGACCCGTATCCGGCGTCCGCGCCCCGGTAGAGGCTGTAGCCGCCCCACGCGTTGTACGCCTGCCAGGTCGCCACCGCGTGCATCAGCACCGTCCGGCCGGCGGTGCGGGCCGAGCGCACGACCATCGGGACGTACCGCTGGTGGCCGTGCTCCGCGTCCAGCCGGAGCAGATAGGCGCCCGGCGGCCAGCCGTCCGTACGCACCCGGAGGCTGCGCTCCCAGTCCGCGCGTACGCTGCGGGTCCCGGGCAGCAGCCTCGGGTGGCGCTGGCGCCCCCCGGCCACCCGGTCCGAGTACCAGACCCGCCGGGCCTGGGCCCCGCGGTACCAGCCCACCCGGTAGGCCGCGACACGGAAGCCGGGCGCGGTGGTCGACACGTACAGCCCGAACTCCTCGCCCGGCAGGACGCTGACCTTGTCGGTGTACCCCTGGACCGCATCGGGCGGACCGGCCGAACGGATCCGCCAGTCGGGATGCCCCGGCCGGTCCCGCTCCGCGGCGAGGTCCGGCTCGTCGCCAGCCGTGGGGCCGGCGCCGGGGCCCGCGCCCGACGTGGAGTGACAGCCGGCGGTCACCCCCACGGCGAGACCGGCGGCTCCTACGGCGGCGGCCCCGAGGAATCGCCTGCGCGGGAGGCCACCGGGGCCACCGGGGCCACAGGTGCCGTTGGTGCCGCCACTGGTGCCGCTGGCGCCACGACCCAGGCCACCCGCCTCGCCACATTCCGCGCCGCCTTGGCGCTGCTCGCTGTGCTGAGGCTGCTCACCATGCCGGCGCTGCCCACCGCCGTGGCGCTGCTCACCGTGCTGGGGCTCGTCACCCATCGCGTCGCTCCCGTGCGCCCCCTTCCCGTCGAGCCGTCGGAACGATCATCCGCCGCCCCGCCCCACCGGACGACCCAGGAGACCCAATACGGGTACACGGCCCCGGCGGCCAGGGCGGCCACGGGCCGCCGGCACCCACGGCACACCCCGCCCCATCCCTCCCTCCAACATCGTCTACAGTCTTGTAGACGAAAGCCGGGTGGGGATCACCGAGCACGCGTGACCCCTGCCCGGCGCCCGACATGCAGAGAGTTGCCGACACGGCGCACCGCGCCGGGAGGGCGGACAGGACGATGGCGCAGTCGAGCAGCGAGGCGCTGGCACCACCCGTGGGCGGGGACGGTTTCCGCACCCTAGCGGCCGAGGGTGGACACGGGCCGGGCTGGAGCAAGGTACCGCAGGTCACAGCGCTCTTCTGGGGCGTGAAGGTACTCACCACCGGCATGGGAGAGACGGCCTCCGACTACCTCGGCCGGACGCTCGGCCCGATACCGGCCGGCAGTCTGGGACTCGCCGGGCTGGTGGCCCTGCTGATCCTCCAGTTCCGGACCACCCGCTACCGGCCCTGGATCTACTGGTCCGCCATCGTCATGGTCAGCGTGTTCGGCACGATGGCCGCCGATGTCGTGCACGTCGTGGCCGGCATCCCCTACACGGTCTCGGTCATCGCCTTCTCCCTCGGCCTGGCCGCACTCCTGACCGCCTGGTACGTATCCGAGGGAACGCTGTCCATCCACAGCATCCGCACCCGCCGCCGCGAGACGTTCTACTGGGCGACGGTGCTCGCCACCTTCGCCCTCGGCACCGCCGTCGGCGACCTCACCGCGGGCACCCTGCGCTGGGGATATCTCCCCTCCGGCATCCTGTTCACCGCCCTCATCGCGGTGCCCGCGCTGTCCGGACGCTTCCTCGGGCTCAACGCCGTCGCCGCCTTCTGGTGGGCGTACGTCCTGACCCGCCCGCTCGGAGCCTCCTTCGCCGACTGGATGGGCGTCTCCACCGCTCGCGGCGGCCTCGGCTGGGGAACGGGCCCGGTCACGCTGGCACTCATCGCGCCCATCGTGCTCCTCGTGGCCTACCTGGCGATCAGCCACAAGGACTCCCCGGCCGAGCGGCCGACCACGAGCACCGTCTGAGGGCAAAGGAACAGCGACAGCGATACCGTCCCGCCAAGACCGCATCTTCCCGGGTATCCCCTCGGCTCTTACGCCACGTCATCAGCTGTCGATGGCACGTCCCGCTTCCCGGCCGGCATCCGTACTGCGAAGCCAGCAGGGCTCGAAGCGGTCCAGGGATGTCAGCTCACCCCATTCATCCGAAATGTATTCAAGGATCTTCTGGGTGCTGCCCGGCCAGTCGAGGAAGTCGCACTGATCGGCAATCGAAGTCGAGAGTTCACCGGCCTTCATGAGGCCGGTGGAGAGAAGAGACTTCACGACGACAAGTGCGGCGCCCTTGATATCGCGAGAGGCCGGTTCGCCCGGCTGGTTCCACCAGGATTCCTTCTCGCTCTCCACGAGGGCGACAACGGTGGTGAGCCCCACCCAGTCCTCACCCCCTTGAAAAAGCACTTCCGCTACCACTGGATTTTCCACTCCACGGCACCCCCATGCCCTGCCGAAGCCACAGGCCAGTCCTCCACACAGGACATGGCTTACAGCAACACCGGCGCCAGTTCCCGCAGTTGCTCGATCCCCAGCCCCCGGTCCGACGCCACGGGCTGGACGGCGACATGGTCCGCTCCGGCCTCGTGGTGTTCGGCGACCCGCCGGCGGATGGCGTCCGCGTCGCCCCACGCCACGATCGCGTCCACCAGCCGGTCGCTGCCGCCGCCGAGGAAGTCCTCGTCCCCGAAGCCGAGCCGTCGCAGATTGCCGGTGTAGTTCGGCAACTGCAGATAGGGGCGCAGATGGTGTTCACGGGCCAGTGCGCGGGCCGTCGCGGGGTCGGACTCCAGCAGCACGGCCTGTTCCGGCGCGAGCAGCGGACCGCTGCCGAGGATTTCGCGGGCGCGGGCGGTGTGTTCGGGGGTGACGAAGTACGGGTGAGCGCCGTCCGTCCGGTCCCGCGCCAGCTCCAGCATCTTGGGGCCGAGCGCCGCCAGCACCCGGCCCGGCGCCGGATCGGCCCTCGGGCCGTCGTACGGGGCCCCGTCCATCGCGTCGAGATAGGCCCGCATCGCCGCGAGCGGCTTGGCGTAGCTGTGGCCGCGCACATCCACCAGCGGGGCGTGGCTCGCCCCCAGGCCGAGCACGAAGCGTCCGTCGTACGCCTCGGCCAGGGTCTGGGCGGCGGCGTGCGCGGCGGACGCGTCCCTGACCCAGATGTTGGCGATGCCGGTGGCGACCGTGATCCGCTCGGTGGCGGCCAGCAGCAGACCGGCCAGGCTCACTGACTCGGTGGCCGGCGTCTCGCCGATCCACAGGGCGCCGTACCCCAGTTGCTCGATCTCGGCCGCCGTCCGGCGCGCGACGGCGGCCGGCACCCTGCCGAGCCCGCCGTGCCAGACGCCGACCCGGCCGATCCTCGCGGCGAGAGATTCGTGCTGCACCGTTCCTCCAACTGGCCCAAGGGCGATGCCCCGTCCCTGCCCTCGTCCTCGCCCTCGGACGGCGGAGGGGCCTCTCCTCGATCACAGCATGGCGGCGGGCTCCGGCATTCCCGTCGGACCGGGCCGATCGGAGGACCGGGCCGAACAGGTGGGCGGGCCGATCGGAGGACCGGGCCAACCGGATGGGCGGGCGACCGGGCGGGCGGGCCGACCGGATAGGCCGTACGACAAAGCGGCCGCCCTCCCGAGAGTGACTTCTCGGGCGGGCGGCCGCTCAGCGCTGCCGGACGGGTGAGGGCGTCAGCCCTCGACGCCCAGCTTCTCCAGGATCAGCTCACGGACGCGGGCCGCGTCCGCCTGGCCCCGGGTGGCCTTCATGACCGCGCCGACCAGCGCGCCGGCCGCGGCCACCTTGCCGCCGCGGATCTTGTCGGCGATGGCGGCGTTGGCGGCGATCGCCTCGTCGACGGCGGTGCCCAGGGCGCCCTCGTCGGAGACGACCTTCAGGCCGCGCTTCTCGACGACGGTATCCGGGTCGCCCTCGCCGGCCAGCACGCCCTCGATGGTCTGGCGGGCCAGCTTGTCGTTGAGCGAGCCGTCGGCCACCAGCGCGGTGACCCGGGCGACCTGCTCGGGGGTGATCGGCAGGGCGGCCAGCTCCACGCCGTCCTCGTTGGCGCGGCGGGCGAGCTCGCCCATCCACCACTTACGGGCCGAGGCGGAGTCCGCGCCGGCGTCGACGGTGGCGGTGATCAGGTCGACCGCGCCCGCGTTGAGGATCGACTGCATGTCGTGCTCGGAGATGCCCCACTCCTCGCGCAGCCGGTTGCGGCGCACCCGCGGCAGCTCGGGCAGGGCCGCCCGCAGTTCCTCGACCCACTCGCGGGAGGGGGCCACCGGCACCAGGTCCGGCTCGGGGAAGTAGCGGTAGTCCTCGGCGTTGTCCTTGATGCGGCCGGCCGTGGTGGAGCCGTCCTCCTCGTGGAAGTGCCGGGTCTCCTGGACGATCGTGCCGCCGGAGGAGAGCACCGCGGCGTGCCGCTGGATCTCGAACCGGGCCGCACGCTCGACGGAGCGCAGGGAGTTGACGTTCTTGGTCTCCGACCGCGTACCGAACGTCTCGGTCCCCTGCGGACGCAGCGACAGGTTCACGTCGCAGCGCATCTGGCCCTGCTCCATCCGGGCCTCGGAGACGCCCAGCGCCTTGATGAGCTCGCGCAGCTCGGCGACGTACGCCTTGGCGACCTCGGGGGCCCGCTCGCCCGCGCCCTCGATGGGCTTGGTGACGATCTCGATGAGCGGGATTCCGGCGCGGTTGTAGTCCAGGAGGGAGTGCCGGGCGCCGTGGATACGGCCGGTGGCACCGCCGATGTGGGTGGACTTGCCGGTGTCCTCCTCCATGTGGGCGCGCTCGATGTGCACCCGGAAGATCTCCCCGTCCTCCAGCTGTACGTCGAGGTAGCCGTCGAAGGCGATCGGCTCGTCGTACTGGGAGGTCTGGAAGTTCTTCGGCATGTCCGGATAGAAGTAGTTCTTCCGGGCGAAACGGCACCATTCGGCGATGGAGCAGTTCAGCGCCAGGCCGATCTTGATCGCGGACTCGACGCCGATCGCGTTGACGACCGGCAGCGAGCCGGGCAGGCCGAGACAGGTGGGGCAGGTCTGCGCGTTGGCGTCCGCGCCCAGGGTGGTGGAACACCCGCAGAACATCTTGGTCTTGGTGCCGAGCTCGACATGGACCTCCAGGCCCATGACGGGGTCGTACGCCGCGAGGGCGTCCTCGTACGACACCAGGTCAGTGACAGTCACGGTGAAACTTTCCCTCTCAGCCCAGCAGGACGTCGTCGTCGCCCAGGCGCTTCAGTTCGCGGTAGAGGATCGCCAGGCCGGTGACGATCGCCGCGGCCGAGACGGCGGCGTCGATCAGGCGGAGCGTGTCGTTCTCCTGACGGGCCAGCTTGGCCTGCTTCGCGACGCTGAGGGCGCCGAAGGCGGTGCTGCCGATCGACAGGTACAGGCCGCCCTTGGACTTCTTGAAGTTCTTGGCCTTCTTGGTCATGGCGCTCACAGTGCAGGTGCCTCCTCTAGCAGCGGGTGACCCCACTTGCCGGTGAACGCGGCCTCGACCGCGGCACCGACCTTGTAGAGCCGGTCGTCGGCCATGGCAGGCGCGATGATCTGCAGGCCCACCGGCATCCCGTCCTCGGGCGCCAGGCCGCAGGGCAGCGACATCGCCGCGTTGCCCGCCAGGTTGGTGGGGATCGTGCACAGGTCGGCGAGGTACATCGCCATCGGGTCGTCGGCGCGCTCGCCGATCGGGAAGGCGGTGGTCGGCGTGGTCGGCGAAACGATCACGTCGACCTGCTCGAAGGCCTTCTCGAAGTCGCGGGTGATCAGCGTCCGCACCTTCTGGGCGGAGCCGTAGTACGCGTCGTAGTAGCCGGAGCTGAGCGCGTACGTGCCGAGAATGATCCGGCGCTTGACCTCGGCGCCGAAGCCGGCCTCACGGGTCAGGGCCGTGACGTCCTCGGCGGACTTGCTGCCGTCGTCGCCGACCCGCAGGCCGTAGCGCATGGCGTCGAAGCGGGCCAGGTTGGAGGAGCACTCCGAGGGCGCGATCAGGTAGTACGCGGACAGCGCCAGGTCGAAGGACGGACAGTCCAGCTCGACGATCTCGGCGCCCAGCTCCTTCAGCAGCGCCACGGACTCGTCGAAGCGCTGGATGACACCGGCCTGGTAGCCCTCGCCGCGGAACTGCTTGACGACGCCGACGCGCATGCCCTCGACACTGCCGTTGCGGGCCGCCTCGACGACCGGCGGGACCGGCGCGTCGATGGAGGTGGAGTCCAGCGGGTCGTGGCCGGCGATGACCTCGTGGAGCAGCGCCGCGTCCAGGACCGTACGGGCACAGGGGCCGCCCTGGTCCAGGGAGCTGGAGAACGCCACCATGCCGTAGCGGGAGACGCCGCCGTAGGTGGGCTTGACGCCGACCGTGCCGGTGACGGACGCGGGCTGGCGGATGGAGCCGCCGGTGTCCGTGCCGATGGCGAGCGGGGCCTCGTAGGAGGCGAGGGCGGCGCTGGAGCCGCCGCCGGAGCCGCCGGGGATCTTGGTGAGGTCCCAGGGGTTGCCGGTCGGGCCGTAGGCGCTGTTCTCCGTCGACGACCCCATGGCGAACTCGTCCATGTTGGTCTTGCCGAGGATGACGACGTCGGCGGCCTTGAGCTTCTTGGTCAGCGTCGCGTCGTACGGCGGGAGCCAGCCTTCGAGGATCTTCGAGCCGACGGTGGTGGGAACGCCCTCCGTCGTGAAGATGTCCTTGAGCGCGAGCGGGACACCGGCCAGCGGGCCGAGCTTCTCGCCGCGGGCGTGCTTCTCGTCGACGGCGCGGGCCTGGGCGAGCGCGCCCTCGCGGTCGACGTGCAGGAAGGCGTGCACCTTCTCGTCGACGGCCTCGATGCGCGCCAGGTGGGCCTCGGTCACCTCGACGGCGGTGACCTCGCCGGCGGCGATCTTCGCCGCGATCTGGGCGGCGGTGAGCTTGATCAGGTCTGCCATGTCGGTCACTCCTCACCCAGGATCTGCGGCACCTTGAAACGCTGCTGCTCCTGGGCCGGGGCGCCGGAGAGCGCCTGCTCGGGGGTCAGCGACGGACGGACCTCGTCCGGCCGCATGACGTTGGTCAGGGGCAGCGGGTGGGAGGTCGGCGGTACGTCTTGGTCGGCGACCTCGGAGACGCGGGCGACCGCGCCGATGATGTCGTCGAGCTGTCCGGCGAAGTGGTCGAGCTCTTCTGCCTTCAGCTCCAGACGTGCCAGCCGGGCGAGGTGGGCGACCTCCTCGCGCGTGATGCCAGGCATGCAGCGATCCTCTGGTGTTCTGGGCGGAGTGTTCCGGGCGGAGAGTCCAGCGGAGTCTTCTCGTCGAATGCTCCTGTGAACTTTTCCGGCCCAATCCTATGGCGTACGCAAGAGCTGCCGCGAAACCGTTTCGCCGGGGGCGGCCGCGAGCGCCGGACCGGGGGCGATTTCGCCCTCCGCCGGAGGGCGGCGCGGCCCTGGGCGCGCCGGGACGCCACACCCGGCCAGGGAGCCGGGAAGAGCCGGCGAGGAGTGGCTAGTCGAGGCCGGGGCTGCCTTCCGAGGGCCGGCGGCCCCAGGCCGAGATCATCGGTGAGGTGGCGAGGTCGAGGCGTCCTGCCGCGATGTTGGCGAGGTGCTGCTCGATCTCGTCGTCGGTGGCGAGGCCCGCGGCGGTGAGCTTGTCGCGCACCTGGTGGACCGTGGCCGCTTCGAGGGCGTCGCACGCGGGCGAGGCGATCGGGAAGTAGGCGTCGGCCTCGACATCGGCGAGGCCGGCCTCGCGCAGCAGCCGCGGCAGCTTCCGCCCGTAGGCGAGGTCGGCACCGCGCTGCCGCAGCAGCTCACGGAAGCCGCCGCGCAGCCGGTTGGCGAGCTCCTGCTCGGGGCCGTACGCGTCGGGGCAGATCAGCGGCTGGAGCGCGGGGTCGGCGTCCTCGATCAGCAGCCAACCGCCGGGACGCAGCGCCCGGACCAGGGTGCGCAGCGCGGCATCGCGGTCGGCGACATGGACGAGGACGAGTCGGGCGTGGATCAGGTCGAAGGGACCGGCCGGGGGCTCGTCGAGGGCGACGTCGTGGCGGAGCACTTCGACTCCCTGGGCCGCGGCCGTTCCGGCCCAGGACACATCGATATCGGTGGCGAGCACGCGCCCGCGGGGCCCGGTGCGCTCGGCGAGCCACGCGGCGACGGTCGGCCCGCCGGCACCGACCTCCCAGCACCGCCACCCCTCCTCGACCCCGACCGTCTCGAAGTGCCGGAACGTCGAGGCGTCGAAGAGCGCGGCCAGCGCGTCGAAGCGGGTCCCCGCCTCGGCCTGCTGGTTGTCCAGAAGGTACTCGTTGCCCTGGCTCATGCGCCGATCATTCCATGACCGAACCGCTGTGCGAGGGGGGCGGGCGGGCCCCAGGACCGACCGACCAGCCGACCGGCCGGCCGACCAGCCGACCGGCCGCGACCCGGAGTTGTCACTGTTGTCACTCTCGCGCCGGACCCCTGCCGGGGGCGCCAGGCGGCAGGGACACCTGGGACCCTAGGGAGCCTCCGGCCCGGACGGCTCATCCGCCTCCTCCGCCGCCCCGGCCTCATCAGAGGGAACGTGTTCACCGGACGCGTCGGAGGCTTCGTTCGCGCCGGAGGTATCACTGCCGGCGGCCACGTCACCGTCGCCCGGCGCATCGCTGCCTGCGAACACCGCGCCGTCTCCGGACACGCCGGTCAACGCGCCGGGCACGCCAACTTCGCCCGCCTCGCCGCTGTCCGACGGCCCGAGTTCATCGGGCCGGACCGCTGCTGAGGGCGTCTGTGCAGGTTCTTCGGAACGGGGACATGGGACGGCCGGTGGCCGGGTCAGTTCAAGACCTGTCCCGAAGGGCGCTCGGCGGCCTTCTCCGCCGCCAGGGCGGCCTTCTCCGATGCACGCTGCCAGCCACGCTCGCCGCGGGCTCTCAGCCATGCCGTGGTCTCGTCCGGTGGCATCGCGGCGGCCACCAGCCAGCCCTGTACGGCATCACAGCCCAGATCGCGCAGCCGCTCCCAGGTCTCGTCGTCCTCGACGCCCTCGGCGACGACCAGGAGGCCGAGGGAGTGGGCGAGGTCGAGGGTGCAGCGGACGATCTCGGCGTCCTCGTTGTCGACGGCGAGCCGGGCCACGAAGGAGCGGTCGATCTTCAGCTCGCTCACCGGGAGCCGCCGTAGATGGACGAGGGAGGAGTAGCCGGTGCCGAAGTCGTCGAGCGACATCTTCACGCCGTGCGCGGTGAGCCCGGCGAGGGTGTCGGCGGCCCGCTGCGGATCCTCCAGCAGGACATGTTCGGTGATCTCCAGTTGGAGGGCGCCGGGTGGGACGCGATGCCGGGCGAGCCGGGCGGCGACCGCCCCGGCGAAGCCCGGGGAGTGCACATCGCGCGGGGAGACATTGACCGCGACCGGCACCTCCAGGCCCATCGCGCGCCAGCGCGCCACCTGGGCGAGCGCCGTTTCGAGGACGTACTCCGTCAGCCGGGGCATCAGCCCGGAGGACTCGGCGATGGCGATGAATTCGTCGGGTGGCACCCGGCCGCGGTCCGGATGCACCCAGCGGACCAGCGCCTCCAGCCCGGCGACATGCCCGTCGAAGCCGACCTTGGGCTGGTAGTGCAGCTCGACGTCGCCGGCGTCCAGGGCGCGGCGCAGATCTCCCAACAGGCCTAGGCGGTCGGGGGTGTTGCCGTCCCGCTTGGCCTCGTAGAGCTCGACCCCGCTGCGGTCGCGCTTGGCCTGGTACATGGCCACGTCGGCGCGGCGCAGCAGCCCTTCGGCGTCGAGGGCGTGGTCGGGGAAGACGGCGACCCCCGCGCTGGCTTCGAGCACGAGGGTCAGTCCGTCGAGGTCCAGCGGGGAGCCGAGGGCGGCGACGAGAGAGCGGGCCACCCGCTGGGAGCTGGTGAGGGAGTCGGTGGTGGGCAGCAGGACGGCGAACTCGTCGCCGCCGAGCCGGGCCGCCTCGGCGCCGCGCGGCAGGGCATGCCGCAGACGGTCGGCGATCTGCAGCAGCAGGCGGTCGCCGGCCAGGTGGCCGAGGGTGTCGTTGACGGAGCGGAAGCGGTCCAGGTCGATGAGGACCAGCGCCGAGCGGGAGCCGACGCGCTCGGCATCGTCCAGCGCGGTCCAGGTGCGCTCCAGCAGCCACTGGCGGTTGGGCAGGCCGGTGAGCGGGTCGCGCAACTGCTCCTCGGCGCGGGCGCGGGCTATCCAGAGGGTGGAGTCCAGCGCGATGAGCGGGACCGCGAACAGCGGCAGCAGCAGCGGGGCGTAGAGGGCGCAGACGGCGATCAGCGGGGAGATGCCGAGCAGGGCGATGCCGACGAGTGCCTGGCGCAGTACGGCCGTTCGGGGGATGGCGGGCAGCTGGCCGGTGCGCGGGGCGAGGCTGAGCCACAGGAGGCCGCGGCTGACGAAGAGGTAGCCGGCGGCGGTGACGACGACTTCGGGGAGGACGGCGAGGTTCCAGGCCGCCGGGGCCCAGGGGTGGCGGACGCTGGAGATCACGCCGAACGCGGCGAGGCCGAGCGCCGCGGCGCCGATGCCGAGGATGTCCACGGCGCCGTGCACCACGGCCTGTCGCCAGCGGTGCCGCCGGGCGGCGCCGACCAGGACGACGACGGAGAGGCTGACGAGGGTGGCGGGCACCCAGCCGTAGAGCAGCAGGACGGCCAGGGACAGGGCGGCGCCGGAGCCCGTGCCGCCCCACCAGCGGTCCCGGCCGAGGGCGACCAGATGGCCGACGATGACGCCGGTGAGGATCGCCAGCGACCAGCCTATGGCGGCGCCGGGGAACAGCGCGTCACCTTTGCCGAGGGTGATGATGACGCCCGTGGCGAGCGCGAGGCCCGCCACGAGGACGATGGTCGCGGGCAGCGCGGGCACGACGAGCCGCCGGAGCCGCGACGCCGGAGCGGCGCTGTCGGTCGGTTTCATTCCGATCCCTCTCACAGCCGGCTGTGCCCGCGCCACGGCAGGCGCACTCCTCAACAGTAGGCCGCGGAGGGCCGCCACGGGCAGCGATCGACGACGGTTGCCCGAATGCGACCCGGCGTCGCGGATCAATCTGGTATGCGCCGATGGGGTGACACCTCACTCCTCCTCAGGCGGAGTGACAGCTACCGCTCGCGCTGCGTCAGGACCCTGCTCCAGCAGCACCGCGAAGCCATCATCGTCCAGCACGGGGACCTTCAACTGCATGGCCTTGTCGTACTTCGAACCAGGGTTGTCGCCCACCACTACGAATCCGGTCTTCTTCGAAACGGAACCGGTCACCTTCGCTCCGAGGTTCTGTAGGGCCTCTTTCGCGCCATCTCTGGTGTGTGACTGAAGTGTGCCCGTTACGACGACGGTGACGCCTTCGAGCGGACGCGGGCCCTCCTCACCCGTTCGCTCCTCCTCCATCCGGACACCGGCGGCCCGCCAGCTCTCGATGATCTGCTGGTGCCAGTCCACGGCGAACCACTGCTTCAACGAGGCGGCGATGGTGGCTCCGACACCGTCGACGGCGGCCAGCTCCGTCTCGTCCGCGTCCCGGATGCGGTCGATCGAGCGGAACTCCCGCGCCAGCGCCTCGGCCGCCACCGGGCCCACATGCCGGATCGACAGCCCCGTGATGATCCGGGCCAGCGGGCGCTCCTTGGCCGCCTGGATGTTCTCCAGCATGGCCAGGGCGTTCTTCTTGGGCTCGCCCTTCTGGTTGGCGAAGAAGGTGACGACCTTCTCCTCGCCGGTCTTCGGATCGCGCTTGGGCAGGCCGGAGTCGGGGTCGAGGACATACGACTTGATGGGCAGCAGCTGTTCGATGGAGAGGCCGAAAAGATCGCCCTCGTCCTTCAGCGGGGGCTCGGCGGGCTCCAGCGGCTGGCTGAGCGCCGTCGCCGCGACATAGCCGAAGTTCTCGATGTCCAGGCACTTGCGGCCGGCCAGATAGAACAGCCGCTCGCGGATCTGGGCGGGGCAGGCACGGGCGTTGGGGCACCGCAGGTCGATATCGCCTTCCTTGGCGGGCTGCAGCGCCGTCCCGCACTCGGGGCACTCGGCCGGCATCACGAACTCCCGCTCGCTGCCGTCCCGCAGGTCGACGACCGGGCCCAGGATCTCCGGAATGACATCGCCGGCCTTGCGGATCACGACGGTGTCCCCGATGAACACGCCCTTGGCCTTGACCACGTCCTGGTTGTGCAGGGTGGCGAACTCCACCTCGGAGCCGGCCACCGTCACCGGCTCGACCACGGCGTACGGCGTGACCCGCCCCGTACGGCCGACGCCGACGCGGATGTCGACGAGCTTGGTGTTGACCTCCTCCGGCGGGTACTTCCAGGCGATCGCCCAGCGCGGCGCCCGCGAGGTCGACCCCAGTCGCCCCTGCAGCCGGATCTCGTCCAGCTTGACCACCACACCGTCGATCTCGTGCTCGACGGCCGTACGGCGGGTCTCGGCGTCGCCGTAGTGGGCGATGAACTCGCGCACCGCCGCCAGGGAGTCGACGACCTTGTTGTGCGTGGCCGTCGGCAGGCCCCACACCTTGAGCAGGTCGTAGGCCTCCGACTGGCGGTCGATCTCCAGGCCTTCGCGGGCGCCGATGCCGTGGACGACCATGTGCAGCGGGCGGAGGGCCGTGACCTTGGGGTCCTTCTGGCGCAGCGAACCGGCCGCGGCGTTACGGGGGTTGGCGAACGGCGGCTTGCCCTCGGCCACCAGCCGCTCGTTGAGCTCCAGGAACTTCTCCATCGGGAAGAAGACCTCCCCGCGCACCTCGACCAGGTCCGGGATCCGGTCGCCCGTGAGACGGTGCGGGATCTCGGCGATGGTCCGGACGTTGGGCGTGATGTCCTCGCCCGTACGGCCGTCGCCGCGGGTGGCGGCGCGGGTCAGCCGGCCGTGTTCGTAGGTGAGGTTGACCGCGAGGCCGTCGACCTTCAGCTCGCACAGGAAGTGGTATCCGGCGCTTCGGGGATCGCCGCCCAGCTCACCGGCGATCCGCTCGGCCCAGCCCGCCAACTCCTCGTCGTCGAAGGCGTTGTCGAGCGACAGCATCCGTTCGCGGTGCTCGACCTCGGTGAACTCCGTGGCGTACGCCCCGGCGACCTTCTGGGTCGGCGAATCGGGGGTGCGCAGCTCGGGGTACTCGTCCTCCAGGGCCTCCAGGGAGCGCAGCAGCCTGTCGAACTCCGCGTCGCTGACGACCGGGGCGTCCTTCACGTAATACCGGAAGCGGTGCTCCTCGATCTGCTCAGCGAGCTGCGCGTGCTTCTCCCGCGCCGCCGCGGGCACGTCGGATTGAGCTGCGTGCTGTTCGCCAGCCACCGTCTTGTCCTCCCGTGGTCCTTGAGTGCGGTCACTCAGGGTTGTCTGCGAGTGATCTCGCCGCCCGGACGCAGTGGGCGAGGGCCGAGCGGGCATAAGCGGGCGAAGCGCCCGCGAGCCCGCACGCGGGAGTGATCACCACGGACTCGCTGAGAGTCCCCGGCGTCAGCCCCAGCCTGCGCCACAGCGTCCTGACCCCCATGACGCTACCGGCAGGGTCTGACAATCGGCTGTCCACGCCCGGCACCACGCCAGCGAACAGCGCCGTACCGCCTTCGACGGCCTCGCCGATCGCCTCTTCCTCACGCTCGGTGAGCAGGGAGAAATCGAACGAGATGCCCGTGACACCGGCCCGCCGCAGCAGCCCGAACGGCACCTCGGGCGCGCACGAGTGGACGACGACGGGGCCGCCGTCCGCCACCGCGACAAGATCACGCAGCGCGCCCTCGACCACCGCCCGGTCCACGGCGCGGTGGGTGCGGTAGCCGCTCGCGGTCTTCACCCGCCCCTGGAGCACGGCCGTCAGCGAGGGCTCGTCGAGCTGGAGCACGACGTGGGCGCCCGGCACCCGCCGCCGCACGTCCGCGAGATGGCCGCGCAGCCCCTCCGCCAGGGACGCCGCGAGGTCCCGGCAGGCCCCGGGATCGCCGAGGGCCGCCTCGCCGTTGCGCGTTTCCAGGGCGGTGGCCAGGGTCCACGGGCCGACCGCGGAGACCTTCAGCGGCCCCTCGTAGCCCTGGGTGAACTCCTCCAGGGCGTCGAGGTCTTCCCCGAGCCAGGAGTGGGCGCGCCGGGTGTCGCGGCCCGGCCGGTCGCTGATCCGCCAGCCGCTGGGCTCCACATGGCCGTAGACCTCGACGAGCAGCCCCAGGGTCCGCCCGATCATGTCGGCGCCGGGCCCCCGGGCCGGGAGCTCAGGGAGGTACGGGAAGGCCTCCAGCGATCCGGTGACGGTCTTCGCCGCTTCCCGCGCGTCACCGCCCGGCATCGACCCGATCCCGGTCGCCGCACCCGCGGCCCACTTCTGCGTGCTGTTCTCGCTCACCCAGGCAGGGTATGCGGCGGTCCGGCGGGCGGGGTGCGCCAGGTGTGCGTACCGGACGGCAATACGGGGCCTCGCGCAGCGCGGCCCGGCCCCCGCGCGGCAGCCGGCCGGGCAAAGCCTCCGCGGACGCTGTTACCGGCCGGGCCGCACCGACACGTCGTTGATCTCCGCGTCCCGCGGCAGGTCGACGGCCGTGAGGATGGCCGTGGCGACCGATTCCGGGTCGATCCAGCGGGACGCGTCGTACTCCTTGCCTTCCTGCTGGTGCGTGGTCTCCTGCATCGGCGTGGCCGTCCGCCCCGGGTAGACGGAGGTCACCCGGACGCCGTTGTCGTGCTCCTCCGCCCGCAGCGAGTCCGCCAGCGCCTTCAGGCCGTGCTTGCTCGCCGCGTACGCGCCCCACTGGGGGTTCGCATGGAGCCCGGCACCGGAGTTGACGAAGACGACATGTCCCTGGGCGACCCGTACCAGCGGCAGCAGCAACCGGGTGATCTCGGCGGGCGCGACCAGGTTGGCGGCGAGCTGCCGCTGCCAGGCCTTGGCCGGCAGATCGCCGACCGCGCCCAGCTCGATGACGCCCGCGCTGTGCACCAGGGAGTCGATACGGTCCGGCAGCGGCTGCTGCCCGAACGCCCAGGACAGCTTCTCGGGCAGGGCGAGGTCACCGACGAGCGTGCGGGCGCCGGGGAACTGCGCGGCCAGCTCCTTGGCCCGCACCGCGTTGCGCGCCAGCAGCCACAGGTCCTCCCCGCGCTGTGCGAGCCGCCGTGCGACCGCCGCTCCGATGCCCGACCCTGCGCCCGTGATCAAGTGCGTACCCATGGGACCGATCCTAACGAGCGGCGACGGGGACGCGGAGCGCGGCGGTCAGGCGTCGATGCCCGCCTTCTCCTCCAGGTAGGCCAGCGCACCGACGCCGTCCGCCGCGAAGAAGACCAGGTCGGTGAGCGGAATCGGCAGGAACCCCTCCGCCTCCATCCGCCGGAACTGTTCCTTCAACCCGTCGTAGAATCCGGCGGTGTTCAGCAGCACCACCGGCTTGGTGTGCATCCCGTGCTTGCGCAGCTCCAGGATCTCGGTGGCCTCGTCCAGGGTGCCCGTGCCACCGACCATCACGACGACGGCGTCGGCGCGCGCCAGCATCTGTGCCTTGCGCTCGGCGAGGTCCTTGGTGACGACCATCTCATCGGCGCCCTCGCGCGCCTTGTGCGCCAGGAACTCCACGGAGACGCCGATCAGCTTGCCCCCGGCGTCCTGCACCCCGTCGGCCATGACCTTCATCAGGCCGGTGTCCGAACCGCCCCAGACCAGTGCATGCCCGCCCTTGCCGATCAGCTCGGCGAACTGGCGGGCCGGGGTGACATAACGGTCGTCGAGGTCGGCGGCGGAGCAGAAGACGCAGATATTCATGCGGTCACCTTACGAGCGGGCCGCGGGGCAGCGCCCGGCCGGGCGGCCGGGGGCTGCCCGTAGGGGACGGGCGGCGGGCAGCGGGTGGCCCGGACGGGGCGAGCCGGCCACAGGGTCGCCCCCGGGCCGGCCCGGCTGTGGAGCGGTGCCCGTGCGGGCCGCCCCGCCGCCCGTGCCCTGCCGCTAGATCAGTCCCTGGTCCAGCATCGCGTCGGCGACCCGCTCGAAGCCGGCGATATTGGCGCCGGCGACATAGTCACCGGGCAGCCCGAACCGCTCCGCGGTCTCGTAGCAGCGGTGGTGGATCGAGCGCATGATCGTCGCGAGCTCGCCCTCCGTACGCTCGAAGGACCATGCCTCGCGCGAGGAGTTCTGCCGCATCTCCAGCGCGCTGGTCGCCACACCGCCCGCGTTGGCGGCCTTACCGGGGCCGAACGCCACCCCGGCCTCCTTGAGCAGCGTCACCGCCGCCGGGGTGGTCGGCATGTTGGCGCCCTCGGAGACCGCCTTGACGCCGTTACGGACCAGGATCCGGGCGGCGTCCTCGTCCAGCTCGTTCTGGGTCGCCGACGGCAGCGCCACATCGCACGCGACGTCCCACACCCGCCCACCGGGCACATACTTGGCGGACACCCCGCGCCGCTCGGCGTACTCGCTGATCCGGCCGCGCTCGACCTCCTTGATCTGCCGCAGCAGCGCCAGGTCGATGCCCTTCTCGTCGACGACATAGCCGCCGGAGTCCGAGCAGGTCAGCACGTTGGCGCCGAGCGACTGCGCCTTCTGGATGGTGTAGATCGCGACATTGCCGGACCCGGAGACCACCACCTGCTGGCCGTCCAGCTCCTCGCCGCGCTGCTTGAGCATCTGCTCGGTGAACAGCACGTTGCCGTAGCCGGTGGCCTCCGTACGGGCCTTGGAGCCGCCCCAGGCCAGCCCCTTGCCGGTCAGCACACCGGGCTCCCAGCGGTTGGTGATCCGCCGGTACTGGCCGAAGAGGTAGCCGATCTCCCGGCCGCCGACGCCGATGTCGCCCGCCGGTACGTCCGTGTGCTCGCCGAGATGGCGGTGCAGCTCCGTCATGAACGACTGGCAGAAGCGCATGACCTCGGCATCCGACTTGCCGTGCGGATCGAAGTCGCTGCCGCCCTTGCCGCCGCCGATGTTCAGCCCGGTCAGGGAATTCTTGAAGATCTGCTCGAAGCCGAGGAACTTCACGATTCCCAGATTCACGGACGAATGAAAGCGCAGACCGCCCTTGTACGGGCCGAGCGCGCTGTTGAATTCCACCCGGAAGCCCCGGTTGACGTGAATCGCTCCGGAATCGTCCTGCCAGGGGACCCGGAACATGATCTGCCGCTCCGGCTCGCAGATCCGCTCCAGGATCTTCGCCTCGGCGAACTCCGGGCGGGCCGTCAGCACGGGGGCAAGCGTCTCCAGCACCTCGAGAGCCGCCTGGTGGAACTCGGGCTCCCCGGGATTTCGCCGGACCAGCTCGGCGTACAGAGATGCCGGCCCGGTCCGATGAATACCGGGATTGACCTCAGATTGAACAGTCGACATTGACTTCCGTTCCCTTCGTGGCCGCGGAGAGGCCGTCTACGGTCCGGACCTGACGAGCCCTCACAAGTGCAACAACTCCTTGTGAGTCCTTATCGTCACCACTCCTCGACCCGGCAACCTTTGACGTCCCGTCGCGTTGCCGACTTTATGGGCGGCATCCCGCCGATCGACTGTGGGATGCGCGACACGCCGTTCCCTTACGCAATCCCGCCAACCTACTGACGCCCCGCACCCACCCCTCCCCCACCTCATACCCGCAGGTCAGAGCAACAGCGGCAGCCCATCCGGCGGCACTCCCCGCGCCGCGTGCCCCTGCCGCGGCGCGCGCTGTGCAACACCTCACAGTTGACCGGCGGACCGTCTCCCCGCGCCCCACCGGCCCCGAGAACCCCACTCCCCCCTACACGGACACCGACGGACCGAACAAAGCCCGCCATTCCCGCCATTCCCTCCATTTCCGTCACGCTCCCCACCGCCCCCGTAAGCGCCGGCCGGCCTCACCGGCCGGCCGGGCCCAGCCCACCCCCGTGATGCGGCTGGTCCCGGCCGGCCCGCCCCGGGACGTCCCGGGCCCGGCGGAAGATGCGGTAATCCGTCCCATGACGACCCGGCTTCCTCCGCTCCCTCCGGAACATCCGGTCTTGCGGTCTTGCGGTCTTGCGGTCTTGCGGTCTTGCGGTCTTGCGGTCTTGCGGTCTTGCGGATCTGAACGGTTCCGGGGGGTTATGGGGCAATGACCGGCTCGTCGGAGAGGTACGGCGGGGCGGGCTCGTACTGGATGTACCGGCGGACCGCCCGGGCGTGCGCGCGGCCGTGGAGACGGCCGATGAGCCACAGGGCCATGTCGATTCCGGCCGAGACGCCCTGGCTGGTGACCAGATTCCCGTCCACGACGAAGCGGGCGTCGTCGACCACGGTGATCTCGCCCCTGGCCCGCAGGGCGTCCTCGAACTGGTGGTGAGTGGCGACCCGGCGGCCGCGCGCCGGGCCCGCCTCGTGCAGGAGCAGGGCTCCGGTGCACACACTGGTCGTCCAGGCCACGTCGGCCGCGGTCGTGCGGATCCAGTCGATGAGCACGGGGTTGGACACCTCGCGACGCGTCCCGTTGCCCCCCGGAACCAGCAGCACATCCAGCGGAGGGTGGTCCTCCAGGGTGTGGTCCGGCAGGACCCGCATGCCCTTGTTGCAGCGGACGGCGTCAGGGCGTTCGGCGATGAGCCGCACCGTGTCGGCATGGTCGCGCAGCATGGAGGAGGCGGTGAACACCTCCCACGGCCCGGTGAAGTCCAGCTCCTCGGCACCGTCGAAGATCAGCAGACCGTAGGCGGTCACAGGTACTCCTTGGTGGATCTGAATCGGTCGCGGTAGTCGGACGGTGAAACGCCCAAGTGCCGGTGGAAAGCGCGGCGTAGCGTCTCGGCGGTGCCGAAGCCGTACCGCCGGGCAAGGGCCTCGACGGGATGCTCGCCCTCGACGAGTGCCCGCTTGGCGGCCTCGATGCGGACGCCCTCGACATACGTGGTGGGCGGAACGCCGAGCTCGGCGGTGAACCTGCGCTGGAGGTGGCGCGGGCTCAGCCCGGCGTGCGCAGCGAGGTCAGCGATGCCGTGCCGCGCGCCGGGATCGGCGTGGATCGCCGAAACCACCGCGCGGATGGGGTCGGTGGTCGGCTGCGTCGACCACAACGGCACGCTGAACTGCGACTGGGGACCGGGACGACGCAGAAACAGCACCATCTCCTGCGCGGTGGCGTGGGCGATCTCGCGGCCCAAGTCGTCCTCTACCAGGGCGAGTGCGAGGTCCATCCCTGCCGTCATTCCGGCCGACGTCCACATCCGCCCGTCCCTGAGGAAGATCGGATCGCAGTCGACGATCAGTTCGGGATACTCCCGTTTGAGTTGCTGCTCACGTGCCCAGTGGGTGGTCACCCGCCGTCCCCGGAGCAGGCCGGCGGCTGCCGGCAGGAACACCCCACTGCAGATCGATGCGACGCGCCGGGTGGTGGCCCCCGCCTCGGCGATCCAGCTGGTCAGCACCGGATCGTGCCGGGCCTGGTCGACACCCTCGCCGCCCGTCACCACCACCGTGTCGATCTCCGCGGGGTTCAGATCGGCCACACCGTAGGGAGCGTGTATCGAAGCCCCACGGGCGGACCGAACCGGTCCCGGTTGCGAGGCCACGATCTGGCAGGAGTACGCATCGGTGAGCTCGTGGGCATGCTGAAACACCTCGTAGGGGCCGAAGAGGTCAAGAGGCTGGAAGCCTTCGAAGATCACAAAGGCGATGCGGCGCTGCTTCACTCCTCCACCCTCTGGTCCGGCGCGGATGGCGTCAACGACAGATAGCCCACGCTTCGCGCCATGCCCGTGGGTGCCACCGCAGGAGCCGGACGACTCGGCAACGGCCCCCTCACGCTGCCCTCGCGCGGGTCGGCGCCCGGCCGCCCGCGAGGCCCTGTGCGCTTCAGCTTCCGGTGCCGAGCTGCGCTGTGCCGACCTGCGCGGTACCCGCCTGCACGGTGCCGGCCGGCACAGCGGCAGCCGTGCCCGCCCCGTCCGCCACGCCCACCGGCGCTTCGCCGCCCTGGTGGCCGCCGACGCGCTCCACCTCGGCCCGGACCATCTTCTCCATCGGCTCGGCGCAGCTGCCCCCCGCGACGACCATCGCCAGCAGGATGGCGACCACCGTCAGCACCGTCCCCAGCCAGATCATCGTGTGCACCGGGACGGTGTAGGCGCCGATCACCCGCACCGCACACTCGGTCACCAGCGTGATCCCCCATATCAGCGAGAACCTCCGCTCTGCCCGCCGGAAGCGTGCGGACCCGGCGAGCAGCCGGTCCCAGGCGGCGCTCCTCGCCGCGCTCCCCTTCGTCACGAACGGCTTGAGGCCGGCGGTCATCAGGGGCTTCCCCATGAACACGGAGACGATCATCCCTATGCCGGTGACGCTGCTCACCCCGCCGTCCTTGGCGAGCATCAGCCGCGGATCGCCGGTCATCGTGCTCAGCGCCAGGCCCACGACGTTGACGACAAGGATCAGCAGCGCAAGGCCGTTGACGCCCGCGCCCCGCACCAGGCCCCAGACCGTACGCAGCGCCGGCAGCACGCTGCTCCAGCCCAGCGCCGCGATCTCACCGAGCCCGAAACCGTTGTGCAGGATGTAGTACGACGCCAGCGGAATCCCCACGTCCAGGACCAGCGGCAGCAGGCTCTGCGCCAGGGGATTCGCCCCCTCCCCGACGGGGGCGTCCGACCCCTGCTGCTGGCTCTCGCTCCGGCTCCGGTTCACGGCGGGCTCCCCCAGGTTGCTCTCTGAACGGCGTCTTTCTTCGACGTCTTCAGCTTCGGGCACGGCCGGGCACCGCAACAGTTCCGACTGTCCTCGCTTCGGCATGACATTTGTCAGTGGTGGGCGGCGCGCAGCGCATCACCCAGCGCTTCAGCACATCCGCCCAGGTCGCACCGGAAGCCGACCGACCGGACACCGGCGCGGCGGCACCAGGTTCCGCCCCACCGTCCGCCGGTGACCCGGCCGGCCAACCAAAGAACCCGGGAAGAGAACCCCACCCACCTACCACCGCCCCAACTCCTCACCCCATCGGGTGACTTGGGCGCGAAGGCGTCCGGAATGCGGTTACGCTCACCGCAGTTCCACTGCGACGGCGGCACACCAGCCGCTGCCGGTCACCACAACCGCACACAGAACGGCCCCCGGCGGGACGGCAATCCCAATCCGAGGGCCTGATCACAAGGAAGCAAAACCCTTCCCGATGACTTCAGCGCATCCTAACGCGCCCTCCCCCGCGCTCTCGCGCGTTTCCGGCGGCGTCATTCACATCCGTACGCGCCAGACCTCCCACTTCACCGTCCTCGCCAACCGCCTGGCGCAGCGCGCCGGCAGTGCCGTCACGGTCGGTGTCGCGGCGTACATCCTGTCCCTCCCCGATGGCGCTCCGATCACCATCGACGCGCTCTGCAGGCACTTCGCCGAGGGCAAGACCGCCCTCGCCGGGGCGCTGCGCGAACTGGAGGCCGAGGGCTGGCTGGAGCGCCGCGTCGAGCGCGGGCCGCGGGGCCGGATCGTCACCCGTACGTTCGCCTACGACCTGCCGGGAGCAACGGCGGAACCCGACGGCGCCGCCGCTCCCGAGCACGGGGCCACCGGCGAGCCCGAACACGGGGCCACCGGCGCGCCGGAACCCGCCGTGCCCTCGCGGCCGGCGCCGGATCCCGTCCCGGAAGCCGTCGACCTGCTCGCCCGGCTCCCGCACCGCGACCGCCGGCTGCTCCTCTCCGAGCGGGAGATCACGGCGCTCGCCCCGGCCGTCACGGACTGGCTGGGCCGAGGGGCGGACCCTCAGGAGATCACCGAGGCCCTGACCAGCGGCCTGCCCGCACGCCTCACCCGCCGCCCGGCCCGCCTGCTCGCTCACCGCCTGTCCGCCCTGCGCCCGCCGTCCCGTACGGCCCCGCCCCCAGAGCCTGACCGCCCACCCGTCGTCCCCCTCCAGAACTGCGACGGCTGCGACCGCGCCTTCCGCGCGGACCGCCCGGGGCGCTGCCGGAGCTGCCGAGACGCCGAAAGGACTCGCTGTGCCGCATGAGGCGCACCACGCCACGAGAGCCGCCAGGATCCCCGGCACCTGCGGGAGACGCGCGGGTAGGCTGGGGTGCCCGGCAGAGCGAGGAGACGAGTTCCGCATGAGCAGCCAACCAGTGCACAGCGACGGGCCCCTCATGCCGATGCCTGATCTGACCCTCCCCGCCCTGCGCTCGGCGGTCGCCGTTTTGGCGCCCGCCAAGCTGCCGGAGCTGGTCGAGGAGATGCAGCAGGCGTTCGACCGGGCCGGCCAGGACGGCAGCACGGCACCGATCCGCATGTTCTACCGCCGCTGGGCCACGTTCATCGCCATCGAGCGCGACCCGGCCAGAGCGGCCCGGTTCCATGCGGCGGAACAGCTGCTGCAGTCCAGCGACGCCGAGGATGAGAGACAGACCGCCATTCAGGAGATCGGGGCCATCGTGCGCACCGCTCAGTGCGAGGCCGAGGCCCTGGAGGCCGGGTGAGCGAGTGGACCTGGGAGTACACCCCCGATGACTACGGGGACAGCCTGACGCCACCGGTCCAAGCCGAGGTGGGACGGATCTGTGCCGAACTCGCCGTCGTCAACTCCATGGTCTTTTTGGACGGTGCCGCCTACCAAGGCCCCTCACCCGGGCTGCGCGTCGCGCACGGAAGGACCGCCGGGGGCCAGTACGTGATGCTCAGCTACCTGACGGACGTGCGCGGGGAGCGCATTGTCGTGGTCAGCGTCTCCTGCCTGTGAAACGGCTGGGTCGGGCCGCCCCCGCTACGCCCCCGCCCGCACCCGTCGCTCCGTAGTGGCGATGGTCGCCGAGCCGACCACCCGGGTGCCGTCGTAGAGGACGATCGCCTGGCCGGGGGCCACGCCGCGCACCGGTTCGCTGAAGGTCACCCGGAGTTCCGTGCCGTCGACCAGGTCGGCGGTGACCTCACTCTCGCCGCCGTGGGCGCGGAGCTGGGCGGTGTACGGGGCGGGGCCGGCCGTCGGGGGGCGGCCGCACCAGCGGGGGCGGATCGCGGTCAGGGCCGTGACGTCCAGGGAGTCGGCCGGGCCGACCGTGACGGTGTTGTCGACCGGGGAGATGTCGAGGACGTAGCGCGGCTTGCCGTCGGGGGCCGGGTGGCCGATGCGCAGGCCCTTGCGCTGGCCGATCGTGAAGCCGTACGCGCCCTCGTGGGTGCCCAGGACCGCACCGGCCTCGTCGACGATGTCGCCGGGAGCCGTGCCGAGCCGCTTGGCGAGGAAGCCCTGGGTGTCGCCGTCGGCGATGAAGCAGATGTCGTGGCTGTCCGGCTTCTTGGCGACGAACAGGCCGCGGCGGGCGGCCTCTTCACGGATCTCGGCCTTGGTGGTGAGGGTGTCGCCGAGCGGGAACATGGCGTGCGCCAGCTGACGGTCGTCGAGGACGCCGAGGACGTACGACTGGTCCTTGGCCATGTCGGAGGCGCGGTGCAGCTCGCGGGTGCCGTCCTCGCGCAGGACGACCGTGGCGTAGTGGCCGGTGCAGACGGCGTCGAAGCCCAGGGCCAGGGCCTTGTCCAGGAGCGCGGCGAACTTGATCTTCTCGTTGCAGCGCAGGCAGGGGTTCGGTGTGCGCCCGGCCTCGTATTCGGCGATGAAGTCGTCGACGACGTCCTCACGGAAGCGTTCGGCGAGGTCCCAGACGTAGAAGGGGATGCCGATGACGTCGGCGGCGCGGCGGGCGTCGTGCGAATCCTCGATCGTGCAACAGCCGCGGGCGCCGGTGCGGAAGGACTTGGGGTTCTCGGAGAGCGCGAGGTGCACGCCCGTCACGTCATGGCCGGCCTCGGCGGCGCGGGCCGCGGCGACGGCGGAGTCGACACCGCCGGACATGGCGGCGAGTACGCGGAGGCGGCGGGGTGCGTCATCAGTCATAGCGTGTCCAGGGTAGACGGAACCGCCGACCGGCCCGAAAGCGTTATGGAGCGCATGGGGAAAAGGGACGGGGACAGCGGTGCGGACAGCACCGGCAAAAGCGGCGGTGAGCTGCGCGAAGGCCAGGGGGCCGGGCCGGGCATCGGCCGCCGGCGGGCGCTGTGGATCGGGGGCGGCGGGGTGGTGGCCGCGGGGGTCGCGGCGCTCGCGGCGGGCGGCGGACCGGCGCAGTGGTGGTGGCGGCTGCCGGGGAACGAGAAGCCGCGCACGGCGGGCGCGGTGGACTTCCGGGGCGCGCAGTGGATCGCGGCGTCCCCGGAGAACTACCGGCGGGCCGACCGGCCGGCGGATTACGGGATCGACCGGGTGGTCGTCCATGTCGTCCAGGGCAGCTATGCGACCGCGCTGGATGTCTTCCGGAACCCGTTTCACGAGGCCGCCGCCCATTACGTGGTCCGGAAGGACGGGCATGTCGCGCAGACGGTCCGCGAGCTGGATGTGGCGTTCCACGCGGGCAACCGCGGCTACAACGAGCGGAGCGTCGGGATCGAGCACGAGGGGTACGTGGACCGGCCGGAGTCGTTCACGGCTGCCATGTACGCGTCGTCGGCGCGGCTGACGGCCGGGATATGCCGGCGCTACGGCTTTCCGGCCGACCGGGAGCACATCGTGGGGCACGGGGAGGTGCCGGGGACGGATCACACCGATCCGGGGAAGCACTGGGACTGGGACCGCTATCTGGGACTCGTACGGGCCGAGCTGCGCCGTCGTCCCAAGCCCGCCGGCTCGGCCCCGCCCGCGCGGACCCCTGGCCCGGCCCCGCCCGCACAGACCGCCTAACTCAGCCCCGCCCGCACAGACCCCCTAGCTCAGCCCCGCGCTCCGCGCCCGTTCCACGACCGGGCCGATGGCCTGTGCCAGCGCCGCCACGTCCTCGGCGGTGGAGGTGTGGCCCAGCGAGAACCGCAGGGTGCCGCGGGCGAGCTCCGGGGACATGCCGGTGGCCAGCAGGACGTGGCTGGGCTGGGCGACGCCGGCGGTGCAGGCGGAGCCGGTGGAGCAGGCGATGCCCTGGGCGTCCAGGAGCAGCAGCAGGGAGTCGCCCTCGCAGCCGGGGAAGGAGAAGTGGGCATTGGCCGGGAGGCGGCCCGCGGGGTCCGGGTCGCCGCCGAGGACGGCGTCGGGGGCGGCGGCGCGTACGGCCTTGACCAGGTCGTCGCGCAGCGCCCCGATGTCGCGGGCGAAGTCCTCGCGGTGGGCGACGGCATACCGGCCGGCCGCGGCGAAGGCGGCGATGGCGGGGGTGTCGAGGGTGCCGGAGCGCACATGCCGCTCCTGGCCGCCGCCGTGCAGCACCGGTACCGGGGCGTACTCACGGCCGAGCACCAGCGCGCCGATGCCGTACGGTCCGCCGATCTTGTGGCCGGAGACCGTCATCGCGGCGAGCCCGGAGGCGGCGAAGTCGACCTCCAGCTGGCCGAACGCCTGCACCGCGTCCGCGTGCAGCGGGATCTCGAACTCCGCGGCGGCCTCGGCCAGTTCGCGGACCGGCTGGAGGGTGCCGATCTCGTTGTTGGCCCACATGACCGTGGCGAGCGCGACATCTGCGGGGTTGCGGGCGATGGCCTCGCGCAGCGCCCCGGCGTGCACCCGCCCGTAGGTGTCGACCGGCAGCCATTCGACGCGGGCACCTTCGTGCTCGGCGAGCCATTCCACGGCGTCGAGGACCGCGTGGTGCTCGACGGGGCTGGCGAGGACGCGGGTACGGGCCGGATCGGCGGCCCGGCGCGCCCAGTACAGGCCCTTGACCGCGAGGTTGTCGGCCTCGGTGCCGCCCGCGGTGAAGACGATCTCGCTGGGGCGCGCGCCGAGCGAGACGGCAAGGGACTCGCGCGCCTCCTCGACGGTACGCCGGGCCCGCCGGCCGTCGGCGTGCAGCGAGGACGCGTTGCCGGTGACGGTCAGCTGGGCGGTCATCGCCTGCACCGCCTCGGGAAGCATCGGGGTGGTGGCGGCGTGGTCGAGGTAAACCATGGTGCGCACGATTCTACGAGCCGTCCCGGCGGGCTTCGGGGGCGCATGCGCAGCGCGCGGGAGCGGCGGGGCACCGGGGCGCCGCCGGACGCCCGGCGCCGGGCTCCGTCAGGCGGCCCCCGGATTTCGCCGGGGTGGCCCGCGGACCGTACGCCACCCACCCTTTCCACGGCCCGCGACCTCGACACCGCCGTAAGGAGTGAATAGCCTGACACTCATGACACAGTGGCTCTTGGACCGTACGTTCCACAGCGCTTCCGGCGACGAGGTGCGATGGGCGGTGCACGGCGAGGGAGCGGTGGACGCACCGGCCGTGGTCCTGCTGCACGGGACGCCGTTCTCGTCGTACGTCTGGCGGGGTGTCACCCACGCGCTGGCGGCCCGGCACCGGGTGTTCGTGTGGGACATGCCGGGGTACGGCGCCTCGGGAAAGCGGGACGGGCAGGACGTCTCGCTCGGTGCGCAGGCCCGGGTGTTCACCGAGCTGCTGGCGCACTGGGAGCTGGACGGCGAGGCGGCCCGGCCGGCCGTCGTCGCGCACGACTTCGGCGGGGCCGTCGCCCTGCGGGCTCATCTGCTGCACGGCGCGCGCTACGAGCGGCTGGCGCTCGTCGACCCGGTGGCGCTGGCCCCCTGGGGCTCACCCACCTACCGGCTGCTGGGCACGCACCCCGGGGTGTTCGGGCAGCTCCCGCCGGAGCTGCACCGCGCGCTGGTGCGGGAGTACGTGTCCTCCGCGAGCCATCCGGGCCTGCACCCCTCCGTCCTCGACCGACTGGTCGACCCCTGGTGCACGGCAGAGGGGCAGCCGGCGTTCTACCGGCAGATCGCGCAGAACGACCAGCGGTTCACGGACGAGATCCAGGGGCGCTACGGCGCGGTCGAGCCGCCGACGCTCATCTGCTGGGGCGCACAGGACACCTGGATCCCGGTCGCGAAGGGGCACGAGCTGGCCTCCCGTATTCCGGGCTCCCGGCTCCGGGTGATCGAGGGCGCCGGGCATCTGGTGCAGGAGGACGCGCCGGCCGAACTCACGGCGGAGCTGGCGGAGTTCCTGCGGGCCGGGCGGTAGGGCCCGCCCGGCGACTCTCGCGGGGCCGGCCGCCCCGCCATTCCTGCGAGCCGCCAGGCCCGCCCGCCCCGCTACTCCTGCAGCACCGCCCGCGCCAACTGCCGTGACTGGGCGACCAGTCGGTCCTCGATGTCCCAGACCTCCGCGTCCTCCTCCAGGAAGCCGCCCGCCAGATTGCGGGTGGTGATGGCGACCCGGAGCGGACCGGGCGCCGGGCGCCGGCGGATGTGGGCGGTCAGCTCGACGGTGGGTACCCAGCCGAGCAGGCCCATCTCGAAGGCGGTGGGCGGCAGGGCGTCGACGGTCAGCAGGAGGGAGAGCGGGTCGGGCTCGCGGCCGTCGGCGAGGCCGAACCAGGCGCGCATCTCGCCCTTGCCGGACGGGGCACCGACGGCCCAGCCCGCGGTCGCCGGGTCCAGGCGCAGCGCGAGCCGCTCGGCGATGGCGGTGCTGCCGGGGATCGCGGGGCGGCCGTCCGGAGCACTGTCCGTCCCCAGGCAGTGCTCGTACGGCGGGATGTCCGGCGGCTTGGCGGTGGTGCGGACGTCGTCGGGCAGCGCGTCGAGGTCGCCGTACGCGGCGAGCACCCGCAGCCGCTCGACCTCGCTGCCGTCCTCTGCGAACTGCACGAGGCTGGCGGTGCCGGTCGACATCGTGCGTCCGCTGCGGACCACCTCGGTGCGGATCACGGCGGGGCCGGGGACCGAGGCGGTCAGGTAGTGCGCGGTGACGGAGAGCGGGTCGGGGTGCGGGAGGGCGTCGCCCAGGGCGCGGCCCATGAGGGCGAGGAGGTAGCCGCCGTTGACCGCCTGGATGATCGTCCAGCCGGCGGAGAGGTGGGCGTCATAGACGCCGGGGGCGCGGCGGGTGACCGCCGTATCGCGGTCGAACTCGCTGTTGCCTCGGTTCACCAGAGCCATGGGTTGCACGCTACACCGGATGGTTACCGACCGGTAGTGTCAGTTTTAACGGCCTCGAACGGAAGCAATCCCTCCGCGCCTGCCATGATGTGCGCCATGCTTCACGTCCTCTACCTGGTCGGTGTGGCCGCCTTCGCCGCGAGCGGGGTGCTGGCCGCCTATCGCGCCAACATGGACCCCTTCGGCGGCCTGGTGCTCGCCTTCGCCGCGTCGATCTCCGGCGGCACGCTGCGCGACGTCATCCTCGACCGGCGGCCGCTGTACTGGACGCACGACTGGGTGCTGCTGACCGTGATCATCTGCGTCGGCGTCGGCACCATGATCTATCTGCGGTTCTGGCAGCTGCCGCACAAATCCCTGCTGGTGGTCGACGCGATCGGGCTGTCCGTGGTCACGGTGATCGGGGCCCGCGCCGCGATCGAGGCGGGCGCCACCCCGCTCGCCGTGATCATCCTGGCGGTGCTGACCGGGGTCGCCGGCGAGGTCATCCGCGATGTGCTGTGCGGGGAGTTCCCGCCGCTGCTGCTGCGGGAGGACGTCTATGCGATCGCCGCGCTGGCCGGCGGCTGCTGCTACCTCCTGCTGCACCACCTCGGCACCGGGGCCACCCCCGCCGCGGCGATCTCGGCGGGGGTGGTGTTCGCGCTGCGGATGAGCGCGGTCTACCTCGGGCTGCACCTGCCGCGCTCGCAGCAGCTCAGCGGCCGGCGCGGGCAGCAGGACTCCGGCTGACCGCGGCGGCCGGTGCTCAGTTCGCCGGCGGTGCCGGCTTGCTGTCCGTCTTCAGCCAGGTGGTGAAGAGGTCGTCCAGCTGCTGCCCGGAGATCTTCTCGGCGAGTGCGATGAACTGGGCGGTGTCGGCGTTGCCGTAACGGTGCGCGGAGGTCCAGGCCGGCAGCAGCTTGAAGAACGCCGTGTCCCCGATCCGCTCGCGCAGCGCCTGGAGCGTCATCGCGCCCCGGGTGTAGACGGCCTGGGCGAACATGGTGTCCCGCTGCGGATCGGCGACCTTCACCTTCCAGAAGGCGTCGCCCGCCGGCCGGGCGTCGTACGCCTTGCGGAAGGCGTCATGGGCGCTGAGGGAGCCGCGGTGCTCGGCCCACAGCCACTGTGCGTAGCTGGCGAAGCCCTCGTTGAGCCAGATGTCCTTCCACTGCCTGACGGAGACCGAGTCACCGAACCACTGGTGCGCCAGCTCGTGGACGATGGTGGTCTCGCTGCGCACGGCCGAGTAGGCGGGCTTGGACTGCACCTCCAGCGAGAAGCCGGCCTGCGGCATGTCGTCGACGATCGCCCCGGTCTCCTCGAAGGGGTACGGGCCGAAGACCTTCGACCAGTAGTCGGTGGCCTCGGCGGTGACGCCGTAGACGTCGACGGTGCCGGTGGGCAGGGTCGGGTCGGTGGCGACGTAGACGGGCGTGCCGCCGGGGGTGGTGCCGGTACGGACGTCGAACTTTCCGATGGTGGCGGTGGCCAGGTACGTCGCCATCGGGCGGCTCTCGCGCCAGTGGGCGTACGAGCGGCCGTGCGCCTCGCCTGAGGCGATCAGGCGCCCGTTGGAGACCCCGGTCAGGCCCTTGGGGGCGTCGATGCGGATGTCGTAGGTGGCCTTGTCGCCGGGGTGGTCGCTGGAGGGGAACCACGTCGAGGCGGCGTTCGGCTCACAGGCGACGAAGACGCCGTCCTTGGTCTTCATCCAGCCGTAGTCGGAGCCGAAGACGATCGGACCGCTCAGCGCCTGGGGGACACCGTGGTAGGCGAGGGTGACGGTGAACTTCCCGCCGCGGCGCAGCGGGAAGTCGGGGCGTATGGATATCTCGTCGCCGGATCTGGTGAAGTGCGCTCGCCGGCCGTTCACCCGGACCGAGTCGACCGTCAGCTTCTGCAGGTCCAGGTCGAAGGCGGAGAGGTTCTGGGTGGCCCTGGCGGTGAGGGTGGTGCGGCCGTCGAGGCGGCCGCTGTCGGGGTGGTAGCTGACGCCGAGGTCGTAGTGCAGGGCGTCGAAGCCGCCGTTGCCCAGCCCGGGGAAGTACGGGTCACCGATGCCCGGGGAGCCGGGCGAAGCGGCGGGTGCGGCGGCGATGGTGGCGGCCGAGGCCACCGCGGTGGCCAGCGCGAGCCAGCGGGAGGTGCGACGTGCGGAACGGGAGAGTGCCATGAGCCATCCCTTCGGACACACGGATGAAGTTCGCCTCAAGATCGAACAACCGTGCTGACTCTGCACTCTCCCGCCGCTTTGTGCCCAGGACTTTGCCAAGTCCCAAGAGTTACTTGCCGGTTGCCGCCTTACCGCCCGCCGGTCCGGTGTCCTTTGAGCCTGCTGTGTCCGCCGCGACCGCTGTGGCCGCTGCGTTCTCTGCGTTCTCTGCGTTTTCCGGGTGGTGGCAGGCCACCTGGTGCCCCGTGCGCAGCGCGACCAGCGGCGGCTCGGTGGTGGCGCACACCTCGGTCGCCTTCCAGCAGCGGGTGCGGAACCGGCAGCCGGAGGGCGGGTTGATCGGCGAGGGCACATCGCCCTTGAGCAGGATCCGGTCGCGCTGGGTGCGCCGCTTGGGGTCGGGCACCGGCACCGCGGACAGCAGGGCCTTGGTGTACGGGTGCATCGGCGACTCGTAGAGCCCCTTGCGGTCCGCCAACTCCACGATCTTGCCGAGGTACATCACCGCGATCCGGTCCGACACATGCCGGATGACCGAGAGGTCGTGGGCGATGATGACGTACGTCAGGCCCAGCTCCTCCTGCAGGTCGTCCATGAGGTTGACGACCTGCGCCTGGATGGACACATCGAGCGCGGAGACCGGCTCGTCGGCGACCACCAGCTTGGGCTTGAGCGCCAGGGCACGGGCGATGCCGATGCGCTGCCGCTGGCCGCCGGAGAACTCGTGCGGATAGCGGTTGTAGTGCTCCGGGCTCAGGCCCACCAGCTCCAGCAGCCGCTGCACCTCCTTCTTCACCCCGCCCTCGGGCTCGACGCCCTGAAGGCGGAAGGGGGTGGAGACGATCCCGCCGATGGTGTGCCGCGGGTTCAGCGAACCGTACGGGTCCTGGAAGATCATCTGGACGTCCCGGCGCATCGGCCGCAGCCGGCCCGGAGACAGGTGGGTGATGTCCTGGCCCTGGAACTCGACGGAGCCGCCGGTCGGCTCGTCGAGCCGGGTGATCAGCCGGCCCATCGTCGACTTGCCGCAGCCGGACTCGCCGACGACGCCCAGGGTCTCCCCAGGACGGACGTCGAAGTCGATGCCGTCGACCGCCTGCACCGCCCCGACCTGCCGCTTGAGCAGGCCCTTGGTGATCGGGAAGTGCCGGACCAGACCGCGGACCCGCAGCAGCGGCTCGACGTCAAAGGCGGTCTCCGCGGCAGGCTCCACCGGGGTGTCCGCCGTCTTCTGGAGCGGAATCTTCTTGTTCTGGTCGTCAGTCGTCTCGGTCACAGCTTCGGCGCAATCTCTTCGGTCCAGATACGCTCCCGCTCCTCCTGCGACATGTGGCAGGCGGAGAAGTGCCCTCCCCCGTCGGCTACGCCCCCATTGGCGGGGGTGCCCCCACTGCCGGCCTCGCGCAGTTCGGGGCGGACCGTACGGGTGAGGTTGTCCTTGGGCACATCCGCGTACGGGCAACGGGGGTTGAAGGCGCAGCCGGACGGGACGTTGATCAGGCTGGGCGGGGAGCCCTTCACCGGGATCAGCCGGTCCGTCTGGTCGCGGTCGATGCGCGGCATGGAACCGAGCAGCCCCCAGGTGTAGGGGTGCTGCGGCTCGTAGAAGACCTTCTCGGCCGGGCCGCGCTCGACGCACCGTCCGCCGTACATCACCAGCAGGTCGTCGGCGAGTTCGGCGACCACCCCGAGGTCGTGGGTGATGATGATGACCGCCGAGCCGAACTCCTTCTGCAGATCGCGGATCAGGTCCAGGATCTGTGCCTGCACGGTGACGTCCAGGGCGGTGGTGGGCTCGTCCGCGATCAGCAGCTCCGGGTTGTTGACCAGCGCCATCGCGATCATGGCGCGCTGGCGCATACCGCCGGAGAACTGGTGCGGATGGTCGTCCACCCGCTTGTCGGGCTGCGGGATGCCGACCCGGTCCAGCATCTCGATCGCCCGCTTGCGCGCGGTCTTCTTGTCCACGTCGTTGTGGACCCGGTAGGCCTCCACGATCTGGCTGCCGACCGAGTAGAAGGGGTGCAGCGCGGACAGCGGGTCCTGGAAGATCATCGCCATCTCGCGGCCGCGCAGCCGGCGCACCTCGTCCGGATCGGCGCCGACCAGCTCCTTGCCGTCCAGCCAGATCTCGCCGGACATGTTCACCTTGCTGCGCTGCTGGCGCGAGGCGCGGTGCAGGCCCATCACGGCGAGAGAGGTCACCGACTTGCCGGAGCCGGACTCGCCGACGATGCCGAGCGTCTTGCCCTTCTCCAGGGTGAAGTTCAGGCCGTCGACCGACTTCACGATCCCGTCGTCGGTGTTGAAGTGCACCTTCAGGTCGCGCACTTCGAGGAAGGCGGAGGGGGGCCGGGAGCCGGCCGCGGTGGGTTCGCCCACGGCGGCCTCGGTCTTGTCCTCGGAGGAGTCGGTCACGAGAGCCTCACCCGCGGGTCGACGGCGGCGTACAGAACGTCCACCACCAGATTGCACATGACGATGAAGAACGCGGCGAGCAAGGTGACGCCGAGGATGTTCGGGAGGTCGTTGGCGTTGATCGCCTCGACGGCGAAGGCGCCGACTCCCTTGAGCGAGAAGACCTGTTCGGTGATCAGCGCACCGCCGAGCAGCAGGCCCAGGTCCATGCCGAAGACCGTGATGATCGGGGTGAGCGCGGCCCGCAGACCGTGCCGGACGACCACCTTGCGCTCGCGCAGGCCCTTGGCGCGGGCCGTACGGATGTAGTCCTCGCTCAGCGTCTCCAGCATGCCCGCCCGGGTGAGCCGGGCGTAGAGCGCGGAGTAGAGGAAGGCCAGGGTGACCCAGGGCAGGACCAGGGTCCGGGCCCATCCGAACGGATCTTCCGTGAGATAGATGTAGTCGCTGCGCTCGAAGATCGGCCACTGGTAGGTGAACAGGGCCAGGGCCAGGGCTCCCGTGAAGAACATCGGGAGGGAGACACCGGCCAGCGCGACGCCCATGGCCATCCGGTCGAAGACCGAGCCGGGGCGCAGCGCGGAGAGCACACCGGTGGCGACACCGGAGACGACCCAGAGCACGGCCGCGCCGGCGGCCAGCGAGAGCGTCACCGGAAGCCGGTTCTGGATCTCCGGCCAGACCTCGATATGGGTTTTGAAGGAGTAACCGAAGCACGGCACATGACACTTGGCCGCTTCCGGACCGAATTTGTAGTCGACGCCGACGAAAATGCCCTTGAGGAAGTCCCAGTACTGCTCGTACACGGGCTTGTCCAGGCCGAGATTCTTCTTGACCGCGGCGATGTCCGCGGGCGTGGGGGCCTTTCCGATGTACTGCTGGGCAAGCTGGTCGGTGCTCTGCCCGGCCAGTTTCGGCAGCAGGAAGAAGATGCCGAAAGTGACCGCGCTGACGATCAGCAGCAGGACCACTGCGCTGATCAACCTGCGGATGATGTACGAGAACACGGGGATGCGGCGTCGGCGCCGCGAGCCGGTTCACCACCGGCCCGCGGACACCAATGCCTTCACCTGCCTTCCAGGGCTGCTACTTCTTGACGCCGATGTTGAGGTAGTCGTACTGACCGCTGAAGGCCGAGGTGGACACCAGGTTGGTGGCCTTGGGCGAGCGGTACATCAGGACCTTGAAGTAGGTGAGCGGAACGATCGCCGCCTGCTCCATCGTCTTCTTGTCGATCTCGGCGTACGCCTTCTCGCGGGCCGCCTTGTCGGTGTTGGCGATGGCGCTGTCGAGCAGGTTGTTGATCTCCGGGTCGTCCAGCTCCGACAGGTTGGCGTTACCGGACTGGCTGATTGCCTTGCCGTTCAGGATCTGCTGCAGGTAGCCGTAGCCGGTCGGGAAGTCCGAGCCCCACTGCATCATGATCAGGCCGACGTTGTTCTTCTTGTTGAACTTCGGCACACCGGCGTAGTCCGAGAAGTACTTGCTGGTCGGGTACGACTGGATCTTGGCGGTGACGCCGATCTTCTTCAGCGAGTCGATCACCGAGGTGGCCGCGTCGACCTCGTCCTGGCGGTCGTTGCGGGCCAGGATCGTGGTCGTGGTCTTGCCGGCACCGCACTTCGCCCAGTGCTTCTTGGCCTCGGCCAGGTCCAGCTTGTCGCCGTCGTACTTCTGCGGGTACAGGTCGTACTTCTGGTAGCCCTCGATGTCGGTCGGCAGGACCGTGGAGGCCAGCTCACCGCGGATCGGGCCGCCGAGGGAGGTCTGTACGGCCTTCTTGTCGATGGCGTACTCGACGGCCTTGCGGCACTCGATGTTGTCGAACGGCTTCACCTTGGTGTTCAGCGCCGTGTAGACCAGGCGCTGGCCGAGAGTGTTGTCGGTGTTGCCCTTCTCCTTGGGGTCCGTGAGGAGCTGGGCCTGGGTCTGCCCGTCGACACCACGGCCGGCCAGGTCCACCAGGGTGTTACCGGACTGGAGGTCCTTGTCGATGGTCGACTGGGCGACCTTCAGATTCAGGACGATCTTGTCCGGCAGCTGCTTGCGCAGCGGGTCCGTCTTCGCGGACCACTGCGGGTTGCGGACCAGGGTGAGCTTCTTGCCCTCCTGGTAGCTCTCGAACTTGTACGAGCCGGTGGACAGCACGGACTTGGTGTAGTCCGCGCCCTTGTCCTTGGCCTGCGGGACCGGGGCGGTCTGCGGGGCGCTCACCAGGTAGTCGAACTCGGCGAACGGCTTCTTGAGGTGGAAGACGACGGTCTGGTCGTCCGGGGTCTCGATGGACTTCAGGCCGGCCTTGCTCTTGTCCTTGTAGGGACCCTTGTAGCCGCCGTCGTTGTCCTTGAGGAACTGCTGGAAGTAGTTCGGGCCCAGCGAGAGGGTGTCACGCGCGAAGTTGCTGCGCTCGACGGCGTACTTGACGTCCTGCGAGGTGACCGTGGTGCCGTCGTCGTACTTGACGCCCTTGCGGATCTTGTACGTCCAGGTCTTCCCGCCGTCACTGGGCTTGCCCATCGACTCGGCGAGGTCCGGGGTCAGCTCGTTGCCCTTGGCGCCGGGGCCCGGCTTGAAGGTGGTGAGCGGCCGCGCGTAGAGCCGGCTGAAGTTGTAGATGAAGGCGTAGTAGGTGTTGCCCGGGTCGAACGACTCGGGGGCGTCGCTCATCGCGTAGGTGACCGTGCCGCCCTTCGCGTCCGAGGCGTTGACGATGCCCTTGGTGGCGGCGTTCGCCTCGCCCGAGCCCTCCGAGGAGCCCTTGCCCCCGCTGCAGCCGGCCAGCAAAAGGCCCGCACTGGTGATGGCCGCGACAGCCGCGACCGGAACTGACCTTCGCATGATGGTCGGTGTCCCCTTCGTTCGTCGAGAAAGGTCAAACCTCAAAACGCAGTGATTCGGTAACGCAGTAACGCGGAAACGCAGTGATGCAGTTGGGGGGCGTCGGAGCGGGTGCCCGCCGCGGCCGTCAGCGGCTGCGCGGGTCCAGCGCGTCCCTCAGTCCGTCACCGAGCAGGTTGAACGCGAGCACGGTGACGAAGATCGCGAGGCCGGGGACGATCATGTACTGGGGGTCGACCTCGTAGTACTTGACCGCCTGGTTGAGCATGCCGCCCCAGGACGCCTGGGGCGGCTGGATGCCGACGCCCAGGAAGCTCAGGGCCGCCTCGAAGAGGATGTTGGAGGGGATCAGCAGCGTCGAGTAGACGATGATCGGCCCCACCAGGTTGGGCAGCAGCTCCCGGAAGAGAATGAACGGCCCGCGCGCACCCATGCCGCGGGCGGCGTCCACGAACTCCCGCTCGCGCAGCGACAGGGTCTGCGCGCGCACGATCCGCCCCATGTAGGGCCAGTTGAAGAAGCCGATCACGAAGATCAGCACCGAGATGTGCAGCGGCAGGCCGTCCAGGCCGAAGGCGCCGCCCTGCAGCGAGGCGGAGATCGCGATGGCGAACAGCAGCAGAGGGAAGGCCAGGAAGACGTCCATCATCCGGCTGATGAAGGCGTCCACCCGTCCGCGGTAGAAGCCGGCGACCACACCGAGCACGGTGCCGATGGCGACCGACAGCAGCGTCGCGCCGAACGCCACGATCAGCGACACCCAGGAGCCCTCCAGGATCCGGGCGAGCAGATCGCGGCCGAACTTCGGGTCCACGCCCAGGGGGTGGTCAGCGCTCATGCCGCCGAGTTCGCCCTTGGGGAGCGTGGTGTTGGGGTCGATCAGCGACTGGTTGGGATTGTTCGGGTCCAGCCCCAGCAGGGCCTGGATCGGACGGGAGAGCGCGGCGACGGCGATGAGCAGGATGACAACGATGGCACCGGCCACCGCGACCTTGTCCCGCCTGAAGCGCAGCCATGCGATCTGGCCGAGCGAACGCCCCTCGATCCGCTTTCCCTCGACGCCCTTCAGCACCGCTTCCGGCTGCGCCTCAGCAGCCGCCCCGGTGGTCTCGATCGGTGCGGTCACAGTGCCTTTGACCCCTCTCGGCCGACGGTGGCCGGCCCCTGCCCGCCGCGGATTGCGGCCTGGTTCTCATCACTGGTGCAAGTGCGGTGCAGCAATTTCGGTGCAGCAAGTCCTGCGGGCATCGCGGAAGTTCGCGCTATGGACGTTCTCAGGCTTACGCGACGCCGTGGGATGACGCTCGTACAAAGGACCGAGGTCCGTTGTTTCCGGAGTCTTCATCCCTTTCTCGATCAGTCACCAGCCCTGACAGGGAAAGGATGCGCAACTGTGATGTCCTTCACCGCTTTCCGTTATACGGACAACAGTTCGGGCTGAGCGGGGCGATCACCCGCGGGAGCGGCGCTCAACCGCGGGGCATACAGGGTGAATTCACCACAGAACCGGCGCCCGGACGGTACTCCCGGGACACCGGAGACAAACGGTCAGTAGGCGCGCGGGTAGCCGTAGCCGTACGACGGCGCGGGGGCCGGCTGACCCGGCGGCTGGGCGTAGCCGTCACGGTCGAAGAAGGGGCGCGTGGAGGCCCGCATCCACATGCCGACCGGGTCGAACTCGTCGTTCATCGCGACGGTGGAGACGGGCAGGCCGTCCGGCACCGCACCGATCGACTGCTGGATCATCAACCGCACCGAATCCACCGCTTGTTGGCCGGTGTCGTACAGATCCAGACCGATCGCCAGATAGGGGGCACCGAGCGCCGGCTGCACCCAGGCCCGGCGCAGCGACCGCACGGCGGGCGTCCGGTGCGCGTTCTGGGCGAGCAGCGCGTAGAACTGCGGGATGTCGATGACCGGTTCGGAGATCCGCAGCGGACCGGCCGGCAGCCGGTCCAGACCACCGGCGATACGGCGCAGATCCAGCCACGGGATGCCGATACCCCCGCCGGGGGCATGCGGATTGAGCCACAGGCCCCAGCGGTCGGGGAAGAGCGAGGTGGCGATCTCCAGGCCGGTGACGACCTCGTGGTCGCGGTTCCAGCCGGAGGCGGCGAGTTCGGGCGCCGAGGTCACACATGGCGCATAGCCGAGCCCTTCGACCTCCATGTTTCCGTACTGCGCATCGGGCGAACCGGCCCGGCCGTGCCACAGCAGCATCCAGACCTGGCCCGCGGCGAGCGCGTGCAGCAGCGCCTCATAGGCGTCGTAACGGCCGGGCGAGACCTGCTGGAGCAGCTGCTCCAGCGCTCCGGCCGCCGCCGGCCCCTGATGCGCACCCGCGCTCACGTGGTCCGTCCCTTCTGTCCGCAGGGCACGTCATGGGTGCGCCCGCCCGTCATCCATCCAGCTTACGAGTGGTCCCGAGAGTAGAAGGGCCGCACACGCTCCAGCATCCAGTCGGCGACCGGGTCGCCCTGGGCGAGGTCGAGCATGACGAGCTGTACGGGCCAGGGCACCGGTACGGCACCGAGCGCACGTCCGAGGGCTGACAGTACCGCTTCGCGGGCGGTGCCGTCGTGCAGTGCCGCGGGGTCCGCGGCGATCTGCACACCGACGAACAGCGCGGGCGTGTCGCCCTCGACACTTGCCAGGGCACGCCGGGCAGTCAGGACAATTCCGGCGCCGGAGAACTCCAGTCCGGCAGCGGCCAGGAAGTCCACCGGTTCGTCCTGCCAGTCCGGCTCGAAGAGCCGCACCCGGCCGCCGCTGGGCAGACCGGCCGCCTCGTGCTGCCCCTCCCGGCACAATTCGGCCACCGCGGGGGGCGGCAGCGGGACGCCGACCGCGCCGTCCGGGTTGACCGCGATACCGATGTGCGGGGGCAGTCCGCGGGCGAACTCCTTGGCCGGGGCGACGGTGAAGGACATATGCGTGCCGACGACCCGCAAGAACTCCTGCTCGGAGCTGTAGACCGGGACATAGGCCGCACCGTCGAGCTCGACGGTGGGCAGATCGAGGCCGCGGGTGCCGGGACCCGCGCTCTCCGGTCCGCCGCCGTTGGGCAGCGGCACCCAGACCCTGCTGCGGCCCAGTACCTCGACGATCCGGCCACCGGCGCCCGGGTGCCCGACCGAGGCGGCCAGCACCTCTTCGAGCTCGTTCGCCGGCCATGCCAGCTGCGGTATCCCCTGCTGCGGAAATGTCATGTGCACCCACCCGTTCCAAACCGCGCCATCTGGCCAAAGACCCTAGACGAGAAGGCGTGCGGAGGGACCGTCGGGGCATGGTGGCGGTGCACCCGGTCGCTGCTGTCAGCCGAAGCCGACCGCCTCCAGGGCGCTCGCCGCCCGCCGGTCGAGCAGGACGGCAGAGTCGCAGCCCTTCGGCAGCCGGGCCGACTCCGCCGCGCCGACCAGCCGGCCCACCGCCCCGCGGTGCCGCGCGAAGGCGTACCCCGACACCCCGCGCCCCCGCGACTCCTGGCCGGACAGCGCCACCTCGGGCGGCACGTCGAGCAGCACCAGATGCAGCCCGCGGCCGCCGCGCACCGCCGAGCGCGCGAGCCAGCCGCGCACCCACGCCAGGGTGCCGCAGTCGTGCACCACCACGCTGTCCCCCGAGCGCAGCGCACGGCCCAGCGTCAGATAGTGGGCGGCCCGCACCAGCGGACGGTAGAGGGCGTACGGCAGCCGGCGCAGCCTGCCGTGCTCCCAGCGCTCGCGGGCGTCCTGTGAATCGATGCGGTGCACCACGGCGCCGTGGGCGTCCAGCGGCGGTACGACCCGGTGCATCAGGGTGCTCTTGCCGCTGCCCGGCAGACCGGAGACCACCACCAGATCCCCGGCCGGGAACCGCAGCTCGGCGGCGCCCCTCGCCCGTCCGCGGCCCCGGAGGTCCACGATTTCGGCACCGCTCCCCGGCCGGACGACGAGCCGCGGCGGCCGCCGCGCCCGGGACCCGGCGGCGGGCGGCACCGCGGGCGCGGCGGTCCCGGGCGCGGCGGCCGGAGGCACGACGCCTGAAGTGGCTCCGAATGCCGCTTCACTGTGCACGCGATGTCCTCCCCGTCCGGTTCTGCTCCGGTTCGACTCCGTCCCCTACCCGCAGAGTGTCAAGAAAAGGTAATGCCCAGCAAGGCTATTGTCCGATCTGCCCACGTCATGGGCGGGGCGACGGCAGGGGCTCCTCTATCCGGCGATCCCGTGCAATGATGTGGCCGCCACGTGCACATCTCGTCTCACCCGTGCACCGCCAATTCCATACCGGCCGTTTGAACCCGCGCGGGAGAGTCCCCGGCCGCCATGGCGGGGCGCCGAAGGAGCAAGTCCTCCCTTGAATCTCTCAGGCCCCTATACCGCGCAGGCGAGGCAGATCTGAAAAGCGAGCCGCAGCCCGGCCCACGGGGCGGCTCCACCCAAGGTGCAAACCGGGTCCGTTCGCGGGATCCCGGTGAACCTCTCAGGTTCCGATGACAGATGGGGAGAACGTCTTGTCACCCCTGCCTGGGAGCCCGGAACCATGACTGATGCCCCCCGCCGTACTGCGCTGGACGCCACCCATCGTGCGCTCGGCGCCACCATGACCGACTTCGCCGGCTGGGACATGCCGCTGCGCTACAGCAGCGAGCGCGAGGAACATGTCGCCGTCCGCACCCGCGCCGGCCTGTTCGACCTCTCCCACATGGGCGAGATCACCGTCACCGGCCCGCAGGCCGCCGACCTCCTCGACTACGCGCTGGTCGGCAACATCGGCGGGGTCAAGACCGGCCGCGCCCGCTACACCATGATCTGCGAGGCCGGCGGCGGCATCCTCGACGACCTGATCGTCTACCGCCTGGCCGACCAGGAGTACATGGTCGTCGCCAACGCCTCCAACGCCCAGGTGGTGCTGGACGCGCTGACCGCGCGGGCGGGCGGCTTCGACGCCGCGATCCGCGACGACCGGGACGCCTACGCGCTGCTCGCGGTGCAGGGCCCGGAGTCGCCCGGCATCCTCAAGAAGGTCACCGACGCCGACCTGGACGGCCTGAAGTACTACGCGGGCCTGCCCGGCACGGTCGCCGGCGTCCAGGCGCTGATCGCCCGTACCGGCTACACCGGCGAGGACGGCTTCGAGCTGTTCGTCCGCCCGGCCGACGCGGTCGCCCTCTGGGAGGCACTGACCGAGGCCGGCCGGGACGCCGGTCTGGTGCCCTGCGGCCTGTCCTGCCGGGACACCCTGCGTCTGGAGGCGGGGATGCCGCTGTACGGGCACGAGCTGACGACCTCGACCACCCCGTTCGACGCGGGCCTGGGCCGGGTCGTGAAGTTCGAGAAGACGACCAACGACGGCGACTTCGTCGGCCGTACCGCGCTGGCGGAGGCCGCCGAGCGCGCCGGGACGAACCCACCGCGCAAGCTGGTCGGCCTGATCGCCACCGGCCGCCGGGTCCCGCGCGCCGGCTACCCGGTCGTCACCGCCGAGGGCACGGTCATCGGCGAGGTCACCTCCGGGGCCCCCTCCCCCACCCTCGGCAAGCCGGTCGCCATCGCCTACGTCGACGCCGCCTACGCCACACCGGGCACCGAGGGTGTGTGCGTGGACATCCGTGGAAGCCATGAGCCGTACGAGGTCACCGCTCTGCCGTTCTACAAGCGGCAGAAGTAGCTCACCCGGGGCGGACCCGGCAGCGGTGCGCACCCGAGCGTTTCACCGTGCAAGACCCTCCCCCTTGGCGTCACCAGGGGCGACCCCCTTCACGACCACACCCTCGCGTACAGGAGAATCGAGCCATGAGCAACCCCCAGCAGCTGCGCTACAGCAAGGAGCACGAGTGGCTGTCGGGCGCCGAGGAAGGCGTCTCGACGGTCGGCATCACCGAGCACGCGGCCAACGCGCTCGGCGACGTCGTCTACGTGCAGCTCCCCGAGGTCGGTGCCACGGTCGCGGCGGGCGAGACCTGCGGCGAGCTGGAGTCGACCAAGTCGGTCAGCGATCTCTACTCGCCCGTCGACGGTGAGATCACCGAGATCAACGAGGATGTCGTCAACGACCCCTCGCTGGTGAACACCGCCCCGTTCGAGGGCGGTTGGCTGTTCAAGGTGAAGACCAGCGGTGAGCCGGGCGACCTGCTCTCGGCCGACGAGTACGCCGCCTTCATCCAGAGCTGAGCCGCCCGGCCCTCTCCCCCACCGCCCCCGCGGAGCTCCCCAGGGCTCCGTCCGGTGGACCCCCTCGCGCCCCATGACTCCCCCAGGAAGACTCATGTCGCTTCTGAACAGCTCCCTCCACGAGCTCGACCCCGATGTCGCCGCCGCCGTCGACGCCGAACTCCACCGCCAGCAGTCCACCCTCGAAATGATCGCGTCGGAGAACTTCGCCCCCGTCGCCGTCATGGAGGCCCAGGGCTCGGTCCTCACCAACAAGTACGCCGAGGGCTACCCCGGCCGCCGCTACTACGGTGGCTGTGAGCACGTCGATGTCGTCGAGCAGATCGCCATCGACCGCATCAAGGCCCTCTTCGGCGCCGAGGCCGCGAACGTCCAGCCGCACTCCGGTGCGCAGGCCAACGCCGCCGCGATGTTCGCCCTGATCAAGCCGGGCGACACCATCCTGGGTCTCAACCTCGCCCACGGCGGGCACCTGACCCACGGCATGAAGATCAACTTCAGTGGCAAGCTCTACAACGTGGTGCCCTACCACGTCGACGAGAAGACCAACCTGGTCGACATGGAAGAGGTCGAGCGCCTCGCCAAGGAGCACCGCCCCAAGCTGATCGTGGCCGGCTGGTCCGCCTACCCGCGCCAGCTCGACTTCGCCGCGTTCCGCCGGATCGCCGACGAGGTCGGCGCCTACCTCATGGTCGACATGGCGCACTTCGCCGGCCTGGTCGCCGCCGGTCTGCACCCCAACCCGGTGCCGCACGCCCACGTCGTGACCACCACCACCCACAAGACCCTCGGTGGCCCCCGCGGCGGTGTGATCCTCTCCACCCAGGAGCTGGCCAAGAAGATCAACTCCGCGGTCTTCCCCGGCCAGCAGGGCGGGCCGCTGGAGCACGTCATCGCCGCCAAGGCCGTCTCCTTCAAGGTCGCCGCCTCCGACGACTTCAAGGAGCGCCAGCAGCGCACCCTCGACGGCGCCCGGATCCTCGCCGAGCGCCTGGTCCAGGACGACGTCAAGCAGCACGGCGTCTCCGTCCTGTCCGGCGGCACCGACGTCCACCTCGTCCTCGTCGACCTGCGCGACAGCGAGCTGGACGGCCAGCAGGCCGAGGACCGCCTCCACGAGGTCGGCATCACCGTCAACCGCAACGCGATCCCCAACGACCCGCGGCCGCCGATGGTGACCTCGGGCCTGCGCATCGGCACCCCGGCGCTGGCCACCCGCGGCTTCCAGGCCGAGGACTTCCGCGAGGTCGCCGACATCATCGCCGAGGCCCTCAAGCCCGCCTACGACGCCGAAGCCCTCAAGGCCCGCGTCACCGCGCTCGCGGAGAAGTTCCCGCTGTACCCGTCCCTGTGACGCGACGCATGCACGGAGCCCGCGCCCGCCGGTGACCGGTGGGCGCGGCCCGTTTCTCCCGCTCTTCGTACGAGTGCGGTGCCTGCGCTTTCCGCGGGCGCGGTGGTTGCCGGTGCAGGGAGGCTCGCTCGGTGCCCGCGCTTCACGCGAGCACGGTGTCGCCGGGGCGGGCGGGTGAGGCATGCATGACCGGTGCGGTGGCGGGCAGCCGCCCTCTCACGGGAGGCGGATCCCGGCCGGGCCCCCGCATACGGGCCGGGACCGGGCACGACGGCGCTCGGCCGGGTGCGACCGGGTATGACCGGGCACGAGGGCACCCGCCTCCTCGACAGGCCGGACCGGCCGCTCATCACTACCCGTTACCACCCGTTACCCGCGACGTCGCGCACCCGACAGCTTCCGTCCGACGGCACCCGGCCGGGTCCGCGTTACCCTCGACCAGCGGAGCAGAAACGTCCCCTCTGCCCCATTGCTCCGTTACTCCATCGCTATACCGCTCCACCGCTCCACCGTCCATCACGAGCAGACAAGGGAGTCCGCCCCCGTGGCCATCTCCGTCTTCGACCTCTTCTCCATCGGCATCGGCCCCTCCAGTTCCCACACCGTCGGCCCGATGCGCGCCGCCCGGATGTTCGTGGGACGCCTCAAGAAGGACGGTCTGCTCGCCCAGACGGCCACCGTGCGCGCCGAGCTGTTCGGCTCGCTGGGCGCCACCGGCCACGGCCACGGCACCCCCAAGGCCGTCCTCCTCGGCCTGGAAGGCCACTCCCCCCGCACCGTCGACGTCGAGTCCGCCGACGCCGAGGTCGAGCGCATCCGGCAGACCAAGCGGCTGCGGCTGATGGGCGCGGAGATAGGCGCCGCGCACGAGATCGACTTCGACGAGTCGGCCGAGCTGATCCTGCACCGGCGCCGGGCCCTGCCCTACCACGCCAACGGCATGACGCTCTTCGCCTACGACGCCTCCGGCGCGCCCCTGCTGGAGAAGACGTACTACTCGGTGGGCGGCGGCTTCGTCGTCGACGAGGACGCGGTCGCCGGCGAAAACCCGATCGTGCCCGACGACACCGTCCTGACCCACCCCTTCCGTACCGGCGACGAACTGCTGCGGCTGTCCCGGCAGACCGGCCTGTCCATCTCCGCCCTGATGCTGGAGAACGAGAAGGCCTGGCGCACCGAGGAGGAGATCCGGGCCGGGCTGCTGGAGATCTGGCAGGTCATGCAGGCGTGTGTGACCCGCGGCATGTCCCGTGAGGGGATCCTGCCCGGTGGTCTGAAGGTGCGGAGGCGGGCCGCCAACGCCGCCCGCGCCCTGCGCTCCGAGGGCGACGCGGCCGCCCGCGCGATGGAGTGGACCACCCTCTACGCGATGTCCGTCAACGAGGAGAACGCGGCCGGCGGCCGGGTGGTGACCGCCCCCACCAACGGCGCGGCCGGCATCATCCCCGCGGTCCTGCACTACTACCTCAACTTCGTGCCCGGCGCCGACGAGGACGGCGTGGTCCGCTTCCTGCTGGCCGCCGGCGCGATCGGCATGCTCTTCAAGGAGAACGCCTCCATCTCCGGCGCCGAGGTCGGCTGCCAGGGCGAGGTCGGCTCCGCCTGCTCGATGGCCGCCGGCGGCCTGGCCGAGGTCCTGGGCGGCTCGCCCGAGCAGGTCGAGAACGCCGCCGAGATCGGCATGGAGCACAACCTGGGCCTGACCTGCGACCCCGTCGGCGGCCTCGTCCAGATCCCGTGCATCGAGCGCAACGGCATGGCCGCCGTCAAGGCCGTCACCGCCGCCCGCATGGCCCTGCGCGGCGACGGCCGCCACCATGTCTCCCTCGACAAGGTCATCAAGACCATGAAGGACACCGGCGCCGACATGAGCGTCAAGTACAAGGAGACGGCGCGCGGCGGGCTGGCCGTCAACATCATCGAGTGCTGATCGCCGGCCTGGAGGCGCCCACCGGCGCATTCTCCGTACTTCACCCGGCTCGTCTCAGGCCCGGGCGAGCCATCGGCGGCGCTCCGCGTCGGTGACGGTGCGGTGATGGTGGTCGAGTTCCAGCTGGGCGAGGTGGGCGTAGTGCTCGACCACGTCGGCGCCGAGCGCTTCCCGCACGGTGGGGCTGTGCCGGAAGGCGATCATCGCCTGGTGGAGGGTCCTCGGCAGGGGTGTGGTTCCTTCGCGGTACGCGTCGGCCGTCTCGGCGGGGCCGGGTTCGAGTCCCTGCTCGATCCCGTGGTTGATCGCCGCGACGGCGGCGGTCAGTGCGAGGTAGGGGTTGGCGTCCGCCCCGGGGACGCGGACCTCCAGTCGCCGGCCGTCCCCGTGGCCGACGACGCGGACGGCGCAGGTGCGGTTGTCGTGGCCCCAGCTGGCCGTGGTGGGCGCGAAAGAGCCGGGCGCGTACCGCTTGTAGGAGTTGATGTTCGGTGCGTAGAGCACGCCCAGCTGCGGGAGGACGTCGAGAAGCCCCGCGATGGCGTGCCGGGCGGGCGCGGAGAGGGTGCCATCGGGGCCGCTCATCCCGCTGACGTCGTCTCTCCACAGCGAGAGGTGCAGATGCAGTCCGCTGCCGACCCCGGTCTCCGGCGCTGCCATGAAGGTGGGGGCCAGGCCGGCCCGGCTGCCGATGGTGCGCACCGCGTGCTTGAAGGCCAGGTGCCCGTCGCAGGCGGCCAGCGCCTCGCCATAGGGAAAGGTGACCTCCACCTGTCCGGGCGCGCTTTCCGTCTTGACCGCTTCCACGGGAAGTCCGGCGCCGGCGAGTGCGGTCTGCAGCCGGCGGAAGAAACGGTCCGCGCCGGGGGGATGGTCCAGGGCGTAGTCCAGGTTCTCGCCCGTCAGTGGCCGCAGGCCCTGGTAGCCGGTTTCGGCGGCCTGTTCGTAGGTGCCCCGGTAGACCACGAACTCGGTCTCCAGCCCCGCCATGACGTCCAGCCCGTGGCGGGCCAGGCGGGCCAGCTGCCTGCGCAGCATCCGGCGCGGGGCCACCTCGACCGGGGCACCGTCGTGGTCGAGGGCGTCGCCCAGGACCAGGACACTCCTCGGCATCCACGGGGTGAGGCGCAGGGTCTCGATCGCCGGGGCGACCCTCAGGTCCTGGTAGCCGGTGGCCCACGAGGTGAGCGCGAAGCCGTCCGCGGGGGTCATGTCGACGTCGGTGGCCAGCACGTAGGCGCACATGTCGGCGTCGCCGGCGGCGAGGCGGTCGAGGAAGTGCTGCGCGCCGTAGCGCTTGCCCTTCAGCCGGCCCTGCAGGTCCGGGAGGGCCAGCAGCACGGTGTCGATCCGCCCCGCGGCGACCTGCTCGCGCAGCTGGTCGACCGTGAGCCGGCCGACGGCGGGGCGGGGCTCGCGTTGCCTCGAAGGTGTGGCGGGGCGGGCGTCGTCCCGGCCGTCGGAGGTGGCGGGGCGGTTCATACGATCTCCTGGTCGAAGCAGTCCATGGAGCGGTCGGTGTGGTGGGCCGGTACGTCATAGCTGCGCCGGCCCGCGATCCGCCACCAGATCCAGGCCAGTGACAGCACCGCGATCAGTGCGACAGGGGCGTAGTTGAACGAGTCGACGGTCACCGGCCCGGTCTGCGGCAGGCAGAAGAGCACGGTCACGAACGCCACCCAGGCGACGGCGACGCCGCCGACCATCACCCCCCAGCGGCCCAGGTTCCAGGGCCCGGGCAGGAACCGGTTGCGGTGCTTGATGCGCAAGTAGATGGGGATGGCGTAGGCGGGGGTGATGCCGATGACGTTGATGCTGGTGATCGCCGCGTACGCGGTCGGGCTGTACAGGCTCGGCACGGCGAGCAGGGCTGCGGCCGCGACCGCCAGCCAGACGGCGTTGCGCGGGGTGCCGGTACGCAGGTGCACTCTCCGCCACAGGCCCGATCCCGGCAGCGCGCCGTCCCGGCTGAAGGCGAACACCATCCGGGACGCCGCGGCGGTCTCCGCGTTCCCGCAGAACAGCTGGGCGACGATGACCACGAGCAGCAGCGCCTTGGCGCCGGCCGGACCGAGAGCGTCCAGGAAGATCTGGGCGGGCGGAACTCCGGTGGCGGTGGCCCGGGTTGCCGCGTAGTCCTGGATGGCGAACGTGAGCCCGGCCAGCAGGACGAAGCCGGCCACCCACGACCATCCGATCGCCCGCATGATGCCGCGGGACGCGGACACCTGGGCGTTGGTGGTCTCCTCCGACAGGTGAGCGGAGGCGTCGTAGCCGCAGAAAGTGTACTGCGCGAGCAGCAGACCGATCAGCACGACGTAGAGCGAGGAGGACCAGCCGGTGTGGTTGACGAACTCGCCGAAGACGAAGCCGGCGTCCTGGTGGTGTGCGGGCACGAGGGCCAGGGCGCCGACGATCACGGCGACTCCGGCGAGGTGCCACCAGACGCTGATGCTGTTGAGGATGCTGACCAGACGGACTCCGAACAGGTTCAGCCCGGCGTGCAGGGCGAGGATGACCAGGTAGATCGCCATGGTCTTGCCCTCGGTCGGCTCGAAGCCGAACTGGAGGTTCAAGAAGGCGCCGGTGAACAGCGCGGCCCCGTAGTCGATGCCGGCGATCGCCCCGAGCAGCCCGAGCAGATTCAGCCAGCCGGTGTACCAGCCCCACTTCCGGCCGCCGAGTTGCTCGGCCTGGAAGTACAGCGCCCCGGAGGTCGGATACGCGGAGGTGACCTCGGCAAGGCCGGCACCGACGAACATCACCATGACGCCGACCGCGAGCCAGCCCCACATCATGACGGCCGGGCCGCCGGTGGTCAGGCCGAAGCCGTACAGGGTCATGCACCCGGACAGCACGGAAATCACCGAGAAGCTGATGGCGAAGTTGCCGAAGGAGCCCATCCGGCGCGTCAGCACCGGTTCGTAACCGAGTTCACGCAGGTAGGCGTCGTCGGAACGGGTTCGAGCGGTATGGCGGGAGGGTTTTGAGCGGAACACGGAAACTCCGGATGAGGGGGGTGAATTCAAGAACTGACGAACGCCGAACGGATTCATGCCAAGTGGCCGTTGCGACCGGCAGGTGGTGAGTGGGGGGCTGAGGGAGGGGTGTGGCTGTGCGCGTATGCCAGCGACTCCCTGCGGGCCCGGAGCATCAGGGCCTGGCCGCCGTCGGGCCCGGGGGGCCTTTCTTCGAGCGAGTCCCACGGCTCACGTGTCGCATAGGGCTCCATCGCGGTGAACACCGCGGCCGCTTCCAGGAATTGGTGGCTCGCCCACAGGGCGTAGGCCAGGTAGCTCATGTCGGTCACCGACCGCATCGCGGGTTCCGCCTTCTGGAACCAGCCGCGAAAAGCGTCGAGCGCATACGTGCGCATCGGCTCCTCGGCCCACTGCCGCCGCCACAGGGGATGAACCTTTCCCTCGGCTCTGTACAAGCGGCACTGCTCGATCTTGGCGTAGGCGGGCAGAAGCAGCATGGGCGTGCCGACCGGTGCCCAGGACGCCACCCAGCGCCCGAAGTCGAAGACGGAGGCGAGCTGCGCCGAGCGCGAAACCGCCCGGGAGAGCAGGAACTGCAGTATCCGGTGATACGCCTCGCGGTTGCACGGGTCGCGGCGGCCCACCTCGTCCAGCAGACCCCACGGCCCCGGCGGCAACATCGGCTCCACGGGCCGCACGCAGTGCTCCGGACGGCGTTGGTGCACGTCGATCTGGGCGAGCGCCAGCAGACACACCCACGGGACCGGATCCTGCGGAGCGCGCTGTGTGGCCATCTGAGCAGCGTGCCGGGCCCGGTTCTCGTATGCGGCGACCCCGGTGTGCTGTTGGCGGTGGGCCCGCAGGGCTCTCTCCACCAACACCCGTGCGCGCATCATCTGGGGGTCATAGCTGTCCGGCTCCTCGGCCAGCCACACGTCCACCACATCAGTGGCTGCGGCAGCGACCGCCAAGACCTGCGTGCGCGAAGTCCTCAGCCCTCGTGAACCGGTGGCGCTCAGCAGATTCCGGGCGGCCCTCCACCGGCCCGCCCGGAGTTCGACCATGGCCACGCGGAGGTCGTCGTCACTCCCGGCCGGGTGATACACCGGGCGCATCAGGTCGTGTCACACGAGGCGGAGGTTCTGCGGCCGGAGGCTGGGCTTGATAACGGCTTCATCGTTTTCTCGCAAGGGTGGTGATCGGGTGAAGAAGGGTGCCCGGGCACGGCCCTGAACGTCCGCGCACGGTGTCCCAGTCCGTCCCGGACGGTCTCGGTGTGTCAGGGCGCCGTCGGCCTACAGGCGAAGGCTGCTGATTCCCGCCATCACGGCCCCTGTGGACCGGCTGACGCCGGGAGCGAGCGGGGTGCCCTGATGAACATAGGAGCCCAGCAGGAACGCCGCCATGACATGGCCGATTTTGAGCGCACTCTGGCGGACGAACAGGCACTCGATCACGGTCAAAACGGCGGACGGCAAGAAAAGCGGTCCCACGGCGGCACGGCCTCGCAGCTGTCACACCGTCCGGGTCCGGCTGTCTGCCGGCTATCTGCCGATCTCCCAGGCGAAGGGCGGGAGTTCGCGGGCGCGGGAGTAGATGTCCAGGGCCTGGCTCGTGGGCACGAAGGGGTGGACCCGGGCGCCTTCGAGGCCGGCCAGCAGGCGGGCGCAGTGGTGGACGCAGCCGGCGACCTCCCGGCCCTGGCGGTCGACGATGGTGGCGGCATCCCGGGAGCCCTCACACGGGGTGGGGTCCTTGGCTGCGGCGGCCGGGCAGCGGCCGGGCAGGGCGCCGGACGCGGCGGTCCGGTCGGCCGGCCGGCGCGGCGGGAGGGCGTCGAGTGGCTGGTTCATGGGTGGGTCCCCCTGGCGGTGCGGTGGTACGTGCCCTGAGCGGCGCCGTGGCGGAATCGCTTTTGCCGTTCCGGCGCCCAGGACAGTGCTGCTCGGGGCGGGACGCGTCCATGCCGCCTTGGGGAAGATCTGGTCCGATCGTCAGCTATTCATGGGAATGTGCGCTATGGGGCGCCTTTGCCGGTCGGGGGCGGGCCGGTCCGGGCCGGTCCGGCGGGGCAGGCGGGGCAGGCGGGGCAGGCGGGGCAGGCGAAGGGGTCGAGGAACAGTGCGAGGGCGAGCAGGGTGGCCGCCAGCAGCCAGCCGGCCAGGACGTCGCCCGGCCAGTGGACGCTCAGATAGACCCGGGTGAGGCCGACTCCGGCGGCCCAGAGGGCCAGCACCGCGCACCAGGTGCGGGCCGCGGCGGGGCGGGTGCGCCGGGCGATGCCCCAGGCCAGGATTCCGGCTGCCAGCGCCGAGGTGGTGGCGTGGCCGGAGGGGAACGCGTAGCCGGAGGCGTGCGCGGCCCAGTCCACGGCCGGCGGGCGGGGGCGAGCGAGCAGTTCCATCAGGCCGTAACGGATCGCCTGGCCGACGGCGAGGACGGCGACGGCACAGATCACCGCGCGCAGCCGGCCCGCCGTACCGCGACCGGCCAGCAGGCCGGCGAGCACCGCCAGCAGATAGGGAACCGGTCCGCTGCCGGTGGCGGTCAGCGCGCGGGCCAGGGAGCGCAGCGGCTCGCCGTGGTGAGCCGTGGACCAGTGGAGGGCGGCCCGTTCGGGGGCGAGTGGGGCTCCGTGCCGCAGGGACACGGTGAGGGCCACGGCGGCGAAGAGCGCGGCGCAGACCGCGGCGAAGGTCAGGAGCCGGGCGGTGGCGGGGCGCCGCCATGGCGTGGGGTGCGGGTCGGGGGCGGGCGCGGGGTCCCGCTCCCCTCCCGGTTCCCGTTCCGACGCCGTCACCGCGCGGCCACCAGGGGGCGCAGCCGGGTGGCGCGGATCCGGTCGACGGCGGGGGCCGCGCGGCGGGCGAGGGGGGTGAGCAGGCGGGCCACTAGGGCGCCGGCGATCAGGCCGGCGGCGACGTCGTGCGGGTAGTGCGCGCCGACCCAGACGCGTGAGGCCGCCATCAGGAGCGCGGCCGGTACGGCGATCCGGCCCAGTTGCCGGTCGCACAGCAGCAGGGCGACCGCGGCCGCGGCGGCGATGGCGGAGTGGTTGCTGGGGAAGGACCAGTCGCCGGGGCCGGGACAGGCCTCGACGGTGGCGGTGTGGAGTGTCCGGCAGGGCCGCTGTTCGTCGAAGAGCATCTTGACGAGGTCGTTGACGAGGAAGGCGGCGACCACGACGAGTGGCGTGGCCAGTGCCAGCGCCATGGCACCGGAGGCACCGCTTCTGGCGCGCCACCAGCCGATCAGCATCAGGGCGGCGAAGAGGGCGAGGCCGTAGTCGGTCCAGTAGGAGAGGAGGGTGTTCAGGGCGGGCGGGGCGTGCTGGGCGAGGTAGACGATCCGGGTGTACGGGCCGCCGTCGATCGAGGCTCCCCCGAAGGCGAGGTGGGTCACGGGGTTCTCCTTGGCGGCTCGGTGCTCTGCGGCTCGGTACTCGGCGGCGCGGCACTCGGCGACTCGGCGCCTTGCGGCTCGGCGCGAAGGGCGCCGGACGGGGGACGGGTGAGGCGGGAGGGGACGGGGTGACGCGGCGTGGTTCACGCGGCGTGCGGCGTAGTTCGGGCGCCGTGGGGCGTGGTTCAGGCGCCCTGGGGCTTGGTTCAGGCGTCCGGCGGCGGTGTCGGGCGGGCGGGGGCCGTTTGCGGGCGTCTGCGGGAGCGGACCAGCTCGACGGCGAGCGGTGCCAGCGACACCAGCACCACCAGGGCGACCAGCGGCAGCAGATAGCGGTCGACATTCGGTACCGACGTACCCAGGGCGTATCCGGCGAGGGTGAGGCCGAGCGTCCAGAGCAGGCCGCCGGCGATCTGCCAGCGGGTGAAGGTACTGGCCGGCACGCCCAGGGCGCCGGCCAGCGGGTTCAGCACGGTGCGGACGACGGGGACGAAGCGGGCGAGGACGATGGCCTTGCCGTGGCCGTAGCGGGCGAGGAACTCCTCGGCGCGGGCGGCGCCCTCGTGCAGCCGGCGGGCGCGGCTGCGGGCCAGCAGGGCGCGGCCGCCGCGCCGGCCGATCCAGTAGCCGGTCTGGGAGCCGGCGAGCGCGCCGACGGCGGCGGCCGTGAGGACCTGGGGCAGTACGAGATGGACGGCGCCGCCGGTGCCCGGGGCGCACAGCAGTCCGGCGGTGAACAGCAGGGAGTCGCCGGGCAGGAAGAAGCCGATCAGCAGCCCGGTCTCGGCGAACAGCACGACGGCGACACCCAGCGCACCGAACGCGGCCAGCAGGGAGCCGGCATCGAGCACGTTCACGGCCTGGACGACCGCTGTCACCTGCGGAAATGCGGCGGCTGCGGACATGTCGGCGGCCCCTCCCATAATGGGTTGCGGGCCCGGCTCCCGGCCGGGCCGACCGACTACAGTCTCGTAGACGGTCTACGGAACTGTAGACGACGAAAAGGTGAAGGGCGTTCCATGTCGGAGACATCACCCGTGCAGCGGCGCCCGGCCGGGGAGCTGGAGGCGAGCGTGCTCGCGGCGCTCTGGGCGGCCGGCGGGCCGCTGAGCCCCGCCGAGGTGCAGAGCGCGCTGGGCGGCCGGCTCGCGCGGACCACTGTCACCACGATCCTCACCCGGCTGTACGACAAGGGGGCGGTCTCCCGCGCCCGGGCCGGCCGCGGTTTCGTGTACTCCCCCATACAGGACTCCGCGGGGCTGACCGCCCGGCGGATGCGCAGCGAACTCGACAAGCAGGACGACCGCGGCACCGCGCTCGCCCGCTTCGTCTCCCAGCTGACCAGTGAGGACGAGCAGTTGCTGCGGTCCCTCCTGGAGGGCGCGGACGGCTCCCCCGAGGGGCTGGGGGCCGGCTCGCAGCCCGACCCCGGCGCCGCCCCCGGTCTCGGCCTCGGCACCGATCCCGGCCCCAGCTTCGGCACCGATCCGGACCCCGGGGCCGCATCATGATCTTCGCCGTATGGATCCCCCTGCTGATGCCGCTGCTCGCGGTGCCGGCCGCCCGCCGTCTGGCGGAGTCGCTGCCGCCGCGCGCCGCGGCCTGGCTGCTGACCGGCTGCGCGGTCGCGCTGGCCGGCTGTACGACCGCGGCGCTCGGCCTGCTGCTGACCGCCGGGGCACTTCGGCTGCCGCCGGTCGCCGCCCTGGGCCATCTCTCCCTGCCGCTGCTGGGCGACGATCCGGTCGTGTCGGTGCCCGCCGCCGGTGCCGCCGCCGGTCTGCTCCTCGCCGCCGCCCTCGCCGTCGCCCATCGCACCCGCCGCCACCACACCGAACTGCGCACCGCCCGCCTCGCCACCGACGCCCACCCCGCCTCCGGCGATCTGTGCGTCCTGCCGCACGCCGCGCCCGACGCCTACGCCCTGCCGGGACGGCCGGGGCGACCGGGCCGGGTGGTGGTCACGGCCGGGATGCTGCGGGCGCTGTCCGCGGACGAGCGGGAGGCGCTGTTCGCCCATGAACGCGCCCATCTCGCGGGCCGGCACCATCTCTTCCTGCTCACGGCCGCGCTGGCCGCGGTCTGCCACCCCCTGCTCCGGTCCCTGCACGCCCCGCTGGCCTACGCCCTGGAGCGCTGGGCCGATGAAACCGCCGCGTCCCGGGTGGGCGACCGCCGCGTCACGGCCCGCGCCATCGGCCGCGCCGCGCTGGCCGCCCGCCCCGCCGCCGCAGGCGCACACCGCCCCGGCACTGTGCTCGCCGCGACCACCGGCCCGGTACCCCGCCGGGTCGCCGCCCTGCTGGCCCCCGAGCGGCCCGCGCCCCCTCCGCCGCGCACCGCCGTCCACGGCCGCCGCCTGATCGCCGCGGCCGCCCTGCTTGCCTGCCTGGGTGTATCCGCAGCCTCCGCCCTCGACGCGGCGACGGATCTCCACGAGACCGTGGAGGTGGCTCAGGGGGGCGGTTCGCTGCGCTTTGCCTCTGCCCACGTTTTCGACTGTCCCGCCGTCGGGGCCCCGTCGTGTTTCACCCGCGCAGCGAGCGAAACACGACGAGCAACCCCCACGGCGGGAAAGCCAAAAACGTAGGCCTTAAACCCCCGGCCCCCGCCCCACCGTGAAGCCCAGAATCGCGCCACCCCCCGACCGCCGGGCGGCAAACGCATGGCCGCCGTGGGCGGTGGCGATCTCGCGGACGATGGCGAGGCCGAGTCCGGAACCCGGCAGGCCGCGGGCCGCCGCGGAGCGGTAGAAGCGGTCGAAGACCCTGGTGAGGTCGGCGTCCGCGATGCCGGGGCCGCGGTCCAGGACCTCGATGCGGGCTCCGGTGACGAGGACCTCGATCGGCTCGGTCCCGCCGGCGTCGAATTTGGCGGCGTTCTCCAGGAGGTTGGTGAGCGCGCGGTGCAGCGCGGCGGAGCGGCCCTCGACCACCGCCGGGCGGACGGTCCGTACGGTGATCTCCCGGCCGGTGCGGCGCCTGGCCGAGGCGGCCGCCTTCTCGGCGACCTCGGCCAGGCTCACCTCCGAGAGCGGGTCGTCGTCCCGCTGCCCGGCCGCCAGATCCACCAGCTCGTTGACCAGATCGCTGAGTTCCCTCGCCTCGCCCGCAAGGTCGGCCAGCAGCTCGTCGCGGGCGTCCGGCGGCAGTTCGTCGAACCGCTTCAGCAGCGAGATATTCGTACGGAGCGAGGTCAGCGGGGTGCGCAGCTCGTGGCCGGCGTCCTGGACCAGGCGCTGCTGGTCCTGGACGGCGCTGGCCAGCCGGCCGAGCATGTCGTCGAAGGCCCGCCCGAGCCGGGCGACCTCGTCCCGCCCCGCCACCGGGACCGGGACGTCCAGCCGTCCGTGCTCCGCCACGTTCTCGGCGACCGAGGTCAGCCGCACCAGCCGGCCGGTGATCCGGCGCGCCAGCCACCAGCCGCCCGCGCCGGACAGCGCGATGACCGCGGCGGCCAGCAGGGCGGTGCGCTGCTGGAGCGCGGAGAGCAGATCCTCGGTCTCGCTGAACTTCTGCGCGACCTGTACGGCACCGCGGCCGCCGCCGAGCGCCACGGTCGCGACGTGGTACTCCTCGTCGCCGATCTCCGCTTCCCGCTCGGCGAGGTGGCCGGCGCGCACGTCACCGGCGACCCGGCGTTCCCCGGCACCGGCCGGGAGGGCCGGGCGCCCCGCCTCCACGATCCGGCCGTCGGCGCCCAGGATCTGCACATCGGTACGGGTGGGCCGGGTGAGGTCGTCGCGCGGCCCGTCGTGGTCGGGGTCGACGGTCGTGTAGTCGGTGGGCTCGAACGGCTTCTCCTGGACCTGGGTCCGCAAATCCCGTACGACCTGCGAGAACACCGACCTCTCGTCGACCCGCACCAGCCGGGCCGCCGCGTCGTAGCTGAGGAATCCCACCAGGACGGTCACCGCGGCCGTCCCCGTGGCGAACGCCACCGCGACGGCGGTGCGCAGACTGGCGGGTTTACGGGTGCGCAGCCAGGCGGCCGACCCGCCCCTGCGGCAGGAGCGCACCCAGGCCCGCAGCCGGGCGCGCAGCCGTGTCCACAGCCGGCGGCCGGGCCCGGTGCGGGGCCCGGCGCCGGACCGGTCGCGGGCCCGGGGCATCTCAGTCCTCCCGCAGCACGTAACCGACGCCACGCACCGTGTGGATCAGCGGGCGGCTGCCGGGGACATCGACCTTGCGCCGCAGATAGCCCACGTACACCGCGAGGTTCTTCGAGCCGGGACCGAAGTCGTAGCCCCAGATCCGGTCGTAGATCGTCGAATGGTCCAGGACGATTCCGGCGTTGCGGGCCAGCAGCTCCAGCAGCTCGAACTCGGTCCGGGTCAGCTCCAGCTCCCGCTCTCCGCGCCAGGCGCGGCGCGAGGGCCCGTCGATCCGCAGATCCGCCGCCTCGACCACACCGCTGTCCGCCGCCCGCGCCTCGTACGCCTCCCCGGCCCCCTCGGTCTCGTCCGTCGCGGCAGAACCGGCACCCGCGCCGCTCCCGTCCGCCGCCGGTCCCGCCGTCGTCCGCCGCAGCAGCGCCCGCAGCCGGGCGAAGACCTCCTCGACCTCGAACGGCTTGACCACGTAGTCGTCCGCACCGGCGTCCAGGCCGGCGATCCGGTCCGCGGTCTCGACCCGGGCGGTGAGCATCAGGATCGGGGTGCGGTCCTGCTCGGCCCGCAGCACCTGGCACACCTGGAGTCCGTCGATCCCCGGCATCATCACGTCCAGCAGGATCACATCGGGCCGCTCGCGGTGCGCGGCGGCGAGCGCCTGAATCCCGTCGGCGACGGCGATGACCTGGTATCCCTCCAGGGTCAGGGCGCGCTCCAGCGCGGTGCGGATGGGGCGGTCGTCCTCGGCCAGCAGTACGGAATGGGTCACGCGGCAAGTGTGCCAAGGGCCCGGAGGTGCGACGGCGGGCGGCCGGTCCCGCGGTGGCTTTCTTACCCGGATCTCACCCGTGGTTCTTACCGGGCTCTCACCCTCGCCACGCCATCGGCTTACCCCTTGCCGCCACGGTGTCCCGGTGCCGGACGGGCCGGTCGCGGTGATCCGGCCGCGAGCGTACCGGCCGGTCGGACCGACTCGGCACATCTCGGGGAAGAAGCACGGCACCGCATGAAGATCACCCTCCTGCTGCACAACGCCTACGCCATCGGCGGCACCGTCCGCACCACCTTCAACCTCGCCGCCGCCCTCGCCGACCGGCACGACGTCGAGATCGTCTCGATGCTGCGGCACCGCGAGGTCCCGCGTTTCACCGTGGACCCCCGGGTGCGGCTGGTGCCGCTGGTGGACACCCGCGTCGGCAGCGAGGACATGGCCGATCCGCTGTTCGGCGAGCCCGCGCAGGACTTCCCGCAGGCCGAGAAGCGGCACCACCAGTACAGCCGGCTGACCGACGTCCGGGCCGCGGAGTTCCTGCGCACCACCGACGCGGACGTGCTGATCGGCACCCGGCCCGGCATCAACGTCTACCTGGCGCGGTTCGGCCCCCGCCGGGCCCTGCGGATCGCCCAGGAGCACCTGAGACACGACGCCCACAGCAAGCGGCTCCGGGCCGAACTCGCCCGCCATTACCGGACGCTGGACGCCCTGGTCACCACCACCGAGGCGGATGCCGCGGTCTACCGCGCGCGGATGCCGCTGCCGGGCGTACGGGTCCTGGCGGTACCCAACATCGTGCCCGCACCGGACGTGCCGCCATCCCGGGGCACCTCGAAGGTGATCGCGGCGGCCGGCCGGCTGGTCCGCGGCAAGCGCTTCGACCTGCTGATCGAGGCGTTCTCCGCGGTCGCCGCCAAACACCCCGACTGGCGGCTGCGGATACACGGCGGCGGCGCCGAGCGCGCACAGCTCCAGGGGCTGATCGACGGGCTCGGACTGAACGGGCAGGCGGAGCTGACCGGGCCGGTTTCCCCGATAGAGGCGGAGTTCACCAAGGCGTCGATCGTCGCCTCGGCCTCGGACGCCGAGTCCTTCGGCATGACCCTCGTCGAGGCGATGCGCTGCGGCGTTCCGGTCGTCAGCACCGACTGCCCGCTGGGCCCGGCCGAGATCATTCACGACGGTACGGACGGGCTGCTGGTGCCGCGCGGCGACGGCCGGGCGATGGCCGGCGCGCTCCTCCAGCTCATCGAGGACCCGCAGCGCCGCCGCGACATGGCCGCGGCAGCGCTGGAGAGTTCGCACCGCTACGACCCGGAGCCGATCGCCGAGCGCTACGAGCTCCTTTTCCAGGAGCTCCGGTCGACGCGCACCGCCCGCGCCTGGCGGCGCACCCTCGCGCGGGGCCGGGGCGCCGCCCGGCGGCTGGTGCGGCGGGCCCTGCGGCGCTGAGGCGGGGTCTCCGGACGGTGGGCCGGTCCGGGGGCAGCGAGTCCGGACAGCGGGCCGGTCCGGGGACGGCGAGTCCGGACAGCGGGCCGGTCCGGGGACGGCGAGTCCGGGGACGGCGAGTCCGGGGGCGGCGAAACCAGGCCCGGCGCGACCGGCCGTCGTACACGGGACTCCACTTGACGGTGGCACGAGGACCCAGTCCGGCCGTCGTCGCGCACGGACCCCGCTTGACCGCAGGACAAGGTGTCAACTTGACCGCGGTACAAGGAACTTCCGGACCACAATCTGGCGTCCCCGGTGGCAAACATGCTGAACTGCTGGAACGAGACTGCTTCGCACGCAGGGACGCCGGCTCGCAGAAGCATCTGATCACCGGAGCGCGGAAACACGAGGAACACCCGGCACCACGGCAACGCAGTCGAGGATTCAGAGCAGTTGACGCTTGGAATCCGCAGGGCCGATCGGCAGGAGGCCGTTCATGCTGCATGGTGTCGATGTCAGCTCCTCCAACACCTCGTACTCCGCCGAGGGGCTGGACTTCGTTTTCGTCAAGGCCACCGAAGGCCGCTCCTACATCAATCCACACCAGTCCGCACAGGCCTCAAAGGCCCGTAAAGCGGGCTGTGTGGTGGGTTTCTACCACTTTCTGTGGCCGGGCAATATCGCCGCCCAGGCGCAATACTTCGTCGAGAAATGCGCCTCGGTCCAGGGCGACCTCCTCGCCTGCGACTGGGAGCGCACCGGCGAGGGGACCTACGCGAGCAATGCACAGAAAGACCAGTTCCTGCACGCGGTGAAAAAGCTCCGCCCCACCCACCGCGTGCTGCTCTACTGCAACCGCGACTTCTGGCTGAACCACGACAGCACGTCCTACGCGGCCGACGGCCTGTGGATCGCCGACTATGTCTCCGCCGGACATCCGCGGATCAAGGCGAAGTGGCGCATTCACCAGTACACCGACCAGCCGCTGGACAAGGACGTCGCGGACTTCTCGACCAAGGCCGCCCTCAAGAAGTGGGCGCACCCGGCATAAGGTTTGCTGTCGGCGCGCCGTTCCGCGCCGCCGGAAAAACCGTGCCGGCGCGGAGCGGAAAGCCGAACAGGAACGCTGCGTAGGCGGCGCGGGAACAATGTGTCACCGCACCACGCGACGCGGCACGAGAACACGACGCAGACGCGGCACGAGCGCGAGCCGGTGCCGCACGAGAACAAGAGGAGCAGCCGTGACCGACCCGGCGTCCAAGGCCCTGCAGCAGGAGATCGCCCGGGATCTCCAGGTGACCGCGTCCTTCGACGCCGAGCAGGAGATCGAGCGCCGGGTGGCCTTCCTCACGGAGCGGCTGACCTCCACGGGCCTGCGCTCGCTGGTCCTGGGGATCAGCGGCGGCATCGACTCCACGACCACGGGCCGGCTCTGCCAGCTCGCCGTGGAGCGGGCCCGCGCCGCCGGGCACGAGGCGACGTTCTACGCGATGCGGCTGCCGTACGGCGTCCAGGCGGACGAGAAGGACGCCCGGCGGGCGCTGGAGTTCATCCGCCCGGACCGGGAGCTGACCGTCGACATCCGCCCGGCGAGCGACGCGGCGCTGCAGGCCGCGGTGGACGGCGGGCTCGTCTTCCGTGACGCCCACCACCAGGACTTCGTCCACGGCAACATCAAGGCGCGCCAGCGCATGATCGCGCAGTACGCCGTCGCGGGCGCCCATGGCGGCCTGGTCGTGGGCACCGACCACGCGGCCGAGGCGGTCTCCGGCTTCTTCACGAAGTTCGGTGACGGCGCGGCCGATGTGGTGCCGCTCACCGGGCTGACCAAGCGCCGGGTGCGCGCGGTGTCGGCGGCGCTGGGCGCCCCCGGCGAGCTGGTCCACAAGGTGCCGACGGCCGACCTGGAGACCCTTGACCCGGGCAAGCCGGACGAGGACGCGCTCGGTGTGAGCTACGACCAGATCGACGACTTCCTTGAGGGCCGCGCGGTCGACGCCGCGGCCGCCGAGGCCATCGTCCGCCGCTACCGGCTCACCGAGCACAAGCGGGCGCTGCCGATCGCGCCCTGAGCGGCCGCTCGGCTCTCCCCCGCCCCCTCCCCCTCTCCCCCTTCGGGGGAGGGGGCGGGGGGTGGGTTCGGGGGTGGGGGGGGACGGCACCCCACGTCGCCCGGCCCCGCACCGCCCCGTCGGCCCCGCCGACGCCGCCGCGTCCCCGCCGACCCCGCCCCGTCATGGACCGGCAAGGCGACCGTCACCGTCCCGGTGCTACATCGTCGGCGTGAGCGGGCATGCATCCGGCCATGGGAAGCCGCAAAGTGCGATCGGAAGATCAACTGTCAGTGGGTCCGCCTACGCTCCGAGGCATGGGTTACGCAAACCTGCGCGAACTCCGGTCCGCGCTGACCACCGCCTCCGAGCTTGCCTCGTCCCTGCAGTCCGCGCCGAGCCGGCGCGATGCGGACCAGCTGGTCGACGTCCTCCGGCAAGCACTGACCGCTGCCGGCTCGCTGGGCGCGGAGACCGGCCCGACCGGCTGCGCCCTGCATCCCCACGGCGCGGTCGACCCGTTGTACGGCGACCCGGAAGATCCCCTTCCGCCGGGCTACGGAAAGTGCCTGCTCTGCAACGACCGCCGGCGCCGGGCGGACGCCCACCCGGTGCACGCCCGCCCCCATCCCCGTCCGCATCCCCACCGACGGCGGCGGCTGAGCGCCTAGGGAGGTGCTGTGCTCTGTCCCGGGACGTCGGTGACGCAGGGCCCCGGCCCACCGGCCGGCCCCCGTCCGGCGGGACGGGACTACCATCCGCGCATGCGACCTGCCACATACAGCGATGAGGACCTTGAGCAGCACTCCCTCCGGCGACGGGTGCCCGACGACGGGCAGCGGTCCGGCTTCGAGCACGACGTCGACCGGATCCTGTACTCGACCCAGTGGCGGGCGCTGGCCGGCAAGAGCCAGGTGGTGGCGAGCGCCGAGCTGGGCGCGTACCACACCCGGCTGACCCACTCCATGAAGGTGGCGCAGCTGGGCCGGCGGATGGCGGAGCGGCTGGAGCGCCGTTACGGCGGGCCCGCCCCGGCGCTCGTCGAGGCGGCGTGCATGGCCCACGACATCGGCCACCCGCCCTTCGGGCACGCGGGTGAGCTGGCGCTGCGCGCCACGATGGACGACCTGCACTTCGCCGACGGTGTGCTGGACAGCTTCGAGGGCAATGCGCAGACCCTGCGGGTGCTGACCTTTCTCGCCGCCCACAAATACCCGGGCCACCGCGGACTGCACCTGACCCGCGCCTGTCTGGATGCCGCCACCAAATACCCGTGGGAGCGGGCGCCCGTCGACCAGGACCCGGCGCGGCATGTGAAGTGGGGGGTGTACGTCGCCGACCGCGAGGCGTTCTCCTGGGTGCGGGCCGGCCGTACGGACACCGCCGTACCGGTCGAGGAGCAGGTCATGGACTGGGCGGACGACGTCACCTACGCCTGCCACGACGTGGAGGACTTCTACCGTACGGGCCTGATCCCGCTGGCCGCGCTGTTCCCGCCGGACGGGGCGGCGGGCGCCGACACCGAGCGGGAGACCCGCCGTTTCCTGGACTATGTGCAGGCCAAGCGGGCGCGCGAGGGCGAGTCCTTCGACCGTGACGCGGCGCTGGTGATGATGGCGGACATCGGCAAGCGGCTGGCGGTGCCCGCTCCGTACAGCGGCAGCCATGAGGACGCGGTCGCGGTCAATCGCCGCACCTCCAATCTGATCTCGTACTTCACCCGTGGGATCGAGCTGGAGGTGGGCGGCGCGGCCGCGATCCGCTACGGCGCGCGGCTGGTGATCCCGCCGGAGCGGCGGGCCGCCTGCGATCTGCTCAAGGAGCTGGTGTGGTGCTACGTCATCGACCGGCCCGCACTGGCCACCCAGCAGCACGGCAAGCGGCGGGTGGTGAGCGAGCTGCTGCGCTGGACCCATGACGCACCCGAGCTGCTGCCGCCGGACCGCGCCGAGGAGCTGGCACTGCACGGCGACCGGCTGCGTGCCTGCGCGGACCATGTGGCCTCGCTGACCGAGGACCAGGCGCTGGCCCTGCACCGGCGGCTGTCCGGCACCGGCCTGGGGTCGGTCAACGACAACGTGTGGCTGTGAGGGAGCAGGTGAGCCCCGGGGGCCGGGGGCCGGTGCCGTTCCACGACGGCCCGGCCCGGCCCCGTCACCGGAACTCCACCGCTATCCGGCCCCTTCCCGCGGCCGTTCCGCCTCGTCCGCCCCGTCCGCCGGCCGCTCGGCTTCGCCCCGCGGCTTCTTCTCCGGCCGGAGCGCGATACGGCCGAGCACCGCGGCGACGATCAGCGCGGCCACCGCGATCAGCGCATAGTCCGGTACGGCGTTCCCGATCCGCGCCGCCCATTCCTCGGCCCGGAATTCGTCATCCGCATCGAGAATTCCGGGCAGCGCACTGGTTCCGTTGAAACGCAGGAACAGCACGCCGATACCGATGAAGAACACCCCGGACAGCACCGAGGTGGTGTGCAGCCGCAGCTTTCCGAGGCTGAATTCCCGGCCCCGCAGCCACCCCCGGGTGCCGAGTTTGCAGCGCTCCCACAACAGCGCCAGCACGAACAGCGGCAGCGCCATGCCCAGCGCGTAGACGGCGAGCATCGAGGCGCCGTACGCGGGTGAGCCGCTGACCGCCGTCACCGTCAGCACCGCGCCGAGGATCGGGCCCGCACAGAATCCGGCGAGCCCGTAGACACAGCCGAGCAGAAAGGTGGAGACGGCGGAGCGCGGGGTGATCCTCGCCGCGGCCGCCTGGGCGCGCCGGGAGGCGAAGCCCAGGCCGAGGATCTGGGCCAGCCCCATCGCGATGACGACCCAGCCGCCGACGGCGATCAGCAGATCGCGGTGGCCGTTGAACAGCCGGCTGGCCGCCGTGCTGGCCGCGCCGAGCGGCACCAGCGTGGTGGCCAGCCCCAGGTAGAACACCCCGGTACGGGCCACCAGTCGGCCGGGCGTCGAGAGCGAGTAGGCGAAGAACGCGGGCAGCAGCAGCGCGCTGCACGGGCTGAGCAGCGCCAGCGCACCGCCCAGGAACGCCGCGAGGTAGCCGATGTCGTTCATTCCCCGGCCTTCTTGTCCGCCGGTCCGTCCTTGTCCGCCGCCCCGTTCTTGCCGGTCGGCTCGCCCTTGCCCTTCGCCCCGTTCTTGTCCTCGGCCCCGTTCTTGTCCGCCGACCCGTTCTTGTCCGCCGCCCCGTTCTTGTCCGCCCGCGCCGCGGCATCCTTGACGGCCTGGGCGAAGACCTCGGCGGGCTGGGCCCCGGCGACCGGCCGGCCGTTGATCAGGAAGGACGGCGTGGACTGCACCCCGAGCTGGTACCCCTCGTCCTGATCCTTCTTCAGCGCCCGCTCGGCGTCCTTGCTCTTCATGTCCGTACGGAACTTGTCGATATCCGCCACACCGCTGCTGCGGGCCAGTTCGACGAGCTTGTCCTCGGCGAGCGCCTTGCCCTTACGGGTCTTGGCGTACAGCTCGTCGTGGAGCTGCCAGAACTTGCCCTGCTGCCCGGCGGCCCAGGAGGCACGGGCGGCCCGCTCGGAGTCGGCGCCGAAGACGGTGAAGTTGCGGAATTCGATGCGCAGGGTGCCCGCGTCGACGAACTTCTTGATCAGACCGGGCTGGGTCTCGCGGGTGAAGCGGCCGCAGAACGAGCACTGGTAGTCGGCGTATTCGACCAGGACCACCGGGGCGTCCTTCCTGCCGACGGCCAGCGGATCGCCGTCCTCGCGCCGGCTGGTCCGCTTGGCGAGGTCGTCGAACATCTTCTGCTGTGCGGGGTCCTCCTCGGGCGCGTCGGAGGCTGCGGCCTCGGGGGCGTTGCCGCGGCCGGTGCCGCGGTCGCCGTCGGCGGACTTACCGATGGCGACCCCGATGGCGATGACGGCCACGACAAGGGCGATGACCGCGCCGATGGCGGCCAGTTTGCGGGTGGGAGAGGCGGAAACGGGCATGCGGAAGCTCCAGACGTACAAAGGGGAAGGTCAGGCCGTGTGCGTCGGGGCAGCGGCCTATATCCGCAGTACGGGCAGGAGCGGGGTGCGGTCGCGGGCGGGCGCGCTGTCGGTCGGTGGCCGGGCGAGCGCGTACTGCGCGGGCAGATCCACGGCGAGCGGCCCCGGGCCGGTGGTGGCGGGGGCCAGGGGCTCACCGCGGTGCGGTGTGGGCAGCGGGGCGGACTCGGCGGGCCCCGGAGCATGCCGGTTCGAGCACTTCTTGGGCGTGTGGGCCACGGCGACCGGGGCACCGGGATCGAGCCATGGGCCACTGGCGGCGGCCGACGGCCGTGCCGGGGCGTCGCCCTTCGCCGGTGCGGACCCGTCCGCGGGTCCGTCCCCGTCCGCCGGTGCGTCAGCGTCCGCCAGGCTCGCGGCCGGGTGCGCCACCGCCGGGGAGGCCGCCGTCGCGGTCTCGGACCGCCAGGCCGCCGTGGCCGCTGCCGCCCGGCCTGCCGACCAGGCCTGGTCGCCGCCGATGCGGCACAGCTGCGGCCCGAAGGTGACGGCGAGGAGGAGCAGCAGCGTCAGCGTGGCCGAGCGGCGCACGTGGTGCATGTCCCCCTCCTCTCCGGGCCCGGTGCGCGAACATGAATATCCCATCCTACGGATCGTCATCGCGCGAGCTGAGCACCGACCGGAGCACCGATCGGATGTGACGGAGCGCTTCGGTTGGCGAGTGAGTGCTTCAGTTGGCGGGCTGGACCTTCGGCATCGATGGCGACTGCGCATCAGTCGGCGTACTCGGCCAGGGCTGCGCCGAGGAGGGTGAAGCACCGCGAGACGCCAGAGTTCGCCACGAGCCGGGTCGAAGCCGGCGACCCGGTTTCGCGGGGATCGCCATCCTCTGCGCGTGACACTGTGACGCAGCTCACGGCAGATGCAAAACCTGCGCGCGGCATCGGGCGTCTGGCTGGTGTGAGATCACGCAGGAGAGCACTGGACGAGTGGGACGAGGAACGCCTCGTCCGGCTGGTGGCCAGAGGTGACCGCGGGGCGTTCGACGAGTTGTACCGGCGCACGTCGCCGTGGCTGGCGGTGCGGTTGCGCCGCCGCTGCGCGGACGAGCAGATCGTCGCCGAGGTCATGCAGGAGACCTATCTGGCGGTGTGGCGCGCGGCCGGCGCGTTCGCCGGGAGCGCGGTCGGCGGGACGGCCGTCGGGTGGCTGTGGACGATCGCGGCGCGCCGCCTCGTCGACGCGTTCCGGCGCCGTGCCCACCACGCCGAACCGCCGGTCGCCGCCGCCGAGCGGGCGGTGGTGCCCGCGGCGGAGGAAGAGGCACTCGCCGGGACCGTCGGCGGCGACGTCGGCGACGCCCTGCGGCAACTGGCGCCGGAACTCCGAGAAGTGCTACGGGCCACGGTGCTCGACGGGCTCTCCGTCCGGGAGACCGCTGTCCTGCTCCAACTGCCCGAAGGCACGGTCAAGACCCGCGCCCGCCGGGCCCGGATCGCGATGCGGGAGGCGCTGACATGAGCGGGGAACACGCGTCGAGGCAGTTGATCGACGACTACGCACGTGGTGACGCGACGATGGCCGCGGACACGGTATGGGCGTTGGAGGCCCATCTGGAGACGTGCGCGCCGTGCCGGAGCCACCTGGCGGCCTGTGTGGCCACCGAGGCGCCCGGTATCGCCGCGCTCCTCGACACCGTCCGGGCCGGTCTGGAACCGCAGTTGGACGCGGCCGTCAGGGCGCCCTCGCGGCGACACCGCCCGAGGTGGGTCGCTGCCTGGCTGACGCCGGTCATGGCCCCGTGGTTGGCCATGACCGTCCTCGTCACCCTGATGGCGCTGCTGCTGGACGCAGTCGCGCGGCCCATGTTCCTCGGCGGCGTCTCTCCCGTGTCGGCGATCGCACCCGTGCTGCCGCTGTGCGGTGTCGCCGCATCGTGGTCGCGCGGCCTGGACCCGGCGCACGAACTGACGGCCTCGACCGCCCGAGCCGGCCTGCCCCTGCTCCTCCGGCGCACCACGGCGGTTCTCGTGGTGGTCCTGCCCGCGCTCGTGGTGGGGGGATGGCTGACCGGAACGATGTCGGCCGCGCAGTGGCTGCTGCCCTCCCTGACCTTCACCTCCACCGCCCTGGCGCTGGGCAGCGTGGTCGGCGTGACCCGCGCCGCCACCGGGCTGGCGGGCACCTGGGTCGCCGTCGTGGTACTCGCGTGGGCCACCGACCACGGCCCCGTGGACCTGGAGCGTGCCCTACAGCCGGACCAACTGCCCGCGTGGGGGCTGTTCTTGGCGCTCGGCATCGGCGCCGTGATCGCCCGCAGAAACGCGTACTCAACGCTGTGAAACCATCATCGACCCTCGCAAGGGACTACCGCATGACGCCCACCACGAGCGCAGCCGACACCGCGCCGAAAACCTACGCCTGGCAGATCCGAGCCAGTGGCCTGAGAGTACGCGTCGGACGGAAGAAGATGGCCGTGGACGGGCTCGACCTGTCCCTGGGCACCGGCACCCACGGCCTCCTGGGGCCCAACGGCGCGGGAAAGACCACCCTGATCCGGACGCTGGCCACCGTGCTGCGCCCCACCGAGGGCGAACTGGAGATGCTCGGCACCTTGCTGGGCAGGATGGTCGACCACCGGGCCCTGCGTCGCCGGATCGGCTACCTGCCGCAGGATTTCGGCTATTACAAGCGCTTCACGGTGCGCGAGTTCGTCGAGTACATGGCCTGGTTGAAGGAGGTTCCGAAGGCGGACGTCCCCGCGGCCGTCCAGCGGGCCGTGGAACGGGTGGGCCTGGCGGACCGCGCCGACCATCGGATGAAGACCCTGTCCGGCGGCATGGTGCGGCGGGCCGGCATCGCCCAGGCCATCGTCAACGACCCCGCGGTGCTGCTGCTGGACGAGCCGACAGTCGGCCTGGATCCGGCGCAGCGACTGCGCTTTCGCGAGCTGCTCCAGGAGCTGGGCCGCGACACCTGTGTGGTCGTCTCCACCCACCTGGTCGAGGACGTCGCGGCCGCCTGCTCCGACGTGGTGCTCTTCGCCGACGGCCGCCTCGTCTTCCAGGGGACGCCGGAGGACCTGGCCGCGGCGGGCGGCCCCGACTACCCGGGCGACAGCCCCCTGGAACGCGGCTACTCGGCGCTGCTCCGCAACTCCGGTCAGCAGGGAGGCACCTGGTGACCGGACGTGTTCTGCGCATCGAACTGAAGCGCTCCGTCGCCCCGTGGCCCGGCATCGTCGTCCTGGCAGGCAGCCTGGCGGTCTTCTTCCTGATCGACGGGATCTGGTGGCAGGGCGCCGCGGGGTGGACGGCCCAGTGGACCTCCATGGCGCTGTGGACCCGGTACCTGCTGGTCTTCTGGGGGCCGCTCGTGGTGGGCATGGGAGCGGTGTACGGGCTGCGCGAATCCCGCTCGCGGACGGCCGAACTGCTGACGACCACGCCGCTGCCGGCCTGGCGCCGTGCGGCGCTGCCGGCCGGTGCGACGGCGCTCACGCTGGCGTCGGGCTTCGGCCTCCTCGTCCTGGTGGGCGCAGTCCAGGTGGCCCTCGGCGCCACCACCTACACAAGTCTCGGTTGGCTGCCGATCTCGCTGGTGGCGGCACTGTCCCTCGTCGCGGGGGCCGTGTTCGGCATGGGCGTCGCGCGGGCCGTGCCCTCCGTGCTCACCCCGCCTGCCCTGACGGTGTTCCTCTTGCTGACATCCCTCCTCCTGCGGCAGACCAATGACGGAGCACTGCCTTCGAGCATCGCGCCGAACCGGCTCGCCCAGCTGTCCCCGGCGACCTCGGAGCCGCGGGAGATGCTGCTGACCCTGTCCGACTCCGTGCACCTCGGTCAGACGCTCTGGCTGCTCGGCCTGCTCGCCACCGGCTTCGCGCTGCTGTCGGCCGCCACCCGCCGGGCCCGGCTGCTCGCGGTGGCCCCCGTCCTGGCCGGCGCGGCCCTGGCCCTGCTGATCCTGCCGGCCGCTCCCCACGACACCTACGTCGTCGACAAGGCCGCCGCCGCCCTGGTCTGCGACGGACCGGTGTGCGTGACGCAGGCACACCGCTCACGCCTGCCCGAGCTCGCACCGCGTGGCAAGCAGGCGCTGCGCGTGCTGCACAACGCCCTTGGTGACCAGGCGCCCGACTCGGTGCGGGAGGACACCGAGCTGCGCGCGCTCGGCGACCCACGCGAACTCTCCGGCGACGTGGTGCTGATCGACTTCGACGACCCGCTGATCGCCCACGCGGCGGGGACCGAACTGACCCGCCTCCTACTCGCCCAGGGCCTGGCACCCAACTGCAAACCACGCACCCCCTATGAGGGCGGGGGGCAGCTCGACATCCCCGCACAGAGCATCGCCGCGAGCTGGGCCCTCGGCGATCGCCAGTTCGAACGCCTGCAGACGCCGGACGCCTACGCGTACTCGCAGCGCACATGGGCGGACGCCAAAGCCGCCTGGGAGAAGCTGACGGCCCTGCCACCGGCCGAGCAGCGCTCGCGGATCGCCCAGACGCGTGCCGCCGCGCTCTCCTGCAAGAACGAGCACGCGACGCTGACGGGGGAGACATCCCCATGAGATGGCTGATGCTGTATGCGCGTTCACGGCAGGTGCCCACCTCTGCCGCCGCGGTCGCGCTCGTCGCGCTGGCGGTGTGGGCCCTCAACGGTCCGGGACCGGTGGACCTGGGGATCGCGGTCCTGGTCCTCACCGCGAACGTGGCAGCCGCTTCCGTCGGGCTCGGCGGGCAGGATGCCGCGCTGGACCGGACGGCCGCGATCCGGTGGATGCCCCGGCGGGCGGCGCACGTGCTGCTGGCCGGCGCGGTCGCCGCGGCGGCGCTGCTGGCGGTCCAGGCGGCGGGAGTCAAGCTCGCCCCGACCGCGCTCGTCGTCCAGGACAGCGCGGGCCTGGCCGGCCTGGCCGCGCTCGGGGCGGTGTTGTGCGGGGCAGAGTTCGCATGGACCCTGCCGATCGGCTGGCTCGCGCTCACCCTCGTCGTCCCGGTTCCGCCCGGCATCGCGGGAGAGGTGGGCGGCTGGATGATCCTTTCCCCCGCCACGACGGCGTCCGCCGCGACCGCGTGGGCCCTGCTGGCGACCGGCACCGTGCTGTACGCCACAGCAGGACCAAGACGGTAACGGGCAGGCCACGCCCTGAGCGCTTCAGTTGACGAAGCCCGCCAACTGAAGCGCTCAGTCACACCGGAGCCGGCCTCAGGCCGTGGGGACACAGGCGGCGGGGGCGGGCCGAGCCGGGCAAGCCGGGCCGAGCCGAGCCGCAGCAAGCCGGGCCGGCCCGGGCAGGGCCGGGCTGCACCGCCCCCGCCCCGCCCCGGGCGAACCGGCCCTCAGCGGTCGGCGATCCGCATCTCGAACCAGGTGGTCTTGCCGCGGGGCAGCAGATCCACCCCCCAGCGGTCGGAGAGCTTGTCGACGAGGAAGAGGCCGCGGCCGCTGAGGTCCATCTCCTGGACCGGCATCAGGCAGGGCAGGCCGCGGGACGGGTCGCGCACCTCGATCCGGACCCAGCCGCGGCGGCGGAGCATCCGCAGCCCGAACGTGCGGGCGCCGGTGTGCCGTACGGCGTTGCCGACGAGCTCGGACACCAGCAGCACGGCGTGCTCGGCGAGCTGGGGCGTCAGGGCCCACTGTCCGAGGAGTACGGCGGCGGTCAGCCGGCGCGCGATACCGGCGGACTGGGGGCGCGAGGGCAGCCGCACCTCACCGAGAGCCGGGTCGCCGGCCGGATCGGGGGCCGCGAAGGCCGGTGCGCGAGGGGCCGGTGCGGTGTCTGTGTCCGGACCGGGGATGCCCCATCGCGCGGCGGCCGGATCGCTCCGCGGCCGCGGCTGCTCCATTCCTTCGAGGCCCGCCATGCCTCCCATCATGGCCGGTGCATCGCGTCCAGGGGAGCGGAACCGACGGAATCGATTGTCCGGAATCGTCGGTTCCAGCCCTCCGGTGAGACATATGCCAACGGCAGTTAAGGTTCGCGTCCACCCCGGCTGACCTGGCGGGACGCCGGTCCTCCGGGGAAGCGGCCGGGCACCTCAACAAGGCTGCCTTAAGGCGCAATTAAGCCTTCCTCGGTTCGCCCACACGAGGCATTGCACCCGGCCCAAACCTCACAAGCACCGTCAACAACAGCTGTTTCAGCGGAACTTGGCCTTGCCCGGCCCTTCCTCGACGAAGCTGCGCATGCCGGTCTCCCGGTCCTCGGTCGCGAACAGCCCCGCGAACCAGTTGCGTTCGATCGTCAGGCCGGTGTCGATGTCGGTCTCCAGGCCGCCGTCGACGGATTCCTTGGCGGCCCGCAGCGCCAGCGCGGGACCAGCCGCCAGCCGCGCCGCCCAGGCGTGCGCCTGCTCGTAGACCTCCGCGGCCGGCACCACCCGGTCGACCAGGCCGAGCGCCAGCGCCTCGTCGGCCTTCACATGGCGGCCGGTGAAGATCAGGTCCTTGGCCTTGGACGGGCCCACCAGCCGCGCCAGCCGCTGGGTGCCACCGGCCCCGGGGATGAGGCCCAGCAGGATCTCCGGCTGGCCGAGCTTGGCGTTGTCGCCCGCGATCCGGAAGTCGGCGCAGAGCGCCAACTCGCAGCCCCCGCCCAGCGCATAGCCGGTGACCGCGGCGACCACCGGCTTGGGGATCCGGGCCACGGCGGTGAACGAGTCCTGCAGGGCCTTGGAGCGCACCACCATGGCCGGGTGGTCCATGGCCTGCATCTCCTTGATGTCCGCGCCGGCCGCGAACACCTTCTCGCCGCCCCAGACGACGACGGCACGCACATCGTCGCGGCGGGTGACCTCCTCGGCCAGCTCGCGCAGCCGGTCCTGGGTGGCGATGTCCAGTGCGTTCATCGGCGGACGGTCCAGGCGGATGGTGCCGACGCCGTCGGCGACCTCGAGATTCACAGTCATGCGGGAAGGTTAGTACGCGTTAACGACATCGGGCCCGGTGCACTGCGTCACAGTGCACCGAGCCCGTTCGCCTTCCGGCCGCCCTGCCGCCGGGGCCACCGATGTCCCCACGGGCGGCCCACCCGGCAGAGCTACTGGCAGAGCTGCCGGCAGGCCCTACCGGCGGGCCTTCCACTTCTCCCAGGAGAGGTTCCAGTCACTGAAGCCGTTGTCCGGCTGGATCGTTTCGTCGTGGGAGTTCTTGACGACGACCACATCGCCGACGACGGAGTTGCGGAAGAACCACGCCGCCGGGGTGGAGCCGTCGCCGCCACCGCGCTGGTCGAAGAGGCCCACACAGCCGTGGCTGGCGTTGCGGGTGCCGAAGGTCGCGCTGCCCGACCAGTAGTTGCCGTGGATGAAGGTGCCGGACGTGCTCAGCCGCATCGCATGCGGGACGTCCTTGATGTCGTACTCCCCGCCGAAGCCGACGGTGTCGCCGTTCATCCGCGTCACCAGGTGCTTCTCGCTGATCACCATCTTGCCGTTGTACGTCTCGGTGCCCGGCGCGCCCGAGGTGATCGGGATGGTCTTGATCTTCTTGCCGTCGCGGACCACGGTCATCTGCTTCGACTCGGCGTCGACCGTGCTGACCTGGCTGCGGCCGACGGTGAAGGAGACCTCCTTGGCCTGGGTGCCGTAGACCCCGGGCCGGCCCTCGACGCCGTTGAGGTCCAGCTTGAGGGTGACCTTGGTGCCGGCCGCCCAGTACTTCTCGGGGCGGAAGTCGAGCCGGTCGTTGCCGAACCAGTGGCCCTCGACGGGGACCGACGGCTTCGCGGTGACCTTGATGGCGTCCTCGACGGCCTTGGGGTCGGTGATACCGCGGGTGAACCGGATCGAGACCGGCATCCCGACGCCGACCTGCTGGCCGTTCTCTGGGGTGTACCGGCCGATGAAGGTGTTCTTCGGGACGAGGGTGGTGAAGCGGGAGTGCTCGGCGGCCTCCCGGCCCTTGCCATCCACCGCTATGGCGTCGACGGTGTAGTCCGTCGAGGCGCCGAGGTGGCCGCTCGGCTGCCACAGGGCGCCGCCGCCCGCTATTTTCCCGTCGACCTCGTTGCCCTTGGCGTCCTTGACCTTGACGGACTTGAGCCGGCCCTTCCGGGCGGTCACCTTCAGCGCACCGCTGGTGGCGACGTCGTGCGCACCGTCCTTGGGCGCTATGGTCACGGCCGCCTGCGAGGCATCCTTCTCCCCGCCCGCCTTGCCGGCCCCTTTGCCGTCCTCGACGTCACCGCCGCACGCGGTCACCAGCAGCAGCATCGCGCCGGCCAGCAGGGCCGGCGCACCCCCGCCCCTGAGCAGCCACCGACGCCGGCGAGCCGGCACCCCCGAATTCGGCTGGACGTTCACGACTGCCCCTTCCCCCTCGCACGGCCCGCGGTCCCCGCGCGCGGACGCGGACAGCCGCGCGCCTGCCGTTAGATAACCACACCGCGGTGACAGTGAACTCCCCGTGAACGTCACCGTTTAGTCCCAACTGCGGGGGTGGTGCGGAGGCAGGGGGCGGACGGCCGCCGGGGCGGCCGCCGGTCAGCGCCGCGCGGACCCGGCCCGCCACAGCTCCCAGGGCATGTTCCAGCCGCCGAGGCCGTTGTCCGGCGCGACCGTACGCTCCGGGGAGTGCTCCACCACGACGGTGTCGCCGACGATCGAGCGGCCGAAGAACCAGCCGGCCGGGGTGTGGGGGCCGCCGCCCTTGATGTCCTTCAGCCCGACGCAGCCGTGGCTGGTGTTGAGGCCGCCGAAGACCTGGGGCGGTGCCCAGTAGTTGCCGTGCAGGAAGGTCCCCGACCTGGTGAGCCGCATGGCGTGCGGCACGTCCGGGATGTCGTACTCGGCGCCGAAGCCGACGGTGTCGCCGTCCATCCGCGTCCTCGACTGCCGCTCCAGGATCACCATCTTCCCGTTGTAGGTGGGGTTCGCGTCGTCGCCCGCGGTGACCGGCAGGACCGCCACCACCCGGCCGCCCTGGCGCACCGTCATGGAGTGCCGGGCGGCATCGATGGTGCTGACCTGGTCCCGGCCCACCCGGTAGTGGACGGTCCGGCGCTGCGTCCCGTAGGCGCCCGGCCCGGCCTTCACCCCGCGCAGCCGCAGATCCACGGTGATCGCGGTGCCCGGCCGCCAGCGCTCCCGGGGCCGGAAGTCCAGCCGGCGCCGGCCGAACCAGTGCGGGCCGATCTCGACGGCGGGGCGGGCGCTGACCCTGACGGCGCGTTCGACGGCCGCGCGGTCGGCAACCGGCCGGTTGAAGACCAGCGAGAAGATCAGGCCGGTGCCGACCGTGGCGTCGCCCTGCGGTGAGAAGTGCGCGGTGAAGCGGCGGACGGGCACGGAGGTGGTGAAGGTGGTGTGGCGGGCCGAGCGCCGGCCCGCACCGTCCAGCGCCACCGCGTCGACGGTGTACTTCACGCCGGGCTCGAGGCGCCGGGCCGCCGGGCGCCAGGTCATACCGTCCGCGGCGATCCGCCCGGCGACGGGCTGCCGGCCGGCGCCTCCGGTCCGGCTGACCTCGACCCGTTCCAGCCGCCCCTCGGGCACCCGGACCTCGAACCGCCCGTCGGCCCGTACACCGTGCGCCCCGTCGTGCGGGACGATCCTGATCGCCGCCGCCGGGGAGCGCGGTTTGCCGACGACGAAGCCCTCGGTGTCGCGGCAGCCGGCCAGCGCCACCACCCCGGCGAGCCCGGCCGCGGCGGCGAGGACGACGCGGACCCGGCGGGCCGCCCGCACCGCCGTTCGCCCGCCCGCCCGGTCCGGACCCCGGTCCGAACCCCAGTCCGGACCCCGGTCCAGCCCCCTGCCCCGCGCCCGGCCGTCCTCCCGGCTCTGTGCTCGGTCCCCTGCTCGGTTCTGCTGATGGGCGGTCATATACCGAATTGTGACGGATGATCACCGGGTTGGGAGGTATGCCGCGTAACGGGATGTCACGGGCGGTGCGCGGCAGACCTGTGAGCCCCCGCCGCGGGAAGCGTGAGGCAACGCCCGGTTGCGGGAAGAACAACGGGGAGGGCGGGGGACACCTGCACGGCCGGACTCTCCCGGTGGACGCCGGGAGGTACCCCGTGCCGGGGCCCGCCGCCCGACCGAGCCATCAGCCGCAGGAGGCCGGCACGTGTCGAGCGCACCCGAGCAGGAGGCGGTGGCGGATGAACCACTCGCCCCACCCGCGGATATCCGCCCCGGCAGCCCCACACCACTGGGCGCCCGCTATCGCACCGGCCCCGACGGCATCGCCGGCACCAACTTCGCCCTGTGGGCGGGCGGCGCCGAGGCCGTGGAACTGTGTCTCTTCGACGACGCGGAGCGCGAGACGCGCCATGCGCTGACCGAGCTCACCCATGAGATCTGGCACGGCTTTCTGCCCGGTGTCCACCCCGGCCAGCGCTACGGCTACCGGGTGCACGGCCGCTGGGACCCCTGGAGCGGCGCCCGCTGGAATCCGGCGAAGCTGCTGCTGGACCCGTATGCCAGGGCCGTGGACGGCGACTTCGGCGCCCGTACGGAGCCGTCCGGCGCGGGGCCGGCGCTGCCGGCCCAGCTCTACGGCCATGTCCGTGACTGGCCCGAGCAGCAGGTCGCCGACACCGTGCGCGACGACCGGGACTCGGCGCCGTACGTCCCCAAGGGTGTCGTGGTCGGCGAGGACACCGGGGACGAGGGCGGCGTCGACGAATGGCAGGACGACCGCCGGCCCAAGACGCCCTGGCCGGATTCCGTGCTCTACGAACTGCATGTGCGCGGTTTCACGATGCGCCATCCCGGTATCCCGGAGCGGCTGCGGGGCACCTATGCGGGGCTCGCGCACCCCGCGGCGCTGGAGCACCTGGTCCGGCTCGGCGTCACCGCCGTCGAGCTGCTGCCGGTCCACCAGTTCGCGCACGAGGACCACCTGGTGCGCCGGGGGCTGCGCAACTACTGGGGCTACAACTCCGTCGGCTACTTCGCCCCCCATGCCGGATACGCCGCCACGGGCACCCGGGGGCAGCAGGTCGGCGAGTTCAAGCGGATGGTGCGGGCGCTGCACGACGCGGGCATCGAGGTGATCCTCGACGTCGTCTACAACCACACCGCGGAGGCCGGCGAGCTGGGCCCGACGCTCTCCCTGCGGGGCATCGACAACCGCGGCTACTACCGGCTGGCCGGCGAGGCCCGCCGCTACGCCGACTACACCGGCTGTGGCAACACCCTGCACGTCGTCCAGCCCCATGTCCTGCGTCTGATCACCGATTCGCTGCGCTACTGGGTCACCGAGATGGGCGTGGACGGCTTCCGCTTCGACCTGGCGGCCGCGCTGGCCCGCTCCATGCACGATGTCGACATGCTCTCGCCGTTCCTCGCGGTGATCGCCCAGGACCCGGTGCTGCGCCGGGTCAAGCTGATCGCCGAGCCCTGGGACGTGGGCTCCGGCGGCTATCAGGTCGGTGCCTTCCCACCGTTGTGGACGGAGTGGAACGACCGCTACCGCGACACCGTCCGCGACTTCTGGCGCGGCGCCCAGCACGACGTCCGCGACCTGGGCTACCGGCTCTCCGGATCGAGTGACCTCTACGCCTGGGGCGGCCGCCGTCCCTACGCCTCGGTCAACTTCATCACGGCGCACGACGGCTTCACCCTCCGTGACCTGGTCACCTACGAGCACAAACGCAACGCGGACAACGGCGAGGGCAACCGCGACGGCACCGGTGACAACCGCTCCTGGAACTGTGGCGCCGAGGGCGAGAGCGACGACCGGGAGGTCCGCGCGCTGCGCCGCCGCCAGCTGCGCAACCTGCTGACCACCCTGCTGCTGTCGACGGGCGTGCCGATGCTGGTGGCCGGCGACGAGATGGGCCGCACCCAGCACGGCAACAACAACGCCTACTGCCAGGACAACGCGACCAGTTGGCTGGACTGGTCGCTGCTGGACGACCCGGAGTGGCGCCCGCTGGCCGGCCTCGCCGCCCGCCTCATCGCCCTGCGCCGCGCGCACCCCGTGCTCCGCCGCCGGGCGTTCTTCTCCGGGCGGCCGCATCGGCAGGGCGGTCTGCGCGACCTCGCGTGGTTCACCGCGGACGGCACGGAGATGACCGAACAGGACTGGTACACCCCGGGGGCCACGCTGGGCATGTACCTCTCCGGGAACGACATCTCCCCACGCGACGCCCGGGGCATCCGCATCGTCGACGACAGCTTCCTGGCCGTGCTCCACGCGGCCGACCGGCCCTGTCCGTTCACCCTCCCCGGACCGCCCTGGGCCCGCGCCTACGAACTCCTCGTCGACACGGCACGGGAGGACCAGCCGGGGGCGGCACTGCCGCCGTACCCTGCGGGCGGCTCGCTCACGCTGGCCGGGCGGTCGGTGGTGCTGTTCCGGGCCGTGCCGGGCTGAGGGCTGCGGGGCGGCGCGGGGTCGCGGGCGGGGTCGCGAGCGGGGCCGCCCGGCGGAAAATGGCATGAGCGTTGTCAGTGATGCGCCTTACGCTCGCGAGTGATGGCCGACAACGCGCAGACCTCGCCCCCGCCCGACCGGACCGACTTACCCCGGCACTCCGCAGTGCGCTCGCTGTTGCGCCTGTGGCCGTTCATCCGCCCGGTGCGGGCGCGTATGGGCGCCGCCGCGGGCGTGGCGATACTCGCCTCGTGCATCAGCCTGATCATCCCGCTGGTGCTCAAGTGGCTGGTGGACGGGCCGGTGGCCGGGCGTGATCCGGGCGGGATCTGGCTCGGTGGCGCCTTCGTGCTGCTCCTCGGGCTGGCGGAGGCGCTGCTGTTCGGACTGCGGCGCTGGCTGGTGGCGCGCCCGCTGGCCGGGGTCGAGGCGGCGATGCGCGAGGCGCTGTACCGCCATGTGCAGCGGCTGCCGGTCGCCTTCCACGACCGCTGGCCCTCGGGCCAGTTGCTTTCCCGGGGGACCACCGACCTCCAGCTGTTGCGGATGTTCTTCACCTTCCCGCTGACGTTCCTGCTCGTCAACGGGGTGACCATCCTGGTGGGCGCGGTGATCCTGATGACCCAGCGCTGGTCCCTGGGCCTGGTGCTGCTGGCACCGGTGCCACCGCTGATGGTGCTGTGCTCGGTCTTCGAGACGAAGTACGGGCAGGCGGCCCGGCAGGCCCAGGACCAGGTCGGCGATCTGACGACGGTGGTCGAGGAGTCGGTGCTCGGCATCCGCATCATCAAGGGCTTCGGGCGCCACCGCAGCCAGGCCCGGACCTTCCGGAAGCTGACCCATGCGCTGCGTACCTCCGAACTCCGCAAGGCCCGGCTGCTGGCCTGGATCCTGGTCTGCATCACCGCACTTCCGGAGATCGCGATCGGCGGCGCCCTGGTGCTCGGCTCGCTCCAGGTGGCCGACGGCGAGCTGTCCGCGGGCACCCTCGTCGCCTTCCTCTCGACCGCGCTGGCGCTGCGCTGGCCGGTGGAGTCGACCGGTTTCCTGCTGGCCATGGCCAACGAGGCGGCGACGGCCACCGACCGGTACTTCGAGGTCATGGACGAGCCCGCGGTGGAGGAACCGGCAGCGGGCGGGGAGACCGGGGGCGTAGGGGGCAGGGGCGTACGGGCAGGGGGCATACCTGTCGGAAGCGCACCGCCCACGCCCCCAGCGACAGCAACCGCACGCCCCGTGGACGCCCCGGCCCCACCCGTCCCCGCCTCGCCCGGCACCGGCGGACTGGTCTTCTCCGGCGTCGAGTTCCGCTACCCCGACGCACCGCCGGACGCGCCGCCCCTCCTCCAGGACATCACCCTGCACATCCGGCCCGGCGAGACGATGGCGCTGGTCGGGGCGACGGGCAGCGGCAAGACCACGCTCACGGCGCTGGTGCCGCGGCTGTACGACCCGACCGCGGGCCGGATCACCCTCGACGGGCGCGATCTGGCGACGCTCAGCCGGGACGAGGCCCGTGCGCTGGTCGCGGTGGCCTTCGAGGAGCCCACACTCTTCTCGGCGACCGCCGCGGAGAACGTGCTGATGGGCGGAGAGGGTGCCCAGGAGGGCGATCTGCGGCGGGCGTTGGCGGTGGCGCAGGCCGAGGGATTCGTCGACGCCCTCCCCGAGGGCAGCGCGACCCAGGTCGGCGAGCAGGGGCTGAGCCTGTCCGGCGGGCAGCGGCAACGGCTCGCCCTGGCCCGTGCGGTGGTCGGCCGGCCGCGCTTCCTGATCCTCGACGATCCGCTCTCCGCCCTCGATGTGCACACCGAGGCGCTGGTGGAGGCGGAGCTGCGCCGGGCCCTGGCGGCCACCACCGCGCTGGTGGTCGCCCACCGGCCGTCCACGGTCCTGCTCGCCGACCGGGTGGCACTGCTGTCCGGCGGCCGGATCACCGCCGTCGGCACCCACCACCAACTGCTCCGGGAGAACCCCGAGTACGCCACCTTGATGTCCGGCGAGGGAGAGAGCGCCCGATGACCACCACCGCGACCGGCCTCCCGCCCGACGACCGCGAGGGGCCCTCCGGTCCGCAGCGACGGTCTCCTGCCACACCGCGCCTCCCCGAGCCCGAGAACTCACCCGAGACCGGGAGCTCACCGGAGCCGGAGGGATCACCCGAGCCCGAGAAGTCACCCGAGCCCGAGGGCTCCCCCGCCACCGACGCCTTCGCAGACGATCTGCTCCCCACCCCCAAGGGCGCCTCGCGCACCCTCCTGGCCTCCCTGCTGGCGCCGCACCGGCGCCGGGTCCGGTGGGTGGTCGTCGCGCTGCTGCTCCAGCAGGCCGCCGTGCAGGCCGGTCCGCTGCTCGTCGCCTACGCGCTCGACAGCGCGGTGCCGGCCCTGCGGGCGGGCGATCACGGGCCGCTGATCGCCGTGGCGGTGGCGGCGGTGCTGTGCGCGATGGCGTCCGGCGGGCTGCAGTTCGGCTTCATCCAGCTCTCCGCGCGGGTCAGCCAGGATGTGCTGCTCGACCTCCGCGGCCGGATCTTCCGGCATGCGCAGGCGCTGAGCCTGGACTTCCACGAGCGCTATACGTCCGGCCGGCTGATCTCCCGCGCCACCACGGACGTGGAGTCGCTGCGCGAACTCCTGGAGGAGGGGCTGCAGGAGCTGATCACGGTCGCGCTCTCGACGGTCTACATCACCGCCACCCTGATCTGGCTGGACTGGGGATTCGGCACGGCCGCCCTCGTCTCCGCCGGTCCGCTCGCCCTCCTCGTACGCTCCTTCCGGCGCCGTTCGCAGCGGGTCTACAGCGCGAAGTCCACGGCGACGGCGGGCGTCATCGTGAAGTTCACCGAGACCCTGGGCGGTATCCGCCCGGTGCAGGCGTTCCGCCGCGAGCGGCCGAACGACGCCGCCTTCGCCCGGCTGAACCACCAGCAGGCCCGGATCAACGGCACCACCTCCCTGGAAATGGCACGCTACGTCGTCTCCTCCCGGCTGGTGGCCAACACCGCGGTCGCCGCGCTCGTCCTGTGGGGCGCCTACCGCGTGGCCACGGGAGGGCTGGCGCTCGGCGTACTGGCAGCCGGGGTGCTCTACCTCCGGCGGCTGTACGACCCCATCGACCGGCTCGGAATGTTCCTCAACTCCTATGCATCCGCGGCCGCTTCCCTCCAGAAGATCGCCGGTCTGCTGGCCGTTCGCCCCGGCGTCCCGGAGCCCGCGGCACCTGCCGCGCTGCCGGCCGTCGCGGCGGGCAGGCCGGGCCGCGAGGTCGCCTTCCGCGGCGTCCGGTTCGCCTACCGCTCGGGCGGCGAGGTGCTGCCCCGCTTCGATCTGACCCTGCCGGCGGGCACGACCGTCGCCGTGGTGGGTGCCACCGGCGCCGGCAAGTCCACCCTCGCCAAGCTGCTGGCCCGCTTCTACGACCCCACCGAGGGCGAGGTGCTGCTCGACGGCGTCGATCTGCGGGAGCTGTCGACCACCGCCCTGCGCCGCGGTGTCGTCATGGTCACCCAGGAGGCCTTCCTGTTCTCCGGCACGGTCGCCGACAACATCGCCCTCGGCCGCCCGGACGCCACCCGCGCGGAGATCGAGCACGCCGCGAAGGCCATCGGCGCCCATGACTTCATCACCGCTCTGCCGGACGGCTACGACACCGATGTCCGCAAGCGCGGCGGCCGGATATCCGCCGGCCAGCGCCAGCTGGTCGGCTTCGCGCGCGCCCTGCTCGCCGACCCTGCCGTTCTCATCCTCGACGAGGCCACCAGTTCGCTGGACATCCCCGGCGAACGCGCGGTGCAGCGCGCCATGGCCACCGTGCTGGAAGGCCGTACGGCCCTGGTGATCGCCCACCGTCTCTCGACCGTCGAGATCGCCGACCGGGTCCTGGTCATGGCCGACGGCCGGATCGTCGAGGACGGCCCGCCGAAGGAACTCATCGCCGGGCGGGGCCGGTTCGCCGCGCTGCACCGGGCGTGGCGGGAGAGCGTCGGGTAGCGGGCCGGCGCTCCAGGATCCTCACTTCTCTCGCTTCTCCAGGCCACGGGCGGGGGTCGACAGAGTCGAAAGCACCCTCGAAGATGTGGAGTTGACTGGTGATCATCCACGGGGGAGGGCTCCATTGAGCTGCGTGCGATCGGACATGATGGCGATCGTCGGTCTGGCGGGACGCTTTCCTCAAGCGCCGGACCTCGACGCCTTCTGGCAGCTGCTCCGGTCGGGCAGGGATGTCATCGGTCCGGTGCCTCCGGAGCGTTGGGATCCGGACGAGGTGATCGACCCGACCCGGGACATCCAGCGTGTCGGTGGGTTCATGGAGGGGGTCGACGCATTCGACCCCGCGTTCTTCGGAATCTCACCACGCGAAGCCCAGGTGATGGATCCTCAGCACCGACTGATGCTGGAGACCACCTGGCGGGCGTTGGAGGACGCCGACGAGGTGGCGGTCGGCCTGCGGGGTTCGCGTACCGGTGTGTATTTCGGCGGCCTCTGGCACGACTACGAGCTGCTGCGCAGGAACAGCGGTGCGGGCGCGACCCAGCACAGCATCGTGGGGAACTCCCTGGACAGCGTCCCGTCCCGGGTGTCGTACTTCCTGGGACTGACGGGGCCGAGCCTGACCATCGAGAGCAGCTGTTCCTCGTCCCTGGTGGCGCTGCACCAGGCCTGCCAGGCGCTGCGCCACGGGGAGATCGAAGCGGCGCTGGTCGGCGGGGCCAACCTGATGCTGACGCCGGAAGTGACCGTGGGGCTCACCCACTTCGGTGGTCTCTCGCCGACGGGCCGCTGCCACGCCTTCGGGGCCGGCGCCGACGGTTTTGTGCGTGGTGAGGGCGTCGTCGCGGTGTACGTGAAGACACTCGAGCGCGCGGTCCGTGACGGCGACCGGGTGCGGGCCGTCATCGTCGCCAGTGCGGTCAACAACGACGGCGGCGGGGAGAGCCTGGTCACACCGAATCCCCGCGCCCAGCAGGCCCTGCTGCAGGAGGTGTACGGCTCCGGAGCCGTTCCCCTGGACCAGGTGGTCTACGTGGAGGCCCACGGCACCGGCACCGTCCGCGGAGACGTCGCCGAGACGGACGCGCTGGGCACGGTTCTGGGGGTGCCCTGTCCGGGCCGTACGCTGCACATCGGGTCGGTGAAGACCAACATCGGTCACCTCGAACCGGCCGCGGGGTTGGCGGGGTTGGTCAAGGCCACACTGGCACTCGAACACGGCGTCGTCCCGCCGAGTCTGCACGCCGGGGAACTGAATCCGGCCATCGACTTCGACGGGTTGAACCTCGCTGTGGCACGTGAGCCCCTGCCCTTGGCACCAGGCAGCCACATAGGTGTCAACTCGTTCGGCTGGGGAGGAACGAACGCCCATGTCGTCCTCGCCGCTGCCCCCGGCACGGACGGCGCGGACGGCGCGGGCGACACGGCGGCGGACGCTCCGCCGGAATCCGCCGAACGGTTCCTGCTGCCGCTCAGCGCTCACCACGACGAAGCGCTGGGCCGGCGTTCGGCGCAGGTGCTCGCACATCTGGAGGCCGGTGCCTCGTTACGTGACACGGCGCAGGCGCTGGCGTGGCACCGCGATCACTTCGCGCAGCGGCGCGTACTCCTCGCACCGGAGCTGACCGAGGTCGCGGCGGGTCGCGCACGGCCCGTCGGCAAGGTGGCCTTCGTCTTTCCGGGGCAGGGCGCGCAGTGGACGGGCATGGGAGCCGGCCTCTACGGCAGCGACGCGGCGTTCACCCGGGCCATGGACCGCTGCGCCGAGGCGTTGGCGCGCCATGTCCCCTGGGACGTCCGGGACGTCGTGGTCGGCGGCGCGGACCGGGCTCGCTCGGAGCGGGCTCGCGTGGACCAGGCTCGCGTGGACCAGGTCCAGCCCGCGCTCTGGGCGATGTCGGTCAGCCTCGCCGCCGCCTGGCGGGAGGCCGGCGTCCGGCCGGATGTCGTCGTGGGCCACAGCCAGGGGGAGATCGCGGCGGCCACGGTGGCGGGGGCTCTCCCGCTCGACGACGCCGCACTCGTCGTCAGCGGACGCAGTGACCTTCTCCGGCAGGTGACCGGGCTCGGGCGGATGCTGGCCGTCGATCTCACCGCGGACGAGGCCGAGGCCGCGCTGCGGGACTTCGCCGGGCTGGTCGACCTGGCCGTGCACAACGGGCCCCGCTCGTGCGTGCTCGCCGGAGAAGCCGACGCGGTACTGCTGCTGAAGGAGATCCTGGAAGCCGACGGGGTGTTCTGCCGTCTGATCGACGTCGACTACGGGTCGCACAGCCCGCAGATCGACCACCTCGTCCCCGCCGTTCGCGAGGCCCTGTCCGCGGTACGCCCGCGCACCGCACACACTCCGCAGCTCTCCACCGTCGACCTGCGGTGGCTGGACGGCACGGAGCTGGACTCCGGCTACTGGGCGGCGAACCTGCGCGGCAGGGTGCGCTTCGCCGAAGCGGCGGAGAAGCTTCTCGACACGGGTGTGACCCATCTGGTGGAGGTGAGTCCGCATCCGGGGCTCGGGGCGGCGCTGCGGGAACTCGGCGACGCCCGTGACGAGCCCTGGGTGATACTGCCCAGCCTCCGCCGGGGCGAGGGCAGCCACTCCGACCTGCTCAGGTCCTTCGCCCAGGCCTATGTGTCCGGGCTGAGCGCTCTGGGACCGCGCCCGGCCAGGAGGCCACGAGCCGCCCTCCCGCCGTATCCGTTCCAGCGTGAGAGCTACTGGGTCGACACCCGCCAGGGCGGTGCGCAGCGGCAGGGCGGCCGCCGCCTCGCACTCGATCTGAGGCCGTCGACGGCCAACGGGGTCTGGGAAGCCGCCCTGGAACTGGGGCTCGCGCACCATCCCTGGCTGGCCGATCACCGGGTGCTCGACACCGCCGTGCTCCCCGCGGGCGGGTATCTGGCCCTGGTCCAGAACGCATTGCGCGACCGCGCGGACGCGCCGCTCACCCTGCGGGACGTCACACTGCCGACGCCGCTGCCGCTGGACGACGCCCCGGTGCGTATCGCGGCCACGTGGCGCCCGGGTGCCGGCACGGCGGGCGTGTTCACACTCGCCTCCGGCGAGGAGAACGGGTGGACCCGGCACTGTCGTGCGCTCGTCTCCTGGGGCACCTCGCCGGACCCCGCGAAGCCGCACCCCGCGAAGCCGGATCCCGCGACGTTCCCCAAGCGGCTGCTGGGCGCGGTGCCGCTGGACCCGGACGACTTCTACCGGCGCTGCGCGGAGCGTGGCCTGTCCTATGGCAGCGCCTTCAGGTCGGTGCTCGGGGGCCACCTGGGCCGGGACGAGGCGCTGGTCGAGATCGGGCTCCCCGCGGGCAGCCCGTCGGGACTGGCGGCGGGGGCCCTGCACCCGGTGCTGTGGGACGGCATTCTGCAGGCCGCTCTCACCGTCGGCGACGGCCCCTGCCTCCCGGTCGCCATCGGCTCGGCGAGCGTGACGGTCACCGGCGCGCCCCGTCTGTGGGTCCACGCACGGCGTACGGCGGCCGGCTTCGACCTCCTGGTGTTCGACGCCGACCGGGTGCCCGTCGGCGCGTTGCGCGGGGTCGTCCTGGCCGACGCCCCGGCGGGGGTGTCCGAGGGCCCGGAACCGGACCACATCTTCCGGATGAGCTTCGAGCCGCAGGAGAGGACGGACGGTCCGGGGCCCGGCGACTTCGTCGTCTGCGGGCGCGCGGACCTGCTCCCGGGCGGGCTCGGCCCCGACGAGCTGCCGCGCGCCGGCCTGGTGGTCTTCGTCGCTCCCGTGGACGGGCGAAGCGGGCTGATGGAACTGACGGGGGTGATCCGCCGCTGCCTCGACGAGAATCCGTCCGCCCGGCTCGTCGTGGTCGTGCGGGAGGAGGATCCGGACGCCGGGCTCTACGCCGGCTTCGTGACGGTGGTGCAGGCGGAGTACCCGCAGTTCCACGCGCGGCTCGTCGAGGTCGCCGGATTCACCCCGGAACGGGTCGCCGAGCTGGTGAAGGAGCTCGCGGCCACCGAGGACCGGGTCGTGCTGCGGGACGGCGAACGTCTTGTGGGGCGCCGGGTCCGGGGTGGCACGGACCGGACACCCGCGCCGTGGCGGAGCGGCGCCGGCGCCCAGCCTTTCCTGCTCGGGGTCGCCCGTCCGGGGAGCCCGGATTCGCTGTGCCGGTGGCCCCTCGACCGGTCCCGGCCGGCCGCGGGACGTGTCGAGGTGGCCGTGGAAGCCGCTTCGCTCAACTTCATCGACGTCATGAAGACGATGGGCGTCTACCCGGACACCTCGGCGGATCGCGACGTGCTGGGGCTCGACTGCGTCGGAGTCGTGACGTCGGCCGGCCCGGGCGTGACCGGAGTGGGTGCGGGCGACCGAGTGGTGGCCTGCGGGTTCGGCACACTCGCCTCGCACGTCACCGTGGACGCGCGTCATGTGCTGCCGGTGCCGGACGGCTGGAGTGCGGCACAGGCCGCGGCCCTGCCGATGGTGCTCGTCACGGCCTGGCACGCGCTCGTACAGGTCGCCCGGGTCGAGAAGGGGGACACGGTGCTGGTGCATTCGGCCACCGGCGGTCTCGGCCTGGCGGCGCTGCGGATCGCACAGTGGGCGGGGGCGGAGGTCATCGCGACGGCGGGTACCGAGGACAAGCGCGCGTACCTGCGCGGGCTGGGCGTCACGCACGTCTTCGACTCGCGCGGTCTCGACTGGGTGGCGGGCGTACGGGCCGCCACCGGCGGCCGGGGCGTGGATGTCGTCCTCAATTCCCTGGCGGGCGCGGCCATTTCGCTCGGCCTGGAGGCGCTGGCCGAGGACGGTCGCTTCGTGGAGGTCGGAAAGCGCGACCTGCACGCGGCGACCTCCGTCGAACTCGGTGCGTTCACCAAGTCGGTCACCTTCGCCGCGGTCGATATCGCGGGCCTGCTGCGGCGCCGGCCCGATCGGTTCGCGGCGGTGCTCAGGGAGGCCTGGCAGCTCGTCGAAACAGGGGCGTTCGGGCCGCTGCCGGTGCGGCAGTGGAGCTTCGCGGACGCGGAGGACGCGTTCCGGGCCATGGCGCGCGCCGAGCACCGTGGAAAGATCGTGCTCGTCGACCCGCTCACCGCCGGTGCCGTCACTCCGCGGCCGCTGCCGGCGGGCCGGTTCCGCGCCGGAGGCACGTACCTGATCACCGGTGGGCTCGGTGCGCTGGGGTTGTCGCTCGCCGAATACCTCGTCTCCTCCGGAGCCGGTGCCCTGGCGCTCATCGGACGGTCCGGGCGCGCCGATCCCGACCGGCTGGCCGCGCTGCGCGCACAGGGCGTGACGGTTCACGTCCGGCAGGCGGACGTTGCCGACGAGCAGCGGATGCGCGCCGTTCTGGAGGAGATCCGCCGGACCCTGCCGCCGCTGCGCGGTGTGTTCCACCTGGCCGGTGTCCTCGACGACGCGACGTTGCAGAACCTCGACGCCGAGAGCGTCGAGCGGGTGCTCCGTCCGAAGATCGACGGCGCGCGCCTGCTGCACGACCTCACCGCCCACGACGCACTCGACCTGTTCGTGCTGTTCTCGTCCGCTGCCGCGTTCGTGGGCACCGCGGGGCAGGCGGCATACGCCGCCGCGAACAGCTGGCTGGACGCACTGGTGCGGCGCAGGCGCCGGACCGGCCTGCCCGGTCTGAGCGTGCAGTGGGGGCCGGTGACCGGGGTCGGGCTCGCGGCCCAGGACGCCGGGCGTGGCGACCGGCTCGCCGGGCGTGGACTGGGCGGTGTGACCGTCGACGCGTGCTGGCAGGCGCTGCGGCACTTCATCGAGACCCACCGGACGGTCGTCGCCCATGCGGCGCTCGATCCGCGGCGCTGGCTGGAGACCTATCCGGCGGCCGCGGCACTGAGCAGTTGGCAGTCCCTCGCGGGGGCGGAGCCCGGCACACCGGACGGCGGCCCCGGGCTGCGCCTCGTTCCGGCCGGCCGGCGCAGGGAGCCCGTGGCGGACACCGTCCGCCGCGAAGCGGCGCTGGTGCTGCGCCTCGCCCCCGAGAAGCTGCTGGACGACGTCCCGTTGCGGTCCCTCGGCCTCGACTCACTGATGTCCCTGGAGCTGCGCAACCGGCTGGAGGCCTCGCTCGCCACGCGTCTGAGCCCCACTCTGCTGTGGAAGCACGGCACGCTGTCGCGCCTGACCGGGGCGCTGACCGACCTGCTGGCCGGGGAAGAGGCGACCGCGGGTGACTGAGAAGCCGGTGCTGACCCTTGAGGAGACACGTCAGCTCCTCGCGGAGTACCTGCCGGACGAAGCCGGTCTCGACGTGGCCGAGGTCACCTCCGGGGGGCTGGTGTTCACGGCGGCGCCGGAGCGGCTGTGGGTACGGCCCGGCGGCACCGTCTCCGGCCCGGCGATCTTCACCGTCGCCGACCTGTCCGCGTTCGTCGCGGTCAGCGCGTATGCGGGGAAGGTGCCTTCGGCGGTGCTGACGTCGAGCAGCTTCAGCTTTCTGGAGGCAGTGGAGCCGGGACCGCTGCGCGTCCGCGTCGCGGCGGCGCGGGTGGGGCGCCGGTCGGCCGTCCTGACCGCGCACGTCGAGGACGAGCAGGGTCTGCTCGTGGCGATGGGGACCCTGCACTTCTCCTACCCCGGCAAGAGACTTTCCTGACCGCGGCACCCGCGGGGAGCGGGACGGCACCCGGTCGCCGGCCGCGCTCCCCGGCTGCCGGGAAGCGGCCGTTCGGCTACCTGCCCTGCCCGGGCGGACGTATCGAGTAGCCGGCCCGCTCCCAGGGGTAGGTCGGCAGGGATGTCACCGCCCGTACCGCTCCGCCGGGCAGCGGTGCCGCCGGGTCCAGGGCCGTCACCCGCGGGTCTTGGCCGCCCCCGGCGAGAGCGGTCAGTGCCTCGGCGGCGGCCTCGGCGTTGTCCGCACCGACCCAGACCGCGTGGCGCAGCCGGGTACGACCGTGCGTCGCGGTGTACGCGAACGCCGCATAGTCGGCCTTGTCCACCCGCTGCGCGTACCGGGCCGCCAGCTCCCGCAGGGCCTTCTCCGTGTGAGCGCTCACCATGAACCCGTCGGTCCGGGCGCCGTCCCCGGACGGCGGGTGCGGGCCCGCACCGGGGTGGGCGGAGAGAACCGCGTGGGCGTTGGTGCCGCTCATGCCGAAGCTGCTGACCGCCGCACAGCGCCCCGAGGACTCCTCCCAGGCACGGGTCTCGGTCGGAATGGCCGGGCCGCCGTCCGCCAGGTCGATCCGCGGGTTCAAGGTGCCGAACTCGGCCTGCCGGGGAATCTGCCGTTTGTGCAGGCACATCAGTGCCTTGATCAGGCCGAGCACACCCGCCGCCGCCTCCGCATGGCCGATGTTGGCCTTCACCGAGCCCACGTACCACTCCCGTGCCGGTGTGCCCAAGGCGGCCGTGGCCGCCTCCACTTCGATCGGGTCACCCAGTGCGGTGCCGGTGCCATGGGCCTCCAGGTATCCCACGTCCGCCGCCGTCAGCCCGGCGGCCGCCAGTACGGATTCGATCAGCTTCGTCTGGGACAGCACATTGGGCGCGGTGAATCCGGAGGACCGGCCGTCCTGGTTGACGCCCGAGGCCTCGACGACCGCCAGGACGCGGTCCCCGTCGCGTTCCGCGTCGCTCAGCCGCTTGAGGACGAGCGCTCCGGCACCCTCACCCCGGACGAAGCCGTTCGCCCGCGCGTCGAACGGGCGGCAGCGGCCGTTGGGTGACAGGGCCTCGGTGCGCTGGATTTCCGCCGTGGAACGGGGGGCGAGAACCAGGTTCACGCCCGCGGCCACCGCGATGTCGCAGTCCCCTGCCGCCAGTGCCCGGCACGCCGTGTGCAGGGCCACGAGCGAGGAGGAACACGCGGTGTCGACGGCCATCGCCGGCCCCTGGAACCCGAGCGTGTAGGCGAGGCGGCCGGCCGCGAAGCAGTGACCGTTGCCTATCAGCCAGGAAGAAGTGGGCTCGTCGTCCGCCCAGTACCGGTAGTCCTGACCGGTGATGCCGACGTACACCCCGGTCGAGTCGGCGGCGGCCGCCGGCGGGATGGCGGCGTCCTCGAAGGCCTCCCACACGACCTCCAGCAGCAGGCGGTGCTGCGGGTCGAGACTCCTGGCCTCGCGGGGAGAGATCCCGAAGAACTTCGCGTCGAACCCCAGCACGTCGTCCAGGTAGCCACCGCGCGACAGAAGGCCTTCCCAGGCCCGGCCGAAGACGGCGCGGCGCTGCTCGGGCAGGTCCCCGAGGAAGGTGCGGCCCTGCGCAAGGGCCTGCCAGTACGCCTCCCGGTCCCCGATTCCGCCGGGCGCGCGCAGACCGGCACCGACGATGGCGACACGACCTGAGGACCGTTCGGCGTCAAGTTGCTCCCTCAGCGACTTGATCGTCTCCATGGCCCGGCGCAGCGGGCTCGCAGCAGCATCCGAAGTCGATGGTGATGTCACCAGCCGGGACGATAGCAGCCGCGAGCGGGCCGCAAGGGGGTTCGCCCCTGGAGCCGTTGCGTCCGCTTGGCAAGTGACGTGATGATCCATCAACTCTGGTGCTCGGTACGCCGGTTGTGGCAATGTGGCGCACCGTGAGCCCGGATCCGGGCCGCACAACGGGGGCAAGGCGTCGGCGTCGACATGTCTGCGTTCCCTGCTCCCCCGTCACCGCGAGGCAGCGAGGATCACTTGTGACGATTGCAGTCCTGGACGACGAAGAAGTCGTGGTGCGGACTCCCGAAGAGTTCCACCGCATGCCGCGTGACTACCAGAAGATCCTGGTCAGTCAGATCACCATCAACACCGAGGGCGAACTCTCCGGCGGGGACGACTACGCGCTGATGTTCCTGCCGCTGGCTCCGACATCCGAGGAGCGGCAGGTCTGCGCCGAGCGGGCGGCCGAGGAGTACGACCACTACAAGATCGGAAAGCGGGTCCTGGCCGACCTCGGTGTCGACACCACGTACATGGAGAGCCAGTCGCTCGCCGAACGGACCCTGTTCGCCGACGAGCGCATGCACTCGTGCACCACCTGGGCCGAGCGCGGCATCTACTCGTACATCGGCGAGGAGACCGCCATGGTGATGCTGCGCGAGTTCGCCGAGAGCAGCTACAGACCCTGGGCCGAGGCGGTGCGCACGATCATCCTGGACGAGAAGATCCACATCGCCCACGGCGCACGTGTCTGCCGCAACCTCGCCGTCACCGCGGAAGGCCGCGAACAGCTCCAGGCCGCGCTGGACCGGCTGTGGCCGATGTTCGTCGGTATCTTCGGCAGCCCCCACACCAAGCGTTCGAAGCTCGCGGTGCGCTACGGGCTCCGCAGGACCACCAACGGCGAGGCCATCGAGCTGTGGCGGCAGAAGGCCACGGAGCGCGTCGCCCATCTCGGCCTGCGTGTGCCCGAGTGAGGCCGGAGACCACTGTGCCCATACCTGTGGCGATCACCCCGCGCCCGCCCTCCAGGGCACAGTCCAAGGCCCGTCTGCGGGAGATCCTGGCCGAGCGCCCCGACCTGGCGGCACGGCTGAAGACCGTACGGGACATCGGCCGACGGGTACGCGGCTGCGAGATCCACCTCACCACCGCGTGCAACATCCGCTGCAAAGGCTGCTGGTACTTCGAGGGCGGATTCGACAGTGCGGTGAAGGAGACCTCGGACCCGGGGCTCATCCGCGCGTTCGCCGAGAGGCTCGCTTCCGACGGCGTGACACAGGCGACACTCATCGGCGGCGAGCCGACGATCGTGCTGGACAGAGTGCGTCCGTTCGTCGAGGCACTGCCGTACGTCACGATCTCGTCCAACGGCCTGCGTCCCCTGCCCCGGGACGGCTTCGAGAACGTGGCGATCGGCATCAGCCTCTTCGGCGGAGGCCCGCTCGACGACGCCCTGCGGGCACACCGCCCGAACGGCTCGTCCTTCCGCGGCCTGTTCGAGACGGGCCTGGGGCACTACCGCGACGATCCCCGGGTGACGTTCGTCTTCGCGCTGTCCGAGGAGGGGCTGCCTTACATCGAGCCCACGGTGCGCGCGACCCGCGACAACGGCAACCTCGTGACGTTCAATTTCTACAGCGAGCACGGTTCGGAAAGTCCGCTGCGCATCGAGAACGAGAAGCGGACCCTGTCCGAGGCGCTGCGGGTCAGGGAACGGTATCCGGAGACGGTGGTCAGCCATCCGTACTTCATCGAGGCGTTGATCACCGGGCGCAGCCACTGGGGCGCCCGTTTCGGATACGACGTGTGCCCCAGCATCAGCGTCGACCTGCCGGAGCACGAGCAGCGGGTCGCCAACGGCAACCCCGTCCTCGACGGCTTCGCCGTCTACGGTGCCGACTACGCCACGCTCCAGTTCTGCTGCACGTCCGGTGACTGCGGCAACTGCCGTGACAGCCAGGCCGTCTACAGCTGGCTGATGGTCAGCCTCAACTGGTTCCTGGACAGTGTGCGGCGCCTGGAGACCTGGATGGACCTGGCGGAGAGCTACTGGCGCCAGTGGTACTGGTCGCAGACCCACTCCCCGAACTTCCACCGCTGACGGCTGCTTCGTACCGCCTCGTCTCGTACCGCTACCCGTACCGCAGAGAAAGAGCGCTCATGTCTGACACCATCACCGCCGAGACCGTACTGGAACTCATCCGCGAAGAACTCATCGACGCCGGCGTGGAGGAGGAGGCCATCACCTCCGACGCCAAGTTCGACGACCTCGACATCGACTCGCTCGACGCCGCGGAGCTCATGGCCACGATCAAGCGCACGTACCGGGTCGGCATCCCGCGTCCGGAGCTCGCCGACGTGACCGTGGGACAGCTCGCGGCCAGGGTCGCGGAAGCGGCCGGTCGTTGACCGTTCCCGTCGCGGTCACCGGCGTCGGCGCGGTCACTCCGCTCGGCGTCGGGGCCGATGTCCTCTTCTCCCGGCTGATCGCCGGGGAGACCGGTACGGCCGACGGCGACGGCAGGTGCCACGCGTTCGACGCCGGCGCCTTCCTCGGCCGGCGGGAGCGGCACCGCAATGCGCGCTTCGCGCAACTGGCCCTCGTCGCGGCTGACGAGGCGGTGCACCAGGCGGGGTGGGCGGACTCGTTGCCCTATGCCGCCGAGGACATCCTGTGCGTCATGGGCACCGGTCTCGGCGGCGCGCCGGAACACGCCGGCGCCGAGGCGTCGCCGCTCACCGTGCCGCTGATGATGCCCAACAGCGCCGCGGCGAGCCTCGGCATGCGCTACGGCATCCGCGGTGAGTCCTTCGCCATGTCCGGGGCCTGCGCCGCAGGTGCGCAGGCCGTCGGCTTCGCCCTGCGCAGCATCCGGCGCGGTGAGGCCGCGGCCGCCGTCGTCGGCGGCGCCGAGGCGGCGTCCGTGCCGCTCGTCCGGGAATCGTTCGCGCAGGCGGGTGCGCTGTCCCCGAGCGGGAGGTGTCTGCCGTTCGACGAGGACCGGGACGGCTTCGTCATGGGCGAGGGGGCGGGGGTGCTCGTCCTGGAGAGCGCCGAAGGCGCGCGAGCGCGCGGTGCCCCGGTCCTCGGACTGGTGCTGGGCTACGGCGCGACCACCGACGCGCACCACCTCACCGCGCCGCCGCCGGACGGCCTCCCCGCGGCGCAGTGCGTCCGACGGGCCCTCACCGACGCGGACGTCCTCCCCGGGGACCTCTGCTACATCAACGCTCACGGCACGGGGACACGCCTGAACGACGAAGCGGAGATCCGCTCGCTCGGCCGTGCCCTGGGGGACGCCCTGCCCACCGTTCCCCTCTCCTCGACCAAGGCGGCGACCGGACATCTCTTCGGGGCGGGTGGTGCGGTGGAGGCCATCGTCACCCTGGCCGTGCTGCGGCGGGGAATCGCTCCGGCGACGGCCGGCCTGCGGCGGCCGGATCCCGTGCTCGGCCCGGTCGACCACGTCCTCACGCCCCGGGTGGTGGAGCCGCGTTCCCGGGGCGCGGTCGGGCTCTCCGACTCGTTCGGCTTCGGCGGTCACAACGCCGCCCTGGTGTTGGGAGCACCGTGAACAGTTTTGATCTCCGCGGCCGCCGCTATCTGGTCACCGGTGTGACCAATGACGAGTCCATCGCCTGGCACGTCGCGGCGGCGCTGCAGCGCCACGGCGCCGAGATCGTGCTGAGTTCCTTCGGACGTGCCGCCCGGATCGCCCGTAAGGCGGCGGCGCTGCTGCCGAGCCCGCCGGACGTCATCGACCTGGATGTCACCGATGAAGCGGGCGTGGCCGCCGTCGCCGGTGAACTCGCCCGCCGCTGGGACGCGCTCGACGGAGTGCTGCACGGCATCGCCCATGCGCCCGCGGACGCGGTGGGCGGTGGCTTCCTCGATACGTCGGCGGCGAGCGCCACACAGGGCTTCCAGGTCTCCGCGTATTCGTTGCAACGGCTGGTTTCCTCGCTGGCGCCGCTGCTGTCCGCGAGCGAACACGGCGGCAGCGTGGTGGGACTCACCGTCGACAGCGCGCGCACCCTGCCCGGTTACGACTGGATGGGGGTGTTCAAGGCGTCACTGGACGCCGTGGCCCGCTACCTGGCCATGTACTTGGGGCCACAGGGCATCCGCGTGAACCTGGTCGCCTCCGGTCCGCTGGAGACCCTTTCGGCGCAGGGGGTCGGCTCGTTCGACGCGCTGGCCGAGTACTACGAGCGGTGGGCTCCACTCGGGTGGGACCGGACCGATCACGAGCAAGTGGTGGGGGCCGTGTTGTTCCTGCTGTCCGATCTGGCGACGCGTACCACCGGCCAGGTGTTGCACGCCGACGGTGGGGTGCACGCCATCGCCGGCGGGATCGGAGAAGCCCCGCGTTGACCATAATTGACCGATACTCATGTGGCAGGATGACGTCAGTGGGAGGCGTCTGTCGCAGAAGAATCCCCCCGGTGTCGAAGGAGTTGGCCATGGGCCGCGATTTCCCCTTGTTCCGCACAACGAGTCCTGTGCCGGCTGCGGAACGTGCGGCGATCCTGTCCGAACCAGGCTTCGGGCGGCACTTCACCGATCACATGGCCACGGCGGTGTGGACCCCGGCGGACGGCTGGCACGAGCACAAGATCGCGCCACTGGAGCCCTTCTCCCTGCACCCCAGCGCAGCGGTGCTGCACTACGCCCAGGAGATCTTCGAGGGGCTGAAGGCCTACCGTCACGCCGACGGCAGTGTCTGGCTGTTCCGTCCCGAGGAGAACGCACGGCGGTTCATCCGCTCGGCCAAACGGATTGCGCTTCCCGAGCTGCCGGAGGAGGACTTCCTCGCCGGCGTGGAGGGGCTGATCCGCGCCGACGAACAGTGGGTTCCGGCCTCCGATGGTGAAGAGAGCCTCTACGTACGGCCGTTCATGTTCGCGACGGAGGCATTCATCGGCGTCCGGCCGGCGGAGCAGGTGATGTACTCGGTGATCGCGAGCCCCGCCGGGTCTTACTTCCCCTCCGGCGTCAGTGGCGTCTCCCTGTGGGTGAGCAGCCAGTACACGCGCGCGGCGAAAGGCGGCACCGGCACGGCCAAATGCGGCGGCAACTACGCCGCCAGCCTCGCCGCGCAGATCGAGGCACGAGAGCACGGCTGTGACCAGGTCATGTACCTGGACGAGACCGGCGGCGAGGGCAATCTCGAAGAGTCCGGCACCATGAACCTGTGCCTGGTCACCTCGAGCGGTGAACTGGTGACCCCGCCCCTCGGCACGATCCTCGAAGGCGTGACCCGGGACACCATCCTCGCCCTCGCCGACGACTTCGGCCTGACCCCGGTGGAGCGCTCCGTCTCGCTCGACGAACTGCGGGCCGGCGCCGCGGACGGTTCGATCACCGAGGTGTTCGCCGCCGGAACGGCGGCCGTGGTCACGCCGATCGTGGGCTTCAAGGGTGACGACTTCGACTTCCTCATCGGAAGCGGGGCACCCGGCAAGCAGACGATCGCACTCCGCAACCACGTATTGGACATCCAGTACGGCCGCGCCGAGGACAAGCACGGCTGGATGAGGCGCGTCATCTGATCTGTCATCTGATCCCCGACGTCGTGGCCCCTTGCGTGGTCATGACGGGACCGGCCGGTCCGTCCGTGCGCTCCCGTGCCGCGCCGGGGGCGCACGTGTGCCGCCCGACCGGTGCCGACGATGCCGAGGACGCCGAGAAAGTCGAGGACCCTACAGGTCTGTCGGGTCCTCGACAGGTGATCCGCTCCCGGAAGGGTTCCCGGCCCGGGACGGCAGCGGCGTACGCAGGCCGCCGGAGGCGGTGGGCGACGGTCCCGCGCCGAGAAGGGCAAGCACGAAAGCGGCGGTGAGGGCGCGGACGTCATCGGCGCGTTTGATCAGGTAGTGACTGCCGCGGGGCACCTCGTACCGGGCCAGGTCCGGCACCACTTCGCGGGCCCGCCGGGCGTACTCCAGGGAGCGGGCGGCGCTCGCCGCACTGCGGTCCCGTTCACCGTGGATGATCAGTACCCGACGGCCCGCCAGATGCTCCACCGGGTCGCCGCCCGGAAGCCAGGGGGCGATACCGGCCACACCCACCACGGCGGGGTGGCCGGCGGTCCGGAAGGCGGCGCGACCGCCGAGTGAGTTGCCGATCAGCACGACGGGGACGTCGCCGTACCGACGGGTGATCTCGTCCAGCGCCCAGCGGGTGTCGACGGCCGTGTCCGCGGCAGCACCGTTCCAGCCCCGATAGCGGTAGTGGAGCAGGTGCACGGCGATGCCGCCGGAGCGTCCGCGCTCCGTGAGTTCGGCCATCAGGTCCTGCAGCCCCAGCTCAGCGATCTTCAGCGGCCCTCGCCGGCTGCGGACGAACCCACCGGGCAGCAGCAGGGCCACCGCCCTGACCGTGCCCTCCCCTTGCCACTCCGTCAGTCCTGGACTGGGTGCGCGCGAGGTAAACATGTTTACCGTCCTTCCCTGGTCGCCTGCTTGAGCCGGCGGCATCCAGCCTTCACCGGACGGGCCGCCGCCTCTCGTACACACCGCCTCGGCCGGACACACCGCCTCGGCGCACCCGTCCGCTGTGGCGAGAAGTCAGCCGAGCACTCGCTCGGCCGCCTCCCGGATCGCGTCCGCCAGTACCTCAGGGGCTGTGAGTTGAGCAGCATGTCCCTGGCCCGTGAGGGTACGGACCTGGGCCTGGGGCAGGGTGACCGCCAAGTCGGCCAGTCGCTCCCGCAGGTGGGCCGGGCTCATCTCGCCCTCGACCAGGGTGGTCGGCACGTCGAGCCGCCTGAAGCGGTCGACGCCGACCCCGAGCGCATCGAGCGCATCGACATCGGCTACCTGCCCCGCCGCCTTCGAAGCGAAGACAGCCACCCCCTTCGGGTCCGCGACCAGGGTTTCGACCAGCTCCGCGGGAAGTTGGACGATGTCCCGCAGGTGGATCCGCATCGCCTCACCCGGGTCCCCTGCGGCGAGGGCCTTCCGGGCATGCCGGGCGGCCTCCGCTCCGACCAGCGACCTGGTGGGCATCGGCGGCTCGTAGAGGAACAAGCCCGCGAACATCCCGGGCGCCCTCAAGGCCGCTTCCAACGCGGCCACCGCACCCGAGGAGTGCCCGACCAGGAACACAGGCCGGTCGAGGAGCCCGGCGATCGCCAGCACATCCGCCGCCTCGACAGCCATGGAGTGGGCCTGTGGGGTGCCCGCCCCCGGGGCATAGATGCGCCGGGTCATCCTGACCACCCGGAAGTCGTTGACCAGCGACGGTATGACGCCGTCCCAGGACGAGGCGTCCCCACTGCCCCCGTGCACGAGGAACAGCGTCGGCCCGCTGCCGTTGTCGAGAGCGGTGAGGTGCGTGCCATCGGTTGCTGTGGTGACGAGTTCAGCCATGCGCGCCATGCTGCGCCGCTCGGCCTACAGTGCACCGACATCCCACCGACAGCGAGCGGACGCCGGCACGTGGACTGCGTGCGGTGGTCCGGTCTGGCGTGCGCGGCCCCCGTGGGAAAGGATGATCGAGTGAATGATCAGCCAGCGCTGCGCTCCCTGCGCCCGGTCGGCGGAGCCGCCCGCTGTGCCGTCGCCGCCCTTGTCCTCGCCGGTGCCGCCTGGGCGGCCGTCGCGCTGTGTCAGCTCCGGCTCGCCCTGTCCGGGATGCCTGCTTCCGGGCTCCCGGACCAGGGCGGCGGCCGGCATCGCACGCTGACCTCCCTGGAGAACGCCTTCCACGTCGTCAGCGCCCTGGCGAGCGCGACCACGGTGCTCTGCGCGTTCACCTTTCTGGCCTGGCTGTGGCGCGTCCGGGACAACGCCCGCGTCCTCTTTGGACAGCCGCCGCGCTACGCCGGGCCGTGGGTCTACGCGGGCTGGATCGTGCCCGTGGCGAACCTGTGGGTGCCGCGCGGCATCATCGTCGACATCCACCGTGCGAGCGCGCCGGGGCAGCGGCTGCCGGGCGCTGTGAACTGGTGGTGGGGCCTGTGGCTCGCCGGGATGCTGAGCGGTACGAGCCTGATGTACACGGGTTCCGCGGATGATGTCATCGCCCACGCCTACCAGGACGTACGGCCGCTCCTGGCCGCGGACGCGGCCGTCATCGGCGCGGCGGTGTCCGGCATCTTCGTCGTCCGCGCCCTCACCGCGGCGCAGCGGCAACGCACGGGCAGTGGCCCGCGGTTCGAGACCGGCGGCACGGCGGCGGGCTGGGCCACCCGACACCCGGAACTCCGCGGGTAGCGCGGCGGAGGCAAGGGAGGGACGGCCACCGGGGAGGACCGAGAGCGCAGGGGACGCACGGCACAGGGGAGCACAGCGCAGGAGGACGGTGTGGCAGAGGGGGCGGACGGTATGACGGCGACCGGCGGTATGACGGATCCGGGGAGCGGCCGGGCAGTTCCCGGCACGCACAGTGCCGGGCGGTATCTGTGGTGGCTGGTGGTGAGCCAGCGGGGACGGGTGGCGGCAGGCGCCTCGTACGGGAGTCTGTGGATGGTGGGGCTGATGCTGCCGCCGTATGTGCTGTCGCGGGCCATCGACGACGGGCTGGTCCCGGGCCGGATGCCGGTGCTGCTGGGCTGGGTGGCGGTGCTGCTCGGGGTCGGGGCGGTGAACGCCTGGATGGCGGTGATGCGGCATCGCACGATGACCCGCATCCGTATGGACGCCACCTTCCGTACCGTGCGTGCCGTCATGGCGCAGACGGTGCGACTGGGGGCGGCGCTGCCCCACAAGGTGACGGCCGGGGAGGTCGTCACGATCGGGATCGGCGATGTCGCGGTGATCAGCCAGACGCTGACGATGACCGGGCCCGGCGTCGGCGGAGTGCTGGCGTACGCGGTCGTCGCCGTCCTGCTGCTGGCCGTCTCACCACTGCTGGCCGCGGTGGTACTGCTGGGTGTGCCGGTGCTCGCGGTGCTGGTCGGGCCGCTGCTGGGGCGGTTGCAGGGAACGCAGACGCGCTACCGCGAGCGGCAGAGCGGGCTGGCGGCGCGGCTGACGGATCTGGTCGGCGGCCTGCGGGTGCTGGGCGGCCTCGGCGGAAAAGCGGTGTTCGCCGACCACTACCGGCACGCCTCACGGGCGCTGCGCGGCGAGGGCTACCGGGTGGGTGCGGTGACCAGCTGGGTACAGGCGCTCGGGCTCGGGCTGCCCACCCTGTTCCTGGCCGCGGTGACCTGGCCGGCGGCGCGGATGGCCGCCCAAGGCACCCTCACGGCAGGCGAGTTGGTCGCGGTCTACGGCTATGCGGCGGCGCTGGTGGTACCGGTGTCGTTCTTCATCGAGGGGGGCTACGACCTCACCCGGGGGCTGGTCGCCGCCCGGCGGGTCGTACGGTTCCTGGCGCTGGAGCCGGACGGCGCAAGGCGGGTGGAGGAGGCGGGCGCGGCACGGGGCGTTCCCGGGCAGGGCGATCCCGGGCAGGGCGATCCCGGAGACGACGTTCCACACGGCATTCCCTGGCAGGGCGTTCCCGGACGGGACGACGCTCCCGGGCAGGGCGTTCCCGGCATGGCGTCCGTGCTGCGTGATCCGGTGTCGGGCGTCGAGGTGGTGCCCGGGCTGCTGACCGCGCTGGCAGCCGCCCGGCCTGCCGAGTCGGCGGCGGTGGTCGACCGTCTGGGCGGGTTCGCGGATTCGGCCGCCACCTGGGGCGCGGTGCGCCTCGACGAGATCGCGGCACGGCAGCTTCGCGACCGGATCCTGGTGGCGGACAACGAGGCGGATCTGTTCGCCGGGACGCTGCGCGAGGTGGTCGGCGGGCGCCGGGACCGGGACCGGGAGGAGATCGACCGTGCCGTCCGTACGGCCCTGGCCGAGGACATCGTCCGCGGTCTGCCCGACGGGCTCGACGCAGCGGTCGAGGCGCAGGGCCGCAATCTCTCCGGCGGGCAGCGGCAGCGGCTGCGCCTGGTGCGGGCGCTGCTGGCCGATCCCGAGGTGCTGCTCGCCGTCGAGCCGACCTCGGCGGTCGACGCGCACACCGAGGCGGGTATCGCGACCCGGCTGCACGCCGCCCGTGCGGGCCGTACGACGGTGGTCACCAGTACCTCGCCCCTGCTGCTCGACCGGGCCGACCGGGTGTACTTCCTGGTGGACGGAAGGGTCGCGGCCGTCGGCAGCCACCGTGAACTCCTCGGCGGGCAGCCCGGATACCGCCGCCTGGTCTCCCGCGGCGAGGACGAGGAAGGCAACGGCGCAGGCCCGGCGGCCGCGGACGAGGTACCCGTGACCGAGGAAGGCGCGCGATGACAAAGTCGCCCACCCCGCCCGGACGAGCCGACGACGGGCGCCCGGACCTCGCGGCACGGCAAGACGGTGCGGCGCTCCCGGACCGTGCGGCGCTCCCGGATCAGGCCGCACTCCCGGACCGTGCCGCGCTCCCGGTGGCCGACCCGGCCACGACCCGGCGGGCGGCGCTCCGGCTGATCCGGCGGGACGGCCGGGCCTTCGCCCTGATGCTCGCGCTCAACGCCCTGGCCGCCGGCGCCGGCCTGGCCGGCCCCTGGCTGCTCGGCCGGATCCTGGACACGGTGCGCGAGGGCGGCGGGGTGCGCGCGGTCGACCGGCTGGCTCTGGTCATCGTGGTGTGTGCCACGGCGCAGTTACTGCTTGCCCGGTACGCCCGGTTCGTCGGGTACCGCTTCGGTGAGCGGACCCTGGCGCGCGTCCGGGAGGAGTACGTCGACCGGGCACTGGCGCTGCCCGCCGCGACGGTGGAGCGGGCCGGCACCGGCGATCTGACGACCCGTGGCACCTCGGATGTGGCCGCGGTCGCCGAGGCGGTGCGGGACGCGGCGCCGGAGGTGTTCGTCGCCGCGGTGCAGGCGCTGTTCCTGCTCGGCGCGGTGGTGGTGCTCGATCCGCTGCTCGGCGCGTGCGGGCTGGGACTGCTGTGCGGGCTGGTCGCGGTCCGCTGGTACCTGCGCCGGGCACGCACCGCCTACCTGGCGGAGGGGGCGGCGACTTCGGCGCTCGCCGAACTGCTGGCGGCCACCGCGGCGGGCGCCCGGACCGTCGAGGCCCTGGGGCTGGAGGAGCGCCGGACCGCGGCGGGCGAGCGGGCCATCGAGCGCTGCCGGCGCACCCGTACCCGCACGCTGTTCCTGCGCAGCGTGCTGCTGCCCGCCGTGGATGCCTCCTACGTCCTCCCGGTGGCCGGCGTCCTGCTGGCCGGCGGGGCGCTGCAGGGGCACGGTGGCATCAGCCTGGGCGTGGTCGTCTCCGCCGCGCTGTATCTGCGCCAGCTGTCCGAGCCGCTGGAGACGATCCTGTTCCGGGTCGAACAACTGCAGAGCAGCGGCGCCGCGTTCGCCCGCGTCGAGGGCCTGGGCGGGGCCGCGCGGAGCACCGCGCCCGCCACCGCCGCCCTCCTGCCCGGCCCCTCCCGGGAACCTTCCCTCCAGCCGTCCCCCCGGCCTTCCCCCGCCCCCGCCACGCCCGCCGACGACCGCATCGATGTCACCGCCGTCCACTACGCCTACCCCGGCGGGGACGACGACGGCCCGCACCCCGCCGGGCCCCGCGACGTCCTGCACGGCGTGGACCTGACCGTCCGCCCCGGCGAGCGCCTGGCCGTGGTCGGCCCCTCCGGAGCCGGCAAGTCCACACTGGGGCGGCTGCTGGCCGGTATCGACGCGCCGCGCAGCGGCTCGGTGACGGTCGGAGGGGTGTCGATCGCCGCACTGGAACCGGAGGTGCTGCGCCGGCAAGTCGTCCTCGTGACCCAGGAGCACCATGTCTTCCTGGGCACCGTCCGGGACAACCTGCGGATCGCCGCGCCCGGTGCCGACGACACCGCTCTGCACGCCGCGCTGGCCGCCGTGGGGGCCGACTGGGCCGAGGAGCTGCCGGCCGGCCTGGACACCGAACTGGGCGCCGGCGGCCACCGCCTTGACGGCGCCCGGTCCCAGCAACTGGCGCTGGCCCGGGTGGTGCTGGCAGATCCGCACACCCTGGTCCTGGACGAGGCGACCGCGCTGCTCGACCCCCGTACGGCACGGCACACGGAGCGCGCCCTGGCCGCCGTCCTGAAGGGGCGTACGGTCATCGCGATCGCGCACCGCCTGCACACCGCGCACGACGCGGACCGGGTGGCCGTCATGGAGGCCGGCCGGCTGACCGAACTCGGCACGCACGACGAGCTGGTGGCGGCGAACGGCGCCTATGCCGCCCTGTGGCACTCCTGGCACGGCCGGGACGCGTCCGGCTGACCGGCACGCGCCGCGGCGGGCGGCCGGGCGGCCCGCCGGCGGCGGCGCCCCGAGCCCACGAGGGCACCCCGGCAGCCCCCAACAGCTCCCCAGCGGCACCCCAGCGGCACCCCGGCGGCAGCATCGCCCAGGACGAGATCCGGACGGCTATGAGCTGCGCTTCCCACGGCTTTCGGAGGTTTGAACGGGCGGGAGGGGATCGCGCGGCCGATCACGGGCCGTCCGGGTTCCGAACACCGATTTCGCGCAACGGACGGTTTCCGGCCAATTCGTTGAACGGTGCCTGACAACAAGCCACCGGTGGTGGGACTCTTCCCCGCAACCGCCGCACGGATCCCCACAGCACCACATCCCGCGGTGGCCGCAGGTTCCACCTGCTGCACCCGTACTGCCCGTACCACCCGTACGCCCAGCACCTCCCGTACGTCTCCCCCCACGCGCTCCAAGAGTTCTGCCTCGCTCTGCCCGGACGGTCGTTTCGCCGCCCGGTCCCCCTCGGCCGCCTCGCCACTTCGGCGGCCACCGCAGAAGGAGTCAGTGTGAGACGCACCCCCCATGGACGCGCCGTTGCGACCGGTGCACTCGTCGCCGTCACAGCAATGCTGGCAGTCGGCGTCCAGGCCGGTACCGGCACGGCGGCCGCCCCGCGGCCGGGCACCACGCATGCCACCCCCGATCCCGGCGCACTGCCGGCCAAGCTGTCCCCGTCCCAGCGTGCGGAGCTGATACGGGCAGCCAGTGCCACCACCGCCGAGACCGCGCGGCAGCTCAAGCTCGGCGCGCAGGAGAGGCTGGTCGTCAAGGACGTCTCGAAGGACGTCGACGGCACCGTCCACACCCGCTACGAGCGCACCTACGACGGGCTGCCCGTCCTCGGCGGCGACCTCGTGGTGCACGAGAACAAGGGCGGCACGCTCAAGGGCGTCACCAAGGCCGTGCGCTCGCAGATCAAGGTCGCGAGCACCACCGCGAAGGTGAAGCCGGCGGCGGCCGAGGCGAAGGCCGTGAAGTCGGCCCGGACGCTCGGGTCGAAGAAGACCGACGCCACCCAGGCGCCGCGCAAGGTGGTCTGGGTCGCCGACGGCAAGCCGCTGCTCGCGTACGAGACGGTGGTCGGCGGGCTGCAGGACGACGGCACGCCCAACCAGCTGCACGTCATCACCGATGCCACCACCGGCGCCAAGCTCTACGAGTACCAGGGCATCGAGAAGGGCATCGGCAACAGCGAGTACAGCGGCAAGGTCACCTTCGGGACCTCGGGCTCGGCCCCGAACTTCTCGATGACCGACCCGACCCGCGGCAGCCACAAGACGTACGACCTCAAGCACGGCTCGTCCGGGACCGGCACGCTGTTCACCGACCCCGACGACACCTGGGGCGACGGCACCACTTCCAACGCCCAGACGGCCGGTGTCGACGCGGCCTACGGTGCCCAGGAGACCTGGGACTACTACAAGAACGTGCACGGCCGCAGCGGCATCAAGGGCGACGGCGTCGGCGCCTACTCCCGCGTCCACTACGGCAACAGCTATGTCAACGCCTTCTGGGACGACGGCTGCTTCTGCATGACCTACGGCGACGGCCAGAACAACGCCGACCCGCTGACCGCCCTGGACGTGGCCGGCCACGAGATGTCGCACGGCGTCACCGCGGCCACCGCGGGACTCAACTACAGCGGCGAGTCCGGCGGGCTGAACGAGGCGACCTCGGACATCTTCGGCACCTCGGTCGAGTTCTACGCCAACAACGCCTCGGACCCCGGTGACTACCTCATCGGCGAGAAGATCAACATCAACGGCGACGGCACCCCGCTGCGCTACATGGACAAGCCGTCCAAGGACGGCGCCTCGGCCGACTACTGGTCCAGCGGCGTCGGCAACAAGGACGTGCACTACTCGTCCGGTGTCGCCAACCACTTCTTCTACCTGCTGTCCGAGGGCAGCGGCGCGAAGGACATCAACGGCGTCCACTACGACAGCCCGACCTCCGACGGTCTGCCGGTCCCTGGCATCGGCCGGGCCAACGCCGAGAAGGTCTGGTTCAAGGCACTCAGCCAGTACATGAGCGCCAACACCAACTACGCGGGCGCCCGTACCGCCACCCTGCAGGCCGCGGCGGACCTCTTCGGCCAGGGCAGCGCGTCGTACAACACGGTCGCCAACACCTGGGCGGCGGTGAACGTCGGCGCCCGTGTCCCGGACGGCGGCGGGGTCACCGTCACCAACCCGGGCAACCAGACCAGCACCGTGGGCCAGGCGGCGAGCCTGCAGATCAAGGCGAGCAGCGGCACCGCGGGCGCGCTGTCGTACGCGGCGACCGGCCTGCCCGCCGGGCTGTCGCTCAACGCGACCACCGGCCTGATCTCCGGTACGCCGACCACGGCCGGCACCGGCAATGTGACGGTCACGGTCACCGACGCCGCCAAGAAGACCGGCACCGCCGCCTTCACCTGGACGGTCAACGCGGCCGGCGGCGGCAATGTCTTCGAGAACGCCGACGACGTGGCGATTCCGGACGCGGGCGCGGCGGTCACCTCGCCGATCAATGTCGGCCGCACCGGCAATGCGCCGAGCACGCTCAAGGTCACGGTGGACATCGTGCACAGCTACCGCGGCGACCTGGTCGTGGATCTGATCGCCCCGGACGGCACGGCCTACCGGCTGAAGAACTCCAGCGCCTTCGACTCGGCGGCCGACGTGAAGACGACCTACACGGTCAACGCCTCCTCAAAGAAGGCCTCCGGCACCTGGAAGCTGCGGGTTCAGGACGTCTACTCCCAGGACACCGGCTACATCAACGGCTGGAAGCTGACGTTCTGACCGCACCTCGGCACCCGGCCGTCACCTCGGTGTGACACAAGCGGGTCGGCGGATCATCGCAGCTCACAACTGACCTGCTGGGCAAGCTCGTTGGGCGTCACCTCCGGAACTTCGGGGGTGGCGCCCAGCTCCGTTATACGAACAGCGATCACCCCTCTACGGACAATTTTCAGCCATTTCCCGAACACCCTCCTGACATGCACGCGTTCGAATGGCAGTCTTCCCGAACGCACGTCACACCCGCATCGCTTTGCACCCCCACCTCTTGGCAAAGTTGAAGGAGCACGCGTGACCCCCCACATGTCCCGTAAGACTCGTATCGCCGGTATCTCCCTCGCGGCAGCGGCCCTCGTGGCCGCCGGTATCACCGCGGGCACCGCCGGCGCCTCCACCGTCCAGGCCCCCACCGCGGACGGTTCGCCCCTCAAGCTGAGCGCCTCGCACCGCGCGGAACTGCTGCGTGACGCGAGCGCCACCAAGGCGCAGACCGCCAAGGAACTCGGCCTGGGCTCGCAGGAGAAGCTGGTCGTCAAGGACGTCATCAAGGACGCCGACGGCACCACGCACACCCGCTACGAGCGCACCTACGCCGGCCTTCCGGTCCTCGGCGGCGACATGGTCGTGCACACCGCCAAGGGCGGCGCGATCAAGAGCACCACCAAGTCGACGGAGAAGTCGGTCAAGGTGGCCTCCACCACGGCGAAGATAGCCCCGACCGCCGCCGCGCAGTCGGCGCAGGGCACCGCGGTGAAGTCGCTCAGCGGCAAGAAGGCCGACGCGCAGACACCCAAGAAGGTCGTCTGGGCCGCCTCCGGCTCCCCCGTCCTCGCCTACGACACCGTCGTCAAGGGCGTCAAGAAGGACGGCACCCCCAGCCGGATGCACATCATCACCAACGCCGACAGCGGCAAGAAGATCTTCCAGTACGACGACATCCGCACCGGCAAGGGCGAGAGCGAGTTCAGCGGCTCCGTCGACCTGGGCACCTCCAAGGAGGGCAGCGGCTTCACGCTGACCGACGCCGACCGCGGTGGTCACAAGACCCTCAACCTCGGCAACAGCGAGTCCGGCGAGGGCAAGGCCTTCACGGACGAGGACGACAAGTGGGGCACCGGCAAGCCCGACGACCCGCAGACCGCGGCCGTCGACGCCCACTACGGTGCCGCCGAGACCTGGGACTACTACAAGAAGGTCCACGGCCGCAACGGCATCAAGGGCGACGGCAAGGGTGCCACCTCGCGCGTCCACTACGGCAAGAACTACGTGAACGCCTTCTGGGACGACAGCTGCTTCTGCATGTCGTACGGCGACGGTGAGGGCGACAAGGCCCCGCTGACCGCCCTCGACGTCGCGGCGCACGAGATGTCGCACGGTGTCACCGCCGCCACCGCCAACCTCACCTACAGCGGTGAGTCCGGCGGCCTGAACGAGGGCACCTCGGACATCTTCGGTACGTCGGTCGAGTTCTACGCCAAGAACGACAAGGACCCGGGCGACTACCTCATCGGCGAGAAGATCAACATCAACGGTGACGGCAAGCCGCTGCGCTACATGGACAAGCCGTCCAAGGACGGTCAGTCGAAGGACTTCTGGGACTCCAGCACCGGTGGTCTCGACCCGCACTACTCCTCGGGTATCGCCAACCACTTCTTCTACCTGCTGTCCGAGGGCAGCGGCCCGAAGGAGATCGGTGGCGTCAAGTACGACAGCCCGACCAAGGACGACAAGAAGGTCGAGGGCATCGGCCGGGACAAGGCCGAGAAGATCTGGTTCAAGGCCCTGACCGAGTACATGACCTCGAACACCGACTACAAGGCCGCCCGTGAGGCGACCGTCAAGGCGGCCACCGACCTATACAAGGCCGGCAGCCCCGAGGTCAAGGGTGTCGAGGCCGCGTGGGACGGCGTCGCCGTCAAGTAACACCCCACGCGCACCCGCGCTGTTCCTTCCGGGGTGAGACCACCCCGCAGCGAGCGGTGTCCGGAGAGAACTTCTCCGGACACCGCTTTCGCGCGTCAAAGGGGAGGTCCGGACCCCTCCCTACGGGACACCCCTTACCGCTCCCTACGGGACACCCCTTACCGCCGCGTCCCGTGATATGGCCGAATTCGCCCCCTCATGCGCTCTTGTACGGACTACCTCCCGGGGGGAGGCTGCGAGGTGGGCGCCGAGGGGAACCGGCGCGGCACCGGACATCCGCACACCGCAACTCCGCTGTGATCAGACCGAGTTGAGGAGGCGAACGCCGACCGTGTCAGCGCAGTGCCGCAGCCTCCCGCGAGGGGGCGGCAGGGTATCCGCCGGCACACGGCGGGCCCGCGGCCACCTGCCCGTGGGGCACCGTCCGCCGGACCGCCCGGCAGCCGCCCGGCCGCCGCCCGCGGGACGGCACACCGGGCACGCCCGTGCTCACCCGCATCGCCCACCTGCACAGCGTCCACCGGGGGAACCACCGACCGGAGGCCGGAGGAGCGCCGACCCGCCCCGCCGTGTCATCCGCCAGCCGAGTGAAAGCGGACAGGAGCGCCCATGCGCGCACCCGGCACCCCCGCCGTGGAGCGGATACAAAGGACAAAATCCCGCAAAGCGCCACAAACTCAGGTGAGCCCATGATCGGTCGCATTCCTGTTCTGGACATCCGCCCGCAGATCGATTGCGGCCGCCGCCCGGCGAAGGCGGTGGTGGGCGAGACCTTCGAGGTCTCGGCCACCGTCTTCCGCGAAGGGCACGACGCCGTCGCGGCCAATGTGGTGCTGCGCAATCCGGCCGGCCGCTGCGGCCCCTGGACCCCGATGCGGGAGCAGGCACCGGGCAGCGACCGGTGGAGCGCCGAGGTCACCCCCGGCATCGAGGGCCGCTGGTCGTTCACCGTCGAGGCCTGGTCCGATCCGGTCGCCACCTGGCGGCGGCACGCCGCCGTGAAGATCCCGGCGGGCATCGACACCGAGCTGGTGCTCGCCGAGGGCGCCGACCTCCACGAGCGGGCCGCCTCGGAGGTCCCCAAGAGCGACGGCCGGGAGTCGGTGCTCAGCGCCGTGGACACCCTGCGCAACCCCGAGCTGCCCGCCGCGACCCGGCTCGCCGCGGCGCTCTCCCCCCAGGTCACCGCGGCGCTGGAGCGCCACCCGCTGCGCGAGCTGCTGACCGTCTCGCGCCCGATGCCCCTGGTCGTGGAGCGCCGGCGGGCCCTGTACGGCTCGTGGTACGAGCTCTTCCCGCGCTCCGAGGGCGCCACCGTGACCCCGGACGGCACCGCCGTCAGCGGGACCCTGCGCACCGCCGCCGACCGGCTTCCGGCCGTCGCCGCCATGGGCTTCGACGTGGTCTATCTGCCGCCGGTCCACCCCATCGGCACCTCCTTCCGCAAGGGCCCCAACAATGCGCTGTCGGCGGGCCCGGACGACGTCGGCTCCCCCTGGGCCATCGGCTCGCCGGCCGGCGGCCATGACGCCCTCCACCCGGACCTGGGCACCTTCGAGGACTTCGACCACTTCGTCCGCACCGCCCGTGAGCTGCGGATGGAGGTGGCGCTGGACTTCGCGCTGCAGTGCTCGCCCGACCACCCCTGGGTCACCCTGCACCCGCAGTGGTTCCACCGCCGCGCGGACGGCTCGGTCGCCTACGCCGAGAACCCGCCGAAGAAGTACCAGGACATCTACCCGATCGCCTTCGACGCCGACTTCCGCGGGCTGGTCCGCGAGACCGAGCGCCTGCTGCGCTTCTGGATGGCCAAGGGCGTACGGATCTTCCGGGTGGACAACCCCCACACCAAACCGGTGGCCTTCTGGGAGAAGGTGATCGGTGAGATCAACCGCACCGACCCGGACGTGCTCTTCCTCGCCGAGGCCTTCACCCGCCCCGCCATGGTGCACACCCTCGCCCGGATCGGTTTCCACCAGTCGTACACCTACTTCACCTGGCGCAACACCAAGCAGGAACTGACCGAGTACCTGACCGAGCTGTCCGGCGAGAGCGCGAGCTATCTGCGGCCCAACTTCTTTGTGAACACCCCGGACATCCTGCACGCCTACCTCCAGGAGGGCGGCCGTACCGCCTTCGAGGTACGCGCGGTCCTGGCCGCCACCCTCTCCCCCACCTGGGGCGTCTACGCCGGCTACGAGCTGTGCGAGTCGACGCCGCTGCGCCGCGGCAGCGAGGAGTACCTCGACTCGGAGAAGTACCAGCTGAGGCCGCGTGCGTGGGATGCGGCGGCCAGGGAGGGACGCACCATCACCCCCCTGATCACCGCGCTCAACCGCATCCGCCGCCGGCACCCCGCCCTGCAGCAGCTGCGCAACCTGCACTTCCACCACGTCGACAACGACGCCGTCCTCGCCTTCTCCAAGCACGAGGGGCACGGCGACCGGGCCGACACGGTGCTCACGGTGGTCAACCTCGACCCGCACCACACCCACGAGGCGACGGTGTCGTTGGACATGCCGGAACTCGGCCTCGGCCGGCACGAGTCCTTTCCGGTGCGCGACGAGCTCACCGGCGACACCTACCACTGGGGCAGGGACAACTATGTGCGCCTGGAGCCGGGCCGCTCTCTCGCGCCCGCCCATGTGCTGTCGCTGCGACCGTCCTCACCGATCGGAGGGTCACCCAATTGATCGTCAATGAGCCTGTCCCCGACACCTTCGAGGACACCCCGGCGAAGGACCGCGATCCCGACTGGTTCAAACGAGCCGTCTTCTACGAAGTCCTGGTGCGCTCCTTCCAGGACAGCAACGGCGACGGCATCGGCGACCTCAAGGGCATCACGGCCAAACTCGACTATCTGCAATGGCTGGGGGTGGACTGCCTCTGGCTGCCGCCGTTCTTCAAATCCCCCCTGCGGGACGGCGGTTACGATGTCGCCGACTACACCGCAGTGCTTCCCGAATTCGGCGATCTGGCCGACTTCGTGGAATTCGTGGACGCCGCGCACCACCGCGGTATGCGGGTGATCATCGACATGGTGATGAACCACACCAGCGACCAGCACCCGTGGTTCCAGGAGTCACGCACCGACCCCGAGGGGCCGTACGGCGACTATTACATGTGGGCCGACGACGACAAGCAGTACGCCGACGCCCGCATCATCTTCGTCGACACCGAGGCCTCCAACTGGACCTTCGACCCGGTCCGCAAGCAGTACTTCTGGCACCGCTTCTTCTCCCACCAGCCGGATCTCAACTACGAGAACCCGGCGGTCCAGGAGGAGATGATCTCCGCCCTGCGCTTCTGGCTCGACCTGGGGATCGACGGCTTCCGGCTGGACGCGGTGCCCTACCTCTACGCCGAGGAGGGCACCAACTGCGAGAACCTGCCGGCCTCACACGCCTTCCTCAAGCGGGTCCGCGCGGAGATCGACGCCCATTACCCGGACACCGTGCTGCTGGCCGAGGCCAATCAGTGGCCGGAGGACGTCGTCGACTACTTCGGCGATTACGGCGTCGGCGGCGACGAATGCCATATGGCCTTCCACTTCCCGGTCATGCCGCGCATCTTCATGGCGGTGCGCCGCGAATCGCGCTATCCGGTGTCGGAAATCCTCGCCAAGACCCCGGCGATTCCGTCCGGCTGCCAGTGGGGCATCTTCCTGCGCAACCACGACGAGCTGACCCTCGAAATGGTCACGGACGAAGAGCGCGACTACATGTACGCGGAGTACGCCAAGGACCCGCGCATGCGCGCCAATATCGGTATCCGCCGGCGGCTGGCCCCGCTGCTCGACAACGACCGCAATCAGATCGAGCTCTTCACCGCGCTGCTGCTGTCCCTGCCGGGGTCGCCGATCCTCTATTACGGCGACGAGATCGGCATGGGCGACAACATCTGGCTCGGCGACCGCGACGCGGTGCGGACGCCGATGCAGTGGACGCCGGACCGCAATGCCGGGTTCTCCTCCTGCGACCCGGGCCGGCTCTCGCTGCCGACGATCATGGATCCGGTCTACGGATACCAGGTCACCAATGTCGAGGCCGCGATGAGTTCGCCGTCCTCGCTGCTGCACTGGACCCGCCGGATGATCGAGATCCGCAAGCAGAACCCCGCGTTCGGGCTCGGCAGCTACACCGAGCTGTCCTCCACCAACCCGGCGGTGCTGGCCTTCCTGCGGGAGGCGCCGGGGGCCGGTGGCGCGGACGACGACCTGGTGCTGTGCGTGCACAACTTCTCGCGCTTCGCCCAGCCCACGGAGCTGGACCTGCGGTCGTTCAGCGGCCGCCATCCGGTGGAACTCATCGGCGGCGTCCGCTTCCCCGCCATCGGGGAGCTGCCGTACCTGCTGACCCTCGCGGGCCACGGGTTCTACTGGTTCCGGCTGCGCAGAAACTCCGGCTAGCGTCCGGCGCCCTGACCGGGCACGGGTGCCGGACAAGACGCCCGTACGCGGCCGCCTGGCGCGTACGGGCGTTTTTTGACCTTTCGCCCGGGCACCCTCCCTACTACCGCACGGGCCGGGTGAGCCATCGCCGGTCCCCCGGCCCGGGAGGGAATCCGCCGCGCAGCGGAGCAGGGCACGCCGGAATCGCCGCTGCCGCAGGGACGGGCTCGCCCGGTGTCCGCCTCCGGACCCCCGTCCGGGTGCTTCACCGGCAGCCTCCGTCTGGGGGTACCCCCACCGCGCCATCGCACAGTCAAGGCCGTATTCCGGGACACTTTGCCCTATATGTCGTGTGCCCGGGGAAAGGACGCGACGCCATGTCGGACACCGCCTCGACCCGTGCCACCCGCAACACCCCTGATCACCGCCCGCTCGCCGCCGCCCCCGACCTGCTGTCCTCGCTGGCCCCGCTGCTCGCCGCATGGGTGCCGAGCCAGCGCTGGTTCGCCGGCAAGGGGCGGCTGATCACCGGCTTCACGCTGCTCTCGGCGACCGAGCTGCTGCCGTGCACCGACGGCAGCGCACCCGGCCTGCTGCTCCTGCTCGTCCGCGCCCAGCAGAGCGCGCCACCGAGCCGTACGCCCGTCGGCGGCGACTGCTACCAACTCCTGCTGGGGGTGCATCCGGCGCTGCCGCCACAGCTGGCGCCCGCGGTGATCGGCCGCCCCGGCGGCGGCCCGCTGCGCGGTCGCACCGTCTACGACGCGCTGCTCGACAACCGGCTGTGCGGGCTGCTGCTGGAGCGGCTGCGGGTGCCGGGCCGGCTCGGGGCGCTGCGCTTTTGCCGGGAGCCCGACGCCGAGATCCCCTCCGGGCTGCCGGGCCGGCCGATCGCCGTCGAGCAGTCCAACTCCTCGATCGTCTACGGGGATTCCTTCATCCTAAAGGTGTTCCGGCGGATCGAGCCGGGGGTCAACCCGGATCTGGAGCTGCCACGGGCGCTGGCGGACGCCAAGTGCCCGCGGGTGCCCGCGCCCGCCGCCTGGTACGAGTCGGCGGCCGCCGTGGAGGGCGGCGAGGCGACGACGCTGGGCGTGCTGCAGCCGTTCCTGCCGGGCTCGGCGGACGGCTGGCAGCTGGCGCTGAACGCGCTGGCCGTCCGGGCCGACTTCACCGGCTCGGCGCGGGCGCTCGGCCATGCCACCGCCGAGGTGCACACCGCACTCGCCCAGACGCTGCCGACCACCGAGCTGCGCCGCCCGCAGCTGGAGGTGATCGCCACCCAGATGCACGAGCGGCTGGACGCCACCGCCCGCGCCGTGCCCGTACTCCAGCCCTACCGCGCCCGGCTGCGCACCGCCTTCGACGCGCTGGCAGCAACCGGCCACGACGGCCGCAGCTGGGCCGCCCAGCGCATCCACGGCGATCTGCACCTGGGCCAGACGCTGCGCTCCGCCGACGAGGGCCGCTGGTCGCTGATCGACTTCGAGGGCGAACCGGCCCGCCCGCTGGCCGAGCGGCGCCGCCTGCAGCCGGCGGTGCGGGACCTCGCGGGGATGCTGCGGTCCTTCGACTACGCCGCGCGCAGCGGCCCGGCCGGCGGGGACCCCTGGTCGCTGGAGTGGGCCCGGCGCACCCGTGACGCCTACTGCCGGGGCTATGCGGAGGCGGGCGGGCTCGATCCGCGCTCGGCGCCCGAACTGATGCGCGCTTACGAGACCGACAAGGCGGTTTACGAGGTGCTCTACGAGGCCCGGCACCGGCCCGACTGGCTGTCCGTCCCGATGGCCGCCATCCGGCGGCTGGCGGCGGGCGGGGAACCGGCCCCGGGGGCGGACAGCCGGCCGGGCGGGTCCACCGGGTCCACCGGGTCAGCCGGGTCCACCGGGTCCACCGCGTCCACCGCGTCCACCGGGTCAGCCGGGTCCACCGGGTCCACCGGGTCAGCCGAGTCCGCCGGCTCCGACCACGGCCGGGGGTGAGGGGCCGCCCACCAACCCGCCGATCCGTCGCGCGTACGCCCCTACGCCCCGACACCCGACCGACGCACCGCCCCCCCGGCACCGCCCCGCCCCGCCCCCAGGAGGCCTCTCGTGACCGCCCGCCCGCCGTCCCGTCCCACCACCCCCGACACCACGCCCGCTCCGGGCGCGGCCGACGACAGCGCGGCGGGGCGGTCCGGCCGCGCGGCGACGCCCGGGCCGCCGGCCGTGGCACCCGCGGTGGCCGCGCGGGGCACCTTCGCCGGTCCCGCGGCCGGTCCCGCGGCCGGCGCCTCGCCCACCCGGCCGTCCGCTCCCCGGGAGACGGCGGCACCCGGCCGGGCGGCCGCGCCCCCGGGCCCGTCCCGTCCGGCGCCGTCGGCGACCGGCAGCCACGGGGTCCGGTCCGCCGCGCCGCTGTCCGACGAGGACCGCGGCCGGCTCCTGGACGGTGCCCATCACGATCCGCACGGGCTGCTCGGTGCCCACCCGGTCCGCGGCGGACTGCTCATCCGGGTCCTGAAGCCCTGCGCCCGGGGCGTCACGGTCCTGGCGAAGGGGCTGCGCGCCGACCTGGCCGCCGAGGGCGACGGGCTGTTCGCCGGGGTGCTGCCGCTGCGCACGGCCCCGGACTACGAGCTGCTGGTCGACTACGGGGACACCACCGTGACGGCGGCGGACCCCTACCGCTTCCTGCCCGCGCTCGGCGAACTGGACCTGCATCTGCTCGCCGAGGGCCGGCACGAGCAGCTGTGGCAGGCGCTCGGCGCGCGGATCACGGAGCACCAGGGGGTGAGTGGTACCCGCTTCACCGTCTGGGCGCCCAATGCCCGGGGCGTACGGGTCGTCGGCGACTTCAACTACTGGGACGGCACCGGTCACCCGATGCGCTCGCTGGGCTCCTCGGGTGTCTGGGAGCTCTTCCTGCCGGGCATCGGCGAGGGCGAGCTCTACAAGTTCGAGATCACCCGGCCGGACGGCTCGCGGACCGTGCGCGCCGACCCGATGGCCCGGCGGACCGAATGCCCGCCCGCCAACGCCTCGGTCGTGGAGGCCTCGCACTACCGCTGGACGGACGCCGACTGGATGAGCCGGCGCGGCGAACGGCCGGTGCACGAGGCGCCGTTCTCCGTCTACGAGGTGCACCTGGCCTCCTGGCGCCCCGGCCTCACCTACCGGCAGCTCGCGGTGCAGCTCCCCGCCTATGTGAAGGACCTGGGCTTCACCCACGTCGAGTTCATGCCGGTCGCCGAGCACCCCTTCGGCGGCTCGTGGGGCTATCAGGTGACCGGGTTCTACGCGCCCACCGCCAGGATGGGCACCCCGGACGACTTCCGGTTCCTGGTCGACGCCCTGCACCGGGCCGGCATCGGCGTGCTGATGGACTGGGTGCCGGCGCACTTCCCGCGCGACGACTGGGCGCTGGCGGAGTTCGACGGCCGCCCGCTCTACGAGCCCCAGGACCCGGCACGGGCCGCGCACCCGGACTGGGGCACCCTGGAGTTCGACTACGGCCGCACCGAGGTCCGCAACTTCCTGGTCGCCAACGCCGTGTACTGGTGCGAGGAGTTCCATATCGACGGCCTGCGGGTGGACGCCGTCGCCTCGATGCTCTACCTGGACTACTCGCGCGAGGACGGCGGCTGGACCCCGAACGTCCACGGCGGCCGGGAGAACCTCGATGCGGTGGCCTTCCTCCAGGAGATGAACGCGACCGTCTACCGCCGCTGCCCCGGCGCCGTGACCATCGCCGAGGAGTCCACCGCCTGGGACGGCGTCACCCGCGCCACCCACCACGTCGGCCCCGGCGGCTTCGGCGGTCTGGGCTTCGGGCTGAAGTGGAACATGGGCTGGATGCACGACTCCCTCGGCTATGCCTCCAAGGAGCCGGTGCACCGCAAGTACCACCACGGCGAGATGACCTTCTCGATGATCTACGCCTACTCCGAGAACTACGTCCTGCCGATCTCCCACGACGAGGTGGTGCACGGCAAGCGGGCGCTGGTGTCGAAGATGCCCGGTGACTGGTGGCAGCAGCGGGCGAACCACCGGGCCTACCTCGGGTTCATGTGGGCCCATCCCGGCAAGCAACTCCTTTTCATGGGGCAGGAGTTCGCCCAGGGGGCGGAGTGGGCGGAGAGCCACGGACCGGACTGGTGGCTGCTCGACCCGTCGTACGAGGCGGAGCCCGACCACCGGGGCGTACGCGACCTGGTCCGCGAGCTGAACCGCCGCTACGCCGCCACCCCCGCGCTGTGGGAGCGCGACACCGACCCGGCCGGCTTCTCCTGGATCGACGGCGACGCGCGCGAGGACAACGTCTTCTCCTTCCTGCGCTTCGCCGCCGACGGCTCGCCGCTGATCTCGGTCACCAACTTCTCCCCCGTCGTCCGCCATGCCTACCGGCTAGGCGCGCCCGACCACATCCCCGCCTGGCGGGAAGTGCTCAACACCGACGATCCGCGCTACGGCGGCAGCGGCATCACCAACCCCGCCCTCCTCAAGACCGAACCGACCCCCTGGAACGGCCGCACCGCCTCCGTCTCCCCCGTCCTCCCCCCGCTGGCCACGCTCTGGCTGCGGCCGGCCTGACCGCCGCAGGCTACGGGCCCGAGAGGGACGGGCGCCGCGTCCGCCGGTCGCAGCGAGGGGGCGGGCGCCGCATCCGGCACCCGCCCCCTCGGCCTTCCCCCGGCCCGTGATCAGACCTCGGCGGACGCCTTCGCCGCCTCGCCGTCCCGCGGCCCGACGACCTCCGGGGCGGCCGGCTCCGCGGCGGCGTCGTCGGACATCGTCTTCTCGTCGAACGGCGCCCGGCCGGCCAGCACCTCGGCCACCCGGGCGTTGTCGATCTCCTTGGTCCAGGTGCCGATCAGGATGGTGGCCACCGCGTTGCCGGCGAAGTTGGTCAGGGCGCGCGCCTCGCTCATGAAGCGGTCGATGCCGACGATCAGGCCCACGCCGTCGACCAGTTCGGGGCGGTGCGACTGCAGGCCGCCGGCCAGGGTCGCAAGGCCCGCGCCGGTGACGCCCGCCGCGCCCTTCGACGCGATGACCATGAACACCAGCAGCGAGATCTGCTGGCCGAGCGGCAGCGGCTTGCCCATCGCCTCGGCCACGAACAGCGAGGACATCGTCAGGTAGATGGCGGTGCCGTCGAGGTTGAAGCTGTAGCCGGTGGGGACGGTGATGCCGACCACCGGCCTGCTGACGCCCAGGTGCTCCATCTTCGCGATCAGCCGGGGCAGCGCCGACTCCGAGGAGGAGGTGGACAGGATCAGCAGGAACTCCCGGCCGAGGTACTTCAGCAGCTGGAAGACATTGACCTTGGCGATCAGCCGGAGCAGCGTGCCGAGCACCACGATCACGAACAGCACACAGGTGGTGTAGAAGCCGATCATGATGACGGCCAGGGACTTCAGTGCGTCCACACCGGTCTCGCCGACCACCGCCGCGATGGCACCGAAGGCGCCCACCGGCGCCGCCCACATGATCATGGACAGCACCCGGAAGACCAGCTTCTGGAGGTGCCCGACCCCGCGCAGCACCGGCTCGCCCGCCGCGCCCAGCGCCTGCAGTCCGAAGCCGACCAGCAGCGCCACCAGCAGCGTCTGGAGCACCTGCTCCTGGGTGAAGGCGGAGACCAGGGTGGTGGGGATCATGCCGAGCAGGAAGTCGGACAGCGACTCCGCGGCGCCCCCGGCCTGGGCGTGGCCCGCGTGCCGGACGCTCTCGGTCAGGTGGAGGCCGGAGCCGGGGTCCAGCAGGTTGCCGACCACCAGGCCGATGGCCAGCGCCACGGTGGACATCACCATGAAGTAGCCGAGGGCCAGTCCGCCGACCGCGCCGACCTTGGCGGCCTTCCGCACCGAGCCGACGCCCAGCACGATGGTGCAGAAGACGACCGGCGCGATCATCATCTTGATCAGGTTCACGAACCCGGTGCCGAGCGGCTTGAGCTGGACGGCGACACCGGGGGCGGCGAAGCCCACGACGATGCCGAGCAGTACCGCCCCGATCACGGCGATGTAGAGGAAGTGGGTCCGGTCCCGCTTCGCCGGCGCGGTCTCCTCGGCGGTGCCCCCGGACAACGGGGTCTGTGCAGCCACGGCTGTCTCCTCGGTCTACGGCTGTGCGCTGATCTGCGGCTCTGTCACACAACAAGTTCCGGCGACTATGCACGCCGCTGTGGCGCCCGTCACCCTTGCGTACATTTCGTTCACGTAAAAGTGACCGCCCGGACGGTGGTGAAAGTGACCGTGCAGACTGTTCTGTATGCGACTCCCCCGCCCCCGCCCGTCCCGGCATCTGCGCCCTCCGCGCAGCCTCGCCGGGCAGCTCTTCGCCATGCAGGTGGTGCTGGTGGCGGTGGTCGTCGTGGGCTGCGTGCTCTTCGCGTACCTCAGCGCGGGACGGCAGGCGGAGGAGACCGCACGGCGGCAGGCGACGGCCGCCGCCACCGCCGTCGCCGACTCCCCCGCGGTGGTGGCCGCCGCGCGCACCACGGACCCGACGGCCGCGCTCCAGCCGTACAGCGAGCGGCTGCGGCACGACGCCGGGGTCGACTTCGTGGTGGTGATGGCCCCGGACGGGACCCGCTGGACGCACCCCGAGCCGTCCGCGATCGGCAAGAAGTACCTGGGGCACATCGGCCCGGCGCTGCACGGCAGGGTCTTCCCCGAGACGCACATGGGGGTGCTCGGCCCGTCCGTACGGGTCGTCGCGCCGGTCCGTGATCCACAGCGCGGCGGCCGGATCACGGCCCTGGTCAGCTCCGGGATCACCATCGAGACGATCAGTGAGCAGCTGCGCAACCAGGTCCTGGCGCTGGTGGGCGTGGCCGCGGGGGCGCTGGCGCTCGGCGGCCTGGGGACGTATGTGATCAATGCCCGGCTGCGCCGGCACACCCATGGGATGAACGCGGCGGAGCTCAGCCGGATGCACGAGTACCACCAGGCCGCGCTGCACGCCGTGCGCGAGGGGCTCTTGATGCTCGACGGGCAGCGCCGGGTCGCCCTGATCAACGACGGCGGGCGGGAGCTGCTGGGGCTGTCGGACGACGCGGTGGGCCGCCTGGTCACCGAGCTGGGCCTGCCGGAGCCGCTGACCGAGGCGCTGGTGGCGCCCGGCCCCCGCGTCGACGAACTCCAGCTGACCCGCGAACGGGTGCTGGTGGTCAACTCCGCACCGGTCTCCGGCGGGGAGCGGCGCGGCAGTGTGGTCACCCTGCGCGATCACACCGAACTCCAGGCGCTGTCCGGGGAGTTGGACTCGGTCCGCGGCTTCACCGAGGCGCTGCGCTCACAGGCCCACGAGGCCGCGAACCGGCTGCACACCGTGGTCTCGCTGATCGAGCTGGGGCGGGCCGAGGAGGCCGTGGAGTTCGCGACCGCGGAGCTGGAGCTGGCCCAGGCGCTGACCGACCGGGTCGTGGGCGCGGTCGCCGAACCGGTGCTCGCCGCGCTGCTGCTCGGCAAGGCCGCGCAGGCCAACGAGCGGGGCGTCGAACTGACCCTGACCCCCGACAGCCGGATCGACGACGGGCTGCTGCCGCCCGGCCTGCCGGCCCGCGACCTGGTGACGGTGCTGGGCAACCTCCTCGACAACGCCCTCGACGCCGCCGCACCCACCCGGGAGCAGACCGCCGCCGGGCCGCCGCGGGTGCACGTCACCGCGCGGGCGGACGGCGGCGAGCTGCTGCTGCGGGTGGCCGACAGCGGCCCAGGGGTGTCCGCGGATGCCGCCGAGGAGATCTTCCGGCGGGGCTGGAGCACCAAGCAGAGCCCGGCCGCGCCCGCCCGGGGCCGCGGTCTTGGCCTGGCCCTGGTCCAGCAGGCGGTGCGCCGCAACGGCGGCACCGTCACCCTGGACCGGGCACCCGAAGGCGGCGCGCGGTTCACCGTACGGCTGCCGCTGCGGACGGGCGCGCCGGCATGAGCGGGGCCAGGGCCTGTCCCGGTGCGAGAGGATGCGGCCGGTGACCCCCTCCGACATCCGGGTCCTCGTCGTCGAGGACGATCCGGTCGCCGCCGACGCACACGCCCTGTACGTGGGGCGGGTGCCCGGCTTCACGGTCTCCGGCACCGTGCACTCCGGCGGCGACGCCCGCCGCCATCTCGACGCGCACCCCGTCGATCTGCTGCTGCTCGACCTCTATCTGCCGGACGGCCACGGGCTGCAGCTGGTGCGGACGCTGCGCGCGGCCGGCCACACCGCCGACATCATCGCGGTCACCTCCGCCCGGGATCTGGCGATGGTGCGCGAGGGCGTCTCGCTGGGCGTGGTGCAGTACGTGCTGAAGCCCTTCACCTTCGCCACCCTGCGCGACCGGCTCACCCGCTATGCACAGTTCCGCGCCACCACCGGCGAGGCCAGCGGGCAGGACGAGGTGGACCGGGCGATCGCGGCGCTGCGCGCACCGCGTCCGGCGGCGCTGCCCAAGGGGCTGACCGCGGCCACCCTGCGGGCCGTCACCGATGTGCTGCGGGCCGCGGGGAGCGGGCTGACGGCGACCGAGGCGGCCGCCGATGTGGGCATCTCCCGGATCACCGCCCGCCGTTATCTCGAACATCTGGTGGAGAGCGGCCGGGCCGCCCGCGCTCCCCAGTACGGCCAGGTCGGCCGCCCCGAGTTGCGCTACCGGTGGTCGGGCCACTGACCGGCCGCGACCCCGGTGACACCGGGAGGTCAGGGTCATCCCCGAGGGTCACCCCGAGACGCCCCGTCGGTCCCAGGTCGGACGGCCGTCCGTCCAGAGAGTGACGCCGGGCCCACGGATAGGACTTCCGGCCGGTGCGGCTTTCGGTCCTTGCGGCCGAGGTGCCGGCCGGGGTGCGCCTTCGAGAATGGGGACATCGAAACGTCCGTCCCTCTCCAGGAGTTCCCCGTGTCCCACCCGGCCGCCTTTCCGGGTTTTCCCGGTTCCCCCGCCCCCGCCCGCGCCGGCGGTGCCGTCGCCGCCCGTGCCACGGATCTGAGCAAGGTCTACGGCCAGGGGGAGACCCGTGTGGTCGCGCTGGACTCCGTCTCGGTCGAGTTCGGCAAGGCCAAGTTCACCGCGATCATGGGTCCGTCCGGCTCCGGCAAGTCGACGCTGATGCACTGCATGGCCGGGCTGGACACGATCTCGTCCGGCTCGGCCCGGATCGGCGACGTGGAGCTGTCCTCGCTGGGCGACAAGCAGCTGACGCGGCTGCGCCGGGACAAGATCGGCTTCATCTTCCAGGCGTTCAACCTGCTGCCGACGCTGAGCGCGCTGGAGAACATCACCCTGCCGATGGACATCGCGGGCCGCAAGCCCGACAAGGAATGGCTGAACGCCGTGATCGAGACCGTCGGCCTGTCCGGCCGGCTCGCGCACCGGCCGGCCCAGCTCTCCGGCGGCCAGCAGCAGCGCGTCGCGGTCGCCCGCGCGCTGGCCGCCCAGCCGGAGATCATCTTCGCGGACGAGCCGACCGGCAACCTCGACTCCCGCTCGGGCGCCGAAGTGCTGGGCTTCCTGCGGGAGTCCGTGCAGGCGATGCAGCAGACGGTCGTGATGGTCACCCACGACCCGGTCGCCGCGGGCTATGCGGACCGGGTGGTCTTCCTCGCGGACGGCCGGATCGTCGAGGAGCTGTACGAGCCGACCCCGGACGCCGTCCTGGACCGGATGCGGCTGTTCGACGCCAAGGGCCGTACGCGCTGACGCCCGGCACACCGCACCACCGCGCTCCCGGGCGCGCTGCCCTTCATCCCGAGCCACCGGACCAGGACTGACACCACCACCATGCTGCGAACCGCCCTGCGCAATGTCCTTGCGCACAAAGCCCGATTGATGATGACCGCGCTCGCGGTGCTGCTCGGCGTCGCCTTCGTCGCCGGCACCCTCATCTTCAGTGACACCGTCAGCTCGGCCGTCCAGAAGGCGTCCGAGAAGAACCTCGACGGGGTGGCCGTCTCCGTCCAGGCCCAGGCCGCCGACGACACCCCGGACGTCGGCAAGGACGGCAAGCGGACCACCCTTGTCGACGAAAAGCTGGCGGACACCATTCGCGCGCTGCCCGGCGTGCAGTCCGTACGCCGCAATGTCAACGGCACGGCCACCGTCGCCGGCCCGGACAATGTGCCGCTCGGCAACGACTGGCAGAACCTCGCCGCCAACTTCCAGCCGGACAAGGACGGCTACGACGCCCGCTACCCGCTGATGCAGGGCCGCGGACCGACCGCCGACGACGAGATCGCGCTGGACGAGGCGACCGCGAAGGCGTCCGGCCACAAGATCGGTGACTCCGTGCGGCTCGCCACCGACGGCCCGGTGCTGACGAAGCGGCTGGTCGGCATCGTCACCACCGACGACCCGCAGGTGACCGCGGGCGGCAGCCTGACGCTCTTCGACACCGCCACCGCGCAGAAGCTGTTCCTGCACCCCGGCCAGTTCGACGAGCTGGTGATCGGTGCCGCGCCCGGCGCCGATCAGCAGGCACTGACCGCCAAGGTCCGCGAGGTGCTGCCCAAGAACCGCGCCACGGCGACCAGCGGCACCGCGCTCGCCGCCGAGCAGTCCCGGATGGTCGCCGGCCAGAACAAGGCCCTGACCCAGACGCTGCTGACCTTCGCCGGGATCGCGCTGTTCGTCGGCGTCTTCATCATCGCCAACACCTTCACCATGCTGATCTCCCAGCGCAGCCGGGAGATCGCCCTGATGCGCGCGATCGGCGCCTCCCGCCGTCAGGTCGTGCGCTCGGTCCTCGCGGAGGCGGCCCTGCTGGGCCTGATCTCGTCGGCCGTCGGATTCGCGCTGGGCATCGGCCTCGCCGTGGGCCTGCGGGCGGTGCTCGAAGCGAATGGCGCGGGTTTCCCGGACGGACCGGTCGTCATCAGCCCGGCCGCGGTGCTCTCCGCGCTGGGCGTGGGCGTCGTGGTGACCGTACTGGCCGCCTGGCTGCCGTCCCGCAAGGCGGCGAAGATCGCCCCGGTGGAGGCGCTCAACACCGTCGAGGCGCCGCCGGCGCTGCGCAGCCTGGTGATCCGCAACTCCCTCGGCGCGATCGTCACCGGTCTCGGTGTCGCGACCATGTTCTACGTCTCCACGCTGGAGAAGACCGACGACATGCCGATCGCGATGGTGGGCGGAATGCTGACGCTGACCGGCGTCATCATCCTCGCGCCGCTGCTGTCCCGGCCCCTGGTCTCACTGGCGGGCATCGTCACCACCCGGCTCTTCGGCATCAGCGGCAAGCTGGCCAAGGAGAACACGCTGCGCAACCCCCGCCGTACGGCGGCGACCGCCTCGGCGCTGATGATCGGCCTCACCCTGATCACCGGTATGACGGTGGTCGGGAACTCGGCCGGGCAGGCCATGGACAAGATGACGGCCCAGGGGCTGAAGGCCGACTACAAGATCGGGACCACGACGTTCACCGGTCTGGACCCCGAGCTGTCGCAGAAGGTGGCGGATCTCCCGGGCGTCGGGGCGGCGGCTCCGCTGCGCGATGCGGGCTTCCAGACCCCGAATTCCACCATGGGCCTGAAGGGCACCGACCTCAACACGATCGACAAGGTCACCCAACTGGACTTCACCAGCGGTTCGTTGAAGGGCGCCGGCGGCAACGACATCGCGGTCTCCCAGGAGATGGCCAAGATGAAGGGCTGGCACACCGGCGACACCCTGGACGCCACCTTCTTCGACAAGAAGAAGGCGAAGCTCAAGATCGTCGGAATCTACGTGGACAACCAGCTTCTCGGCGACTCGATCGGCACCGCCTCACTGGTGGCGCCGCACCAGTTCCAGCCGAAGGTCGAGACACTGCTGGTGAAGGCCCAGGACGGTCCGTCTCAGGGGCTGGCGAAGCAGATCCGGCACACCCTCGGCGACAGCCCGCTGCTGAAGGTCCAGGACCATGACGACCTGCGCAAGGAGAACGCCGCGAACATCGACATGGTGCTCAACGTCTCCTACGGGCTGCTGGGCATGGCCGTCATCATCGCGGTGGTGGGCGTCGTCAACACCCTCGCCATGTCGGTCTTCGAGCGGACCCGCGAGATCGGGATGCTGCGGGCGATCGGCCTGGCCCGCAGCGGCATCAAGCAGATGGTCCGGCTGGAGTCGGTGGTCATCGCGCTGTTCGGCGCGGGCCTGGGCATCGCGGTGGGCGTCTTCCTCTCCTGGGCCACCGGCCACCTGGTCAGCCAGGGCCTGCCCACCTACGAGCTGCTGCTGCCCTGGGGCCGGCTCGCGCTGTTCGTACTGATCGCGGCGGCCGTGGGGGTGCTGGCCGCCCTCTGGCCGGCCCGCCGGGCGGCCCGGCTGAACATGCTGGAGGCCATCGGCGCACAGTGACCGCCTGACCGCCACCCCCCACACAGGCGGCGCGCCTGCCCTCGACCGAGGACAGGCGCGCCGCCGTTGGTGTGTGCGGGACCCAGCGGGCTCAGAAGACCGACTCGGCCTCGTCCATCCGCCACGCGGGCACCGTCTTGAGTTCGGTGACCGCCTCGTGCAGCGGCACCATCGTGATGTCGGTGCCGCGCAGCGCGGTCATCCGGCCGAAGTCACCGCGGTGCGCGGCCTCGACGGCGTGCCAGCCGAAGCGGGTGGCGAGCACCCGGTCGTACGCGGTGGGGGTGCCGCCGCGCTGGACGTGGCCGAGGATGACCGGGCGGGCCTCCTTGCCGAGGCGCTTCTCCAGCTCGACGGCGAGGTGGTTGCCGATGCCGGTGAACCGCTCGTGGCCGAACTGGTCGATCGCGCCCTTCTTGTAGTCCATGGTCTCCTCGGCCGGGTGGGCGCCCTCGGCGACACAGACCACCGCGAACTTCTTGCCCCGGGCGAAGCGCTCCTCGACCATCGTGACCAGGTCGTTCACGTCGAAGGGGCGCTCCGGCAGGCAGATGCCGTGGGCGCCGCCGGCCATCCCGGACTCCAGCGCGATCCAGCCGGCGTGCCGGCCCATCACCTCGACGACCATGACGCGCTGGTGCGACTCCGCGGTGGTCTTGAGGCGGTCGATCGCCTCCGTCGCGACGCCGACGGCGGTGTCGAAGCCGAAGGTGCGGTCGGTGGAGGAGATGTCGTTGTCGATGGTCTTGGGGACGCCGACGACCGGCATCCCGGCGTCCGCCAGCATCCGGGCGGCGGTGAGGGTGCCCTCGCCGCCGATCGGGATCAGGACGTCGATGCCGTAGTCCTTGGAGAGGTCCTTGGACTTCTCGCAGGCCTCCCGGAGCCGGTTGCGCTCCAGCCGGGACGAGCCGAGGATGGTGCCACCGCGGGCCAGGATGCCGCTGACCGCCTCCAGGTCGAGCTTGCGGTAGCGGCCTTCGAGCAGCCCCTTGAAGCCGTCCTCGAAACCGATGACCTCGTCGCCGTGCCCGGTGAGGGCACGGTGGACAACAGACCGGATCACAGCGTTCAGACCAGGACAGTCGCCGCCTGCGGTGAGGACTCCGATACGCATCGTGCTGGGTCTCCTGTGCTCGCTGTCGGTTCGTGTGAGCCGGTCCGATTGTTTCACGGGCCGGCCCGCCCTCCCTCGCCACGGACCTCACCCCCACTGTCCTCGCACGGACTCCGCAAGGGAAACTGGGAGAGCGACTTAGCTACACGCATAGGTATTGTCAAGAGGGGCACGCCCACAATAACGACTTATTTTGACCTTGTGACCATCGAGGGGATCGGAGAGCGCACGTGACGCGGAGCGTGTACGTGACCGGTATCGACCGCGGCGACGGCCGCCAGGTCGTCGAGCTGGGGGTCATGGAGCTGCTGACCCGCCATGTCGACCGGGTGGGGGTCTTCCGCCCGCTGACCCACAGCGACGGACCCGACCGCTTGTTCGACCTGCTGCGGTCCCGCTACCGGCTCACCCAGTCCCCCGACACCGTGTACGGCCTCAGCTACGAGGAGGCCTCCGCCCTCCAGGCCGAACGCGGCACCGACGAGCTGGTCTCCCGGCTCGTCGACCGCTTTCACGCCGTGGCCAGGGACTACGAGTACGTCCTGGTCCTCGGCTCGGACTTCGCCGCCACCAGCCTCCCGGCCGAGCTGAACCTCAACGCCCGGCTCGCCAACGAATTCGGCGCCGCCGTGCTGGCCGTCGTCGGCGGCCAGGGCCAGGAGGCGGAGTCCGTACGCGCCGAGGCCCGCAACGCCTACGGCGCCTACCACTCGCTGGGCTGCGATGTCGTGGCCGTGGTCGTCAACCGGGTGGCCCCCGAAATCCGCGAGGCGGTCGTCGACCGGCTCTCCGCCCGGCTCCCCGTGCCCTGCTACGCGCTCCCCGAGGACGGCTCGCTCTCCGCGCCGACCGTCGGCCAGATCGTGCACACCCTCGGTGCCGAGGTGCTGCTCGGCGACGACTCGGGCCTCGCCAGGGACGCCAGGGACTTCGTCTTCGGCGGCGCCATGCTGCCGACCTTCCTCAAGGCGCTGACCCCCGGCGCGCTCGTGGTGACCCCCGGAGACCGGGCGGACCTGGTCATCGGCTCGCTCGCCGCGCACAGCGCCGGTGCCCCGCCGATCGCCGGTGTGCTGCTCACCCTGGACGAGCGGCCCGGCCCCGACATCATGGCGCTGGCCGCCCGGCTCGCCCCCGGCACCCCGGTGGTCTCCGTGCCCGGCGGCTCCTTCCCGACCGCGGGCGAGCTGTTCGCGATCGAGGGCAAGCTGAACGCCGCCTCGCCGCGCAAGGCGGAGACCGCGCTCGGCCTGTTCGAGCGGCATGTGGACACCGTGGAGCTGACGAACCGCATCTCCGTCGCCCGCTCCGGCCGGGTCACGCCCATGATGTTCGAGCACGAACTGATCGAGCGCTCCCGCTCCGGCCGCCGCCGGGTCGTCCTCCCCGAGGGGGACGAGGAGCGGGTGCTGCGGGCCGCCGATGTGCTGCTGCGCCGCGACGTCTGCGACCTGACGCTGCTGGGCGCCGAGGAGCCGATCCTCAAGCGCGCCGCCGACCTGGCCATCGACCTGACCGGCGCCCAGATCATCGACCCGCAGACCTCCGAGCTGCGCGAGCGGTTCGCCGAGCGCTACGCCGCGCTGCGCGCCCACAAGGGCGTCAGCATCGAGCTGGCCTTCGACGTGGTCGCGGACGTCTCCTACTTCGGCACCCTGATGGTCCAGGAGGGCCTGGCAGACGGCATGGTCTCCGGCGCGGTGCACTCCACCGCCGCCACCATCCGGCCCGCCTTCGAGATCATCAAGACCAGGCCGGGCGCCCAGATCGTGTCCTCGGTGTTCTTCATGTGCCTGGCCGACCGGGTCCTGGTCTACGGCGACTGCGCGGTCAACCCGGACCCGGACGCCGAACAGCTGGCGGACATCGCCATCCAGTCGGCCGCCACCGCCGCCCAGTTCGGCGTCGAGCCGCGGATCGCGATGCTGTCGTACTCCACCGGCACCTCCGGCTCGGGCGCGGACGTCGACAAGGTCCGCAAGGCCACCGAGATCGTCCGCGAGCTGCGCCCCGACCTGCTGGTCGAGGGCCCGATCCAGTACGACGCGGCGGTGGACGCGGCGGTCGCGCAGACCAAGCTCCCCGACTCCGACGTGGCCGGCAAGGCCACCGTGCTGATCTTCCCGGACCTCAACACCGGCAACAACACCTACAAGGCCGTGCAGCGCTCGGCCGGTGCGGTCGCCGTCGGCCCGGTCCTGCAGGGGCTGCGCAAGCCGGTCAACGACCTCTCGCGCGGCGCTCTGGTCCAGGACATCGTGAACACCGTGGCCATCACGGCCGTCCAGGCACAGGGCGCCCGCCCCGGCGCCGGCCCCACCTCCTGACCCGGCCGCTCCCCCGTCCCCGCCCCCCATCGGAAAGCGCTCCATGACTGCCACCGGCACCCGCGTCCTCGTCCTCAACTCCGGCTCCTCCTCGCTGAAGTACCAGCTGCTCGACATGACCGACGCCACCAGGCTCGCCGTCGGTCTGGTCGAGCGGATCGGCGAGGAGACGTCGCGCCTGGCCCACACCCCGCTCGCCGCCGGGGGCGACAAGCGCGAGACCGAAGGGCAGATCGCCGACCACGAGGCCGCGCTGAAGGCCGTCGCCGCGGAGCTGGCCGCCGACGGGCTCGGCCTCGACTCCCCCGAGCTGGCCGCGATCGGGCACCGGGTGGTGCACGGCGGGCTGCAGTTCACCGAGCCGACCGTGATCGACGACGCGGTGCTGAAGGAGATCGAGCGGCTGGTGCCGGTCGCCCCGCTGCACAACCCGGCCAACCTCACCGGCATCCGCACCGCCCGCGCGCTGCGCCCCGACCTGCCGCAGGTCGCGGTCTTCGACACCGCCTTCCACACCACGATGCCGGAGCACGCGGCCCGCTACGCGATCGACGTGGAGACCGCCGACGCGCACCGCATCCGCCGCTACGGCTTCCACGGCACCTCGCACGCCTATGTCTCCCGCAAGACCGCGGCGCTGCTGGGCAAGGACCCCTCCGAGGTCAATGTCATCGTGCTGCACCTGGGCAACGGCGCCTCCGCCTCGGCGGTGGCCGGCGGCCGCTGTGTGGACACCTCGATGGGGCTGACCCCGCTGGAGGGCCTGGTCATGGGCACCCGCTCGGGCGACATCGACCCGGCGGTCACCTTCCACCTCAAGCGGGTGGCGGGGATGTCGGAGGACGAGGTCGACACCCTGCTCAACAAGAAGAGCGGGCTGATCGGGCTGTGCGGCGACAACGACATGCGGGAGATCCGGCGCCGGATCGACGAGGGTGACGAGCGTGCCGCGCTCGCCTTCGACATCTACATCCACCGGTTGAAGAAGTACATCGGCGCCTACAGCGCGGTGCTCGGCCGGGTCGACGCGGTGGCGTTCACCGCGGGCGTCGGGGAGAACGCCGCCCCGGTGCGCGAGGCCGCCGTCGCCGGTCTGGAGGAGATGGGGCTGGCCGTGGACGCTTCGCTCAACGCCGTACGGTCCGACGAGCCCCGGCTGATCTCGCCGGAGTACGCCCGGGTCGCGGTCGCCGTGGTGCCCACGGACGAGGAGCTGGAGATCGCTCAGCAGACATACGCCCTGGTCAGCGCCTAGGTCTCGGTGTTTCCGCCTACCGAAATATTCCGCCGCTAAACAAACCGATAGGATTCCGCCCATGCGCCGTTCCAAAATCGTCTGCACCCTGGGCCCCGCCGTCGACTCCTTCGACCAGCTGAAGACGCTGATCGAGGCCGGTATGAATGTGGCCCGTTTCAACATGAGCCACGGGACCCAGCCGGAGCACGAGGAGCGGTACCACCGCCTCCGCAAGGCCTCCGAGGAGACCGGTCGCGCGGTCGGCGTGCTGGCCGACCTGCAGGGGCCCAAGATCCGTCTGGAGACCTTCGCCGACGGCCCGGTGGAGCTGGTGCGCGGCGACGAGTTCGTCATCACCACCGAGGACGTCCCCGGCGACCGGACCATCTGCGGTACGACCTACAAGGGCCTGCCCGGCGATGTGTCCAAGGGCGACCCGGTCCTGATCAACGACGGCAATGTCGCCCTGCAGGTCGTCGAGGTCGACGGCCCGCGGGTGCGCACCATCGTCATCGAGGGCGGGGTGATCTCCGACCACAAGGGCATCAACCTGCCCGGCGCGGCGGTGAACGTCCCCGCGCTGTCCGAGAAGGACATCGAAGACCTCAAGTTCGCCCTGCGGATGGGCTGCGACATGGTCGCGCTGTCCTTCGTGCGGGACGCCAAGGACGTCCAGGACGTGCACCGCGTCATGGACGAGGTGGGCCGCCGGGTCCCGGTCATCGCCAAGGTCGAGAAGCCGCAGGCGGTCGCCAACATGCAGGAGGTCGTGATGGCCTTCGACGCCGTCATGGTCGCCCGTGGTGACCTGGCGGTGGAGTACCCGCTGGAGAAGGTCCCGATGGTGCAGAAGCGCCTGGTGGAGCTGTGCCGCAGGAACGCCAAGCCGGTGATCGTGGCGACCCAGATGATGGAGTCCATGATCACCAACTCCCGGCCGACCCGCGCCGAGGCGTCCGATGTCGCCAACGCCATCCTCGACGGCGCCGACGCGGTGATGCTCTCCGCCGAGTCGTCCGTCGGCGCCTACCCGATCGAGACCGTCAAGACGATGTCGAAGATCGTCGAGGCGGCCGAGGAGGAGCTGCTCTCCAAGGGCCTGCAGCCGCTGGTGCCCGGCAAGAAGCCGCGGACGCAGGGCGGTTCGGTGGCCCGCGCGGCGTGCGAGATGGCGGACTTCCTGGACGGCAAGGCGCTGATCGCCTTCACCAAGTCCGGTGACACCGCCCGCCGCCTCTCCCGCTACCGCGCGGCCCAGCCCATCCTGGCCTTCACCACCGAGACGTCCACCCGCAACCAGCTCACGCTGAGCTGGGGCGTCGACGCCTTCGTCGTGCCGCACGTCGACAACACCGACGCGATGGTCGACCTGGTGGACGCCGAGCTGCTCAAGCTCAAGCGCTACAGCCAGGGCGACACCATGCTGATCACCGCCGGTTCGCCCCCCGGCGTCCCCGGCACCACCAACATGGTCCGGGTGCACCGCCTCGGCGGCGAGCAGGCCTGACGCCCCGGCGCACGAAACGGCGGTGGGCCGCCCCCGGAAGGGGACGGCCCACCGCCGTTTTCTGCGGCTCCCGGAAGGGCCGGTGATCCCGGCCCGCGCCGGTGATCCTCAGTCCGTGATCGACTGGTGCAGACCCGGGATGTGGAGGTTGCCGCCGAACTGGCCCGCCTGGTCGATCTTCACCTTGGTGAAGTAGGCGAACGGGACGTTGATCGGCGGCGGGTGCTCGGGGTCGAAGACGATCGGGATCAGACCGAAGAGGTTGCCCTGCAGCCGCTCGGTGTACATGGTCACCTTGCCGCCGCGGATCGTGGACGTCGAGCCCGGTGCGCCCTGGACGTGGTAGTGCTTGCCGGACGTCGGGTCGTCGACGATCTGGTGCAGATCGCCGATGTCGACGCTGTCGGCGGTGAACTTCAGGGCCTGCTTGGTGTGGCCGTTCTGGGTCTGGACGTTGACGACGCCCTCGTAGTTCAGGCCGCGCAGGGTGAGCGCGCTGGACTCCAGGTGCCAGGGGTCGTCGGGCAGGGTGGCGGGCGTCTGCTCGGCCTTGCCCTTCTGCTTGTTCTCGACGACGCAGGGGAAGGACTTCTTCCCGTCGGCGTCCTTGCCGTCCAGGCCGCCGCCGGGCAGGGCGTTGTCCGCCGCGCCCACCGCGCCGTGGACGGTGTCGTTGACCGTCTTCGACCCGTTCTTGACGGCGTCCCCGGCCTTGTCCGCGCCGTCCTTGAGGCCGCCCACCGTGTCCGTGACCGGCTTGGTGACCTTGTCGGTGGCGGAGCCGGAGTCCTTGGACGCGGACGGCGAAGGGCTCGGCGAGGCCGGCTCGGACGCCGACGGGCTCGGCGACGCCGAGGAGTCGTCCTTGGACTTGTCGCCGAAGAGACCGCCGAGGGCGTCACCGATGCCGCCCAGCAGCCCCCCGTCGTCCTTCTTCTCCTCCGAGGACGACGGCGACGGGGTCGCGGAGCCCGAAGGCTCATCGGTCTTCGAGGAACCGGACGGCGCGGGCGCCTTGCCGGCGTCCTGGCCGGCCGAGGGCGAGGCGGAGGGTTCACCGGACGGCTTGGTGTCGCCCTTGCCCTGCGCGCCGTCCTTCTTGTCCGCCGCACCGTCCTTGGACCCCGCGTCCTTGCCGTCCACCTTGTCCGGGGCGGTGACGCACGGGCCGTCCTTGAAGGGGCTCTTGGGCGCCGGCTTGGCTATCGCCATCTGGGGCGTCAGCCCCATGCCCATGAGCACGGCGGACGGCATGGCGGCAATGGCTATCGCCTTGCCCGCGGGCACGTGGAGCCGAGTCAGCAGCGGCTTCCTCGGCGCCGCGTGCCTCGGCCCGGTTCTCGCCCCGGCAGCTGCGCTCTCGTGCAGCTCGTCACCCGGCACGGTGCCTCCCGTTCGTTCCGTTGGTCGGGCTCGTTCCTGACAGGTCGTCCAGTCCATTGCCGAACCCGGGACCGTCGGCCGGTGCGGGGTGCGTGGCGACCACCGGTCCGGCGACCGCCTTGCGGGCCGGCTCCTCGGCGTCGTCCCCGCTCCGCTCGGCCTTGCCCGGTGCCCAGGAGACTCCCAGCGCACCGCCGATCAGCCCCAGGAGGAAGCCGATCAGGAAGGCGCCGAAGTTCGAGACGACCAGGGAGACGAGGGAGAGCAGAATCGCCGCCACACCCGCGAAAACGCGCGAAGCGGGCTGGAACCACATGGTCAGGCCGAGCACGACCAGCAGTACGCCGATGATCAGCGAGCCGGCGCCGGCGGTGGTCGCCATGCGGACGGTCAGGGAACCGATCGTGAGATTCGCGTAAGGGATGTACATGATCGGGATGCCGGCCAGCAGAGTCAGCATGCCGCCCCAGAACGGGCGGTGTCCGCGCCACTCCCGGAACGAAAGCCGCTTGCGGCCGATGGTCTCGATCAGCCGTGGTCGCGTGTCGGCGCTCATGTCGTACAGCTCCTCGGGACTGGCAAATCGGTGGTTCTGTGCTGAGGTGTCCTACTGGGCGCTACCCGGCGTACGGGCACGGGGAACGGCGAACGCCGCACAGCTCGCCCCGCGCCCGCACGCTCAGTGCGTCAGTAGCACTCGCTCTTGCCCTTGGCGACGCTCATCTTCAGGCCGCTGAGCTTGAACGTTCCGGCCGTCGTGGCCCATGCCTGCTGCCTGACGTGGGTCAGCGTGGCCGACTCGGCCTGCTGGGCGAACGAGCCGGGGTCGGCCTTGTCGCCCTTGTGCATCCCCGGGCCCTTGGTCGTCGAGCCCGCAGCAACACCGATGTCGATGTTGTTGAAGGTCGCGTCCGCGGACAGCTGGTCGAGGTCGATGTAGAGGTTCTTCGCCTCGACGGGCGTGTCACCGCCACCGGCCGACAGCTTCATCGACACATCGCCGAAGACCGGCACCGGCACGACTACCGACTGGCACAGGTTCTTGATCTTGGCGTTCGAGAACCCCGAGACCGCCACCGGGACCTGCTTGCCGCCCTTCTGGGCGTCAATGGCTCCGTACTGAACAAATCCGGTGCCGTCCAGCCGGTCGGTAGCGACCTTGAACTGCTGTCCGGACACGCTGAACGATGCCGCGAGCGCACCCTGCGAGAGGGCGACACCGATCGCGGCGGTCGCCGCGACGCTCGGCACCATGACGACGGCGAACCGCTTCCATCTGGTCCCGCCACGAGCCAGGGACTCCATGACTTTCCTCCTTCTCGGACGTACATCTCCGGTACGGTCCGCCCCCGTTGGGACGGCCGTGCCTGGGATGGGAGAAGTGCTACGTCCTCGGGAAGGAGAGCGCCTGTCTCGGAGGCACATCGTGTTCCGAACACCGGCGATCACCCCCGAGCGACAACCACTGGCCACGCTCTCGCGCAACCTCCTGGACAGGCCCTGCCGGGTGGGGCAGAGACCCCCCTGTCCATCGCCGGCGGCACCTGCCGCCGACCACTCGGTGGGGACCCAAATACCCCGCGACACCGACCGGATGCCGGGATGCGGGAATGGACCGAGCGTGGCCGATCGTGGTCCATTCGGAGCCGCGGCACAAGGGGCTCGTTACTTGCGGGTAACGGCTCGATAAACGCGCCACGACACACCGAAATCAAGTGGACACATAACGTCGCCACTAACGGTGAGGGGACATTGGGCAATTGCGGACACAGTGCCGCAAGGGGGCCGCTCAGACTTACTTGAAGTAACAGCGGCCACGATTACCAAGTTTTGGTAAAACGTGGCCGCTGTGTCGTTTGTTCGGGCAACTCGCGGAGGCCGTACTGGTCAGAAGCGGGCGAGTCCGAAGACAGCGGTCAGAACAGCACCCGGGCGAGCGCGGTACGCGCCGCCGTCACCCGCGGATCCTCCGCGCCGATGACCTCGAAGAGCTCCAGCAGCCGCACCCGCGCGGCCTCCCGGTCGTCACCCGCCGACCGCTTCACCGCGTCGACCAGCCGGCCGAACGCGTCCTCGACGTGGCCGCCGACCAGGTCCAGGTCCGCGGCACGGATCTGCGCCGGCACATCGCCCGGGTTCTCGGCGGCCTCCTTGCGCACCGCCTGCGGGTCGAGGTCCTGCACCCGGCGCAGGAGTTCGGCCTGCGCCAGACCGAGCCTGGCCTCCGGGTTGGCCGGGTCGTCGTTGAGCACGTTCTTGTACGCCTGGACGGCACCGCCCAGATCACCGGAGTCCAGTGCCTGGTTCGCGGCCTCCAGCAGTGCGTCATAGGGGCCGGCCGGCGCCGGGGCCTCGGCCTCCTGCTCCGCCTCGCCCGCGGCCTGCGGGTCGAGGGGCGCTCCCACGATGCCGAACTGCTGCTCGGCGGCCTGCACCAGCTGGTCGAGCACCTGGCGGATCTGCGACTCCGGGGCCGCACCCTGGAAGAGCGGGATCGGCTGACCCGCGACGACCGCGAAGACCGCCGGGATGCCCTGCACCCCGAACTGCTGGAACAGCATCTGGTTGGCATCGACGTCGATCTTGGCCAGCACGAACTTGCCGGCGTACTCCCCCGCGAGGCGCTCCAGCAGCGGACCCAGCTGCTTGCACGGCTCGCACCACTCGGCCCAGAAGTCGATGACGACCGGGACCTCGGTCGAGCGCTGCAGGACGTCCTGCTGGAACCCCGCCTCATCGACGTCGAACACCAGGCGGGCACCGCTCGCGGGCGCCCGGCCCGTACGGGCGGCCTCGGCACGTGCCTGCTCCGCCTTCTGCTTCGCTTCCCCCGCCGACTTCACCGCTGCGAGGTCGACGACTCCACTCATGGACATATTGCGTGGCTGCATGGGTCCATCCTCCCCCCTGGGCGGGCCGTTCCGGAAAGCGATCCGGAAAGCGCTGCGGTCTGCGATGCGATCGGTCGTGCGGCGATGCTGCGAAGCGCCGGTCCGGTGCCGCCACCGGGGCCGTCTTCCGGGCGCCGCACCCCGCCCGTACGCCCCGCCGGAATGCCGGCGTACATACAGGGCCGCTGCCCGTGGTGGCCCCGAGGAGGGCCGTTGTGCGGTCCCCAGGAGGACCGTCGTGCGCGGCCGCGGGTCCCCACCCACGGCCAGTGGCTGTCACTCTTACGCTACGACCCGTAGCGTAACTCGCCGTCGGCCCCGCATCACCACCGGGTCGGGCCCCGTGAGGCGTGATCTGCCTCACGGGCGGCACCTCCCGTACTGCCCGGTATGGTCGCCCGCATGCACCACTCCGCCAGTCCCCGGAAGGGCCGCACGGGCCGCCCGCGCAGCGCCGAGACCGATTTCGCGATCCTGGACGCGACCCGGGCCGCACTCGTCGATCTGGGCTGGGGGCGGCTGACCATGAGCGATGTGGCGGCCCGTGCCGGTGTCGCCAAGACGACGCTCTACCGCCGCTGGGCCAACAAGAACGAGCTCGTCGTGGACGCCGTGGCGGTCCTCTTCGACGAGCTCGAACTCCCCGACCGGGGCTCTTTGCAGTCCGATATCGAGGGCGTGGTGCTGCAGTTCGGGGCGCTGCTCGCGCGGCCGGAGACCAAGACGGCGCTGATGGCCGTGGTCGCCGAGTCCACCGCCGACGAGGCGCTGCGCGAACGGATCCGCTCGGCGATCGTCGACCGCCAGAAGCGGCTGGTGCTGCTCGGCCGCTCGCGCGCCCAGGCCCGCGGCGAACTGCCCCCGGACGGCCCCGGTGCGGACGGCGAGCGGGCCGCCACCCGCAACATGGACCTGATCTTCGATGTGATCGCCGGGGCGATCGTGCACCGCACCCTGGTCAGCGGGGAGCCCGTGGATGCCGCGTGGGGACGCGACTTCACGGCCCTCTTCCTCACCGGGCTCTCCGGTCTGGGCGAGGGGGACTGAGCCCGGCGGGCCGGCGCCGGCCGCGGCCCGGCACCGAGGCACCCCGCCGCGGCACCGGTCAGACCTGGTAGCGGTCCGCCGCGAACAGGCGCAGGTTCTCCGCCACCCACTCCGACGTCCGCTTCAGCCCCTGCTCCAGGGACACCTCAGGCCGCCACGAAGCCCACTCGCGGGCCCGGGAGTTGTCCGACAGCAGCCGCTCGACCTCACTGCCGGCGGGCCGCAGCCGCGCGGGGTCCACCACCACCTCGGCGTCCCGTCCCGAGGCCGCTATCAGCGCCTCGGCGAGCGCACCGATCGAGATCTCCCGCCCGGTACCGAGGTTGACGACCTCGCCCAGCGCCCGGTCGCAGTCGGCCAGCGCCAGGAAGCCGGCCGCGGTGTCCGTGACGTAGGTGAAATCACGGGTCGGGGTGAGCGAGCCCAGCTTGATCTGCCGGGCGCCCGCATGGAGTTGGGCCAGGATCGCGGGGATCACGGCGCGCGCGGACTGCCGGGGGCCGTAGGTGTTGAAGGGCCGCACCACCGTCACCGGCAGCCCGAAGGCGTGCCGGTGCGACAGCGCCATCATGTCCGCGCCGATCTTCGAGGCGGAGTACGGCGACTGCGGCTGCAGCGGGTGGTCCTCGCCGATCGGCGCGGTCAGCGCGGTCCCGTAGACCTCACTGGTGGAGGTGTGCACCAGCCGCCGCACCGCATGCCGCCGGCAGGCCTCCGCGACGTTCTCCGTCCCCACGACGTTCGTCTGCACATACGCGCCCGGCGAGTCGTAGCTGTACGGGATCCCGATCAGCGCGGCCAGATGGAAGACGGTGTCGCAGCCCTCGACGGCGTCCGACACCCGGCCCGCGTCGCGCACATCGCCCGCGACCATCTCGACCGGGCCGCCCGGCACGAAATAGCGCGCCAGATTTCCCTTTTCGGCATACGGCTTGTAGTGGACGAACGCGCGCACCTCGGCGCCCGCCGCCACCAGCATGTCGACCAGGGTCGAGCCGATGAACCCCTCGGCCCCGGTGACCAGGACCCGGCGGCCCGTCCACTGCTGCGTGCTGTTCATGCTGACTCCTTCATCGTGGGGTGGTGGTGGACCTGCGGGTGACCGGCGAGCGCCAGCACCTTGTCGGCCAGCAGGCCGGCGGCCCGCGCATGGGTGCCCGGGTCGGCGGCCGCGGCCATCGCGGCGAGCCGCACGGGATCGTCGAGAAGCGGGGTGACCAGCGCGTCCAACCGCTCCGCCGTGGTCTGCGGGTCGGGCAGCAGCAGCGCCGCCCCGGCGTCCGAGAGCACCCGGGCGTTATGGGTCTGGTGGTCGCCCGGCGCATGCGGATACGGCACGAGGACGGCCGGCATCCCGATGGTGGCCAGCTCGGCGACGGTCGCCGAACCGGCCCGGCACACCACGAGATCGGCGGCGGCGTACGCCAGATCCATCCGGTCCAGGTAGGGCACGGCCTCGGCGACCGCGTCCCCGCCGTTCGCCGCCAGCAGGGCCAAGGTCCGCTCCAGGGCCGCGGGCCCGGTCTTGATCAGCAGCCGGAGGTCACCGCGCGACCGGTAGCGGCCTGCCAGCCCCACCGCCGCCTCGGTCAGCCGGGCGGCCCCCAGGCTCCCGCCGTTGACCAGCAGCAGCCGCGCGCCGTCCGGTACGCCCAGGGCCCGGCGGGCGGTGGGCCGCAGCCCCGACCGGTCCAGCTCGGCCAGCGGGCCCACCAGCGGCATGCCGACCGTCTCGGCCCGCTCGCCGCCGGCCAGGTGCGCGCGGCTGCGGTCGAAGGCGAGGGCGAGGTGCGGGGTGAGCCGGGCCGCGAACTTGTTGGCCCGGCCGGGCACCGCGTTGGACTCGTGGACCAGGCTCGGCAGCCCGGCCAGCTTGGCCCCGACGATCACCGGGGCGCTGGGATAGCCGCCCATACCGACCGCGACCTGGGCTTTCTGTTCCTTGAGGAGCGCCCGGCACTGGGCACCCGAGCGCAGCAGCGCGGCCGGCAGCAGATAGCGTCGGGCGCCGAGCGAGGGGTCGAAGGGAATCATGTCGACGGTGTGCAGCCGGTATCCGGCCCGGGGGATCAGCTCTGTCTCCAGGCCCCGTTCGGTCCCGACGAAGGAGATCACCGCATCGGGCACGGCCCGGCGCAGCGCGTCGGCGAGAGCGAGTCCCGGATAGATATGGCCGCCGGTGCCGCCCGCACCGATCACGACGGAGAGTGGTGTGCGCATGGCCGCCACGCTCGCGATACGCCCTAAGAAGCTTCTAAGAGAGGTGTTTGGCAGCCTATGTCCATGCCGCCCACGCCCGGGAACCCCCCAGCCCCCAAGATCCTCGTCGTCGACGACCAACCGGAGGTACGTGCCGCCGTCGAGGACGGCCTCGCCGTGGAGGGCTATACGGTGCGGGGCGCCGCCGACGGCCTGGCCGCCCTCTCGGAGGTCGCCGGCTGGCAGCCGGACGCCCTCGTCCTGGACGTGATGATGCCCGTCCTGGACGGCCTGGCGGTCTGCCGCCGGCTGCGTGCCCTGGACGACCGCACCCCGATCCTCGTGCTGACCGCGCTGGACTCGGTCAGCGAACGGGTCGACGGGCTCGACGCCGGCGCCGACGACTACCTCGTCAAGCCGTTCGCCCTGGACGAGTTGGTGGCCCGCGTCCGCGCCCTGCTGCGCCGGGCCGCCACCACGGCCGTCGACGACGTCCGGCTCTCCTTCGACGATCTGGTCGTCGACCCGCTGACCCGCACCGGCCACCGGGCCGGCCGGCCCCTGGAGTTCAGCCGCACCGAATGGGCGCTGCTGGAGCTGCTGTTGCTGCACCCCCGGCAGGTGCTGCCGCGCGAGGTGATCCTGGAGCGCGTCTGGGGCCGTGACTTCGGCCCCGACTCCAACTCCCTGGCGGTCTACATCGGTTATCTGCGCCGCAAACTGGAGGCGGGCGGCGAGCCCCGCCTCGTCCACACGGTGCACGGCGTGGGGTACCGCCTGGACCACGCGGAGGGCGCATGACCGGCACCCGCGGCCTGGGGGCCCGCTGGCGGCGGCGCCGCCCGCTCCGCGCCCGGCTGGCGCTGGCCGCCTCGTCCGCGGTGGCGCTGGTGGCGGTCGGCGTCTGCGCGGCCGCGTTCGTGGTCATCGACTACCAGATGACCCGCCAGCTCGACCGCAACCTGGCCCTGACGTCCACCGAGATCCTGCGCGGGCGCCGGAACTGGGGCCCGACGCCGAGCGACACCCTCTGCCAGTACCCGGCTTCGTCGTGCTTCCAGATCGTGCCCGCCGACCCCGCCAAGGATCCGCGCAAGCCCTATGTGCTGCCCGTCTCCGACGCCACCCGGCAGGTCGCCGCCGGCCGGCACGAGGCGTTCTACAGCGAGCAGACCGTCGCCGGGCAGCCGGTCCGGATGTATACCTCGCGCGTGTCGGGCAAGGACGAGGCGGTACAGGTCGCCCTGCGCTCCGACTCCGTCGACCGGAGCGTGGAGCAGGCCGCCCTGGCGCTGTCCGCGGTCGGCGGCGCCGGCGTCCTGCTGGCCGGCGCACTCGGATACTGGGTGTCCCGTACGGGCCTGGCGCCGGTCGCCCGGCTCACCGCCACCGCGGAACGCATCGCCGCCACCCGCGACGCCCGCCACCGCATCGAACTGCCCCCGGGCCCGCCCGCCCGGGAGGACGAGATCACCCGCCTGGCCACCAGCTTCAACACCATGCTCGGCGAGCTGGAGCAGTCGGTCGCCTCCCAGCGCCGCCTGGTCGCCGACGCCTCCCACGAGCTGCGCACCCCGCTGACGGCGCTGCGCACCAACGCCGAACTCCTGGCCCGCGCCGGCCGGCTGACCGACGCCCAGCGCGACCGCGCCTCGGCCGCGCTGGGCCGCCAGCTGCGCGAGGTCACCACCCTGGTCAACGACCTGATCGAACTGGCCCGTGACGAGGAGCCGCAGCCCCTGGTGGAGCAGGTGCGCCCGGCCGCCCTCCTGGAGCACGCGGTGGGCGTGGCCCGCGAACACTGGCCGGAGATCACCTTCACCACCGCCCTCGCCCCCGCCGCGGCCGGTGTCACGATCCCCGGTGTGCCGCCCCGGCTGTCCCGGCTGCTGTCCAACCTCCTCGACAACGCCGCGAAGTTCTCCCCGCCGGGCGGCCCGGTCGACACCGAACTCACCTTCTCCTCAGGCGCGTTGGAGCTGACGGTCCGTGACCACGGCCCCGGCATCGCCGAGGCCGACCTCCCCCATGTCTTCGACCGCTTCTACCGCGCCGAGGCGGCCCGCGCCCTGCCGGGCTCCGGCCTGGGCCTGGCCATGGCCCGCCAGATCGCCCGCGCCCACGACGCCGAACTCACCGCCGAGCGGGCGCCGGGGGGCGGGGCGCTGTTCCGGCTGCGGATGCCGGTCGCGGCGGCCTGACCTGAAGGCGCGTGTGCGCGAAGCGATCGTGCTGTCGTGGTGCGCGCCCATCGACTCGGGCTTGCCGCCGACCCTGGAGATCTCGTGCCGTACGGTATCCGGCGTCCGCAGTAGCCGAACGCAGGAATATGACGGCCCACTTCACCTTCAATGCACCTGCACCGCATTGGCCATGGCGTCGGCGCGCGACAGCCTCCCGCACTCTCCGGCGACCAGGAAGAGAAAGATTTCCCGTGTCCAAGCCCCTCCGCACGAACGGCCAAATCTCGTTCGGCACTCGATGCGCCCTCTTGTCGCTCTTTGCCGTCCTCTTCCTGGCCAGTGCCATGTTCACCGTAAAAGGCCTGGCCGCGGCGGGCTTCACGGGCACACCCGGAACCTTCACGGTCAAGGAGTGCGCACAGCACCGCGACACCGGCTCGCGGCACTCGACCACGTCGTCCCCCGCATACGACTGCACCGGACATTTCCGTTCGGAGGACGGCAAGTCCGTGAACAATGACGCGTCCATGAGCGGACTCGACACCCGTTACTCCGCCGGTATCCGCCTGCCGTCCCAGAAAGACACCGGAAAATCCGCTTTCGGCTTCCTGATTCCGGACTACGCCCTCACCAGCCGCGGGGAGATCACCAAGAACTTCATGTGCGCTTTCGGCTTCCTGCTCTTCGCTCCTTTTCTCCTCTACTCCTGGCTCACGGGCGCTGCGGAAACCGGCGGCACGGTTCGCCAGGCGCGGGAGAGGTGGCGCGCGACCGCCGGGACCCGCACCCGCACCATCGTCCTCACCACCGGTGGCGTCATCCTCTTCGGTGTGCTGGTCGTCAGCCCGGTCCTCGGGTTCGTGCTGGCGCCCTGACCCGGCGGGACGGACCACGGCTGCCGGGAGCCGCAACCTCCGAGAACCGGCGAAGGCCCCGAGCGCTCCGGATCACCGGGCTCTCAGGGCCTGTCGCGGGCTCACGGACTCGGGGGCTCAGAACCCGGCCGGCTCCGTATAGACCCCCCACTCGTCCCGCAGCACACCGCAGATCTCACCGAGCGTCGCCTCGGCGCGTACGGCCTCCAGCATCGGCTCGATCATGTTGCCGCCGGCCCTGGCGGCTTCCAGCATCGCCTTCAGGGAGGCCTGGACCCTGGCGTCGTCCCGGGCCTCCTTGCGGGCCGCGAGCACCCGCACCTGCTCGCGCTCGACCTCGTGGCTGACCCGCAGGATCTCCAGGTCGCCGGTGACCGAGCCGTGGTGGCAGTTGACGCCGACGACCTTCTTGTCGCCCTTCTCCAGCGCCTGCTGGTAGCGGAAGGCGGACTCGGCGATCTCGCCGGTGAACCAGCCGTCCTCGATGCCGCGCAGGATGCCGGAGGTCATCGGGCCGATCGGGTGCTCGCCGTTCGGGACCGCCCGCCGGCCGCGCTCCTTGATCTGCTCGAAGATCTTCTCGGCGTCCGCCTCGATCCGGTCGGTCAGCGACTCGATGAACCACGAGCCGCCGAGCGGGTCCGCCACGTTGGCGACGCCGGTCTCCTCCATCAGCACCTGCTGGGTGCGCAGCGCGATCTCCGCGGCCTGCTCACTGGGCAGCGCCAGGGTCTCGTCCAGCGCGTTGGTGTGCAGCGAGTTGGTGCCGCCGAGCACGGCCGCCAGCGCCTCGACGGCGGTCCGTACGACGTTGTTGTACGGCTGCTGGGCGGTCAGCGAGACCCCTGCGGTCTGGGTGTGGAAGCGCAGCCACTGCGCCTTCTCGCTCGTCGCGCCGTAGACGTCCCGCATCCAGCGGGCCCAGATCCGGCGCGCGGCGCGGAACTTGGCGATCTCCTCGAAGAAGTCGAGATGCGCGTCGAAGAAGAAGGACAGGCCGGGGGCGAAGGTGTTGACGTCCAGGCCGCGGGAGAGGCCGAGCTCCACATAGCCGAAGCCGTCGGCGAGCGTGTACGCCAGCTCCTGCGCGGCCGTCGCGCCCGCCTCGCGGATGTGGTAGCCGGAGACCGAGAGCGGCTTGTACGCGGGGATGCCGCGCGCGCAGTGCTCCATCAGGTCGCCGATCAGACGCAGATGCGGCTCGGGCTGGAAGAGCCATTCCTTCTGCGCGATGTACTCCTTGAAGATGTCCGTCTGCAGGGTGCCGTTGAGGACGCCCGGGTCGATGCCCTGCCGTTCGGCGGCCACCAGATACATGCAGAAGACCGGGACGGCGGGCCCGCTGATCGTCATGGACGTCGTGACGTCGCCCAGCGGGATGTCCTGGAACAGGACCTCCATGTCGGCCGCCGAGTCGATGGCGACGCCGCAGTGGCCGACCTCGCCCAGCGAGCGCGGGTCGTCGGAGTCCCGGCCCATGAGGGTGGGCATGTCGAAGGCGACCGAGAGGCCGCCGCCGCCCGCCTTGAGGATCATCTTGTAGCGCTCGTTGGTCTGCTCGGCGTTGCCGAAGCCGGCGAACTGGCGGATGGTCCAGGTCCGCCCGCGATAGCCGGTCGGGTACAGCCCCCGCGTGAAGGGGTACTCGCCCGGCCAGCCGATCCGCTCGAACCCCTCCACCGAGTCCCCGGGCCGGGGCCCGTACGCCGGCTCGACGGGATCACCCGAGAGCGTGGTGAAGTCCGCGTCCCGCTTCCGGGCGGAGTCGTACCGAGCCTGCCAGCGGCGGCGGCCCTCATCGATCGCGTCAGCGTCCATACCCCCGAATTTACTTGGACGTCCTAGTACTTGTCGACGGGAGACTGCCACGAGTTGCCCCTCGCACCGTCGGTGTCACACTCCGTAACGGATGCCGGACAACGCAAACGCGCCCGCCCGGCATCCGGGACAGGCGCGTATGAGCAGGTCATCAGGGGCGCCGTCGGACGGCGCCGGGGCGGACCGGCTGCGGTCAGGCCTTCAGCCGTCCGCGGTCAGGCCTTCACCGGCTCCGGAGCGTCATCGGCGATCAGCGGCTCGACCTCCCGCACCACCTGGCGCTCCACGAAGAAGGCGGCGGTGGGGATGGTGCCCGCGATCAGCACCCACAGCAGCTTGCCGAACTTCCACCTGGCCTTGGAGCCCAGGTCGAAGGCGAACACCAGGTAGATGATGTAGAGCACGCCGTGGATCTGCGAGACGACGAGGGTGAGGTCCTTGCCCATCCCGAAGCCGTACTTGAAAACCATGCATGTGCAGAGCACCAGCAGCATCACGGCGGTGATGTAGGCCATCGCCCGGTAACGGGTCAGGACGCTTCGCTTCATGCCCCGAGCGTAACGGCCCGTTCCGGGGCGATCTTCGCCGCCCCCCTGTGCACACCGGGCCGGGCGGCGGCGCCCGCTACTCGTCCTGGAAGTCCTCCGCCGCCACCCGCAACGGCCGCAGCATCGCGAAGATCTCCCCGCACTCCTCGGCGTCGTACGTCCCGAGCCCGAAGTCCATCGCCATCAGATCGCGGGTCGCCGCGTCGCACACCTCGCGGCCCTTGTCCGTGATGGTGGCGAGCGTGCCCCGCCCGTCGTTCGGGTTCGGCCGCTTGGCCACGAGACCGGACTTCACCAGCCGGTCGACGGTGTTGGTCACCGAGGTCGGATGCACCATCAGCCGCTCGCCGATCTTCGACATCGGCAGCTCACCGGCCTTGGAGAAGGTCAGCAGCACCAGCGCCTCGTAGCGGGCGAAGGTCAGCCCGTACGGTTTGACCACCGCGTCCACCTCGGCCAGCAGGATCTGATGGGCGCGCATGATCGAGGTGATGGCGGCCATCGAGGGCACGGCGCCCCATCGCTGCCGCCACAGTTCGTCGGCGCGCGCGATGGGATCGAAAGCAAGGCTGAGCGGCTTCGGCACGCTTGCGACCCTACCGGGCGCTCACATGGTGGTCAGCCGTGTCTCAGTTTTCGATACCGGCAAGCGGTACGGGCGGCCCGCACGCCCCTGTGCCCACCGGCTCAGGAGCGCCGGGCGTCGCCCTCGGCGAGGTACCGCTCCACGGTTTCCACCTTCGAGGTCAGTCCGTCCGTGACGCCGGGCCGGATATCGGCCTTGAGGACCAGGGAGACCCGACCGGAACGCGCCTCGACGGCCGCGACCGCGCGCTTGACGACGTCCATGACCTCGTCCCACTCCCCTTCGAGGGAGGTGAACATCGCGTCCGTGCGGTGCGGCAGCCCCGACTCGCGGACGACCCGGACCGCGTCGGCGACGTACTCGCCGACGTCCTCGCCGACACCCAGAGGGCTCACGGAGAAGGCGACGATCATGTGTTCAGGACCCCTTCCTTGCGGGCGCGGGCCGCGATCACACCGGCCTCTTCCTCGCGCTTGAGCACCTTGTCCCCGTAGAGGCCGCCGAACGGCAGGATCGCCAGCAGGAAGAAGAAGGCGACGCGCTTGAAGGGCCACTTGGTGCGGTTCCACACGTCCAGCAGCAGCACCACATACGTGATGAACAGCAGTCCGTGGATCATGCCGAGCGGCATCACCAGGGAGTCGTAGTCGAAGGCCAGGCGGAAGCCGGTGCCGAAGATCAGCAGTGCCGGGAAGGAGATGGCCTCCGGGACGGAGGCCAGGCGCAGTCGGTGCAGGGCAGCAGCGGTCTTGATGTCCACGGGAACCTCGTTCGGGTGGCGGCGGGCGAGGAGAAACTTGCTTGTGCAAGAGTTCACAAGCTTCGCCCCATTGTTACAGCCGCCTCGGCGATCACCGCGCCGGGGGGAGGTGCGGGGCGCCCCCGGACCGGCCCCCGGCGGAATTCAGGGCGTTATCAGGGCGATATCAGGGCCAAAGGGCCTGCCCCGGGCGGCCCCGGCCGACTACCGTCTGACCCGTGGCTCAGTTTCGGCTCCAGGGGAGCAAGGTGCTCGCCGTCGATATGACGGGCGACGCCGTCAAGGCGAAAAACGGTGCGATGGTCGCGTACGACGGCCAGATGTCGTTCAAGAAGATGTCCGGTGGCGGCGAGGGCCTGCGGGGCATGGTCACCCGGCGGCTCACGGGTGAACAGATGGCCGTGATGGAGGTGAAGGGCCACGGCACCTGCTACTTCGCGGACCGCGCGAGCGAGATCAACCTCGTCCAGCTGCAGGGCGAGAAGCTGTACGTCGAGGCCAACAACCTGCTGTGCACGGACGCCGCACTGCGGACGGGCACGACCTTCACCGGCCTGCGCGGCGCCTCCCAGGGCAACGGCCTGTTCACCACCACCGTCGAGGGCAGCGGCCAGGCGGCGGTCATCTCCGACGGCCCCGCGGTGGTGCTGCGGGTCACCAAGCAGCACCCCCTCCAGGTCGACCCGGGCGCCTATGTCGCCCACACCGGCGACCTCAAACAGCACTTCCAGACCGGGGTGAACTTCCGCACCGTCCTCGGGGAGGGCTCCGGCGAGTCCTTCCAGATCCGCTTCGAGGGCGAGGGCCTGGTCTACGTCCAGCCCAGCGAGCGCAACACCGTGGGAGGTGAGATCTGATGCCGTTCACGGCGCTCAACTCCCGCATGGTGGAGGCCAGGATCGGTCCGGGCCAGCGGATGTTCAGCCAGCGCGGCGCGATGCTCGCCTACCGCGGGGACGTCACCTTCACCCCCAACATCCAGGGCGGCCAGGGCGGCGTCGGCTCCATGATCGGCCGCCGGATCGCCGGCGAGGCCACGCCGCTGATGACCGTCGAGGTCCCCCAAGGCCTTAACGGCCGGGGAGGTGCCCCCACGGCCACCGTGATGTTCGGCCACGGCGGCCATCACGTCCATGTCGTCGACCTGACCGGCGAGACGCTGTACGTCGAGGCCGACCGGCTGCTGGCCTTCGACGGCTCGCTCCAGCAGGGCACGATGTTCATGGGCTCGCAGGGCGGGGTGATGGGCATGGTGCGCGGCCAGGTCACCGGCCAGGGCCTGTTCACCACGACCCTCAAGGGCGTCGGCTCGGCCGCGGTGATGGCGCACGGCGGCGTCATCGAGCTGCCGATCACGCCCCAGCGCCCGGTCCATGTCGACCCGCAGGCCTATGTCGCCCACCGCGGCGACGTCCGCAACAAACTGTCCACGGCGCTCGGCTGGCGCGACATGGTCGGCCGCGGCTCGGGCGAGGCCTTCCAGCTGGAGCTGTCCGGCCAGGGCACCGTCTACGTCCAGGCGTCGGAGGAAAAGCTGTGACCGGTCCCGTCGTCCACGACGTCTCGTCGCTCCCCGCCGACGACAACGTCAACGCGTACACCTTCAGCGTCGACCTGAACGGCCAGTGGTTCCTGCAGAAGGGGAAGATGATCGCCTACTACGGGCAGATCGACTTCCACGGCATCGGACACGGCCGCCTGGACCGCCTGATCGCCGGAAGTTTCCATTCGCCACTGCACGCCGCGGACTGGGTCGTCGCCGAGGGCCGCGGAAAGATGCTGCTCGCCGACCGTGCCTTCGACGTGAACTCCTTCGATCTGGAGGACGGCAACCTGACGATTCGCTCCGGCAATCTGCTCGCATTTCAGCCATCTCTGGCGCTGAAGCAATCGATCATCCCGGGCTTCCTCACCCTCATCGGGACCGGCAAGTTCGTGGCCGCTTCCAACGGCCCGGTGGTCTTCATGGAACCGCCGATCCGGGTCGACCCGCAGGCGCTGGTCGGCTGGGCCGACTGCCCCTCCCCGTGCCACCACTACGACCACCAGTACCTGCGGGGATTCCTGGGCGGGCTGCGGGCGCACACCGGGATCGGCGGGGCGTCCGGCGAGGAGCACCAGTTCGAGTTCGTCGGCGCCGGCACGGTGCTGCTGCAGTCCACCGAGCAGCTGATGCCGGAGCTGGCAACCGGGGCGGTTCCGACCGAGGAGGGCGTTCCGGGCGGGGGCGGACACGTTCCGCAAAGTGGCTCACAACTGCCTCAGCTCCCCGGCAACCTCGGGAGCCTCCAACGCCGCTTCGGGCTGTGAGCGATACTCTGCGGACGGTGACCTCGAACGTCTGACCAACGTCCGGCCCCGGGTCGCCGAGGCCATCACCCTCACCCCAATTAATTCACTATTCAACTTTTACGGGTAGAATCATTCCATGACGACCGACAGTGACACCCCCTGGCTGACCGACCAGGAGCAGTGTGCCTGGCGCACCCACCTGGACGTCAGCAGGCTGCTGATGCACCAACTCGAGCGTGATCTGCAGCCGTTCGGCCTGACGAACAACGACTACGAGATCCTGGTCAACCTCTCCGAGGCCGAGGACCGACGGCTCCGGATGAGCGACCTGGCGGCCAGCACGCTGCAGTCCAAGAGCCGTCTCTCCCACCAGATCACCCGGATGGAGAACGCCGGCCTGGTGCGCCGCGAGAGCTGCGAGTCGGACCGCCGTGGTCTCTACGCCGTCCTCACCGACGAAGGCTGGGACACCATGCGCCGGGTCGCCCCGCACCATGTCGCCTCGGTCCGCAAGCACTTCATCGACCTGTTCACCACCGACGACCTCCAGGCGCTCCGCAGCTCCCTCGGTCCCGTCGCCGATCACCTCCGCAAGGAGCGCGGCGGCCTCTGACCGGCCGGCCTCGGCCCCCCGACCGGGCCGGGGCCGGGCGGCCGGGGCCCCGCCGGATCAGCCTGCCACCGGCAGCCGCAGTTCGAACACCGACCCCGTGCGCACGCCCAGCGAGCCGCCGTGCCGCACCGCCACGTCCCGCGCGATGGCCAGCCCCAGACCGGCCCCGCCGTCGTCCCGCGCCCGCGCATCATCGAGCCGTACGAACCGCTCGAAGATCCGCTCCCGCTCGTCCTCCGGTACCCCGGGCCCGTCGTCCTCGACCCGCAGCACCACCCACTCCCCCTCGCGCACCACGGCCACCCGCACGGACCCGACGGCATGCCGCTGCGCATTGTCGAGCAGGTTCCCCAGCACCCGCGCCAACTGGCCGCGCGACCCGGTCACTTCCGCGCCCGCCAGCTCCCCGACGTGCGCCGGGATCCGGTCCGCGACCCGCTGCGAGCTCTCCTCGCGCACCATCGCCGCCAGATCGACCCGGGCGTCCGCCGGCCGCTCCCCCGCGTCCAGGCGCGCCAGCAACAGCAGATCCGCCGCCAGCCGCTGCAGCCGTACGGTGTCCTCCACCGCACCCGGCACATCCAGCAACTCCGGATGCGCCACCCCCACTTCGAGCTGGGTCCGCAGACTCGCGATCGGGCTGCGCAGCTCGTGTGAGGCGTCCGCGACGAACCGCCGCTGCCGCTCCACGGACGACTCCAGCGCCGCCAGCGTCTCGTTGGTCGTCCGCGCCAGCCGGCCCACCTCGTCCTGCGACGACGGCACCGGCACCCGGCGGCTCAGATCCGTACTCGCCGTGATCGCGGCCATCTCCCCGCGGATCCCCTCCACCGGCCGCAGCGCGCGCCGCGTCACCAGCCAGGTCACCCCCGCCACCACCACGCACAGCAGCGGCAGCCCGATCAGCATGGCCGTCCGCACCGACCCCACGGCCTCCTGCTCCGGCGCCAGCGCCGCCCCCGCCCGCACCGTCGCCGTCCCACCGCGGGTGTCCTTGGCCTCGACCACCGCGAACCGGTAGTCGGCCACCTTGCCGTCGACGTCCGCGGTCCCGTCCCGGTGGACCGCATCGTCATCGACCTCACCGGGCTCAAGCCCACTCCGGTCGTCGTCCTCGTCGTCCCCCGGGGCCCCCTGCCCGGCACCCTTTGCCCCCCGCTTCGCGCCGCCCACCGGCTTCCCGTCGACGGCACGCACGTCCTCACCGACCGCCAGCACCCGTCCGTCCTCCCCGGCCACCACCACCGGATGGTCCTCGCCGTCCGGCAGATCCAGCTCGGCGTACGGCGTACCCGTCGCGATCTGCGCGGCCACCTCCCGGGCCGCGATCTCGGCCTGCAGCCCGGCCTGGTTCTGCAGCTTGCTGCTCAGCACCAGCAGCACGGCCGTCCCCGCCGCGATCAGCGCCAGGGCCACCACCGCGGTCGCGCCGGCCGCCGCCTTGGCCCGTACGGAGCCCAGCACCCTACTCACCCGCCACCAGCCGGTATCCGGCACCGCGCACCGTCGTGATGTGCCCGGCACCGAGCTTGCGCCGCAGCGCGCTCACATACACCTCGATGATGTTGACATCGCCCTCGTAGGCGAAGTCCCAGACGTGCTCCAGGATCTCCGCCTTGGAGACCACCTCGCCCGCCCGCAGCGCCAGCTGCTCCAGCACCGCGAACTCCTTCGTCGTCAGCGCCACTTCCGCGCCGTCCCGCTCCACCCGCTGTGCGCCCTGGTCGATGGTCAGCGCCCCCACTCGCAGCACCGGCAGCGCGCTCCGGCCGTGCCGGCGCAGCAGCGCTTTCACCCGCGCCACCAGCACCACATACGAGAACGGCTTGGTCAGATAGTCGTCGGCCCCGGTGTCCAGCCCCTCGGCCTCGTCGTACTCGCCGTCCTTGGCCGTCAGCATCAGCACCGGCACGTCGTGGCCCGCGGCCCGCAGCGCCCCGCACACCCGGTAGCCGTTCATCCCCGGCAGCATGATGTCGAGCACGATCAGGTCGTAGCCGTCCTCCGTCGCCCGGCGCAGCCCCTCCCGTCCGTCGTGCACCACGTCCACCGCGTACCCCTCGGCCATCAGTCCCTTGGCCAGCGACAGGGCCAGCCGCTTCTCGTCCTCCACGATCAGCAGACGGAACGGGCGGCGTGCTCCGGGCGGGCGGTGGCGGGTGACAGGCGGGTGCATGCGCTCACCATGCCACCCCTTTCCTGAAGCCCCCTTCAGGCGCCTTCAGGTCCCCTTCAGCTTCGTTCGGCGAGTGTGTGGACACAGCCGATCGCAAGGGGAGAACACACATGAAGCGCCATCTGATCATCGCCACCGCCGCGGCCGCCGCCCTCGTCGCCGGCGGCACGGCCACCGCCGTCGCGGTCAGCAACGACGCCAACGCCGCCTCCGGCGGCGGTCTCCCGGCACAGACGTCCCCCCACCACGCGGGTTCGCAGGCCACCGGCACCGCCCAGGTGCAGGACGGCCGCTCCAGCATCCGCCTGTCGGACGACGACACCGACCGCCGCGAGGCCGACGCCGCCAAGGTGAGCGCACCGGACGCCGCGGCCGCCGCGCTGAAGGCCGTGCCCGGCACCGTGACCGGCCTCGACCTGGACGCGGACCGCCCCGGCCTGGTCTGGGACGCGGATGTGCTGGGCAAGGACGGCAAGTGGCACGAGATCACCCTCGACGCGGGCAACGCGCGAGTGCTGAACCAGCACGTCGACCACGACGAGGACGACGACGCCCAGGAGCGGGCCGCCGCCAAGAACGCCAGGACTGACGCCGCGGCCGCTGCCCGCAGCGCGGCCTCGCACGGCACGGTGACCTCCGTCGAGCTGGACGACGACCACCGGGGCAAGGCCGTCTGGGAGGTCGAGACGATCACCAAGAACGGCAAGGAGCACAAGCTGCTGGTCGACCCGCAGTCCGGCAACGTGACCGCCGCTCCGGCGCATGACACGGACGACGACGACAACGACGGCGCGGACGACTGACACGCCCCCGTTCGCCCCGGCCCTCGCCCACACTGTTGTGGGCGAGGGCCGTTGTCGTGGCGTCACGGTCGCCCACGGCCGGGGCGGGCACGTGATCGCTTCGCGGCCGGGTCCAGTGCGGGTTGCCGGTGGCTGGGGCCGGGCGCCGTTTCGTTGTGGGTGGTGGGTCGGAGGGGACGTCCGGTACCCCGTCCTCGGCGCGGGCGGCCCTGGTACGTGCGATTGGTTGCCCCGGCGTTCGCTCCGGTCCTGCGGGCGGGGCACCGGACATCCCCTCCGACCACCGCCCGTTGGCGACCGTCCCGCCGTACCCATCACCGTTACGGCCACCACCAGCTCCCCCCTTGGCAGGACGCTGGGCAACAGCCAGGCCCAAGCCACACCAGGCCTTGGCGGAGCGCCAGGCAACCACCAGGCCCGAATCACACCAGGCCTTGGCAGGGTGCCGGGCAATCACCAGGATCGCGCCACACGAGGCCTTGGCAGGACGCTGGGCAACCACCAGGTCCGAGCCACACCAGGCCCTGGCAGGGTGCCGACAAATCGCCAGGGTCGCAGCCGCCGAGGCCTTGGCAGGTCACTGGGCAACCACCGGGTCCGAGCCACACCACCCCTGGGCAGGGCACTGACCGACCGGGCGCAGAGGTTGTCGGCCGCCCAGCCGTCGTCCGGCCGCCGTCATCCGACCGACCCGCACCAGGTGTTCCTTGGTCGGCCCGCACCGGGTGTTCCTCGGCCGGCCCCGCCCGGGGTGGCGCTTGACCGGACCCGCCCCGGGTGATTGGTGTTCCTTGACCGGAGGCGGCGCGCCTGCGCCTGTGGTCAGTGACGGACGGTGCCAGCGGGCGGCAGCCGGGAACGAACGAAGGCCGGAGGGGATGCCCGGTGCCCCGCCCGCAGGACCGGAGCGAACGCCGGGGCAACCAATCGCACGTACCAGATGCGCCCGCGCCGAGGACGGGGTACCGGGCGTCCCCTCCGGCCCCAGCGGCAACCACCGACCCCGCAAAGGCACCAGCCCCAACGACCCAACCGGCAACACCGAGACCCGGCGGCAACAACGCCCCCAAGGGGCGCGGGGAACTGCGCGCCCAGCCACAACCCACCCGCAGACAAACAAGCGCGCCGTCAGGCCCCGTTCGTCAGCCCGTCAACCAACTCATCGGCCGCCCGATACGGATCCGTCTCACCGCTGACGATCCGCTCCGCAAGCGCACCCAGCCGCCGATCCCCCCGCAGATCCCCGATCCGCTCCCGCAGCGCCGTGACCGCGATCGTCTCGACCTCATGCGCCGCCCGCGAGCGGCGCCGCTCGCCCAGCACCCCCCGCTCCTCCATCCAGGCCCGGTGCTTCTCCAGCGCCTCGACGACCTCGTCGACCCCCTCGCCCCGCGCCGCGACCGTCTTGACGATCGGCGGCCGCCAGTCCCCCGCCGCCCGGGACTCGCCCAGCCCCAGCATGTGGTTGAGCTCGCGGGCGGTCGCGTCGGCGCCGTCCCGGTCGGCCTTGTTGACGACGTAGACATCGCCGATCTCCAGGATTCCGGCCTTGGCCGCCTGGATGCCGTCGCCCATGCCGGGCGCGAGCAGCACCACGCTCGTGTCGGCCTGCGAGGCGATCTCGACCTCGGACTGGCCGACGCCGACCGTCTCGACGAGGACCACATCGCAGCCCGCCGCGTCCAGGACCCGGATCGCCTGGGGCGCGGCCCACGCCAGGCCGCCCAGATGGCCGCGGGTGGCCATCGAGCGGATGTAGACGCCGGGGTCGGAGGCGTGCTCGCTCATCCGTACGCGGTCGCCGAGGAGCGCGCCGCCGGAGAACGGCGAGGACGGGTCGACGGCGAGCACGCCGACCCGTTTGCCCGTCTTGCGGTAGGCCGTCACCAGCGCGGAGGTGGTGGTGGACTTGCCGACGCCGGGCGAGCCGGTCAGCCCGACCACATAGGCGTTGCCGGTGAGCGGCGCCAGGGCCGCCATCACCTCACGCAGCTCCGGTGACGCCCCCTCCACGAGGGAGATCAGCCGGGCCACGGCCCTCGGCCGGCCCTGCCGTGCCTGCTCCACCAGCTGTGGGACGTCCACCATCGCCGCTCGGCTCCTTCGGTTCGCTGGTACGCGAATCGGCCCGCCCGTACGCGTGCGCGCACGGGCACTCGGTTACTTACCCGGTACGCGAATGATCAGCGCGTCGCCCTGACCACCGCCGCCACAGAGCGCGGCGGCACCCACGCCACCGCCCCGCCGGCGCAGCTCCAGCGCCAGATGCAGCACGATGCGGGCTCCGGACATCCCGATCGGGTGACCCAGCGCAATGGCGCCGCCGTTGACATTCACCTTTTCCGGGGACACCCCGAGGTCCTTCATCGACTGCACGGCGACGGCCGCGAACGCCTCGTTGATCTCGATCAGGTCAAGATCGTCGACGGTCAGCCCGTCCTTGCCCAGCGCGTGGTTGATCGCGTTGGACGGCTGGGACTGGAGGGAGTTGTCGGGGCCGGCGACGTTGCCGTGGGCGCCGATCTCCGCGATCCATTCGAGCCCGAGCTCCTCGGCCTTGGCCTTGCTCATGACGACCACGGCGGCGGCACCGTCGGAGATCTGCGAGGAGGTGCCGGCGGTGATCGTGCCGTCCTTGGCGAAGGCCGGACGGAGCTTGCCGAGCGATTCCGCGGTGGTTTCGCCGCGGATGCCCTCGTCCTTGCTGAAGACGACCGGCTCACCCTTGCGCTGCGGGATCTCCACGGGGGTGATCTCGGCCTCGAAGAGCCCGTTCTTCTGCGCGGCGGCGGCCCGCTGGTGGGAGCGCGCGGCGACCTCGTCCTGCTCCGGTCGGGCGATGCCCAAACGGGTGTTGTGCTTCTCCGTCGACTCGCCCATCGCGATGCCTTCGTAGGCGTCGGTGAGGCCGTCGTGGGCCATCGCGTCGAGCATCTCGACGGCGCCGTACTTGAAGCCCTCACGGGACTTCGGGAGCAGGTGCGGGGCGTTGGTCATGGACTCCTGGCCGCCGGCAACGATGACGTCGAACTCACCCGCGCGGATGAGCTGGTCGGCCAGCGCGATGGCGTCGAGGCCGGAGAGGCAGACCTTGTTGACGGTCAGCGCGGGGACGTTCATGGGGATGCCGGCCTTCACCGCCGCCTGGCGCGCCGGGATCTGCCCCGCCCCGGCCTGGAGCACCTGGCCCATGATCACGTACTGCACCTGGTCGCCGCCGATGCCCGCCCGGTCCAGTGCCGCCTTGATGGCGACGGCGCCCAGGTCCGCGCCGGAGAAGGTCCGCAGGGATCCCAGGAGCCGCCCCATGGGGGTACGCGCTCCCGCCACGATCACTGAGGTGCTGCCGTTCGTGCCGTTCGTTGCAGACATGCGGTGCGGCCTTCCTTTGCAGGGAAGTTAACGAGGGTTACCCGTCAATGTACTGAGCGGTACGCGCCGGGTCACCGGCAAGCGGGTGTGATCGCGCGCACGTTGCGTAACCAGCCGTGCGAGGGGTGCACTGGAGCCATGCTGACGCGAATCGACCACATCGGGATCGCCTGTTTCGACCTCGACAAGACTGTCGAGTTCTACCGTGCCACGTATGGCTTCGAGGTGTTCCACACCGAGGTCAACGAGGAGCAGGGAGTCCGGGAGGCCATGATCAAAATCAATGGGACGTCGGACGGCGGCGCCTCGTATCTGCAGCTTCTGGAGCCCACTCGCGAGGACTCCGCGGTGGGCAAGTGGCTTGCCAAGAACGGCGAGGGCGTCCATCACATCGCCTTCGGCACCGCGGACGTGGACGACGACTCCGAGGCCATCCGCGGCAAGGGCGTCCGGGTCCTCTACGACGAGCCCAGGACCGGTTCGATGGGGTCGCGGATCACCTTCCTGCACCCCAAGGATTGTCACGGAGTGCTCACCGAACTCGTCACCGCGGCGCCCGCCACCTCCGAAGACCACTGACCATCACCTTCCCCGGCCGGTAGAGTGCAGCTTCGGCCGGGGTAAGGGAGTGGGGCTCGGTCCATACTCTGCCGATGATCTGACACCATTTCTTCGGAAGGGTCAGCTCCGATGGGTGCGAGTCCGGTACGACGTGACGTGTACGGGACGAGCGCCGCAGGACCGGAGACGGCCGCCACCATGACCAGGGGACGGATGGGACCGCGCAGTGCGGGGCAACGACCGCTACGAGGCTGACGACCACCTCTCGCAGTTCGAGGCCGAGATGGAGCGGCTGAAGAGCGAGCGGGACAAGGCCGTCCAGCACGCCGACGACCTCGGCTACCAGGTCGAGGTGCTGCGCGCCAAGCTGCATGAGGCGCGCCGCAACCTCGCGACCCGTCCTGCCTACGACAACGTCAGTCATCAGGCCGAGCAGATGCTGCGCAATGCGCAGATCCAGGCGGACCAACTGCGTACGGACGCCGAGCGCGAGCTGCGCGAGGCCCGGGCGCAGACCCAGCGGCTGCTGCAGGAGCAGGCGGAGCGGCAGTCCCGGCTGGAGGCCGAGCTGCACGCCGAGGCGGTCACCCGGCGCCAGCGGCTCGACGAGGAGCTCAACGAGCGCCGGCAGACCGTCGAGTCTCACGTCAACGAGAACGTCGCCTGGGCCGAACAGCTGCGTGCCCGGACGGAGTCGCAGGCCCGCCGGCTGATGGAGGAGTCCCGCCGGGAGGCCGAGCAGGCACTGTCGGCCGCGCGGGACGAGGCCCAGCGGCTGGCCGAACGCGCCCGTGAGCGGCTCGGTACCGCGGCCGAGGAGGCCCGTACCGAAGCGGAAAGCATTTTGCGCCGCGCCCGTACGGACGCCGAGCGGCTGCTGAACGCCGCCTCCAACCAGGCCCAGGAGGCCACCGATCAGGCCGAGCAGCTGCGGACCAGCGTCGGCACCGAGTCGGAGGAGGCCCGCCGCCAGGCCGCGGAGCTGACCCGTACCGCCGAGGCCCGCGTCCAGGAGGCGGACAAGGCGCTGCGCGAGGCGCGCGCCGAGGCCGAGAAGCTGGTCGAGGAGGCGCAGCAGAGCGCCACCAAGCGGCTGACGGCGGCCGAGTCGGACAACGAGCAGCGCACCCGTACGGCCAAGGCGGAGATCGCCCGGCTGGTCGGCGAGGCCACCAAGGACGCCGAAGCGCTCAAGGCCGAGGCCGAGCAACTGCGCGAGGACGCCCGCACGGAGGCCGACCGGCTGATCGCCGAGGCGGAGGAGACCGCCCGGTCCAAGGCGTCCGAGGACGCCGCGGCCCAGCTGGCGAAGGCCGCCCGCACCGCCGAGGAGGTGCTGAACAAGGCCTCGGAGGACGCCAAGGCCACCACCAAGGCGGCCGCGGAGGAGGCCGAACGGCTGCGCAGCGAGGCCGAGGCCGAGGCCGACCGGCTGCGCGAAGAGGCGCATGACACCGCGGCCCAGCTCAAGGGCGCGGCGAAGGACGACACCAAGGAGTACCGCGCCAAGACCGCCGAACTCCAGGAGGAGGCACGGCGGCTGCGCGGCGAGGCCGAGCAGCTGCGCGCGGACGCGGTCGCCGAGGGCGAGCGGATCCGCAGCGAGGCCCGCCGGGAGGCGGTCCAGCAGATCGAGGAGGCGGCCGGGTCCGCCGAGGAGCTGCTGGGCAAGGCCAAGGCCGATGCCGAGGAGACCCGTTCGGGCGCCGTCGCGGAGAGCGAGCGGGTGCGGACGGAGGCCATCGAGCGGGCCACCGCGCTGCGCAAGCAGGCCGAAGAGGCGCTGGAGCGGGCCCGGTCCGAGGGCGAGGAGCTGCTGACCGAGGGCGCCCAGGCCGCGGAGATGGTGACCACCGAGGCCGAGGAGTCCGCCGCGCGGCTGCGCGCGGCGGCCGAAGAGGCCGCGAAGGAGCTGCGGACCGAAGCACAGGCCGAGCTGGACCGCCTGCACGGCGAGGCGGAGGAGAAGGTCACCGCCGCCGAGCGGACGCTGCGCGACGCCCGCGCAGAGGCGGAGCGGCTGCGCCGGGAGACCCAGGAGGACGCCGCCCGGCTCAAGGCGGAGTCGGCGGAGCGGCGCCGGACGCTGCAGCAGGAGGCCGAGGAGGAGGCCGAGCGGCTGCGCGACGAGGCCGCGTCCGACGCCTCGTCGGCCCGGGCCGAGGGCGAGTCGGTGGCGACGCGGCTGCGCAGCGAGGCGTCGGCCGAGGCGGAGCGGCTGAAGTCGGAGGCGCAGGAGACCGCGGACCGGGTGCGTGCCGAGGCCGCGACGGCCGCGGAGCGCACCGGCGCGGAGGCGGCACAGGCACTGGCCGCGGCCCAGGAGGAGGCCGCGCGGCGGCGCCGGGAGGCCGAGCAGCTGCTGGGCGAGGCCCGCGAGGAGGCCCACCAGGAGCGCACCGCGGCCCGCGAGCAGAGCGAGGAGCTGCTGGCGTCGGCCCGTACGCGGGTGGGCGAGGCGCAGGAGGAAGCCGAGCGGCTGGTCGAGGAAGCGGACCGGCGTGCGGGCGAGTTGGTGGCGGCGGCCGAGCAGACCGCACAGCAGGTGCGGGACGCGGTCGCGGGGCTGCACGAGCAGGCCGGTGAGGAGATCGCCGGACTGCGTTCGGCGGCCGAGCACGCCGCGGAGCGCACCAAGGCCGAGGCGCAGGACGAGGCGGACCGGGTCCGCAAGGACGCCTACGAGGAGCGGGAGCGCGCCTCGCAGGACGCCGCACGGGCGCGGCAGGAGGCCCAGGAGGCCCAGGAAGCCGCGAAGGTCCTGGCGGAGCGGGCGGTCTCCGAGGCCATCGAGGAGGCCGACGCGCTCCGTACGGAGGCGGCCGGTGTCCTGGACGCGGCGCGACGGGACGCCGATACGGCGCGGTCCGAGGCCGCCGAGCAGGCCGACCGGCTGGTGTCGGAGGCGACCGGGCAGGCCGAGAAGCTGGTCGCGGACGCCACGGCGAAGGCACAGCAGCTGCGCACCGACGCCTCGGACGCGCTGGCCGCGGGCGAGCAGGACGCGGCGCGGGCCCGTGCGGAGGCGCGCAACGACGCGAACCGGATGCGCTCGGACGCCGCCGAGCAGGCCGACCGTCTGGTCACCGAGGCCCGCACGGAGGCCGAACGGATCGTCACCGAGGCGACCGAGCTGACCTCGTCGGCGCAGGACGACGCGGACCGTACGGTCCAGGAGGCCCAGCAGAACGCCGAGCGGCTGCGGGCCGAGGGCGAGCAGCAGGCGCAGTCCCTGGTGGCGGAGGCGACCGAGACGGCCGAGCGGCTGCGGACGGAGGCGGCCGAGGCCCTGGAGAAGGCCCGTCTCGACGCCGAGCACACCGGCGACCAGGCGCGCGAGGCGGCGAACAAGACCCGCTCGGACGCCGCCGAGCAGGCCGACCAGCTGATGTCGGAGGCGGCGACCGAGGCGGAGCGGCTGCGCACGGACGCGGCGGAGACGACCGCGGACGCCGAACGGGACGCGGACCGCACCCGGGCCGATGCCCGCGAGCAGGCGGACCGCATGGTCGCGACGGCCACCGCGGAGGCGGACCGGCTGCGCACGGAGGCGGCCGAGACGGTCACCGCCGCCCAGGAGCACGCCACCCGCACCCGCAGCGAGTCCGCGAAGGTCAAGGAGGACGCCGAGGCGGCGGCCGAGCGGACCCGTACCCAGGCGCAGCAGGAGGCGGACCGGCTCATCGACGAGGCGCGCAAGGACGCCGCCAAGCGCCGCGGGGACGCGGCCGAGCAGGCGGACCAGTTGGTCGCCAAGGCCCAGGAGGAGGCCCTGAAGGCCGCCACCGCGGCCGAGGAGCAGGCCGACACGATGGTCGGCGCGGCCCGCAAGGAGGCCGACCGGCTCATCGACGAGGCGACGACCGACGGCAATGCCCGGGTGGAGAAGGCCCGTACGGACGCGAACACGCTGCTGGAAGAGGCCCGCGGCGACGCCACGGGCATCCGGGAGCGCGCCGAGGAGCTGCGCCGGCGGATCGAGTCCGAGGTGGAGGAGCTCCACGAGCGGGCCCGCCGGGAGTCCGCGGAGACGATGAAGAACGCCGGCGAACGGGTCGACAAGCTCATCGCGCAGGCCACCGCCCAGCAGGTGGAGGCCGAGGAGAAGGCCGACCGGATGGTGGCGGACGCCAACAGCGAGGCGAGCAAGGTCCGGATCTCGGCGGTGAAGAAGGCCGAGGGCCTGATCAAGGAGGCCGAGAACAAGAAGGCCGAGGCGGTGCGCGACGCGGAGCGGATGCGCGGCGAGGCCGAGGCCGAGGCCGCCCGGATCGTGGACGAGGGCAAGCGGGAGCTGGAGGTCCTGGTGCGGCGGCGCGAGGACATCAACACCGAAATCAGCCGCGTTCAGGACGTTCTGGAGGCCCTGGAGTCGTTCGAGACACCCGGCGGAAACGGGGAAGGCAAGGGCGGCGGGGTGAAGGCGGCCGCGGGCGCGGGGGCAACTCGTTCGAGTGGCAAGCAGTCTGAAGGGTAGCCACTCAAATGAGGGGTCATTCTCCGGATCAAACCCGCAATGACTCGATGACACGCCGTGATGGCCCCTAGGATTCTCCTTATCACCTCACCGGTCTCTTCGACAGGAACCCCATGAGCGACACTTCCTCCCCCTTCGGCTTCGAGCTCGTGCGGCGTGGGTACGACCGCGGTCAGGTGGACGACCGCATTACGAAGCTCGTCGCCGATCGCGACAGCGCGCTGGCCCGCATCACGTCGCTGGAAAAGCGGATCGAGGAGCTGCACCTCGAAACGCAGAACGCCCAGGCGCAGGTCAATGACGCCGAACCGTCTTACGCGGGCCTCGGTGCGCGCGTGGAGAAGATCCTCCGCCTCGCCGAAGAGGAAGCGAAGGATCTCCGTGAAGAGGCCCGCCGGGCCGCCGAGCAGCACCGCGAGCTGGCCGAGTCGGCCGCCCAGCAGGTCCGTAACGACGCCGAGCAGTTCGCCACCGACCGGAAGGCGAAGGCGGAGGACGAGGGCGCCCGGATCGTCGAGAAGGCCAAGGGCGAGGCGGCGACGCTGCGCGCCGAGGCGCAGAAGGACGCGCAGTCCAAGCGCGAGGAGGCGGACTCCCTCTTCGAGGAGACCCGGGCCAAGGCCGCGCAGGCCGCGGCGGACTTCGAGACCAACCTCGCCAAGCGCCGTGAGCAGTCCGAGCGTGACCTGGCCTCGCGTCAGGCCAAGGCCGAGAAGCGGCTCGCGGAGATCGAGCACCGCGCCGAGCAGCTCCGCCTGGAGGCCGAGAAGCTGCGGACGGACGCGGAGCGCCGGGCCCGCCAGACGGTGGAGACCGCGCAGCGCCAGGCCGAGGACATCGTGGCGGACGCCAACGCCAAGGCGGATCGTATCCGCAGCGAATCCGAGCGCGAGCTGGCGGCGCTGACCAACCGCCGCGACTCGATCAACGCCCAGCTGACCAACGTCCGCGAGATGCTGGCGACGCTGACCGGTGCGGCGGTGGCCGCGGCCGGCGCCCCCGGCGACGACGAGACCGCCTCGCACGGCGTCCCCGCCCAGCAGACCCGCTGACTCCCCCGGCTGACGCCGGGAGGTGCCCCCAGGCAGGTCCCGAAACGGTCGCGCGCCCCCGTACCGCCTCTGTGGTGGTGCGGGGGCGCGGTGCGTACGGGGGTCAGCCGGGCGGCCCCGCACCGGTGGCCGGGGCCACGGAGCGGGCCTAGCGTGCTGTACATGATCGAGCTCGAGGGGCTGACCAAGCATTACGGCGACAAGGTCGCCGTGGACCACCTCACCTTCACCGTGCGGCCCGGTATCGTCACCGGCTTCCTCGGCCCCAACGGCGCGGGCAAGTCGACGACCATGCGGATGATGCTCGACCTGGACAACCCGACGTCGGGCACGGTCCGGATCAACGGCAGGCACTACCGCCGGATGCAGGATCCGCTGACGTACATCGGGGCGCTGCTGGAGGCGAAGTCGGTGCACGGCGGCCGGAGCGCCGCCAACCATCTGCTGTGTCTGGCGCAGAGCAACGGCATCCCCCGCAGGCGGGTCGGCGAGGTGCTGGACACCGTGGGGCTGAGCGCCGTCGCCAAGAAGCGGACGAAGGGGTTCTCGCTCGGGATGAGCCAGCGGCTGGGCATCGCCGCCGCGCTGCTCGGCGATCCGCAGGTGCTGCTCTTCGACGAGCCGGTCAACGGCCTCGACCCCGAGGGAATCCACTGGATCCGCACGCTCATGCAGAACCTCGCGGCCCAGGGCCGTACCGTTTTCGTCTCCTCGCATCTGATGAGCGAGATGGCGCTGACCGCCGAGCACCTGATCGTGATCGGGCAGGGCCGGCTGATGGCGGACACCTCGATGAAGGACTTCATCCACCAGAACTCGCGGTCCTACGTCCGGATGCGCTCCCCGGAGCAGGAGAAGCTGCTGGACCTGCTGCACACCGAGGGCATGCAGGCGGTGGCGGCCGGCAACGGCTCGCTGGAGGTCGACGGGGTGCCCGCGGAGCGGCTGGGCGAACTGGCCGCGGCACATCAGCTGGTGCTCCATGAGCTGAGCCCTCAGCAGGCCTCCCTGGAGGAGGCGTTCATGCAGCTGACCGCGGAGTCGGTGGAGTACCACGCACACGGCGGCGAACCGGTGCCGGCGCAGGCCGGCGGGTGGTCGCCGGCGGCGCGGCCCCCGGGAGAGCCGCAGCCGGCCGGGGCACGGCCGGGCGAACCGCAGCCGACCGGCTGGGGCGCAAACTGGCAGAAGAAGAAGAGGAGCTGACGGATGGCGGCGGTCGGGCAGGTCATTCGGTCGGAGTGGACCAAGATCAGGTCGGTGCGGTCCACGGTGTGGACGCTGGGCGTCGCCGTCGTGGTCACCGTGGGGCTGGGTGTGGTGATCTGCAGCCTGACCAGCAGCGACTTCAACTCGATGCCGGCCAGGGCCCGGCTGTCGTTCGACGCCACCAACATCAGCTTCGCCGGGATGGGGCTGGGCCAGCTGGCGATGATCGTCTTCGGGGTGCTGGTGGTGTCGAACGAGTACAGCACCGGCATGATCCGCGCCTCGCTGGCCGCCGTACCGCAGCGCGGCACCTTCCTGTTCTGCAAGCTGCTGGTGGCCACCGCACTGGTCTTCGTCGTCGGCCTGGTGACCAGCTTTGTGACGTTCTTCGCCGGGCAGTCGGCGCTGGGCGACCTCCGGGCGCATATCGGGGATCCGGGTGTGCTGCGCGCGGTGATCGGCGGCGGGCTCTATATGACGCTCATCGCGCTGTTCTCGATGGCGGTGGCCACCATGCTGCGGAGTCCGATGCTTTCGCTGGGCATTCTGATGCCGTTCTTCTTCCTCATTTCCAATATTCTCGGAAATGTCACGGCGACCCGGAAAATCGGCCGCTTTCTGCCGGACCAGGCGGGTTCAAAGATCATGCAAGTGGTGACGCCCGCCAACAGCGATGTGCCGTACGGCCCGTGGGGCGGGCTGGGAATCATGATCGCCTGGACGGCCGCGGCACTCATCGGCGGGTTCGTACTCCTCAAAAGGCGCGACGCATAACGATCGCGCCTGGTGGAGGGCGCCGGGCGGGTAGCCGGCAAGCCCCACAGTCGCCAAGCCGCCGGGCGGCCGGGCCGCCGGGCCGCCGGGCCGCCGGGCCGCCGGGCCGCAAGACGGCAAATCCGGGGCCCGGCGGGGCAGTCGGGAGCATGAGGAATTGACGGGAACCGTCAACGGCCGGATAGCCTCCTAACCCTCACGGGGGCACGAGGGCGCCTCTGCCCCGACGATCTCGCGAGGGGCGGAGAATTGATCGAGGCAGTCGGCCTGACGAAGCGCTACGGCGCCAAGACGGCCGTGTACAACCTGTCGTTCCAGGTAAGGCCGGGCACGGTGACCGGCTTCCTGGGGCCCAACGGCTCCGGTAAGTCGACCACCATGCGCATGATTCTGGGCCTGGACGCACCGACCTCGGGGCGGGCCACCATCGCCGGCCACCCCTTCCGCAGCCTCTCCAACGCTCCGCGCCAGGTGGGCGCGCTGCTCGATGCCAAGGCCGTGCACGGCGGCCGCAGCGCGCGCCAGCATCTGCTCTCGCTCGCCCAGCTGTCCGGTATTCCCGCCCGCCGGGTCGACGAGGTGCTGGGGGTGGTCGGTCTGCAGGACGTCGCGGGGCGGCGCTCCAAGGGCTTCTCGCTCGGTATGGGCCAGCGGCTGGGCATCGCCGCGGCGCTGCTCGGCGATCCGCAGGTACTGCTCTTCGACGAGCCGGTCAACGGCCTCGACCCCGAAGGCATCCTGTGGGTGCGCAATCTGATGAAGCAGCTGGCAGCCGAGGGCCGTACGGTCTTCGTCTCCTCGCATCTGATGAGCGAAATGGCCCTGACCGCCGAGCACTTGATCGTGATCGGCCGTGGGCAGCTGATGGCGGACATGCCGGTCAAGGACTTCATCTCGGCCAACTCCGCTGATTTCGCCAAGGTGCGCACGCCCGACACCGAGCCGGAACAGCCCGAGAAGCTGACCGCCGCGATCGGTGAGGCCGGCGGGCAGGTCGTACCCGAGCCGGACGGCGCGCTGCGGGTGACCGGGCTGCCGCTCCCCCGTATCAGCGATGTCGCGCACCTGGCCGGGGTCCGGCTGTGGGAGCTGTCGCCGCACCAGGCGTCGCTGGAAGAGGCGTATATGCAGCTGACGCAGGGCGCCGTGGACTACCGCTCGACGCACGACCAGCGGGCCGGTCTGCAGGGTGCCCCCGCCGGGTACGCGCCGCAGGGCGCCGCACCGCAGGGGTTCGCGGGCGGACCCGGATACCCGGCCGGGCAGCCGGGCCAGGCACCGGCCGGCGTTCCCGGCCAGGGGCAGCAAAACCCGTACGCCCAGCAGGATCCGTACGCCCAGCAGGCGGCCGGGGCGGCTCCGGGGCCGGGCTATCCGCCGCCGGCGCAGGCGCAAGGCCACCCGTACGGGGGACCCGAGTCTTACGGCGCACCTCACCCGTACGGGCAACAGCCCGCCGCGCCCATGCCGCCCGCCGCCCCCGCCGCCCAGCCCACGCCGCACCACGAGGACGCCCGATGACCAGCCCTCAGCAGCCGCAGCCCCAGCCGCAGCCTGAGCGCGGACCCCACGACACCGGCGCGCAGCAGCAGCCGATGCCGGCCGCGCCCCCGATGCCGCCCCCCGCCCCGCAGGGCCCCGCACCGCAGCAGCAGGGCACCCCGGCCCAGGCACAGCCCACCGGTCCGGAGCAGCCCGCGCAGCAGCCGGCGCCGCAGCAGCACGCGCCCGCCAAGGAGGCCGGCACGATGATGCTCCAGGCCCAGCAGGCACCCGGGCAGCCCGCACCGGCCAAGGAAGCGGGCACGATGATGCTCCAGGCCCAGCAGGCACCCGGCCGGCCCGCACCGGCCCAAGAGGCGGGCACCATGACGCTCCAGGCCCAGCAGGCTCCGCAGGCCCAGCAGGCCCAGCAGCCGCCCGTGCCGCAGCCGCTGGCCGCGCACGGACCGGGCAAGGACGCGGGCACGATGATGCTCCAGGCCCAGGCCCAGGCACCGGCCCAGGGGCAGGCACCGGCACCGGTTCAGGCACCGGCCCCCCAGGGCCAGGTTCAGGGCCAGGCCCCCCAGCCTCCCGCCCAGCCGCACCCCCAGCAGGCCTACGCCGGCGGACCGGGCGGCTATGTCTCGCCCATCCCGGTGCGCCCCACCCACCTCGGCCATGCGCTGCTCTCCGAGTGGACGAAGATCCGCTCCGTGCAGTCGACGCTCTGGACGGCGGGCGTGATGATCCTCCTGACGGTGGGCATCGGCCTGCTGACGGGCTCGGTCGTCGCCGGGCACAGCGACACGCTCGGCCCCGACTCCCCCCTGAGCTACGGCACCTTCGGGATGATGATGGGCCTGATCCCCCTGATCACCCTGGGCGTGCTGGTGATCTCCTCCGAGTACGGCACCGGAATGGTCCGCACCACCCTCACGGCCTGCCCGGCCCGCGCCCGGATCCTGACCGCCAAGGCGATCGTCTTCTTCGTCCTGAGCTTCGTCCTCGCCCTGGTGACCACGACCGTGGTGGCCCTCGCGCAGTACTCCATGGTCAGCGGCCTGCAGATCAAGAACGAACCGACCGGCGGGGACTGGTTCAAGGCCACGGTCGGGGTGAGCCTCTTCGTCGCCATGATCGGGCTGCTCTCGCTGGCCGTCGGCGCCCTGCTGCGGCACTCCGCGGGCGCGATCACGCTCATGATCGGCGTCTATCTGCTGCCGTTGGTGCTGGCGATCTTCATGCAGGCGGAGAGCCTCAAGGACATCCAGATCTGGCTGCTGGAGTACGCGCTCCCCAGCCAGCTCGGCGTGATGTTCAGCAGCAGCCTCATCAACTCCGGCCCGTCCGGCTGGGACCCCCTGTTGATCGTCACGGGCCTGACGGCCGTCACCCTCGGTGCCGCCTACGCGGTCATCAACAAGCGCGACGTCTGAGACGGTCCGGCCGCTCCCTGGCGCCCCCGAGGCACCGAGGAGCGGCCGGGACGTCGCCGTGAGCCCCGAAAGGGAGTATCCGCCCTAGTAACGAGGCGCGTTACGGGACCGCTGGAGCCGCGCGCTCCGGCGGTTTCGTGCGTTCCAGCACGCCTTGTGCCAGTGCCGGCGGTCGTCGACGTCACCGTGCTGCGGCCAGGCGACCACATGCGGGACCCCGGGCGGAATCTCCTGGTCGCAGCCGGGGCAGCGGTAGCGCTTGGCCGCGCCGCCGCCCCCGACGTGCCGCACGACCCAGTCCTCGCCGCGCCACTCCTCGGTGGTCTCCCAGCCGCCGCTGCCGGGAGGCGCCCCCATCCGGCCGTAGGGGTCACCGCCCGTGCGGTCGATGGGCTTCGCACCGCCGTGCTGGCGGTTTCGGCGCGGGGACACAGAACACCTCGGCTATGTACGGAGTCACGGGCTGTCACCAGCGTACGCGGCGCGGTCAGGGGTGGACGCCGCTCGGCAGGATTCTGCGATCATCGGGAAATTTCGCATCAGGCCGTGCCCTTGGCACGTGTCACACGTTGTTGCCTGTAAGGGGGAGTCGCGTCGGCTGCGAGGAGGCAGAGAGCGATGCGCGTTGGGGCTTTCATCCTGGCCGCTCAATTCCCCGGTCAGGGACAGGGGGAAGCACTGCACCGCGCGGTGCGCTCCGCGGAGGTCGCGGAGGAGGCCGGACTCGACGATGTCTGGCTGGCGGAACACCACTTCGTACCCTATGGCGTCTGCCCGAACGCGGCGACGCTGGCCGGGCTGCTGCTGGGCCGGACCCGCAGGATCGGCGTCGGGACGGCGGTGAGCGTGCTGCCGACCCAGCATCCGGTGGCACTCGGTGAACAGGCGGCGCTGCTGCATCTCACCTCCGACGGGCGGTTCACGCTCGGCGTCGGCCGGGGCGGCCCCTGGGTCGATCTGGAGGTGTTCGGTTCCGGACTCGAAGCGTATGACCACGGCTTCCCGGAATCGCTCGATCTGCTGATGCGCTGGCTGCGGGAGCCCCGGGTCGGCGCGCAGGGCGAGCGCTATACGTTCCGCGAAGTGGCGGTGGTACCGCGTCCGGCCGAGGCGCTGACCGATCCGGACGATCCGGGAGCCGGCCCTCCGGGCCCGCCGGTCGTCGTCGCCTGCACCTCCCCCTCGTCGGTGCGCACGGCGGCCGCGCGCGGGCTGCCCATGCTGCTGGGCATGCACTGCGGCGACGAGGAGAAGGCGGAGATGGTCGCGCTGTGGCGGGCGGCCGCGCGGGAGGCCGGGCTGGACGGCGACGAGGTGGCCGCGGCCGGGCATGTCTCGGCCGGCGTGGTGCAGATCGCCGACGACCGCGAGGCCGCGCGGGAGACCCTGACGAAGGCGATGCCCGGCTGGCTGCGGCAGGGGCTGGGCGCCCATGTGACGGTCGACGGCCGCTACCGCACGATGCGCGATCCGCAGGCCTATACGGAGTTGCTGTGCGGGCTGCACCCCGTCGGTCCGCCGCAGTGGTGCGCGGACCGGCTGGCGGCGACCTCGGAGCGTACGGGCATCACCCGCTTCGCGCTGCTCGTCGAGGGCTCCGGCGACCTTGCGGCGACGGAGGAGAACGTCCGCCGGCTGGGCACGGAGGTGCTGTCGCAGTTGCAGTGACCGGGCCCGGTACGGCGGACGGCATACGGAGGCCGTGGGCGGGTGACGGTGGCGATGCCTGCGATGCGCCGGTGCGTTGGCGCCGTACGAGAGAGCGGCACGGGGGAACGGTCGCCCTGCTGTAAGTGGTGCTGCCGCTGGCGCACCGGCACGGTGCGGGTCACCACCGAGTGCGCAGCGGCAGCAACGTCGTTCAGCAGTCGCGGAGTTCGGGCGACTGGTTCAGCAGCTGACCCCGTATGGAGGTGAAGCGGGCCAGGCGGTCGTCCACCACCGGGTCGAGCGGGAAAACCGCGACACGGTGGCAGTTCTGAAAGGCGAGCCGCACACCGAAGTGGCGCTCAAGGGAACCACGGATGGCGTCACTCGCCAGCGCGCGCAGCAGCTGGCCGCGCGCCTGCTCGTCCGGCGGCGGCGTCTGGTTGTCGGCGAACTCTCCGCCGTCCACCTTCAGCTGGGCCACCAGAGAGCTGATCATCCCCCATGCATAGGGCAGGGAGGTCCGGACGCAGTCGACAAATGCGGCTTCGTCGACCTCGCCTCGCTCGGCCTGTTCGAGGAGGGCCGGTGAGACGTCGAGCGACATGAGGTTCTCCTCTCGCGGACCCGCCGGGACGGACGGGGCCTAGGGACGGGACTGGGGGCATTGCGACGGAGCGTGTTCGATTCACAACCCCCCGCTGTAACGGTATGCCGCGCAAGGGGCCCGCACCAGGAGATTGCACATACAACCGGCCATTGGTGAGCGCCGGGGGTGCGGGGATTTCCCCCGTAAAGGCACAGTGATCCAGGGCGAATCGCGTGGGGGGCCTCCGGTCGAGTAGCGTTTCGCCCCATGCGTCTCGTCATCGCCCGCTGCTCCGTGGACTACGCGGGCCGGCTCACCGCCCATCTCCCCTCGGCCCCTCGCCTCATCCTGGTGAAGGCGGACGGCTCCGTCTCCATTCACGCGGACGACCGGGCCTACAAACCCCTCAACTGGATGTCGCCGCCCTGCACTCTCAAGGAGGGCGACGGTGAGGTGTGGACCGTCGAGAACAAGGGCGGCGAGAAGCTGATCATCACCCTCGAGGAGGTCATGCACGACTCCTCGCACGAGCTCGGCGTCGACCCGGGGCTCATCAAGGACGGGGTGGAGGCGCACCTCCAGGAGCTGCTGGCGGACCGGATCGAAACCTTGGGCGAGGGATACTCGCTGATTCGGCGTGAATACCCCACTGCCATCGGCCCGGTGGATATCTTGTGCCGGGACGCCGACAACCAGACCGTCGCCGTCGAGATCAAGCGGCGTGGTGAGATCGACGGAGTCGAGCAGCTCACCCGCTATCTCGAACTCCTCAACCGTGACCCGCACTTGGCGCCGGTGAAGGGCATCTTCGCGGCACAGGAGATCAAGCCGCAGGCGCGGGTGCTGGCCACCGACCGCGGTATCGGCTGCGTCGTCCTGGACTACGACGCGCTGCGTGGCATCGAGGACGACAAGCTGCGTCTGTTCTGACCCCGCGGGCCCCGGGAGCGGCGGCCGCACCGTACGCGCACAGCGCGAGGGCCCGGTACGAGTACCGGGCCCTCGCGCTGTCTGCCGTCACGGCCGCCGGCCGGGAGGCGCGGGGCCGTCAGCCGGCCGGGGCGCTCTGCGTACCGGAGCCGGAGGGGGCCGTTCCGTTCGACGGTGTGCCGCCGCCCGTCGCCGGTGATCCACCGGACGGAGTGGTGCCACCGCCACTGGAGGAACTGCCGGAGGGGGTGGTGCCGGCGCTGCCGGAGGGGGTACGGCCGCCGGCCGAGCTGCCGGAGGGGTTGGCGGCCGACTGCGACGGGCTCTGGGTCGTGGGCTTGCCCGTGCCGGGGTTGTCACTGGGCGAGGGCTCGCCGGAACCCGTCGGCGAGGTAGTCGTGGACGGCTCTTCGGTCGGCGTACGGGTAGGGGTCGGCCGGCCGGTGGGCGAAGTGGGCCGCTCGGTCGGCTCGGTCGGGTCGCTCGTCGGGCTCGTGGGCCCGGTGCCGGTGTCGGTGGGCGAGCCACTGGTGGCGGGGTCGCTCGCGGACGGCGACGGGCTCTGCGACCGCGCCGGGGCACCGGGCCGGGAGGTTCCGGGGCCGGCGGGCGGCAGGCTGGAGCCCGTGGCGGGCTGCTGGGCCGGCTGGTCGCTGCTGTCGCCGTCGTCCGTGGTCTGCTCGGTGCTGACCTTGTCGTCGTGCGGGTGGTCACCACCGGTCGCCCCGAGGGTGACGACGGTGCCGAGGACGGCCGCCAGCAGTGCGCCGGCGCCCGCGGCCACCACATTGCGGCGCGCCCCGCCGAACACCCGCAGGGCGCCCTTGCCGCCGGCCTTGGTGCCACTCCCGGTCACGGCAGCGACGGCCGCGGTGGCGGCGGTCGCCGAGGCGCCCCGGGCGGTGACGGTGCCCGCGGTCACCTCGGCATGTGCCGCCCGCAGCTTGGCGGTCGAGGCGCCGACGCGCGGCACGGCGATCCGCTTCTCCGTCGCGTCCGGTGACGCCGCGGAGGCCGCGGCGACCGCGTGCGGGAGCGCCGTGGTGGCCGCCGCGGCCGCATCGGCCCGCGAACGGTCGGTGACCAGCGCCAGCGCCCGCCGTCCGGCCACCGCGCCACTGCGGTCGGAGAGCACCCCACGCAGCCCGATGGACGCCTCCAGCTCGGCGCGCGCCCGGTCCAGGCTGCCGGTGCACAGTGCCAGGACGCCCAGCTCGTGGTGGAAGTAGGCCTCTTCGGCGACCTCCCCGGCCAGCCGCGCGGCCTCCTGGCCGTGTCGCAGGGTGCGCTCCCACGCGTTCCACTGCAGGGCGGCGGCGAACGCCGGGGCGGCCGTACGGGCTAGCAGCACGGCCGCACTGGCGTGCCCGCTCTCCCGGCTTCCGGTCAGTGCGCCCATGGCCGCCAGTGCCACAGCGGATTCGGCGGCGACCCGCTCCGGCGTGACCGAGGGGTGACCGGCCCACCAGGCGTAGTGCTGAGCGGCGGTGTGCGCCCGTGCGGCCGCGCCCTCCGCGTAGCCGGCCGCCTCCAACTGCTCCTGGACGGTGGCGGCGAGCCGGTAGTGGCTGCCGACCGGGGTGATCAGGCCGCAGGCCAGCAGCTCGCCGAGGGCGGCATCGGCATGGGTGTCCTGGGTGAGGGCCGGCAGATGCGCCTGGTGGGGCAGCTCACCGCCGAGCGCCACGGCGAAGCGCAGCGTCTCCTGGGCGGCGTCGCCCAGCCGGGACGCGAGCAGCGGGGCGGGCGCGGCGGCCTCGCCGAGGGACGGCAAGGGCACCTCGGCCTGCTCGCCGGGCTCGGTGCCGGCGTCGTCGGCGGCAGTCGTGGTCTCGGCCGCGGTGCCGGTGCCGGTGTCGGCCGCCCCCTCCTCGGGGAAGAGCCCGTAGCCGTCGTCGAGGGCACCCGGTGCACCCCGCATCCGGTCACGCTGCCGCAGCAGGGCGGCAGCCTGCACGAAGCGCAGCGGCAGCCCCTCGGACTCGAACCAGAGGTCGGCGGACCAGGCCTCCTCGTCGTCGGTGAGCGGCCGGTCCACGGCGCGCTCCAGCAGCCGGGCGCAGCCGGCCCGGCCGAGACCGCCGAGGAAGACCTCTTCGAGGTGCGAGCCGGGGCTGGGGGCCGCGACGTCGGGAGTGGCGGCGATCAGGAAGGCGCATTCCGGGGTGGCGTCGAGCAGTTCGTCGAGCGCGGCGCCGCCGAATTCCAGGTCGTCCAGGACGACGATGGCGCCGATCTCGGCGATCATGCGCAGCAGTTCGGGCCGGTCGGGGCGGTGCTGCGGGGCCCGGTACACGGCGGCGAACAGCGCGTACAGCAGGTCGGTGGTGGTGCGGTGGTAGCCGGAGAGCCGGACGACGCCGTCGGGGGCGAGGTCGGCGCAGGCGGTGGCGACGGCGTCCAGCAGCCGGGTGCGGCCCGAGCCGGAGGGGCCGGTGACGCGTACCGAGCGGCCGCGGGAGAGCAGCCGGACCAGGCGTTCGGTGTCCTCGGTGCGCTCTTCGAGCACGCTCTCGTGACCGGCGGTCCCGGTCGGGCCCGGGGGCACCGGGGGCGCGGCGGCGCGGGCGGCCTCGGCGCGCTCCTGTGGGCCGAGCCTGCCGGGGGCCTCGGGGCGGTCCCCGGGCGGGCAGGGTTCTATTTCGCTGCCGTCGACGGGGTTGACGGTGACGAGGTAGGGGCCCGAGACGAGCCGGACGACGCGGGCGAGCCCGCCGGAGGCGCTGCGCGTGCCGCCGACCGCGGGGCCTTGTGGCTCGGCAGGGCCGCCCTGCTCGCCGTACTCCTCAGGTCCCCGGTGGCTGTTCGGGTCCATGCTGCAAGCTCCCAGATCTGGCGTGCCGACTGCGCTTCCGGCCGTCCGCACTCCCCCGGCTCCGGCAGGTCGTCCTCAGCCGTCGCGTCTGGTCCGGTGCCCGCCGCGGATGATGGCATACGGGCGGGATGCGAACCTTAGACCCGGAGAGCGGGGAGGTGTACCGCCGGGGGGTGGCTCTGACCAGAACTTCCTGGATTGGTCGGTATCACGCGGGTTACGACATTTCTGTGGCCCGGCTCTTCAGTTTTTGTCGCGCTTGGGGCGCGTTCCTGATCGCCCGGGGGATGCCCCGGGCAGGGGTGCGGGAGGCCGGACCGGGCGCGCGGGACGCCGGACCCCGGTGCGGGATGCCGGGCGGCCCGCCGCGCCCGCCTCACACCCGGGGAAGTGATTCCGCCTCGATGCCGCCCTCGATGGCGAGGATCCGGTGCAGCCGGGTGGCGACGAGCAGGCGCTGCATCTGGGGCGGCACTCCGCGCAGCACCAGCCGGCGGCCCACCCGGCCGGCGCGGCGGTGCGCGCCCATGATCACGCCGAGGCCGGTGGCGTCCCAGGAATCCAGCTCGGTCAGGTCCAGCACGAGATCGCCCCGACCGGAGTCGACGGCGGCGTGCAGGGCCGTACGGGCGTCCGCCGCGCTGCGGACGTCGAGGCGGCCCCCGACAACCAGCTCGGCGTGGTCGCCCCTGATGTACATATGCGCTCCCCGATGTCATGGGTGGTGACGTCTGAACGTCTACAGAACTGACTGCCTCTCATACGGCGAAGTTGCCGCCTGTAAGCGAACCGATACCGAATTCACCCCTCGGGGCGACACCGCCGCCCGAGGGGCTGACGCGGTCTCAGTGCTCGTAGAAGCCCTGCCCACTCTTGCGACCGATATCGCCCGCATCGACCATTCGCCGCATGATCTCCGGCGGTGCGAACTTCTCGTCCTGGGACTCGGTGTAGATGTTGTCGGTGGCGTGCATCAGGATGTCGATGCCGGTCAGGTCGGCGGTGGCGAGCGGTCCCATCGCGTGGCCGAAGCCCAACTTGCAGGCGGTGTCGATGTCCTCGGCGCTGGCCACGCCCGACTCGTAGAGCTTGGCGGCCTCGACGACCAGCGCCGAGATCAGGCGGGTGGTGACGAAGCCGGCGACGTCGCGGTTGACGACCACGCAGGTCTTGCCGACCGACTCGGCGAACTCCCGGGCCCTGGCCAGGGTTTCGTCGCTGGTCTTGTAGCCGCGCACCAGCTCGCACAGCTGCATCATCGGCACCGGCGAGAAGAAGTGCGCCCCGACGACCCGCTCGGGGCGGGAGGTCGCCGCCGCGATCTTGGTGATCGGGATGGCGGACGTGTTGGAGGCCAGCACCGCCTCGTCCTTGACGAGCTTGTCCAGCGTCTGGAAGATCTCGCGCTTGACGTCGATCCGCTCGAAGACGGCCTCGACGACGATGTCGGCGTCGGCGACGGCTTCCATGTCGGTCGTGGTGGTGATGCGGGCCAGCGCCTGCTCGGCGTCGGCCGCGGCCAGCTTGCCCTTGGCGACGAACTTCTCGTACGAGGCCTCGATGCCGCCCTTGCCCCGGGCCAGCGCCTCGTCCGTCACATCGCGGAGGACCACGTCCCAGCCCGCCTGCGCGGAGACCTGCGCGATACCGGACCCCATGAGTCCGGCCCCGATGACGGCGAGCTTCTTTGCCACTGCTGTCCCCTCACACCCTGTGCATTTGACGGTCCTGAGTGACGTTAGCGCCCGTGAGCGATCGTTTGGAGGGTAAGAGATGCGCGTCACGTCTCGGATGACGGACGTCACACCGCCGGGGCCTCCGGGCGGCGCGCGGCGGGAGAGCGCCCGCCGTCAGCCGGTCGCCCGTACGGCGTAGTTGAGGACCTTCTCCCCCAGCAGCTCCGCCATCTCGTCGAGGAGGACCAGTGCCTCCCGGGAGACCTCGGCGGGTGTGCGGCCGGCGAGCATCTGCTGCGTGATCCAGCCCATCAGGCTCTGGTGCACCCAGCCGATCTGGCCCGCCATCAGGCCCGGCAGCGGATCGCCGGCCGCGGCACCGGTCTCCTCCCGGAGCGTTTCCTCCAGGTTGAGGTGGGTCTCCTGCTGGATGTACCAGAGGCGGGCCTTGAGGGTGGGCGCCCCGTGCACCACCCGCATGAACCGGTCGTAACCCTCCATCAGGCCCACCCGCGGCGAAACCGCCGCGACCTCCTCACGCAGCTCCCGCAGCACGGCGGCGGCCGCCGACTCCCCCGCCGCGCGGCCGCGCACAAAGCGTGAGAGCCGGTCCACGAAGCCCTCGCTCCGGTCGAAGAAGAGGTCTTCCTTGGCCGGGAAGTAGTTGTAGACGGTGTTCACGGAGACGTCCGCGGCCTCGGCGATCTCCGCGATGGTCACCGCGTCGAAACCGCGCGCCAGGAACAGGCCGGTGGCCACGTCCGAGATGTACTGGCGGGTCTGCCGCTTCTTCCGCTCCCTGAGCCCTTCTGCCATGCCCTCACTCTACCTTTCTTTGGATTCCGTTGATTTTTGGAGGCATTGCAATTTTTCAGTGACCCTGTTTTTCTATGAGCATGTCCGTCATCCACACGTCCGGACTCGCCCGGACCTTCGCCACCCCACGCGGCACCGTCGAGGCGGTACGCGGTATCGATCTCACCGCCGAGCGCGGCGAGATCCTCGGCTTCCTCGGCCCCAACGGCGCCGGGAAGACCACGACCCTGCGGATGCTCACGACCCTGCTGGCGCCCACCCAAGGCACCGCGACCGTCGCCGGCTGCGACCTCGTCCGCGATCCGGCGGGTGTACGCCGTGCCGTCGGTTACGTCGCCCAGTCCGGCGGCGTCGACCCGCATGTCTCGCTGCGCGAGGAGCTGGTCACCCAGGCCCGCCTCTACCGTCTCGGCAAGGCTGAAGCCCTGGCCCGCGCCGAGGAGTTGGCCGCCGATCTGGGCCTCGACGAACTGCTCGACCGCAAGACCGCCACGCTCTCCGGCGGCCAGCGGCGCCGGCTCGACCTCGCCATGGGGCTCACCCACCGCCCCCAGGTGCTGTTCCTCGACGAGCCCACCACCGGGCTCGACCCGGGCAGCCGCGCCGATCTGTGGGACCTGGTCCGCCGGATCCGCACCGAACACGGCACCACCGTCTTCCTGACCACCCACTACCTCGACGAGGCCGATGCGCTGGCCGACCGGCTGGTGATCGTCGACAACGGCGTGGTGGTCGCGGAGGGCACGCCGGACGCCCTCAAGCGCGCCCACACCGGCTCCCCCGACGCGTCCTTGCAGGACGCCTTCCTCGCTGTCACCGGGCGCGGCGCCACGCCCCACGAGCCGGCCCCCGTCGCCATCTAGGAGCCCCTTTGTCCTCCTCATCCGCCTCGTCTGTCTCGCGGCCCTCTTCGCCCTCTCCCTCCCTCTCCTTCTTCCTCTCCGACACCGCGATGATCTTCGGGCGCTACGCCCGCCAGACCCTGCGCTCCAAGCTCCAGATGCTCTTCGGCGTGCTGATGCCGCTGCTGTATCTGCTCTTCTTCGGTCCGCTGCTGACCGATCTGCCGCTGTCCTCGTCCGGCAGCTCCTGGCAGGTGCTGGTCCCCGGGCTGCTGCTCCAACTCGCCCTGTTCGGCGCCTCGTTCTGCGGCTTCGGCATCATCGTCGAGAAGCAGTACGGGGTCGTGGAGCGGATGCGGGTGACACCGGTGAGCCGGCTGGCCCTGCTGCTGGGGCGGGTGCTGCGGGACGCCGCGCTGTTCGTCTTCCAGGCGGCGCTGCTGGTGCTGGCCGCGCTGGCCATGGGGCTGCGGGCACCGCTGCCCGGCATCCTCATCGGCTTCGCGTTCGTCGCCGTGCTGACCGTGGCGCTGGCCTCGCTGTCGTACGCGCTGGCGCTGAAGGTCAGCACACCGCAGGAGTTCGGACCGGTCATCAACGCCGTCACCATGCCCTCGATGCTGCTGTCAGGGCTGATGCTGCCGATGGCGCTGGGACCCAAGTGGCTCGATGTGCTGTCGCACTTCATGCCGCTCCGCTATCTCGTGGACGGGGTGCGGGCGGCCTTCGTCGGCGCCTACGCCTCCTCGGCCGTGCGCCACGGCGTGCTGGTGGCGGCCGCCTTCGCCATCCTGTCCGTGACCTACTGCACCCGGGTCTTCCGCAGGTCCGCGGCGTAGGCTCGCCCCATGGTGAATCTGACGCGCATCTACACCCGCACCGGCGACAAGGGCACCACCGCCCTGGGCGATATGAGCCGTACCGCCAAGACGGACTCGCGGATCTCGGCGTACGCGGACGCCAACGAGGCCAACGCGGCGATCGGCGTCGCCCTGGCGCTCGGCTCGCTCCCCGAGGACGTCGCGGCGGTGCTGCTGCGGGTGCAGAACGACCTGTTCGACGTCGGCGCCGACCTGTCGACACCGGTGGTGGAGAACCCGGAATTCCCGCCGCTGCGCGTCGAGCAGAGCTATATCGACAAGCTGGAGGCGGACTGCGACCGCTTCCTGGCGGAGCTGGAGAAGCTGCGCAGCTTCATCCTCCCCGGCGGGACGGCCGGCGCCGCGCTGCTGCACCAGGCGTGCACGGTCGTCCGCCGCGCGGAGCGTGCGACCTGGGCCGCCTTCGAGGAGCACGGCGAGACCATGAACCCGCTGACAGCCACCTACCTCAACCGCCTCTCCGACCTCCTGTTCATCCTGGCCCGTACGGCCAACAAGGAAGTCGGGGACGTGCTGTGGGTGCCCGGCGGAGAGCGCTGAGCGGCGGCGGCCTGGCCGACCGGCAGTCGGGGGGCGGCCAGGCCGCGGGGACGCGTCCTAGCGCAGCGTCTTCTGCTGCGGCCGAGGCGCTTCCTCGGGGACCTTGGTCCGGCCGCGCGGGTCCTTCTTCTGCCAGATGAGGTAGGTCAGCGCGATCACCGCGTGAATGCTGACGATCTTCAGCGAGATGCCCTGCCACTCGTGCAGCGAGGTCGTGTCACCGCCGTCGCCGACGTACACGATCGCGGCCTGCAGCAGCCCGCACGCGACCACGGCCATCAGCACCGTGCGCAGCCACAGCTTCCCCTCGTGCTTGGCATAGTCGAGTCCGTACCGCTTCACCGGCCGCGGGCCGCCCGCGAAGCGGTACGCGACATGCCCGTCGACCCACTTGATCGTGTAGTGGCCGTAGGCGACCGTGAAGCCGATGTAGACGGCGGCCAGGCCGTGCTTCCAGTCCGCCGGTGCGCCATTCTTCAGGTCGATCGCCGTGACGATCAGCAGGATCAGCTCCAGCAGCGGCTCCATCAGGAGCACCGCCGCTCCGGTCCGCGGCATCTTGGCCAGGTAACGCAGCGCCAGGCCGAGGGCCAGCAGCACCCAGAAGCCGACCTCGCAGGCGATGATCAGCGCGACGATCACGGCTGTCTCCTTTCAGGGCTCTCCACCGAACACCTCAAGCCTTCCAGCGGCGGCGGCCCGCCACGTCGTCGCGCGCGATGATCCGGACTGCATCTTTCGATGTAGCGCGCGGCTTGCGGGGATGACCCGGACATGGGGGCGGCGGGCCCCGGCGCCGTGTTTGATGGAGGGGTGACCGCCAGATCCCCCGCCGCCCCCGGCCGGCCGCACCGTCTCGACGTGCTCATCGCGGGCGGCGGGCTGCTCGGCGGGCTGCTGCTCTGGGCGATGAATCTGCACGGCGGTCCCCCGCGTCTGGGGCTGCCCCCCTCGCTCACCCTGGTCGCGCTCACCATGATGTCGGTGGCGGCGCTGATGCGCCGTACCGCCCCGATGGCGGCGCTGGCCCTCGCGGTGCCGGCCCTGGCGCTGGACATCACCGCCGGCACCTTGGTCGCCACCGTCCTGATGTTCACGGACGTGGTCTATGCGGCGGTGCTCTACGGACCGGCGAACGCGGCCCGCCGGATCCCGCCGCACTCCGTGCTGGTCACCGTCCTCGCGGCCATCGCGCTCACCGCGGCCTGGCGGGACCCGCAGGTCGTGATGGTCATCATCAGCATCGCGCTGATCACCATCGCCCCGGCCTGGACCGGCTTCATCATCCGTAACCACCGCGACGCCGCGCAGGCCGCACAGCTGCGGGCCGAGCAGATCGCGCTGCTGGCCGAGATCGACCGGACGCAGGCCGTGGTCGGCGAGCGGGCCCGGATGGCACGCGAGCTGCACGACATGGTCGCCAACCATCTGTCCGCCATCGCCATCCACTCCACCGCCGCGCAGTCCATCGACGACCCGTCGGCGACCCGCGAAGCGCTCGGGGTGATCCGTGAGAACAGCGTGCAAGGTCTGGCCGAAATGCGCCGTCTGATCGGGCTGTTGCGGGACCCCAAGACGGCCGACGGGGACGAGGAGCCCGCGGCGACCCCCACGCTCGACGGGCTGGACGCCCTGATCGACCAGGCCCGTACGAGCGGCGGCAGCAGCGGACTGACCTTCGAGCTGGAGGACGCCCGGAGCCCGGACGGGCCCGGGGCCGGGCCGAAGCCGACGGCGCCGGTCGCGCTGGCCGCGTACCGCATCGTCCAGGAGTCACTGACCAACGCGCTCAAGCACGCCGCGCCCGGCGAGGTGCGGGTGCTCCTGGCCCATGACCGCGGCGGGGCGCTGACCGTCGCCGTCCGCAGCCCGTTCGCCGACCGCCCCGGCCCCCGTGCGCCCGGTTCCGGCAGCGGCCTGGTCGGGATGCGCGAGCGGACCGCCCTGCTGGGCGGAGCATTCGAGGCCGGCCCGGAGAGCGGGCCGGCCGGCAGAGTCTGGCTGGTGCGGGCAGCGCTGCCCGCCGCCGAGGAGGAAGAACAACGATGACAGGCGCCGACGCGCAGCCGATCCGGGTTCTGGTCGCCGAGGACCAGTCCGCCGTACGGGCCGGGCTGGTCCTCATCCTGCGCTCCGCCCCCGACATCGAGGTGGTCGGGGAGGCCGAGGACGGCGAGGAGGCGGTACGGCTCGCCCGCGAGCTGCGCCCCGCCCTCGTCCTCATGGACATCCAGATGCCCCGCCTCGACGGGGTCTCCGCCACCCGGCAGGTGGTCGCCGAAAAGCTGGCGGACGTGCTGGTGCTGACCACCTTCGACCTGGACGAATACGTCTTCGGGGCGCTGCGGGCGGGAGCGGCGGGCTTTCTCCTCAAGGACAGCGACGCGGCCGCGCTGCTGACCGCGGTGCGCACCGTGGCGTCCGGCGAGGGGCTGATCGCTCCGGCGGTGACCCGGCGGCTGATCGCGGAGTTCGCCAGTCCGCGTACGCCCCTCCGGCGGCCTGCGCGGGACGGTGAGACACCGGATCCGGCGGTCCTGGACGCGCTGACGCCACGCGAGCGGGAGGTGCTGGGGTGCCTGGGGCGGGGGCTCTCGAACGCGGATATCGCACTGCGGCTGGCCATGGCGGAGGCCACCGTGAAGACCCATGTCAGCCGGCTGCTGGCGAAGTTGGACCTGCGCAGCCGGGTGCAAGCGGCCGTACTGGCACAGGAGTTGGGGGTCGACGGGCCGTAGGGGGCGGCCCACAGGAGGGCGACGGGGCGGCGCGGCCTACGGCATCGCGCAAGGCCGCGGCGGCGGACGCCGTAGGGGGCTGCCGAACGCATCCCGTAAGGGACGCACGGCCCCCCTGCGGGGCCACAATCCGGCAGCGACCGAGGATATTCCCCGGCTCCCCCGAATCAGGCCACGTTCACCCTCTGGCCCGGCGGTGCCGCCTCCAGCCAGGCGAGGAAACCGGTGAGCGCGTCCTCGCTCATCGCCAGTTCCAGGCGGGTGCCGCGGTGCCGGCAGGCGAGCACGATGGAGTCGGAGAGCAGCGCCAGCTCTTCCTCACCCTGCGGGGTGCGGCGCTCCAGGACCTCGATGGCGGAGCGCTCCAGGAGACGGCGCGGGCGGGGCGCGTACGAGAACACCCGGAACCATTCGACCCGGTCGCCGTTGTAGCGCGACACACCGTAGATCCAGCCCTTGCCACCGGTCTCGTTCTCCGGCACGTGCCAGCGCAGACTGCAGTCGAAGGTGCCACCGGACCGCTGGATCAGCCGCCGCCTCAGTCCGAAGACGAACAGCCCCAGCAGCACCAGTACCACGACCACGCCGCTCACAAGCAGAGCGAGGACCATCTCGACCGACCTCCTCGCCTCGATGGGGGTTCCCCCGCGCCGGTCGGGCGTGGAGGAGAGTAACGCATCTGCATTGCCTCAGCCGCGGGCCGCTCCGGACAACTCCGGGCAGCCCGCGGCTGAGGATCGATCTCGTCGGCGACGGGGCTCAGTGAACGCCCGTCACCGAACGCAGCCGGACATCGGCGCGACGCTCGGCGGCCGCGTCAGCGTCCGACTTCGCTCGCTCCAGAGCCCGCTCCGCGCGCTGGACATCGATCTCATCCGACAGTTCCGCGATCTCCGCGAGCAGAGACAGCTTGTTGTCGGCGAACGAAATGAAGCCGCCGTGCACCGCGGCGACGACGGTGCCGTCCCCGCTCTCGCCGGTCGTACGAATCGTCACCGGGCCCGACTGCAGCACGCCGAGCAGCGGCTGGTGTCCGGGCATGACGCCGATGTCGCCCGACGAGGTGCGCGCGACGACCAGGCTGGCCTCGCCGGACCAGACCTGACGGTCCGCGGCGACCAACTCGACGTGCAGCTCAGCCACGATGGCTCCTCGGGTCTCCACCTGCCTGGCTCGGCAGATGTTGGGTCAAATACTAGTGGTCGTACGGGCCGGGGGCGGCCAGGGCCGCCCCCGGGACCGGTGCCGGGGTCAGGAGACGCCCAGCTCCTTGGCATTGGCCTTCAGGTCCTCGATGCCACCGCACATGAAGAACGCCTGCTCGGGGAAGTGGTCGTAGTCACCGTCCGCGATCGCGTTGAACGCGGTGATCGACTCGTCGAGCGAGACGTCCGAGCCGTCGACACCGGTGAACTGCTTCGCCACGTGGGTGTTCTGCGACAGGAACCGCTCGATACGACGGGCGCGGTGGACGGTGAGCTTGTCCTCCTCGCCGAGCTCGTCGATACCCAGAATCGCGATGATGTCCTGGAGGTCCTTGTACTTCTGCAGGATCGTCTTGACGCGCGAGGCGCAGTCGTAGTGCTCCTGCGTGATGTAGCGGGGGTCCAGGATCCGGGACGTCGAGTCCAGCGGGTCGACCGCCGGGTAGATGCCCTTCTCCGAGATCGGACGCGACAGAACGGTGGTCGCGTCCAAGTGGGCGAAGGTGGTGGCCGGCGCCGGGTCGGTCAGGTCGTCCGCGGGGACGTAGATCGCCTGCATCGAGGTGATCGAGTGACCACGGGTCGAGGTGATGCGCTCCTGCAGCAGACCCATCTCGTCCGCCAGGTTCGGCTGGTAACCCACCGCGGACGGCATACGGCCGAGCAGCGTGGAGACCTCGGAACCCGCCTGGGTGTAGCGGAAGATGTTGTCGATGAAGAAGAGCACGTCCTGCTTCTGCACATCGCGGAAGTACTCCGCCATGGTCAGACCGGCCAGGGCGACGCGCAGACGGGTGCCCGGGGGCTCGTCCATCTGACCGAAGACCAGCGCGGTCTTGTCGATGACGCCGGAGTCCGTCATTTCCTCGATGAGGTCGTTGCCCTCACGGGTGCGCTCGCCGACACCGGCGAACACCGACACACCGTCGTGGTTGTTGGCCACGCGGTAGATCATTTCCTGGATCAGAACGGTCTTGCCGACACCGGCACCACCGAACAGACCGATCTTGCCGCCCTTGACGTACGGGGTGAGCAGGTCGATGACCTTGACGCCGGTCTCGAACATCTCGGTCTTGGACTCGAGCTGGTCGAAGGTCGGGGCCTTGCGGTGGATCGCCCAGCGCTCGGTGACCTCGGACGCCGCCTCCGGCTTGTTCAGGATCTCGCCGAGGGTGTTGAACACCTTGCCCTTGGTGATGTCACCGACGGGGACGGTGATCCCGGTGCCGGTGTTCGTCACCGTGGCCTGGCGGACCAGACCGTCGGTGGGCTGCATGGAGATCGCACGGACCAGGCCGTCGCCCAGGTGCTGGGCGACCTCGAGGGTCAGGGTCTTGAGCTTGCCCTGCTCGGCCGGGTCGGCGACCTCGACGGTCAGCGCGTTGTAGATGTCAGGCATCGCGTCGACGGGGAACTCCACGTCGACGACCGGGCCGATGACCCGGGCGACGCGGCCCGTTGCCGTGGCCGTTTCAACAGTGGTGGTCATAGTGGTCAGTCACTCCCCGCGGTCGCGTCGGCCAGAGCACTGGCACCACCGACGATCTCGCTGATTTCCTGGGTGATTTCGGCCTGTCGGGCCGCGTTGGCAAGCCGCGAGAGCGACTTGATGAGCTCTTCCGCGTTGTCGGTCGCCGACTTCATCGCACGGCGCGTGGCGGCGTGCTTGGAGGCGGCGGCCTGCAGAAGCGCGTTGTAGATCCGCGACTCGACGTACCGCGGAAGCAGGGCGTCGAGGACGTCCTCGGCCGACGGCTCGAATTCGAACAGCGGAAGGATCTCGCCCTTGGCCGACTCCTCCGACTCCGCCACCGTCTTGTCGAGGCTGAGCGGCAGCAGCCGGTCGTCGAGCGCCGTCTGCGTCATCATCGAGATGAACTCGGTGAAGACGATGTGGAGTTCGTCCACGCCGCCCTCGGCGGTGTCCTGCTGGACAGCGTCGATCAGCGGTGCGGCGATCGCCTTGGCGTCCGCGTACGTCGGGTTGTCGGTGAAGCCGGTCCACGACTCCACGACCTTGCGCTCGCGGAAGCTGTAGTACGACACGCCCTTGCGCCCGACGATGTAGGCGTCGACCTCCTTGCCCTCGGCCTTGAGCCGCTCGGTGAGCTGCTCGCCGGCCTTGAGGACGTTGGAGGAGTAGCCGCCGGCCAGACCACGGTCGCTCGTGATGAGCAGCAGCGCGGCCCGCGAGGGACGCTCCGCCTCCGTCGTCAGCGGGTGCTGGGTGTTCGAGCCCGTGGCAACCGCTGTCACCGCGCGGGTCAGTTCACTCGCGTACGGCGTCGACGCCGCCACCTGGCGCTGCGCCTTGACGACGCGCGAGGCGGCGATCATCTCCATCGCCTTGGTGATCTTCTTGGTCGCGGTGACGGAGCGGATGCGACGCTTGTAGACCCGGAGCTTGGCTCCCATGGATCAGGTCCCTTCCGTCGTCACTTGCTGGTGCCGGCCGGGGCGTCCTCGCCGAGCAGCTTGCCGTCCGAGGTCTCGAACTGCCGCTTGAAGCCGTCGACGGCCTCGGAGATCGCACCGATGGTGTCGTCGGACATCTTGCCGCCCTCGACGATGCTGGTCAGGAGGTCCTTCTTCTCCCGGTGCAGGTGGTCGAGGAGCTCCCGCTCGAAGCGGCGGATGTCCTGGACCGGAACGTCGTCCATCTTGCCGTTGGTGCCGGCCCAGACGGAGACGACCTGGTCCTCGGTGGGGTACGGGGCGTACTGACCCTGCTTGAGCAGCTCGGTCATCCGCTTGCCGCGCTCCAGCTGCTGCTTGGAGGCCGCGTCCAGGTCGGAACCGAAGGCGGCGAACGCCTCCAGCTCGCGGTACTGGGCGAGGTCCACGCGGAGCCGGCCGGAGACCTGCTTCATGGCCTTGTGCTGGGCCGAGCCACCGACACGGGAGACCGAGATACCGACGTTCAGCGCGGGGCGCTGGCCCGCGTTGAAGAGGTCCGACTCCAGGAAGCACTGACCGTCGGTGATGGAGATGACGTTGGTCGGAATGAACGCCGACACGTCGTTCGCCTTGGTCTCGACGATCGGGAGACCGGTCATCGAGCCGGCGCCCATCTCGTCGGAGAGCTTGGCGCAGCGCTCCAGCAGACGCGAGTGCAGGTAGAAGACGTCGCCCGGGTAGGCCTCACGGCCCGGCGGACGGCGCAGCAGCAGGGACACGGCGCGGTAGGCGTCGGCCTGCTTCGAAAGGTCGTCGAAGATGATCAGGACGTGCTTGCCCTGGTACATCCAGTGCTGGCCGATGGCCGAGCCGGTGTAGGGCGCCAGGTACTTGAAGCCCGCCGGGTCGGACGCCGGGGCGGCGACGATGGTGGTGTACTCCAGGGCGCCGGCCTCCTCCAGCGCACCGCGCACGGACGCGATGGTGGAGCCCTTCTGGCCGATGGCGACGTAGATGCAGCGGACCTGCTTCTTCGGGTCGCCCGAGCGCCAGTTGTCGCGCTGGTTGATGATCGTGTCGACGGCCAGGGCGGTCTTGCCGGTCTGGCGGTCACCAATGATCAGCTGACGCTGGCCACGGCCGATCGGCACCATCGAGTCGACGGCCTTGTAGCCGGTCTCCATCGGCTCGTGGACCGACTTACGGACCATGACGCCCGGGGCCTGCAGCTCCAGGGCGCGGCGGTCCTCGGACTCGATCTCGCCGAGGCCGTCGATCGGGTTGCCCAGCGGGTCGACGACGCGGCCGAGGTAGCCCTCGCCCACGGCGACCGAGAGCACCTCACCGGTGCGCTGCACCGGCTGGCCCTCCTCGATGCCGCTGAACTCACCGAGGACCACCGCACCGATCTCGCGCTCTTCCAGGTTCAGCGCAAGACCGAGCGTGCCGTCCTCGAACTTGAGCAGCTCGTTCGCCATTGCCGAGGGAAGGCCCTCGACCTTCGCGATGCCGTCTCCGGCCTCGCTGACCGTGCCGACCTCCTCGCGCGAGGCCGCGTCCGGCTTGTACGCCTGGACGAAGTTCTCCAGCGCGTCCCGGATCTCCTCCGGCCGGATCGTGAGCTCCGCCATCTGGGTTCCCTGCTCTCCTTGTTGGGCCCGAAGTTACTTGCGGGTGTCCGGGGGTCTGTCCCCCGGGGGGTTTCCGCTTACGGCCCAACTCGGGCCGCCGTCATGCTTGTGCTGGTCCCCGGGGCTTCGTCCGGACCGCAAGCCGGACCGTGTGGTCCGGCCGACTGGTCCGGCGTCCGACCGCCGGTTGTGCAGCTCTTGAGTTGGTGTGGCTGGGTCAGCCGGCCATCCGCCGGTCCGCCTCTTCGAGGCGCGCCGCGATGGTGCCGTTGATGACCTCGTCGCCGATCCGGACCTGGACTCCGCCGAGGACCTCGGGGTCCACGTCGAGGTTCAGGTGGACCTGCCGTCCATACAGCTGCGCCAGGGAAGCGCCCAGGCGCTGCCGCTGCCCTTCGGTGAGGGGCACCGCGGAGGTGACCACCGCGACCATCCGGTCCCGGCGGCTCGCCGCCAGCTTGGAGAGGGCGTCGAGCCCCGCTTCCAGGCTACGGCCCCGCGGCTGTACGACAAGACGGATCACGATGCGCTCGGTGACCGGGTTGGCCCGGCCGCCCAGCAGCGCACTCAGCAGCTCCGTCTTGGCCGCGACCGTCGCGTTCCGGTCGGTCAGCGCACCGCGCAGCTCACTGTTGGAGCTGACGATGCGGCCGAACCGGAAGAGCTCGTCCTCGACGTCGTCGAGCTGGCCGGCCCGCTGCGCGGCGACGAGGTCGGCGCTGTAGGCCAGCTCCTCGAGCGAGTCGGTCAGGTCACGCGAACCCGACCAGCGGGCGCGGACCATGCCGGACACCAGGTCGACGGCCGGGCCGCCCACCTGGTTGCCCAGCAGTCGTCCGGCCAGTTCGGCGCGTGCCTCGGCGGCCTGCGCCGGGTCGGTCAGGACCCGACGCAGCGACACCTCGCGGTCGAGCAGAGCGGTGACGGCAGCCAGCTCCTCGGCGAGCTTCGCGGCGTCGACGGAGGTGTCATCCGTCAGCGCGTTGAACTGCTCGCGTGCGGAGGCGAGTGCCTCGCGGCTCGCTCCGTTCATCGTCCGGCCTCAGCCTTCGTCGCGTCCGAAGCCGCCTTGGCCTCGACGTCGTCGAGGAAGCGGTCGATGGTCCGGCTCTGCCGGGCGTGGTCCTCGAGGGACTCCCCGACGAGCTTGCCGGCCAGGTCGACGGCGAGCTTGCCCACGTCCTGGCGCAGCGTGTGCGCGGCCTGCTTCCGGTCCGCCTCGATCTGGGCGTGACCGGCAGCGATGATCTCCTCGCGCTGCCGCTGGCCCTCGGCGCGCATCTCAGCGATGAGCGTCGCGCCCTGCTCCTGCGCCTCCTGGCGCAGACGCGCGGCCTCGTGGCGGGCGTCGGCCAGCTGTGCCCGGTAGTCCGCGAGCACCTGCTCAGCCTCGGCCTTAGTCGCCTCGGCTTCCTCCATGCGGCCTTCGATCTGCTTCCTGCGCTCTTCCAGAACCTTGTTGATGTTCGGGAGGAGCTTCTTCGCCAGGATGCCGAAGACGATGAAGAAGGCGACCAGGCCGATGACCAGCTCTGGAATCGGCGGGAACAGGGGGTTCTCGGGAACCTCCGCCGCCATGTTGAAGACCAGGGCGTTCACATCAATGCCTTCCGTCTGAATGGACGTCGTCTAACGGGCCGCTTACTTGTACGCGTAGCCCATGACGATGCCGATGAGGGCGAGCGCCTCACAGAAGGCGAAACCCATGATCTGGTTGGTGCGGATCAGGCCGGCCGCCTCGGGCTGACGGGCGAGGGCCTGGGTGCCGTTACCGAAGATGATGCCGACGCCGACGCCGGGGCCGATGGCCGCGAGGCCGTACCCGACCGAGGCGATGTTGCCGGTGAGGCCGGCGGCGAGGTTCACAGTCTCGAGGGCAGCGGACATGCCGTTACTTCCTTCTCTTTCACGGACCGGTGGGGGTTGGCCACCGGACGATTAACAGATTGCGGAGTCGGGGGTGCTCAGTGCTTCTCGGCGAGCGCGCCCTGGACGTAGTTGCAGGCCAGGAGCACGAAGACGTACGCCTGGATCGCCTGGATGAAGAGCTCGAAGGCCGTCATCGCGATGGTCATCAGGAACGAGGCACCGGCGTAGACGAAGCCGAGGCCGTTCGCCAGGTACCAGGTGGCGATGGTGAACATCACGATCAGCAGGTGGCCGGCGAACATGTTCGCGAAGAGCCGGACGGCGTGGGTGAAGGGCCGCACGAGCAGGTTCGAGAAGAACTCGATCACGACGATGAGCGGCAGGACCCAGCCGAGCGACCGGTCCCAGCCGGTGATGTTCTTCCACCCGCCGACGAAGCCGTGCTTCTTGAACGTCAGGTACACCCACAGGATGTAGACGATCAGGGCGAGCCCGATGGGGAACGAGATGATCGACGTCACCGGGAACTGGGCGACCGGAATGATCGACCAGATGTTCATGATCCACACGAAGAAGAACAGCGAGACCATGAGGGGGACGTATTTCTCGCCCTCCTTCTTGCCCAGCGCGTCATAGACGAGGCCGCGGCGCACGAAGTCGTAGCCGACCTCGCCGATCATCTGCAGCTTTCCGGGGACCACCTTGGCCTTGCCGAATGCGGCCCAGAAGAACCACACCACGACGACCGTGCTGAGCAGGGCCAGCAGCATCGGCTTATTGAACTCGTAGCCGCCGACTTTGAAGAGCGGGTCGAATACGAACGAATGAAGACCCGGGGCCTCGAAGCCACACCCCGGAATAAAGAGGTGGCACTCCGTGTCGAAGGCGAGCATCGTTTCAGCACTCACCGCGGGCTCCTTCAGCGTGGCGCATGGGTACGGCAACCTCGTTGTGTCGGCGCGGCGTTGAGCCACGGAGCGGCACTGGACTGGTCTTGCGGATTGGGGGGCGGCGGCCGGCCGGCGCTGGGCCGGGCCGAATCACAGGCATCGGCCGCGAGAACTGCCCGTTCCATCCTGTGGAATCTGGGAGCTCAGCCGCCTGCGCCATCTGTGCCGCAGTTGGAACCGGACGATAGCAGGCTCGCATGAGGGCATTTATCCCGGCCCTACGTCTCACGTCGGCGACCCCGCCGTCTCCGCCTTCTTCGCGTCGGCGGAGTCGGGGTTCACGTACAGAATCTTCTCCTTCATATGACCGCGGGTCTGGGCCGCGATCCATACGAGGGTGGCGCCGAGCAGCGTGAAGGCGAATGCCTTGGTGTCGAAGAGCGTCGTGTCCTTGAAGGTGATCATGAAGACCGCGACGAGCAGGATCTGCACCGTGTACAGCAGCAGCCCCATCATCTGGAAGAGCTGCGGAAGCTTGCGCGAGGTCTGCTGGAGGACCACCAGCCCCGCACCCATCACGAGCAGCACCAGCACAGTGCCGACGACGGCGCCGATCGCTCCCGTCGCGCCGGCGACCACCGCGCTCACGGCAACGGCGATGACACCGGTGGCGAGGGTGGGCACAACGGCGTGAAGGAGTAGTCGGGCGTCATTCGACTGCATGGCGGCGCTCCGGCAAAAGATGTGGGGTGTGTCGTCATGGACGAGCGTAGACCCGGCCTGAGGCGGAACCTGCGGCCCAAGGGCAGTCGCGCTACGGCCCTTCGGCTCTGTCGCCGGGTTTCGTGAACGGTATCACAAACTATTTGATGAGGTCTTTACCTGGTTCGTGTGGACCCTGTCACACCTGAGCGTGAACCTGCGCGTTGGTGCACTGACAGCCAGCCTTTTGTCTGGTATGGGGTCAACCGACCCGATTCCTGTCGCACGTTCGGGCGACCGGCGACGGGGATCAGTGGTGACTGTCCGCCCTGCGGTGTTCCACGAAACGTGAGCGGTCGCCGATCGCGGTGGCCCCGTTGATGCCCGCCGGAACCGGTTGCCGCTCCTCCTCCTGCGGCCCGGCGGCGCTCTCCTCGTCCCACTCCGCGGCCGGCGCCTGGGGAGCCGTTGCACGGGAGACCCGGCGGTAGCGCGGCGGGACCATCCACTCCGCCCAGCGCGGCGTGCGCGGCGTGAAACGCGGCAGCAGGAGCAGCACCAGCCCGACCGCGCTCAGCAGCACGATGCCCAGCACGATCCACATGCTGGCGTTGTTCGCGGAGTAGGCCACCGCGCCGAACGCGATCAGCGCCGACCAGAAGTACATGATCAGCACGGCCCGGCTGTGCGAGTGCCCGATCTCCAGGAGCCGGTGGTGCAGGTGCCCGCGGTCGGCCGCGAACGGCGACTGGCCCTTCCACGTACGCCGCACGATCGCCAGGATCAGGTCGGCGACCGGCACCGCGATGATCGTCAGCGGCAGCAACAGCGGGATGTAGACCGGCACCATCGCGTGGGTCGCCTCACGCAGACCGCCCGCCTTCACATTGAGCAGGTCCGGGTCGACCTGGCCGGTCACCGAGACCGCGCCCGCGGCCATCACCAGGCCGATCAGCATCGAGCCCGAGTCACCCATGAAGATCCGGGCCGGGTGCATGTTGTGCGGCAGGAAGCCCAGGCACATGCCCATCAGGACGACCGAGAACAGCGTGGCCGGCGCGGCCGCCTCGATGCCGTAGCCGAACCACATCCGGTACGCGTACATGAAGAACGCCGCGGCGGCGATGCACACCATGCCGGAGGCGAGGCCGTCCAGGCCGTCGACGAAGTTCACCGCGTTGATGGTGATCACGACGAGGGCGACGGTCAGCAGGGTGCCCTGCATGGGGGTCAGCGAGACCGTGCCGACGCCGGGGATCGGGATCCAGAGGATCGTCAGGCCCTGGAGGACCATCACGCCCGCGGCGATCATCTGGCCGCCGAGCTTGACCAGGGCGTCCACACCCCACTTGTCGTCCAGGACGCCGAGGAGCCAGATCAGCGCGGCCCCGGAGAGCAGCGCCCTGGGCTCGTCGGAGTTCTCGAAGACGCTCTTGAGGTTGGTCAGGTGCGAGGCCACCAGCAGACCGGCGCACAGGCCGCCGAACATGGCGATACCGCCGAGCCGCGGTGTCGGCTCGCGGTGCACATCGCGGGCGCGGATCTCCGGCATCGCACCGGCCGCGATCGCGAACTTCCGTACCGGCCCGGTCAGCAGGTAGGTCACCGCGGCCGTGACGCACAGCGTCAGCAGGTATTCACGCACGGGCTGCCCCATTGGTATAGCTGGCCATCACAGCCCCACACCCTATGCGTGTCAGCCCCCTGGCCGTGAATACAGGAATAGACGTCCGGCGTCACCGGATGGTTCCGCCGTCACCCGCGATCGGGATAAGGCGGAAAGCCGTGGACCAATGCGACGGTCCTGGAGCGGGCCGTCCCGTCCTCCTCCAGTGCCGCCACGATCAGCTCGGCGACCGCCGTCATCTCCGCCTCGCCCATGCCCTGTGTGGTCACCGCGGCGGTGCCCAGCCGCAGGCCGGTGCGGCGGGGCGCCACCTCGCCGGGGACCTCGGCACACGGCAGCGCGCAGGTGTCCAGCACGATCCCGGCGGCGGCCAGCCGCCCCCGCGCGGTGCGGGCGTCCAGGCCGCGGGGAGCGGTGTCGACGGTGATCAGATGGGTGTCGGTGCCCCCGGTGGTGACCGCCAGGCCCTGCGCGGCCAGTGCCCCGGCGAGCACCCGGGCATTGGCGGTGACCTGATGGGCGTACGCGGCGAAGGCGGGTGTGGCGGCCTCCCCGAAGGCGACGGCCTTGGCCGCGACCGCGTTCATCTGGGCGCCGCCCTGGGTGAAGGGGAACACCGCGCGGTCGATGCGCTCGGCCAGCTTCGCGCCGCACAGGATCAGCCCGCCGCGCGGCCCGCGCAGCACCTTGTGTGTGGTTCCGCACACCACGTGCGCGTACGGGACGGGGCTGGGCGCGGCTCCCCCGGCGATCAGCCCGAGCGGATGCGCGACATCCGCGATCAGATAGGCGCCGGTCTCGTCGGCGATGTCGCGGAAGGCGGCGTAGTCGATGTGCCGGGGGTAGGAGATCGAACCGCAGACGATGGCCTTGGGCCGGCGGGCGCGGGCCAGCTCCCGGATCGCGTCGTAATCCAGCAGTCCGGTCTCCTCGTCGACGCCGTAGCCGGCGAAGTCGAACCAGCGGCCGGAGAAGTTGGCGGGCGAGCCGTGGGTGAGGTGTCCGCCGTGCGGGAGGGACATGGCCAGGACGGTGTCACCGGGGCGCAGCAGGGCGGCGTAGGCGGCCAGGACGGCCGAAGACCCGGAGTGGGCCTGGACGTTGGCGTGTTCGGCGCCGAAAAGCGCCTTGGCGCGTTCCACGGCGATCCGCTCGGCGAGGTCGACGATCTCGCAGCCGCCGTGGTGGCGGGCGCCCGGGTAGCCCTCGGCGTATTTGTTGCCCAGCGGGGAGCCGAGGGCGGCGAGGACGGCCGGTGAGGTGAAGTTCTCCGCGGCGATCAGCTGCAGCCCGTCGCTCTGCCGGGCGCTCTCACCGAGCAGGACGCCGGCGATCTCGGGGTCCTGGTGCAGCAGGGCGGCGAAGTCCGGGGCGCCGGCCGGCCGGGCGGCGGTGTCACGGGCGGCGGCCCGTGCGCGGTCCTCGGCCGTCTCTGCCGCCCCGGCCGCGGGCTCGGCGGCCCCGGAGGGGCCGGCCTCGGTCTCGTGACGGGGTGACGCGGTGGTGGCAGGCATCGCTTGCTCCCGGCCTCGTACGGGGACGTAGTCCCAATGTAGGCGCGGCGGGGCGTTCGGGCGCGGTGTGCGGGCCGACCGGGTCCCCCGCCCGCACAGGGCCCCTGAGGGCCGCTCTCCCGGTCGGCGGGCGAACGGGCCTCAGGCCCGCGCAGGGACCCCGGTGAGGGCGGTGACGACCGGGTCGAGCGCCTGGTTGATCTCGTCGCCGATGGAGCGGAAGAAGGTGATGGGCGCCCCGTAGGGGTCGTAGACCTCGTCGGACTCCGGGTTGGGCGCCAGCAGCCAGCCGCGCAGCGCCGCGGCGGCGCCGACCAGCGCACGGGCGCGCTCCACCAGCCCGCCGTCCGGCAGATCCGGGTCGGGCTCGGGCAGTGTGGCCGGGTCTATGGCCCGCACCAGCCGGTTGAACTCCTTGAGTGTGAAGGTGCGCAGCCCCGCGGAGTGCCCCATCGAGATGACCTGGGCGCGGTGGTCACGGGTGGCGGTGAGCACCAGGTCGGCGCGGATGACGTGCTCGTCGAGCAGTTCCCGGCCGAGGAACCCGGCCGGGTCGGCGCCGTAGTCGGTGAGCACCGTCGCGGCGTGGGTCTCCATCGGCGCGCCTTCGTGGCCCCAGGTGCCGGCGCTCTCCACGAGCAGCCCGCCGTTGCAGGCGTCGCCCAGCCGCAGCTCCAGGGCACGGCGGTGCAGCCGCTCGGTGATCGGCGAGCGGCAGACGTTGCCGGTGCTGACGTGGAGGATCCGAAAAGGGGGTGAGGGGGGTACAGGCGGGTGGGTGCCGGTGCCTGGTCCCGCTATGCCACGCCCCAGGGGCGCCATCAATTGGCCACCTCGAGCTCGGGTACCACCTTGCGCAGCTCCTCCGCGCTGAGCGCGCCCTCGCGCAGCAGCACCGGGATCTTGCCGGTGACATCGACGATCGAGGAGGGCACGGCGGCGGGCGTCGGCCCCCCGTCGAGGTAGACGGAGACCGAGTCGCCGAGCATTTCCTGTGCGGCGTCGCAGTCCTGCGGGGACGGGTGGCCGGTGAGGTTGGCGCTGGAGACGGCCATCGGGCCGAACTCGGTCAGCAGCTCGATCGCGACGGGGTGCAGCGGCATCCGCACGGCGACCGTGCCCCGGGTCTCGCCCAGGTCCCAGGTCAGCGACGGCTGGTGCTTGGCGACGAGGGTGAGCGCCCCGGGCCAGAAGGCGTCGACCAGCTCCCAGGCCTGCTCGGAGAAGTCGGTGACCAGCCCGTGCAGGGTGTTGGGGGACCCGACGAGCACCGGGGAGGGCATACCGCGGCCGCGGCCCTTGGCCTCCAGCAGGTCGCCGACGGCCTCGGCGCTGAAGGCGTCCGCACCGATGCCGTAGACGGTGTCGGTGGGCAGCACGACCAGCTCACCGCGGCGGACGGCCGAGGCGGCCTCGCGCAGACCGGTGGTGCGGTCGGTCGCGTCGCTGCAGTCGTATCGCCGTGCCATTACGGGACCTCCTCGTGCGAAACGAATACTTCGGATGCATCGGCTGCATCAGGCGCCGAAGCGGAGCGCGTCATGGCGTCGCCCGGCGCGCGGTGGCGAAACGGGGCCTGTTGTTGAGGTCCGGGTGGTCGGCCGCATCGGCCCAGCCCCGCTCCTCGGTGAAGATCCACGGCACCTGCCCGCCCTGGGTGTCGGCATGCTCGATGACGACCACTCCGCCGGGGCGCAGCAGACGGTGTGCGGTCCGCTCGATGCCCCGGATGGTGTCCAGGCCGTCCTGGCCCGAGAACAGCGCGAGCTCGGGGTCGTGGTCGCGTGCCTCGGGTGCGACGTACTCCCACTCGGTCAGCGGGATGTACGGCGGGTTGGAGACGACCAGGTCGACCTGCCCGTCCAGTTCGGGAAGCGCGGTCAGCGCGTCGCCGTGATGGAGAACGACGCGGGACCCCTCGACGTTCTTGCGGGCGTAGTCCAGCGCCTGTTCGGACAGCTCCACGGCGTGCACCCGCGAGCGGGGCACCTCCTGGGCCAGGGCCAGTGCGATGGCCCCCGAGCCGGTGCACAGGTCGACGATCAGCGGCTCGACGACGTCCATGGCCCGTACGGCGTCTATCGCCCAGCCGACCACCGACTCGGTCTCCGGGCGGGGCACGAACACCCCGGGCCCGACGGCGAGTTCGAGGTAGCGGAAGAACGCCCGGCCGGTGATGTGCTGGAGCGGTTCACGCGCCTCGCGGCGGGCGACGGCCTCCCAGTAGCGGGCGTCGAAGTCCGCGTCCTTGACGTGGTGCAGCTCCCCCCGCTTGACGCCGTGCACGAACGCGGCGAGTTCCTCGGCGTCGAAGCGCGGCGAGGGCACACCGGCGTCGGCCAGCCGCTGGGTGGCCTGGGCCACCTCGGCGAGCAGAAGGTTCACGGGGCCTTCCTCCTAGTGCGCTGCGTCTTCATTGTGCGGTGCCGGGGCCCGGTGCGCCCCGGCGACGGGGCCCCAGGCCGGGGCTACGGGTCCTGCGGGCCTACTGGGCGGCGGCGAGCTTGGCTGCCGAGTCGGCGTCGACACACGCCTGGATGACCGGGTCGAGTTCGCCGTCGAGCACCTGGTCCAAGTTGTACGCCTTGAAGCCGACCCGGTGGTCCGAGATGCGGTTTTCCGGGAAGTTGTACGTACGGATGCGCTCGGAGCGGTCAACCGTGCGAACCTGGCTGCGCCGGGCGTCCGACGCCTCCCGTTCGGCCTCTTCCTGGGCGGCGGCCAGCAGCCGGGAGCGCAGGATGCGCAGCGCCTGCTCCTTGTTCTGGAGCTGGCTCTTCTCGTTCTGGCAGGAGACGACGATGCCGGTGGGCAGGTGGGTGATGCGCACCGCGGAGTCGGTGGTGTTGACGGACTGGCCGCCGGGCCCGGAGGAGCGGTAGACGTCGATCCGCAGGTCGTTGGGGCCGATCTCGACCTCGACCTCCTCGGCCTCGGGGGTGACCAGCACGCCGGCCGCGGAGGTGTGGATGCGGCCCTGCGATTCGGTGGCGGGCACGCGCTGGACGCGGTGCACCCCGCCCTCGTACTTCAGCCGCGCCCAGACGCCCTGTCCCGGCTCGGTGGCGCCGCCCCCGCCCTTGGTCTTCACGGCGACCTGGACGTCCTTGTAGCCGCCGAGGTCGGACTCGTTGGCCTCCAGGATCTCGGTCTTCCAGCCGGCCCGCTCGGCGTAGCGCAGGTACATCCGCAGCAGGTCGCCGGCGAACAGCGCGGACTCCTCGCCGCCCTCGCCGGCCTTGACCTCGAGGATGACGTCCTTGTCGTCGCTGGGGTCGCGCGGGACGAGCAGCAGCCGCAGCTTTTCGGTCAGCTCCTCGCGCCGGGCGTCGAGCTCCTTGACCTCGTCGGCGAAGTCCGGGTCGTCCGCGGCGAGTTCGCGTGCGGTCTCGGTGTCGTCGCCGGTCTGCTTCCAGTCGCGGTACGTCGCGATGATCGGGGTGAGCTCCGCGTAGCGCTTGTTGAGCCGCATGGCCTCGCGCTGGTCGGCGTGGACCGCGGGGTCGGCCAGCCGCTTCTCGAGATCGGCGTGCTCGCCGATCAGTTCCTCGACCGCCTCGAACATCGTGGGTTCCTCTACTGGCTGCTGTGGTGACCCGGGTACCGGGGCGCTGGCACATCTGCGGCTGCGCCGCGGGCCCCGGCCCCCCGTACGGGAGCCAAGGGCCAGGACGACAAAACGCCGGTCCGGTCACCCCTGGGCAGGGGCGACCGGAGACCGGCGCCGTGCGGGTCGCTACTTCTTGGCGGCTGCAGCGCCCTTGCCGAAGCGGGCCTCGAAGCGGGCCACGCGGCCGCCCGTGTCCATGATCTTCTGCTTGCCCGTGTAGAACGGGTGGCACTCGGAGCAGATGTCGGCGCGGATGGTGCCGCCGGCGACCGTGCTGCGGGTGGTGAAGGACGCGCCACAGGTGCAGCTGACCTGGGTCTCGACGTACTCCGGGTGGATGTCGCGCTTCAAGGGATTCTCCTAGGTTCGGGAGTGCACCGGGTCGTGCTGCGGGTTGCGTCACGTGAACCGGGGCCGACGGTCCAGTCTGCCAGGACTAGCCGTATCTCCCAAAACCGGGGTACGGCCGCAGCTATTCCCCGGGCCGGTTCCGGGGCCGCCGGGCCCCGGAACACACACCTTCCGGCTACTTCACGTACTTGTCCGTGCCGCCCTGGTCACCGGCCGAGCCCTTGATCGCGGACTTGGGGATGTCCTTGTCCTGGCGCAGCGCGTCCCAGACCTGCTCGCTCTTCTTCGTCAGCGGCACCACGCGGGCGGGGTCGGCGGGGTCGTACGTCACCGGCATCGTCACCATGTCGATGTGGTCAGAACCGATGTTGCCCAGGCTCTTGGCCAGGCCGGTCAGCTCGCTGACCGAGTTGAGGTCGGTGTCGGTGGTGATGGCCTTGGTGGCCGTGTCGGCGATGTCGTAGAGCTTGGTGGGGTTGGTCAGCACCCCGACGTTCTTGACCTGGTTCATCAGGGCCTTGATGAACGTCTGCTGCAGCTGGATGCGGCCCAGGTCGCTGCCGTCGCCGCCGGGCACGCCGTGCCGGGTGCGGACCAGGCCGAGCGACTGCTCGCCGTTGAGGGTGTGCTTGCCGGCCGGCAGGTGCAGATGGCTGTTGTTGTCCTCGATCGCCTTCTTGGTGGTGACGTTCACGCCGCCGAGCGCATCGATGAGCTTCTTGAAGCCGGTGAAGTCGACCTCGACGAAGTGGTCCATCCGGACCCCGCTGATCGACTCCACGGTCTTGACCGAGCAGGCAGGCCCGCCGACCTCGAACGCGGTGTTGAACATCGCCCGCTGCGCACCGGGGGCGTCCTTGCCGTCCCTGGTGGTGCAGTCGGGGCGCTTGATCATGGTGTCCCGGGGGATGCTGACCACGCTGGCCTTCTTACGGCCCTTGTACACGTGCACGATCATCGCCGTGTCGGAGCGGGCGCCGCCCTCGTCCTTGCCGTACTCCGCGTTCTTGCCGGCGCGGGAGTCGGATCCCATGACGAGGATGTCCATCGAGCCGTCGTCGACGTTCTTCGGCCGGTCGTGTCCGAGGGCGGCGTTGATGTCGACGCCCTTCAGATTGCCGTTGAGCTTGAAGTAGACGTAGCCGAGTCCGGCCCCACCCAGCAGTACGACGCTGGTCAGCGTGCACAGGGTGATGGTCACTGCTCGACGGCGTCGGGTCGGGCCCTTGCGCCGGCGGCCCGTGGCACGTATGCCGCGGGCACGGCTTTCGGCCGTCTTCGCGGTCCCGTTGCTGTCCGCCATCTGCTCCTCAGTCCTCATTCGCTCGGCTGCCCCTCACCGCCGCCGTGCTGTGTGCCGACACGGCCCGTTGCTCCTTGTCAGACGGGAGGTCGACGGGAAGGGTTGCACAGCGAGTCATGAGCGATTTCTTAGAAACGCGCGGCGGTCCGCTCCACAGGTCCGGGACCTTGGCCCTTCCCATCTGGGCTTTCGGCCGTTTTCCCAGCTTGGCTGAAACCATGCGGCTTACACGGATCTGTGCGGAAGGTCTCAAGCGCGGAATGTGTAGGACCGCGGGGGACGGGCCACTCATCCGGCGCCGAACCGCGGTCCGCGCCGCCCCGCCCAGCACACAGCCCCCCTCACCCACGGAAGGGTGAGAGGGGCTGTGCGGTACGGCGCCGGTGCGCCCTGCGGGCGTCAGTCGTTGCCGTTGCCCGCGGTCGGCGTCGTCTTCTGGATCTGGAGCAGGAACTCCGCGTTGGACTTCGTCTGCTTCATCTTGTCCAGCAGCAGCTCAATGGCCTGCTGCTGGTCCAGTGCGTGCAGCACCCGGCGCAGCTTCCACACGACGGCGAGCTCGTCGCTGCCCATGAGGATCTCTTCCTTACGGGTGCTGGACGCGTCGACGTCCACCGCCGGGAAGATGCGCTTGTCCGAGAGCTTGCGGTCGAGCTTGAGCTCCAGGTTGCCGGTGCCCTTGAACTCCTCGAAGATCACCTCGTCCATCCGCGAGCCGGTCTCGACCAGCGCGGTGGCCAGGATGGTCAGCGAACCGCCGTCCTCGATGTTGCGCGCGGCACCGAAGAAGCGCTTCGGCGGGTAGAGCGCGGTCGAGTCGACACCACCGGACAGGATGCGGCCCGAGGCCGGGGCGGCGAGGTTGTACGCACGGCCCAGACGGGTGATCGAGTCCAGCAGGACGACCACGTCGTGACCCAGCTCGACGAGGCGCTTGGCACGCTCGATGGCCAGCTCGGCGACGGTGGTGTGGTCCTCGGCCGGGCGGTCGAAGGTCGAGGAGATGACCTCGCCCTTCACCGACCGCTGCATGTCGGTGACCTCTTCCGGACGCTCGTCGACCAGGACGACCATCAGGTGGCACTCGGGGTTGTTGCGGGTGATCGAGTTGGCGACCGCCTGCATGATCATGGTCTTGCCGGTCTTCGGCGGGGCCACGATCAGACCGCGCTGGCCCTTGCCGATCGGCGTGACCAGGTCGATGATCCGGGTCGTCAGGCCGCCCGACTCGCCCTCCAGGCGCAGCCGCTCCTGCGGGTAAAGGGGCGTCAGCTTCCCGAACTCCGGCCGTCCGCGGCCCTGTTCGGGCGCCACGCTGTTGACGGTGTCGAGCCGGACCAGCGCGTTGAACTTCTCGCGCCGCTCGCCGTCCTTGGGCTGGCGGACCGCGCCGGTGACGTGGTCGCCCTTGCGCAGGCCGTTCTTGCGGACCTGGGCGAGCGAGACGTACACGTCGTTCGGACCGGGCAGGTAGCCGGAGGTCCGGATGAACGCGTAGTTGTCGAGGATGTCGAGGATGCCCGCGACGGGGATCAGGACGTCGTCCTCGGAGACCTGCGGCTCGTTGCCGAAGTCCTCGCGGCCCCCGCGGCGGCCCCGGCGGTCGCGGTAGCGGCCGCGACGGCCCCGGCGTCCGCCCTCGAAGTCGTCGTCGTCATCGGTACGGCGGTCGCGCTGGCGCTGGCCGCCCTGACCGCCCTGGCCGCCGCCGTCACCGGCGTCGCCCTTGCGGCCGCGGTCACCGCGGTCGCGCTGGCGCTGGCCGCGGTCGCCGCGGTCGCCCTTCTGGCCGCGGTCCTGGCGGTCGCCGCGGTCCTGACGCTCGCCGCCCTTGCCCTGCCGGCCCTCGCCGGACTCCTGCGGGGCGGTCGCGGTGTCGGTCTTGGCATCCGCCTTGACCTCGGTCTTCGTCTCGACCCTGGTCTCGGTCTTGACGTCGCCCGAGGCGCCCTCGGGGCTGCCCGCTGCGGCGGTGGCACGGCGCCGGCGGCGCTCGCCGGCCGGCTGCTCGTCGCTGACCGGCTGGCCGGGGATGTCGATCTGCTGCTGGGCGCCGGACTTGTCCGCGGCCTTGCCGCCCTTGGCGGCCTTGCCCGCGGTCTGCTCTGCGCTGTCCTCGCTGGTACGGGCCTTGGAGGTCGTACGGCGCTTGGGCTTGGTCTCGGTGTCGGCGGGCGCGTCGGCCTTGGCCGCGGAGCCCGGGCCGGAGGCCTGCTTCTCCTTGATGACCTCGATCAGCTGGCTCTTGCGCATCCGCGCGGTGCCCTTGATACCGAGGCCGGAGGCGACCTGCTGCAGCTCCGCCAGGACCATGCCGTCAAGGCCGGTGCCGGAACGGCGGCGCCGTGCGGTAGCAGGAGCGGCGGGAGCGTCCGCGGCGGGCTCGGTGGCACTGCCATCGGTGCGCGCGCCCATCAGATCGGTGGTGTCGCTCACGAAGGGTCCTTCCCTGGAGCGGGCGTCGGCCTGTCTGGCTCGGCGACCGGTTGTGCTGTCCGGCTGGGTCCTTGGTCTTGTGGACCGGGCCGGGGCGGTGGTCCCGCCGGAAGTGGCGGAGAGAATCAGTTCATGGCTCCGGCGTGAAGAGATGCAGACTGGCCATGTCGTCACGCCGATTCCGGAGCGTGCTCACTCCTGCTCAGGCCATGGCTCCAAGCAGTTTGGGAGGCTCCCGGAAGAAGGTGGTCCCTATGGGGGACACGAAGCACCGCGCCGCTCAGGCGTCGAGTACTGACTTGAGGTTAACACTACCGGGTCCAACAAACATTCCCCCTCTCCAAGACCGGCAATCGTCGATCACCCGCGTGATCACCCGGCGAGCGGCAGCACGCAGGTGCCCGCCGCATCGAGGGTCAGCCGGTTGGCCGCCCACCCCTCTCCCGCCAGTGCCGCGACCTTCTCGGCCGCCGCTTCCTCGACCAGCGCGAGCACCGTCGGGCCCGCACCGGACACGACTGCAGGGACGCCGTCCGCACGCAGTCGGTTCACCAGTCCCACGCTCTCCGGCATCGCGGGAGCGCGGTATTCCTGGTGGAGTCGGTCCTCGGTCGCGGCGAGCAGCAGCTCGGGGCGCCTGGTCAGGGCCTCGACGAGCAGTGCGGCGCGGCCGGCGTTGGCCGCGGCGTCCACATGGGGGACGGTGCGCGGCAGCAGTCCACGGGCGGTTTCGGTCAGCACCGGCTTTCCGGGGACGAAGACCACCGGAACGATGGAATCGGCGGGATCCATCCGGATCGCGCGGGCGGTGCCGGTGTCCGTCCAGGCGAGCGTGAAACCGCCCAGCAGGCAGGCGGCGACGTTGTCGGGGTGGCCCTCGATCTCGTTGGCCAGCTCCAGCAGCGCGGTGTCGTCGAGCTTTTGCTCACCGCCTATCGTCACCGCGCGGGCGGCGACGATGCCCGCGCAGATGGCGGCGGAGGAGGAGCCCAGGCCGCGGCCGTGCGGAATGCGGTTGGCGCAGACGATTTCCAGCCCGCGCGGCTGCCCGCCGAGCAGCTCGAAGGCGGTGCGCATCGACCGGACGAGCAGATGGCTCTCGTCGCGCGGCAGGGAGTCGGCGCCCTCACCTGCGATGTCGATGTGCAGGCCAGAGTCGGCGACGCGCACCACGACATCGTCGTACAGGCCCAGGGAAAGACCCAGGGCATCGAAGCCGGGACCGAGATTGGCGCTGGTAGCGGGGGTGCGCACCCGGACGGCGGCGGCGCGGAACGCGGGACCGGCCATCGCTCGATGACTCTCCTTGATTGATACTGCGGTACTGGCCCACACAGCGCCGCGGCACCGGAGTGCCCGGCCGGCTCGTGGGGTCTGTTCTGACCTGCCCTGAACGCCACTGCGTTATGCCGTGGGGAGGGGAGTTGGCTCCAGCCTATCGAAGGAAGGTTCTGTCGCGACATAGGGCGCACAGGAGGCGCACGATGCGTGTCGCGCGCCTTCCTGTGCCCCGACGCTGCCTTCCCCGGACTTTGCAGCCTTTGCACACTTTGCTGCAAGGGGTGACGGGGCCTCCACGGCCCCGTCACCGGGTGCCGTACGCGCAGGTCCCGCCGTACGGCTGCGCCCCCGAGCGGGGGCGCCGGGCCGCCTAGACGAGGCCCAGGCGCTCCGCGGCGGCGTCCGCGTCGATCGGGACCGTGACCGGCTGCGGCGCTCCGGCCACCGCCCAGTCCGGGTCCTTGAGGCCGTTGCCGGTCACCGTGCAGACGATGCGCTGGCCGGGGTCGACCTTGCCCTCCTCGGCGGCCTTGAGCAGACCGGCGACGGACGCGGCCGAGGCGGGCTCCACGAAGACCCCCTCCTGCGCGGCCAACAGCCGGTAGGCGGACAGGATTTGACGGTCGGTCACGGAGTCGATGAAGCCGCCGGACTCGTCCCGCGCCTGCTCCGCGAACGACCACGAGGCGGGGTTGCCGATACGGATGGCGGTGGCGATGGTCTGCGGGTCCTTGACGACCTCACCGCGCACCAGCGGCGCGCTGCCGGCGGCCTGGAATCCCCACATCCGCGGGGTGTGCGAGGCGATGCCGTCGGCCGCGTACTCCTGGTAGCCCCGCCAGTACGCCGTGATGTTGCCGGCGTTGCCGACGGGCAGCACATGGATGTCGGGCGCATCGCGGAGCATGTCGACGATTTCGAAGGCCGCGGTCTTCTGGCCCTCGATACGCACCGGGTTCACGGAGTTCACAAGTGCGACCGGGTAGTTGTCGGACAGCCGCCTGGCCAGTGTCAGGCAGTCGTCGAAATTTCCCTCGACCTGGAGAATCTTCGCGCCGTGGACCAGCGCCTGGCCCATCTTGCCGAGCGCGATCTTGCCCTGCGGGACGAGCACCGCACAGACCATGCCGGCCCGGACCGCGTAGGCGGCGGCCGAGGCGGAGGTGTTGCCGGTGGAGGCGCAGATGACCGCCTTGGCACCTTCCTCCTTGGCGCGGGTGATGGCCATCGTCATGCCACGGTCCTTGAAGGAGCCGGTGGGGTTGGCGCCCTCGACCTTGAGGTGCACCTCGCAGCCGGTGCGCTCGGAGAGCACCTGGGCCGGTACGAGCGGTGTGCCGCCCTCGCGGAGGGTGACGGCCTCGGTCGTGTCGCTGACCGGAAGCCGGTCGCGGTACTCCTCGATGATTCCGCGCCACTGGCTGCTTGCCGTGGTCACAGTGGAATTGGCAGACATGGGTTCCTTTACTCCCCTTCGACCCGCATGATGCTGGCGACACCACGAACGGTGTCGAGCTCGCGCAGAGCCCCGACGGTCGACGACAGAGCCGCGTCCGCCGCTCGGTGGGTGACGATGACGAGGGATGCCTCCCCGTCCTTGCCCGACTGGCGGACCGTATCGATCGATACGCCGTGTTCCGCGAAGATCGTGGCGACCTGAGCGAGAACACCGGGTTTGTCGGCCACATCGAGGCTGATGTGGTACCGAGTGACGACCGCGCCCATGGGGCTGACGGGCAGCCGGGTGTAGGCGGACTCACCCGGTCCGGTGGCACCGGCGAGCTTGTTACGGCAGACCGCGACGAGGTCGCCGAGGACCGCGGAGGCGGTCGGCGCGCCGCCCGCGCCCGGCCCGTAGAACATCAGCTGGCCGGCCGCCTCGGCCTCGACGAAGACCGCGTTGTACGCCTCGCGGACCGACGCGAGCGGATGCGTCAGCGGAATCATCGCGGGGTGCACCCGCGCGGTCACCGACGCCCCGTCCGCGGCCCGCTCGCAGATGGCCAGCAGCTTGACCGTGCACCCCATCCGCTTGGCGGAGGCGATATCGGCCGCGGTGACCTCCGTCAGGCCCTCGCGGTGCACATCGTCGATGGTCACGCGGGTGTGGAAAGCGATACCGGCCAGGATCGCGGCCTTGGCGGCGGCGTCGAAGCCCTCGACGTCGGCGGTCGGGTCGGCCTCGGCGTAGCCGAGCGCGGTCGCCTCGTCCAGCGCCTCGCTGTAGCCGGCCCCGGTCGAGTCCATCTTGTCCAGGATGAAGTTGGTGGTGCCGTTGACGATGCCGAGCACCCGGTTGACCGTGTCGCCGGCCAGGGACTCGCGCAGCGGCCGTACCAGCGGGATCGCACCCGCGACAGCGGCCTCGTAGTAGAGGTCCGCGTCATTGGCCTCGGCCGCCGCGTGCAGCGCCGCACCGTCCGCCGCCACCAGCGCCTTGTTGGCGGAGACCACGCTCGCGCCGTGCTCGAAGGCGGTGGTGATCAGCGTACGGGCCGGCTCGATACCGCCGATGACCTCGATCACGACGTCGATGTCGCCCCGTTTGACGAGTGCGGTCGCGTCGGTGGTGACCAGCTCGGCCGGGACGCCCTCGCGCACCCGGTCGGGGCGGCGGACGGCGATCCCGGCGAGCTCCACGGGCGCACCGATCCGGGCGGCGAGGTCATCGGCGTGCGTCGTCATGATGCGCGTCACCTCTGAGCCGACAACACCACAGCCCAGGAGCGCCACCTTCAGCGGACGCGTACGCATCATTTGACCTCTGCTTCTCATCGATCAGCGAATTCCAGCTTGCTCATGCACAAGTCTCACGCACCGGACGGTGGTTTCCGCCCTTCGTCCAGATGCCGAGACATTTATTTCATCCGGGTCGGGGACCCGGCGATCCGGCCCTACCCGACATCCAGCCGCAGGAGATCTTCCTCCGTCTCGCGCCGGACGATCACCCTCGCCTGACCATTCTTTACCGCGACAACGGGCGGCCGCAGCGAGTGGTTGTAGTTGCTCGCCATGGAACGGCAGTACGCACCGGTGGCCGGCACCGCGAGCAGATCCCCCGGCGCCACATCGGCCGGCAGGAAGGCATCGCGTACGACGATGTCGCCGCTCTCACAGTGCTTGCCCACCACGCGCGAGAGCATCGGCGCGGCATCGGAGGTGCGCGACACCAGCGCCACGCTGTATTCGGCGTCGTAGAGCGCCGTGCGGATGTTGTCCGACATCCCGCCGTCCACGGACACATAGGTCCGCAGGCCTTCCAGCTCCTTGACCGTGCCGACCTCGTACAACGTGAAGGCCGTGGGGCCCACGATCGCCCGGCCCGGCTCGACCGACAGCCGCGGCACGCCCAGCCCCGCCGCCGCGCACTCCTTGCTCACGATGTCACCCAGCGCCGACGCGATCTCGTGCGGCTCCCGCGGATCGTCGTCCGAGGTGTACGCGATACCGAGCCCGCCCCCCAGATCGATCTCGGGCAGCTCGATCCCGTGCTCGTCGCGCACTTCGGTCAGCAGCTGCACCACGCGGCGCGCGGACACCTCGAATCCCGCCATATCGAAAATCTGCGACCCGATATGGCTGTGAATCCCGATGAGTTCCAGCCCGTCCAGCTTCAGCGCACGGCGCACGGCCTCCGCGGCCTGCCCGTCCGCCAGCGCAATTCCGAACTTCTGGTCCTCGTGCGCGGTCGCGATGAACTCGTGCGTATGCGCCTCGACACCGACCGTGACCCGGATCTGTACGCGCTGCCGCTTGCCCAGCCGCTGCGCGATATGGGCGACCCGCACAATTTCCTGGAACGAGTCGAGCACGATCCGCCCGACCCCCGCCTCCACGGCCCGGGTGATTTCCTCGGTGCTCTTGTTGTTCCCGTGCAGGGCGATCCGCTCGGCCGGCATTCCCGCCGCGAGCGCCGTGGCCAGTTCGCCGCCGGAGCAGACGTCGAGATTCAGCCCTTCCTCGTGCAGCCAGCGGACGATGGCCCGCGACAGGAAGGCCTTGCCGGCGTAGAACACGTCCGCCCCCGGCCCGAAGGCGTCCTTCCACGCCCGGCAGCGGGCCCGGAAGTCGTCCTCGTCCAGGAAGTACGCCGGAGTGCCGAACTCCGCGGCGAGCGCGGTGACGTCCAGCCCGCCGACGGTGACCACACCGTCGGCATTGCGGGAGACCGTACGGGACCAGACCCGCGGGTCGAGGGTGTTGAGATCGGCGGGCGGCCCGGCGTAGTGCCCCTCGGGCAGTACGTCAGCGTGCCGGGGCCCTGCAGGGTGCGCGGAGCGGCTCATGGCTGTGGAGATCCCCTCAAGGTCGTTCAGAGGTGGGCGGGAGCGGAGATGCCGAGCAGACGCAGGCCGTTGGCGAGCACCGTCCCGCTGGCCTCGGCAAGGGCCAGCCGGGCACGGTGCACGGCCAAGGGTTTCTGCTCCCCGACGGGCAGCGGCGGAAAGTCGTCATGCCACCGGAAGAACGCGTCGGCGGTCGCCTCCAGATGCCGCACCACACGGTCCGGTGCCCGCAGCCGCGCGGCGGCGTCGATGACGGAGGGGTAGGTGGCCAGCAGGGTCTGCAGCGCGTGCAGGCTCCGGGAGGGCACAGGGGCGGCTGCGGTGTGCCGTGCCGATGGCGGCGATGCGGGCCGCACGTCGGCCGGGATCCCGTCACCCGCCGCCGGACGCCCCACATCCCCCGGCTCGCCCGCAAACCCCAGCTCACCCGCGTTCCGCACCAGCGCCCGCGCCCTCGCGCAGGCGTACTGCACCCGGAAGCGCGGATTGCTCTCGCGCTGCACGGGCCGCTCGGGCACCCGCACCGGATCGTGCGCGGCCGGCCGCAACAGCACCCAGCGCGCCTCGTCGGATCCGAGCCGTGCGGTGAGGGCGTCAAGGTCGTACGGAACGGGCGCGAGAGCGGGGCGGCCACCGGCCCGGCGGCCACCGGGCCCGGCCGCGGCATCGATCCGCCCCAGCACCTCATCCACCACGGCCTCACGGGCACCGCCCGCCGGGGAAGCTGCCACCGAGGAACCGGCCACCGGACCGAAGCCGCCGTCGAAGCCGCCATGGAAGACTCCGTCGAAGGCACCCTCGGAGGCACCTCCGAAGACATCGCCGGGAGCATCGCCGACGTCATCAGGGCTCTGCCCCGTCCCCGTCCCTGTCCCTGTCCCTGTCCCGCCGTAGCCGTCCCCCTGCGCCAGCACGTCCCGTACGAGCGCGATCAGCGCTCCGTCCCCCAGGGTGAAGTTCAAAAAGCCCGGCCCGGCGATCTCGACCCGAGCGATCCCGGCGCTCCCGGCCAGCCGCTTCCGCAGAATCTCGGCGACCTCCCGGGCCGGCCTCCCCGCGGGCCCCGCGAGCTGCAACGCGACATTGGAGGCGTAGTCCCCGCATCCGGGCCGCGGCGGCGGCTCGACAACGATCCGCGCCGGCACCGGCACGGAGAGCTCCTGCTCCTCCACCGCACCACGCACGGAGCGCAAGACGGTACGGGAGAGCTCAGCGGGGGTCACAGGACAAGCGTATGGGAGACCAGGGGGAGGTCTGCGACCCGGTTTCGCCCTGTGGACACTCCACGCGACGATCCAGGACGGAGCCGGCACCCAACTGAGCACGGGTCCCCCGGGCTCACCGCCCGCGGACCGCGCTACTCCCCGCTACTCCCCACCCGCATCCACCATGCCGACCCCACCGGACGCCGGGACTCCACCGGACGCCGGAATCCGACCGGACACAGGAACCCCACCGGACGCCGCGACCCTGCCGGACGGAGCGCCACGCTCCGCCGCACGCCCGCCCCCGTCGCTCTCCCCGTCCTCGTCCTCGGCCCCGGACCCGGGCCCCCGCTCGCGCTGGCGCCTCTCCCGCACCAGCATCCCCACGGTCCGCACCAGCTCCGCCGGCTCGAACGGCTTCGCAAGAAACGCGTCCACCCCCACCGACTCGCCGTTGTCCACCTCGCTCTGGGTGCATGCGCTGACGATGGCGATCGGGATGTCCCACGTCCGCGGATCGGAACGCAACCGCGCCGCGGTGTGCAGTCCGTTGAGCCGCGGCATCACGACATCAAGGGTCACGACATCAGGTCTCACGTGGTGCACCACGTCCAGACATTCGGCACCATCAGCCGCGGTCACGACCTCGAAGCCCTCCAGCTCGAGATTGACCCTGATCAACTGCCGGATCACCTTGTTGTCATCGACAACGAGGATCCGACCGGACAAGCCAGGCACACCATGAGACTAGGACCCCGCCTGAGACTGCGTCCCGGTTTTCCCCACTTCCGCCCCCGTGTGAGGGACCTTTCCCCGACCGCCACCGCCGCCTCCCCGCGATGCGCTACAAGCTCCGGCACAAGGGCCACGCCACCCCTCCTGGCCCCCTCCCCCGCCACCCTCGAAACCTGTTCATGAACACCCCATCAGAGCTGGTAGGGTTCTACCCGTCGCCACAAGAACACAGGCGGCAACGCCCCCGTAGCTCAGGGGATAGAGCAACGGCCTCCGGAGCCGTGTGCGCAGGTTCGAATCCTGCCGGGGGCACCCTGCATGAGGTGCCCAAGACCCCGTCACCAGTGGAAACGCTGAGGCCGGGGTCTTCGCGTATGTGCAGCCGTGTGTGCCGCCCGAGGCGGTCCTGCGTCCGCCGAGCCGCACGCGTCGCTGCTCATTGATCAGTCGTGTTGCGCTCAGTCATCTTGATGTGTCACGGGTTTCCTCGAAAGGCCTTCTGACAGCCGCAGTTACGGCGGTCACCGAGCCCGTGGTTGCGGGCTGTGGTGCCGGGCCGGCTGAGCCCTCCCGGCGCCCAGAGGTCTCAGCTCTCTTCCAGTACCGCTTGGATCACGTGCCGGGCGTTGTGTGCCATCGCGGGGTTCGTCGTCCGGTAGTACGGCAGCGCGATCAGTGCCTGGGAGAGTGTCCGGGCACGGCCGCGGTGCCAGGTTGCGTCGTACACGCCGAGCGCCCGGCGGAAGACCTCTCTGGCGTCGGCCGGCAGCAGGTTCCACGCCGGGAACAGGTCGCAGGCCGCATCGCCCAGTCCCGTGCACCCGAAGTCGATCACCGAGGTCAGTCTGCCGTCGTTCACCAGCAGATTGCCCGGCATCAGATCGGCGTGCAGCCATACCGGCGGGCCTTCCCAGTCCGGGGTCCGCATCGCGTCCTCCCACACGGCGGCCGCGGCATCGCAGTCGATGCCCTCCTGGGGGATCCCGCGCAGCTCCCCGATCGCCGCGCGGGTCGACGCGTCGAGCGAGGCGAGCGGTCCGCCGCGGTGGGCCCTCGGTGCCCGGGGCAGGGTGATGCTCCGCATCGCCATTACGAAGCCGGCCAGATCCTCGGCCAGCGGCTGGGGCTCGCTCAGCGCTCCCGCCTCGGGGTTCTCGCCCTCCCGCCAGCGGTACACCGACCAGGGCCACGGATACCCCTCGGCGGGCTCACCGGCCCCGAGCACTTCGGGGATCGCCGTGGGCAGTCGGGAGGCTAGGCGGGGCAGCCACTGCCGCTCCAGCGTGATGTCCTGGGCTCCGCCCTTCACCAGCGGCAGCCGTACGACCATGTCCTCGCCCAGCCGGTACATGGCGTTGACCGTGCCGCCGGACGGGAATCGCTCCACCGCCCGCCCCGCCCACTGCGGGAACTGCCCGGCGATCAGCTGCCGTACGAGGTCGTCGTCGAGGGGGTGCTGGCCGGGGTGCATCGCCGCGGGGCTCATGGGGCGTCATCCGATCACCGGGGGCGGGCGGGTGCCAAACGTTTTTCCCGGATGTGCGCTTCGGTGAAGCAGGACGTGTGTATCAGCCGATGCACACGCGAGAGGTCCGTGGCTGCCTGTCAGCCGGGCGCAGGAATCACGCGGTCCGGTGACTCCGTGCGCCCCCGGCGGCAGGTGAACGTGACGTCTCCCTGACGGGGAGTTCCGGCAGAAACCGGGCACCGGGGCCCTCGGCCAGGTGCCCGGTCGGGTCCGGAGCGCGGGGCGGGGGTGGTGGTCAGCCGTCCAGCCGGACCGGGAGGGATTCGATTCCGTAGACGATTGAGAGTTTGCGGAATTGCAGTTCCTCCGGCGTGGCGGCGAGGCGCATGTTCGGGAAGCGGCGCACCAAAGCGGGGTAGGCGGCGCGGAGTTCCATGCGGGCCAACTCGGCGCCTACGCAGCGGTGGATTCCGTAGCCGAAGGCGAGGTGGGAGGGGACATTGCGGGTGGGGTCGAACTGTTCCATTTCCGGGCCCAGTTTGCCGTCCCGGTCCGCGCCGCTCAGGGAGCACAGCACCACGTCCCCGGAGGAGATCTTGACGCCGCCGATTTCCAGGTCCTCACGGGCGAAGCGCGGGAAAGCGACCTGGACGACGGTCAGGTAGCGGAGAAGTTCCTCGACGTAGCCGTCGACGACATCGTCGCCGTCGTGGAGGGCCGCGAAGTGCTTGGGATCCTGGAGGAGGACCAGGGCCCCGAGGGCCAGCATGCTGGCGGTGGTTTCGAAGCCGCCGGTGAGGACGCCGTCGGCGAGGCCCGCGAGTTCTTCGTCGCTGACCGAGTCGCCGTGTTCCTTCACGATCATCCCGAGCAGGCCGTCGCCCGGATTTTCGCGCTGCTTTTTGACGATGTCCCGGAAATAGGAAAGGGATTCGGATATGGCGCCGAAGGAGGCATTTGCGCCACTGAAAAGGTCGAAGCGGGCGGCACTGAGGCGTTCGAAGTCGGCGCGGTCTTCATAGGCGACGCCGAGGAGTTCGCAAATGACGAGGGAAGGGATGGGGAGGGCGAAAGAGTGGACGATGTCGACCGGATCTCCGTTTTCCCCCTCCTTTTCCATGGCATCGAGGCGCTCCTCGACGATCTCGTGGATGCGGGGGGTGAGCCGGCTGAGGCGGCGCATGGTGAATTCGGGCGTCAGGAGACGACGGAGCCGGGTGTGCACCGGCGGGTCGGCGAATCCGAGTCCACCGGGGTTCTGTTCGGCGCCCGCACCGGCCTTGCCGACGAGGTTGGTGAAGTCCGAACTGAACGCATTGGCCTTTCCCAGGACCGCCTTGACCTCGTCGTAGCCGGTGACCAGCCAGACATTGGCGGCAATCGGCACGGGGAGCTTGCTGACGGGCTCCCGCTCGCGGACGGCACCCAGATCACCCACGGGGTCGAGCCCATCGCGTCGCAATGGCATCAGGACGGACTCGGGCAAGAAAGACATTCGAGACAGGTCGAAGCCTTTCTTCCGGGTTCTCGACAGATACATACGACCGGCCCAGGCGATGATCCGGGAACGGAGAGTCGTCATGACGCTAATACTGCCTTTCGTCGAGGGGGACGATCCCCCGCGCTCCGCGGCCCAAGGCGGCCGGGGCAGCACGGAACCTCCACTCGGCGTGCACCGGTGTGACGTACGCCATAGCCCCTCGCTTACGGTGGTCATGGCACTGGTCCATGCCATCGACCGATGTCTTCGGTCGCCCGCATCAGCGTGACGAGCTCGGCCTCGGCCTTCTTCTTCTATTCGGTCTGGACGAGTTTACAAAGTGCCATTGGGCGCGTTCACGGAACAACCCGGAATGACCCCGAGTGGGCCCCGAGGTGCCCCTGAGATACCCCCGAGATGCCCCCGGGGCGCCGTTGAGATGCCCTTGGGGCGTCCTTGATTCCCCCTCGGGCGTGCCGACTCGGCAGCACCCCGTGGTCACCGCCCTTCCCTGCCGGCCGCGCCTCGGGCCTCCACGCCCCCTGCCGGCCCGAGGGAAGGCCAACCCGTGCCAACCCGCGGTTCCGGACCACGGGTTCGCAGTGACGGGCGCGGCAAGGGTGCTTCCTCGATGGCTCGTTGGGGGTGGAGGGAGGAGGGGGAGGAGGGGGGAGACGGACGAGGAGGGGGGAGACGGACGAGGAGGGGCGGTTCCGGCGTTCGGTGAGAGTGGCCGGAGTCGGGTGGGCGAGATCCACGGACCCGCGGCATCACGGATGGTGATGAGTTGCGGACTCTCCGGCGCCTCTTTAGCGTGAGAAGGGAACGAAAGTGAGCGGCGGTCCCGGGCGTGGCGCGAGAGAGCGGCGCGGCAGCGGGAATCCGCACTCACCGCCGGGGAAGGGTGCGACAGGCACCGCACCGGCGGGGCACAGGCCCCGACCCGTCCGTCAGGTGACGCCCGGCAGCTTCGCTCATCTCATCCCGCAGGGAACCACCCCCCTGGGGCTCTCCCCTTCGCAGGAGGAAGCGCATGTTTCCGCAGTCGAAGTCCGGCAAGCGCGGCCTGTTCGGCCTGTTCGCCCTGTGTGCTCTTTCCGGTATGGCGGCCGGATTCGTCGCGGCCGGCCCGGCCCTGGCGTCCGACGGGAGCGAGGGTGACAACTTCGCCGTGTACGAGGGCCATGTCGTCGCCGAGGACGGGCTGGTGGTGCGCATCGGCCCGAGCACCCGCTACCGCGTGGTCGGTTCGAAGGAGTACGGGTCCAAGGTGGGGATCGTCTGCCGGGTCAAGGCGGAGCGCATCGAGGGGAACCCGGTCTGGTACAAGCTCTCCGACGCCTCGTACGCCTGGTCCTCCCAGCGAGACATCGTGAGCGACGGGGAGGCTCCTCGCTGGTGTTGAGGCCGAGGCGGGGCCTTGGGGCCTTGAGGCCCGGAGCCTCAAGGCCCCGGGCCGCGCCTCAGCTCATCGCGAACCGGGCGACGTACTCGTCGAAGGGCTCGATGCCCACCTCGCCGCGCAGGGCGTCCATGCGCTCGGGATCTTCGCAGGGCCAGGGGACGGGTGCGCCCCCGACGACGCCCGCGATCTGTGTGCCGTAGATCTGCTCACGGCCCTCGTTCACCAGCGTCCGGTCGCGCAGGAAGGCCAGCTCGCGCGGGCTTGCCGAACCCGCCTCCACCGCCTGTTCCATGAGCCGGAGCGCGCGTCGCTGCACATCGAGCTGACGGTCGGCGTGCTGCGCCACCAGCCAGGCGCCGCGAGCGGCATCGTCACCGACCAGCTCCGCCGTCGGCCAGCCGTACTCGTCCATGATCTGGTGGAGCCGGTCGCCGTGCTGCGCGGCGAGGCGGCGCCAGGCCAGTCGTTCCGCGGGGTTCTCGCTGTTCGCGCCGGGTGAAGCGCTCTGGTCCGCCTGAGCCATGCGGATGAGCTCCGCCGACAGGGCCGCCGTGTTGTTGTCGTTCGTCATGCTCGCTCCATGGTCCGGGTACGCGGTCCGCGCACGGGGTCTGCGCCCGTGCGGCCGGGGCCTGTGGTCGGCGCCGGTTCGTTCGGTCCACCACGCTAGGGGCCCTTGGCGGCGCGAAGATCATTCCGGAGAACGGTGACGGGGAGGGCCGGATCGGGGGATACTGGATCTACGCCGGAAAGGTGCCGGAGAGAGCGTCGGCCGTGTCCGGTGCGGTGAGGTGGCCGCCCGCAGTCGCAGCGACGCGGAGGGGCGAGCGCCTACAGCGAAGCGAGTACCTGCAGAGACGCCCGGCACCTGCAGAGACGTCGGCACCCACCGGGACGCACCTCAGCGCCCTCCGTGCGGACGCCCGAACGACGTATCCGACATAACGGAAATAGCGGCCGCTGCTTGCTACGTTGCCAGGCATGACGGCAATGGCAAGGGCGACCGCCGCCGCGCGCCCGGCGGACACTCCCCCACCCTTGCCGTCACTTCCCAAACGACGGGGCGTCGAACTGGCCCTCCTCTTGGGCGCCGTCCTGATCAGCGTCTGCGGGTATGTGGCGGTGGGGCTGGCCAGGTGGCATGCCCTGCCGGGTGGTGCGCTCCGCTATGGCGCGGGGCTCGGCGGCCTCGCGCTGCTCGCGCACCTCGCCGTACGCTTCCGCGCCCCGTACGCCGATCCGCTGCTGCTTCCCACCGCTGTGCTGCTCAACGGCGTCGGGCTGGTGCTGATCTTCCGGCTCGACCAGGAGACGCCCCGCAACCACGCCGCACCCACTCAGCTGCTGTGGTCGACCGTCGGCGTCGCCCTGTTCACGGCGGTGGTGGTGCTGCTGCGGGACCACCGCATGCTGCAGCGGTACGCCTATGTGTGCGCGACGCTGGCGCTCGTGCTCATGGCGGCGCCGATTCTCTTTCCCGCCGTCAACGGGGCGAAGATCTGGATCCGTTTCGCCGGATTTTCCCTGCAGCCGGGCGAGTTCGCCAAGGTGCTGATCACCGTCTTCTTCGCGGGCTACCTCGCCGCCAACCGCGGCGCGCTGGCGCACACCGGACGCCGGATGTGGCGGCTGCGGCTCCCGACCGGCCGGGTGCTCGGGCCGATCGTCGCGATCTGGCTGATCAGCGTCGCCGTGCTGGTGCTCGAACGCGACCTGGGGACCTCGCTGCTGTTCTTCGGGATCTTTGTGGTCCTGCTGTACGTGGCCACCGGGCGGACCGGCTGGATCGCGATCGGGCTGTTCCTGGCGGGCATCGGGGCGGCTGCCGTCGGCACGCTGGAGCCGCATGTGCACAGCCGGGTCGAGGACTGGCAGCACCCGTTCGCCGGTATCGCGGCGGGCAAGGGGCCCGGTCAGCTCGCCCAGTCGTTGTTCGCGTTCGCCGCCGGCGGGATGTTCGGCACCGGCCTCGGCCAGGGCCACTCGTATCTGATCGGCTTCGCCATGAAGTCCGATTTCATCCTGGCGACCTATGGCGAGGAGCTGGGGCTGGCCGGGCTGACCGCACTGTTCCTGCTGTACGCGCTGCTGGTGGCGTGCGGTTACCGTGCCGCGGTCGCCGTGCGCGACCCGTTCGGCGGCCTGCTGGCCGTGGGCCTCGCGGCGCTGCCCGCCATCCAGGTCTTTGTGATCGCGGGCGGGGTGATGGGGCTGATTCCGCTGACGGGGATGGCGATGCCGTTCCTCGCGCAGGGCGGGTCGTCCGTCGTCACGAACTGGATCATCATCGCGCTGCTGCTGCGGATCAGTGATCGGGCGCGGATGCCGGCGGGTGCGGAGGGAGAGGAGGGAGAGGGAAAGGGCAGCGGCCGTGGGGGGAGGCGGGGGAGGAGGACCCGGAGGGCGGAGGGCGCGGCCGGGGCGGAGGGCCAGACCACCGACGAGACGGCGGGCGGGGACAGGAGCGGCCTGGCGCATGCTGCCGGGAGTGCCAACGCCAACGACGCCACGAGCGCGGCCACGCAGGGCGGCAGGAGCAGTGCGGCGGGCCTTCCCGGGAGTGGCACGGGGCTCGGGGCCGGGAGCTGGGTGGTCGGTTTCCTGAAGCCCGCCAAGCCGCAGGTGCCGGAGGCGGTGAGCGGGTCCACGGAGCAGAGCAGGGCCACGGAGCAGAGGGATTCCGGGGAGCAGAGGGGATCCGGCCGTTGATCCGCTGTATTCGCCTCACCGCGGCCTTCTCCTTCCTGCTCCTCGTGGCGCTGCTGGTCAACGCCGCCCGGGTGCAGGTCGTCGACGCGGAACATTTTGGAGCAAGTCCCGCCAACCGGCGGGGGCCGATCGTCCGTTACGCACAGCCGCGCGGTGCCGTGCTCGTCGCGGGCCGCGCGGTCACCGGTTCCCGGGACAGCGGAGGGCGGCTGCGCTACGAGCGCACCTATACCGACGGGCCGCTGTACGCGCCGGTCACCGGCTACTCCTCGCAGACCTACGGGACCTCCCTGCTGGAGAGCGCCGAGGACGGTGTCCTTTCCGGGGCCGACGACCGGCTCGCCACCTTCCCCTGGTGGGACCGGCTGACCCACGCCCACCGGCCGGGCGGCAGCGTCCACACCACCATCAACCCACGGATGCAGCGCGCCGCGTTCGACGGGCTGGGGGACAAGAAGGGCGCGGTGGCCGCGATCGAGCCGCGTACGGGACGGGTGCTGGCGCTGGTCAGTACGCCGTCGTACGACCCGGGCGAGCTGTCCGGCAACGGCGCCGAGGTCACCGAGGCCTGGCACCGGCTGAACAGTGCCGAGCAGCAGCCGATGCTCAACCGGGCGCTGCACCAGACCTATCCGCCCGGCTCCACGTTCAAGGTCGTCACCGCGGCGGCGGCGCTGGAGAGCGGCAAGGTCACCGATATCGACACGCCCACCGATTCGCCCGACCCCTACCTGCTGCCCGGCACCGGCACCCGGCTCGGCAATGCCGCGAAGGGCTGCGAGGACGCCTCGCTCAAGGACGCCTTCCGGGCCTCGTGCAACACCGTCTTCGCACGGCTGGGCGCGCAGATCGGGCTGCGCCGCATGGCCGATACGGCCCGCAGGTTCGGCTTCAACGACCGGCGGCTGGCCATCCCCTCGCCCGTCGCGCCGAGCAATTTCGATACGCGGATGGACGCCTCACAGGTCGCGCTCTCCGCCATCGGGCAGTACGACACCGCCGCCACACCGCTCCAGATGGCGATGGTCGCGGCGGCGGTCGCCGACGGGGGCCAGCTGACGGCGCCGTCGCTGATCGACAAGGTGACCGATGCCCGGGGCGTGGTGGTCGCGGGCGATCCGCACCGTACCGCCCGCCAGGTGACCAATCCGGTCACGGCGCAGCAGCTCCAGGACATGATGGTCGACGTCGTCGAGCACGGCAGCGGCCGGCTCGCCGCGATCAAGGGCGTCACGGTCGGCGGCAAGACCGGCACCGCGCAGCACGGTGTGCGCAACGAGGGCACGCCGTATGCCTGGTTCATCTCCTGGGCGCGGCAGAAGGACGGCTACGAGCCGGCCGTGGCCGTGGCCGTGGTGGTGGAGGACGCGGCCGCGGACCGTGCGGACATCAGCGGCGGGGGGAGCGCGGCGCCGATCGCACGGGCGGTGATGGCGGCCGCTCTGGGCTGAGCCCTCCGCGGTGTGACCGGTTGGCCGTCCCGGCGTCACAATGGCCGTATGGCTGATGCGATCCCTTCCATGGAACCTGCTCCGCCCCCGCTGTTGTCCCTGGCCGAGGTGGAGGCGCTGGCCCGGCGCGCACACTCGGGTCAGACCGACAAGGCGGGCCGCCCGTATGCCGAGCATCTGGCCGCGGTCGCGGCCGGGGTACGCGAGCGGGGCGGCAGCGATGAGCAGATCGCCGCCGCCTGGCTGCACGACGCGGTCGAGGACGGGGCGCTGAGCCGGGAGTGGCTGGCCGGTGCGGCGCTGGGCGAGTCGACCAAGGCGATGATCGTGGCCGTCACCAAGCGGGCTGACGAACCGGTCGAGGAGTACACCGCGCGCATCCTGGCCATGCCCGGGGCGCTGCTGGTCAAGGAGTCCGACCTCGCGCACAACGCCGATCCGGAGCGGCTGGCCGCGCTGGACGCGCCGACGCGGGAGCGGCTGACGGCGAAGTACGCACGGGTGCGGGAGCTGTTGGGGCTGCCCGAGCGGTGACGGGCGCCGGGCTGTGTCCCATGGCGGCTTCCGTTGCCGCACCGGGGTCCACACATCGGACACCTCCACAGAAAGGTGTCATGCGCAGCTAGTCTGTGGAGGGCCGGGTGCAGGCGCGCGGCCCGGTGGACGAGGTGCTGACGGGCGAGCGGATGACCGCGTGCTTCGGCCGTCCGATCGAGGTGTCCCGGCACGAGGGGCGGTGGCTGGCGCGGTCCGGTAGGCGGTAGTCCGCTCTCCCTCCGCGGCCGGCCCACCCCCTGCCCTCCGCCCTGCTCGGCCCGTCGGGAGCGGTGCTGCGCCCGCGACCATCCGGGCGGGCGCCTCAGGCCCGGAGAGCGGCGGGGTGCAGGCCGGTGTCGCCGGCGCATCGCGCTCCGGCGAGGTCGTGTCGCAGCGTCACCTCACGCAGCAGGTGGATTACCTCGTTCAGCGGAATACTTGCCGAACGAGGTACTGGTGAGACACCTGACACCCGGCACCCGGCCCCCCGGCACCCGGCACCTCGTTCGCCGCTCTCCCACCCGTTTCCGGAGGTGCACCATGACAGCAGCCCCCGCCACACCCTCCGCCGCGCACTCCCCCTCCGCCGCCTTTCGTGACGCCTACGAGCAGGCCATGGCGCTCTGGCCGGTCCCGGTGGAACGGCTCGATCTGCCATCGGAGTTCGGCAGCACCCGGGTCAATGTCTGCGGGCCGGCCGACGCCCCGCCGCTGGTCCTGCTGCACGGCGGAGGCACCACCTCGGCCATCTGGTACGCGCAGGCCGCCGAGCTCGCCCGTACGCACCGGGTCCATGCCGTGGACCAGATCGGCGCGCCGGGACTCAGCGTGCACTCGGGGCGGGCGCTGCGGCGGCCGGAGGATCTGTTCGCCTGGCTCGACGGTGTGCTCAGCGGCCTCGGCCTGGAGTCGGCGGCGCTGCTCGGGCACTCGTACGGCGGCTGGCTCGCGCTCAGTTACGCGGTGTACGCCGCCGGGGGACATCCCTCCCACTCCCCCGGAACGCCGCACAGGGTCGAGCGGGTGGTGCTGCTCGATCCCACCCAGTGCTTCGCCGGCTTCCGGCCGTCGTATCTGCTGCGGGCGCTGCCGCTGTTCGTACGGCCCGGCGAGCGGAGCACCCGGCGGTTCCTGGAGTGGGAGACGCGGGGTGCGCCGCCCGCGCCGGAACTGGTGCGGCTGATGGGCCTGGGCGGCGCCGAGTTCCGCACCGCGAAGGTGGTCACGGGGCCGCGCCCGGACGTCGCCGGGCCGGGCGGAGCGCCGGTGCCGACCCTGGTGCTACTGGCGGAGCGGAGCCGGGCGCACGCTCTGCGCCGGGTCGCCGCACGGGCCGAGCGGACGCCGGGCGTACGGACCGGGACCGTGGCGGGCGTGAGCCACCACTCCATGCCGTACGGCCGGCCCGAAGAACTCGGCCGCCGGGTACGGGACTTCCTGAGGGACGGGCTCCCGGACGGCGCCCCGGCCCCGTGACCGTCACTCCCGCTCAGCCCTCGTCCGCGCCCTCCGCGATGGTCGCCGCAACCTCCGCCGTACGGGCCTCCTCCTCGGCTGCAAATCGCTCCGCGTCGAGCTTTTCGGCGATTTCTTCGTCCTCGGCCATGAGCAGGTCGAGATTGGAGTCGCCCATCTCGAAGACGCCCATGTCGACATAGGCACGCTGGAGACGTTCGCCCCACAGGCCGATGTCCTTCACACAGGGGACGATCCGGCTGAAGAGCAGCTTGCGGAAGAGGTGCAGGAATTCGGAGTTCTCGGTGAATTCGGCGGCTTCGTCGTGCGGAATGCCGAAGTTTTCGAGGACCTCCAGGCCGCGCAGGCGGTCGCGCATCAAGTAGCAGCCCTCGATGACGAACTCCTCGCGTTCGCGCAGTTCGGCGTCGGTGAGCTGCTTGTAGTAGTCGCGCAGTGCCATCCGGCCGAAGGCGACATGGCGCGCCTCGTCCTGCATGACGTAGGCGAGGATCTGCTTGGGCAGGGGCTTGGTGGTGGTGTCGCGGATCATGCCGAAGGCGGCCAGCGCCAGGCCCTCGATCAGCACCTGCATGCCGAGGTACGGCATGTCCCAGCGGGAGTCCTTGAGGGTGTCGGAGAGCAGCGCCTGGAGGTTGTCGTTGATCGGGTAGAGCATCCCGATCTTCTCCTGGAGGAAGCGGCTGTAGATCTCGGCGTGCCGCGCCTCGTCCATGGTCTGGGTGGCGGAGTAGAACTTCGCGTCGAGGTCCGGGACGGATTCCACGATCCGTGCCGCGCAGACCATGGCGCCCTGTTCGCCGTGCAGGAACTGGCTGAACTGCCAGGAGGTGTAGTGCTGACGCAGCTCACCGCGGTCCTTCTCGGTCATTTTGTCCCAGTACCTGGTGCCGTACAGGGACATGGACTCGTCCGGGGTGCCGAGCGGGTCGCAAGGGTCGACCTCCTGGTCCCAGTCGATCCGCAGGGCGGCGTCCCACTGCTTGTCCTTGCCCTTCTGGTAGAGGGCCAGCAGCCGGTCGCGCCCGTCGCCGTAGTCCCAGCTGAAGCGTGCCGCACCGGAGGCGGGCACCTTCCACACGGGGCCGCCAGGGTCCTGTACGTAGAGATCTCGGGTCGACACGGACGCCTCCTCGGCTCGCCAAACGCCTTGTCATGGGCGGTCGTTGGCAGGCTCACACGCTTCTTACCGGCGGGTCAATAAGTCGTGCACAGGGGATTGACGCCCTTGCTGACACGCAGTCTCATAAGAGGTGACCGCGGGCCGGCCCTGATCCACTAGCGAGGTAGCCACAGCCATGACGAGCGCACCCACCGAGATGACCGCGAAGGACACCGAGCTCCTGCGGGACGCCCTCGGCCTCCTCAAGGACCGGGAGCAGGTCGCCGAGCGGCTGCTCGACTCCTCCGCCAAGCACTCCTTCGACCCCGACACCGCACTCGACTGGGACGCCCCCCTCGACGAGGGCAAGTGGTTCTGGCCGCCGGAGCTGGTCTCGCTCTACGACACCCCGCTGTGGAAGCGGATGTCGGTCGAACAGCAGCAGGACCTCTCCCGGCACGAGGGCGCCTCGCTCGCCTCGCTGGGCATCTGGTTCGAGATCATCCTGATGCAGCTGCTCGTCCGGCACATCTACGACAAGCCGGTGACCAGCGCGCATGTCCGCTATGCCCTCACCGAGATCGCCGACGAGTGCCGGCACTCCAAGATGTTCGCCCGCCTGATCCAGAAGAGCGGCGCACCGGCGTACCCGGTCTCCCGGCTCAACCACCAGCTCGCCCGCGTCCTCAAGACCGTCTCCACCACCCCGGGCTCGTTCGCCTGCACCCTGCTCGGCGAGGAGATCCTGGACTGGATGCAGCGGCTGACGTTCCCGGACGAGCGGGTGCAGACGATCGTGCGCGGAGTGACCCGCATCCATGTCGTCGAGGAGGCCCGGCATGTGCGCTACGCCCGCGAGGAGCTGCGCCGCCAGATGGTCACCGCGCCGCGCTGGGAGCGGGAGTTGACCCGCGTCAGCTCCGGCGAGGCGGCCCGGGTCTTCTCCCTCGCCTTCGTCAACCCGGCCGTCTACACCCACGTGGGCCTGGACCGGCGCGAGGCCGTCGCCCAGGTCAAGGCCAGTGGCCACCGCCGCGAGGTGATGCAGTCCGGCGCCCGGCGGCTGACCGATTTCCTGGACGAGATCGGCGTACTGCGCGGTGTGGGCCGCAGGCTGTGGCGGAGCTCGGGACTGCTGGCCTGAGGCCCCCGGCATGGACCCCGTACACCCCGAGCACCTGTACGAGCCCGAACCCGGGGCGGTTACGCTGCTGTTCATGAACGGCAGCGGCACCGCCCCAGCAGTACCCCGACCCGCCTACCGCAGGCTGAGCGTGGAGCAGCGCCGCAGCCAACTGCTCACCGCCGCGCTGGGCCTGTTCGCGCACCGCGCGCCCGAGGACGTCTCGCTGGACGATGTCGCCACCGCCGCCGAGGTCTCGCGCCCGCTGGTCTACCGCTACTTTCCCGGCGGCAAGCAGCAGTTGTACGAGGCCGCGCTGCGCAGCGCGGCCGACGTCCTGGAGCGCTGCTTCGCCGAACCGGAGACCGGTCCGCTCACCCGTCGGCTCTCGCGCGCACTGGACCGCTATCTGGCCTTCGTCGACGAGCACGACGCGGGGTTCAGCGCGCTGCTGCAGGGCGGCAGCGTCGTGGAGACCACCCGTACGTCCGCGATCGTGGACGAGGTACGGCGCGCCGCCGCCGACCAGATCCTGCGGCATCTGGGCGAGCCGGAGCCGGGCCTGCGGCTGCGGATGACCGTCCGCATGTGGATCACCGCCGTCGAGGCCGCCTCGCTGATCTGGCTGGACGAGGACAAGCAGCCGGCCCTCGACGAGCTGCGGGACTGGCTGGTCGACCACTTCGTCGCGCTGCTGACCGCCACCGCGGCCACGGACCCGCAGACCGCGCGGGTGACCCGGGCGGCGCTGAAGCTGGAGACCGCCGACGGCCCGGCCGGTGTCCTGGCCCGCCGCATCCTGCCCGTGGTGAGCGACGCCGCGCATCTGCTGTGACCGGCCGCCCGGCCGTGGCGGTGTGACACTGAAGGCGTGAGAAGCGAGAACACCCTCTTCGTCGGGGGCCCGCTGGACGGCCGGGTACTGCCCGTCCTGGTCGGCGCGACCGGCAAGCCGCCGAAGAGGTACGAGGTCCCGGTGCCGCACGACGACGGCCGGCCGCCGACGGTCCATGTCTACCGGCTCGTCCCCGGACGGGTGGGACGCCTGGGCCTGCCCGGCGGGTGGAAGTACGAGTACGCCCCGGAGGGGAAGTCGCCGGACGACGGACCCAAGTGGCCCTGGCGCAAGCCGCGTTGACCCGGCAGACGCTCTCGGCGGCAGGGCGGGCGGGCCACCTCGGGGCTCATAGATAGAGCTGTCGCTCACAGGTGCGGCAGTAGGTCTTGCCCTCGCGCTTCTCGGTCCGCAGGTGCTCGCACGCCTGGGTCCTCGTGCCTCCCGGCGGGCAGGGCCGCGGGGGCTCGGCATCCTCCTGCTCGGCGCTGATCGGGACAGGGGGGACCACGCGCCGGGTCACCGCGCCGCCCCCTGCCGGCCCGCGCTCCCGCCGGGCCGGAGAGCGGCGGCAAGCGCGCGGGCCGTCGCCACGTTGCAGCGCCCCAGGTCGATCAGGGCGAGCGGGGCGGACCCGGCGCAGGAAGCGGCGTCAAGCCCGAGGGACGGCAGCTTCACCCTCGCCGCATCGAGCGCGTCGCGCAGTTCGCCTCTCGCCCGTTCGGCGTCTTCGACCTTCTCGGCTGCCGTAGTGTGCTGATCGGACACGGCCGCTCCTCTCCGTAGTGCTGCGACTACCCGGGAGGTTCAGCGTGGCCCACGCCCCGGAAGCATTCAACGTGCCAGCGCAGGATGGAAGGTTGTCGAACCGACCGTGAACAAGAACGAGTTGAACCCGGACGCTTCTCCCCAGGCGGCCTACGGAGCGCGTTTACGCAGCCTGCGGGAAGCCCGCGGCTGGACCCAGGAGGACCTGGCCGGCCGCACGGACTATTCCAGCGTGCATATCTCCGCTGTCGAAAACGGCCGGAAGCCTCCGACCCTCCGTTTCTCGCGTAGCGTGGACCGCGCCTTCGGCATCGAGGGTGCGGACACCTTCGAGCGCCAATACCGCGAACTTCAGTACGGGTCGCTGCTGGAGGGATTCCCGGAGTACGTCAAGTACGAGAGCCGGGCGGCAGAGATCCGGATTTACAACATCGGGATCATCCCCGGGCTGTTGCAGACACCGGAGTACGCACGGGTGTTGGCGGACAGCGCCGTTCGGCGGGGTGCCATCACGCCCGAGCAGGCGGATGAACGTGTCTCGTTCCTGAAGGAACGGCAGGCGGCGCTGACGCGGCCCCGCGCACCCATGGTGTTCGTGATCATGGACGAAAGCTGCATCCGCCGGCCCGTTGGCGGGGCCGCCGTCATGGATGCCCAGTTCTCGCGTCTGGTGGAGTTCGCCGAGCTGCCGAACACGCTGCTGCAGGTGGCACCGTACGAGATTGGTGAGCGTCGCACGCTCAACCTGCCCGTCAATCTCCTGACGCTGTCGGACCGGTCCCTGATCTGCTATGCCGAGTCCCAGGCTCAGGGGAACCTGGACCGGGAGAACACTTTCGTGATGCCCATGCTGACGGCTTACCATCAGCTACAGGCCGAAGCGCAGTCGCAGGCGGCGTCTGTGGCCTTGATCGAGCAGTTGCGAAAGGGCACCCCGTGACGACCGAATCCCCCGAACCCCGTTGGTTCAAGTCCTCGTACAGCGACAACGGCGGCGACTGTATCGAGGTTGCCGACCACCTCGTCGCCTCGCGCGGCGTGGTCCCCGTCCGTGACTCCAAGGACCCGCACGGCCTCGCGCTCGCCTTCGAGAGTGCCGCTTGGTCGTCGTTCGTCACCGCCGTCAAGGGCGGGGAGTTCCCCACCTGACCCGAGCAGCACACCTCGGGTGACCGGCCCTCGCCGCACGGCGGGGGCCGTTTTCCTTGGGGCGGAGAGCCGGGCGCCCCCGGCCCGGACGCCGTGTGCGCGGTGGGCACACGGCGTCCGGGCCGGGGGCGGGTGGCGTCAGCCCGCGACCGAGGCCAGGTACGCGTTCGTCTTCTCCGGCTCGTAGAAGAAGTTCTCGAAGTCGGACGGGTCGTTGAACCCGTTGGCGAAGCGGTCGGCGACGGGCTGCAGCTGGCCGGCCGCGCCGATGAGGTTCAGGATGTGCTCCGGCGGCGGGGCCAGCATCGCGTTGGTCCACTTGGTGACGTGCTGGGCGGTGTTCCAGTAGCGCTCGAAGGTGCTCCGCATCCACTCCCCGTCGAACGGCTGGTCGCCGCGCTCGACGATGGAGGACAGGTAGGAGGCGGCGCACTTGGAGGCCGAGTTGGAGCCCTGGCCGGTGATCGGGTCGTTGGCGACCACGACATCCGCGACACCGAGCACCAGACCGCCGGAGGGCAGCCGGCCGACGGGGTTGCGCACGGTGGGGGCGTAGCGGCCGGCCAGCGTGCCGTTGGCGTCGGTCAGTTCGACCTCGGTGGAGCGGGCGTACTCCCAGGGCAGGAACTTCTTCATCAGCTCCAGCGTCAGGGCGAGGTGCTCGTTGGGGTCCTTGACGCCCCGGAAGGCGTCCAGCGGACCGCCGGGTATGCCCTCCCAGAAGAGGATGTCGGCGCGGCCCGAGGTGGTGTACGTCGGCATGACGAACAGCTCGCCGACGCCGGGCACCAGGTTGCAGCGCACCGCGTCGAACTCGGGGTGCTCGGGGCGCGGGCCCATGCCGTGGACGTAGGAGACGGCCAGCGCGCGCTGCGGGGTGTCGTACGGCGAGCGGGAGGCGTCCCGGCCGAACATGGACACCAGCTCGCCCTTGCCGGCCGAGACCAGCGTCAGGTCGTAGCGGCTCGCGAAGAAGTCCAGGTCGGAGACGGAAGCGCCGTGGATGACGAGCTGGCCGCCGCGCTGCGCGAAGGTCTCCATCCAGCCGGCCATCTTCACCCGCTGGTCGACGGACTGGGCGTAGCCGTCCAGCATGCCGACCCAGTCGATGGCGCGCTGCGAGCCCTCGGGCGCCTCATGGCTGCCGGGGGCGGCGACCGAGACGCCAAGGCCCTCGATGCGGGGGGCCTGGCTCTCCCAGAAGTTGATCTGGAGGTCGCGCTCGTGCTGGAGCGCGGTGTGGAACATGCACTGCGTCGACATGACGCGGCCGGCGCGGATCTCGTCGGCGGTGCGGTTGGACATGAGGGTGACCTCGTAGCCCTGGGACTGGAGGCCGAGGGCAAGCTGGAGACCGGACTGGCCGGCTCCGATGACGAGTATTTTCCGCATGGCGGCACTCTTCTCTAGCTACTGCTGGTGTTCTGAGGGGGGACGTGGGGGGTGAGGGTGGCCCGTACGGGGCCGTGGCCCCGTACGGGGGCCGGTTACTCGGGCGCGGTCTCCAGAGCGTGGCCGACCAGCGCGAGCAGCGACTCGATCACCGTGACCCGCTTCCGCGCGTCCATGATCACGACGGGCACGTGCGACGGCACGGTCAGTGCCTCGCGCACATGCTCGACGGCGAAGCTCTCGGTCCCCTCGAAGTGGTTGACCGCGACGACATACGGCAGTCCGCAGCTCTCGAAGTAGTCGAGTGCCGGGAAACAGTCCTCCAGACGCCGGGTGTCGGCCATCACGATCGCACCGATCGCGCCGCGCACCAGGTCGTCCCACATGAACCAGAACCGCTGCTGTCCGGGCGTGCCGAACAGGTACAGCACCAGCTCCTGGTCGAGGGTGATCCGCCCGAAGTCCATCGCGACCGTGGTCGTGGTCTTGTCCGGGGTGGCGGTCAGATCGTCCGTCTCCGCGCTGGCCTGGGTCATCACCGCCTCGGTCTGGAGCGGGGTGATCTCCGAGACCGATCCGACGAACGTGGTCTTTCCGACGCCGAAGCCGCCCGCCACCACGATCTTGGTGGAGATCGGCGCCCGCGAACGGTCCGTCTGCCAGCTCTGCAGTCCCGCGTCGGCGGCCGTGGCCGCCGGGTCGGACGGGCTCACGGAACCGGGGGTCGCCGTCGGCCCGGCCGATATCGTGTCAGAGCCTGTGAAGTCCACTCAGCACCCTTTCGAGCAGCGCGCGGTCGGGCCGGCCGGAGCCGTGCCCGGTGCCGTAGACGCGAATCTTTCCCTGGTCGGCGAGGTCGCTGAGCAGTACACGTACCACGCCCAGCGGCATCTTGAGGAGCGCGGAGATCTCCGCGACCGAGCGCATCCGGCGGCACAGCTCGACGATGGCGCGCATCTCCGGCATCACCCGGTCGCCCCAGCCGCCGGAGGTCAGCTCGCGCCGCTCCTCGGGCGCCTCCAGCGCGGCCACGAACGTCTCGACGAGCAGGACATGGCCGAACCGCGTCCGGCCGCCGGTGAGCGAGTACGGCCGCACGCGCGAGGGTTTCCGCTCCCCGCCGCGTACGGGGAGCTTGCGGGAACTGCTCATGCCGAGACCTCGCTTCGTCCGCCCTCGCACTCGCTCGGGGCGCACCTCTCCATGGTTCGCTCACTACGTTCGCTCACTGGGGGCTCTCCATCGACTTACGCAATTCACTGCGGAGTTCGGGGGTGAGGACATGGCCGGCCCGGCCGACGAACAGCGCCATGTGGTAGGCGATGACGCTCATATCGCAGTCCGGGGTGGTATGCACCCCGAGCAGCGAACCGTCGCTGATCGACATGACGAACAGGCTGCCCTCGTCCATCGTGACCATCGTCTGCTTGACCGCCCCGGCGTCCATCAGCTTCGCGGCCCCCTGGGTGAGGCTGCCGAGCCCGGACACGATGGTGGCCAGGTCCGCGCTGGATCCCCGCGGCCCTTCACCCTCGCCCGGCCGGGCCGCGGCCTCCGCCCTCCCGGGGTCGGACGACAGCAGCAGCAGGCCGTCGGAGGAGACCACCGCGACCGAGTGGATGCCCGGTACCTCGTCGACCAGGTTGGTCAGCAGCCAATGCAGATTCCTTGCCTGACTGCTCAGACCTTGTCCGTAAGCAGTGGGTGCTTGCGCCTTCAATCGCGTGCCTCCTCGACAACGTGGCTCTCTCCCGGGGCCCCCGCTCCGTCGGTGTCCGTCTGTGGGATGGTCAGCTCCGCTGTACGTTCCGCGATCTCGGCTTCGACGTCACGCCGGCCGCTTCGCGCTCCCGCCTGGAATCCGCCGAGGCGGCGCCGCAGCGCCTCGGCATTGGCCGCACCGCTCTTGCGCGGTGCGGTCGGCGCCTGTTGCTGCGCCACGACCTTGGGGGTGCGCTTGGGCAGCCCCATGGAGGTCGTCCGCCGCTCCCCCGCGGGCGGGGCGGCGGCCGTCTGTGGGTCGGCCGGTGTCCCGGCCGGGGACACGTCGGCGGGTGCCGCGTCCGTGTCCGTGGGTGTCGCGTCCGTGCCCGTGGGTGCCGCGTCCGTGCCGGGGCCCGTGTGCTGGTCGGGGCCGATGGCGTAGGGGTCGGACGAGGGCGCGCCGGCTCCGGAGGGCTCGCGGGGCGGGGCGGCGTGGCGGCCCCGCGCCGGCGCCTGGTCCGCGGACCGGCTCGCGGCCGGGGTGGCGGTCGGGGCGTCGTCCTCGGGCCGGCCGTGCTCGCCGGCGCCGCCGGTGGTGGCGGCATAGGGGCCGGGCGACTGCGGGCCGTACGGGCTCGGCTCGGAACCGGAGTACGTGGTGGGGCCCGCGGGCTGCGGTTCGGTGGGTGCCGGTCCGCGCGACACGCCGAGTCCGGCCGCGTCGATCGCGCGCTCCGCGGCGGCGACGAGCGGATCGGTGGCGGGGGCGGGCGCGGGGGCCGCGTCCGGGGTGCCGTGGTGGCGGCCGGGCGCCGGGGTGTCCCGGTCCGGGCCCCGGCCGGGCTGCGGGGCCGGGGCCGGGGCGGCAGCCGGAGGGCCGGCCACGGCGGCCGGGTCCCTGCGGGCCGAGCGGGTCGGCAGCGCGTTGGAGTTCGCCTCGGCGACCGAGCCGGGCAGGCCCGGGGCGTGCGCCACGTCCTGGTGCGCACTCGCCGCGGAGGCCGACGGGGCCGGGCGGGTCGGCAGGATCGAGCCGGGCAGGACGACGACGGCCGTGACGCCGCCCAGCTTCGCGTCCCGCAGCTGGACCCGGACACCGTGCCGGGCGGCCAGCCGCACCACGACGTACAGACCCAGGCCCAGCGCCTCGTCGACGGTCTCGGAGGACGAGGCGGCCTCGGCGTCGGTCAGCCGCTCGTTGAGCTCGGCCATCCGCTCCGAGGTCATCCCTATGCCCTCGTCCTGGACGGAGAGCATGACCTCGCCGCTCTCCAGCAGCCAGCCGGAGAGCTCGACATGGGCGTCCGGCGGCGAGAAGGCGGTGGCGTTCTCCAGGAGTTCGGCGACCAGGTGGCTGAGGTCGTCCGCGGCGAACCCGGCGACCTGGGAGTGCGGCGGCAGCGACTGGATGCGCACCCGCTCGTAGCGCTCGATCTCACTGATCGAGGCGCGCATCACGTCCAGCAGCGGTACCGGACCCGGGTGGTTGTTGCTGTACTGCTCGGCGCCCGCCAGCACGAGAAGGTTCTCGCTGTTGCGGCGCATCCGCGCGGCGAAGTGGTCCAGTTTGAAGAGGGTTTCCAGCCGCTCTGGGTCCTGCTCGCTCTCCTCCAGCGACTCGATGACGCCGAGCTGGCGCTCCACGAGGCCGAGGGTGCGCAGCGAGAGGTTGACGAACCGGCCGTGCACACCGGAGCGCAGGGCCGCCAGCCGCTCGGTGAGATCGGCGATCTCCTCCTGCAGGCCCTCGCCCTGCTCCTGCAGCACCTCGCGCTCGGCGACCAGCCGCTGCCGGCCGCTGATCAGCCGCTTGCGCTCGCTCTCCATCTCGGCGGAGCGCCGCGCCAGCTCGCCGACCTGGGCGTGCAGTGCGTTGACGGACCGCACGGTGGTGGCGAATTCGTCGTTGCGGCCCTTGTAGGTGAGGGGGTCCTCGTGCGCGGGGTCGGCGGCCAGCCGCTTGGCGCCGATCCGCAGCGCGGCCAGCGGCTGGGTCAGCGAGCGGGCGGCCCAGATGCCGGCGCCGACGGCCAGCAGCAGGCACAGCCCTTCCAGGCCGATGCGGATCTCCAGCTCCGTGACGTCGTCGTCGCGCAGCGCGCCGAGGTGCTGGATGTCGGCGGTGGCCATGGCGGATTCGACGCCGCGCATCAGTCCGACACGGCTGGTGAGCGTGGCCTGGACCCGCTGGCGGCTGAGCCGCAGATCGAGGGCGTCCAGCCGGGGCTGGTCGGTCAGCCGGGCCAGATAGCGCTCGGCGGTGTTGACGTCCTCGCCGTTGACGGTGCTGCCGTAACGGTCCCTGGCGCCCTGGCTCGCGGCCTGCTGAAAGTCGCCGAGCGCGCCCTGTTCGCGCAGGTGCGCGACCTGGGCGAGGTTCGTCAGCCGGGGCTGGCTGCCGCCCGCCTTGAGTGCGGCGAGCAGCAGGGCCCGGGTGCCCGCGGCCTGTTCGGTGGCACGGCCGAGGGCGGGCAGCGCGTGGATGTCGGCGTCGGCGGAGTTCGCACGGGCGGGCAGTTCACGGGCGATGTCGTCGCTGATCGCACCGAGCGCCTGGATCGTCTCGGTGTAGGCGTTATAGGTCTGCTCGGCCGATCCGCCCGCGGACTGCACCTTTTGACGGATGTGCGGCAGCGTGCCCAGGAGCTTGGCGGCGGCCTTGTACACCGCGGTGTCGCCCGAGGCGTTCTGGGCCTCGGAGTGCAGTTCGCCGATCTGCCGGTCCACGCGGGCCTGCTGGGCACGCAGGGCCGCGGCGTCGTTCGTCCGGGCGGTCCTGGCGGTCCGGGCTCCGCCGACCGCGGAGTTCACCGTTCCCGCGGCCGTCCGGCTGCCGTGCCCGGTGGCGGCGTAGGCGGTCATTCCGTCGCGTTCGTCGGCGAGGGAGTGCGCCAGCGCGATGGCCTGCGCGTTCAGCCCGGCCAGATCGACCAGTTGCTGACTGTGGTTGGCGTCGTCGGCCGTGGCCGTCAACCCGGGGACACCGGAGCCGAGGACGGCCGCGGCCACGACGGCCACCGCCCCGACAAGCCGGTTGCGCACCCGTGCGGGACGCTGACCCGCACGGCCCTCGCCGCCGTCCGTCACACCCGGACCCTGACCAAAACCCGAACTCTGACCAGGACCCGAGCCCGGATTCGGTCCCGAGACCGAACCGGCCGGTGATCCCGGCTTCCTTGCGCCGCCTCGAAGCCGCATCTTCCGCACCGCTGCTCGCATTCCTGTCTCGCCTGTCCACGCCAGATGGCGTCGCGGACCCGGCTCGCTCTCCGCTCACGGGGGCGGACCTGCGCGAAAACGCAGCAGCACACACTTCCGCGAGGGGAAACAGCCCGGCTCTGCGCGTCGCGACGAACGTCCTGGCCCGCCCCATGACCGGGCAACGACCATTCCACCGGCGCCGCGCAGTGGCTCGGCAACACATGCCCGGCCACCTGAAGGAGTGAACATCAATCTCAGTTTGGCCATCAACTTCCGTGCGCCAACGTTTTCGGCCGCATCCTCGGCCCACCCCCGAACGGGTTTGGAGATGCGTCCGGCTCCTGGAAGGATGCGCGCCCGCACGCCGCCGGACCGGCGGTCCTTACCTCCGGTACGCCGCCGCACAGCCGCCCTCCGGCGCTGCTGTCAGCTCCTGCCATCAGGGGCGGATCCAGGGCCTTTGGCAGACTGGCGGCCATGCGCATCGAACTCGCCACCGAGCCGGGCGATCCCCAACGCCCAAACGAGGACTACGCATCGGTCGCCCTGCCGGCCGCCGGCCAAGGCGGAGCTCTCGTCCTGCTGGACGGGGTGACACCCCCTGAGGAGGACTACGGCTGCCGCCACCCGGTGCCGTGGTTCACCGCGCGCCTCGGTGGCGCAATGCTCGAACTGTCGGTTTCACACCGGGATATGACGCTCGCTGAGGTTCTCTCCTCGGCCATCTCCCGGACGGCCGATACCCACCGGGCGACCTGTGACCTTTCTCACCCCCGCACTCCGCAGGCAACCGTGATCGCCGCACGGTGGTCGGAGGACACCGTCGAATACCTCGTCCTGTCCGACTCGGCGCTGCTCCTGGAGCGGGCGGACGGCTCGGTGCAGCCGGTGCTCGACCCGCGGCTGGACGAACTGCCGCCCGCGGTCCGCGACCGGCGCGCGGCCGTACGGGCACTGCCCCGCGGCTCGGCGGAACGGGCCGCGGCGGGCCGGAAGTACGCCCGCGCGGTCGAGGCGCTGCGCAACGCGGAGGGGGGCTTCTTCACCGCGGCCGCCGATCCGACGGTGGCCGCCCGTGCGGTGTCCGGCAGCGTGCCGCGCTCCGGGCTGCGTTCGCTGACCGCGCTCAGCGACGGTGCGAGCCGCTGGACGGAGGTCTTCCGCGAGGGCTCCTGGGCCGACTGCGTGACGCTGGTGGCCGGGCAGGGTCCGCAGGCGCTGATCGACCGGGTCCGGGCGGCGGAGGCGGCGGACCCGCAGTGCGCGGCGCATCCGCGCGGCAAGGCGCGGGACGACGCAGCGGTGATCTTTGTGGCGCCGTGACGCCATGACACGTGGTGCCGTGGTGCCGTGGTTCGGCTATGTCGTGATGGTGGTGGTGCGGTGGGCTTTCCGGCGCCCGGCTTCGGAGGTTGCCGGGCTTTGTGCGGCGCCGGATTTTTTGTGACGTCGTGACAATCACCGGCAGACGGGAAAATTCTCCCGGCGCCGGGGAACGTCACCACGGCGGCACGGGTCGGGGTGCGGGGCCGCCTCCACCCCCGCCGCGCAAGGCGACACCCCCAGGGGAGGGCCCAGAGGAGAGCCCAGGGCGGTCCCCTAGACCTCGTCCCCCTCCTGCTCCGCGTTCAGCCGGTGCAGCAGGCGGGCGAGTTCGGCGACCTCGGTGCGGTCCCAGGCGGCGAGGCGGCGGGCGTACTGGGCGCGGCGGCCGGTGCGGACGCGGGTGAAGCGGTCGCTGCCCTCGTCGGTGAGGCGGACCAGGACCGCACGGCCGTCGGCCGGATCCGGCTCGCGGGCGATGAGTCCGAGCTTTTCCAGGGCGTGCAGCTGGCGGCTCATCGTGGCCTTGCCGACGCCGAAGAAGCCGGCGAGGCCGGTGGCCCGCTGGGTGCCGGCGTCGGCCAGCCGCATGAGGAGGCCGTACGCGGAGGGCTCCAGGTCGGGATGTACCTCTCGTGCCAATTCGCCGGACGAGGCACGGGCCCGGCGGAGAAATACCGCCAATTCGCGTTCCAGGGCCAGAAATACGTGGTCCACACCAATCTGTTCGCCGTCCGCCGTCATACCGTCGGCTCCGGTGTTGTGCACGTCAGCGCCCCTTCTCGCTTTCCCTGCCCTGAAAGTTTCCGCCATCGGCGGCTGAAGCCGCAGCTCGGCCAGTATTTCGCAGGAGTAGACCAACGGCAGCAGGGTGCCCCTCTTTTGTCACGTCGTTCTACGCGCGTACGTTGCTTCTGGCATGGGCATAACAAGAGCCCGGGCTGTCAACGGTCCGCCGCGCGTCCTGCCCGTCGCACCGCCGCGCCCGCACGCCTGCGCCATGCGGTCAGTTCCCCCCTCAGCTCCTCCCCCTCAGTTCCTCCCCCTCAGCTCCTCCCCCTCAGTTCCTCCCCCCTCAGGTCACCCACCGAGATCTTCGGAGGCACGTATGTCCGTGCTCAGATCCGGCTTCCCCCACCGACCCGCACGTTCCCTCCCGACCCTGGCCGGGGTCCTTCTCGCGGTCCTCGCCCTCCTCCTCGGCCTGCCGGGCACCGCCGACGCCACCGCCGGCGCCACGGCCGGCCGGCGCGCGCCCGAGCCCCGCCACCCCGACCAGGACTGGGCCGGTTCCCAGATCGCCCGGCACGAGGGCACGGCGGCCGGCACCGCACCGCCGGCGTCGTCGCTCGCGTCCGTGGAGGGCGTGGACGTCAGCAGCCACAACGGCAGCGTCGCCTGGTCGACGCTCTGGAGCAGCGGTGTCCGCTTCGCCTACGTCAAGGCGACCGAGTCCACCAGCTACACCAACCCGTCCTTCGCGCAGCAGTACAACGGCTCCTACAACACCGGCATGATCCGGGGCGCGTACCACTTCGCCACCCCCGACACCTCCAGCGGCGCCGCCCAGGCCACCTACTTCGTAGGCCACGGCGGCGGCTGGTCCAGGGACGGCAAGACGCTGCCCGGCGCGCTCGACATGGAGTACAACCCCTACGGCGCCACCTGTTACGGGCTGAGCGCGGCCGGCCTGGTGAACTGGATGAAGGACTGGTTCGCCACCTACAAGGCGCGCACCGGCCGGGACGCCGTCATCTACACCTCCACCGGCTGGTGGAAGCAGTGCACCGGCAACTCCGCCGCCTTCGGTGCCGTCAACCCGCTGTGGATACCGCGCTACGGCTCGTCGGCCGGCGAACTCCCGGCCGGCTGGGGCTTCCACACCATCTGGCAGTACACCTCGTCCGGCGCGACGGTCGGGGACCACAACCGCTTCAACGGCGCGCTGGACCGTCTCAAGGCCCTCGCCAACGGCTGATACGCGGGCGTGCGGCCCCCCTCCACGCCGGGGCCGTACGCACGAGCGGGCCCCTGCCGCACACCGGGTGCGACAGGGGCCCGTACCGTTTCCGCCCGCGTCCGCCGGGCCGCTGTCCTCAGGCCGCGACCTGCATCTCCGGGGCGGCCCCGTTCGCTGCCGGGGTCAGCGCCAGTTCCAGCACCTGGCGGACATCGGCGACCGGGTGGACCTCCAGGGAGTCCAGGATCTCGGCCGGTACGTCGTCCAGGTCCGGTTCGTTGCGCCGGGGAATGATGACGGTGGTGATCCCGGCGCGGTGCGCTGCCAGCAGCTTCTGCTTGACGCCGCCGATCGGCAGCACCCGCCCGGTCAGCGAGACCTCACCGGTCATCGCCACATCCGGCCGGACCTGCCGGCCCGACAGCAGCGAGGCCAGCGCCGTCGTCATCGTCACGCCCGCGCTCGGCCCGTCCTTGGGGACGGCGCCCGCCGGTACGTGCAGATGCACACCGCGCTCCTTCAGGTCGGCGACCGGAAGCTCCAGTTCGGCGCCGTGGGAGCGCAGGAACGACAGCGCGATGTGCGCGGACTCCTTCATCACGTCACCGAGCTGGCCGGTCAGCTGGAGCCCGGAAGCCCCGGTCTCCGGATCGGCGAGCGAGGCCTCCACATAGAGGACATCGCCGCCGGCGCCGGTGACCGCGAGTCCGGTGACCACCCCGGGGACCGCGGTGCGCCGCTCGGCCGGGTCCTGTGCCGCCTCGGGGGTGTGGTGCGGCCGCCCGATCAGCGGGCGCAGCTGGTCCACGCCGACCGTGAACGGCAGCTCCCGCTCGCCCAGTTCGTGCTGTGCGGTGACCTTCCGCAGCAGCCTGGCGACGGCGCGCTCCAGATTCCGTACGCCCGCCTCGCGGGTGTACTCCCCCGCCAGCTTGCGCAGCGCGTCGTCCTCCAGGGTCACCTCGCCGGCCTCCAGGCCGGCCCGCGCCAGCTGGCGCGGCAGCAGGTGGTCCCGGGCGATGACGACCTTCTCGTCCTCGGTGTAGCCGTCCAGGCGCACCAGCTCCATCCGGTCGAGCAGCGGCTCGGGGATGGCTTCGAGGACATTGGCGGTGGCCAGGAAGACCACATCGCTGAGGTCGAGTTCGACCTCCAGGTAGTGGTCGCGGAAGGTGTGGTTCTGCGCCGGGTCCAGGACCTCCAGGAGGGCGGCCGCCGGGTCGCCCCGGAAGTCGGAGCCCACCTTGTCGATCTCGTCGAGCAGCACCACCGGGTTCATCGACCCGGCCTCCTTGATCGCGCGGACGATCCGGCCGGGCAGTGCGCCGACGTAGGTGCGGCGGTGGCCGCGGATCTCCGCCTCGTCCCGGACGCCGCCGAGCGCGACCCGGACGAACGTGCGACCCATGGCCCGCGCGACGGACTCGCCGAGCGAGGTCTTTCCGACCCCGGGCGGCCCGACGAGCGCCAGCACGGCGCCGCCCGCCCGCCGACCGCCGCTGCCTTGGCCCGCAGCGCCGCGCGGCGTCCCCTCCGACGGCCCGCCGGCCGGCCCGAGGCCCCGTTCGGCCCGTCGCTTGCGGACGGCCAGGTATTCGGTGATCCGCTCCTTGACGTCCTCCAGGCCGAAGTGGTCGGCGTCCAGCACCTGCCTGGCGCCGGTGATGTCGTAGGCGTCCTCGGTGCGTTCGTTCCAGGGCAGTTCCAGGACGGTGTCCAGCCAGGTGCGGATCCAGGAGCCCTCGGGACTCTGGTCGCTGGACCGCTCCAGCTTGTCGACCTCCTTGAGGGCGGCCTTGCGGACGTCCTCGGGCAGGTCGGCGGCCTCGACCCGGGCGCGGTAGTCGTCGCCCTCGTCCTCCGGATCGCCGTTCAGCCCGGCGAGTTCCTTGCGGACCGCCTCCAGCTGCCGCCGCAGCAGGAACTCCCGCTGCTGTTTGTCGACGCCTTCCTGGACGTCCTTGGCGATGGATTCGGCGACGTCCTGCTCGGCCAGATGCTCGCGCAGCGTCTCGGTGGCGTACTTCAGCCGGGCGACCGGATCGGCCGTCTCCAGCAGGTGGACCTTCTGTTCGGTGGTCAGGAACGGCGAGTAGCCGGAGTTGTCGGCCAGCGTCGGGACGTCCTCGATCTGCTGGACGCGGTCGACGACCTGCCAGGCGCCGCGCTTGCGCAGCCAGCTGGTGGCCAGCGCCTTGTACTCCGTGACGAGTTCGGTCACCGCGCCGGGCAGGGGGTCGGGGACCGTCTCCTCGACGGTCGTGCCCTCCACCCAGAGCGCGGCCCCGGGCCCGGTCGTGCCGGAACCGATCCGTACCCGGCCCAGGCCCCGGATCAGCGCGCCGGGGTCGCCGTCGGACAGCCGCCCGACCTGCTCGATCCGCCCGAGCGTGCCGATGCCGGGGTAGGTGCCGTCGACGCGGGGAACGAGCAGCACCCGCGGTTTGTTACCCGGGGTGGCGGCGGCCTGCGCGGCCTCCACCGCTGCCCGTACGTCCGCGTCGGAGAGGTCCAGGGGCACCACCATGCCGGGGAGCACGACCTCGTCATCGAGCGGCAGCACGGGCAGAGTGAGCGGTGTGGACGTCGAAGCCATGATCTCCCCTTCGGCAAGCAAGTTGAGCTTTACCAACTCAATGCAGCCGGGGCGGGAGATGTTCCCCCTTGTGCGTTCGCTGTGAGCGATCGGACGCGGCGCGCTACCAGTGGCCGGGGCGGGACAGGCCCTGCGGCAGCTTGGTCGCCGCGTCACCCCTGGCCGCGTTGAGCTGCGACTGGGTCAGGAAGAGGGCGCCGGTGAGATCGGCGCCGCTGAGGTCGGCGTCCCGCAGATCGGCGCCGATCAGGTCCGCGGTCCGCAGATCGGCGCCCTTGAGGTCGGCGGCGATGAGGCAGGCACCGCGGAGACTGGCGCCCCTCAGGGACGCCCCCTTGAGGCGGGCCCCCATGAGATCGGCCCCCCGGCGCTCCTTCTTGCGGCCCGGTACCCCGGCCCGTACGAGTTCGCTGGTACGCAGCAGCAGGGTGTTGACCTCGCCCCGGTGGGCCGGCACATCGAGCGCCGTGAGCTCCTGGGCGCCGGCACGGGTGAGGCCTTCGGTCTTCTCCAGCGCGGCCCGCAGCTCGGCGTGCACCGGGCGGGCCGCGGGACGGGACAGCGCCTCGGCCAGGTACCAGAGGAGTTCGTGCAGCTGCCGCATGACGGGGAAGACGTCGAACATCTGCCGGGCGGTCCCCGGGGCCTGCCGCCAGTCCCGTCCGCCGAAGGTGACCTGGGAGACCTTCTGCCCGGCGCCGAAGCAGTCGAAGACGGTGCAGCCGGAGAAGCCGCGCGGGCGGAGCTCGGCGTGGATGCCGCAGCGGAAGTCCGTCCGCAGATTCGGGCAGGGCCGGCCGGCGTCCTTGTCGATCGCGAAGTCCGCCGAGGCCGCGAACGGCAGTGCCACACAGCAGAGCCCGAAGCAGCTGCCGCAGTCGGACTGCAGGCCAAGGTCGGCGGTGTCCGGCATCGGCTGCTCGTGGTCGGTCGGTGGCATGTGGTCCGGGGACAAGGCGGGTGCACTCCTGCGGGACGGCGGGCGCCGCACGAGGCCGCGCTCGGAAGGGACCACCATTCTCCCAGGCCGCCCCGGCGCACCGCGCCCGACCGGATGCGCCCGCCGCGGGAGGGCAACGGCCCCTTCGCCGCCGGCCGAGTCGGGAAACGGCCCGCGGCAGACCGACCGGGCCAGGAAGACGGCCCGAGCCAGGAAGACGGCCCGGTACCGGCCGGTCGGCCGGCTCCGGAGACGACTCGGCCAGGGCGTCGGCCGGGGCCGGGCGGAGCGCACGGAAAAGCCCGGCGCCTGCCTCCTCACACCCCGTCATGACTGCTACCTTCACCGCATGTTGCAGCGGATGTCCGGAGTCTTCATCGGCGCATTCTTCGGCACGGTCTTCGTGGTCGCCAATGCGCACGCCCCGCTGTATCCCGCGCTCGGCATCGCCCTGCGGGTGCTCGCGGTGCTCACCTTCGCCGGACTGCTGACGCTGGCGCTGCGGGCCGGACGCCTCTCGCGGCCCGCCGACGGCGCCGAGAGCCCACGGGCGGACTGGTTCCGGGGTCGGTTCGCGTTCGTCGTGGGGGCCGAGGCGGTGCTGCTGATCGGCGGCAATCTCGCGTTGCGCGCCGCGGGCGCCCCCGAGCAGACCGCCGTGGCCTGGACCGCGCTGATCGTCGGTCTGCACTTCGTGGCGCTGTCGGCGGTCTGGAAGCGGCGCAGCATCGCCGTCCCCGGCCTCGCGCTGACCGCGCTCGGGGTGACCGGACTGGTCATGGCGGCGACCCCGGCCGTGGGATGGGTGCCGTTCGTCAGCGGGGTGCTGTCCGGCGTGGCGCTGCTGGGCGGCTGCGCCTACGCCATCACCCATACGTACCGCTCGGCCGTGAGCCCGCGGCCGCCGGCCGCTCAGTAGGTCCGCGCGCCCCACAGTGCCGGATGCCCCAGGTCGCCCAGGAGCGGCGCGGGCCGGGCGTGCCGGGTGCGCCAGCGGCGCAGCAGCGGCCAGCTCGCCATCCCCAGGGTGAGCGAGAGCAGATGGCCCCAGTCGGTCATCGGGTCGACGTAGGCGAGCAGATCGGTCACGGCCACGTAACCGACACCGGCCAGCACGGGCCAGCGCAGCCAGGCGGGCAGCAGGCCCGCGAGGGCTCCGATGCTGGTCATCACGCCGAAGCTGATGCCGTAGTCGAGACGGTGCAGCGAGGTCTCCGGGAGCCGGCCGGCGGCGACCGAGAAGGCGACCGGCAGCTCGGTGGCGAGGGTGGCCAGCGCATGGCCGCCGAAGAAGACGGCGGCGGTGCGCAGCCCGCCGATCCGCCGTTCCAGCGCCGTCAGGACGAAGAGGAAGCCGATGGCGTACGCGGAGGTCATACCGCCCGCGATCCACAGGGCGCTGGCGACGAGCACCAGCAGCGGGGCCTGTGCCAGGTGGACGACGTCCGTACTGGAGCCCTGGAGCAGGTCGGAGACCAGCACCGGGTCGGCGTACTCGGCGAACAGCGAGGTGGCCACGAGGAGGAGGGCGTAGCCGAAGGTGAAGGGGGTGCCGGCGGGCGTGGGCAGCAGCCGCCACGGCCGTTGTCGCGGCGGCCGGGGAAGGGCCGCAGGCTCCGCCTCGACGAGGGCCGGCCGGGCGGAGCGCTGCCGGGGGACGCCCGGCAGCAGGCCCGGCGGGACGGCCGGTGCCGCATCCGGCCCGTCGCCCGCCCCCGCCCCCGGTAGGGCGGACGGCGCGCGTTCGGCCCGTGCTCTCGCGGCGGTTCCCAGCCAGCTCACTTGTCCGAGGCCCCTTCCGTCCCTGGCGCATCCGGTCAGCCACGCCCGTCCCCCCGGCCGTGGTTCCCCTGCCTTGTCCTGCGTCTGCGGTGTCCTACGTCGCGGACCAGCCTGCATGCTCAATCCATGAAGAAGCTGTGTGAGTGACATCCCTCACATAAGGCAACTGTCCGCAGAGGCGCCGCGTCCGTCCCGCCGACGGCGGAACCCCTCTCCCTGTCGTTGGACCGGCGCGGCCCGTATTGGCCACCATGGCGCCATGGCTCCCGTTACCCCGACGCAGGCAACGACCGGCCTCCCCGAGGCCCCGCGCACCCTCGACCGCCGCGAGGGCCCGTACGGCGAGGTGGTGCTGCGACAGCGGGGCGGACCCCCCGCAGGCCCCGGAGTTGAGGCCTCCGGCACCCCCGCCGCGCCCGCGGTCTACGAGATCATCGCCAACGGCTGCTTCCTGATGGACACCTCCGACGGCCGGTCCGAGCGGCTGCTGATCGACGCCGCACTGGCCGCGCTGCCGGCCGACCGCGTACGGCCCTCCGTACTGATCGGCGGCCTCGGCGTCGGGTTCTCCCTGGCCAGAGCGGCACAGGCGCCGCGCTGGGGCCGGATCGTCGTCGTCGAGCGCGAGGAGGCGGTCATCGACTGGCACCGCACGGGCCCGCTCTCGGCGGTCTCGGCGGCCGCGCTGGCCGATCCGCGCAGCGAGATCCTGCACACCGACCTGGTCGCCCACCTGCGGAGCCCGGCGGGCCAAGACACCTACGACGCCCTGTGTTTGGACATCGACAACGGTCCCGACTGGACCGTCACCGAGGACAACACCAGCCTCTACTCCCCCGGCGGACTCGCCGCCTGCCGGGACCGCCTGGCCCCCGGCGGAGTGCTCGCCGTCTGGTCCGCGCAGCCCTCGCCGGCCTTCGAGGAAGCCCTGCGAAATGCCGGATTCAGCGGGGTACATACGGAAGAGATCCCCGTTGTCCGAGGCGTCCCTGACGTGGTCCATCTCGCGCGGAAGGGCGCGTAGCCGACAGTCACACCATGCCCGTACGCTGCTGCCCGGCAATACGCGACCACGCATGCAGGGGCGGGCGATGGACCAGACTCAGACAACGCAGGGCGGCGCCGCCGCCACGCCGGGCGCCCAGCGCCGGGTACTGGTCGTGGAGGACGACCCGACGATCGTCGAGGCCATCGCGGCCCGGCTGCGCGCCGAGGGATTCCAGGTGCAGACGGCGACCGACGGCCCGGCCGCGGTGGAGACCGCGGAGGCCTGGCAGCCGGATCTGCTCGTCCTCGATGTGATGCTGCCGGGCTTCGACGGCCTGGAGGTGTGCCGCCGGGTCCAGGCCCAGCGGCCGGTGCCCGTGATGATGCTCACCGCCCGGGACGACGAGACCGACATGCTCGTCGGCCTCGGTGTCGGCGCCGACGACTACATGACCAAGCCGTTCTCGATGCGGGAGCTGGCCGCCCGGGTGCACGTCCTGCTGCGGCGGGTCGAGCGTGCCGCGCTGGCCGCGCACACCCCGCGCACCGGCATCCTCCGGCTGGGCGAGCTGGAGATCGACCACGCCCAGCGCCGGGTGCGGGTGCGCGGCGCGGACGTCCATCTGACGCCCACCGAGTTCGATCTGCTGGTCTGCCTGGCGAACACCCCGCGCGCGGTGCTCTCCCGTGAGCAGCTGCTGGCCGAGGTGTGGGACTGGGCGGACGCCTCCGGGACCCGTACGGTCGACAGCCACATCAAGGCACTGCGCCGCAAGATCGGCGCCGAGCGCATCCGTACGGTCCACGGCGTCGGCTACGCCCTGGAGACCCCGGCCGCATGACGCGGCGCCGGTGGCATCTGCCCGTACGCGAGCTGGGGCGGCGGGTCTGGGAGGGCCTGCGCCCGCTCGACCCCTACCGCTCGGTGAAGGCCGCGCTCGGTGCGCTGGTCAGCGTCTCGGTGATCATCACCACGCTGCTGGTCTTCGTCGCGATGCACTCGGCGACCGAGCTACGGGTGATCACGATCTTCTCGGTGATCGCCTCGCTGCTGATCACCCAGTTCGTGGCCAACAGCCTGACCGCTCCGCTCGACGAGATGACGGATGTCACCCGGTCGATGGCGCACGGTAACTACAGCCGCCGGGTCCGCTCGGAGCGCCGCGACGAGTTCGGCGATCTGGCGAACGCCTTCAACCGGATGGCGGCCGATCTGGAGGCGGTGGACACCCACCGCAAGGAGCTGGTGGCGAATGTCTCGCACGAGCTGCGCACCCCGATCGCCGCGCTCCGCGCCGTCCTGGAGAACGTCGTCGACGGGGTCAGCGAGCCGGACCCGGAGACCATGCGGACGGCGCTGCAGCAGACCGAGCGGCTGGGCCGCCTCGTCGAGCACCTTCTCGACCTGTCCCGGCTGGACAACGGGGTGGTGCCGCTGCACGCCCGGCGCTTCGAGGTCTGGCCGTATCTGTCCGGAGTGCTCAAGGAGGCCAATATGAGTCGCGGCGCCTCCACGCTCGCCGGGGTGGCCGGCTCCGGCACCCACACCCGTACGGATGTCCACCTCCACCTCGACGTCTCGCCGCCCGAGCTGACCGCGCACGCGGACGCCGAGCGGCTGCACCAGGTCGTGGCCAATCTCATCGACAACGCGATCAAGCACAGTCCGCGGCACGGCCGGGTCACGGTGCACGCGCGGCGCGGCGAGGGCCCCGAGAGCCTGGAGCTGGACGTGCAGGACGAGGGGCCCGGCATCCCCGAGTCGGAGCGCTACCGGGTCTTCGAGCGCTTCAACCGCGGCGGCCCCGCCCCCTCGGGCCCCGGCTCCGACGGGGGGACGGGCCTTGGCCTGGCCATCGCGCGCTGGGCCGTCGACCTGCACGGCGGACGCATCGGCGTGGCCGAATCCCCTCGCGGTTGCCGGATCCGGGTCACCCTTCCGGGGTTGGAGTCAACTCGAAGCTGACGTCCGCTGACGTAGGGTCGGTGGTGGGAGCACTCCTGCCCGGGTCCCGCGGTGATCACCCCTACCCGCATACAGGCAAACCTCGTGTGTTTCCCGTCAGGTCCTGCCCCGAAACCCGTCCGGGAATGTGACGTACGCGACGAGTGACCCTCCCAGCCTGCATCCAGGGTCCCAACAGGCGTAGCCTTTATTCCCGCTGTCCACCACCTTAGGAAGCGGAAGAGGGCGGTTGCCGCCGTGTCGCTACAGTCCCCCAACAGCTCGAGCATCTCGACCGACCAAGAGGGGCAGGGTAAGAACCCTGCCGCCGCGTTCGGTCCCAATGAGTGGCTCGTCGACGAGATCTACCAGCAGTACCTCCAGGACCCGAACTCGGTAGACCGAGCCTGGTGGGACTTCTTCGCCGACTACAAGCCGGGCGGCGCCACCGCGCCGGGCCAGCCGGCGGAGGGCTCTGCCCCCGCTCCGGCCGCCCCGGCGCAGTCGTCCCCGGCGGCGCCCGCCGCCGCCGAGCCGAAGCCTGCTGCCGCCGCGCCGGCCACCCCGGCGAAGCCGGCCGCGAGCGCGCCGGCCCCGGCCAAGGCCGCTCCGGCGAAGGCCGCCCCGGCCAAGCCGGCCGCCAAGGCCTCCCCCCAGAAGGCCGACGGCGAGGTCACCGCCGGTCCCGAGTTCGTCACGCTGCGCGGCCCGTCGGCCGCCGTTGCGAAGAACATGAACGCCTCCCTGGAGCTGCCGACGGCCACGTCCGTCCGCGCGGTCCCGGTGAAGCTGCTCTTCGACAACCGCATCGTGATCAACAACCACCTCAAGCGCGCCCGCGGTGGGAAGGTCTCCTTCACCCACCTCATCGGGTACGCGATGGTGCAGGCCCTCAAGGCCATGCCGTCGATGAACCACTCCTTCGCGGAGAAGGACGGCAAGCCGACGCTGGTCAAGCCCGAGCACGTCAACCTCGGTCTGGCCATCGACCTGGTGAAGCCGAACGGCGACCGCCAGCTCGTCGTCGCCGCCATCAAGAAGGCCGAGACGCTGACCTTCTTCGAGTTCTGGCAGGCCTACGAGGACATCGTCCGCCGGGCCCGCGACAACAAGCTCACGATGGACGACTTCACCGGAGTCACCGCGTCGCTGACGAACCCCGGCGGCATCGGCACCGTGCACTCCGTGCCGCGCCTGATGCCCGGCCAGTCCATGATCATGGGCGTCGGCGCGATGGACTACCCCGCGGAGTTCCAGGGCACCTCCCAGGACGCCCTGAACAAGCTGGGTGTCTCCAAGGTCATGACGCTGACCAGCACCTATGACCACCGGGTGATCCAGGGCGCCGCCTCCGGCGAGTTCCTGCGCATCATGAGCCAGCTGCTGCTCGGCGAGAACGGCTTCTTCGACGACATCTTCAAGTCGCTGCGGATTCCGTACGAGCCGGTCCGCTGGCTGCGCGACATCGACGTCTCGCACGACGACGACGTCACCAAGGCCGCGCGGGTCTTCGAGCTGATCCACTCCTACCGGGTCCGCGGCCACGTCATGGCCGACACCGACCCGCTGGAGTACCACCAGCGCAAGCACCCCGACCTCGACATCACCGAGCACGGCCTCACCCTGTGGGACCTGGAGCGCGAGTTCGCGGTCGGCGGCTTCTCCGGCAAGTCCATGATGAAGCTGCGCGACATCCTGGGCGTGCTGCGCGACTCGTACTGCCGCACCACCGGCATCGAGTTCATGCACATCCAGGACCCCAAGCAGCGCCAGTGGATCCAGGACCGGGTCGAGCGCTCGCACAAGTCGCCCGAGCGCGAGGAGCAGCTGCGCATCCTGCGCCGGCTGAACTCCGCCGAGGCGTTCGAGACGTTCCTGCAGACGAAGTACGTCGGCCAGAAGCGCTTCTCGCTGGAGGGCGGCGAGTCCGTCATCCCGCTGCTGGACGCGGTCATCGACTCCGCGGCCGAATCGCGCCTGGACGAGTGCGTCATCGGCATGGCCCACCGCGGCCGCCTGAACGTCCTCGCCAACATCGTCGGCAAGTCCTACGCGCAGATCTTCCGCGAGTTCGAGGGCAACCTCGACCCGAAGTCGATGCACGGCTCCGGCGACGTGAAGTACCACCTGGGCGCCGAGGGCACCTTCACGGGCCTCGACGGTGAGCAGATCAAGGTCTCGCTGACCGCCAACCCCTCCCACCTGGAGGCCGTGGACCCGGTCGTCGAGGGTGTGGCGCGCGCCAAGCAGGACATCATCAACAAGGGCGGCACGGACTTCACGGTCCTGCCGATCCAACTGCACGGTGACGCGGCCTTCGCGGGCCAGGGCGTGGTCGCGGAGACGCTGAACATGTCCCAGCTGCGCGGCTACCGCACCGGCGGCACGGTGCACGTGGTCATCAACAACCAGGTCGGCTTCACCGCCGCCCCGGAGTCGTCGCGTTCGTCCATGTACGCCACCGACGTGGCCCGCATGATCGAGGCGCCGATCTTCCACGTGAACGGCGACGACCCCGAGGCCGTCGTCCGCGTTGCCCGTCTGGCCTTCGAGTTCCGCCAGGCGTTCAACAAGGACGTCGTCATCGACCTGATCTGCTACCGCCGCCGCGGTCACAACGAGTCGGACAACCCGGCCTTCACCCAGCCGCTGATGTACGACCTGATCGACAAGAAGCGCTCGGTGCGCAAGCTCTACACCGAGTCCCTGATCGGTCGCGGCGACATCACGCTGGAAGAGGCCGAGCAGGCGTTGCAGGACTTCCAGGGCCAGCTGGAGAAGGTCTTCACCGAGGTCCGCGACGCCACGACGACGCCGGCCGCCCCCGAGGTGCCGCAGCCCAAGGCCGAGTTCCCGGTCTACGTGGACACCGCGATCTCCCAGGAGGTCGTCAAGCGGATCGCCGAGTCGCAGGTCAACATCCCCGAGCGGGTCACCGTCCACCCGCGTCTGCTGCCCCAGCTGCAGCGCCGCGCGGCCCAGGTCGAGGACGACACCATCGACTGGGGCATGGGCGAGACCCTGGCCATCGGTTCGCTGCTGATGGAGGGCACCCCGGTCCGGCTCGCCGGCCAGGACTCCCGCCGCGGCACCTTCGGCCAGCGCCACGCGGTGCTGATCGACCGGGAGACCGGCGACGACTTCACCCCGCTGCTCTACCTCTCCGAGGACCAGGCCCGCTTCAACGTCTACGACTCGCTGCTGAGCGAGTACGCGGCGATGGGCTTCGAGTACGGCTACTCCCTGGCCCGCCCGGAGGCGCTGGTCATGTGGGAGGCGCAGTTCGGTGACTTCGTCAACGGCGCCCAGACCGTCGTCGACGAGTTCATCTCCTCGGCGGAGCAGAAGTGGGGCCAGACGTCCGGCGTCACCCTGCTGCTCCCGCACGGCTACGAGGGCCAGGGCCCGGACCACTCCTCGGCCCGGATCGAGCGCTTCCTCCAGCTGTGCGCGCAGAACAACATGACGGTCGCGGCGCCGACCCTGCCGTCGAACTACTTCCACCTGCTGCGCTGGCAGGTCCACAACCCGCACCACAAGCCGCTGGTCGTCTTCACCCCGAAGTCGATGCTGCGTCTGAAGGCCGCGGCGTCGGCGACGGAAGAGTTCACGACGGGCGGCTTCCGCCCCGTCATCGGTGACTCCACGGTCAAGGCCGAGGATGTCCGCAAGGTCATCTTCTGCTCCGGCAAGGTCTACTACGACCTGGAGGCCGAGCGCGAGAAGCGCGGCGCGAACGACACCGCGATCATCCGCATCGAGCGCCTCTACCCGCTTCCCGGCAAGGAGCTCCAGGCGGAGATCGCCAAGTTCCCGAACGCCGAGAAGTACCTGTGGACCCAGGAAGAGCCGGCGAACCAGGGTGCGTGGCCGTTCCTCGGCCTCAACCTGATCGACCACCTCGACCTGGCCGTCGGTGCCGATGTCCCGCACGGCGAGCGCCTGCGCCGCATCTCGCGGCCGCACTCCTCGTCGCCGGCCGTCGGCTCCGCCAAGCGCCACCAGGCGGAGCAGGCACAGCTGGTCGCGGAGGCCTTCGACGCCTGAGGCGTCGGGCCGCCGGCGTGACCGGTGGTGAAACAGCGGAAGGGCCCGTCCCCGGTGGGGCGGGCCCTTCCGCATGCCGCGTTCTGACGCGGGGGCTAGACCGGCTGCGGTTCGAAGTCCCAGTACGGGCGGCGGCGGCGCCGGGCGGAGAGGGTGTGCGGGTGCTCGGCGCCCAGCGTCCCGGAGAGCTGCCCGATGGCCTCCTGCTCCAGCTTCGCTGCCTCCTGGCCACGGCGCAGGGCGCGCAGGTCCTCGGCGAGTGCGGTCTTCGCGGAGAGGGTCAGCGGGTGGGTGTCGCCCAGCGCCGCCCTGGCGCGCTCCAGTGTGGCGCGGCCCAGCTCCACGGCGCCCTCCTCGTCGTCCACCCGGTTACGGGCGGCACCGGCGTTCAGCGCACAGCCCAGCGTCCAGGGATGGTCGGGGCCCATCGCCTCGGTCATCCCGCCCAGCGCCCGGTCCGCGAGGTCCAGCGCCTGTGCCGGGTCCCCGAACTCGGCACGGACCAGCCCGACGTTTCCCAGGGCGCCGACGGTGTACGGATGGCGCTCGCCGGCCAGCGCCCGGTAGCGCTCGGCGACCTCCTCGGCGAGGTCGCGGGCGTGCCCGAGGTCGCCGTGCTCCCGCAGGAAGGTGGCGTGGTCCGCGCGCACCATCAGCGTCTCGGGGTGACGGGGGCCCTGCACCCGGCGGGAGCGCTCGACGAGGTCGGCCAGCAGCGTGGCGGCGCGGGCGGTGTCGCCGGAGCGGCGCAGGCACAGCGCGAGGTTGTGCTCGGCGCGCAGCGTCTGCGGGGTGTGCGGGCCCATCACCTGCAGATGCAGCCGGGCGTTGAGCTCCTGGGCGGAGGTGGCGTCGCGGTAGCGGCCGAGCAGGCGCAGCGTACGGGCGTAGGCGGTGCCCGCGTTGAGCGTGAGGTGGTGCCGGGCGCGCAGCTCGCGCTCCCTGAAGGCCAGCACCTCGCGGTGGGTGACCAGCGCTTCCTCGTAGCGGCCGAGCAGCGCCAGGACCGTGCCGAGGTTGTGCCGCGAGGAGAGGGTGCGAGGGGCCTCCGGGCCCAGCAGGTCGGTATAGGCCCGCCAGACGGCGTCGAAGAGGTCATAGGCCTGCTCGTACGCGCCCAGCGCGATCAGGGTGCCGGCCAGGCCGTCCTGCGCCCGCAGCAGGTCGGCATCGGCCGCGTCCCGCTCGGTGGCGAGCTGGTCGACGACGGCGCTGCCGACCGCCTCGGCCTCGCGGTAGCGGCCGAGCCTGCGCAGCATGTTGGCGTGCTGGTGGGTGAGGACGAGCATGGTGCGCTGGGTGGCCGCTAGGCGGGTGCGCCAGCGGGACATGAACTGTTCGCACAGCCGCAGGCCCATGCGGTACTCGCCGCGGACCCGGAGGTATTCGACGCAGTTGAGCAGCAGTTGCTGGACCGCGGGTTCGGGGCTGTCGAGGACGCCGGCCGGCTCCAGATGCGGGATGAGTTCGGCGTAGCGCTCCCAGCAGCGGGTGTCGGCGGGGTTCTGCGGGTCGGCGGTGACCAGCACCCGGCAGGCCGTCGCCGCCATCAGGTCGCGCTCGTCCTCGGTCATGTCACTGCGCAGGAACCGGTGGTAGAGCCGGTGCATCAGCGCGGTCTCCACGGCCGGGTCGGCGTCCTCGGAGACCTGGTAGTCGAGGCGTACGGCGGTGGATTCGGTCAGCCGGCGCAGGGCGGTGTTCCAGCTGATCGGCTCGGCGGCCAGGTCGGCGAGGTGTTCGGGCAGGTCGCCGCGGCGGGCCTGGGCGAGCATCGGGACGGGGATGGTGTCCGGGGCGAAGAACGCGAACAGCTTGAGGAGTTCGACCGCGGCGGGGCTGCGTTCGCGCAGGGTGTTGAGGGTTATGGCCCAGCTGGTCTGGAAGGCCATGGGGTAGTCGGAGGAGATCCGGATGCCGACCAGGCTGGGCTCACCGCGGCGGATCAGCTCGATGTACTCCTTGGGGGACATCGGGTTGGCGTCGAGCCAGGCGGCGGTCTGGGCGAGCAGCAGCGGCAGGTCCTGGACGGCGTCGGAGAGCAGATCGGCCTCCATCGGCGTCAGCCGCGGTGCCCGCCGCCGGGCGTAGGCGACGCTCTCGGCGCGCCGGAAGGGCAGGACCTCGATCTCCTGGGCGCTGCCGGAGCCCGACCAGTCGCGGGTGAGGGTGGTGATCAGGACATGGCCGCGGCCGTCGGGGACCAGGTCCTCGATCTGCTCCATGTCGTCGGCGCTGTCGAAGATCAGCAGCCAGCGGCGGTAGGGGCGGCCGACGCGCAGCGCCTCGTGGACGGCGCGGATGCGGTCGCCCAGCTCCCGGCCGACGGGCAGGCCGAGCCGGGTGGCGAGTTCGGCGAGCTGCTCGCGGGCGGCGCCGCGGTTGGTGGCGCTGATCCACCACACCACGTCGTAGTCGTTGCCGAAGCGGTGGGCGTACTCGGCGGCGATCTGGCTCTTGCCGACGCCGGAGGTGCCGTAGAGCGCGATACGGGTCTCCAGCGGCGGGCCCGCACCGGCCCCGGAGCCGGCCAGCTTGCCGTGCAGCTCTTCGAGGACGTTGTCGCGGCCGGTGAAGCGGTTGTTGCGGCGCGGGATGTTCCACACCTCGGGCGGGTTGTTCGGGAAGCGGGGCGCGCCGGGCGCCTCCTCGTCCACGGCCCGGCCCTGCCCGGCGATGCCGAGCCGCTGCAGCACCCGGCGGTTGGCCTCGCGGGCGTCCAGGTCGCGCAGGTCGGCGGGCCGCAGCAGGGACGCGGTGGCGGGCAGCGACTGGGTGGCCACGCTCACCGCGGCGAACCGGTCGGCGTGCGGGGAAACCACCTCGCGCAGCGCGGTCGTCCACTCCTCCTGTGTCTTGGGGCCGAGCCGGAAGTACCAGTCGTCGAGCACGATCAGCAGCCGGCCCTCGGCCTCCAGCAGCCCCGACAGCTCCGCCACCAGCGCGGTGTCCGCCCGGGGGTCCCAGCGCAGCAGGGTGGTGCCGTGGCCCTGCGCTTCCAGCTGGTGGGAGATCCACGCCGCCCAGGGCCGGGTGAAGCCCGCATAGCTGATGGTGATGTGCTCGTGGGAACCGCTGGGACCGGAAAAGGTGGTCTGCTCGACCATGCGACCGTCTCCCTGGGATGCGATGGTGCGCGCTGCAGAGGCTGTCCCGTCCGGCACGCCCTGGCACTTCGGCACGATAGCCCAAGTGTCCCCCCATATGACGACAGTGCGTCAGGACAGGTCGACGGCACGTCAGTTGAGGGCGATCGTGGCGTCCAGCCGGGCCGCGATATGCCGTATCAGGCGTTCCAGGTCGGCGCAGTAGACGGACGGGTGGGCGAATCCGCCGGTGTCCGCGCGGTAGCGGTGCGCGTAGTTGCCGCCGCCGCACACCTCCACCAGGGCGCAGCCGCGGCACTGTGCCCCGAGGCCGTCCCGGCCGCTGCGGCGGGCGGCCATGCCGGGGTGGGCCAGGGCCTCGTCGAAGGTGTGGTGGAAGACGTCGAGGCCGGTGGCGGCGGCGCCCTCGTAGGTGGATTTGAGCGAGTCCACCTGTTCGATGGCGCCGTCGGTGTCGACGACCAGGGCGACGACGGGGGAGAGACCGACCGCCTCGCTGGAGCTGGGGCGGCCCAGGAGGAGGCCGAGGATTTCGGTGAACACCCGCACCCGGGGTCCGGGGCCGCCGTCCCACCAGAGGTCGAAGACGGTGCACAGCCAGTCGCCGTACGGGGTGCGGCCGGCCGCGGGCCCGGTGCCGGCGGGGGGAGGGCTGGACCAGTTGGCGTGCGGGAGGAGGAAGTCGACCATCGGGGGGTCCAGGGCACGCAGCGAGTCGTGGACCTCGGCGGGGTCGGCGGTGATGTCGATGGTGCACAGGATGCCGGCGAAGGCGTCGGGCCGGTCACGGAGCAGGCGTAGCGCGCGGGAGACCGCGGGCCAGGAGGGCCGCCCGGCGTGGTCGGTCCGGCGGCGGTTGAGGCCGGGCGTGCCGCCGTCCAGGCTGAGGCCGAGCCGGAATCCGGCGGCCGCGAGGGTGTCGATCCGCTCCCGGGTGAGGAGCGTGCCGTTGGTCTGCAGACCGAATTCGGCGGTGCAGCCGCCGGGCAGCGCGGCGCGGATCGCGGCGGCCTGCTCCAGGAGCGGGCCGGGGCCGGTGAGCAGCGGTTCACCGCCGTGCAGGTCGATACGGACCTCGCGCAGCCGGTGGGTGCGGGCGTGTTCGGCGATGCGCAGGGCGGTCTGCCGGACGGTGGCGGCAGGGACGGTCGGCGGGCGGGTGCGCCAGCTGCGGTCGGGGCCGGTGTAGATGTAGCAGTAGGTGCAGGCGAGGTTGCAGCGGCTGTGGACCTTCAGGACGAACTGCCGGAAGGGTACGACGGCCGTCCGGCCGGTCTTCTCCCCCGCCACGGCATCGCCCCCTGCACTCGCCCCGCACCCGTCCGCCTGCGTCGAGGTACGGGATCGACAGCTCCCGCCCGCTGACTGGTACTTGGCTCGGCCCTCGGCCGGGGAACCTGATTCCCTCGGCAACTGGCCGGTTCCCTTGCACGTTTGCCCAAAAACCGTCGTTCTCGCCTGTCAATGCAAGGCTTTTTCCGGGCCGTCCTCGTAGTACGCCACGGCCTCGTCCGCCGACGGCCAGTTGCGCAGCAGCAGTGCCGCCACCTCTCCCAGCACCGCGTGATCCGTCCGCGCCGCCAGAACGCCCACGTCAACCCCGGCGAAATCCGGCAGCCGCTCGGCCGACGGCCCCGGCCGCGCGGCCACCGCCGGTTCGGTGCGGGGGGTAGTCGCCACGCTGCTCTCCTCTGGGCCGGCTGGACGGGTGTGTTCCCGGACTCCCGTCCACGGAAACACGTTCCGGTGCGGACGGCCAGGCAGCCGGACGGGCGCCCGGGGCGCTCAGGCGGTGGATTCCAGGGCGCGCATCCGGGCGCGGGTGCGCTGGGCCTCGGCGCCGGTCTCCTCCGCGGCGCGCTGCCACTGTTCCCAGCTCTCCCGGTAGGCGTGCAGCGCCGAACGGGGGCCGGCGGTGACCTCCAGGACCTCGCCGCGGCGGTGGTGGGCACGGGCGGCCAGCAGGGGGCTGCCGGCCCGCCGGGCGGCCGCGGCGGCGCGGCGGAAGCAGGCGGCGGCCCGGTCATGGCGCTCGCGGGAGTCGAAGCGGCGGTCCAGCAGCAGCTGGATGTCGCCCACTTCGAGCCAGGCCTCGGCCGCCACCGCGTCCGGTACGTCCACCCCGCGGGCGGCCAGCTCCAGGATCCAGTCGGCCTCGTGCAGATCGGCGAGGGAGGGCTGGCGTTCGTAGCGCAGTCGCAGGGCGCGGCCGAACAGCAGACGGTGGTGGCCGAGGTCGGGGTCCTGCGGCCCGGCCCGGCCCAGCGCCTCGCGCAGGACGTGCACCGCCTCGTTGGCCAGCCGTTTGCCCACTGGGCCGGCCGGCTCCTGCCGGGCGCGCAGCAGCAGCGCCGCGCCGCGCTCGGCCAGCAGCGCGCTGTGCTCGGGCGAATCGGGGGTGGCCAGGCGGAGCGCGGCGGCCAGTGCGGCGAGGGCGGCGTCGAGGGCGGTCAGGTCGCCGGTGCGGGTGTGCACGGCGCGCTGGACGGCGGCCGTACGGCGCAGGGCGGCGGCTTCCAGCGCCGGGTCGTCGAGGGCGCGGGCCGTCTCCCGGGCGCGTTCGAGGAGCGGCAGCACGGACGGCAGGCCCGCGCCGTCGTGCAGCTGGCGGGCCGCCGCCAGATCGAGCAGCGTCTCGCAGACCAGCCGGTCGGCGGCGCTGCCGCGGCGGCGCAGCAGGACGGTGGCGGTGTCGAGGTCGTCGGCGGCCCGCACCGCGAGCGCCTGGGCGGACCGCGGCCCTGCCTCGTGACCGCGGGCGGCCCGGCGGGCCCGGTCGAGCAGGACACCGCCCCGGGCGGCGTAGACCTCGCCGGGTACCTGCTCGCCGCTGGGCCACTGGTCGAGCAGGGCGGACAGACAGCGTTCCGCCTCGTCGAGGGGGTCGTCGGCGGCCAGGTCGCCGGCCCCCGGGAGTTCGTCGGTCCCCGGCACGGTGTCGGGGGCGGGCAGGGCGGCGAGGCGGCGCAGGACCTCGGTGCGCAGCACCATGCACTCCAGGACACGGGGGTCGAGCAGGCTCATCAGCCCGCAGGCGGCGTGCAGCCTGCGGGCGGCGTCGGCGAGCGCGCCGCGCTCCTCGGCCGGGGTGCCGGCGCTGTGGCGTTCCCCGGCGCGGGCGTGGCCGACCCGGCCCAGCACGATCAGCGCCCGGGTGCGCTCCGCCTCGCGGGCGGCGGTGGCGGCCTCCCGGTCACCGGCGGCCCCTTCGGCCGTGGCCCGCTCCGCGCCGAGTGCCGCGCGCTCCGCCTCCTCCAGGGCGTCCGGCTGGCGCCACTTCGCCCAGGCGTGCAGCAGGGCGCGGGCGAGGTCGGTACCGGCCACGGGCAGCCGCTCGGTGGCGGCGCGCAGCAGCCGGACGGCCTCGATCAGGTCCCGTACGGCGCGGCCCTGTTCGTAGCGCTCCAGGAGGGCGGCGCCTTCCGCGGCGGGGCCGTCGGGCGCGTAGGGCCGCCGGGCGGGCGGGCGCAGGGCCGGTTCGAAGCGGCGCAGTACGCGCTCGGAGACCCGGGCGAAGGGTTCGGGGACGGCGCGCTGGCCGGTCTCGGGCTCGCGGCCGCTGCCGGAGAGCATGGCGACCGCGACGGCCGGGAAGTTGCGGGCGCTGCGGCCGAAGGTGCGCTCGATGTAGAGCGAGCAGTGCTTGAGGACCAGGGCGGCCTCGCCCGCACTGAGCCGGCCGAGGAGTTCGTCGCGTACACCGGGCACGAAGTCGTACCACGGACCGCTCACCCCGCCCTGCTCCCCCGGCGTCCCCTCCTCGGCGGGAAGCTGGGTGACCAGGCCGCTGAGCAGCACCTCCGCCAGCTCGGCCGGGCCGGTCTGGGGCAGCATCGCGCGCTGGACGAGCTGGATGACGGGCAGCGCGAGCGGGACGGCAGAGAGGTGGACGGCGAGCAGCCGGGCGGCGGGCGAGGCCTGCTGGTCGAACGCGCGGACCATACGGGCGGGTGCCGCGCGCTCGGGCTCGGGCGGCGGGACCGGCTGCCCGGCGCCGTGGTCGGCCCGTACGACACAGGCCGCGCCGCGCAGCGAGAGACCGGCGTCGGCGGCGGCCAGCCGGGCCCAGGAGCCGAGGGCGGAGGGGGTGGCGGACAGGACCGGGATGGCGCGTTCGCGGGGCGCCGCGGGCGCGGCGCCCGGTGCCGCGGCGGGGCGCCGGCGACGGCGGGACGGGCGGAAGCCGAGGGCTTGGTAGGGGCCCTGGCGGCGGACGAGGGTGCCGGCCACGGCGGGCAGCAGGGTACGCGCCCACATCCGCTGCGGCAGCGGCTGGACCACGGCGAGCGGGGCGTCGGCCGCCCAGCGGTAGAGCAGCCGCTGCATCCGGCCGTCCCGCCACAGCGGGCCCGCGCAGTCGCTGACCACAAGGGTGAGGTGATGGCCCGTCGGGTCGTGCAGCTGGTCGGCGGGGCGCAGCGGGCGGCCGGGTCCCGGGGCCGCGGCGACGCCGATGTCCTGGCCGTGCGGATGGAGGTAGTGCACCGTCACATCGCGGAAGGCGCCGACCCGTTCGCAGACCTGGCGCAGGTCGTGCAGCATCTGCTCCCAGACGGCCATCGAGGACGAGCCGTCCATCAGCAGCCGGAGCGCGGCCGCCCTGCGGTGCACCCCGCGCAGCACCGGGATGATCATTTCGGCATGGGCGGAGAGTTCGGCGGTGGCGGGCTCGTCCAGCTTGCGGCGGGCCGGGGCGACCGGCGGGCGGTAGCGCTGGATGGGCCGCAGCGCACGCTGCAGCGGCAGCAACCCGGGGAACGCGGAGGCGATCGGGACCGCGACCTCGCCCAGGCGCTGCCGGTCCGGGTCGGGGAGCCGTTCCTCCCGGGTGGGCAGCAGCTCGGCCACCCGGCGCCGGGCGCCGTCCCGGAGGACGGACGAGGACGGGTCCGCGTCCGCGGTGCCGGGGCTGTCGGCGTTGCCGTTGCCGTTGCCGTCCGGCGGTGTCCCGCGGGCGTCCCCGGGGTCCAGGGAGACGGCCGGTCCCACCCGGAAAGTGGCCGGATCCGGACCACCGGACTCCTGGGTGCGGTCGGGCCCGGCCGCCGCGGGGCCGTCGGCCCGGGTGGCGTCCGGGGTGATCCACTGGGCGAGCCAGAGGGCGTCGGCCATCCCGCGGGCGTCGGCCGGCACCCCCGCCGCGGTCAGCCGGGCGACGAGTTCGTCGAGGGGGCCCGGGCCGGGCTCCCCGAGGGGCACCGCGCTCACCTCGTCCGATCGAGAGGCCGCATCAGCTCCGCCGTCAGACGCCGCCGGGTCTCCTCCTCGTCCTCGTCCGTCCAGCCGGCCTTCTGTGTGAGGTGGATGGCGTTGAAGAGCTGGTCGACGGCGCGGACATCGCCGGGCTCGCGGTCCAGGAAGCCGTCGATCACCGCTTCGTAGCGCTCGGCCGCGCCCTCGCCGAAGTGGGCCCGCACCATGGCGGCCAGCCGCTCCTTGTCGGGCACCGGGATGTGGAGGTGGATACAGCGGCGCAGCAGGGGCGCGGGGAAGTCGCGTTCACCGTTGCTGGTGAGGACGATGAAGGGGAAGGCATGGCAGCGCACCCGGCCGTCGCGCACCGTCACCCGCGCGCCGTCGTCGCTCAGCACCTCCACCTCGGGGACGGATCCGGCCAGCCGCTCCAGCTCCGGAATCCGGAACTCCCCTTCCTCCAGCACATTGAGGAGGTCGTTGGGCAGGTCGATATCGCTCTTGTCGAGCTCGTCGACGAGCAGGACGCGGGGCCGGGCGGCGGGCAGCAGGGCCGTGCCCAGCGGGCCGAGGCGGATGTAGCGGCCGATGCCACCGCCTGGTTCGTCGGTCGGGTCCGCGTCGGCCACCCCGTCGTCGTCCGCGGCGGACGGGGCCGCGCGGGCGATCTGGAGGTCCTGGAGGCGGCCGATGGCGTCGTAGTCGTACAGGCCGTCGCGCAGGGTGCTGCGGCTGACGACCGGCCAGCCGAGCACCCGGCCGAGGCCGAGTTCATAGGCGACCGAATGCGCCAGGGTGCTCTTGCCGCTGCCCGGCGCGCCGGTCACCAGCAGCGGACGGCGCAGGTAGAGCGCGGCGTTGACCAGCTCGCGCTCGGTCTCGCCGGGGCGGTGGTGGCTGGCTTCGCGGTGCTGCACGCCGAGCCTGCGCTCGGAGGAGGGGTCGAGGGCGGCGGGCGGCGCCACCAGAGGACCACCGTCGAAATCGCGCCACGGGGGTGGCGGCGGAAGGTGCTCAATTCCGTCGTGCGGTGCCCCCGCGCCACGGTAGATGAGCCAGTCGCTCACGTCGGAACTCCTCGTCGCCGGCCAGGCCTCGGTCAGGAGCGATGGTCATGGCGGAGCGCCGGAGACGTCGGCATCGCCCACCCCGGCCTCCCCCACGTCCGCCACCCGCCATCACGCAGGTGCGCCTCACGGACAAGTCTTCCACGACGCTATGACAGTACTCAGCCCGACGGAAGCACACGGGGCGGTTTCCGGTCTCCCGCAGGGGCATCGCGGGCGGCCAAGTGCCGCGTACAGGGCGCCACTTGCCGCGTGAGGGGCGGACACGGCAGGGGCGGGCGCCGGGCGCGTGCGAGGCACAGGGGGGCGTGCGCGGCGCTCGGACCGCCGCGACGGCTCCGTGCCCCGTTCATCGCGGGGACAGCTGGGGGCGGTCCGTGAAGAGCGGCGGAATCGGGTCCTCCGGGTCGTCGTACAGGAGCACCAGATCGCGGGCCCAGTGCATGCCCTCCTCGGCGGCCCCGGCGGCCTTGGCGCGCAGCTGCCGGACCAGCTCGGGGAGTCGGGCCAGCCCGCCCGAGCCCTGCAGCAACTCCCTTACCCCACGGTGGAATTCCTCGCATGCGGCATCGCAGTCCCGTTCCTCGCCGTGCCCTCCGGCCGGCCACAGCCCGGCGGGGAAGCCGGTGTCCAGGACGGCGCCGACCGCGTCCCGCCCGAAGCCGTCGGCGACCGTATGGCACAGCGCGGGCAGCGCGCCCTCGGCGGCCGTCTCCAGCAGCCGCCAGACCGCCTCGTCGAAGCCGCGCGCCGCGCCGCCGCCGGGGTCCGGCGCGATGCGCAGCACCTGCAGTTCAGGGGCGGCGGCCAGGCCCTGCCAGCGGCGCAGCCAGGCCGGGTCGACCTGCTCACGCCGCCCCTGGTCCCGCAGGATCACGGCGCGTCCGGAACCGACCGGCCGCAGCCGGGCGGTGCGCCGGGTCGAGGCGGCGACCTCCCACTGTCCTGCGGCGGTGTGCCAGCGCCCTTCGGGGACGGCGACCTCCAGACGTACCCGGGCGCCGGGACCGGCGTCGCCGTCGGCCCGCAGCAGCCGCCCGCCGAGCCGCCGCAGCACCTGCTCCCGCGCCTGCTCGAACGGCACCCCGCCGGCCGACTCCTGGACGTCCACCCGCAGCCACTGCCCCTGGCCGTAGCCCTCGCTGACCGACCAGTTGAAGAGTTCCGGTCCGCCCTCGTCGTAGAACAGCGGCTCGAACTCGACGAGTACGGAGCGCGGGCGGCGGCGCACCGGCCCTATCCTGCGGCGGTCCTGGGGCTGCAGCACCACCGCCTTGGCCTGGACGAACTCCGCGAGGCGCAGCGCCTGTCCGCGTACCGCGGCGGCCTGTTCGCCCGGTACGTCGCGCACTTCGTCGGCGGTCAGCTGCGCCACGATCCGCAGGTAGTGCACAAAGGCGCGCAGCTCCGTGTACGGGTCGCTGCCCTGGTAGAGCGCGCCGTGGCCGTCCCGCCAGGTACGCAGCGCCCAGGCCCCGGGCCGGTCCCCGCGGTCCAGCACCTCGCCGACCGCGGCCTCCACGAGCAGCGGATCGCGTGGCGCGGGCAGACGGGCGAGCAGGTCCAGCGCCTGCAGCCGCTCCTGTACGCCCCACAGGCGGCCCCGGCCCGACATGATCGCGTGCTGGGCGTCGAACCAGGTCGGCCCGGCGGCGCGGCCGAGCTCCTGACCGGCCCAGTGCCAGCGGTCGTGCAGGCTCATCAGCGCGTGGTACGGGTCGGGCCCCAGACCCTCGGCGCCCGGCACCAGGTGTTCGGGCCCCAGCCCGCGCAGCGCGGTGACCGGCACCGCGAGCCCGACGTGGTCCTGCTGGTGGCGGCCCTTGACGATGCCGACCACCTCGCCGCGGTCACAGTCGATCAGCGGCCCGCCGGAGGCGCCGGGGGTGACCCGTACATCGCTGCCGAACTGCAGGCCCCGGGCGTCCCTGGCACCGAAGCGGACGGCGATGAAGGGGTCGACGGGGGTGGCGGGGGTGACGAGGGGGGTGGGAGTGGTGAGGGGGGCGGGAGTGGTGAGGGGGGCGTGCGGGGTCGCGGGGTCGGCGGGAGTACGGCGCCCGGCCCGCGGCCCCCGGGGGACGCGGGCCCCGTCCGGCTCCCGCCTGCCGTGTCCGTCTCCCTCTCCGCTCTCCCGTACGCCGCATCCGTCCCGCGTGGGGTCTCCCTCGCGTGCGTGTGCGCCCCCGCCCCCGCCCGCGCCTGGGGCTGCGCCCGCGCCGGGGCTTCGGTCGGCGCCGGGGCTTCGGTCGGCGCCGGTGCCTCCGTCGACGCCGGTGCCTCCGTCCCCACCCGCACCCGCACCCGATGCGTCGTGGCCACGGAAGATATAGGCGTCCTCCAGGAGCGTCGCCGGCTGGTCGCTGAGCCAAGCGCAGGGGTGCTCGGCATCCGGGTCGAGCAGCCGGACCAGCGCGAGATCGGCGCGGGCGGCGGCGGGCCCGGCCGCCGGGTCGGGCCGGCTCAGGTCGTACGCCAGCCGCGCGGGCACCACCCGGCCGCCGAACGCGACCCCGAAGACGCCGTCCGGGCCGGTGCCACGGCGCCGCCCGTCGCCCGCCGCGAGCACATGGGCGCAGGTCAGCACCCACCCCGGGGCGATCAGCACCCCGCTGCCCCACGGCCGTCCCGCGCTCGCGCCCGGGGCGGCGCGCAGGGCGACGGTGGTGCGCCCGGCATGGTCGAGGAGCTGTGCGTAGTGGGCACGGTCACCGCGGCCGGCGGTCCGGCCCTCGGGAGTCGTCATCAGCGGCCCGCGTCATCCGGCTCCCGGCGGCCGGCCGCGGGTCCCCCGTGCGGCTGTGCCGCCGGCGGCGCCTCGTCCGCGCGGCGCCAGGTGAGCGTGACCGAGAGGTTGGCCTTGGCCTCGCCGTCCGCGAGCAGGGCGACGGCCTTGCCCGGCTTGGCCGACAGCTCCACGCCGAAGGTCACACTGGTCTCGTCCGGCGCGACCCGCTCGGTGGCCTGGCGAATACTGGCGGCGACCCCGCCGACCATCTCGCGCAGCCCCTCGACGCGGGCGCCGAGCGCGTCCCAGGCACCGACGTCCTCGAATTCGCCGCCGGTCCCGTCCATGTCGTCCGGCCCGTCGAGCCCCGGGGCATCGAGCCGGGAGACCCGGGCCCAGACTTCCGTACCGTCGGGCAGTCCGATGCGCTGCGCGCGCTCGTGCATCACGGCCTCCTGCTCCCCGTGGGCGGCAATTCCCCGATCACCGCGGGACCGTTGACAAGGTGATCAGGCTAGCCTTCGGGCGCCTGTGGCGCGAGAGGTCCATGAGCCTGCCTATCCTGGCCGGGAATGACCCATGACCCCTGGTGGAGAGCGCGTGTATTTCACTGACCGTGGCATCGAAGAGCTGGAGAGCCGGCGCGGCGAGGAGGAGGTCTCCCTCGGGTGGGTGGCCGACCAGCTGCGGACGTTCGTCGACCTGAACCCGGACTTCGAGGTGCCGGTGGAGCGGCTGGCCACCTGGCTGGCCCGGCTGGACGACGAGGACGAGGACGAGTAGCGGGCCGGTCCCTGCCCCGCTTACGGCGTGGCAGGGGCCGGTACCGGTACCGGTACCGGTACCGGTACCGCCTCACGCGACAGGTGCCGACGGTCCGTGCGGAGCTCCCGCGCGCCGCGTACGGCCCGCATGCCGCGCGGGCGGCGGGCCATTGAACGAACAGGCCTGGATCAGACGTAGGTAGCGGAGCGCGTTGCGCCTCCGCATCTTCACGTCTTCCTCGTCGTGGAACGCAGCCCGCACGGCCCGCGGGCCGTGCTCGTACGTGCTCGTCGTAGGCCCTCTTGTTGTTCAGCGACAGCTCGCGGCGGCGGAGACGGAAGCGGTGGCGGGCGCGGCGTGTGCCAACGCGACCGGCCCGGCCACCGCGGCACCGAGCACCGAGCACCGAGCACCACAGCCGAGAGCAACCCCGTTGTTTTACACACGTGTTCGACTCCTTCATGGCATACGCCACGACATCAGGTGCCACCACTGAGGACCCCGCCACCGCGTCGGGCGGATCCACTCTTCCGCACCTTGATGATCAAGGACGCCGGGAGGGGAGCGCTCCGGACACCCTCCGATGCCCTCCGACACCTTCTGACGCTCTCCGATGCCCCCGAACGAGGCACTTGACTTCCCCCATCCGCGATATATCGTGTCTGATGTAGACGCGATATGTTGCGTTGCCGCAGATCAAGGGGAGGCAGGCATGTCAGCCGGGACCGAGTGGTCGCACCAACCGACACAGGTGACCTCACCACGCACTCTGGAGGTCACCGAACCCGTCGACGCCCTGACCGTGCGCGTGGTCAACGGCACCGTCAACGTCGTCGGCACCACGGACGACGGCCCGGCCCGCGTGGAGATCGGCGAGGTGCACGGCCCGCCGCTGACCGTCTCGTACCGGAACGGCACCCTGTCGGTCGCCTACGAGGACCTGCCCTGGAAGGGCTTCTTGAAGTTCCTCGACCGCAAGGGGTGGAACCGCAGCGCGGTGGTCTCGGTGACCGTACCGGCCGGCACCCGCGTCGAGGTCGGCGTGGTCGGCGCCTGCGCGGTGGTCTCCGGCATCTCGGGGCGTACGGACGTCCGCGGCGTCACCGGTGACAGCACGCTCGTCGGGCTGACCGGCGGGGTGCGGGCCGATACGGTCTCCGGCAATGTCGAGGCACAGTCAGTCACCGGCGATCTGCAATTCCACTCCGTCTCGGGGGACCTGACGGTCATCGACGGGGCGGGCGGGGCGGTGCGCGCCGACTCCGTCAGCGGCGACATGGTCCTCGATCTGGACCCCGGACAGGCCGCCGACATCGCCTTGACGACGGTCTCCGGGGAGGTCGCCATCCGGCTCCCCGACCCGGCCGACGCCAGGGTCGAGGCCAACACCGCGAGCGGCACCGTCTCCAACGCCTTCGACGGCCTGCGGGTCAGCAGCCAGTGGGGCGCGAAGAAGGTCACCGGCTCGCTCGGCGCGGGCACCGGCACGCTCAAGGTCACCACCGTCTCCGGCGGCCTGGCCCTGCTGCGCCGCCCCTCCCCGGCAAACGAGGAGCACCGGCCCGGCGGCGGCCGCGGCCCCGCCCCCGATTCGTACGATGACTCCCCCACCGGCCGGCCCGCCGGGAAGAAGGTGCTCTGAGCATGCCCCCCGTCTTTGCCCATGGCCGCCTGCGCCTCTACCTCCTCAAGCTGCTGGACGAGGCGCCACGGCACGGCTACGAGATCATCCGTCTCCTGGAGGAGCGCTTCCAGGGCCTCTACGCCCCCTCCGCCGGCACGGTCTACCCCCGGCTGGCCAAGCTGGAGGCCGAGGGCCTGGTGACGCATGCGACCGAGGGCGGCCGCAAGGTCTACTCGATCACCGATGCCGGACGGGCCGAACTCGCGGACCGTGGCGGCGAGTTGGCCGACCTCGAACTGGAGATACGGGAGTCGGTCGCCGCCCTTGCCTCCGACATCCGGGAGGACGTGAGCGGTTCGGCGCGGGATCTGCGCCGCGAGATCCGGGAGGCCGCCCAGCAGGCCCGCAAGGACGCGGGAGGGCCAAGGAAGGCCGGACGGAACGGCGGCGGGGCGGCGGACGCCACGCAGGGCACGGCCGGCCGCCCCTTCCCTGAGGCCGCCGACTACTTCGACGCCGCCTTCGGCGACAAGGAGTCCTGGCGGCAGACGAAGGAGGAGTTCCGGCGCGCCAAGGAGGAGTGGAAGGAGCAGGCCCGGCGGGCCAAGGAGGAGAGCCGGCGCGCCAGGCAGGACGCCCAGCGGGCCCGTAAGCAGGCCAGGGACGCCCAGGTGTTCGCGCGCGAGGAGGTCCAGCGGGTCATCAAGCGCGTACAGGAGCAGACCCAGGACGCGGTGCGGTCCGGCGACTGGTCGGGGGCGGTGCGCGAGGCGCTGTCCGAGGTCTCCCGCGAGGTCGGGCGCTTCACCGGCGGCCAGTCGGGCGGCGGGTGGGGCGAGGAGCCGCGCGAGGCCGGCCGGGGCGACGAGCCGCACAAGGCCGGGCGGGGCGGCGCGGACAGCGGGACCCGGGTGACGGTCGAGCGTGTCGACCTGACCGAGGAGAGGCCCGAGGAGGGCCCGGCGGCCGGGGCTCCGCCCGCTCCGGAGGCCCCGGAGTGGGCGAAGGAACCGGCCGGCGACCACCCCGCCCGCGACTTCGACCGGCTGCTGGACCGTTTCCGCGACGATCTGCGGGACGCGGCGCGCGATCACGGCGTCACGGCCGAACAGCTGGAGGAGTCCCGCCGCCGGCTGTCGACGGCCGCCGCCCACATCGGCGCGCTCCTGCGTCATCCGGAGCAGTACGGCTCCTTCACGGACCGGGAGGAGGGCTGAGACGGCTCCTTCACGGACCGGGACGGCCGACAACCGGATCGGGACGGCCAACGACCGGATCGGGACCTCACCGCCGGGACGACTCAGCGGCCGCGGCCGCCGAGCGGCCGGAACACCGAGCAATCGGGACTCCGGGCAACCGGGACACCGGGCAACCGGGACACCGGGCAACCGGGGCGGGCGCACATCCGATGCGCGCCCGCCCCGCCACGGCCACGGAGCCACGCGACGGGACCACGGGGCCACGGCCATTCACCCAGCCCCGACACACTCCCGCAGCGCCCCGATGAGCCGCTCGGTCCGCTCGTCACCGGCGCCGCCCATCCGGTTGGCGGTGTAGGCGAAGCCGACTCCGAACTCGTCGTCGCCGAAGGCGAATTGGCCGCCCGCACCGCTGTGGGCGAAGGAGCGCGGACCGAGCAGTCGACGGAACGCCGAGTTGAGGAGGACGCCGCTCCCCCAGCGCGCGCCGAGGTCCGGGAAGCCGGAGAACGAAGGCCCGCCCGACAGCTGGGTGACCGCGTCGGTGACCGTTCCCTCGGACAGCAGCCGCGGCCCGCCGTCCAGACCGGTGGCGACCGCCGCGTACAGGGCCGCCAGGCTCCGCGCCGACGACACCGCGCCCGCACCGGGGAACTCGGCGGTCAGCAGGGCGGGCGAGTTGTAGCCGTGCGGATCGTCGAGTCCAGGGAAGGGCAGGGCGCCGTTCATCGTCACGGCCCGCATGGGCAGCAGATCGCTCGGCAACGGGGCCCGTCCCGCCGCCTCGACGAGGCGGGCCAGCCGCGGAACCTCTTCCTGCGGCATACCGATCCAGGTACGCAGCCCCAGCGGTTCACCGATGACCGCCCGGAAGTAGCGGCCGGGCGTGCTGCCGGTGAGGCGCCGGATCACCTCGCCGACGATGAAGCCGAAGGCCTGGGCGTGGTACTCGTGCGCGGTGCCGGGCTCCCAGAGCGGCTTCTGTTCCTCCAGGGCGCGGATCACCGGCGTCCAGGCGGTCAACTCCTCGAACGTCAACTTCCGCTCGACAAGCGGGATTCCGGCGGTGTGGGCGAGCACCATCCGGGTGGTGATCCCCTCCTTGCCGTGGCGGGCGAACTCCGGCCAGCAGTCGGCCACCGGGGCGTCGAGGTCCAACTTCCCTTCCTGCGCCAGCAGATGGGCCAGGAAGCTGACGACGGACTTGGCGACGGACATGACGGGAAGGACGGTGTCCTCCTGCCACTCCCGCCCGGTCCGGTCATCGGCGATACCGCCCCACAGGTCCACGACCTTGCGCCCGCCCACGAACACGGCAGCGGCGGCGCCGAGTTCACCGCGCTCGGCGAAGTTCCGGGCGAATTCGTCCGCGAAGGCCCCGTATCCCTCGTCGGCCCATCCTCGGTACGGCATCCGGCGCTCCCTGTCCATAGGCGCAGCGACCCCCCGTGGGCCGTCGGCCGGGTCACCCTACGCGCGGGCGGCGGCGGGACTCGATCGAATATCCGGCGCACGGAGGACATCCGGCCGCTGCCCGGCCACCGCGGGTGCCGCGGGTGCCACGGCGGCCGGGCAGCGGCCGGCCGGCGGCCGGAACCGGATCCCCCAACCGGCCATCAGCTACGCACAGTTGTCATCTACGCTCTGGATTCACGCCGCGTAATCGGGGAACTCACTACTTCGCACGGCTTTCCGTCCGGCGCCGGGCTCCGGGGAACCCCAGCCGTTGAACCCCGGCCGCCCGCTTCCGCGGACCGGTTCGCCGTGTTCCCCACCACGGCCCACTCCCTGTCTGCGCACGCATCGTGAAGGCCATGAGGTAAAGCGATGTCGGAATACCTTTCGGTCGCCCGCCGGATGTGGCACCTGCTGGAGCCACTGCACGCCACGCTGTACTTCGCCCCCGAGGCCCGCCAGGTCGCCGCCGACCTCGGCCATGATGTGTCCTCCCGCTGGCCCAGCTACTTCGCCTGGCGCACGGCTCCGCTGGGCGCCGCCGGGCCGGAGCTGGTGGCCGCGACGTACTACACCTTCAGCCCGCGGCTGATCGCCCGGCACCTCCCGCGGATCTGGACCATCGCGGACCCGGCCAAGGTGCTGGACGCGCGGCTGCTGGCCATGGACCGTGCGCTGACGGTGCTGACCGACGGCCGGCTGAGCACCGCGCAGCTCGCCGAGGCGGCCCGGCTCGCCCGCCAGGCCGCCGAGAACGCCGGCTGTGCCGCCCGCCCGCTGGCCGCCGCCAACCGCGATCTGCCGTGGCCGGACGCACCGCATCTGGTGCTCTGGCAGGCCGCTACGGTACTGCGCGAGCACCGCGGCGACGGCCATCTGGCGGCCCTGCTGACCTGCGGACTCGACCCCTGTGAGGCCCTGGTGTCGTTCGCCGCGATCGGCGCCGCCCCGGCCGCCGGCTTCGCGGGGCGCGGCTGGAGCGCACAGGAGTGGAGCGACGCCCGGCACCGCCTCGCCGCCCGTGGCTGGATCGCGCCGGACGGCACCGCGACCGAGCGCGCCCGCACGGAACGCGACGCGATCGAGCGGACCACGGACCGGCTGGCGGCCGGACCATGGCGGGCACTGGGCCATTCACGCGCCGAACGGCTGGCGCAACTGCTCCACCCCGTCCTGAGCGCGGTGTTCGAGGCCGGATACCTGCCCCGGCACGGCACGCTGGGCATCGGGACGGTGAAGGTGAACTATCCGTAGGGCGGGGGCCAGCCGTGCCATGTGTACGGGCCGTGGCACGCGTGTGGCCCGTGACATATGCGCGGCCCCTGGCACGCGCGCGGCCGTAGCGCGCATGTGGCCCCTAGCACGCGTGCTCTCTCAACTCGCGCGGCGGCCCCGCTCCCCCTCCAGCGCCCGCAGCACATCGCCGTAGGTCACCCCGTGATCGGCGAGCACCGCCGCGGCCGGTCCGGGCCTGGCGGCCAGCGCCATCAGCAGATGCTCGTCACCGAGGTACCGCTCGCCGCGTCCGGCGGCGATCCGCAGGGCACGCTCCAGCACGGACTTCGCCTCCGCCGTGAACAGCCGGCGCGTCCGCTTCCGGCGCCCGGCCCGTCCGCCTCCGGCCAGCGCGCCCACCCCGTGCGCCTGTTCCACCCGGGTCACGATCTCGTCGATATCGATCCCGAGCCCGGCCAGCGCCGCCGCGTCGGCCGTGGACACCCCGCCGCGCCGGCGCACCGCCGCGAGGGCATCCGCCACCGACTCCCGCCGCGCGCGGACACCGAGCGCCGCGAGCACCCCGGCGGCCGGCGAATCCGTCCGCTCCAGCAGCGCGAGCAGCAACTCCGGTTCGCCGACCGTGCCGCTGCCCGTACGGTCCGCCTGTTCCGCGGCGCCGCGCACCACCGCGCGTGCGTCGGCCGTGAATTTCTCGAACATCAGCGCCTCCCGTGCTTCTTGTGCACTGCCTGTCTGCTGACACCCAGCTCCGCCGCGATCTCCTGCCACGACCAGCCCTTCGCTCGGGCGCTGCGCACCTGCACGGCTTCGAGCTGTTCCAGCAGCCGGCGGAGCGCGGCCACGGCGCGGAGCCCGACCCGGGGGTCCCGGTCACCGGCCCGCTCGGCAAGGTCCGTTGCATCGGTCATGACTGTCAATTTACGTTGACACGGGAGGCGCGTCAACCATCGTTGACGCGTACGGCAGGTGGAAATCCAGAAGGCAGAAAACAGAAGACAGAAGACGGAAGCCGGAAGACGAAGGCAGAAGGTCGAACGCAGAGGCCCCAAGGGCGGGCGAAAGCACTAAGACCGACCAGGGACCGTCACGGACAAGGCGATCACCGCCGCGGTGCCGTCCGTCCACAGCGCCGCGGCCGCCGCGTCCGGTGCCGTCAGCAGCGCCACGTCGAACCGCCCCAACCGCGCCTCATGGTCGCCGGGCCCCCCGAGCCGGGTGCACCCCTCGACCGCCACCACCATGACCTCGTCGGGGTCACGGTCGGGGGCACGGTCGGGGCAACCGTCAGGGCCGGCTGCTCCGTCATCGGCCGGCCACACCCTCCGGCTCCCCCGGACCATCTCCACCGTCGCCGCCGCCCGCCCCTCCCTGAGCATCACATTGAGGTTGACGACGGGACGGCCGTCCAGCAGCCGGGAGCCGGTGGCGGCACCGCCGGGGAAGGCGAACGGGCGGTAGCGCTCCGGGAGGAGCCACGTAGTGCCGTCCACCGTCAGCTCCAGCCCGGCGCCGTCGACGACGGTGAGGATCCGCCGAACACCGGGCAGCGGCGAATACGGACCGTCCCGGGTGACGTCCGCCAGGCTGACGCGCCAGGCGAAGGTGTCCCAGCCGGAGCCCGGCGGCTGGACGGCGATCTCCCGGGTCACCCCGCCGCCGTTGCTCCACGGCGCGGCGGCGCGCCCCTCCGCCCGCAGGATCCGCACTCTTCCCGGCCTCCTCGCCGAAGGGACTTCACGGCTCCTCGACTTCACGACTTCACGCCACGCGCCGAAGGGCCCGCACGCCAGACGTCACACCCTCAGCCGTCACACCGCCAGAGGTCACACCGTCAGACGTCACACCGTCAGCACGATCTTGCCGAACAGCTCGCCCTCCGCCATCTTCGTGAAGCCCTCACGCGCCCGGTCCAGCGGCAGCGTCGAATCGATGACCGGCCGGATGCCCTTGGCCGCGCAGAAGCTGAGCAGCGATGCCAGCTCCTCCTTGCTGCCCATCGTGGAGCCGACGATCTTCAGCTCCAGGAAGAAGATCCGGTTGAGTTCCCCGCTCTTCGGGGTGTAGCCGCTGGTGGCGCCCGAAATGACCAGACTGCCGCCGGGGCGCAGCGACTTGACGGAGTGCGACCAGGTGGCGGCGCCGACCGTCTCGATCACCGCGTCCACCCGCTGCGGCAGCCGCTCACCGGACGCGAACACCGCCTCGGCGCCGAGCTCCAGCGCGCGCTTGCGCTTGCTCTCGTCCCGGCTGGTGGCGAAGACCCGCAGCCCCGCGGCGGCGCCCAGCACGATGGCGGCGGTCGCCACGCCACCGCCGGCGCCCTGCACCAGGACGCTGTCCCCGGGCCGTACGCCCGCGTTGGTGAACAGCATCCGGTACGCGGTCAGCCAGGCGGTCGGCAGACAGGCCGCCTCCGCGAAGGACAGCTCCTTCGGCTTGGGCAGCACGTTCCAGGAGGGGACGGTGACCTGCTCGGCGAAGGTGCCCTGGTAGCGCTCGGTGAGGATGGAGGGCTTCTCCCCGGCGCCGACTCCGTGGCCGGTCTGCCCGATGACGGAGTGCAGGACGACCTCGTTGCCGTCCGCGTCCACTCCCGCGGCGTCGCAGCCGAGGATCATCGGCAGGCTGTCCTCGGTGATCCCCACCCCGCGCAGCGACCACAGGTCGTGGTGGTTGAGGGAGGCGGCCTTGACGTTGACGGTCGTCCAGCCGGGGCGTACGTCAGGGGCCGGCCGCTCCCCCAATTCGAGGCCGTTCAGCGGCTGGTCACGGTCGATGCGGGCGGCATAGGCAGCAAACATGATCCCAACGTAGGCCGCGGCCGGGCGCTGCGGTACCGCAGCGGGGTGTGACACGCGCCGCGCCGCCTCCCCCGGGTTGCGCCGCGCCGCCCGTATTGCGTCGCGCCGCCCGTATGACGCCGCGTCGCCGTACCCCGCCACCACAACGGGCCGGGCCCGCACCCGTGTGGGGTGCGGGCCCGGCCCGTTGGCGGACGACTGTGCCGGCGGCGCGGTCAGCGACGGGCCACGCCCTCGGCGCGGGCGGCGGCCGCGACGGCGGCGCTGACGGCCGGTGCGACCCGCTCGTCGAACGGCGAGGGGATGACCCGGTCGGCGCTGAGCTCATCGGCGACCACGGCGGCCAGGGCCTCGGCGGCGGCGAGCTTCATGCCCTCCGTGATCCGGGTGGCCCGCACCTGCATGGCCCCGGCGAAGATGCCGGGGAAGGCCAGCACGTTGTTGATCTGGTTGGGGTAGTCGCTGCGCCCGGTGGCCACCACGGCCGCGTACTTGTGCGCGATCTCCGGGTGGATCTCCGGGGTGGGGTTGGCCATCGCGAAGATCAGCGAGTCCTTCGCCATCTTGGCCACCGCCTCTTCCGGCACCGTGCCGCCGGAGACCCCGATGAAGACATCGGCTCCGTCCAGCGCCTCCTCCAGCGACCCGGTCAGCCGGCCCTTGTTGGTGAAGCCGGCCACCTCGCGCTTGACGTCCGTGAGGTCGCCGCGGTCGGTGGAGACGATGCCCTTGCGGTCGCAGACCGCGACGTCCCCGATGCCCGCCTCGATGAGGATCTTGGCGATGGCGACGCCTGCCGCGCCGGCGCCCGAGATGACCGCCCGCAGCTGGCCGAGCGAGCGGTCGGTGAGCTTGGCGGCGTTGCGCAGCGCGGCCAGCGTGACCACGGCGGTGCCGTGCTGGTCGTCGTGGAAGACCGGGATGTCCAGCCGCTCCTGGAGCCGGCGCTCGATCTCGAAGCACCGCGGCGCCGAGATGTCCTCCAGGTTGACCCCGCCGAAGGACGGGGCCATCCGGACGACGGTCTCGATGATCTCGTCGGTGTCGGTGGTGCCGAGCGCGATCGGCACCGCGTCGACGCCGCCGAACTGCTTGAAGAGGATGGCCTTGCCCTCCATCACCGGGAGCGAGGCCTCCGGGCCGATGTCGCCCAGGCCCAGCACCGCGGTGCCGTCCGTGACCACGGCGACGACCTGGGACTTCCAGGTGTAGTCGTACACGAGCTCGGGCTGGTCGGCGATGGCGCTGCACACCTTGGCGACACCCGGCGTGTACGCGAGGGACAGGTCGTCCTTGTCGCGGACCGGCACGGTCGCCTGGATGGCCATCTTGCCGCCGCGATGCAGCGCGAAGGCCGGGTCGAAAGCATCGTCGGGCGCACTGCCCGCGCCCGCGCCGGTATTGCTGTCGCTGCGAGGATTGACGATCTCCGCTGCCACTTGTCTTACCCCTTTAATCGAAATTCTGTTGAGGGTGGCCACCCCCTGGTTGAGGGGTGGGCGGGCACCGCGTCCGCGCCCTGCACGGCGGATGACCGCCGCGCGCGGGGAGGTTTTCGGACGCCGGGCGCGCCGCACACGCGCCCTGAGCCCCGGATGAGGGGTGTAACCAACCTTTCTACCCGACGGGCGCGGGCCGCGACGAGTCAGATTCCTTACCCTCGAGTTCAGAGTTCCGACAATAACCGCGAAATACACAAAAAACTCAGAAGGGTCATCCCTCTCCGGTCCGGATCCCGGGACGCCGGAAACCAGGCGAGGAGGCCCGGCATCGGCGGAAGCGGAGGCTCCCCTTGCGCCACAAGGACGTCACCTCGCCTTCTCCGTCCGTTATCCGATTTTGACCATAACGACAGTCCGAATACCGGAGCACGGATGGCAGGATTCCGTCACCAACCGAGGTCGCGACGCTCGACGGTGTGCCCCCGGCCCTTTGTCACGTCGGCTTCTCCGTCGGCTTCTCCATTCGCAGGAGGCTCAGCATGACCGCAAGCACCACCCGTCGCACGGCCGCCGGCAGGTCTCGCACGGCCGTGGCCGCGGCGGCCGCGGTCGCCGCCTCGCTGCTGCTGCTCAGCGCCTGCGGCGACCAGACGGACGCGGCCATCGCCAAACGCGAGGCGAAGAAGAACCGCAACGTCAATGCGCCGCTGTTCAAGAAGCTGCCCAAGGATGTTCAGGAAAAGGCCATGCTCCAGGTCGGCTCGGACATCACGTACAAGCCGGTGGAGTTCCGTTCCAACGGCGTGATCGAGGGCATCGACCCGGATCTCGCGGAGGCGATGAGCAAGGAGCTGGGCATCAAGCTCAACTTCAACAACGCCACCTTCGACACCCTCATGGGCGGCCTGAAGTCCAAGCGCTACGACATCGCGATGTCGGCGATGACGGACACCAAGGAGCGCCAGGAGGGCATCGACAGCAACACCGGCAAGAAGATCGGCCAGGGTGTCGACTTCATCGACTACCTCAACGTCGGTGTGTCGCTCTACACCCAGAAGGGCAAGACCAAGGGCATCGACGGCTGGGAGACGCTGTGCGGCAAGAAGCTCGCGGTGCAGCGCGGCACGGTCTCGCACGACCTGGCCAAGGACAAGTCGAAGGCCTGTGAGAAGAACGGCGAACAGCCGATCTCGATCGAGGCCTTCGACAACGACTCCGAGGCCCAGACCCGGCTGCGCACCGCCGGTGTGGACGCCGTCTCCAGCGACTACCCGGTCGCGGCGTATGCGGTGAAGGTCTCCGGTCACGGCAAGGATTTCCAGATGGTCGGCGGCGCGCCGCTCAAGGCGGCCCCGTACGGCATCGCGATCCCCAAGGGCAAGGAGCAGCTGCGTGACGCGCTGCAGGCCGCCCTGGAACTCGCGATCAAGAACGGCTCGTACGCCAAGGTCCTGGACAAGTGGGACGTCAAGGATGCCGCGGTCAAGAAGGTGCAGCTCAATGGCGGCTCCTGAGCCGTCGCACGCCCGCCCCTTCGCTCCGCGCACCTCCCGCCGAATGCTGAAAGGCAACACCCGTGTCAGTTGACGTCGACAAGTCGGCCCAGCCGCCGGCGGACGCTCCGCCGCCCCAGCCCGAGCCGATCAAAGCCATCCCGGTCCGCCACTACGGCCGCTGGGTGGCGGCGGTCGTCGTCCTCGGACTGATCGCCCTGCTCGGCCGGGCCTTCGCCTCCGGGAACGTCAACTGGGACGCCATCCCCCAGTACATGTTCAACGCGGACATCCTCAAGGGCCTGCGCAACACCCTGCTGATCACCGTGCTCTCGATGATCATCGGCATCGTGGGCGGCGTGATCCTGGCCGTGATGCGGCAGTCCAAGAACCCGGTCACCTCGACGGTCGCCTGGTTCTACGTCTGGTTCTTCCGCGGTACGCCGGTCTACGTCCAGCTGTTCCTCTGGTTCAACCTGGGCCTCGTCTTCCAGTACATCGACATCATGCCGATCTACAAGGACGAGTGGTCGGACTTCATGACCCCGTTCCTGTGCGCGCTGCTGGGCCTCGGGCTCAACGAGGCGGCGTACATGGCGGAGATCTGCCGGGCCGGCCTCAACGCCGTCGACGAGGGCCAGACCGAGGCGGCGCACGCGCTGGGCATGAGCCACGCCAAGACGCTGCGCCGGATCATCGTGCCGCAGGCGATGCGGGTGATCGTGCCGCCGACCGGCAACGAGGTCATCAACATGCTCAAGACCTCCTCGCTGGTGATCGCCGTGCAGTACTACGACCTCCTCCAGGCCGCCCAGAACGTCGGCCGGGACTCGGGCGTCGTCGTGGAGATGCTGATCCTCGCCGCCGCCTGGTACCTGATCGCCACCACGGTGCTGAGCATCGGCCAGTACTACCTTGAGCGCTACTACGCCCGCGGCTCCAGCCGGCAGCTCCCGCTCACTCCGCTCCAGCGCGCCAAGGCGAAGCTGTCCGGCGGCTTCAACCGCTCCGCCGGAGGTGCGGCATGACCAAGAAGATGACGACGAGCAAGGCCGCGGGCACCAGCGGCGCCCCGATGGTGCTGGCCGAGGGCGTGCACAAGTCCTTCGGCGCGGCCCACATCCTCAAGGGCATCGACCTGGAGGTCGCGCCCCGGGAGGTCTTCTGCCTGATCGGCCCGTCCGGCTCCGGCAAGTCGACGTTCCTGCGCTGCATCAACCACCTGGAGAAGGTCAACGCCGGCCGGCTGTCCGTCGACGGCGAACTGGTCGGCTACCGCGAGCACAACGGCAAGCTCTACGAGCTGCGCGACCGCGAGGTCGCCGCCCGCCGCCGCGACATCGGCATGGTCTTCCAGCGCTTCAACCTCTTCCCGCACATGACCGCGGTGGAGAACATCATGGAGGCGCCGATCCAGGTCAAGGGCGAGTCGAAGTCCGCGGCCCGGGAGCGGGCGGTCAAGCTGCTGGACCGCGTCGGACTGTCCGACAAGGCCGGGAACTACCCCTCGCAGCTCTCCGGCGGCCAGCAGCAGCGCGTCGCCATCGCCCGTGCGCTGGCGATGGAGCCCAAGCTGATGCTCTTCGACGAGCCGACCTCGGCCCTGGACCCGGAGCTGGTCGGTGACGTCCTGGACGTCATGAAGGACCTGGCGGCGGACGGGATGACGATGGTCGTCGTGACCCATGAGATGGGCTTCGCCCGCGAGGTCGGCGACTCGCTGGTCTTCATGGACGACGGGGTGGTGGTCGAATCCGGCCACCCGCGCGAAGTGCTCGGCAACCCGCAGCACGAGCGGACGAAGTCGTTCCTGTCGAAGGTGCTGTAGGCGGAGGTGCCGTAGTCGAAGGCGCTGTAGTCGAAGGCGCCGGAGCGGTAGGGGCCCGTGCCGGGCTCCGGGGGCCGCGGCGAGACCTGCTCCCCGGGGAGAAGGCCCGCCGCGGCCCTTCCTCCGTCGCGGCGGGCCTCCTGTGCCCTCCTCCGCCCCGTCCTTCCCGCACTCACCACCGGCCGGTGCGGCGGTGCGCCCTGCCCCTACTTCAGGCCCAGCACCAGCGCATCCGTGGGCGAGGACCATACCGGCCGGGCCTCCGCGAACCCCGATTCGCGCAGCACGGCCGCGTGCCATGCCGCCGAGGGGGTGTCGCCGTCCGCGTGCTCGCCGTAGATCTCGAAGCGCTCGGCGGTCGGCCCGGCCAGCCGCGGGTCGGCGGCCGCCAGCTGCCACCACTCGGCCCAGTCGACGGCGCCGGCCGCCTTCGCCGCGTCCATCCGCGCATGCCGGAAGGCCCGCTCGGCGGCGTTGATCCGCGGGGTGGCCTCCTCGGGCATGCGGTCGGCGTTCAGGAAGACCCCGCCGTCCCGCACCAGGGTGCCGAGCTGCCCGTACAGCCCCCGGAGGTCTTCGCTGTGCAGCCAGTGCAGCGCGGTGGCGGTGAGCACCGCGTCGTACGAATCGTGCGGCAGCCTGTCCGTCCAGGCCGGGTCCTTGAGGTCGGCGCGGACCAGGCGGATCCGGCGCTCGCCGGCAAAGTACCCTTCCGCGATGGCCAGCAGCGCGGGATCCAGATCGACGCCCACACTCTCGGCCTCGGGGAACCGCTTCAGCAGCCGGTCGGAGATACTTCCCGTGCCGCAGGCGAGATCCAGTACCCGGGGTGCGGGACCCACCAGGGCCTCGACCATGTCCAGCATCACCCGGAACCGCTCCTCGCGGTCGGGGAGGTACCACTCCTGCTGGCGGTCCCAACTGTTCTGCCACGCCTGCCAATCGGCGCCGGCAACGGTCTCGGTCATCGCTTCCCCTTCAAGACGTAATACCCTCGTAGCAGCAACACCTATTACCTCACGCAAACACTCCGCACCCTAGCCTCCGCCCGTAAGGACTACAAGTGGAACTGGCCTATTACTCGGACTATGCCGTGCGACTGGTCAACACCGAGCAGCCCGAGCGCGGCACCGACAGCCTCACCACGGTCGAAGCCGTACGCGAGCTCTTCGGCCCCGCCCAGCAGGCCGCCCGGCGCGCGAACGAGAGCGACGTGACCCGGCTGCGCACGGTCCGCGCCCGGCTGCGCGCCGTTTTCGAAGCCGCGGACGGCGGCGACGAGGTGCGCGCCGTGGACCTGCTCAACGCCCTGATGATGGAGTTCCCGGTCAGCCCGCAGATCTCCGGCCACGACCACCGGGACGACGGGGGCACCTCCCGCTCACGAGCCGAGAGCGGGGGAGGCCGCCCCGACTGGCACATGCACATCGCCGACCACGCGGCCAGCGCCACCGCGGGCTACACCGCGACCGCCTGCATGGGCCTGGCCTTCCACCTCACCGACCTGGGTGTGGACCGGCTCGGCATCTGCGAGGCGCAGCCCTGCCGCAACGTCTACCTGGACACCTCGACCAACCGCTCGCGGCGCTACTGCTCCGACCGCTGCGCCACCCGCGCCAATGTCGCCGCCTACCGCGCCCGCAAGCGCCTGGAGAGCGAGCGCTCGGCCCGCACCGGCCGGACCGCCGAGACCACCCAGGAGAGCACCCCGGTGACCGAGCGCTGAACCCCCCGCGGGGGCCGCACCCGCACCCAGGCACGGGCGATGACCAGTTCGTCGGGAACGACCCCGAATTCCCGGCTGTCGTTCTCGACGAACGGGTTGTCGCCCTGCACCCACCAACCGCCGTCCCGCCGCCGCACGGCCCGCTTGACGATCAGCAGATCCTGCCGGAACGGATGCCGCAGCACGACGACATCGCCGGGCCGCACCACCGCCCCGTACTGCACCACCAGCTGGTCCCCGGGCCGCAGCGTCGGCACCATCGACGGGTTGTAGACCTCGGCCAGCCCGAAGGCGCCAAGGAGCCCGCCCCGCCCGCTCCCCGCGTCCGCGTCCCCGCCCTGCTCCGGCCCACGCTCGTGCACCCGCTCCGGCATCCCGTACCTCCCGGTCCAGCCGCGGTCCGTCCCTCCCCCAGACTCCGTCCGGGGGCACCCCCGTCTCGCTTCGCTCACGGGTCCATCCTCCATCAGCCCCACCCCGGCACCGGACTTTTGCCCTAAGACCCCCGGCCCGGCCAAGAAAAGCCTTCCCGCACCGAGTAATCTCGCACCTGAGAAGACGATCACGAGGAAGGACTGAACATGCTTTCGCGCCTGTTCGCCCCCAAGGTGAAGGTCAGCGCCCACTGCGACCTGCCCTGCGGCGTGTACGACCCGGCCCAGGCCCGCATCGAGGCCGAGTCGGTCAAGGCCGTCCAGGAGAAGTACCAGGCCAACGAGGACGCGGACTTCCGCACCCGCGCCGTCCTGATCAAGGAGCAGCGCGCCGAGCTGGCCAAGCACCACGTCTCGGTGCTGTGGAGCGACTACTTCAAGCCCCCGCACTTCGAGAAGTACCCGGAGCTGCACCAGCTGGTCAACGACACCCTCAAGGCCCTCAGCGCGGCCAAGGGTTCCAACGACCCGGCCACCGGCCAGAAGGCCCTGGACTACATCGCCCAGATCGACAAGATCTTCTGGGAGACGAAGAAGGCCTGACCCCAGGCCGGGCCGCTCGGCCTGTGCTGTCGCAGGTCACGTCGCCCAACTGTCCGCACCCGGTCCGCACGCCGCCCAGCGGGGCGCCCGTGGCGGAGCGGGTGCGGTCTTCTTTCAGCCGGCGGATCGCCGGTCCGGTCCGGTCCGCTCGTACACCGTCACCCGCCGGCCGCGTATCTGCTCGTCCGACACCACCGTGAAGCGCTCCTTCAGCGCGGCGGCCTTCGCCCTGTCCCGCTCCGCCGATACCGGCTTCGCCACCTCCGCCGCGTCCGTGACCAGCAGTATCCGCCGCTGGGCCGCTATCGCAGCCCGTATCCGTGCCGGGTCGGCCTCCACCCCCTTCAAGGTCCCCGACTTCTCCGGGCCTTCCTGGAGAGCGATGTCCCGCAGGCCGGTGAAGGCGTCCGGGGAGACCAGCTCGGTGTCGCGACGGGCCGCCGGCACGAAGAGCACCGCGGCACCGGCGTCCTTGAGCCGCCGCACCTCTGCCGCCACCGCCAGGACGTCGTCCACCCGGCTGCCCGGGGAGCGCTCGGCCAGCGATTGCGGCACCAGCGCCGCCATCGCCACGGCGACCGTCACGGGGAGGATCCACGGAGATGTTCTCGGGAACCGTGGCGCGGCCGACCGTATGACCGCCCCCAGTCCGGCCCCGATCAGCAGCGCCAGCCCCAGCATGCTGAACAATATGTACCGGTCCACATAGAGCGGCTGGGCCAAGGAGAGGCCGATCAGGGCGAGCTGCGGCACCGCCAGCAGGGGTAACCCGACGACCGCCGCCGACAGCCGGCCTACCCTCGGCCGGTCCAGCAGGGCGCCGAGGCCGCCGATCGCCAGCAGGACGGCCGGGCCGATCATCATGTGCCAGGTCAGCGGCGGTATCCAGGAGACCTGGCCGGACTGGCCGCGGCTGAAGAGGATCAGCGGCAGTACACCGGCGACGGCGGTCGCCGAGGCCGCCGCCCAGCGTCTCCGGATGCCGCGACCGGCCCCTGCCCAGACCAGAGTTGCCAGGTGTGCGGGCAGGATCAGCAGCGACAGCCAGTTCAGCAGCCCGCACACCAGGACCGTTCCGCCGTAGGCAGCCCAGCGCATCGCGCCGGCACGCCCCGCGAGCACGGTCACGAGCAGCAGGGTCGAGAGCGCCGCCGCGGCCGTGACCAGTGCGAACGGACGGCCCTCCTGGAGATGGAACTGCACGGCCGGGAGCAGGCCGAACGCCAGCCCTCCTCCCAGCCCCGCCCAGGTTCCGGCCAGCCGCCGGCCGATGACCGTCACACAGGCCGCCGCCACCGCCATGGCCAGCACGGACGGCAGCCGCAGGGTCGTGGTACCGGGCCCGAAGACGTCGAACAGGCCATGCATCAGCAGGTAATAGAGCCCGTGCACGACGTCGACCTGCCCCAGCATGTGCCAGATCTCACCGGCGGTCCGTAGGGCCACCTGCCAGGTAGCGGCCTCGTCCCGCCACACACTGTGCTCCCGGGAGAGCCCCCACAGGCCGAGGGCGAGGGTCCACACCACCGGGATGAGCCAGACGGGCAGACGGTACCGGCGAAAGGCCGAAGAAGAATTCATGAAGGCGTTCAGGATCCCGAGAGAGCAGCGCGGACCAAAGTCAGCGGCCTGTGGACAGAAAGAAGAGCTACCGGACCGGCTGTGGTGCAGTGCGGATCGCCGGAGCGGCGCGAAGTCCACACCACCGGCCGGAGGAGGCAGAAAGCACATTCTGCTCTGCTTCGAAGCTCGTCGACAACTGCCTTTTCCGGAGAGGACCATCACCTCCTGCCCTTGCGGTCGGCAATCGCCGTCGACAGCCGCTGACCTTCGGTCATCTCGCGGCGCCAACGGCCGCCCACCAGCAGGTTTCGGCCTCGTTCCGTCTCCGTTCACGCCTTCCCCGGCCCTCTTTTGCCGGCCCGCGAAAGGAAAAGGGCCGACAACTCCCCGAGCGCCACAAGCGGAGGAGTCGTCATCCTTTCCAGTGCCAACCAGCACTGTTCATTCCGTCGCCGGAAAATAGCGCATCACATTCCGCAAAGAGACGGCTTCCTGCCGGTGCCCGAAGGAACGTCCACGGTCTCGAATTTTCGGCCACCGCCGGTCTGCGGCGTTACCTGGATCACGTGGATATCGGCTTGCGCACGGCCCTTGTGGAGTTCACACAACCGGAATGACCGTCACGACGGCGCCGCCCCGCCCCGGCGCCGGCCATGACCGTGGCCGTGGCCGTGGCCGTGGTGCAGTCCGCCCGCCGCCATGCCCCTGACCGGGAGTTCGTCCGCCGTGGTGCCGGCCCGGCCGATGCCCTTGGCGGCGGCTGCCGCGCCGTAGCGGTTCGCCAGGGGGGCGGAGGTGAGGCCGTGGGCGAGGACGCTGAGCAGGACGGTGAGGGTGACGACCGGGGCCACCGCTCGGGTGTCGGGGACCGCCAGCTCCTCGACCGCCAGCAGGCCGAAGATGATCGAGGCCAGCCCGCGGGGGCCGAACCAGCCCACGAACAGGATCGTTTTGAGGTCCAGTCCGCTGCCGATCAGGGACAGGGCCACGGGCAGCATCCGGATCACCGTGAGACTCAGTACGGCGTAGACCGCGGTCTGCCAGGTGAAGTGGTCGAACGCCTCCGGCAGCAGGAGGGCGCCGAAAACCAGCCAGACCAGCACGGAGACCAGTGCGGCGGACTGCTCGACGTACAGGAGCACCCGCTGCGGCGCACCGTGCGTCGATCCGACGGCCAGGCCCGCGACGAAGGCGGCGATGAACCCGTTGCCGCCGAACGCGAGCGCGGAGGAGTAGCCGAGGAGGGCCAGGGCCAGCACGCCCGCGCCGGCGAAGTCCTCGGCCGCCCAGCCGTTGCGGAGTGCGGTCCGCAGCAGCCACCCGGCGGCCAGTCCGACCACCGCGCCGTATGCCGCGCCGACGACGAGCTGCACCACGGCATGGCCGGTGGCATCCGGCGGGGCGGTGTGCTCGGCCGCGGAGACCCCGGCCAGGGCGAGCACCACCAGGGGCGTGACGATGCCGTCGTTGAGGCCGCTCTCGACGTTGATGAGCCGGCGGATCTTCGCGGGCACGACGGGGTTGACCATCATCGTGGCGCCGAGCGCGGCGTCCGTCGGGGCGAGCGCGGCCCCGACGTACAGGGCGGCCCACCAGGAGACACCGGGGAGCAGGACGGCCGCCAGCACCGTGCCGAGGGCCACGCACAGCGGCAGCCCGATCCCCAGCAGCCGTCCGTAGAGACCGAGCTCCGGGCGCAGGGCACGGAAGGAGAGCCGGGCGGCGTCGGTGAAGAGCACCCAGACCAGGGTGACCTCCGCGAGCAGCTTGACCGTCTCGTGCGGGAGGGCGAGGTGGAGGACGCCGGTGCCCTCGCCCAGCAGCAGGCCCAGCAGGACGAAGGCGGCGGGGGCGGTCAGCTCGTAGCGTTCCATCCGCCGCGAACACAGACACCACAGGAACAGCAGGAGCAGGACCACGGAAGAGGTGCCATCCACACGGGTCTCCAGGGCTCGGCCGCGCCGGCTTTCGGCACCCCCACTCTCGGCCATCGCCGCACGGGTCGGCGGGCCCCCGGCGGCCGGGACCGCGGCTTTCACACGGTTGGTGGACAGGCCCGGCGGGCGGGGCGTGGTGCGTGCGGAGTCCGGACCGCCGGCATACCCGAGAGCGGGCGCCGGCGCCGGGCAGGCGCGGGCGGTCGTGGCCGTCCGGCGCCCTACCCGCCGACCGGCAGCGGCCCGTTGTGCTGCACCAGCCAGGTCCGGTAGGCCTCGCTCGCCCAGGCGGTCTCCATGTACGAGGCGGTCAGGTCGGCGAACAGGTCGTCGGCGGAGGCGGCAGGGGCGCCTTCCTCGCGGCAGGCCATGAAGAGGCGGACGGCCAGCGGGTCGCCGTACAGGGGGCGGATCGCCATGCCGTGCCGGGGGCGCGCGGTCGGCTGGCAGGGGGTGACCACCTCGCCGGCCGTGACCAGGTCCACCGTGGTGAGGTAGTCGCCGTGCACGACACGGGGGTTGATGCCGGCCGCGGCCCAGATACGGCGCAGTCCCGCCCACTCGCCGTCCACGGTCGGGTCGACCATCCACTGGTCGTCGGCCAGGTCCGACACCCGGACGACCGTCCGCCCGGCCGCCGGGTGAGCGGCCCCCACGGCGATGAACTGCGGTTCCCTGGCGATGAGTTCATGCTCGACCAGGCCGTCGGGGACGCGTAGCGGCGCGCCCTCGACCTCGTGGACGAAGGCGGCGTCGAGCTGTCCCGTCGCGACCATGTGGAGAAGCGCGTTGGCGGACACATCGGTTCTTATCGTGGTGTCGGTGTCCGGCAGCCGCACCCGGAGCCGGCGCAGCCACCCGGCGACCGCGGGGCTGTTGGTGCTGCCGATGTGCAGCCGCGTGCCCTGGTCGCGGTGCGAGGCCGAGGCGACCTCGTCAATGAGTGCCCGCATTTCGGCCACTATCGGCCGGGCCCGGCACAGCACCGCATGCCCCAGGGGCGTGGGCCGGCTGCCGGTCGGTTCGCGGAAGAAGAGCTGGCCGCCCAGGGCTTTCTCGATGCGGTGGAGCTGGGTCGTCAGGGAAGGCTGGGTCATGCCGAGCTGCCGGGCCGCCTTGCGTACGCTGCCGGAGTCCGCGATGGCGCACAATGCGCGAAGATGCCTTACCTCGAGCTCCACGTCCGGAGCATAACGACGTAGGCATACGTCACACCAGACTCTCAAACCTGCCGGAACGCGCTCTTTTTCCCGGGGTATTGGCCGGTACTCCGGGGTATTGGCCAGTGCTATCGCCACCTGGCATCTCTGTCCTCCGGGTGAACTCCGTCCAGACTCAAGGGCACCAAGAAATCCGCAGGGCCCCGGTCGCCGCCCCACACGGCGACCGTACGGCCCTCGGAGTCAAAGGAGCCCCCACATGAGATCTCCCAAGACGGCGCTGTCGGCGGCGCTCGGACTGGGCCTCGTCGCCGCGCTCGCAGCCGCGGCGCCGGTTTCGGCAGCTTCCCCCTCCCCCACCAACTCCTCCCACAGCACCCCCGCTTCGATCGCGGCCTACAACGGCTCGGCGGCCGAGAAGGCCGACACCAAGGCGTTCTTCGAGGCCGTGGTGAAGTCGGCGAAGGCCAAGATGAAGGCCCACCCCGGCGCCGCCTCGGTGACCGTCACCTATGACGCCAGTGCGGCCCCGACCTTCGCGAACCAGATATCCGAGAGCGCGTCGATCTGGAACAGCGCCGTGTCCAACGTGAAGCTGCAGGCGGGCAGCGGCGGCGACTTCCAGTACCGCGAGGGCAACGACGCACGCGGCTCGTACGCCAGCACCGACGGCCACGGCAAGGGCTATGTCTTCCTGGACTACCAGCAGAACCAGGAGTACAACTCCACCCGCGTGGCCGCGCACGAGACCGGCCATGTGCTGGGCCTGCCGGACCACTACGAGGGCCCGTGCAGCGAGCTGATGTCCGGCGGCGGCCCCGGCACGTCCTGCCAGAACACCAAGCCGGACGCGAACGAGAGCGCCAAGGTGGACCAGCTCTGGGCCAACGGCCTGGCGGGCGTCCACTTCGGCAAGGCCTCCTGACGTACCCACGGGCCTTGTGACGTAACGAAGTTCGGCGGTGGCCGGCGGATGCGACCGAGCTGACGGTGGTCGGATCCGCACGGCCGGGGGCTGTCGAGAGCCGGGACCTGGCGGTCGGCGCTCGTACCCCACCAGCCCCCGCATCTCCTGCACCGCCCGTGCGGTGGGGCTCCCCGGAGTCCCACCGTTTTCGTCTGCCCGCGGCCGGGGAGTCGTCAGCGCCAGATCGCCTGGCCGGCGGCCACCCCGGCGAACGCCGCCGCCAGTCCGGCCGCCACGGTCACCACGACATTGGCCACCGCACTCGCCCGGGCCCGGTCCGCGGCCAGCCGGAGCGTTTCGTAGGAGAAGGTCGAGTACGTCGTCAGGGCACCGCACAGCCCCGTGCCGACCAGCAGTTGGACGTGCGAGGAGGCGGCGCCCGCGGAGACGGCACCGGTCAGCAGGCCGAGGATCAGGGAGCCGACGGCGTTGACGGTGAAGGTGCCCCAGGGGAAGACGGTGTCGTGGCGGGACTGCACATAGCGGTCGGTGAGGAAGCGCAGCGGTGCCCCGACCATGGCACCGGCCACCACCAGCAGCCAGTTCACCCGCGTCCGCCCTCCCCGGCGTCCGTACCGCCCGTACCGGCTGTACCGGCCGCACCACCCGTGCCGGCCGCACCGCCCGTGCCGTCCGTACGCCGGTAGGAGATCGTCTCGCACGGGTCGAGGGTCACCAGCCCGCCGTCCGCGAGGAGTTCGTCCAGCTGCGGGAGGAAGGCCCGCACCCGCTCCTCCGTGTCGACGACGACGATCGCCACCGGCATCTCCTCGCTCAGGGAGAGCAGGCGCTGGGTGTGGACGATGCCGGCGGAGCCGAAGCCCTCGATCCCACGGAAGACGCTGGCCCCGGCCAGCCCGGCATGGCGCACGCGGTGCACGATCTCCGCGTAGAGCGGTTTGTGGTGCCATACGTCCTCTTCGCCGACGAGGACCGTGAGCCGCAGCGCGGGGGCGCCGCCCGGATGTGCCGTGCCGGGTGTCATGCCGTGTGTCATGCCGTCCGCCGCCTCAGTTGAAGGAGTGCCCGGGTGCCGGTCACCCCGGCCCACACGGCCGCGAGCGCGATGAGCACGGTACCGGCGAGGGTGGCCAGGGCCGCGGCCGGCCGCCCGGCGGCGATCAGCCGCTGGATGTCGACGGCATAGGTGGAGAAGGTGGTGAAGCCGCCGAGGATGCCGGTGCCGAGAAAGGGCCGCACCAGCCGGTGGGCCGCGCGGACCTCGGTGATGACCACCATCAGGACGCCCATCAGCGCACAGCCGACGGCGTTGACGGTGAAGGTCGTCAGGGGGAAGGTGCCGTTGGCCGTGGGCCACAGCAGCGCGGCACCGTAACGGGCCGAGGCGCCGATCGCGCCGCCCACCGCCACTACACCGATCACCGGCCACTGCCCCTGCCAGGGCGCCGCCGGCCGGCCTCGCTCATCCATGTCTCTCCCGAGATCATCGCCGCCCTCAGGCTAACCCTGGGCGTTTGACACCGCTAAACATGGGATGTTCCCATCACCGGTGGAATGACATGCCCAGGAGCCCCGGACGACCGGCCTCCTGCGAAGACGGAGGAGGCCGGCGCCGATGCCGCTGCGCAGCACCGCCCGCACCAGCCTGGTCGACCTGGTCATCGAGCAGATGGAGCGACTGATCGCCGACGGCGAGTGGCAGGTCGGCACGAAGATCCCCGCCGAGCCCGTGCTGGTGGAGCAGCTGGACGTCGGGCGCAACACCGTCCGCGAGGCGGTGCGCGCGCTGGTGCACACCGGAATGCTGGAGCCGCGGCAGGGCGACGGGACCTATGTCCGCGCCGGCAGCGGTTTCGGCGCGGCCGTACAGCGGCGGCTGCGGCGGGCCGAGAGCCTGGAGGCGTACGAGGTGCGCGCCAGCCTGGAGCGCGATGCCGCGCGCTATGCCGCCGAGCGCCGCACCGACGAGGATCTCGCCGCGCTGCGCGGTGCGCTGGCCGAGCGCGGCCGGGCCTGGGAGAGCGGCGAGGTGGCCGCCTTCATCGATGCGGACATGCGCTTTCACCGTGCGGTGGCGGCCGCCGCGCACAACAGCGTGCTGGCCGAGCTGTACGAGCACTTCAGCGATGCGCTGCGCGGGACGCTGCAGGCCGTGCTCGGCACACCGCTGCCCGAGGCGGTCCGCCATCAGCTCGACGAGCACACCGCCATCGTCGACGCCATCGAGGCGCGGGACGCCGAGGCCGCCGAGCGGGCCGCGCTGGCGCACCTCACGGAGGCGATGAACGCCCTGCGCGAGCCCGCCGCGGAGCCCCGCGGCCCGGGCGGCCACACCACCCCTCACCCTGGAGACGACACACGTGCGTGACGAAGGAGGACCGGCGGTCGCGGAGGCCCGGCCCGCCGCCGGCATACCCGAAGGCCCGGCAGCCGGGGCGGACGCGTCCGTCACCGGCAGATCAGGGGAGCCGGGCACACCCGCCGCCGGCCTGCCCGTGGGCCCGGACGCCGCACCGGCACCGGCTTTGTCCGGCGTCGCCGGGCGCCGCGCCCTGTACCTCGGCACCGGCGTCGTCCTGCTGGCACTGAACCTGCGTCCGGCCCTGGTCGCCGTCTCCCCGCTCGTCGGCACCATCCGCGACGACAGCGGGATGTCGGCCGCCGCCACGAGTCTGCTCACCGCGCTGCCGCTGCTCTGCTTCGGCCTGCTGGCGCCGGTCGCACCGCGGCTGGGACGGCGGCTGGGCATGGAGTGGTCGCTGCTCGGAACGATGGCGCTGATCTGCGGCGGAACCGCGCTGCGGCTGCTGGACTCGACCGTGGCGCTGTTCGCGGGAACGCTGGTGATCGGCGCGGGGATCGCCGTCGCCAATGTGCTGCTGCCCGGCCTGATCAAGCGGGACTTCCCGGCCAGGGCCGGGCTGATGACCGGGCTGTACTCGATGTCGCTGTTCGGCGGCGCCGCGCTCGCGGCCGGCGTCACGGTGCCCGTCCAGCAGGCCGCCGGCCTGAACTGGCGTGCCACGCTGGCCTGTTGGGGCGCGCTCGCGGCCCTCGCGCTGGTCTGCTGGCTGCCGCAGACCCGTACCCGTACGCGCGTGGCGGGGGCCGCGGCCCAGGCTGCGGCCCACCCGGTGCGCGGACTGTGGCGCGATCCGCTGGCCTGGCAGGTGACCGGCTATATGGGCCTGCAGTCGCTGAGTTACTACGCGGCCGCCGCCTGGCTGCCGACGATGCTCACGGACGCCGGGATGAGCCCGGGCGACGCCGGCTGGATGCTCTCCTTCTCCTCGCTGCTGGGCATCACCGGCTCGTTCCTCGCACCGGTCGTCGTGGGCCGCCGGCTGCGGGCCGGCGTCCTGGCCGCCGCGGGCGCGCTGTTGTGCGCGGCCGGTTTCCTCGGGGTGCTGGTCGCGCCGGCCTCCGGCGCCTACCTCTGGATGGTGCTGCTCGGCCTGGGCCAGGGCGCGGCGATCAGCCTCGCGCTGCTGTTCATCGTGCAGCGCGCCCCGGACGCCCGGCACGCCGCCCAACTCTCCAGCATGGCCCAGTGCTTCGGCTATGTCCTCGCCGCGGCGGGCCCGGCCGTCCTGGGCGCCGTGCACGACCTCTCCGGGAGCTGGACGGTCCCACTGACCGTCCTGCTGGCGCTGCTGCTGCCGCAGATCGCGGCGGGGTGGTGCGCGGCCCGGCCGCGGCAGGTGGCGGGGCGGTAGCGGCGGAACGGGACACCCGGGCGCCTCGCTCCGTCCCGTCCCGCTCCCTCTCCCCCCCCCGCACCGCGCGGGTCATGCCGGGACGGTCTCCCGTACGGGATGGTGCCGGCTGATGTTCCGGGCCAGCAGTTCGGTGGCTTCCTTGACCCCGATCTCGCCGCCGCTGCCCCCGGTGGCGGGCAGCCGTCCGTCCGCGTACTTCAGCTCGGCCATCGCCGTCTCCATCGCCCGGTGCGCGGCGAACAGACACGGGGTGCTGTAGATCGCCACATCGACGCCGAGCTCGGTCAGTTCGGTCAGCGAGAGCCGTGGGGACTTCCCGCCCGCGATCTGGTTGAACAGCAACGGCTTGGTGCCGAGCACCGCGCGGATCCGGCGGATGCCCTCGACGCTGCGCACCCCGTCGACGAGCACCACATCCGCGTCGGTCGCGGCCAGCGCCACCGCCCGCCGCAGCATCTCGTCCTCCTCCGTGGCGTCCGTACGGGCCACGACCAGCAGATCGGTACGGCTGGCCAGCACCAGGTCCAGCTTCTCCAGGTACTCCTCCAGCGGCAGCAGCAGCTTGCCCTCCGCGTGGCCGCAGCGCCGGGGCCGCTTCTGGTCCTCCAGGATCACCCCGGTCGCGCCGGTCCGCTCCAGGCGCTGCACCACATGGCAGGCCACTTCGGGGTCGACATAGCCGTCGTCGATGTCCACCAGCAGATGGTGGCGCGGGAACGCGCCGCGCAGCCGCTCGACGAAGGCGGCCATGTCGGGCCAGGCGATGAACCCGATGTCCGGAAGGCCGTAGTACGACGCGGCGAAGCCGAAGCCGGACACGAAGAAGCCGTTGTAGTGCGCGGCGGCGATCGAGGCCGAGTGCATGTCGTGGACGCCGATCAGCGGCGTCGTCCCCTCGGCGGCGATCTCGTCACGCAGCGCTTGTCCGTACCGCAATGTGCTCTCCTCACAGAACCGGCGGGGAGCGCGGTCCGGCGTCCGGGGGGCGTGTTCGCGGACGCGCGGAAGGTAGCGGCGCCGCGGGCACCCGCCCACTGGGGAACTGGTCAGAGCATGTTTATCCGGCACATCGGCGGCATGCCTTTAACACGCCATGACCTGCCATAACTTTCTCTTTACTTCATCCCCGCGTGTGCACCCGGCGGGCTCACGGGCCGCGCCGGGGCCGTCCGGCCGGCCGCCCGCTTCCCGGACGAGTGTCAGAGCCAGCCATTCCGCTTGAAGCCGCGGTGGATCACCCAGCAGAGAGCCACTATCAGCCCCATGACCAGCGGATAGCCGAACGTCCAGTGCTTTTCCGGCATATGGTCGAAATTCATGCCGTACACACCGCAGACCATGGTCGGCACCGCCAGGATCGCGACCCAGGCACTGATCCGGCGCATGTCCTCGTTCTGGGCCACGGTGACCTGGGCGAGGTGGGCCTGGAGTATGGAGTTGAGCAGTTCGTCGAATGCGGTGATCTGCTCGGTGACCCGGTCGAGATGGTCGGCGACATCGCGGAAGTACGTCTTGATCCGGGGCTCGACCTGCGCCATCGGCTGGGTCGCCAGCTCCTGCATCGGCCGGTCCAAGGGGGCCACCGCGCGCTTGAGTTCCAGCAGCTCGCGCTTGAGCTGGTAGATCCGGCCGGCCCCGCCGCTGCCGCGCACGGAGAAGACCTCGCTCTCGACGTCGTCGATATCGATCGAGACGGCCGCGGCGACATCGAGGTAGTCGTCCACCACCAGGTCGGCGACGGCGTGCAGCACGGCGGACGGGCCGAGCGCCAACTGCTCGGGCACGGACTCCAGTTGCTCACGCAGCGGACCCAGCGAGCCATGCCCGCCGTGCCGTACCGTGATCACGAAGTCGGTGCCGGTGAAGACCATGATCTCGCCGGTTTCGACGACTTCGCTGGTGTCGGTGAGCCGGTCGTGCTCGACATAGCGGACCGTCTTGAAGACGGTGAACAGCGAATCGTCGTAGCGCTCCAGCTTGGGCCGCTGGTGCGCGTAGACCGCATCCTCGACGGCGAGCGGGTGCAGCCCGAACAGTTCGACAATTCCGGCGAATTCCTTCTCGGACGGCTCATGCAGCCCGATCCACACAAATCCACTGCCGGATTTACGGACCTTACGGATCGCCGCCTCGGCCGGGTGGTCGCCGTCCTGCCGCACGCCGTCCACGTACACCGCGCAGTTCACCACGGCGGTGCCGAGCGGCGAACGCGCCGGGTGGCTGAGGTCGACCCCCCGGGTGCGCGGCTGCGGCAGCCGGACGGCCTTGCGGAGGTTGCTGATCATCGACACCGGGCCAGTATGGCCCGCGAGGGCGCATGAGCGGTACGGCGCAGCGGCTGTTTCACCCAGCGCGGCGGGGCGAAGACGCTGGGGAGCGGACGACGACACGGCGGCACCCCCAAAGGAATACCCTAGGGGGGTATATCGTTCTCCGGGGGGGCGGACACGGGCACGCGCAGCACACCGAGGAGCAACCATGACGACCGCGGTCGGAGAGCACGGAGTCGAATTGGAGATCGGCGGGATGACCTGCGCTTCGTGCGCCGCCCGCGTCGAGAAGAAGCTCAATCGCATGGAGGGGGTCACCGCCACGGTCAACTACGCCACCGAAAAGGCCAGGGTGACCGTCGCGCAGGGCAGCGGCGTCGAGACCGCCGACCTGATCGCCACCGTGGAGCGCACCGGCTACACCGCGGCCGTCCCGGAGCCCCCGGCGCCGGCACCGGCACCGGTCACCGCCGGACCCGCCGGTGACGAAGGCCACGGCCGGGCGGACGGGCAGACCGAGGGCCGCCGGGCCGACGACGGGCTCGCCGCGCTCCGGCAGCGCCTGCTGATCTCCCTCGCCCTCTCCGTCCCCGTGGTGCTGATGGCGATGGTGCCGATCCTGCAGTTCACCAACTGGCAGTGGCTCTCGCTGACCCTGGCCGCACCGGTGGTGGCGTACGGCGCCTGGCCGTTCCACCGGGCCGCCTGGACCAATCTGCGGCACGGCGCGGCCACGATGGACACCCTCATCTCCATGGGCACCCTGGCAGCACTGGGCTGGTCGCTCTGGGCACTGTTCTTCGGCACCGCGGGCATGCCCGGGATGACGCACCCCTTCGAGCTGACCATCGCCCGCACCGACGGCAGCGGCAGCATCTACCTGGAGGCCGCGGCCGGGGTCACCACCTTCATCCTGGCCGGGCGTTACGTCGAGGTGCGTGCGAAGCGGAAGGCGGGAGCGGCGCTGCGGGCGCTGCTGGAACTGGGCGCCAAGGACGTCACCGTGCTCCGGGACGGCCGCGAAGTCCGGATCCCCACAGCGGCGTTGCAGGCCGGCGACCGTTTCACCGTACGGCCCGGGGAGAAGATCGCCACCGACGGCACGGTGCTGGAGGGCGCCTCCGCCGTGGATGCCTCGATGCTCACCGGTGAGTCCGTCCCCGTCGAGGTGTCCCCCGGCGACCCCGTCGTCGGGGCCACCGTCAACGCGGGCGGCCGGCTGATCGTCGAGGCCACCCGGGTCGGCGCGGACACCCAGCTCGCCCGGATGGCGCGGCTGGTCGAGGACGCGCAGACCGGCAAGGCCGCGGCCCAACGGCTGGCCGACAAGATCTCCGCGGTCTTCGTCCCGGCCGTGATCGCGCTCGCCCTCGGCACCCTCGGCTGCTGGCTCGCCACCGGCGCGGGCGCGGTGGCCGCCTTCACCGCAGCCGTCGCCGTCCTGATCATCGCCTGCCCGTGCGCCCTCGGGCTGGCCACGCCCACCGCGCTGATGGTCGGCACCGGACGCGGCGCCCAACTCGGCATCCTGCTCAAGGGACCCGAGGTTCTGGAGTCGACCCGGCGGGTGGACACCGTCGTCCTGGACAAGACCGGCACGGTCACCACCGGCGCGATGACGCTCACCGGGGTGCACCTCGCCGAGGGCGTCACGGAGGCGGAGGTGCTGCGGCTGGCCGGCGCGCTGGAGCACGCCTCCGAGCACCCGGTCGCCCGGGCCGTCGCCGCCGCCGGCGCCGGGCAACGGACCGCGGCCGGCGCACCGGGCGCAGCACCGGCACCCGAGAGCGCCCTTCCCACCCCCGAGGAGTTCGTGAACGTCCCCGGCCTGGGCGTCCGGGGAGTGGTCGAGGGACACACCGTTCTGGTGGGCCGCGAGCAGCTGCTGAACCAGGCGTCCCAGTTCCTGACGCCCGGGCTGGCGGCCGCCAAGGCCGCGGCCGAGGCCGAGGGGCGTACCGCGGTCACCGTCGGCTGGGACGGCGCACCGCGCGCGGTGCTGGTGGTGTCCGACGCGGTGAAGCCCACCAGCGCCGAGGCGGTGCGCCGGCTGCGGGCGCTGGGGCTGACGCCGGTCCTGCTGACCGGCGACAACCGCGCCGTCGCGGCGGCGGTCGCCGCCGAGGTCGGGATCGACGAGGTGATCGCCGAGGTGCTGCCCGAGGACAAGGTGGCGGTCGTCGCACGGCTGCAGTCCGAGGGCCGCTCGGTCGCGATGGTCGGCGACGGCGTCAACGACGCGGCCGCGCTGGCCCGCGCCGACCTGGGACTGGCGATGGGCACCGGCACCGATGCCGCCATCGAGGCCGGTGACCTCACCCTCGTACGGGGCGATCTGCGCACCGCGGCGGACGCCATCCGGCTGGCCCGGGCGACCCTCGGCACCATCCGGACCAACCTGTTCTGGGCGTTCGGCTACAACGTCGCGGCACTGCCGCTGGCCGCCGCCGGGCTGCTCAACCCGATGATCGCCGGGGCCGCGATGGCGTTCTCCTCGGTCTTCGTCGTCGGCAACAGCCTGCGACTGCGCCGCTTCCGGGCACTGGCCGGGTAGCGGAGGGCCGGCGGACACCGGCCGGGACGGCGGGGGGGGGGCTGCCGCGGGTGCTGCCGCGCGGTGGCCCCGGGATGCCGGGACGCCAGGGAGGATCTCCGGAGGCGGATCCCCGGAGGCGGATCCCCGGAGGCGGATCTCCGGAGGCGGCCGCGGTTCTGACAAGTGTCTCCAGTTCTGGCGATGGAACATTGGCAGTTCACGCAGCCGCCGGCCGCCGGCGAGGGGTGAGACTGGTGACCTACCGCCCACCCACGTACAGGGGATTTCATGACCGGGTCACGCGTCCTGGCTCTCGGCCATTACCAGCCCTCCGGCGTGCTCACCAACGACGACCTCGCCAAGATGGTCGACACCGACGACGCCTGGATCCGCAGCCGGGTCGGCATCCGTACCCGCCATGTCGCCGCCCCGGACGAGACCGTGGACGCGATGGCGTCCGCCGCCGCGGCCAAGGCCCTGGCCGCCAGCGGCCTGGCCCCGCAGGACATCGACCTGGTGCTGGTCGCCACCTGCACGGCCACCGACCGCAGCCCGAACACCGCGGCCCGGGTCGCCGCCCGGCTCGGGCTGGACGCACCCGCCACGATGGACCTCAACGTCGTCTGCTCCGGCTTCACCCATGCGCTGGCCACCGCCGACCACGCCATCCGGGCCGGCTCCTCGACCCATGCGCTGGTCATCGGGGCGGAGAAGTTCACCGGGGTCGTGGACTGGACGGACCGCTCGACCTGTGTGCTGGTCGGCGACGGGGCGGGGGCCGCGGTGGTCAGCGCCTCGCCCGAGCCGGAGATCGGTCCCGTGCTGTGGGGCTCGGTGCCGCAGATGGGCGGAGCGGTGCGCATCGAGGGCGAGCCGGCCCGGTTCGCCCAGGAGGGCCAGACCGTCTACCGCTGGGCGACCACTCAGCTGCCCGCCATCGCCCGCACGGTGTGCGAACGCTCCGGGATCACGCCCGCCGATCTTGCCGGCGTGGTGCTGCACCAGGCCAACCTGCGGATCATCGAGCCGGTCGCGGAACGGCTCGGCGCGGTCAACGCGGTGGTCGCCAAGGACGTCGTCGACTCCGGGAACACCTCGGCGGCCTCCGTACCGCTCGCCCTGTCCAAGCTGGTCGAACGCCGTGAGATCAGCTCCGGCGCTCCGGTGCTGCTGTTCGCCTTCGGCGGCAACCTCTCGTATGCGGGACAGGTCATCCGCTGCCCCTGAGGCGGGCGCCGCCACGTCCGATTCGTTCAAGACCACGGCCCGGCGGGCACCCTACGCTCGCCGCATGACCAGCACCCCTTCCTCCAGTACCCCTTCCGCCGGCGCCCCTTCCCCCGGCGTTCCCTCCTCCCCCACACCGTCCACACCGCGGTTCGCCGCCATCGGCATCGTCGTGGCCGACATGGCCGCGGCCCTCGCCTTCTACCGCCGCCTCGGCCTGGACGTCCCCGCCGAAGCGGACCGCGCCCCGCACGCCGAGGCGCAGCTCCCGGGTGGTCTGCGGCTGATGTGGGACACCCACGCGACCGCGCGGGCCGTCGACCCGGACTGGACGCCACCGCAGGGCGGCACCCCGACGGGGCTGGCCTTCGAGTGCGCGGGCCCCGCCGGGGTCGACGCCGTCTACGCCGAACTCACCGCCGCCGGCTACACGGGCGAGAAACCGCCGTGGGACGCCTTCTGGGGCCAGCGATACGCCGTCGTACAGGACCCGGACGGCCACGGGGTCGATCTGTTCGCAGCGCTGCCGTAGGGGCCTGTCCGCCGTGGGGCACGTTCGCCCTGGGACTTTGAAGAGACTCCCTAACCGATGTCCCCGGGGTGCTCGCGCAGGTACAGCGCGCCGCAGGTGTGGCAGAAGGGTTCTCCCCTGGGCGTGCCCCAGACCTCGGCCGTCTGGGTGGCGGCGGCCGGCGCCAGCTCCCGCCCGCACATCGCGAGGGTGCCGTCCAGCCGCACCATGTGCCAGATCTTCACCGGCGTGTCCGCGTGCGGCAGGACGCCTTCCTCGTACTCGGCGCGCATCTCGTGCTCCATGGCGGTGCACCTCCTACGCCCACGATGCGCCAGCCGCCGGGCGGCCACAACGGCAAGGGGGCGCCGGGCCGACGGCCACAGGAGCCGCACGGGACGGCACCGGGCCGACGGCCGTTGGCCCCGCGCAGGACGGCACCGGACCGGCGACCGGAGGACCCGCGCAGACAGCACCAGGCCGTCCCGCCCGTCCGCCCGTCTGTCAGAACACCGACCATCCCGTCAGCGTCGTGAAGTGGTCCAGCGCCGCGGCGCCCGCCACCGAATTGCCGCGGGCGTCGAGCCCGGGGCTCCATACGCACAGCGTGCAGCGCCCCGGGATCACGGCGATGATGCCGCCGCCGACGCCGCTCTTCGCGGGCAGCCCGACGCGGTAGGCGAACTCCCCCGCCGCGTCATACGTCCCACAGGTCAGCATCACCGCATTGATCCGCTTGGCCTCGCGGGCCTCCAGCAGACGGCTGCCGTCGGCGCGCAGCCCGTGACGGGCGAGGAAACCGCCGGCGACGGCCAGATCCCGGCAGCTCATCTCGATCGAGCACTGCCAGAAGTAGTGCTCGATGACGCTGGGGACGGGGTTCTCCAGATTGCCGAAGGACGCCATGAAATGCGCCAGCGCGGCGTTGCGGTCACCGTGTTCCGCCTCGGAGTCGGCCACCGCCTGGTCGAAGGCGAGGTCCGGGTTGCCGCTCTCCTCGCGCAGGAAGTGCAGCATCGAGGTGCTGGCATCGCCGGTGAGGGTCTGCAGCCGGTCGGTGACCACCAGCGCGCCCGCGTTGATGAACGGGTTGCGCGGGATGCCGTCCTCCGCCTCCAGCTGGACCAGCGAGTTGAACGGCGTACCGGACGGCTCGCGGCCCACCCGCCTCCAGATGTCGTCGTGGCCGTCATGGCTCTGCGACATCACCAGCGCCAGCGAGAAGGCCTTGGAGATGGACTGGACGGAAAACGGGATCTCCCAGTCGCCGACGCCGTACACCTCGCCGTGGATATCCGCCACCGCGATCCCGAAACGGTCCGCCGACACCCGTTCCAGTGCCGGTATGTAGTCGGCGACCCTGCCCCGTCGCACATACGGCCTGGCGTGGGCCGCTACCTCCTCGAGAACGGCCTGGTAGTCCATGACGGACACGCTAACCCGGGGCGAGCAGCGCCCCCATCGGGGCCCCCGCCAGCGCCTTCACCTCGCGGGCGAGATGCGCCTGGTCCGCGTATCCGGCGCAGGCCGCGACCTGTGCGCGGGGCAGCCCGGAGCGCGCCAGATCGAGCGCGCGGACGAACCGGAGCACCCGGGTCAGGGTTTTGGGGCCGTACCCGAACGCGTCCAGGCTGAGGCGGTGCAGCTGGCGTTCGCTGAGCGCGACGGACCTCGCCACCTCGGCGACCGGGCGGCCGCGGGCGAGCCCCGCGGCGACGGCGGCGGTCCGGCCCCCTGCCGTGGCGGCGTCGGCCTCCTGGAGTCGGGCCCCGGCCGCCTCCTCCAGCACACGTCCGACACCGCCGACACCACCCACGTCCCCCGCGCCGCTCCCGTCCCCCGACTCCCGTGCCGCCGCCAGCCGCCCGGCGAGCTCCCGTACCCGCCCGGCGGGCCACAGGTCCGCCAACGGCACCCGGCGGTTGCGCAGTTCATGGGCCGGTACACCGAAGACGGCCGGCCCCTGCCCCGGTGCGAACCGCAGCCCCACGAACGGGGTGCCTTCCGTCCCCGCCGGGCCGGGCGCGCCCCCAGGGCCATGCGGGAGGACGCCGGGCACCACGTCTCCCGGGAAATGCGGCCCGGTGTCCGGCCCGGCCACCAGCAGCCGTCCGCCCTCGCTCCAGATCAGGTCCGTACAGCCGTCGGGCAGCACCGGCCGGGCCGAGGGCACCGCCGTGCGGGTCCACAACACCGCGCCCGCCAGCCGCGACGCCCGCTCCCGGTATCCGCCGGACACCCCGCATACGCCAGGTCCACCGGATTCGCCGGATACGCCGGATACGCCGGGTGGCTCATCCGAGTAGCGCTCTTCGCCCATATCCCCCAGCCTGACACGGGAACCCCACGGCCGTCCGCGCCGTTGATCCCTTACGACACGGACCTCACGGAGGTGGCACATGTCAGGGTTTCTCGACCGCGCGAAGGAACAGGCCCAGAGCGCACTGAACCAGGGCAAGCAGAAGGTCGACGAGGTACAGCAGAACCGCGCCGGCAACGAACTGCTGAGAAAGCTGGGCGCCGCGTACTTCGCCGAACGCCGGGGCAGCGGCTCCCCCGAGGCGACCCAGGACGCACTCAACACCCTCGAGGCGCACGTCAACGCGCACGGGGACGCGTTCCTGCACACGAGCGGGTAGCGCACATCCCATCCCCTCAGGCGGCAGGGCACGGCCCGCTCCACCGGCGCCCGGGACACCGCCGGCACCCGGGACACCAACGGCACCCGGGACAATGGGCGCTGTGACCAGCACCGCCCCCGGCCCGCTGCCGGATCCGCACGCCCTGCGCCCGTGCCTGCCCTCCCCCCTCCAGGAGATCGAGGACGAGCCGTTCGCGCGCCGCGGCGTACGGCTGCTGCTCAAGCGGGACGATCTGATCCACCCGGATCTGGCGGGCAACAAATGGCGCAAGCTGGCGCCGAACCTGCAGGCCGCGGCCGCCGCCGGTGACCGCGCGCTGCTGACCTTCGGCGGCGCGTACTCCAACCATCTGCGGGCCACCGCCGCGGCGGGCCGGCTGCTCGGCTTCGCCACCATCGGCGTGGTCCGTGGCGACGAGCTCGCCGGCGCCCCGCTCAATTGGTCACTGGCCCGCTGCGCCGCCGACGGTATGCGGCTGCACTTCCTCGACCGGGCCCGCTACCGCCGCTCCGATGACCCGGATGTGCTCGCCGCTCTGCACGACCGCTTCGGCGCGTTCCGCGTCATACCCGAGGGCGGCAGCAACCCCCTTGCCGCACAAGGCTGTACGGAGCTGGGCCGGGAGCTGCAGGGCGCCGCCGACACCGTCGCGGTGGCCTGCGGAACGGGCGGCACCCTGGCCGGGCTCGCCGCGGGGCTGGCGCCGGGGCAGCGCGCCCTGGGGATCCCCGTACTCAAGGGCGGCGACCCGCACTTCCTCCAGGAGACGGTCGGGGAACTGCAGCGCGCGGCGTTCGGCGGACCGCGCGGCGACTGGCGGCTGGACGGCCGCTTCCACTGCGGCGGCTACGCCCGCCGCACCCCGGAACTGGACGCGTTCGCGGACGCCTTCGAGGACCGGCACCAACTGCCCCTGGAGCGGATCTACGTCGCCAAGCTGCTGTACGGGCTGACGACACTGGCCGGGGAGGGCGCCTTCTCCCCCGGCAGCACGGTGGCCGCAGTGATCACCGGCACGCCCTGAACCTCACGAGCGCCGCGGGCCGCGGCAGCAGGTCCACCGGCCGCGGGAGGGCCCCGATCCCCACCCCATCCCCCGCCTACGAGGCCTCCTCCCGGTAGGCCGCCGCCTCCTCCAGGTCCAGCCTGCGCAGCAGCGTCCGCAGCATCTCGTCGTCGATCCGGCCGCCGTCCCGCAGCTGGACGAACACCCGCCGCTCGGCCTCGATCATCTCGCGGGCCAGCCGCCGGTAGGTCTGGTCGGCGGACTCCCCGGTCACCTCGTTGACCGCACCCAGCCGCTCCCACACCGAGTTGCGGCGCCGCTCCATGATCGTGCGCAGCCGGTCGGCGAGCGGCCCCGGCAGGGCGTTGCGCTCGTCCCGCAGCAGCTCCTCCAGGCGCTCCTCGGCGGCCCGCGAGGCCTCGTTCTGCGCCTGCGCCTCGGCAAGCGTCTCCCGCTGGGGGTCCGGCCCCGGCAGCTTCAGCGCACGGATCAGCGGGGGCAGCGTCAGGCCCTGGACGACCAGGGTGGCGATGACGGTGGTGAAGGTCAGGAAGAGCACGAGGTTGCGGGCCGGGAAGGCGCCGCCGCCGGGCACGGTGGCGGGGAGGGAGAACGCGATGGCCAGCGACACCACACCGCGCATCCCGGCCCAGCCGACCACGACCGGCGACTTCCAGTTGGTGTCCGGCTCCCGGGCCCGGATCCGGGCCGACAGGGCGCGCGGCAGATAGGTCCCGGGAAAGACCCACACGAAACGTGCCACGACCACGACGAGGAACATCACGGCCGCGTACCAGAGGGCCTGCGCCGCGCCGAACTCCCCCAGCCCGCGCAGCACGACCCGCAGCTGCAGCCCGATCAGCGCGAAGACGGCGGACTCCAGGACGAAGGAGACCACCTTCCACACGGCGGCCTCCTGGAGCCGGGTCTCGAAGTCGACCTGCCAGGAGCGGTGCCCCAGGTAGAGGCCGACCACGACGACGGCGAGCACCCCGGAGGCGTGCAGCTGCTCGGCCGCCGCGTAGGCGACGAACGGGATGAGCAGCGAGAGGGTGTTCTCCAGCAGCGCCGACTCGCGCAGCCGGACGCGCAGCCAGTGCAGCGGCACCATCAGGACGACACCGATACCGATGCCGCCCAGTGAGGCGACGGCGAATTCCCTGATCCCGTCGCCCCAGGTGGCGCCGGCCCCGAGGGCCGCGGCCAGCAGCACCTTGTAGGCGGTGATCGCGGTGGCGTCGTTGAACAGCGATTCGCCCTGCAGGATGGTGGTGATCCGGTGCGGCAGCCCGAGCCTGCGGGCGATGGCGGTGGCCGCGACGGCGTCCGGCGGGGCGACGACCGCCCCCAGCACGAGCGCGGCGGTCAGCGGCAGCCCCGGGATGACGAGGTAGGCCACACCGCCGACCGCCAGGGTCGCGAACAGGACATAGCCGACCGACAGCAGCGCCACCGGCCGCAGATTGGCCCGCAGATCCAGGTACGAACTGTCCAGCGCCGCGGTGTGCAGCAGCGGGGGCAGCACCAGCGGCAGCACGATGTGCGGATCGAGGGTGTAGTCCGGGATGCCCGGGATGTAGGACGCCGCGAGTCCCGCGGTGACCAGCAGCAGCGGCGCGGGAACAGGGGTACGGCGCGCCAGCCCGGCGACCGCCGCGCTCCCGGCGACCAGCAAAAACAGCGGCATCACTGTCATCGGACCCGTCCCGTCCCCGAACCCTTCGCCACCCGTCCCGGCGATCTAACCTGGCCATCATGAGCGAGTGCACGCATGTTCCCGAACTGCCGCGCCCCGGACCGTCCGCGCTGAGCGCCACCTGCCTGGAGTGCCTGGCCGCCGGCAGCCATCCCGTACAGCTGCGGAAGTGCCTGGTCTGCGGCCATGTCGGCTGCTGCGATTCGTCGCCGTACCGGCACGCCACCCGGCACTTCGAGGAGACCGGTCACCCCGTGATGCGGACGCTCGAACCGGGCGAGTCCTGGCGCTGGTGCTTCGCCGACCAGCAGTTGGTGTGAAGCGTCCGCGGCCGCCCGTTTAGCCTTCACCCATGATCCGCGCAGCGACCCCCGACGACGTCCCCGTCATCCTGGCCATGATCGGCGAGCTGGCGGCGTACGAGCGCGAGCCCGAGGCCGCGCAGGCCACCGCGCCGCAGCTGAAGGAGGCCCTGTTCGGTCCGCAGCCGGCCGTCTTCGCGCTGATCGCGGAGGACGGCGGCGCCCCGGTCGGCTTCGCCCTGTGGTTCCGGAACTTCTCGACGTGGACGGGCACGCACGGTGTCTACCTGGAGGACCTGTACGTCCGCCCCGAGGCGCGCGGCGACGGCCACGGCAAGGCGCTGCTCGCGGCCCTCGCGGAGATCTGTGTGGCCCGTGGATACGAGCGTTTCGAGTGGTCAGTCCTGGATTGGAATGAACCGTCCATCGGTTTTTACCGGTCGATCGGTGCTCAGCCCATGGACGAATGGACGGTCTTCCGGCTCACTGGAGAGGCACTGCACAACCTTGCGGGCACCTCGCGTGTCAACGGAGCGTAATCGGCATCGATTTGACAGTGCACACCCCTAGCCACTGTCCGTACCCGTGGCTTTACAATCAGTGACAGTGAGGGCGCCGGGCGGACCGGGGCCGGATCGCGCCGGACGACAGCCGCGCACCTTCCGGGCGACACCGGCCCGCGGATCGCGATAGCGTCACAGCCGAACCATGTGTCGCGCCGGATCGTTCTCCTTTCACCCGAAGGGAGAAAGGCCCGGCAGGAAATATCCCGAACAACGCGAATATCGCGCATTTCCAGCTCAACCAGCTTGTGCCACCTTGGAGGTGAGGGTGTCCCAGATCGCAGGCGAGCCCGGGACTCAGGACTTCGTGGAAGTCCGTCTGCCCGCTGCGGGTGCCTACCTGTCCGTGCTGCGTACGGCCACGGCCGGACTCGCAGCCCGCTTGGACTTCACCCTCGACGAGATCGAGGATCTGCGCATCGCGGTCGACGAGGCGTGCGCGATCCTGCTGCAACAGGCCGTCCCCGGCAGTGTGCTGAGCTGCGTCTTCCGCCTCATCGACGACGCACTGCAGGTGACCGTGTCGGCCCCGACAACCGACGGCCGCGCCCCCGAGCGCGACACGTTCGCCTGGACGGTGCTCTCCGCACTGGCCGGCAAGGTCGATTCCACGGTCGCCGAGGACCGCACGGTCACCATCAGTCTGTACAAGGAGCGCGGCGCCGGTCCCGGACCGTCATGACCGAACAGGGGGCCCCGTGAAAGATCTCGAACGCGGTGGGCGGATGGCGGCCGGTGCGACCATCCCCGAGCAGCAGGCCCGGCCGCATCCGGTGGGAGTGGACGACCACGGCGGCCGGTTGGACGCGGCGGAGCAGGCAGAGCGGGCGGACCACATGGAGCAGAGCGAGCAGCCGGGGCAGCAGGCGCATCAGCACGATGCACCGGCCCCCGAACACCAGCTGCAGGATCACCAGCATGCGCAGGAGCCGCACGACCGCAGCGGCGCCCGTGCGCTGTTCTACGAGCTGCGCACGCTGCCCGACGGCTCCCCGGAGCGCGCCGAGCTGCGCAACACCCTCGTGCGGATGCACCTCCCGCTCGTCGAGCATCTGGCCCGGCGCTTCCGCAACCGCGGCGAGCCGCTGGACGATCTGACCCAGGTCGCCACCATCGGTCTGATCAAGTCCGTGGACCGCTTCGACCCGGAGCGCGGCGTGGAGTTCTCCACGTACGCCACCCCCACCGTCGTCGGCGAGATCAAACGGCACTTCCGCGACAAGGGCTGGGCGGTCCGCGTCCCGCGCCGCCTCCAGGAGCTGCGGCTGTCGCTGACCACCGCGACCGCCGAGCTGTCCCAGCGGCACGGCCGTGCACCCACGGTCCACGAGCTCGCCGAGCATCTGGCGATCTCCGAGGAGGAGGTCCTGGAGGGTCTGGAGTCGGCCAACGCCTACAGCACACTCTCCCTGGACGTCCCGGACACCGACGACGAGTCCCCGGCCGTCGCCGACACCCTCGGCGCGGAGGACGAGGCGCTGGAGGGCGTGGAGTACCGCGAATCCCTCAAGCCGCTGCTGGAGGACCTGCCCCCGCGCGAGAAGAAGATCCTGCTGCTGCGCTTCTTCGGCAATATGACCCAGTCGCAGATCGCCCAGGAGGTCGGCATCTCCCAGATGCACGTCTCCCGCCTTCTGGCCCGCACCCTCGCCCAGCTGCGCGACAAGCTGCTCGTCGAGGAGTGAACGGGCACTGAGGAGGACTGAGCGGACCGGGCGGGGCTCTCACGGGCTCCGCCCCTCGCATGTCCGGCGCCGGTCCCTCCCGCCGGGCCCCGGACTCTCGTGTCAGGCCGGCTGACCCTCGCGTCAGGCCCGGTGCTTCCCGTCAGGACCGGTGACCCTCACGCCAGGACCGGTTCTCTCCCGTCAGGCGGGCCCGTCCGGACGGGCCCGCCCACGGGAAGGCCCTCAGGGCGTCTCCCGAGGCCCGATGCCCAGCGCCTCGGTGGCCGTCGGATTGACCAGCAGGACGAGCACCACCACCGCGGCCACGGCCAGTCCGATACCGGCCGCGATCAGCGCGCCGCCGCCGTGGACCAGCGTCCAGGCCACCGGCAGCGCCACGAGCTGGGTGATCAACGAGGGCCCCCGGCTCCAGCGGCGGCGCAGCCACAGCCCCCGCGCGGCCACCAGCGGCAGCACCGCGAGCGCCAGCACCGTCAGCCCGCCCATTTCCGCCTGCTGCGGACTGTCCGGCGAACCGGCGAGACCCATGAACAGCATGTACCCGCCGAGGACCGCCAGGGCGAGCCCTTCGACCGCGGTGAGCGCCGCCGCGGCGCTCAGCCGGGCGGGCCGCGGGCCGGTCGGCTCGGGCGCGGTGGGGGCGCCGGCGGCTCGGGACACGGACTGTTTCTGCTGACTGCTCACCCCAGCAGGGTAGCGCCGGCGCCCCGGCCGCCGGGGCGGCCCCGGAGCCGGACGGGACGCATGGCCGGTACCAGCAGGTAGGTACGCTGCTCCATATGCGCGCACTTCTCGTGGTCAATCCGGCAGCAACCACCACCAGTGCCCGCACCCGCGAAGTGCTCACCCACGCGCTCGCCAGCGACCTCAAGCTGGAGGTCGCGCAGACGCAGTACCGCGGGCATGCCCGTGATCTCGCCCGGCAGGCCACCGAGAGCGGGGAGACCGACCTGGTGGTGGCGCTCGGCGGCGACGGCACAGTCAACGAGGTCGTCAACGGCCTGCTGGCCAACGGCCCCGATCCGGACTCCCATCCCCGGCTGGCCGTCGTCCCCGGCGGCTCCACCAATGTCTTCGCCCGCGCGCTGGGCCTGCCCAATGACGTCGTGGAGGCGACCGGCGCCCTGCTGGACGCGCTGCGCGACGGCACCGAGCGCACCATCGGCCTGGGGCTGGCCGCGGGCACCCCGGGGACCGAGGACGAGGGCGTGCCGGAGCGCTGGTTCACCTTCTGCGCCGGCTTCGGTTTCGACGCCGGCGTCGTCGGCCGGGTCGAGCAGCAGCGCGAACGCGGCAAGCGTTCGACCCACGCCCTGTACGTGCGACAGGTCGTACGGCAGTTCCTGGGCGAGGCGAACCGCCGGCGGGGCATCATCACGCTCGAACGCCCTGGCGGCACCGAGGGCCCCGCGGAGCGCGACGAGAACCTGGCGCTGGCCATAATCTGCAACACCGCTCCGTGGTCCTACCTGGGCAATCGGCCGATCTACCCGTCCCCGGACGCCTCGTTCGACACGGGCCTGGACCTGTTCGCACTGAGCAAGCTCTCCCCGCCCGCTGTGACCCGGTATGTCACCCAGCTGCTGACGTCAACGCCCGAGCGCGGCCCCCGGGGCAAGCACGCACTCTCACTTCACGACCTCACGAACTTCACCTTGCATTCGCCGGTCCCCCTGCCGTTCCAGATGGACGGTGACCACCTGGGGCTGCGTACGAGTGTGACGTTCACAGGCGTACGCCGTGCACTGCGTGTGATTGTGTGAGCAGTAGAGCCTAAAGTCCTTTCACTCGAACGTTTAGACTGGTTTCCACCCCCTGGAATGACGGCTGTGAGCTAGGCGACACCAAGGAATCAAAAAAAAGTTTCCGGAAGGGGTTGTATCCGCAGCCGAGGTTTGCGAGTCTCTTCATGGCGATCGGGACGGCCGCTTTACCGGCCCCCTTGAGAGCCCGAATCCCCCTCCTCATTCCACAGGACCGCACCAGTTCGCAACTGGAGTTCGGCCCTTTGCTTGCGGAGGGATTCGTGAAAGCGTTCACATTCACAAGCAACGATCCCGTCACACGAGGAGATGGAGCAGCCATGGACTGGCGTCACCGCGCCGTTTGCCGCGAAGAAGACCCCGAGCTCTTCTTCCCCATCGGCAACACCGGTCCTGCGCTCCTGCAGATCGAGGAAGCCAAGGCCGTCTGCCGCCGCTGCCCCGTCATGGAGCAGTGCCTGCAGTGGGCGCTCGAGTCCGGCCAGGACTCCGGCGTCTGGGGTGGTCTGAGCGAGGACGAGCGCCGCGCGATGAAGCGCCGTGCCGCTCGTAACCGGGCGCGCAACGCCAGCGCCTGAGCCAGTAGCCCCGTGGCCCCCGAGCCGCAGCGCGCAGTACCCCCGATGCACCTCCGGAGCTCACCGGCCCGGTCGTAATCGCATCGCAATAGCTTTGAGCCCCGGACCGGATGGGTCCGGGGCTTGCTGCTGTCCGGAGCCGGGCGGCGGCCGGCGAACGCGTCGGCCGCCGCCCGTTCTCAGTGCTGCTTCTCGGCGCGTACCGGCACGTCGAGGATGACCTGGGTACCGCGCTCGGGTGCCCGCACCATGTCGAACTTTCCGCCCAACTCCCCTTCCACCAGGGTCCGTACGATCTGCAGCCCCAGGTTTCCGGCGCGATGCGGATCAAAGCCCTCGGGCAGGCCGCGGCCGTTGTCCTGGACGGTGACCAGCAGCCGCGGCTCGGTGCGGCTGCCGCCGCGCACCGCGCCGACCTCGACCGTGCCGTGCTCCGCCTGGTCGAAGGCGTGCTCCAGGGCGTTCTGCAGCACCTCGGTGAGCACCATCGACAGCGGGGTGGCCACCTCGGCGTCCAGGATGCCGAAGCGGCCGGTGCGGCGGGTGGTCACCTTGCCCGGGGAGATCTCCGCGACCATGGCCAGCACCCGGTCCGCGATCTCGTCGAACTCGACCCGTTCGTCGAGGGTCTGGGACAGCGTCTCGTGCACGATCGCGATCGAACCGACCCTGCGCACGGCCTCGTTGAGGGCGTCGCGGCCCTGTGCGGAATCCATCCGGCGGGACTGCAACCGCAGCAGTGCGGCGACCGTCTGCAAATTGTTCTTCACCCGGTGGTGGATTTCCCGGATGGTGGCGTCCTTGGTGATCAGTTCCCGTTCGCGACGTCTCAGTTCGGTCACATCACGCAGCAAAACCAGTGAACCACTGTGCGTTCCCTTGGGTTTGAGCGGAATAGCGCGCAATTGAATGACGCCTTCGTCACCTTCGACCTCGAATTCCCTGGGGGCCCAGCCGCTGGCGAGCTTGACCAGCGCCTCGTCCACCGGGCCGCGGGCGGGCGCCAGTTCGGCGGTGGCCTGGCCGAGGTGGTGGCCCACGAGGTCGGCGGCGAGGCCGAGCCGGTGGTAGGCGGAGAGCGCATTGGGGCTGGCGTACTGGACGATGCCGTCCGCGTCGAGCCGGATCAGTCCGTCGCCGGCCCGCGGCGAGGCGTCCATGTCGACCTGCTGGCCGGGGAAGGGGAACGTTCCGGCAGCGATCATCTGGGCGAGGTCGGAGGCGCTCTGCAGGTAGGTGAGCTCCAGCCGGCTGGGGGTGCGCACGGTCAGCAGATTGGTGTTGCGGGCGATCACACCGAGCACCCGGCCCTCGCGGCGCACCGGGATGGACTCGACGCGTACCGGCACCTCCTCGCGCCACTCCGGGTCGCCCTCCCGCACGATCCTGCCCTCGTCCAGGGCGGAATCGAGCATGGGGCGGCGGCCACGGGGAACGAGGTGGCCGACCATGTCGTCCTGGTAGGAGGTGGGGCCCGTATTGGGCCGCATCTGGGCGACCGATACGTAGCGGGTGCCGTCGAGGGTGGGAACCCACAGCACGAGATCGGCGAAGGAGAGGTCGGAGAGCAGCTGCCACTCCGAGACCAGCAGATGGAGCCACTCGAGGTCGGTGTCGCTCAGAGCGGTGTGCTGGCGTACGAGATCGTTCATGGAGGGCACGTCTTGGAGCCTACCGGCGTACGGTGTACCTGTTGTCTCTGCACGGCCATGGACAAGTGAGAATGGTCTAGTCCAGAATTCAGCAAAAGGCCTCCGCTCTCCCCGCACAGGAGGGCGGAACGAGGCCGAAGCGCTCTCTGCCCTGACTGCGCCGAGGCCTCCGATCGACCGGTCCCTGGACGGGGCCGTGCCCCTACCGCACACAGGGGCGCCTTCCGCCCGCAAGGCGGGACCGGCCGATGTCAGCTCCGGGCTGCGGTGCCGGACAGGTTGAGGGTCCTGTCCCGGCGCCGCGGCCCGCGGGTGTTTCCGGGGGCTTGCCGGTGCGGTGCCGCACCGCCTTCGCCCCTCGCCCCCTCGCCCCTCACTCCCGGCCCCGCCTGCAACGCCGGCTCGGCGATCGCTTCCAGCTCCGTGCGCTCCGCGCCGTCCCTCGCCCGCCGGGGGCCTGCCCTGGTTCACCGCGCCGACGCAGGCGGGCGGCACGTCCGCATCGAAGCGACGGGAGGGGCGCTGCTCTGACGACAGCCAACGGCATCCGACGGCATCTCAAGGCACCTGAAGGCGTCCGCCGACCATGAAGGGCAGGTGGCCGACGCGTCATCACCCCGACGGGAAAATGTGCCCCTTTGTTCGGAAGCGCCGCCGGATCCGGAGGCCCCCACTCTGCTAGATTGGTCTATACCACATGGAACATTCTCCAGAACGGCAGGCCAAGCGTGGAAGTTGTCATCGTTCCGGACGCCACGGCAGGCGGCGAGCTGATCGCGGGGGCCCTCGCCGCCCTGCTGCGCCGCAAGCCCGACGCGCTGCTCGGTGTGGCCACCGGCTCTACCCCGTTGCCCATTTACCAGGCACTGGCGGCGAAGGTCCGGGCCGGCGCGGTGGACGCGTCCCTGGCACGTATCTGCCAGCTCGACGAATATGTCGGCCTGCCGGCCGGGCATCCCGAGTCCTACCGTTCGGTGGTCCTGCGCGAGGTGGTCCGGCCGCTCGGCCTCGGCCAGGACTCGTTCATGGGGCCCGACGGGTCGGCCGAGGATGTCCAGGCCGCCTGCGAGGCCTACGACCGTGCGCTGCGTGAGGCCGGCGGGGTGGACCTCCAGTTGCTCGGTATCGGCACGGACGGGCACATCGGCTTCAACGAGCCGTGTTCGTCGCTCGCTTCGCGCACCCGTATCAAGACGCTGACCCAGCAGACCCGGGCGGACAATGCCCGGTTCTTCGACAGCCCCGACGAGGTACCCCACCACGTCATCACCCAGGGCATCGGCACCATCCTGGAGGCCCGCCATCTGGTGCTGCTCGCCACCGGCGAGGGCAAGGCCGACGCCGTGGCCCGTGCCGTCGAGGGCCCGGTCGCCGCGCTGGTCCCGGCTTCGGCGCTGCAGCTCCACCCGCACGCCACGGTCGTCGTGGACGAGGCCGCGGCCGCCAAGCTGAAGCTCGCCGACTACTTCCGCGCCACCTACGCGGCGAAGCCGGAATGGCAGGGCCTTTAGAACCTGCGCAGATAGGTGGCTGGTCATGGTCGGCGGCGGGTCGTGTATCCCAGCGGTGGGTGGTCCAGGCACGGCGGATCAGGCTACGGATGGTGATGATCGTGTCGGCGAGGTCGAAGAAGGCTTCGACGACGTTGATCCGCCGTTCGTAGCACCGCGCGAGCCGGTGGAAGGCGTTCTGCCAGGCGTGGGTGCGCTCGACATGCCACCGTTGAGTGGCCTGGACCGGTGCCTTGGTTCCCTTGTGGGCGATCCGGCCACGCAGACCTCGCTCGCCGAGCAGGGCGCGCGACTTGGCCGAGTCATAGCCCGCGTCGAGGTGCACGGTGATCTCGTCGGGCAGTGGACCAAGTTCGCCCAGGAGATCGAGAGTTGGAGCCAGGAGCGGTGAGTCGTGCCGGTTGGCGCCGGCCAGGACCCGGCCGAGTGGGGTGCCGTAGCCGTCGGTCATACCCGAACGTTTCATGCCCAGCTTGCCCCGGTCGACCGGCGAACGTCCGGCCACTTCACCCCCGCCGGGAGCCTTGGTGATGGCCCCGTCCACGGCTATCTGGTCGAGGACGAGACCGACGATACGGTCGTAGGCCTCGAGTGCGATCTGTTTCAGCCGGGTGAACAGCCCGAGCTGAATCCACTCGTCGCGTCGGTTGCGGATCGTGGTGGCCGAGCAGGTGGAGTCCGCGATCGCCTTGTACGAGCAGCCGAACCGAAGGATCTGCAGCAACTTGTCGAAGACGATCCGGTCGCTGATTCGGCGTCGGTGGCAGCCCAGCGGGTGGGCCGGATCGAACGTTGGCCGCTGTGGCAGCAGGGCGGCGAATTGGTCCCAGAGCGGTTCGGTCAGCCATGGTGGCAGCACAGGCACAGGTCCCCCGGTGATCACAGAGCGTCGCAACTCCATGATCACGGAACCTGTGCCTGTCCCGTCTGCCAACTGTGCCCGGCCCACCGTCCATCTGCGCAGGCTCTAAGTCCGGTGCGGCTACGGGATGATGATGCCTGCGTGGGTGGTGGAGTGCAGCAGGTCGGGGGTTCCGGCGAAGGCGGCGGTGTAACTGCCGTTGGCGAGGATCAGCGGGAAGGTGATCGCCTCGGAGAGCTGGGCGGTGCCTTGGGCGTTGGTGATGGCGGTGCCCAGGATCCGGTTGCCGGTGCTGAAGGTGATGGTCTGGCCGGGCACCGGCAGTCCGGTGACGAGGTCGACCAGGGTGGCGTTGAGGAACGGGTAGAACACCTGCGGCGGGAACAGCTTGGCCAGCGCCGGGGTCGCGGACAGCGAGGTGGCGTCGGGCAAGTAGGTGAAGGCGTTGACCAGACTGGCCGTGCCGCTGGGGGTGGTGACGGTGACGGTGGCCGGTCCGGCCGCCCCGGGCGGGGTGGTGGCGGTGATCTGCGTGCCGGCGGCATTGACGATGACGTTGGTGGCGAGGTTGCCGCCGATGGTGACGCCGGCGCCGGTCAGGTTGGTGCCGGTGATGGTCACCACGGTGCCGCCGGTGGTGGGTCCCTGGTTGGGGCTGATGCCGCTCAACGTGGGCGCGCCCTGGAAGACGCTGACGTTGTTCGACCCGAAGTTGGCGACGTAGACCTTGCCGTTGGGGGCGACCGCCACGTCGATCGGCTGGGTGCCGACGGGGATGGGGGCGCCCACCACGGTGTTGGTGGTGGTGTCGATCACCGTGATGTTGTTGGCCCCGAGGTCGGCCGTGTAGGCGATGCCGTTGGGGCCGACCGCGATTCCCCATGGGTTGGAGCCGACGGGGATGCTGGGGACCAGGACGGTGTTGGTGGTGGTGTCGATGACCGTCACGTTGCTGGATGCGATGTTGGCGACGTAGGCGTTGCCGTTGGGGGCGATCGCGATGAAGTTCGGCTGGGTGCCGACGGGGATGGGGGCGCCCACCACGGTGTTGGTGGTGGTGTCGATCACCGTGACGTTGTTCGACCCTCGGTTGGCGACGTAGGCGTTGCCGTTGGGTGCGACGGCCATTCCGACCGGGTTGGAGCCGACGGCGATGGGCCCGCCCGCGACGGTGTTGGTGGTGGTGTTGATCAGCGACACGCTGTTCGCGAAGAACTGGCTGACATAGACGTTGCCGCTGGGAACGACCACCGCCGCGGCCGGACCGCCGGACAGCGGGATCGGGGCGCCCACGAGGGTGTTGGTGGCGGTGTTCAGCACCGACACGTTGCCCGAGCCGTTGTTGGGGATGTAGGCGTTGCCGTTGGGGGCGATCGTCAGCCAGGACGGGGTGGTGCCGCCTTCGGGGATGCTCGGGATGGTGACGGTGTCGGTGCTGGTGTTGATCAGCGTCACGTTGTTCGAGCCGCTGTTGGTGACGTAAAGGCCGCCGCTGGGGGTGAACGCCAGCCCGACAGGACTGGTGCCGACACCGATCGTCGGGTCTTCGGGGCCTGCCGCCACCACCTGGCCGGTGGCGGTGTGGCCAACAGGGGTGGGGATCGGCAGCAGTTCCCGCGCTGGTGTCTGAGCGTCCGTACTCATGTGGACCCCTTCGGTAGGGGCCGCCCTCGTCCCGCCGAGCCGCCGTGTGGGACTCGTCCAGGACCGCGGTTCCCGCTCCGGGGCACGTCGACAACGGACCGCACGCCATGCAGGACGTCACGGGCTGTTCACCCCGAGGAGGGATGGGCAGCCCGTCGGTTGATTCTTCCCTTTCATCCCCGCAGCGCTGATGGGTGAAACGCGTCTTTGGCCTCCCGCCACGTGAACCCCGGTTATGAGAGGGCGGTATCTGACGTGATATCGCATCTCTCGTCGCCGGATCGTGTGGGACCGCAGCATCCACGCTCACCAGAGGGTCCGGCCATGCTGGAGTGTCCCCCGTGAGCGAACGCAGCCCTACAAGAGCGACTTAGAGCCTGCGCAGATGGACGGTGGGTCGGGCACAGTTGGCAGACGGGTGGGATACACGACCCCGCCGCCGACCATGACCAGCCACCTATCTGCGCAGGTTCTTAGAGCTCGCTTCTCGGGGCCTTCGCGCTCGTGCGTGGCATCCCGCCCGCCCGCTCCCGTCGGGGTCCGCTTCCCGTCGGGGTCCGCTCCGCCGAAGGCCCGAAAAGCTGCACCGCGACAGGGGGGCGACAAGGGGTATGACTACGATCACCCGCGCCGATGGCTCCACGGTCGCGGCATACGCCACCGCATCGCCCGCAAGGGCACGGCACTCACTGCAGGGCCCGGTACTCAGGTGACGGATCGACCAGTTCGGGGCGTTCCACCACGTACCGATCGCCGTGGATCGCCAGCATCGCCCAGTGCCACGCCTCATCGTGAAAGATGAGCCCACGGCACGGGGCGTCGTCCGGCTCGTACGGGTATCGCTCCAGGGCGGCTTCCCTGGCCGCCGCCGGCGTCAACCCGCCATGGTGGTGCATCACCCATGCGTAGCCACGCCGCTCCGACTGCAGACTGTCGAGGTATTCCACCTCACTCCACGTCACGGCCTCAACTCTAGACGCCTGACCAAAGGAGACCAGCCCTCAGGAGCACGGCCCGGCTGGGCGCGAGCGGGTTTCACTGCCCGTTCGAAGGCCTCCGGAGGCCAGTGAGGATTTCGGCGGCGGCGCGGCCGCAGACGCGGGCGGCGCCGTGGGTGGCGAGGTGCGGGGCGCCTCGGGGCGGGGCCTGGGGGACGCCCATTTCGACGACCGCGGTGTCGGGGCGGGCGTCGAGGAGGGTGCGCAGCGCATCGGCCATCCAGGGGTGGCGGTGGACGTCGCGGACCACGGCGACGACGCGGCGGTCCCCGGCCGCCGTGAGCAGACCGCCGATCAGTGCGGCGGAGCCGGCCGCGGCGGCGGACTCGGCGGTGCAGGTGGTGGTCTCGGTGCCCGGGAGCAGCCGGGCCAGTTCGGCGGCGACGCCCCAGGGAGTGTCGTCCCCGACAGCGATATTGGCGAGGGGCGTGAAGGCGGCGACATACGCGGGCGCCGTCAGTGGCGTGTACGGGCCGTCGGCGGTGAGGCGGAGGGCGCGCCGGGCCGCGGTGAGACCGATCCCGGGCGCGGGCTCGGCCCCCTGACCCGCACCCGCGCTCCGGGTCCAGCGCGCCAGGGCCCGTACCCGTGCCGCGGCGTCGGCCAGCCGGCTCTCCGGCAGCTCCCCGTCGTACACCGCCCGCACCAAGGCGTCCCGCAACCGCAGCACGGTGCCCTCGTCCGCCAGTCCGCCGCCCACGCACAGAGCGTCGGCACCGGCCGCAAGGGCCAGCACACTGCCGCGTTCGAGGCCGTAGGTGGCGGAGATGGCCTGCATCTCCATCCCGTCCGTGACGATCAGCCCGTCGAAGCCGAGGCCGCCCTCGGCGACGGGGGCCCGCAGCAGACCGTGCAGCGCGGCCGGGCTGAGGGTGGCGGGGCGGTCGGCGTCCAGGGCGGGCAGCAGGATGTGGGCGCTCATCACGGCCCGGGTGCCGGCGGCGACGGCGGCGCGGAACGGCACCAGTTCCCGCCCGCGGAGGGTGGCCAGATCGGCGGCGATGCGCGGTAGATCGTGGTGGGAGTCGACGGCGGTGTCGCCGTGGCCGGGGAAGTGCTTGGTGCAGGCGGCGACGCCGGTGGACTGCAGGCCCTCGACGTAGGCGGCGGTGTGCCGGGCGACCAGGTGCGGATCGGCGCCGAAGGAGCGGACGCCGATGACCGGGTTGGCGGGGTCGGAGTTGACGTCGGCGGAGGGGGCCCAGTTGAGGTTGACGCCGCATTCGGCCAGCCGTCGGCCGAGTTCCCGGGCGACCTCGCGGGTCAGGGCGGTGTCGTCGACGGCGCCGAGCGCGTGGTTGCCGGGGAAGGAGGAGCCGCCGCGCACCTCCAGGCGGGTGACATCGCCCCCTTCCTCGTCGATGGCGATGAGAAGGTCCTCCCGTTCGGAGCGCAACCGGTCGGTCAGGGCGGCGAGTTGTGCCGGGTCGGCGATATTGCGGCCGAAGAGCCCGACCGAGGCCAGCCCCTCGCCGAGCCGGCGCAGCAGCCAGTCGGGGGCGCTGGTGCCGGTGAAGCCCGGCTGGAGGACGGCGAGCGCATCGCGGGTGAGGGTGTCGGTGGAGGTTACCGGGCGTGCAGAGCCCGCGGAGCCCGCAGAAGAGGTCATATGCGGCGTTATCCCTTCACTGCGCCGGAGGTGCGACCGCCGACCGCCTTGCGTTGCAGGAACAAGAGGAGGACCAGGACCGGGACCGGGACCGGGGCCGGGACGGAGAAGATCGAGGCCGTGGCCATGGTGGCACCCCAGTCGTCCCCGAATGCCGAACATCCGGCGGACGGGGAAGGGGAAGGCGAAGCCGAGGGGAGGCGCGAGCACGAGCGCCGTGGCGTGGGGGCAGAGGCAGCCGGCCCACGGCCGCCGTCGCCGCGATGAACCCACGCTTCATTGCGCTCTCCCCCCGAGACCGGGCGTGGTCTTTAATGGTTTAGACCAGCGCCCGCAGCCTGGCCTAGACCTTTTGGGGTGTCAAGGGTGTATAAGAGTCGCTGTCAGGTCCGTTACCGGACCGACATCGGACGAGCGGGGACCTGCACGGGAGCGCGGGAACCCACCCGTGCCACGATGTGAGCCGCTACGTACGGAGGAGCCGGTGACGGCAGCGCGACAGGAGTCGGAGAGGCGGGTCATGGAGACGGACGGGGGCAACGGTGCCGAGAGCGGCGGCGGCACGCGGACCGCGCGGGTACCCAAGTACTACCGCCTGAAGCGGCACTTGCTGGAGATCACCGAGACCCTGCCGCCCGGCACCCCGGTCCCGCCCGAGCGCACCCTCGCCGCGGAGTTCGACACTTCGCGCACGACGGTGCGTCAGGCCCTCCAGGAGCTGGTCGTCGAGGGCCGGCTGGAGCGCATCCAGGGCAAGGGCACCTTTGTCGCCAAGCCCAAGGTGTCCCAAGCGCTGCAACTGACCTCCTATACGGAGGACATGCGGGCCCAGGGCCTGGAGCCCGCCTCCCAGTTGCTGGACATCGGTTATGTCACCGCCGACGACCAGCTCGCCGGCCTGCTGGACATCGCCACCGGCGGCCGGGTGCTGCGCATCGAGCGGCTGCGGCTGGCCAGCGGCGAGCCGATGGCCATCGAGATCACCCATCTGTCGGCGAAGCGCTTTCCGGCGCTGCGCCGCAACCTCGTCAAGTACACCTCCCTCTACACCGCGCTGGCCGAGGTGTACGACGTCCGCCTGGCGGAGGCCGAGGAGACCATCGAGACCTCGCTGGCCACCCCGCGCGAGGCCGGCCTGCTGGGCACGGACGTCGGCCTGCCGATGCTGATGCTCTCCCGGCACTCGCTCGACGCACAGGGACAGCCGGTGGAGTGGGTGCGCTCGGTCTACCGGGGCGATCGCTACAAGTTCGTCGCCCGACTGCGCCGCCCGACGGACTGAGCACCGCGCGGGAGGGCCGCACGGGAGGGCCGCTACATGGGCGCCAGCCCTCCCGACGAACGATCCCCGCCCCCCCCCGGGGGTACGGCGATGCACCTCTCGGCGCTCCCACCCCGCCCTCACTGCGGCAATTCCGGTACCAACCGGGATGAACCAGGTCATCGGCCGCCCCACGGGCTGTCCGCAGGTGGATTCTCCATACCGATATGCGGACAGCTAGTGACGCGCGCCACGGCCCTGCCATAGATTTCCAGGCATTTCACAGGAGACAGCCACAGCCCAGGGGACGGAGCCATGGCCATGACACAGTCAGTCGAATCGCCGGATCGCAGACAGGTGATCACCCCCACGCGCGTGGTGGCCGGGGTCTGCCTGATCGCTCCGTTCGTGGCGTTGCTGTGGGTGAGCTCGTACGCCAGGATCGAGCCGAAGCTCATCGGGATCCCGTTCTTCTACTGGTACCAGATGGCGTGGGTGCTGGTCTCGACGGTGCTCACCATGATCGCGTACCAGCTCGTACAGCGTGAGCAGCGCGCCCGCAAGGGCGGTGCGGCCCAGTGACTCCCACCGCGATCGCGACGGGCGCCTCCGAGGCGCTTGCCGCTTCCTCCACCAAGGGCATCGACGGCGTGGCACTCGCCGTCTTCGTCTTCTTCTTCCTGGCCGTGACGGTCATGGGATTCCTGGCCGCCCGCTGGCGCAAGGCCGAGCAGTCCGCCAACCTCGACGAATGGGGGCTGGGCGGCCGCAGCTTCGGCACCTGGGTGACGTGGTTCCTGCTGGGCGGCGACCTCTACACGGCGTACACCTTCGTGGCCGTACCGGCGGCGATCTACGCGGCGGGGGCGTCGGGATTCTTCGCCGTGCCGTACACGGTCCTGGTCTACCCGCTCATCTTCACCTTCCTCCCCCGCCTGTGGTCGGTCTCGCACAAGCACGGCTATGTCACCACCTCCGACTTCGTGCGCGGCCGCTTCGGCTCCAAGGGCCTGTCGCTGGCCGTGGCGCTCACCGGCATCCTCGCCACGATGCCGTACATCGCACTCCAACTGGTGGGCATCCAGGCCGTCCTGGACGTGATGGGCATCGGCGGCGGTGAGCACACCAACTGGTTCGTCAAGGACCTTCCGCTGCTGATCGCGTTCGCCGTGCTGGCCGCGTACACCTACTCCTCGGGTCTGCGGGCGCCGGCGCTGATCGCGTTCGTCAAGGACGGGCTGATCTACCTCGTCATCACCGTCGCGATCATCTACATCCCGATCAAGCTCGGCGGCTTCGACGCGATCTTCGACTCGGCCGGCAAGGCGCTCGCCCAGCCAGGACCGGTCCCCGGCAAACCGCGGGGCGAACTGATCAGCAGCGCCAACAACCAGTGGGCGTATGCGACGTTGGCGCTCGGCTCGGCCCTGGCGCTCTTCATGTACCCGCACTCGATCACCGCGACGCTGTCCTCGCGCAGCCGCAATGTGATCCGGCGCAACACCACCATCCTGCCGCTGTACTCGCTGATGCTGGGCCTGCTGGCGCTGCTCGGCTTCATGGCCGTCAAGGCCGGCACGGACATCCAGGGCAACCCGCAGCTGGCCATCCCGCAGCTCTTCGAGGACATGTTCCCGAGCTGGTTCACCGGTGTGGCATTCGCCGCGATCGGCATCGGCGCGCTGGTGCCCGCGGCCATCATGTCCATCGCCGCGGCGAACCTGTTCACCCGCAACGTCTACAAGGACTTCCTCAAGCCGGACGCCACGCCCGAGCAGGAGCACAAGGTCGCCAAGCTGGTCTCGCTGCTGGTGAAGGTGGGCGCGCTGGTCTTTGTCCTCACCATGGACAAGACCGTCGCGATCAACTTCCAGCTGCTGGGCGGCATCTGGATCCTGCAGACCATGCCGTCCCTGGTCGGCGGGCTCTTCACCCGCTGGTTCCACCGCTGGGCGCTGCTGATCGGCTGGGCGGTCGGCATGCTCTACGGCACGCTCGCGGCCTACGGCGTGGCCAGCCCGACCCAGAAGCACTTCGGCGGCTCCAGCAAGGAGATCCCCGGCATCGGCGAGATCGGCTACATCGGCCTCACCGCCTTCGCGCTGAACCTCGTGGTCACGGTCGTCCTGACCTTCGCCCTGAAGGCCGCAGGCGCCCCCGACGGCATCGACGAGACCAGCCCCGCCGACTACACGGCGGACGCCGGTGACAAGGGCGTCACCGTCGATCTGCCGCCGGCGACGGCAGGGGCACCGGCCGGACACTGAGCCACCCGCTGCCGCACCCTTCACGGGCCGCCGCGTTCCTCCGGGAGCACGGCGGCCCGTTGGCGTTCGCCGTTCAGCCCACCCAGTCCTTCAGCTGCTCGGTTTCGAGGGTGATGCCGACGGGGTCGGGGAGGTGAAGCACCTTGCCGAACGGCACGGTATGAATGGTCTCGTAGCGGCCGTCATCGGGTTCGCTGTAGACCACGATCTGACAAGCTTGGCGGTCGATCAACAAGTACAGCGGGATACCGGTCGTCGCGTACGCACGGGGCTTCTCCACTCGGTCGCGCTGCTCGGTGTCCGAGTCATGTGAAGTGACTTCGACGACCATGAGCACCGGGTCGGGGTCCGCCCATTCACCCTGGCCCACGAAGGCATCGCACGGCACGAGAGAGGCGTCCGGACGAAGGCGGCCCTTCCGGTAGGCCTCCGCCTTCAGGCCCTGATTCGGATCGAGAAAAAGCTCCGGCCTGTGTTGCATGCAGATGCGAAGCAACCACTGAATGATCCGTCCGTGATCCCCGTCCGGCATGGGCTTGCTCTTGACCTTCCCGTCGATGAGTTCCAACCGCGCGCCTTCTTCCAGGCGGGCGAGTATCCGGGCGGCCTCTTCGAAATGCTCGGTCTCCATGATGTGCGGCGGCGGGTCGGCGAGCGCGGTCATGAGGCCTTCTCCTTCTTCCACGGGACGGAACAGAGAACGTGTCACCGACCCTAGCCGAAGCCACTGACAGACACTGTGTGATCACTCACGACACACTAGATGTGGGGGTGCGCATGAGGAGCCACCCCCACATGTATGCTCGTCCTCGCTGTCGCCGCAGGGGAATCCGGTGCGAATCCGGAACTGTCCCGCAACGGTGTGGGAGCGCGCTCGACCGGCCGGACACCGGCTGTGGCGTGCGCTCGTGTAGTCCGAGGACCTGCCGATGGTACGTCCGCACCGCCATGGGTGCGGGTGTCGATACGTCCGGGCCCCGAGGGTTGGGCCGGTGGACGCCGCGTGGTGTGCCCGCGCACCCCTGACGTTTTCGGGGTGCCGCATGCCCGCGTGCGCCCGTCGCGTCCCTCCCCTCCCGGCCCCCGCCGAGTGAGGGAGAGCATCACGTGACCATCGCGCCAACGGAGCCCGCGTCAGACGCCGAGGTCGCACCGCCCGTGGTGGCCACGCCTGCCGCTGCTGCCGGCAACGGAGCGGGCGAGGACGGTCCGGGCGTCGCCCTGCTGCGCACCCTGACCGAGCTGACCGAGGACCTGACCGCGACCGACCCCGGCAAGGTGGCCGCCGCCGCGCTGCGCGGCCGGCACGCGGGCTCGGACGAGGCCGAACTGCGGTCGCTGGCCACCGATGCCGCGGCCGGACTGATCGGCGACGAGCCGCAGTACTCCAAGCTCGCCGCGCGTCTGCTCACCCTCGCCGTCGCCGAGGAGGCCGCCGGCCAGGGCGCCGTCTCGTTCTCCGCGTCCGTCGCGACCGGCCACCGCGAAGGCCTGATCGCCGACGAGACCGCGCAGTTCGTGGCGACCCACGCGGCCCGGCTGGACGCGCTGGTCGAGCGGGCGCTGGCCGACGGTGCCGACGACCGGTTCGGCTACTTCGGGCTGCGCACCCTGCACTCGCGCTACCTCCTGCGCCACCCCACCACCCGTCAGGTCATCGAGACCCCGCAGCACTTCCTGCTGCGGGTGGCCTGCGGCCTGGCAGAAGACCAGAGCGAGCGCGCCCTGGACGACGTCGCCGAGCTCTACCGCCTCACCAGCTCGCTGTCGTACCTGCCCTCCTCCCCCACCCTGTTCAACTCCGGCACCCGCCACCCGCAGATGTCGTCCTGCTACCTGCTGGACTCGCCGCTGGACGAGCTGGACTCGATCTACGACCGCTACCACCAGGTCGCACGGCTCTCGAAGCACGCGGGCGGCATCGGCCTGTCGTACTCCCGCATCCGCGCCCGCGGTTCGCTGATCCGCGGCACCAACGGGCACTCCAACGGCATCGTGCCGTTCCTGCGCACCCTGGACGCCTCGGTCGCGGCCGTGAACCAGGGCGGCCGGCGCAAGGGCGCCGCCTGCGTCTACCTGGAGACCTGGCACGCGGACATCGAGGAGTTCCTGGAGCTGCGCGACAACACCGGTGAGGAGGCCCGTCGCACCCACAACCTGAACATCGCCCACTGGATCCCGGACGAGTTCATGCGCCGGGTGGAGGCGGACGCCGACTGGTCGCTGTTCTCGCCCTCGGACGCCCCCGAGCTGGTGGACCTGTGGGGCGACGAGTTCGACGCCGCCTACCGCAAGCTGGAGGCCGAGGGCCGGGCGCTCAAGCAGATCCCCGCCCGGGTGCTGTACTCCCGGATGATGCGCACCCTGGCGCAGACCGGCAACGGCTGGATGACGTTCAAGGACGCCGCCAACCGCACCGCCAACCAGACCGCCGAGCCCGGCCAGGTCGTGCACTCCTCCAACCTGTGCACCGAGATCCTGGAGGTGACCAACGACGGGGAGACCGCGGTCTGCAACCTGGGGTCGGTCAATCTCTCGGCGCACCTGGGTGACAACGGCGAGATGGACTGGGAGCGGCTGGACGCGACCGTCCGTACCGCCGTCACCTTCCTCGACCGTGTCGTGGACATCAACTTCTACCCGACCGAGCAGGCCGGGACCTCCAACTCCCGCTGGCGTCCGGTCGGTCTGGGCCTGATGGGCCTGCAGGACGTGTTCTTCCGGCTGCGGCTGCCCTTCGACTCGCCCGAGGCGCGGGAGCTGTCGACCCGGATCTCCGAGCGGATCATGCTCGCCGCCTACGAGGCGTCGGCCGACCTCGCCGAACGGCACGGCCCGCACCCGGCCTGGTCCGCGACCCGCACCGCCCGCGGGGTGCTGCACCCCGACCACTACCCCAACGCCGAGCCGCGCTGGGCGGACCGCTGGGCGGCGCTGCGCACCCGGATCGCGGCCACCGGCATGCGCAACTCCCTGCTGCTGGCGATCGCGCCGACCGCGACCATCGCCTCCATCGCGGGCGTGTACGAGTGCATCGAGCCGCAGGTCTCCAACCTCTTCAAGCGCGAGACGCTGTCCGGTGAGTTCCTGCAGGTCAACGCCTACCTGATCGAAGAGCTCAAGGCGCTGGGGCTGTGGGACGCCCGGACCCGGGACGCGCTGCGCGAGGCCAACGGCTCGGTGCAGGACGTCACCTGGATCCCCGAGGAGATCCGGGCGCTGTACCGCACCGCCTGGGAGATCCCGCAGCGCTCGCTGATCGACATGGCCGCGGCCCGTACGCCCTACCTCGACCAGAGCCAGTCGCTGAACCTCTTCATGGCGTCGCCGACCATCGGCAAGCTCAGCTCGATGTACGCCTACGCCTGGAAGCGCGGCATCAAGACGACGTACTACCTGCGGTCGCGGCCGGCGACCCGGATCGCCCAGTCGGCACGCGGCACCTCGGCCGCCGCCACCGCCCCCGTACCGCAGCAGGCCACCGACCCCGAGGCGGTCGCCTGCTCCCTGGAAAACCCCGAGTCCTGCGAGGCCTGCCAGTAAATGTCCATCGACCAGACCACCACCACCGCGGCGGCCACGCACACCGCCACCACCGGCACCAAGAACCTCCTCGACCCGGGCTTCGAGCTGACGCTGCGCCCCATGCGGTACCCCGAGTTCTACGACCGCTACCGCGACGCGATCAAGAACACCTGGACCGTGGAGGAGGTCGACCTCCACTCCGACGTCGCCGACCTCGCGAAGCTCTCGGCGGGCGAGCAGCACATGATCGGCCGACTGGTCGCGTTCTTCGCGACCGGTGACTCGATCGTCGCCAACAACCTCGTGCTGACGCTCTACAAGCACATCAACTCCCCCGAGGCGCGGCTGTACCTGAGCCGGCAGCTGTTCGAGGAGGCCGTGCACGTCCAGTTCTATCTGACGCTGCTGGACACCTACCTTCCCGACCCGGACGACCGCGCCGCCGCCTTCGCGGCCGTGGAGAACATCCCGTCCATCCGGGAGAAGGCCCAGTTCTGCTTCCGCTGGATGGACTCGGTCGAGAAGATCGACCGGCTGGAGGACAAGGCCGACCGGCGCCGCTTCCTGCTGAACCTGATCTGCTTCGCGGCCTGCATCGAGGGGCTGTTCTTCTACGGCGCCTTCGCGTACGTGTACTGGTTCCGCTCGCGGGGCCTGCTGCACGGCCTGGCCACCGGCACCAACTGGGTCTTCCGCGACGAGTCCATGCACATGGAGTTCGCGTTCTCGGTCGTGGACACCGTCCGCGAGGAGGAGCCCGACCTCTTCGACGACAAGCTGGAGCAGCAGGTCACCGAGATGCTCAAGGAGGCCGTCGAGGCGGAGCTGCAGTTCGGCCGCGACCTGTGCGGTGACGGCCTGCCGGGCATGAACACCGACTCGATGCGCGAATACCTCCAGTGCGTCGCCGACCAGCGGCTGCAGCGGCTCGGCTTCGCGCCGGTCTACGGATCGGAGAACCCCTTCTCCTTCATGGAGCTGCAGAACGTCCAGGAGCTGACCAACTTCTTCGAGCGCCGGGCGTCCGCCTACCAGGTAGCCGTCGAGGGCTCGGTCTCCTTCGACGACGACTTCTAGAAGGTTCTGGAAGACGTACCGCGACGCCTCTTCGTCCCGCCCACCCGCCGTTTGTGAGCGTTCTGTTACCTCCGCAACCGGAGCCGGGGCCGCCACATCTACTCGGGTATGAAGGGCACGAAGGGGCGTCGTCGGTTCATCGACTATCCACGTCAGGGGCGGGAAGGTCCGCGCCGTTGGCTGCCGTCATGGAGACAGTGGCTGAGCGCCGTCGCGCTCTGCGTGGGCGGTCTGGCGGGGCTGTTCGCCGTGGTGTACGCACAGGTCGGCATACCGGGTGAGAATGCGCTCGCCGGTCAGGAGGCCAGCGTCTATTACTGGGCGGACGGCAGCCAGATGGTGAGCGTCGGCGCCGTGAACCGGCAGAACGTCACCCTCGACAAGGTGCCCGACTCCGTCGAGAATTCCGTGATCGCGGCGGAGAACGCCACCTTCTACAGCGACGCCGGTGTTTCGCTCCAGGGCATCGGGCGCGCCCTCGTCAACATGGTCTCCGGCGAGGAGACCCAGGGCGGCTCCACCATCACCCAGCAGTATGTGAAGAACACCTATCTCTCGCAGGACCAGACGGTCACCCGCAAGGTGAAGGAATTCATCATCTCGCTGAAGGTGAGCAACCAGAAGTCCAAGCAGGAGATTCTGCGCGGCTATCTCAACACCAGCTGGTTCGGCCGTGGTTCGTACGGTATCCAGGCCGCTTCCCATGCGTATTACGGCATTGACGCCAAGGACCTGGACCCCAGTCAGGGCGCCGTGCTGGCGGCCCTGCTGAAGGGTTCGGAACAGTACGATCCGGGGCTGAGCGCGGCCAATCACCGGCGGGCGGTGGCCCGGTGGAAGTGGATACTCGACCGGCAGGTCGCCACCGGGAAGATGAGCCAGGAGGAGCGGGCGAAGTACCGCACCTTCCCGGAGCCCCGGGGATTGTCGAAACCCACCAGCCAGGCCGGCCAGACCGGCTATCTCGTCGATGTCGCCAATAAGTTCATCAAGGCCGATACCGGCCTGACCGACAAGGAATTGGCGCGCGGCGGCTACCGCATTCACACCACCTTCGACAAACAGCGCACCCACCGGCTGGAAAAAGCCGTGAAGGACGTCCGCCGGGACACCATCGATCCCAAAAAGCGCGCGGCCGACAACTATGTGGAGTTCGGCGCGGCGTCCGTACGCCCCAAGGACGGGGCGGTCGTCGCCGTCTACGGCGGTGCGGACGCCACCCGGCACTTCAGCAACAACGCGGACACCACGGCGGTCCCGGCCGGCTCCGCCTTCAAACCGTTCGTGCTGGCGGCCGCGCTCCAGCGGCCGGACGGCGCCGCCCCGGACACCGCGGAAGCGGCGGCGGCCCGGCGGAAGGCCGGGTTCGGGAATCTGAGCGAGGGTCTGCTGAAGGCCCAGAACGCTCCGTTCGTCCAGGCCGGGCAGCAGCTCGGGCTGGAACGGATCCGGGATCTCGCGGTGGAAGCGGGCCTGCGCGAGGAGAGCATGGCCCGCCTGGAGCAGACCTTCCCGCTGGGCACCTCGGCCCCCAGCGCGATACGGATGGCGAGCGCCTACACCACCTTCGTCAACGGCGGGCTGCACACCGACCCCTACGCGGTGACCTCGATGACCCACGACGGCAAGAAGGTGCCCGGCTTCCACCGCCGCGAGCCCGTACAGGTCCTCGACGCGGGGGTCGCCCAGCAGGTGTCCAACGTTCTGGAGGGAGTCGGCCGGCGCTCCGTGGGGCAGCCGGACGCGGCGTCCGGGCAGGCGGTCGCGGCCGGCCGCACGGAGCCGGGCGACCGGATGAAGTCCGCGTGGTTCATCGGCAGCCCCAGGGGCGGCGGCCCGGAGTTCGGCTCCGTTCCCACCGTCGGAGGAGAGAAGGGGAGCCTTGTCCGCCCCGAACCGGCGCCCGGCGCCGGTGGCGGAGACGAACCGACCACCGCCGTCACCATGTTCCGCAACAAACCGGGCGCGCCCGATCTGCTGCCGCTGCAGGGCGTCGGCGGTTCCGGCACCGGGCTGGGGACGGCCCTCCCGCCGAAGGTCTGGAACGCCTACCAGCAGAGCTCGTGATCGCGCTCCCGTCTTCCGGGCGCCCGGCCGCCGGCCGGGTGCCCGACAGGCCCTGGCGTCAGTCGTTGGCGACGACGGGGTAGCGCGGCTCCAGCTCGGCCATCTGCTTCAGGGCGTCCTTGCGGTCCCGCTTGCTGAGCCGGTCGATGTAGAGGTAGCCGTAGAGGTGATCGGTCTCGTGCTGCAGGCAGCGCGCGAAGAAGCCGGTGCCCTCGATGGCGACCGGCTCGCCCTTGGCGTCCTGGCCGCGGACCACGGCGTAGTCGGGGCGGGCCAGCGAGGCGTAGGCGCCGGGCACGGACAGGCAGCCCTCGTTGGAGTCGTCCAGGATCCGGCGCTCGGCGGGCAGCTCGTCCAGGACCGGGTTGCAGATCGCGCCGACGTGCCGGACGCCCTGGTCGTCGGGGCAGTCGTAGACGAAGACCTTCAGGTCCACACCGATCTGGTTCGCGGCCAGGCCCACGCCCTCGGCGGTGCGCTGGCTGGCGAACATGTCGTCGATGAGCTGCGCGAGCCGGTCGTCGAACTCCGTGACGTCCTTGCACTCCTTGTGGAGCACGGGGTTGCCGACGACCGTGATCGGCCGCGAGGTGCCGCGCTCGCGGTGGGCGGTCTCCCGCTCCTCCGCGTCCGTGACGTCATCGATGAATGCTTCGTCCACGCGCTGATCACCGTCTTGATCAAAAACAGGCTGCTGGGCCATCTCCGCCGTACGCCTTCCTGAAAACCCTGAGTAGTCGCCCTACAGCCTAATCCGTAGTTAGCGGCGGTCCCCCGGGACCAAGGTTCCTGGGGATTGTTCGAGCGCCGGGCCGTGACATCTGCCTACAGCTGGGCACGTGATGCCTTCCCGTAGATCGCGTGCGCGGTCCTGGTGCTCAGGGTGGTGGCGGTCGCGTGGGCGCCGGACGGAGGCCTTCTCGCAGCCAGGCATAGATGCCTTTGCTCAGAGCGGCAGCGTCCGGCGTCCTCGTGGCCGCCACCACCATCAGCGGTAGTCGCTCGTTGATCTTCGTGGTACGAGCCCGCCGCGCGGTGACCTCTCGAATTGCCCGAGCCATTTGAGCTCCTGCATAGACCGAGGCCCGTGGGGTGAGCTGGTGCCACGAACTGCTACTGAGGTGTCGGCCCGGCCCGTTGTGGTTGAGGCCTGGGATTAGGTCGCTGCGTGGCCCGCATGCGCTCGTGACCAGCGCAAACACCCGCGCCCTGGGGAGGGAAAAACTTGATCTACTGCGGAATCGACTGGGCGGAACGGCATCACGACGTCGCCTTAGTCGACGACTCGGGCCAACTGCTGGCCAAGCGACGCATCAGCGACGACGCAGCCGGCTATCAGTCGCTGTTGGACCTGCTCGCCGAGCACGGCGACACCGAGGACGCCCCGATCCCGGTGGCGATCGAGACGTCCCGGGGCCTGCTGGTGGCGGTGTTGCGGACCGGCAAGCGCCAGGTCTTCGCGATCAACCCGATGGCCGCCGCCCGCTACCGCGATCGGCACAGCGTCTCGCGCAAGAAGTCCGACCATGGCGACGCTCTCGTCCTCGCGAACGTGCTCCGGACCGACATGCACGCCCACAGGGCCCTGCCGAACGACTCGGACCTGGCCCGAGCCATCGCTGTCCTCGCCCGCGCTCAGCAGGACGCGATTTGGAACCGGCAGCAGCTTTCCAACCAACTCCGCTCGCTCCTGCGCGAGTACTACCCCGCAGCGCTGGACGCCTTCTCTACCTGGACGAACGGCCTGTGCCGGCCCGAGGCCCGGGAACTCATGAAGACCGCCCCCACCCCCGCCAGGGCCGCCCGGCTGACCCGCACGCAGATCCAGGCCGCGCTCAAGCGCGCCGGCCGCAAGCGCGGCATTGAGGCCGAGGCTGTGCGGCTACGTGAGGTCTTCCGCGCCGACTGGGCCCATCAGCCGCCGCTGGTCGAGGACGCGCTCGGCAAGCAAATGCTCGCCCTGTTGGGGCAGCTGGACGCCGCCTGCACCGCCGCCGACGACCTGGCCAAGGCGGTGGATGAGGCTTTCCCTCAGCACCCGGACGCTGACATCCTGCTCAGCTTCCCTGGACTCGGTGTCCAGCTCGGCGCCCGGGTGCTCGCCGAGATCGGAGACGACCGCACACGGTTCGCCGACGCCCGCGGCCTGAAGGCCTACGCCGGCTCCTCACCCATCACCAGAGCCTCCGGGAAGAAGTCGTCCATCACCCGACGCTGGGTGAAAAACGACCGCCTCAACCACGCCGGCTATCTCTGGGCCTTCTCCGCGATCACTGCCTCACCCGGCGCCAATGCCCACTACCGGCGACGCCGAGACGACCACGGAGACTGGCACGCATCCGCCCAGAGGAACCTGTTTAATCGCATGCTGGGCCAGCTCTACCACTGCCTCCAGCAGCGGAAGCTGTTCGATGAGGACGCAGCCTTCCCCGTCGCACTCGCGGTCGCCGCTTGACGAGTTAACTCCCTGAGGTGTCTACGGGGGCGTGCCCCGGCGCTCAGCAGACCTCTTCCAGATCCCGCCACTCGCGGGTGTCCGGGCTGTCCGCGACCCAGCCGTCCAGCAGACCGCGCACCAGGGCGGACGGCGCCGCGATACCGCACTCGCGCTCAGGCACCCACAGCGAGCCCGAGCCCGCCGTGCGGTGGCCCAGCGGTCCGGGGTGGCCCGGTTCGCTGTGGTCGTGCGGGTCCAGATGCTCGCCGTCGCCCTCGTCGCTGGGCATCCGGCTCTCCGAGCACGTACGGCACAGCAGCCGGACCGACGACGACCAGTCCTCGGCGGCGAAGCCCGCGTCGGCCGCCAGCCGCTCCAGGGCGTCCCGGTCGGCCTCCGTGGCGGCCTCCAGGAGCACCACCCAGGTGGGGACCGGGGAAGGCGCCCACAGCTCGATCTCGTCGAAGACCGGATAGGCCCGGGTGGCGCCGTCGGCGCCCGATGCGATGGTCCGCTCGCCGTGCGGGACGCCGTCGTGCAGCACCACCTCGCCCCAGCGCCGCCCGGAGGACGGCAGCGGGATGGAGAGCACCTCGATACGGGCCGGGTCCAGCCGGCGGCCCCAGACCACCTCGGCCTCGCCCTCCGGGGAGAGGCGGACGGCGGCGCTGCCCAGGGCCATGCCGAGCGGTTCGCCGGACGGCGAGCCCTCACCGGGGACCTTGAGGCCGTAGGCCTGCCAGGCCCGGCGGGCCAGCGGCCAGTCCTGCAGGGCGGTGGCGGCGATGCCGACGTTCCACCAGTCGGGCGCCCCGGCCTCGCGGTCCAGCAGCGCGACCGCGCGCAGACCGGCGGCCCTGGCCTGGTCCCAGTCGTGCCGGAACTTGTGCAGCAGGGCGAGGTTGAACCAGGACTCGGACAGCCACGGCTCCATGTCCGCGGCGCGGGTCAGCAGCGCCCCCGCGTCCTCGTAACGGCCGTCGCCGATCAGCGTGAAAGCGCGGTCGGTCGCCTGCCGCCACGAGGCGGAGGGCCGATGCCGTACCTTGCCGAAGATCCTCACGATTCCCGCCTGCTGGTTGCTCTTGGTGCCACTGCGGTGGGGTGCCGAGCGGCGTCCGGGGCCGTCTGAGGGGCCCACTCGACAACCTGCCACAGATTGCCGTCGGGCTCAGCCTGGTTTGCTGGTCCCCCTGCGGCTCCTTGCCCTTCGCCGACCCCCCGAACCCCCTGAAAGGGGCTTCCTTCGCATCCAACCATGCCCATCTCGGAGGGCGCTCATTACCCATGGGTTCCGTGACATCCGGCGCTCCGTGACAGCGGGGCGGCGGCACTGCGGGGTCGGCAGCGGGGAGACGGGCTCCCCGGGGCGGCCGTTGACCGGCCGGGGACCGTTTCCCGCCTTACCAGGGCATACAGATCCGGGGCGGGGCGGCGTACGCCGGACGACCGGCGCCGCCCGTCCCGCACCCCCGGAGGAGTCGGCCATCTCACACCGACAACTCACACCGGCAACTCACGCCGGCCTCTCACAGCGCCGCTCCGCACCGCCCCCACGCACCGCCGTCTCGGACCTGCGTCCCTACGTCTCACACCGCCCGGCCGCCGCACGCCAGCACCCTGGCCAGCGCCTCGACGACCCGCGGCTCGTGGTCCTGCGCAGTGGCCAGCCGCAGCCGCTCCAGGGCGCGCAGCGAACCGCCCGGCCCCGCCGACTCCCCCGACAGATCGTCGTAGGCGTTGACGGTGCGGACGATACGCGCCGTGACCGGCTGGTCCCGGTACGGATCGGCCTGCCGCTCGACGATCATCGCGACCTCGGCGGGAACCCCGGTCTGCCGGACCACGGCGCCGCCCAGCAGCGCGATCCGGCGCTGCCGGTCGGGCGGCAGCGGCGCGGTGGCGCCGTCCGGCACCGGGTCGAGGAGCGAGAGCTGGCCGATGTCGTGCATCAGCGCGGCGTATTCGAGCACGTCCAGGTCCGGTTCGTTCAGACCGAGTTCACGGCCCACGGCGCGGCTGAGCGCGGCCACCCGGCGGGCGTGGCCGTGCGGGGTGTAGCCGGCGATCTCGGTGGAGCGGGCCAGCGAGGCGATGGTCTGGCGGTAGGTGGTGCGCACGGCCGCGAACCGGCGGAAGGCGAACTGGGTCAGCAGCAGCGGCAGGCAGAAGACCGGCAGCGCCCAGAGCCCGACCACCGCGGTGGCCAGCGAGATCACCACTCCGGTGGCACAGATCGCCGAGCCGGTGCCGGGCAGCGCCCGCAACTCGTCGCGCAGCAGCGGCCCGTACGGCCAGCCGGTACGGGCGCGGGCCAGCGCGGCCGCCAGCACCGCGTCACACAGCGCGGTCAGCGCCAGCAGGCCGGTCAGGAACAGCGGGTAGACCGGTCCTGAGGCCCCCCAGCTGCTCAGGGTCCCGGTGTTGTAGAGGGGCTGGAAGCAGGTGGCGGCGAACCCGATGGTCAGGATCCGGCGGGCGAGGTGGTCGAGCGCCGGTCCCCGGCCGCGGGCGACCTGCGGGACGAGTCCGACCAGACCGGCCGCCAGGACCACGGCCACGGTCTGCGGTACGCCATGGGTCGTCGCCCGCCCGCCGGCCTCACCGAGCAGCGCGTACGCGAGGGCGCCGGCCGCGCCGAGCGGGGCGCCCTCCCGCTCCCCCGGCCCGCGCCCCCCGGCCGCCGTCCGGGCACCCCGGCCCACCAGCTCGCCCACCGCCGTCAGCAGCCCGAAGGCCAGCGCGATCCCCGGCTCGGCCAGGCCCTCCCAGAGCGTCCGTCCGAGCGACCAGCACGCCAGCGCGCAGGCCGGGGCGTAGACGGCGGCGATCACGGCGCCGCCCCGTGCGGCACGCGCCCCGGGGCGGGTGGCGCGGCCGTCCGCCGCCCGGCTCCCGGACTGCCGGGGTGGCAGGGCCGGCCGGGGCGGCCGGGGTTGCCGGGATTGCCGGGTTCGCTCCGGGGTGCCGCTCATCGCGGGCCCTTCCGGCCGGCCTCTTCGGGGCGCGGCTCCGACCGCCGGACCGGTCGCCGCCCGCCGGCGCCCGGCTCCCCGGATCCCTGTGCCGTGGCCCCACCCGGCGCCGCACCGGCCCCCGGCACCACACCGGCCCCCGGCACCACACCAACGCCCCCCTCCGTCACTCCGGCCCCCTCCGCCGCACCGGCTCCTTGCGGGGTGACGGCTTCCGGTTGCCGGCCGGCCGCTCCCGGCTCCTCCTGCACCGCACCGGGCTCCGCGTCCGCCGCCGTCACCAGGTCCGGGTGCCAGCCGTACCGGTCGAGCGACGCCGCCAGCGCCCGGACCATCCGCGGGTCGAACTGTGCCCCGGCGCACTTGCGCAGCTCCGCCACGGCCGCCGGCACCGGACGGGCCCGGCGGTAGGAGCGGGTCGAAGTCATCGCGTCGAAGGCGTCCGCGACCGCCACCACCCGGGCGCATTCCGGGATCTGATGCCCCATCAGCCCGTAGGGGTAGCCACGCCCGTCCAGCCGCTCGTGGTGGTGCAGGATCGCCGCCCGTGCCTCGCCCAGGAAGCCGATCCCGCGCACGATCTCGTGTCCGTACTCGGGATGCAGCTCGATGACCCGGCGCTCCTGCGGCGTCAGCGGCCCGTCCTTGCGCAACAGCCGGGTGGGGACGCCGAGTTTGCCGACGTCGTGCAGGATGCCGGCGAACCGCAGCACCTCCACCCGGTCCTCGGCCATGCCCAGCTCCCTGGCGATCATCACCGAGGCGCGCCCGACCCGCTCGCTGTGCCCGCGGGTGTAGCGGTCCTTGATGTCCACGGCCTGGACGAGGGCGCGGATGGTCGCCTGGTGGGCGGTGCGTTCACGGTGGTACTGGGCGAAGACCCAGCAGGACAGGCACATCGGCAGCAGCACCAGCAGCGCCGCCGTCGGCCCGTACGAGCTGCGCCACAGGACCGCCATCATCAGCCCGGCCAGGCCGTGCACCAGATGCGGCCCCAGCGAACGGGACAGCGCCCCGCGCCAGGCGGTGCGCAGGGGGTGCCGCTCGGCGGCGACCAGCACGCCGCCGTCGAGCGCCACGAACACCGCGCAGAAGGTGGTGGCGGCGGCCGCTGCCGGCAGCAGCAGAACGGGGAACCGCGGTGCGGACAGCGGGTGGTGGCCGAGGGCCCGGAAGACCAGGGCGGCCGCGGAGCAGGCCAGTGCCGCCTCTGCGGCGTGCCAGAGCCTGCGGGCGCCGGCCGAGCGCTCCTTCGCCGGACCGGTCAGCGCTCCGGGGACGGCGGCCAGTGCGGCCAGGGGCGGCGGCAGCAGAAAGACCCCGGCGAGCAGGACGGGGCTGGCCCAGCCTGCGACCAAGGTCCCGGGCGCCCCCGCGGAACCCGCGCCGTACGGTATCCGGCCGCCCGCCAACGGGCAGCGGTGCAGCTGTTCGCAGAGTGTGTACAGGGCGGCCAGGGCCAGCGCGCTGCGCCAGGGGGCGCCGGCGCCGAGCCGTGACGCCGGAGCGGCACACAGCGCCGCGGCCAGCACGGCGCAGCCGATATACCCCCGCGCGGCCGCCGGTAGTTCCCGCATCGCGCCCTCCTCACCGTGCCCGCCGCTCCCCCGCGCTCTTGGGGAGCAGAGGGACCCCTCGCCCTGCCTCCGCAGTGCGTTGGGGTCCGGTGAGAATAGAGGGGCCGGCGCACCCGGGAAGGTGCATCAGCGGATCGGGCGGGACGAATCGGCCCGCCCCTCACCCCTTAGGGTGATGGGCCGCGTTATTCGGCTCGTGCGGTCCGGCTCCGTGCATCGGTGGAACCGGCCGCCCCGGACGGCCCGGTCCCCTCCTCGGATGCCGCCGCCTGTTCGCGCTGCGCCTGTTCCTTCTTGGCCTGTTCGAGCACGCTCACCTCGGGCACGGTCTCCCCGGCCCGGATGAGATCGATCCGGCCCATCACCTTGGAGCGCAGGTCGCTGGGGACGTCGTCATGGCCGCAGCAGCGCTTGACGAGCTTCTTGACCGCCTGCTCCAGGCCGTACTTCTCCAGGCACGGCGAGCATTCGTCGAGATGCACCTGGAAATCTGCGCACTCCCCTTCGGGCATCTCCCGGTCGAGATACTCGTAGAGGTGGTCAAGGACCTCTGAGCAGTCCTTCTCGTGCGGCTCTCCGCAGCTCATGATCCCGAGCCTTTCCGGTCGTGCGACTCCGTCGTGCGCGCGGACTGCGGGTCCGCGGTCGCCGCCCCCGCCGGGACCAGCCCGCGCTCACGGGCGTAATCCTCCAGCATGCCGCGCAGTTGGCGCCGGCCCCGGTGCAGTCGGGACATCACCGTGCCGATGGGTGTCCCCATGATGTCCGCGATCTCCTTGTACGCAAACCCCTCGACATCCGCCAGGTACACCGCGATACGGAATTCCTCGGGGATCGCCTGGAGCGCGGCCTTCACATCGGAGTCGGGGAGGTGGTCGAGCGCCTGGGACTCCGCGGAGCGCAGCCCCGTCGACATATGCGACTCGGCGCGCGCCAGCTGCCAGTCCTCGATCTCCTCGGCGGCACTGCGCTGGGGCTCGCGCTGCTTCTTGCGGTAGGAGTTGATGAAGGTGTTCGTGAGGATGCGGTACAGCCAGGCCTTGAGGTTGGTGCCCTCTCGGAACTGGTGGAAGGACGCATACGCCTTGGCGTATGTCTCCTGCACCAGGTCCTCCGCGTCGGCCGGGTTGCGCGTCATGCGCAGCGCGGCGGAGTACATCTGGTCCAGGAACGTCAGCGCGTCCCGCTCGAAGCGCGCGTTGCGTTCGGCGGTGCTCTCCTGAGCCTTGTTCTCAGCCGTGCCGTCGGTCCCTGCGTCGGTACCGGTGACCGGACCCACCTCCTCCAACACCGTCCTGGATCCGGATGCGGACCCACCCGATTCGGAGAATAGACGACGATCCGGTGCGGCCGCCGCTCCAGCCAGGGCGGGCTGTGTCACCTGCATCTGCGACCACGGCAGGTCGGCGGCCGGGCGGGCCGGGCAAGCGATTCCCATGCGGCGGACTCCTCTTCCTCGTGCTTCACCGGACGTACTCGAGTACTACGCCTGGCACAACAGCCGCATGCGGCGCGGCATTCCCGGAAGCGTGGTCGAAAGGGCAGGCGGCCGGCCGCGGGCGGTCGCCTGCGGAGTGGCAAGCCCGCTTGCCTCTCCGGCAAAGGGGAGCGCGCGGAGGGCGGGCCCGGAAGGGAGCGGAGGGCTGGCCCGGAAGGGAGCGGAGGGCTGGCCCGGAAGGGCAGCGAGCCGTCAGCCGAACATCCCGTCCAGCCAGGCCGCCACCGCGTCCGTGATCACGGCCATCGACTCCGCCTCGCCGACGCCGGCCTTCTTCGGCACCGCGAAGCCGTGGTCGGCGTGCGCCACCTCGGTGATCTCCGTCCCCGGCGGAAACTCCTCCGGCCGTCCGAACGGATCCCGGCCGCCCTGGACGACCAGCGTCGGTACCCCGGCCCCGGTCAGCTCGTCCGCCCGGGACTTCTCCGGCCTGCCCGGCGGATGCAGCGGGAAGCTGAGCGCCAGTACGGCCTGCGCCCCCAGGTCCCGCGCCGTACGGCAGGCCACCCGGGCCCCGGCGCTGCGGCCGCCGGCGACCACCGGCAGCCCCGGCTTCTCCAGCGCCGGCCACAGCGCGGTCCATCCGGAGTCCAGGGTCTTCGGCGCGGGCGCCAGCTTCTTGCCCGCCACCCGCCACGGCTGCTCGACCAGCGCCACGGTGTACCCGCGGGCCGGCAGCGCGGCCGCCAGGGCCCGCAGGTCGCGGGCCTCGATGCCCCCGCCGGCGCCATGGCTCACGGCCACCACGGCCCGTGCCGGTGTGGCATCGCGGTGCCAGGTGATCCGGGCGTCGCCCGCCGGTGTGCCGACCGTCTCGGTCTCCATCGCGCCAGTGCTCATACGCCCATCCTGCCCGTGCCACGGCCGGACGGGCACCGCGGACATCCACGCGACACCGCGGACACCCACGCGACACCGCGGACACCCGCGCGACACGGCAGACGCCCGCCTGGCACGAACGGCACCCGCCCGGCACCACGGACCGGCGCGCGGCACCACGGAAGGCCCACGGGCCCGGGCCGCCCCGCCACCGGCGCCCGCCACGGCCCGGACACGCCTCAGAACAGCGTGCCCACCTCCGGACCGTCGAGCTCGGCGACCAGCTCGGGCCCGTTGTTGCGGACATTGCTGACCCCGGTCGGGACGGGATAGGCGCGCATCATCCCGGCCGGCGGCGGCGCCAGCAGAGCACGTATCTCGTCGGGGTCGGTGCGGGTCGGGTCGAGCCAGGCGTCCCAGCGGTCCGGTGTCAGCACCAGCGGCATCCGGGGGTGGATCTCGGCCAGCGACTGCGGCCCCTCGTCGCCGGAAGCCCCCGCCAGCGGGGTGGTCTCGGCCTCCGTGGTGACGACCGTGCAGGTCACCCACCAGGCCAGCGGATGGTCGCCGGGCAGCGTCCGGTCCCGCCAGAATTCGTAGAGCCCGGCCATCGCCATCACGGACCCGTCCGCGGGCGTCACGAAGTACGGCTGCTTACGGGGCCGCTTCTTCCGGCCCTGCTCCTCCAGCTGCCGCTCCGCGGCGTCGGTGACCCACTCGAAGTAGCCGTCCCCGGGGAGCAGGCACCGCCGGGTCGCGAAGGCCTGCCGGAAGGACGGCTTCTCGTGCACCGTCTCGGCCCGCGCATTGATCATCTTCGCGGCGGCCTCGGGTGACTTCGACCACGACGGGACCAGGCCCCACTTCAGCGTCCGCAGCTGGCGCACCGGGCCGTCCGGCGCGGCGGAGCCTGCCGCCGCGCCCTTGAGGGGACGTTCGAGCACCGCGTGCACCCGGTCCGTCGGCGCCACGTTCCAACTGGGCGCCAGGGTCTCCGCCGTCTCCCACTGCTGAACGCCGAAAGTTCCCACCAGGTCCTCGGGGCGACGACTCGCTGCATACCTGCCACACATGCATGCCACACTGCCATGCCACACGAAGGGGAGACATGGACACCGACCACCTCACCGACATATGGAGCCGAGTCTTCGGGACCCAGCCGGCCCCGTCGCTCTGGCTGGTGATCATCACGGCGGTGCTCGCCCTGGGCGCCGTCGTCCCGCACACCGCCTGGCGGCTGTCGCGGAACGCCGTCACCATCGCCCACGAGGGCGGACACGGCCTGATCGCCCTGCTCACCGGCCGCCGCCTGGACGGCATCCGGCTGCACTCGGACACCTCAGGTCTGACCGTTTCGCGCGGCAAGCCGACCGGTCTGGGCATGGTGCTGACCGCCGCGGCCGGCTACATCGCACCGTCGCTGCTGGGTCTGGCGGGCGCCGCGCTGCTCGCCGCGGGCCACATCACGGCCCTGCTGTGGGGCGCGACCGCGCTGCTGCTGGCGATGCTCATCATGATCCGTAACGCGTACGGCGTGCTCACCGTCGTGCTGGCCGGCGCCGCGTTCGTGCTGGTCTCCTGGCTGACCACGGCGCAGGTGCAGGCGGCGTTCGCCTATGCGGTGGTGTGGTTCCTGCTGCTGGGCGGGGTGCGGCCGCCGTTCGAGCTGATGGGCAAGCGGCGTCGCGGGGGTGCGGTGGACTCCGACCCGGACCAGCTGGCGCGCCTGACCCATGTCCCGGCGGCCCTCTGGCTCGGCCTCTTCCACGTGGTGACGCTGTGCTCCTTGATGGGCGGCGGGCGCTGGCTGCTCGGCCTCTGACGCCCAACGCCCGGGGCGCCGGCCGGATCCCGTACCGCCGTGCCCGGGGCGTCCGGGGTGTCAGGGGTGTCCGCCCCACGCCCGCGGTGCGCGCCGCCACGCCCGGGATGTCCGCCACCACGCCGGGGGTATCCGCCACCACCCCGCCCCCGGCAGGCGGGCGCACTGTCACTGCCACGTTTCTGCGGGGTTGCGCCGCTTTTGATCAAGATCGGCACCCTTGCCCAGCCATTAAAGTAAGGGGCATGACCGAGAGCCCCGCACACCCCGCCCTCTGGCCCGCCCCGCTCGCCGCCGGGGCCGTGGATGCCACCGTCACCGTTCCCGGCTCCAAATCGGTCACCAACCGCGGCCTGGTCCTGGCCGCCCTCTCCTCCGAGCCCGGCTGGCTGCGCCGGCCGCTGCGCTCGCGGGACACGCTCCTGATGGCCGAGGCGCTGCGCACCCTGGGCGTCGGCATCGAGGAGACCGCCTCCTCCAGCTCCGCCGGCGCCGCCGTGCAACCCGGCGGCGGCGAGGCCTGGCGGATCATCCCGGCAGGTCTGCACGGCCCGGCCACCATCGACGTCGGCAACGCCGGCACGGTCATGCGCTTCCTCCCCCCGGTCGCCGCGCTCGCCGACGGCCCGATCCGCTTCGACGGCGACCCCCGCTCCTACGAGCGCCCGCTCGGCGGCGTGATCGACGCGCTGCGCGCCCTGGGCGCCCGGATCGACGACGACAACCGCGGCGCGCTGCCCATGACGGTCTTCGGCAGCGGCGGCCTGGACGGCGGCCCGGTCGAGATCGACGCCTCCTCGTCCTCCCAGTTCGTCAGCGCCCTGCTGCTGTCCGCGCCGCGCTTCAACCAGGGCGTCGAGGTCCGGCACGTGGGCGCGGCACTGCCCTCCATGCCGCACATCCGGATGACCGTCGACATGCTGCGCAGCGTCGGCGCGCAGGTGGACACCCCGGAGGCGGGCGGCGAGCCGAACGTCTGGCGGGTCACCCCCGGCGCACTGCTCGGCCGCGATCTGGTCGTCGAGCCGGACCTGTCCAACGCCCAGCCGTTCCTGGCCGCGGCGCTGGTCACCGGCGGCCGGGTGACCATCCCGGACTGGCCCGAGCACACCACCCAGCCCGGCGACGCGCTGCGCGAGATCTTCACCACCATGGGCGGTTCCTGCGAGCTGACCGAGCAGGGGCTGACCTTCACCGGCAGCAGCCGGATCCACGGCATCGACGTCGACCTCGGCGAGGTCGGCGAGCTGACCCCGGGCATCGCCGCGGTCGCCGCCCTGGCCGACTCGCCCTCCACGCTGCGCGGGGTGGCGCATCTGCGGCTGCACGAGACCGACCGGCTGGCCGCGCTCACCAAAGAGCTCAACGAACTCGGCGGCGATGTCACCGAGACCGCGGACGGGCTGCACATCCGCCCGCGCCCCCTGCACGGCGGGATCTTCCACACCTACGAGGACCACCGGCTGGCCACCGCCGCGGCGGTCATCGGCCTGGCCGTCGACGGCGTGGAGGTGGAGAACGTCGCCACCACCGCCAAGACCCTGCCCGACTTCCCCGCGATGTGGACGGACATGCTCGGCTCTCCGGCCGTCCCCGCCCGGCGAGCGTGAGGGCTGACGCCACCATGCGCCGCTACGGAAAGAACCCCGACGAGGACGACATCCGCGTCCGCCCCAACCCCAAGGGCAACCGCCCCCGGACCAACATCCGCCCCAAGCACGAGGACGCCGGCGAGGGCCTGGTGCTGACCGTCGACCGCGGCCGGCTGACCTGCCTGGTCGACGGCCGCACGGTCACCGCGATGAAGGCCCGCGAACTGGGCCGCAAGAGCGCGGTGGTCGGCGACCGGGTCGCCGTCGTCGGGGACCTGACCGGCGCCAAGGACACCCTCGCCCGGATCGTCCGGGTCGAGTCGCGCTCCTCGACGCTGCGCCGTACGGCCGACGACGACGACCCGTTCGAGCGGGTCGTGGTCGCCAACGCCGACCAGCTCGCGATCGTCACCGCGCTGGCCGACCCCGAGCCGCGCCCCCGGCTCATCGACCGCTGTCTGGTCGCCGCCTACGACGCGGGCCTCGACCCGCTGCTGGTGCTGACCAAGTCCGATCTGGCCTCCGCGGACACCCTGTTGGAGTCCTACGGCGCGCTCGGCGTCCCCTACCTGGTCACCAACCGCGACGAACTCGCCGACGGCAGCGCCGCCGAGCGGGTGCGGGCCGCGCTGACGGGCCGGATGACGGCGTTCGTCGGACACTCCGGGGTGGGCAAGACCACCTTGGTCAACTCCCTGGTCCCGGAGCGCCGCCGAGCCATCGGCCACGTCAATGCGGTCACCGGCCGCGGGCGGCACACCACCACCTCCGCGCTGGCGCTCCCGCTGCCCGGCGACTCGGGCTGGGTCATCGACACCCCGGGCGTACGGTCCTTCGGGCTGCATCACGTGGATCCGTCCCGGGTCATCCACGCCTTCCCGGATCTGGAGCCCGGCACCGCGGGCTGCCCGCGCGCCTGCAGCCACGACGAACCGGACTGCGCGCTGGACGCGTGGGTTGCCGACGGGCACGCCGATCCGGCCCGTCTCTACTCCCTGCGCCGCCTCCTGGCCACCCGCGAACGACGCGAGGGCGACTGACCTTTGACGTTTGCCGCCACCCGTCGGAGGTAAAGGCATAATCACACCAAGGTCGGCGTAGTGCTCAAGCAGGCCCTGATCGCCCGGACGGGGCCCGAACGAGTGATTCTGACGCCCCGTCGTCGCTCATGCAGGACAGGCTCTGGCTGACGGAGGCAATGGGACATGGCGTGGCTGCTGGTCGTGGTGGCGGGGATCCTGGAGACCGGCTTCGCGGTCTGCCTCAAGCTCTCGCACGGCTTCACCCGCCTCTTCCCCACCATCGCCTTCGCGGCCTTCGCCCTCGGCAGCTTCGGCCTGCTGACGCTGGCCCTGCGCAAGCTCGACGTCGGCCCGGCGTACGCGGTGTGGACCGGCATCGGCGCGGCCGGGACGGCGATCTACGGCATGGTCTTCCTCGGCGACCTGGTCTCCACCCTCAAGATCGTCTCCATCACCCTGGTCATCGTCGGCGTGGTCGGTCTGCAGCTGTCGGGGTCGGCGCACTGAACCGGGAGCGCCGGTCGGCGCGGGGCCGACGCAGAGGCCCGGGGGGGGCCGCTTTTGTCACCACCGGTGCGCGCTTACGGCCCCTCCACCACACGCCTGTGACGCCCCGTCACCCCTGCTCGGCCGACACGGTCGCAGCGCTCTCCCGTCCCCCCTGACCGGCCGACGGAACACCGGCCGCCGTCCGGGCGAAGGCACCCCGCACGAGCCGGGACACCGCCTCCGTCTCCAGCTCCCGGCGCGCGCGGCGAGCCGGTTCACGTCCGGGGGCCTGCGCCGCACCGGGGGCCGGCGGGGCGACGACACAGGCCAGGGTCAGCCGCGCCGCGGTCTCGCAGGCGGTACCCAGGGCGGGCAGCTCCTCCGCGGGCCAGTCGGGCTCCAGCGCCGCGACCGCTTGGTCGCAGAAGCGGCCGACGAGCTCCGCGGGCCCCGGCAGCGGACTCTCGGCGGGCGCCGCGGCACGCTGCACGGGGACGCCGGACCGGTCGGCCCGCACCGGCGCCGGGTCAGGCACCCTCGAAGGGGTCGGCAGCCGGTCGCTCCAGTAGCCGGTCAGCACGGCCCTGACCAGGGGGTTCGCACGGGCGGTCCGGAGTGTCCAGGCGGCCGCGGCCACCACCCGGCCGGCCGCGTCGCCCCGCGCCCCGGCGGCCGAGGCGCCCCGTGACAGCGCCCGGGCGACCCCGGCGAGGTAGTTCTCGGTCTCCCGGCGGACCAGGGCGCGGGCCAGCCCTTCCTTGCTGCCGAACTCGTTGTAGAGCGTCTGCCGGGAGACACCGGCGGCGGCCGCGACATCGACCATCCGGATGGCCGTCCAGGCGCGTTGCGTCAGCGCCGTGTAGGCGGCATCGAGCAGGGATTCACGCGCTGCGGGCATCCGTCGCCTCCCCGGCCGCCGGCCCAGGCGGCCGGTGTGCGCACAGAATTGACGCGGCGCCAGATGCTGTCAAGGGGCGTTGCGGCACACCCGCACCGGCGGGGCCCGGGGCCGTCACACGCCCGGCGGCGCATGGTCGTGTGGCTCCTGCGCAGACCAATCGATACTGTTCGCCCATGCCCGACTATCACGATGATCTTCGCCTCGGCCATGTTCTCGCGGACGCCGCGGACGCCGCCACCATGGAGCGCTTCAAGGCACTCGACCTCAAGGTCGAGACCAAACCGGACATGACACCGGTGAGCGAGGCGGACAAGGCGGCCGAGGAGCTCATCCGCGGCCAGCTCCAGCGGGCCCGGCCACGCGACGCGGTGCTCGGCGAGGAGTTCGGCAGCGAGGGCACGGGGCCGCGGCGCTGGATCATCGACCCGATCGACGGCACGAAGAACTATGTCCGCGGGGTGCCGGTCTGGGCGACGCTGATCGCGCTGATGGAGCGCGGCGAGAGCGGCGACCGCCCGGTGGTCGGCATCGTCTCCGCCCCGGCGCTCAACCGCCGCTGGTGGGCCGCCGACGGCCTGGGGGCCTTCACCGGCCGCAGCCTGACCTCCGCGTCCCGGCTGCAGGTCTCGCAGGTCGGCCGCATCCAGGACGCCTCATTCGCCTACTCGTCGCTGACCGGCTGGGAGGAGCGCGGCAAGCTGCCCGGTTTCCTCGACCTGAGCCGGGACTGCTGGCGCACCCGCGGCTATGGGGACTTCTGGCCGTACATGATGGTCGCCGAGGGGTCGGTGGACATCTGCGCGGAGCCGGAGCTCTCGCTGTGGGACATGGCGGCGTGCGCGGTGGTCGTGAAGGAGGCCGGCGGGCAGTTCACCGGTCTGGACGGCAAGCCGGGCCCGCACAGCGGCAACGCGGCGGCCTCCAATGGCCTGCTGCACGAGGATCTGCTGGGCTATCTCGGCGACTCCCCGCGCTGACCTGCGGCGGGGCGGATATTCGGACACCCGTCCCGCAGTTGCCCCTTGTTGCATCGGCACAGGCATGTGAACATGAGAATCCCCCACTTTGTGAACTTGTGAACCCCTTCGCAAGGCACATTCACCAAGGAGGTGGCTCCGCTCCATGCCCATGCACGTCAAAGACGCCATGAGCACGGTGGTCCTCACCATCGGGCCCGCACACACCCTCCGACAGGCGGCTCAGCTGATGGCGGCCCGCCGCATCGGCGCGGCCGTGGTCCTCGACAACGACAACAGCGGTATCGGCATCCTCACCGAGCGCGACATCCTCAATTCCCTCGGCGCGGGCGAGAACCCCGACCGGGAGACCGCCCAGACCCACACCACCTCGGACGTGGTCTTCGCCGCTCCGCACTGGACCCTCGACGACGCCGCGGACGCCATGGTGCGCGGCGGCTTCCGCCATCTGATCGTGCTCAACGACCATGAACCGGTCGGCGTGGTGTCCGTACGCGACATCATCCGCTGCTGGTCAACCGCCACGGAACGGGCCGACGCCGTACCGGCCTGAGCACGGAGACCGGACGCACGAAGAGGCCGAAGCCCCATGGCATCCGGCCTCTTCGCTTGTATACGGCAGCGACAATTGAGCAACCCCCACGGCGATCAACCACCTCCGCGAGAGCGGGCGGCGGCTTAGCCGCAAAGAGGTGCCCTCTCAGCCGCGCAGGGCCTGGACCGCGGCCTCCAGCCGCTTGCCGTAGTCCGCGTCCGCCTTGCGGAAGTTCTCGATCGCCCGCTGGGCGATGTCGTCGCGGGAGACCTGGGAGATGAAGCCCGCCAGGTTGTCGATCAGGCGCTCCCTCTCCTCCTCCGACATCAGCCGGTAGAGGGTGCCGGCCTGGACGAAGTCGGTGTCCTCGGCGTGCGAGGGCGCGGCCTGCTCGCCGGTGGGGCCGGTCACGGTGGCCGGCTGCCACAGGGGGCGGCCGGTCTCGTTCGGGCCGCCGAAGCTGTTGGGCTCGTAGTTCTTCGCGCCCGCGTGCCGGCCGTCGTAGAGCACACCGTCGCGGCCGTGGCTGCGCGCCTCGGTGGCGTGCGGGCGGTTCACCGGGAGGTGGTCGGCGTTGATGCCGACGCGGTAGCGGTGCGCGTCGCCGTAGGCGAAGAGGCGGCCCTGGAGCATCTTGTCGGGGGACGGTCCGATACCCGGCACGAAGTGGTGCGGGGAGAAGATCGACTGCTCGACCTCGGCGAAGATGTTCTGCGGGTTGCGGTTGAGCTCCAGCTTGCCGATCTCGATCGGCGGGTAGTCCTCGTGCGGCCAGACCTTGGTCAGGTCGAACGGGTTGAAGCGGTAGTTGGCCGCGTCGGCCTCGGGCATGATCTGCACCTGGACGGTCCAGCTCGGGAAGTCACCCCGCTCGATGGACCGGCGCAGATCGCGCTGGTGGCTGTCGGCGTCCTCACCGGCGAGCTTGTCGGCCTCGGCCTGGGTGAGGTTCTTGATGCCCTGGTCGGTCTTGAAGTGGTACTTGACCCAGAAGACCTCACCGGCGGCGTTGTTCCACTGGAAGGTGTGCGAGCCGTAGCCGTTCATGTGGCGGTAGGAGGCGGGGATGCCGCGGTCTCCGAACAGCCAGGTGACCTGGTGGGTGGACTCCGGCGACAGACCCCAGAAGTCCCAGACGTTGTCCGCCTCCTGCGAGCCGGTGTACGGGTCGCGCTTCTGGGTGTGGATGAAGTCGGGGAACTTGATGGCGTCCTTGATGAAGAACACCGGGGTGTTGTTGCCGACGAGGTCGTAGTTGCCCTCTTCGGTGTAGAACTTCAGCGCGAAACCGCGCGGGTCACGCACCGCGTCGGCCGAGCCGAGGTTGCCCGCGACGGTCGAGAAGCGCAGGAAGGTCTCGGTCTGCTTGCCGACCTCGGAGAGGAAGTGGGCGCGGGTGTACTTGGTCACGTCCGCGGTCACCGTGAACGTGCCGTACGCGGCGGCGCCACGGGCGTGCACGATGCGCTCCGGGATGCGCTCGCGGTTGAAGTGCGCGAGCTTTTCGATCAGGAGCTGGTCCTGGATGAGGCCGGGACCGCCGATGCCGGCCGTCTCGCTGTTCTGGTTGTCCCCGACCGGAGCCCCGGACTCCGTGGTCAGCGGTCCGGTGGTGCTCTCTACCGACACGTGCGCCTCCTGGAAAGTCTTCTACACCTGCCCTTGGCTTGCGCCGATCACGATCCTACATTGGACAATGTCTAAGTCAAGAAGAATGCGAAAGCCGTACTCGATCCGGTGATGGACCTACCACTGCTACCCTGGCTTTATCTGACTGATAGGTGAATGGCATGAGTGACCTGCTGGAACGGCTCCGAGCACGCGGCTGGCGGCTGACCGCGCAGCGACGCGTGGTCGCCGAGGTCCTCGACGGGGACCACGTCCACTACACCGCCGACGAGGTGCACGCGCGGGCCTCCGACCGGCTCCCCGAGATCTCCCGCGCCACGGTCTACAACACCCTGGGCGAGCTGGTCTCGCTCGGCGAGGTGATCGAGGTGAGCACGGACGGCCGGGCCAAGCGCTACGACCCCAACGCCCACCACGACCACCAGCACCTGGTCTGCTCGCGGTGCGGCACGATCCGCGACGTCCACGTCCAGGGCGACCCGCTCTCGGCCCTGCCCGAGCCGGAGCGCTACGGCTTCCAGGTCTCCGAGGTCACCGTGACCTACCGGGGCATCTGCCCCACCTGCAGCACCCCGTCCTGACGCCGGGGTACACCGGCCCCCGTCCGGGCCGCCCGTGCACCGCGTCACGCCATACGCACCGTCGAGCCCGCGCCCACCCGGCAGCGGGCTCCTTCGCGTACCCGGCACGCCTGCCGGCAGCAATCCCGTCACCGCACCCCTCGCCGGCCCGTCCCGCACGTCGACCTGCCCCGCATATCGCACCGTCCCGCGCATCGGCCCACTCCCGCACGCATGCCCGCACGACCCCTGCCTGAACCTGATGGCTCGTCAGGTCGTCGGCGCGTCGCGCTTTCCAGCCACCACCGGGCCCGTGCGGTTCTTGGCCGTCGGAGAGCCGGCTCGTCGACCGCGGTCTCCACGAGGAAGCGGTCGGCCACCGGATACCGGGATCAACACGGCGGCACGCATGACGAAGGCCCGGATCCTTAAGGATCCGGGCCTTCGTCTTCAGTAGCGGGGACAGGATTTGAACCTGCGACCTCTGGGTTATGAGCCCAGCGAGCTACCGAGCTGCTCCACCCCGCGCCGTTGTTGCCCTTACTCTAACCCCGGGCCGACGACCAGCGCAAATTCCTTCCGCGCGGCCCGGGACCCGGCCCTGTGGACCGGCCCCGGGCTTCCCGGATTCCGCGGGGCGCCCGCTACGCGCTGAGCTCCTCCTGGAGCGCCGCCCGCAACCGCGCCGCACGCTCCGCCACCTCCGGCGGCCCCAGCTCGACGGCGCGCGCACACCAACTCTGCGCCTCCGCGAGCGCACCGCGCCGGGCGGCGAGCAGCGCCAGCCGCAGCGCCGCCCGGCCGTGGCCGCTCTCGGCCGCGCGCTGCCACCACAGGGCGGCCTCGGGAAGGCTGCCCTCGCGGGCCAGCAGCAGCCCGAGGTTGAAGGCACCGTTGCGGCTGCCGGCCTCGGCCGCCGCGCGGTACCACTCGGCGGCCTCGACGGTGTCCCCGCGGGCCGCCGCGAACATGCCGACCCTGACCTGGGCGCGCCGGTGCCCCTGGCGGGCGGCTCGCTCGTACCACTGCACGCTCTCGTCGTCCGCCGTGCGCTCGCTGTCCGCCAGCCCCTCGCCCGCGGCCGCCGCCCGGCGGTCGAGCAGGTCCGCGAGCCGGAAGGCCGCCTCGGAGCTGCCGCCACCGGCCGCACAGCGCAGATTGCGCTCCGCGTCCTGCAGCGCACCGTCCCGCAGCTGCACGATGGCGACCTGGAGGGCCGCCTCGGTGTGCCCGGCCGCGGCCGCCCGCTCGTACCAGGTGTGCGCCATACGCTCGGCGCCGCGCCCGGCGAAGAGGATGCCGAGGTTGAACGCGGCATCCACGCTGCCCGCCTCGGCCGCCTTGGAGAACCACGGCTCGGCCCCCGCGGCGTCACCGCGCTGCAGCAGCAGGATGGCCAGCGCGTTGGCGGCCTCGCGGTGCCCGGCGTAGGCGGCCCGGCGGTACCACTGCTCGCCGCGCCCCTCCCGGCCCTGCTCGGCGCAGAGCAGCCCGATGTTGTAGGCGCCGTTGACGTCCCCGGCGTCCAGCGCGACGCGGTACCAGCGCTCGGCGGTCTGCAGTTCGCCGCGGTCGGCGTGCAGCGCTCCCAGCGCGTTGGCAGCGTTGCCATCGCCGTCCTGGGCCGCCCGCCGCCACCATTCGGCGGCGCTCTCCTCGTCCCCCGCGTCACGCAGCAGGAAGCCCAGCGCACAGGCCGCGCGCGCCTCGCCGTCCTTGGCTGCGGACAGGTACCAGCGGCCCGCCTCCTGGACGTCGCCGCGGTCCTCCAGCAGCGCACCGAGCTGCAGCGCGGCCCGCCGGTGGCCCCGCGCGGCGGCCTGGCGGTACCACTGCTCGGCCTCCTCCTGCCGGTTCAGCTCGCCGTACGCGGGGACCGTGCGCCGGTCCGCGTCACGGCCGTCCTCGACGAGCCGGGCCAGGCGGTACGCGGCCTCACGGTGGCCACGCTCGGCGGCCGTACGGAACCAGCGCTCGGCGCCGATGTCGCCGCGGTGCTCCAGAAGGTCGGCCAGGGCGTACGCGCCCAGGCAGTGCCCGGACTCGGCGGACTGGCGCAGCCAGTACTCGGCGGCCGGCTCGTCGCCGCGCTCGCGGTAGTGGCGCCCGAGGGCGTGCGCCGCGGCGGCGGAGCCCGCGACGGCCGCGATCCGCCACCAGCCCGCCGCCTCGTCCCCGTAGCCCCGCTGGTGCAGCAGCACGCCGAGGTTGTTGGCCGCGGCGCGGTCGCCGGCGGCGGCCGCGGAACGCAGATGCGGCTCGGCGCCGTCGAGGTCACCGCGGCGCAGCAGCATCGCGCCCAGGGCGCTCATGGCGGCGGTGTCGCCCGCCTCGGCGGCCCGGCGGTGGCCGGACTCGGTCACCACATCGGACGCTTCGGCGGCCTCCGCGGCCTCCATCGCGTCGATCGGCAGCTCGGATTCGCGCCCGTCGTCGGGCGCATGCACAAACCGGTCCGTCTCCAACAACCTTGCCTTGTCCCCCATAAGACCCATCGTCGCATCACCTGTAACCCGCGTACACCTGGTATACCGCAGCCAGTGAGGTCACTTCAGCGGTTTGTCGACTTCCCGACACGACGACTTGGCAAACTCAAGCACACACCTACCCCACATCTGCCGCGCGACCCGGCTTTGACCGGTAACGAACCCGAAGACATGACGGGATGACGGCATGAAGACATGACGAAGGCCCGGATCCCTGAGGATCCGGGCCTTCGTCTTCAGTAGCGGGGACAGGATTTGAACCTGCGACCTCTGGGTTATGAGCCCAGCGAGCTACCGAGCTGCTCCACCCCGCGCTGTTGTGTCCTCAACGTATCACGGCAACGGGACGGCTCTGCACCACCGCGGCCCCGTGGCCACCGGCGCGAACCGGCGGCCACGGGGCCAGGGGGACGGACGGGCGGGGTCAGCCGGCCGGCTTGCCGCCCTTCTGGGACGCCTTCGCCGCCCGGTCCAGCGCCGCCTTGAGCTTCTTCTGGGCCTCGCCGTAACCGGCCCAGTCGCCCGAGGTGCGCGCCTTCTCGCCCTCCTCGTAGGCCTTCTGTGCGTCACCCAGGGCCTGCTGCACCGTCTGGCCGGACGGCGGCTGCTGCCCGGTCCCGGTGTCGCCGCCGCCCGGCGGGTTCTGCGAACCCGTACCGGGCGCCTTCTTGCCGAAGACCACGTCCAGCGCGTCCTTGAGGGAGTCCTCCAGGACGGGCTTGTTGTCGCCGTAGCTGACCAACACCTTCTTCAGAAGGGGGTAGTTGGTGTTGGCGCCGCGCAGATACACCGGTTCGACGTAGAGCAGTCCGCCGTCCAGTGGCACGGTCAGCAGATTGCCGTACTCGATCTCCGAGTCGCCGAACTTCTTGAGGACGTTGAGCTCATTGGCGATGGTCGGATCGGAGTTGAACTTCGACTGCACCAGCTGCGGACCGGGCACCGGCGTCTCCGACGGCAGCTTCAACAGTCTGATCTTGCCGTAGTCGCCGCTGGTCGCATTGGCGTCGACGGCCATGAACGCACCGAGGTTGTCGCGCTTGTTGGGCGTGAAGCTCGTCGTCAGCGAGAACGCCCGGTTCTTCTGCTCCGGCATTTTCATGCTCAGGTAGTACGGCGGTACCGCGTTGCCCGACTTGGTCGTCGGGTCGTTCGGGATCTGCCAGCGCTCGGAGCCGGTGTAGAAGGTGCCCGGGTCGGTGACGTGGTAGGTGGTCAGCAGCTGGCGCTGCACCTTGAAGAGGTCCTGCGGGTAGCGCAGGTGCTCCTTGAGAGCCGGGCTGATGGCGCTCTTCTTCTCGACCGTGCCGGGGAACGACTTCATCCAGGTCTTGAGGACCGGGTCCTTCTCGTCCCACTGGTAGAGCTTCACCGAACCGTCGTAGGCATCCACCGTCGCCTTGACGGAGTTGCGGATGTAGTTGACCTGGTTCTGCTGGGCCACCACCGCCCGCTGGCCGTCGGTGAGCGAATCGGCCGTGCTGTCCCCGAGCGTGGTGCGCGAGGAGTACGGATAGCCGTTGCTGGTGGTGTAGGCGTCGACGATCCACTTGAGCCGGTGGTTGATCACCGCCGGGTAAGCGTCGCCGTCGATGGTCAGCCAGGGGGCGACGGCTTCGACGCGCTCCTTGGGCGTGCGGTTGTACAGGATCCGCGAGCCCTTGCCGATCGCTCCGGAGTAGAGGATCTGCGGCTCCCCGAACGCCGCGGCGTAGGCGGCGCGGTTGACCGGGTTGGAGAGGCTGACGCCGCTGTTGCCCCGGTAGCTGTAGCTCTTCTCGCCGTTGTCGTCGGAGTAGTCCAGCTCCTTCTGCGGACCGCCGACGATGGAGTACTGCGAGGTCTTCTCGCCGTAGTAGACCCGCTGCTGGTACGAGCCCAGCTGCCCCTTGGACGGCAGATCCGACTCGGTGTACTCGGGGCCGCCGCCTTCAGCGGCCTCGGTCCCCTTGGCGGCGACCGCACCGTAGCCGTGGGTGTACTTGAAGTGGTCGTTGATCCAGTTGCGCTCGGGGATACCCGCGATGTTCAGCTCGCGCAGACCGATGACGGTGTCCTGCTCGGCACCGTCCTTGTCCTTGTAGCGGTCGACGTCGAGGGTGGAGGGGAACTGGTAGTACCCGCGCACCTGCTGCTGTTGCTGGAAGGCCGGCGAGACGACGTTCGGGTCGAGCAGCCGCATGCTGGCCGTGGTGTCGGCGTCGTCGCGCAGCCGCTGGCTGTCCGCCTTGCCGGCGGGCTTGTAGTCGCCCTTGTACGGCGTGACCTCGGAGTCCTGGATGCCGTACGCGTCCCGGGTCGCCTTGATGTTCTGCTTGATGTACGGCGCTTCCTTGGCCTGCTCGTTCGGCTGGACCTGGAACTTCTGCACGATCGCCGGGTACAGCCCGCCGATGAGGATCGCCGAGAGCACCATCAGGCCGAAGCCGATCACCGGCAGCTGCCACGTCCGCCGCCAGAGGGTGGCGAAGAACAGCACCGCGCAGATCGCCGCGATGAAGAACAGGATCGTCTTCGCCGGGAGGTAGGCGTTGGCGTCGACGTAGCGCAGGCCGGTCCAGTTGTCGGCCGACCGCAGGCCGCTGGACTTGACCGCCAGGCCGTACCGGTCGAGCCAGTACGCGATCGCCTTGAGCGAGACGAAGATGCCCAGCAGCACCGACAGATGGCCGGTGGCCGCCGCGGTCGCCCGCGAGCCGGGGCTGGTCAGCCGCAGCCCGCCGTAGAGGTAGTGGGTCAGCGCCGCGGCGACCAGACACAGCACCGCGCAGGCGAAGCCGAAGCTCAACAGGAAGCGGTACCAGGGCAGATCGAAGGTGTAGAAGGCGATGTCCTTGCCGAACTGCGGGTCCGTCTTGCCGAAGGGCACGGCGTTGGCCCACTGCAGGTAGGTCCGCCACTCCCCGGAGGCGGAGGCACCGGCGATCAGGCCGATCACCGCGGTGACCGCGATCAGCGCCCACTTCTTGAAGGGCGCGATGCCCATCCGGTAGCGGTCCAGGCTCTGCTGCTCCACGGACATCGCGCTCAGCGGCGGCCGCAGCCGGTACGCGAGCCAGACGTTGACCCCGACGGCCACGGCCATCAGGACGCCGAAGGCGAAGAACAGGCCGATCTTGGTCCACAGGGTGGTGGTGAAGACCGAGGAGTACTTGACCGAGCGGTACCAGAGCCAATCGGTCCAGAACCCCGCAAACATCACGAAAAGCATGGCCAGAACGGCCAGCACACCCAATGTCATGAGCAGGGTCCGGATCCGCCGCGATGGTCGGCCGACTCTGATCCGTGGCCCTGTCGGGCCTCCGCCGCGGTCCGGCATCTGGAAAGCCAAGGTGCGCACCTCGAAGTTCGCTGTCGTGTGGAGCAGGCCCGGCGATAGTAGGACCCACCGATGCAACTTACGAAGGCTTTACTCAGTTCCCGCTTTCCGGGGTACACAAGGCACGATGTTGAGCATGACTGACCTTCCTGGCTCTCCCGCTGCCGGCACCCCCCTCGCCGCCGACCCCCTGACCCGCGCGGTGCTCGAGATCGACGAGTACAGCGCCGGGCTCGGCTGGGACCAGCCCGCCCGACTGTTCGCCCTCGTCGACACCGCCAAGCTGCGTGCGCAGGAGCCCTCGCTCGCCGCCCAGCTCGGCATCGACGACTCCACCACCACGTCCCTGACCCCCGTGGAGCAGGACGAGATCCCGGCGGGTGTCCCGCTGGACGAGTTCCTGGCCACCATTGCCTGGCCCGACGCCGTCACCGGCTGCGCGCTGACCGTGGAACGGCTGATGCTGCCGCCGTCCGCCGAGGACTCCGAGCCCGCAGGCATGAACGAGGCGCAGCTCGCCAAGTGGGTCGCGGGGCACCCGGACCGCCAGGAGGTCCGGATGACGGTGGCCGTGCTGCGGGACGGCCGGCGCGAGTCGGCGCTGCGGCTGCGGGAGAAGGACTCCACGTCCGAGGTGCTCACCGGCTCGGCGCTGGTGCCGGGCCTCGCGGAAGCCCTGGCGGCGACGTTCGAGGGCTGACGGCGGCCTGCCGGGCCGGTGCCCGGGCCTGACCTGCGCGTCGGCCCGGGCACCGGCCCGGTTCTTCAGGACTTAGGCGCGGCCCGCGGTGCTGCAGCTGGGCAGGCCCGCGGTGTCGCCCTTGCGGATCTTCTCCAGCGCCTTGACGGCGTCGCCTATGGTGCCGACCTTGACCAGGGTGAGCCCCTTCGGGGTGTCCTTGGCCGCGGCGGCGCAGTTCTCCTTGGGCGTCAGGAAGTACTGGGCGCCCTTGTCGCGCGCACCGACGGTCTTCATCGAGATGCCGCCGATCGGGCCGACCTTGCCCTTGTCGTCGATGGTGCCGGTGCCGGCCACGAACTTGCCGCCGGTCATGTCGCCGGGGGTGAGCTTGTCGACGATGCCGAGCGCGAACATCAGCCCGGCGCTAGGGCCGCCGACATCGGCCAGCTTGACGTCGATGGGGAACGGGAAGAGGTGATCCACCCCGGCCTGGATGCCCACGATGGCGCGGCCGTCGTCCGCCTTCTGCGTGTTGACCGTGATCTCCTTCGCGCCGGTCACGGGCTTCTTGCCCCGCTTCTCCGCCGCGGCGGCGTCCTTGGCCGGGATGATCGTGAAGACCACCTTCTCGCCCGGCTTGTGCCGGGTGACGAGCTTGGCGACGTCACCGGCCTGCTTGACCTGTGTGCCGTCCACCGCCTTGATCACATCGCCCGCGTGCAGCCGCCCGTCGGCCGGCTTGTCCTTGACGACGGAACCGACCACGGTCTGGGTGCCGACCGGGATGTGCAGCTGGTTGAGGGCGGAGGCCTTGGCGCTCTCCTGGGACTGGCTGAACTCCTCGGCGTTCTCCTGGTCGGCCTGCTGGGCCGTCTGTCCCTCGGGGTAGAGCGTCTTGTGCGGCACCACGGCGTTGTCGTGGTCGAGCCAGCCGTACACCGCCTCGAAGAGGTTCATGCGGTAGTCGGGGCCGGTGACGCGGACGGTGGTCATGTTGAGATGACCGGTCGTCGGGTACGTCTTGCGGCCGGAGATCTGCAGCACTGGCTCACCGTCGTGATCACCGAGGGTGTTGACCGTCGGCCCCGGGGACATCTCCGAGTAGGGCACGGGGATCAGTACCCCGGCGCAGAGCAGCGCGATCAGCATCAGGATCGAGGCGAGCAGCGTCGCGGTGCGGCGTGGCATGGAACGACAGTACGGGACGGGTATGACAACCGGCCCGCGGGGCCGTCCGTACGAGGCCGAACGCCCGGTTGTGGGCCCGCCCTACGCAAGGGTTTCCGCAAGAAGCGGGGCTCGGTCCGGGGCTCGCATCCGGGCTCGGCGTCCGCACACCCGGCGCGGGAACGTCAGACGGGGTCCGAGGCGGGGTCGGGCACGGAGTGCTCCTTTTCCATGGCGTCCCGGAACCGGGCGTAGCCCGCGAGTTCCGCGACATCCCCGGCCTTGCGGTGCCGTAGGGCCCAGCTGCTCCACACCGCGGCAATCAGCCCCGCACCGACCGGAATCAGCAACCAGAGGAGCGCACCCATCAGCGACCTCCCAACCCCTTGTACGACCGCGATCGACGAATAAGCAGATTAACCATCTGCTGGGTCAACGCTCAGGCCAGGGGGCGGGTTACGCAACCGGAACCCAAGGCACCGGTTCGGCGTCGTGTCCGGGGGCCGCCACCCCGTGGCCACAGGGCCACAGCCTGCGCGTCTGTCCTGTCGCCTGCCCCGGGACAGCGGCCTTACGCACCGGGCCTTCGCCCGACCTCCACCCCCGGAAGAGGGGGCTACGCCCCCACCCGCCCTCCCGTCGCCCGACCTCCACCCCCAGAAGAGGGGGCTACGCCCCCACCCGCCCTCCCGTCGCCCGACCTCCACCCCCAGAAGAGGGGGCTACGCCCCCACCCATTCTTGGGTCCCATCGGAGAACGTCTGGTGTTTCCAGATCGGCACCTCGTGCTTGAGGTCGTCGATCATCCTGCGGCAGGCCTCGAACGCCTCGCCGCGGTGCGGGCAGGACACCGCGACCACCACTGCCAGATCACCGATGCGCAGATCACCCACACGGTGGACGGCGGCCAGCGCCCGCACCGGGAAGTCGGCGATCACCTTCTCCGCGATCCGGCGCATCTCCGCCTCGGCCGTCGGGTGCGCGGAGTAGCCCAGGCCCTCGACGTCGGCGCCGTTGTCGTGCGAGCGGACCGTGCCGACGAACAGGGCCGTACCGCCGGCCGCCGAGTCCCCCACGGCCGCGAACACCTCGTCCACCGACAGCGCGCGCTCGCGGATCTCCAGGAGCCTGATCGGGTCCGGCGCGGCCTGCTCACCGGGGTGGTCGCGGCCGGGGGACGAAGGGGAAGGCGTGCCAGACATACCCCCATCGTGCCGTACGCGGGCACGGTGGGGTATTGCCGGTTCCGCCGGTCGTCCCGGGCGCCGTATGGAGACTTCTCCAGCCCGGCGGGCCAGGTCCCCGGCCGGGCCCGGTCCCGCTCAGATGTCGCGCTCAGATACGGCGGCGGGCCTTACGGGCACGGCGGACCAGGGCGGCGGTGCCCAGGAGGGCGACGGTGGCACCGGCGGCGCCCGCGGCGGTGGCGTCCTTGCGGCCCAGCCTGCGGCCCGCGACGGTGTGCCGTCCGGCGACCTCCTCCAGGAGCTCGGCGAGCACCTCCTCGTTCGTCCACCGGGGGCGCCAGCCCGCATCGTGCAGCCGGCTGCCGCTGACCACCCATGGATGCATCGTGTACGCGAGGTCGCCCGCGGGGGACGGCGTCAGGCCGATGCGGTGCAGGCGGGCGGCGGCGCCCAGGGCCACCGAGGACGGCAGCTCCATGCGCCGGATTCCGGAGAGCTCCTCGACCTCCTCCTGTTCCAGCCAGCCGTCGCAGCCCACCGCCAGCTCGCCGTCGACCTTCTCCAGCGCGGCGAACTCCAGGGCGCTGACCAGGTCCTCGACATGGCAGAACTGCCAGGCGGGACGGGATCCGGCGACAACCAGGAGGCGGGGCGATTCGAAGTAGCGGGTCAGCGCGGTGTCCGTGCCGCCCACCAGGACGGTGGGGCGCAGCACGGTGACGTTCAGGCCGGGGTGCGCGCGGGGCGCACGGTGCGCCAGGTGCTCGATCTCCAGGAGGTCGCCGACACCGGTGGCGTCCGCGGTGGCCCGCAGCTCGGCGTCCTCGGCCAGGGGAACGTCGTTGTCGGGCAGCGCCCCGTACACCATGGCGGAGGTGCACAGCACCACGCGGTGGATGCCGGCGGCCGCGGCGGCGGTGAGCACGGTCTGGGTGCCGCGCACGTTGTACGCGGTGCGCGCCGCGTCGTCGGTCTCCAGGTCGAGGTCGAGCGCGAGATGGACGACGACGTCGGCGCCGCGCAGCTTGTCGGCGATGGCCGGGTCCCGGACGTCCAGGACGTGCCAGTGCGCCTCCGCGACGTCGCCGCGCCGCTCGTCGATGGCCACCACCTCCTTGACCTCCTCGGAGGCGACCAGGGCGCGGGTGAGCAGCGCACCGACTCCGGAGGCGGCTCCGGTGACGGCCACCACGGGCCGGCGCAGTGGCCGGTCCGTGGCCCCACCTGCGCCATTGTCTGCCTTCTCGGTCTGGGCCGCAGCGTTTCGCGCTGCGCGAACGGTCGGATCTGGGGAACTCACCGGGCGTCTCCAGCGGTTGTCTTCAGTGCGGACGTGTGGTCATGCGTGCGCACCAGGTGGCGTCCATCCTGCCCCAGCCACCGGGACAGCGAAGCACCGAGCCCCGAAGCGGTCCGGGTGTCTACGCTGGAGGTGATGTCGGGCAGCCGCCGTCGGCCACCTGGTCGGCGGCCCTACGAGCCGAGGAAACCCGTGAGTGACACCCCATTTGGATTCGGCCTTCCGCCGGAGGAGCCGGAGGACGGCGACAACGGCAAGCAGAAGGGCGGCCAGGGAGGTAGCCAGGGCCCCGCAAACCCCTTCGGGTTCGGCGGCGGGAGCGGTGGCGCGGACAATCCGTTCGCGGCGCTCTTCGGCGGCATGGGCGGCCCCGGCGGCGAGATGAACCCTGGCGACCTGGGAGCCGCCTTCCAGAAGCTCGGACAGATGCTCTCCTTCGAGGGCGGCCCGGTGAACTGGGAGATGGCCAAGGACATCGCGCGGCAGACCGTCGCGCAGGGCGCCGAGGACGGCAGCAAGGACGCGAGCCTGTCGCCGGGTGAGCGCGGCGCGGTCGAGGAGGCCGTACGCCTCGCCGACCTGTGGCTGGACGGTGTGACGTCGCTGCCGTCGGGTTCCACGGGAGTGGTGGCCTGGAGTCGCGCCGAGTGGGTCGAGGAGACCCTGCCGGTGTGGAAGGACCTGGTCAACCCGCTCGCCGAGCGCGTCGGGGCGGCGATGGGCGATGTGCTCCCCGGGGAGATGCAGGCCATGGCCGGCCCGCTGCTGGGGATGATGCGTTCCATGGGCGGCGCGATGTTCGGCACCCAGATCGGGCAGGCGCTGGGCGTGCTGGCCAGTGAGGTCGTCGGTTCGACGGACATCGGGCTGCCGCTGGGGCCGGCCGGCAAGGCCGCGCTGCTGCCGGGTAACATCGCGAGGTTCGGCGAGGGCCTGGGCGTGCCGGAAGAGGAAGTGCGGCTGTATCTGGCCCTGCGCGAGGCCGCCCACCAGCGGCTCTTCGCCCATGTGCCGTGGCTGCGCTCGCATCTGTTCGGTGCCGTCGAGGGCTATGCGCGCGGCATCAAGGTCGACACCACCAAACTGGAGGACGTGGTCGGCCAGATCGATCCGCAGCATCCCGAGGAGCTGCAGAACGCCCTTCAGCAGGGCATGTTCCAGCCCGAGGACACCCCGGAGCAGAAGGCGGCGCTGGCCCGGCTGGAGACCGCGCTGGCCCTCGTCGAGGGCTGGGTGGACGCGGTGGTGCACGCCGCCGCCAAGCCGCATCTGCCGTCGGCGGACAAGCTCCGGGAGACGCTGCGGCGGCGCCGGGCCAGCGGTGGCCCCGCCGAGCAGACGTTCTCGACGCTGATCGGTCTGCAGCTGCGGCCGCGGCGGCTGCGGGACGCCTCGCGGCTGTGGGCGTCGCTGACGGACGCGCGGGGCCTGGAGGGCCGCGACGGCCTGTGGGAGCACCCGGACATGCTGCCGACGGCCGCGGACCTGGACGACCCGGACGGGTTCGTCCACCACGAGCAGCCGGACTTCTCCGAGCTGGACAAGATGCTCGGCGAGGCCGCGAGCGGCGGCAAGCCCGATCTGGGCAAGCCGGACCCGGACACGTCCGCCCGGGAGGACGACGGCCCGGACGAGGCGTCCGGCGAGAGCAAGGGTGACGGCGGCAAGTGAGTCTGCACGAGGACGCGGCGCGGGTGCTCAAGGAGTGGCCCGCGCCGTCGCCCGGACAGGAACAGCTGCGGCTGGCGTATCTGGACCACCTCGCCGCCCATCGGGACGGCATGTGGAAGCCCTGCAAGGACGGGCATCTCACGGCCAGCGCGCTGGTGATCGACCCGGCCGGCGGCCGGGTGCTGCTGACCCTGCACCGCAAGCTGGAGATGTGGCTGCAGATGGGCGGCCACTGCGAGCCGGAGGACGCCTCGCTGGCCGACGCGGCGCTGCGGGAGGCGCGCGAGGAGTCGGGGATCGCCCAGGGGCTGACGCTGCTGCCCGGCGGCCCGGTGCGGCTGGACCGCCACCGGACGCCGTGTGCGGTGCATCTGGACGTCCAGTACGCGGCGTTGGCTCCGGCGGACGCGGTGGCGGCGATCAGCGACGAGTCACTGGATCTGCGGTGGTTCGCCTACGACGAGGTGCCCGGCGTCGCCGATGCCTCGGTGGTGCAGCTGGTCGAGCGCACCCGCGCTCTTCTCTAGGCGGCACCCCTGCCTCACCCGCGCCACGGCGCCCGCCCTTCCCGGGGCGGGCGCCGCAGCGCGTGCGTCAACGGCGCCCCGCAGGCGCTCAGTTGGTGAAGATGTTGCCCTGGTTCATGCCCCGTGCGCCCTGCTGGCCCATACCGAACTGGGCGGCCACACCGGAGCCGACGACGGCGTTCTGCGGCGGCAGCAGCTCGCTGGGCTGGACCAGCGCGTAGCCCTGGCCGAGGAAGCTGAGTTCCCAGCCCTCGCCCGTGTTGCCGCGCCGGCGGAACACCCCGGAGGAGTGCGTCTGCGCCTGCATCTGCACCCGCAGCGAAGCGGACCAGGCGACCACCGCGTCGGCGTCGGCGTTGACGTACTTGTCGGGCGTGACCTGCAGCATCAGCGGCTCGCCCGAGGTCATCAGGACCACCTTGCCCCGCCCGGAGATGTTGAGCTGGTACTTGCCGGTGCCGGAGATGCCGTACTGGCTGTCGACGGAGACGACCTCCCAGTGGAGGCCGGAGTCCAGCGCGAGGACGTAACTGCTGTCGACGGTCAGGCCGTCGTGGTCGACGCCGACGACATGGACGTACTGGGCGAGGTTGGCCAGGTAGACCGTGCCCTGCCCGGAGACGCGCATCAGGTCCAGGCCCTCGCCGGAGTGTGCGCGGGCTCGCTGCTGGCCGGGCGTCGTGTAGTTGCCGTCGAATTCGAGCAGCCCCTGGTAGGCGACCATGGCGCCCTTACGGGCGAGGAGGTCTTCGTGGCCCTGGAGGGCGACGCGCAGCAACTGGCTGTTCTGCAGGACGTAGCGGTCCTGGGTCTGCGCCTCGGTGAAGGCGAAAAGCGGACTCTGCATGGCGTGTTCGGTCCTCCCCCTCAGCCCCGGGCCCGGAGCCGGTCGGTGCTGTCCTCGCTGGGCTGGACGACGACGAACCCCTGGCCGGAGAAGCCCAGTTGGTATGCCTCGCCGCTGCCGCGCCCGATCATCGAGGACGCCTTGAAGCTGCGCTTGCCCTTCATCTTCAGATGGGTCGACCAGGCGACCAGGGCGTCCGGGTCCACATAGGTCTCGTCCTCGCCGCGGCCGCAGTCGACGACGATGGGCGTGCCCCGGGAGGTCAGGGCGACCCAGCCGGTGCCGGAGATCCCGACGTTGAAGAGGCCCTGGCCGGCGAACTTCGCCATGCCCTTGACGCGCTGCACGCCCCACTGGAGCTGCGCGTCGAAGGCGAGGAGGTTGGTGCCGTTGACGGAGAGCGAGTCGCCGTCGAGGTTGATGCAGACCACGTCGGCGCCGTAGTCGGCGAGGTAGAGCAGACCGTCTCCGGAGCACTTCATCAGGGGTGCGCCCTCGCCGGTGAGCCACTGGGAGGCCATCTGGCGGACGGCGGGCGGGTTCGGCTCGTACTGGACGAAGCCTTCGTAGGCGACCATCGAGCCGGTGCGCGCGAAGACGTCCTGGCCGCTCTGCATGGCGATCTTCACCATGGCGCTGCCGTGGTTCTCCATACGGGCGACGGGCGGGGTCGGGGTGTAGCCCGACAGCTGCTGCTGGTTCATGACGTGCGGGCTCCCTCAGACCTCGTAGGGCTGGACGACGATGAAATTGCCGGGTGCGCCGCGGAACTGGAGGTTCACGGTCTCGCCGGAGTGACCGGGAAAGGCCTGCCGGCGCAGGCTCACCTGGCTGGAGACGATCACCTGCGAGCCCGCGGACCAGGCCACGATGGCGTTGGCGTCGGCGAAGGTGGTCGGGGTGACCGGCAGGACGACCGGGGTGCCCTGGGTCTTGACGACGAGGGTGCCGGTCCCCTGGAACTGCATGGTGAACAGGGCGCCACCGGGGATGCCGTGGCCCTCGATCCTGCGGACCTCGTGCTGCAGCGACTCGTCGAAGGCGAGGACGCTGTCGGCGGAGACGCAGATGGCGTCGCCCTGCAGCTCGATGGGGTGGACGTGGGCGCTGTTCTCGGCGAAGAAGACCTGGCCCTGGCCGGTGCAGCGCATCAGCTGCATCTCCTGGCCGGTGGCGTTGCCGACGATCCGGCCGCGGAACCCGGCGCCCTTGTAGCCGAAGTCGACCTTGCCCTGGTAGAGCACCATGCTGCCCTGGCGGGCGAGCACCGGCTGGCCGTCGATGCCGAGGTCGACGCGGATCAGCTTGCTGTTCTGCGGGGTCCAGCGCTGACCGGTGGGGGCTTCCTTGTACTTGTCCAGCACGACGCCGAGGCCGGGGCCGCCGCCCTGGGGAACCGCCGGGGTCTGGCCGCCGCCGTACGGGGCGCCCGGGAGCTGCTGTCCCGGCTGCTCATAGGGGGCGGGCCCGCCCTGCGGGGGGCCGTATCCGCCGGGCGGCGGGGCGGGCTGGCCGTAGGGCGGTGCCTGCGGGGCCTGCTGGCCGGGGACGCCGCCGGGCACGGTCTGCTGCCGGCCGTACGGGTCCTGACCGGGCGCCGGCTGACCGTACGGGGCCGGCGGCTGCGGGCCGGGCGGGCCGGGCGGAGCCAGCGGCGCGGCGAGGGTGGGCGCGATGTGCACCTGCGGCTCGGTGGGCTGCGGCGCGGCCGGGGGCGCTTGCGGCGCGTCCTGGGGCGGGCCGAAGTCGGGCGCGGGCTGCGGCGGTGCGGGGGCGGCGGGCACCCCGAAGGACGGCGCGGGGGCCGCGGCACCGGAGGGCGGCGCGAAGCCGGGCGCGCCCTGTGCCGTGGTGGGCGGCGCCGGTGCCTCGGCCTCTTCGGCGACCTCGCCGCCGAAGTTCTTCAGCAGCGCCTCCAGTCCGCCGTCGAAGCCCTGGCCGACGGCGGCGAACCGCCAGACGTCCTTGAGGTAGAAGTCTCCGAGCATGACGGCGCGTTCGGTGCTGAACTCACTGCCGGTGAAGGAGTAGCGGGCGACCTCTTCGCCGCCGGCCACGATCCGGAGGTAGCCCGGGCCGATCTGCGAGACCTGGCCCGCACCGTCGAGCGCGGCGGTGAAGGAGAGCTTTTGGATGTGCGGCGGGATCTTGTCGAGGGTGACCCGGAAGGACTCGCTGTCGCCGGCCTGCGCCCCGAGCAGCTGGATCGACTCCTCGGGCGACTTGGGCTGGTTGAAGAAGACGAAGTACCGGTCGTCGGACAGCCGCTCGTCGGCGTCCAGTCCGAAGCAGCTGATGTCGAAGGTCAGTCCGGGCCCGGCGATCTGCACGCCGACGTACAGATCCGTTCCCGCCGTCAGATCACCGATCCTGGCCTTGTGGCCCCGCTGGAATTCCCTGGCCATACGTAACGTCCGTCCCCCGCTCCCGCTGTGAGTTCCTTCTGCGCGGCCAGGCTAACCGCTGGCGCCGACAGCGGGCGATGCCGGGGCGCGGCGGATGTCGTCCGGCGCCGCGTCAGTCGTCGCGGACGGCGGGCGGATGGGGCAGCCGGTCGGCCGCGACCACCCCTTCGAGGTAGCCGCGGGCCCGCTCCGTACGGGGATAGGCCTCCAGCAGCCGCCAGAACCGGGGGCCGTGGCCGGGGACGAGCAGATGGGCGAGTTCGTGCAGCAGGACGTAGTCGACGACGTACTCCGGCATGCCCTGGAGGCGGTGCGAGAGGCGGATGCTGCCCTCCGCGGGGGTGCACGAGCCCCAGCGGGTGTTCTGGTTGGTCACCCAGCGCACCGATACGGGGCTGGCGCGGCCGTCCAGATACTGGCCGGACAGCCGCTCGGCACGCCGGGCCAGCTCGCCGTCGCCCAGCATCCGCTTGCTCTCCTGGGCGGCGAGCTTGTCGAGCATGACGGTGACCCAACGCCGCTCCTCGGCCTCGGACATACGCGCCGGGATGAGGACCACCGTGCGGTTGCCCTCACGGTAGGCCGAGACCGTTCTGCGCCGCCGTGAGCTGCGGCGCACCTCGACGGCGCTGGTGCCCGACCCGCGGGCCTGGGGGCTCACAGGAGCCCCGCGCGATGTGTCGGCGGCGCGGCGCAGAGGTGTTTCCCCTGGGCCGTGGGAAGGGTCGGCGGGCACGCGCCCGACGTTACCCGCTGGCAGTGCGGGAAGTCCCGCCCCGCGGACGGTTCGCCCGCCGAACCACTCCATGGCGTGCGCCGCTTGTACGACCGGGACCCCCTGCCTGTGGATAACTTCCGCGGGAATCGGCGGCACGGCGCATGCTGGGAGCCGGACGACGAAGGACGGGGGCGGATATGCGGCATCCGATGCTCAAGCCCGCGCTGCGGCGCGGCTGGCGGGACAGGGAGACGGTGCGGTTCGGTGTGGCGCCGGCGCATGCGCTGGTGGTCGGCCCGGTCGATACCGCGACCGGAAGCTTCCTCTCGCTGATCGACGGCACCCGCAGCCTGCAGCAACTGATCGAGGAGGCCGCGTTACTGGACCTCCCGCCCGAACACGTACGGGGTGTGGTGGACCGGCTCGGCGCGGCCGGGCTGCTGGAGGCCCCCACCGCCGGCGGGCCGCCGGCCGAGGCCGTACGGGCGGACCAGGCCGCCTTCGAACAGCTGCGGCCCGACCTGGCGTCCCTCTCGGTGCGGCATCCGGAGCCCGCGGGAGCGCTGAGCCGGATGGGAGCGCGTCGCGCGGTCCGGGCGCGGGTCAAGGGGGCGGGTCGGGTCGGCGCCGCGATCGCGGCGCTGCTCTCGGCCTCGGGGACCGGCCGGGTGGAGGTGGTCGACGGCGGCACGGTCCAGCCGTGGGACGTGCTGCCCGGCGGGCTGGCGGCCGAGCAGACCGGTGAGCGGCGCGGCGTCGCGGCACGACGGCTGGTCACCCGCTGCTCCCCCTGGGCCCGAACCCCTCGGCCGAGGGTCCCGGTCAGCGAATCCGGCGAACCCGGGCTGTCCCTGGTGGTGCTCGCCCCGCGCGACGGGCTCGGCGCGTACGCCCCCGATCCCGTGCTCTCCGAGCCGCTGCTCACGGCCGGCATCCCGCATCTTTACGCCGGGGTGATCGAGGGCACGGGTGTGGTGGGTCCCTTGGTACTGCCCGGAGGTTCGGCCTGTGCCCGCTGCGATGAACTACGCCGTACGGACGCGGAGCCGGCCTGGCCGCGGCTGCTGGCGCAGTGGCGGTCGGGGCGCGGTTCCCCCGCGGTGCCGGCCTGTGATGCCGCACTGGCGACCGCGGTCGCGGGGGTCGCCGCCGTCCAGGCGCTGACCTTCCTCGACGGTGAACTGCCGCCGTGCACAGGGGCGCGGATGGAGCTCGCCGCACCGTGTGCCACCGTGCGGACGGTGCGGATCGAGCCGCATCCGGAGTGCGGCTGCGGCGCTGCCGGTCCGCCCGGTGCGGCGGGCGCCTCGGATCCTCGGCCGTGACACGCCACAATGACGGAGTAACCCCGGTTGGGGGACAGTGTGAGTTGGAGGGGCACATGTCTGATCTTCCCCGCAAGGCGGTCACCCGCACCGCCAAGCTGGCCGCGCTGCCACTGGGGTTCGCCGGCCGTGCCACCTGGGGCCTCGGCAAGCGGATCGGCGGCAGATCCGCCGAAATCGTCGGCCGGGAGCTGCAACAGCGCACCGCGGAACAGCTCTTCAAGGTGCTCGGTGAGCTGAAGGGCGGGGCGATGAAGTTCGGACAGGCGCTGTCCGTCTTCGAGTCGGCGCTGCCCGAGGAGATCGCCGGACCCTACCGCGCCGCCCTGACGAAGCTTCAGGAGGCGGCACCGCCGATGCCGACCAGCACGGTGCACTCCGTACTGGCGGAGCGGCTGGGCGAGGACTGGCGGGAGCTGTTCGAGGAGTTCGAGGACAAGCCGGCCGCGGCGGCCTCGATCGGGCAGGTCCACCGTGCGGTGTGGCACGACGGCCGCGAGGTGGCCGTCAAGGTGCAGTATCCGGGTGCCGGCCAGGCGCTGCTGTCGGACCTGGCACAGCTGAGCCGGTTCGCCCGGCTGCTGGGTCCGCTGATCCCGGGCATGGACATCAAACCGCTGATCACCGAGCTGCGCGACCGGGTGTCGGAGGAGCTGGACTACTCCCTGGAGGCAGCGGCCCAGCGGGCGCATGCCGAGGAGTTCGCCGACGACCCGGACGTGGTGGTGCCGGCCGTGGTGCACCAGTGCGACGAGGTGCTGGTGACGGAGTGGATGGACGGGGTGCCGCTGTCGGAGGTGATCGCGGACGGCACCGACGAGCAGCGGGACCGGGCCGGTCAGCTGCTGGCCCGCTTCCTCTTCTCCGGCCCCGCCCGTACGGGCCTGCTGCACGCCGACCCGCACCCGGGCAACTTCCGGCTGCTGGCCGGGGACTTCCCGGACGGCCCGGTCGAGGAGTGGCGGCTGGGGGTGCTGGACTTCGGCACCGTCGACCGGCTGCCCGAGGGGCTGCCGCCGACGATCGGGACCTCGCTGCGGATGACGCTGGAGGGCGAGGCGGACGCCGTCTACCAGCTGCTGTGCGAGGAGGGCTTCGTCAAGGAGTCCATCGAGCTGGATCCGGACGCGGTGCTGGACTATCTCCTGCCGATCATCGAGCCCGCCCTGGTGGACGACTTCACCTTCACCCGGGGCTGGATGCGCCATCAGGCCACCCGGATCGGCGATCCGCGCTCCCCCGCCCACCAGTTGGGCAAGCAGCTCAATCTGCCGCCCTCATACCTTCTGATCCACCGGGTGACCTTGAGCACGATCGGGGTGCTGTGCCAGCTGGGGGCGACGGTACGACTGCGCGACGAGCTGGAGGCATGGCTGCCCGGCTTCGTCCCCGAGGAGGAGCCGGCCGGTCCGGACGTCGCCGGTGCCGGCACCTTCGGGGACGACGAGATCGGTGCGGACCCCGGGAAGGAGAAGGAGTCCGTCGAGGAGACCACGGTCTGAGCCGGGCCCGCCGCACCGCACAGGCCCCCGCACAGGCCCCCAGGCCGTCCCGTCCGCTCCGGCCGGCGGAGCGGACGGGACCAGGCGGCCCGGGTCAGCCGGTCCCGGCGGCGGCCGGCCTCACCACCAGCTGGAATCCAGGCGCCCTTCGATGGCCCGGATGTTCTCCCGCGCACAGGTGTCGCAGAAGTAGCGGCGCTCGCCGTTCTCGACGGAGCAGGTCCAGTTCGGCCCGGCGCCCTCGGCGACCGCGCCACAGCCGGCGCACACCGTGTTCCCGTCGGCCAACTCCGCGCGTTCATGCGTCTTCTGGTCCACCAGCCGACGATATCCCCGCCGGACCCGCGAAACGGGATACAACGCACCGCGGGGCCCGCCCTGTCGGGCGGACCCCATCGGTGGCGGCATCAGCGCCTTACTGCATCACGGCCATGGCCAGCGCCCGGCGGGCACGGAGCGACGCGCGCTCGGCGCGCCGCTGCATACGCCGCGCGGCCGCGAGCCGATGCGCCCTGCGTTCCGATTCGGCCTCCTGGAGGCGTTGGTGCATATGCGCACGCGCCAGGGCTTCTGGGATGAGTTGCATCGCGAGGTTCCTGTTCGGACGCGACTCGGTCGCGTCGGTGTTCACAAGGACGGGGGTGTCGGTGAGGGAGGGATTCATCGTGAGGTCCTGCTTCTGGGGGTCCCGGGTGAGGGGACGGTCGATCGTTCCTGTGCCGATGGTGTTCATGCCGTGACCGGGTTCTTGCGCGGACGGCCACGCGGACGCTTCCGCGGCACGACGACGCCCTGGACGAAGAGCTCGCCGCCCCAGACGCCCCACGGCTCGCGGCGGTCCTTGGCCCCGGCGAGGCAGGCCTCACGGACCGGACAGGTCTGACACAGCGTCTTGGCGTACTCGACGTCGGCCGGGGACTCGGCGAAGAAGACCTCGGGGTCGTAGGTGCGGCACGGAACGGCGGCGCCGAGGCGGTCGATCTCGTCGTCGAGCTCGGTGAGCGGAAGCAAGGAGTTCTCCTGAGGGTCGGGCGGAGGGATCAGGTCGGTGGCTACGGACGGGGTGTGCGCCTGCAGTTGCACGGTGGTGTGTTCCTCGTCTGTTCGGCCCGGCTGGTGGCGGGCGCGCTTGTGGCGGTCCCCCCTAGCCGGAGGCTTGGGGAAAACAAAAGGGCCGCGGATCCCGGTGTGGGTTCCGCGGCCCTGGAAGGTGCCGACCTGATCGTGCCGATCAGGCTGGATCTCTCCAGGGTTCGTGGCCGCGGTAGGCCCACGTTTCATGCTGCGTCTGGTACTGCTTCCGGGATCCGGCACCATTGGCCGCCGCGAAGACAAAGGCATTCGCCGATGCCGCCGCTGCTACCGCAGATGCCTCGGTCGGTCGCTCGCCACGCTCGCTGCGCGTCAGCACGGCGAGCGACTCGGGGCGCGCGACCCCGATACCGGACAGGCGGCCGAAGCCGGACATACCGGTACCAAGGAGCGAGGAGCCGAGCGGGCAGGTGGCGATGACCGAGAGATCGGTCATTTTGTTGGTCTCGATGATGCTGATCACTGGGCTCGCCTCCTCTCGGCGTCTCGGTGGACCGGGAATCCCGTTCCAGGGTGTTCAAGTACAGCACGGATCCATCGGATCTCGGAAAGAAACCGTTGTCTCCGTTGCTTGTGAAGGCTATGGGGATGCGCTCCGCGCGCGCAAACTATTTTTCCGACGAGTTTTCCGCGGCGTCCCGGGGTCCGTCCCCCGAGCCCCCCACGAGCTCCTCGCCGGCACAGATAGCCAGCACGTCGCTGCCGTAGCGGTCGAACTTCCGCCGCCCCACTCCCGAGATGACCGCAAGCTCCGCTTCGGTTCCCGGCACGGCCTCCGCGATCGCCATCAGGGTCTTGTCGGTGAAGACGCAGTAGGCGGGCTGCCGGGAACGCGCCGCCTGCTCGGCCCGCCACGCGCACAGCCGCTCGTACAGCGCCTCGTCGAGCTCCGAGGGGCAGTCCTCACACCGCATCAGCTTCATCTCGCCCGCATCGGTGAGGGTTTTGTTGCAGACCCGGCAGCGGGCCGGGCTGCGGTGCCGGGGGCGCCGCGCCACCGCCGCCGCCCCGTCACCGCGCTCGACGCCCCCGGAGACCGCGCCCGGTGTCCGGCGTCCGGCCGCCGCCCCGGACCCGGGTCGCAGGCCGCTGAGGAAGCGGCTGGCGCGGCGGGAGGCCCGCCCGCCGGGAGAGCGCGCCAGCGACCAGGACAGGCCCAGATGCAGCCGGGCGCGGGTGACGCCGACATAGAGCAGGCGGCGCTCCTCCTCGATCTGCTCGTCGGTCTTGGCGTAGGTGATCGGCAGCATGCCCTCGGTGAGGCCGACCAGGAAGACGGCGTCCCACTCCAGGCCCTTGGCGGCGTGCAGGGACGCCAGGGTCACCCCTTCGACCGTCGGGGCGTGCTGGACGTTGGCCCGCTCGTCCAGCTCGGCGACGAGGTCCGCGAGGGTGGCCGCGGGCCGGGCCCTGGCGAAGTCCTCGGCCAGCCGGACCAGGGCCGCCAGGGACTCCCAGCGGTCCCGCACCGCCCCGGAGCCGGCCGGCGGCCTGCTCGTCCAGCCCATGTCGCTGAGCACCGCCCGCACCTCGGACGGCAGGTCCAGGGCGTCATCGAGCAGCGCGTCGTTGGCACCGAAGCGGGCGGCGCCGCGCAGCTTGACGCCGGCCTCACGCACCTCGGGCCGCTCGAAGAACCGCTCGGCGCCCCGCAGCTGATACGGCACCCCCGCGTCGGCCAGCGCCTGCTCGTAGACCTCGGACTGGGCGTTGATACGGAAGAGCACGGCGATCTCCCCGGCAGGCACACCGGAGGCGATCAGGTCACGGATCCGGCGGGCGGTGCCCTCGGCCTCGGCGGGCTCGTCGGCGTACTCCGTGTACCCGGGCTCGGGGCCGGCCTCGCGCTGCGAGACCAGCTCCAGTCGCTGCTCGGCGGCGCGCCCCCTGGCCTGGGAGAGCAGACCGTTGGCGAGGTGCACGACCTGGGGGCTGGAGCGGTAGTCGCGGACGAGCCTGACGACCGTCGCGTTCGGATGGCGGGTGCGGAAGTTGAGGAGGTGGTCCGGGGTGGCGCCGGTGAAGCTGTAGATCGTCTGGCCGGCGTCGCCGACCACGCAGAGGGTGTCGCGGTCCCCCAGCCACAGCTCCAGCAGCCGCTGCTGGAGCGGGCTGACGTCCTGGTACTCGTCGACGACGAAGTGCTGGTACTGGGCCCGGACCTGCTCGGCGATGTCGTGCCGGTCCTGCAGCACACCGACCGTGAGCAGCAGCACATCCTCGAAGTCGATGCTGCCGCGGTCGCGCTTGAGCTGTTCGTAGGTGCGGTAGATCTGCCCGACCTCGGCCGGGTCCCGAGGGGCCTCGCGGCCGGCCTTGGCGACGGCGGCGGGGTAGTCGGCCGGCACGGTCTGAGTGACCTTGGACCATTCGATCTCGGCCGTGACATCGCGCAGCTCATTGCGGTCCAGCCGGATGCCGCAGCGGGCGGCGGCCTCGGCGACGAGCTGGATCTTGCGCTCCAGCAGCCGCGGGACCTCACCGCCGACGGCCTTGGGCCAGAAGAACTGGAGCTGCCTTAGGGCGGCGGAGTGGAACGTCCTGGCCTGGACCCCGCCCGCGCCGAGCTGCCGCAGCCGGCCGCGCATCTCGCCGGCCGCGCGGGCCGTGAACGTGACCGCGAGCACACTCGCGGGCTGCAGGATCCCGGCCCGCACCCCGTAGGCGATCCGGTGGGTGATCGCGCGGGTCTTGCCCGTGCCGGCACCGGCCAGCACGCAGACGGGACCGTGCAGAGCCGTGGCGACCTCGCGCTGCTCGGGGTCGAGCCCGTCGAGCACCCCGTCGGCCGAGTCAGGCACCTGCGGGAAGAGAGAGGAGTCCGTTGCTGCTGTCACCCCGCCATGCTGCCAGGTCCGCGCGGCCGCCCGGAAAGCCCGTCCACAGCCACCGCACCCCGGTCGTACGCATCACGGCCCCTGTGGACAACGGCCGGCACGCGGCCGCGGAGGGTGCTTTGCTTTTCTCAGCGGCGAGCGGTGAGCGGTGAGCGGTGAGCGGTGAGCGGTGAGCGGGGCGAACGGAGAGCAGCGGGTGGACGGTAGCGCGGAGGGGCGGTGGGGCTGAGGCGGGGCCGGTGGGGGCGGTCTCGCGGGGAAGTGGGGAGGGGTGGGGGTGGGGGTGGGGGTGGGGAATGCCCCGGGCACGTCGTACGTTGTGGTGCTTGGCCGCGCCGAGTGCCGAGTACGGTGTCGGGCGGTTTCGGATCAAGACGTAACGAAGGAGCGCAGGACGCATGGCGGGCACTGTGACGATGTACAGCACGACCTGGTGCGGCTACTGCCGTCGGCTGAAGGGGCAGATGGACCGCGAGGGCATCGCGTACACCGAGATCAACATCGAGCACGACCCGGAGTCCGCGGCGTTCGTCGAGAAGGCGAACGGCGGCAACCAGACGGTGCCGACCGTGCGGTTCCCCGATGGCTCGACGCTGACCAACCCGTCCCTGGCGCAGGTCAAGGAGAAGGTCGGGGCCTGACACAGCCTGATGACCGGATGGCTGACGGCCGGATCGCTTGACGGCCGGATGGCCTGATGGCTGCGCTCCGTGTGCACGCGGCAGGCCGTCGTCCGGTCCCTCACAGGGGATGCGGACGACGGCCTGCCGACTGCTGCGTACCGTCTGCCTGCTGCCTGCCGCCCGACGGCGTCAGGAGTGCGGCCGCCGTGCGGCCGCTCCCCCGCTCACCGTCCGGCGTTCACGGCTTGGGCAGCGGCTTGCCGTACCAGAGCTCGATGAGGCGGGCGGCGATGGAGATGCCGTAGGGCGGGAGGACCTCGCCGGAGTCGAAGGCGGCGCGCAGGTCCTCGCGGGAGAACCAGCGGGCCTCTTCGATCTCCTCGCCGTCGACCTGGATCTCCGAGGACGTGGCGCGCGCCATGAAGCCCAGCATCAGGCTGGAGGGGAAGGGCCAGGGCTGGCTGGCGATGTACTCGACATCGCCGACGACGACGCCCGCCTCCTCGAAGACCTCGCGCGCCACCGACTGCTCGATGGACTCACCCGGCTCGACGAAGCCGGCGAGCGTGGAGAAGCGGCCCTCGGGCCAGTGGACCTGCCGGCCCAGGAGGGCGCGGTCCTCCTCGTCGGTGACGAGCATGATCACTGCCGGGTCGGTGCGCGGGTAGTGCTCGGCGCCGCAGGCCGGGCAGCGGCGGATGTGGCCCGCCGCGGCGATGACGGTGCGCTCGCCGCAGCGTGAGCAGAAGCGGTGCAGGCGCTGCCAGTTCTCGAGGGCGACGGCGTGCACCAGGAGGCCCGCGTCGCGGGGCGACAGCAGCAGACCGGCCTCGCGCAGGCCCGCCGGGCGCGCGGACTGGTCCATGCGGCCGGGCAGCGAGTCCTTCTGGAGGGCGAAGTAGCTGACGCCCTCGTCGTCGGTGCCGAGGTAGTAGCGGTGGGCCTCGGTCAGGGGCGCCTCGAAGGACGGCGTCATGATCAGCTCGGTGCGGCCGTCAGGGGTGTCGTCGATCAGCGCCTGTCCGCCGGACACCACGAAGACGCGCGTCGTCGGGTGGCTCCAGGCCGCCGCCAGCCATGCCTCGTCGAGCCGGTGATGGGCGGAGCGGTCAATTCCGCTCGGCGCGCCAAATGTGAGCGGCCGGCCGGCGGTGTGGTCGGTCCAGGTGGTCACTGCTGTTTCCAACTCCCCCTGTGGCGTGGGTGATTGCTGCGTACGGGCGCGGAGCGGTCCGGGGGTGCGCGGTCAGGCCGGGCGCCAGGTCTCCGCGAGGTCGCCCCACAGAAGGGCGGCGGTCTCGACGCCCTTCATCAGCAGGTCGAGCTCGACCTTTTCGTTCGGTGCGTGCCAGCCGTCGGACGGCACGGAGATGCCGAGGAAGAGGACCGGGACGCCGAGGACGTCCTGGAGGTCGGCCGCCGGTCCGGAGCCGCCCTCACGGGTGAAGAGGATCTTGTCCTCGAAGGCCCGGCCCATGGCGCGGACGAGGGACTGGAGCGCGGGGTGGTCGAGCGGGGTGAGGCAGGGGCGGGTGGCGCCCCAGAAGGTGATCTCGTGGCGGATGCCGGCCGGGAGCCGGGCGGCGACCCAGTCGCGTACGGACTGCTGCACGGCGTCCGCGCTCTGGCCCGCGACCAGCCGGAAGGACAGCTTGAGCTGTGCGGTGGACGGCACGATGGTCTTGCCGCCGGGGCCCTGGTAGCCGCCGCCGATGCCGTTGACCTCGGCGGTGGGGCGGGCCCAGATGCGTTCCAGGGTGGTGCTGCCGGCCTCGCCGAGGGGGGCGTGGGAGTGCGCGGTGCGCAGCCACTCCTCCTCGTCGAAGGGCAGCTCGGCGAAGAGTTCCCGCTCGCGGTCGGTGAGCTCGATCACGCCGTCGTAGAAGCCGGGGACGGCGACCCGGCGGTCGGCGTCGTGCAGCGCGGCGGCCAGCCGGGCGGCCTCGGTGGCGGGGTTGGGGACGGCGCCGCCGAACGAGCCGGAGTGGAGGTCCTGGTCGGGGCCGTAGAGGTCGATCTGGCAGTCCGTCAGGCCGCGCATGCCGGTGCACACCGTGGGGGTGTCCCTGGACCACATGCCGGTGTCGGAGACGATCACCGTGTCGCAGGCGAGGCGGTCGGCGTGCTTCTCGATCAGGGCCGGGAAGTTCGGTGAGCCGGACTCCTCCTCGCCCTCGATGAGCAGCTTGAGGTTGACGGCGGGGGCGGTGCGGCCGGTGGCGGCGAGGTGCGCGCGTACGCCCAGGGTGTGGAAGAACACCTGGCCCTTGTCGTCGGCGGCGCCGCGGGCGTAGAGCTTGCCGTCGATGGTCTGGGGTGCGAAGGGGTCGGTGTGCCAGCCGTCCTCGCGGGCGGCGGGCTGTACGTCGTGGTGGCCGTAGACGAGCACGGTCGGCGCGGACGGGTCCCCCGAGGGCCACTCGGCGAAGACCGCGGGCAGGCCGTCGGTCTCCCAGATCTCGGTGGTGGGAAAGCCGGTGTCGGAGAGCTTCGCGGCGAGCCACTCGGCGCTGCGGCGTACCTCGCCGGCGCGCTCGGGGTCGGCGGACACGGAGGGGATGCGCAGCCAGTCGGCGAGGTCCGCGAGGAACGCTTCGCGGTGCAGGGTGATGTACGCGCGGACGGCGCTGTCCGGGGTTGTGCTCATACGCCCGAGCCTATCGGCCTTGTGGGGGAGGCCGGTCGGCGGTCTCGCCGAGCAGGATGCGTTCGAGTCCGGCGCGGCCGGGCAGCCGGGCGGGGCGGACCACCTCGCCGCTGCGGACGTAGAGGAAGGCGGCGCCGACGGCGGACGGCTCCAGGCCGTACCGCTCGGCCCAGGCGAGGCGGTAGACGGCCAGCTGGAGCGGGTCGGCGCTGTGGGCGCGGCCGGTCTTCCAGTCGACGATCTCGAAGCGGTCGCCGTCGGGGCCGGGCTCTTTGTAGACGGCGTCGATCCGGCCTCGGATGACCCGCCCCGCGAGGGTGAGCTGGAAGGGGGCTTCGACGCGGAAGGGGGTGCGGTGGGCGTAGGGAGTGCGGGCGAAGGCTTCCTTGAGGGCTTCGAGGTCGTGTTCGTCGACGATTGCGGCTTCCTCGCCCGCTTCGGCGCCGGGCAGCTCGTCGGGGCCGAGCAGGGGCAGTGTCAGCTCTTCGAAGCGGGACTCGACCCAGGCGTGGAAGCGGGTGCCCCGGCGGGTGCCGGGCTGCGGCGGGCGCGGCATGGGGCGGGCCAGTTCGCGGGCGAAGCCGTCGGGGTCGGCGGCGAGGCGGAGCAGCTGGGTGGCGCTGAGTGCGGAGGGCAGGGGGACGTCGCGGACGGTGGCGCGGGAGCGGCGCAGTTCGGCGGCGAGGGCGTCCAGATCGCGGTCCCAGGAGCCGACGGTGCGCCGCTCCTCGGGGAGGAGGGTGTGCGGCGCGGCGTCGCCGGGGTGGGGGGTGCCGGGGCCGGTGGGTGCCGTGAGGTCGGGCTCGGTGGAGCGCTGGGCGCCGATGCGGGCATGGAGCGGGGCCGCCGGGCCGGCCTCGGGGGTGTCCTGCGGCGGGGTGTTGTCGACGGGGCCGGCGGCCGGGTGGACGGAGGGCGGGGCGTCGTCGTCGGACGGGTGCTGGCGGGGCACGTCGTACGGCGGGGCGTCGTCGAGCGGACCGGGGCCGGCTTCGTCGAACGGGTCGGCCTCGTCGAACGGGTCGTCCGGCATGTCGTACCGCTCGGACTCGGGCCCGGCGAAGGGGTCGACCTCCGACCCGGCGAACGGGTCGGCGTCCGGCATGTCGTTGTCGTACGGCCCGGCTTCGGGCGCCTCGAACGGATCGGCGTCCCAGGGATCATCGGCCGGTGGCGGCGGCCAGTCGGGGTCGTGGGCGGACAGGGACGGCGGGGCCGCGGCGAAGGCGGCGGTCTCCTCCCCCGTACGGCGCTCCAGATGGGCGCGGACCGTGGCCGCGGCGGCGCGGCGGCGGGCCGTGGCGGTGGGGTCGAGGGGCAGTGGCCAGGCCTGTTCCATGGCGGCCTCGGAGAGGGCGGGGTTCTCCTCGCCGTCCTCGGGGGCATCGGCCCAGTGCTCGATCTCGCCGTGTCCCGCCTCGCAGTGCTCGCGCAGCGCCTCCAGGAAGGCGGAGGGGCCGCGCGGCCGCTTCTGCTGGGGGCCCCACCAGTGACCGGAGCCGAGCAGCAGCGAGCGGGGGCGGGTGAAGGTGACGTAGCCGAGGCGGAGTTCTTCGGTCTCCTGGTGCTGCTTCATCGCCTCCTTGAAGGATTTCAGGCCGCGGGCGGTCCATTCCCCGACGTCGGGGAGGGTGGCGGCGTCGCCGCGCAGGGCGTGCGGGAGGACCTTGGACCGGCTGGTCCAGGACTCGCGGGCCTGTTCGCTGGGGAACTGCTTGGCGACCAGGCCGGGGACGGCGACCACATCCCATTCCAGGCCCTTGGACTTGTGGGCGGTCAGGACCTTGATGGTGTTGTCGCCGCCGGGAAGGGAGCTGTCCAGGCCCTTTTCGTGCTGGACGGCGGTGCGCAGGAAGCCCAGGAAGGCGAGCAGGGTGGCGTCACCGTCGAGGGATTCGCCGCCTTGTTTGGCCGCGAATCCGGCCGCGATGTCGAGGAAGGTGCCGAGTGTTTCGCGGCGGCGCGCGGCGAGGGCGTGCGGTGACGCGGAGAGCTCGACTTCCAGGCCGGTGGCGGCGAGCACCCGGTGGAGCACGTCCATGAGGGGGTCGCCGAGGGAGCGGCGCAGGTCGCGCAGTTCGGTGGCCAGGTAGGCGAAGCGCACCCGGGCCTCGGGGGAGAACGGGAGTCCGTCGTCGGGCCCTTCGGCCTCCAGGAAGGTGTCGAGGGCGTCGGCGAGCGAGATGGTCTCGGCCGGGTCGACGCCTTCGACGGCCTCGGCGAGGCGCTGTCCGGGGTCGTCGGAGGGGGCGGTGTGGTGGACGAGGGTGCGGGCGCGGCGGCCCAGGAGCGCCAGGTCGCGGGGGCCGATCCGCCAGCGCGGGCCGATGAGCAGGCGGACCAGGGCGGCGTTGGCCGTGGGGTCCTGGAGCACTTCGCAGACGGCGACGAGGTCGGCGATCTCGGGCAGGTGCAGCAGCCCGGAGAGGCCGACGACCTCCACGGGGAGGTCCCGGGCGACCAGTTCGCCCTGGATGCGGGCGAAATCCCCGGCGGTGCGGCACAGCACGGCGATCTCGCCGGGCGGGGTGCCGGTGCGGACGAGGTGGGCGAGGGAGTCGGCGAGCCAGCCGAGCTCTTCGGCGTGGGTCGGCAGCAGGGCGCAGCGGACGGTGCCGTCGCGCTCGGCGCCGGGGGCGGGGCGCAGCGCTTCGACGCCTTCGTGCATCCGGCGCAGTGGTGCGGCGAGGCCGTTGGCGAGGTCGAGGAGGCGGCCGCCGCTGCGGCGGTTCTCGCTGAGGGCGTAGCGGCGGGCGGGGGTGCCGTCCTGGAAGGGGAAGTGGACGGGGAAGTCGTCGAGGTTGGCCACGGAGGCACCGCGCCAGCCGTAGATGGCCTGGCAGGGGTCGCCGACGGCGGTGACGGCATGCCCGGTGACGGTGTCGCTGCCGGCACCGAAGAGGCCGGACAGCAGCAGCCGTTGGGCGACGGAGGTGTCCTGGTACTCGTCGAGCAGGACGACGCGGAATTCGTCGCGCAGGATCCGGCCGACTTCGGGGCGGGTGGTGGCGAGGGTGGCGCAGTGGGCGATCTGGTCGCCGAAGTCGAGGAGGTCGCGGCGGCGCTTCTCGGCCCGGTAGGCGGTCACGAGGTCGAGCAGTTCCAGGCGGCCGCGGGCGGTTTCGGGGGCTTTGCGCAGGTCGGCGTTGGTGAGTTTCACGTCGTCGAGGGCGGCCAGGAGCTCGGTGTCGTAGGTGCGGAGCGCGGCGGGGTCCACGAGGTGTTCGGCGAGCTCGGCGTCCAGGGCGAGCAGGTCCTCCACGAGGGAGGGCAGGGAGGTGGTGAGCGCGGGGTAGGGGCCGGGGGCGGCACGGAGCGTACGGGCGGCGAGCTGGAAGCGGGTGGCGTCGGCGAGGAGCCGGGCGCTGGGCTCCAGGCCGATGCGCAGGCCGTGGTCCTTGAGGAGCTGGCCGGCGAACGCGTGATAGGTGGAGATCCGCGGCTCTCCGGTGGGCTGATCGGCCAGCTGCCCGTCGGGCCGGCCGGTGGCGGCGCCGGCATCGGGCGGGGGCGCGTCGGGGTCGGTGACACCGGCGGCGAGGAGCGCGGCCCTGACGCGTTCGGCGAGCTCGCCGGCGGCCTTGTTCGTGAACGTCAGCCCGAGGACCTGGTCGGGGGCGACCTGGCCGGTGCCGACCAGCCACACCACGCGCGCGGCCATCACCGTGGTCTTGCCGGAACCGGCTCCGGCCACGATGACCTGCGGGGCGGGCGGGGCGGTGATGCACTCCGTCTGCTCCGGCGTGAACGGGATGCCGAGAAGCTCCTTGAGCTGCTCGGGGTCGGTGAGGCGAGCTGACACAACGAAAACCGTAACGGGCACCACTGACAATCCCCTGCGGTGGGCTTGCTTCCCACGTTGCCGGCTGTCCCGCCGTGGGGGTTTGCCGCCGTGGCGCCTGGCGGCGGGCCGGGTCCGCTGCGCGGGGCTGTGGGTGCGGTGACGGACCTCCGGGGCAGGGTGTCTGGACTGCTTCGCTTTACGCTCCGCTGCGCTCCGCCTTTGCTCTTTCTCGGAGCCTTCGGAAGCAAAGCCCACACACCAGGCCCCTCCGGCCCGTCCCCTCCCGTGGGGGGAGAGGTGAAGGACAGTGGGGGTGCACGTAAATGATCACGCGCACCCCCACCCACGTTCTTCCACCCGCTCACGGGAGGGGCCGCGCCGCAGGACGAAGTCCGGAGGAGCGGCACCGCACCCGACAACCCACGCCCGCCGCAGGCGGAACGGCGAGAAGCCCCACGGCGGGACGGCCGACAACGTGGGAAACAAGGCAAGCGCAGCGGACCCCTCACTCCACGACATGCCGCCCCTCCGGCTGCGCGCTGCACGACGCGCGGAACGTGCAGTGGGTGCAGTGCGTGCCGGTGGTCGGTGTGAACCGCTCCTCCAGTACGCGGCCCGCCGCGGTGGCGAGCAGTTCGCCGATCCACTCCCCGCCGGCCTCCGCGCTGCCCGCCGCACCGGCCTCCGGACCGGCCTCCGGGGAGCCTCCCCCCTCCAGCGGCTGCTGTGCCTGGACGGCGGGCAGCGCGTCGCCGCCTTCCTTCTGGGCCGCGCCCAGCCGCAGGTGCACCAGTTCCGCGCCGCCCAGCCGCGGTGTGCGGCCGTCGAAGGCGTCGTCGACGGCGCCCTCGCGCACCGCGAGCTGGTAGACGGCGAGCTGGGGGTGGCGGGCGACCTCGGGGCCGGTCGGTTTCTGTTTGCCGGTCTTGAAGTCGACGACGTACGCGCGGCCCTGCGCGTCCCGGGAGACGTGGTCCATGCTGCCGCGGATGCGGACCTCGTAGGCGCCGGCCCGCAGGGTGAGGTCGAAGCCGTGCTCGGTGGCGGCAGTCTCCCGGCCATGGGTCTCGCGTTCCATGACGTGCCAGCGCAGGAAGCGCTCCAGGGCGGCGCGGGCGGACTCCTTCTCCTGGCGTGACTTCCAGGGGGCGTCGAAGGCGAGGGAGTCCCATACGGAGTCCAGGCGCTCCATCAGCACGGACAGGTCGGCGGGGGTACGGCCGGAGGCGACCTCGTCGGCGAGTACGTGCACCACGTTGCCGAAGCCCTGGGCGGCGGTGGCGGGGGTGTCCGCCTTGACCTCGCGGCCCAGGAACCACTGGAGGGAGCAGGTGTTGGCGAGCTGGTCGAGAGCGCTGCCGGAGAGGACGACGGGACGGTCCCGGTCGCGGAGTGGGACCGTGCTGTGGGTGGGTTCGTACAGGCCCCACCAGTTGTCGGGGTGCGCGGCCGGTACCAGGGGGTGCTGATCGTCGTCGTGCAGGGCGGCGAGTTTCGCGAGGCGCTGGGCGGCGGCCTCGCGCAGCGCGGGGGTGGCGTCCGGGTCGACGGTGGTGGCGCGCAGTTCGGCGACGAGCGCGGCCACCGAAAGGGGGCGCCGGGGGCGGCCGGTGACGTCCTGGGGGGTGACGCCCAGTTCGGTCAGGAAACGGGAGGGCTGGTCACCGTCGTCGGCTGCGGCCTTCACCGCGGTGACGACCAGGCGTTCGCGGGCGCGGGTGGCGGCGACGTAGAACAGCCGGCGTTCCTCGGCGAGCAGCGCGCCCGGGGTGAGCGGTTCGGCCAGGCCGTCGCGGCCGATCCGGTCGGCTTCCAGGAGCGAACCGCGGCGGCGCAGGTCGGGCCAGAGGCCTTCCTGCACTCCGGCGACGACGACGAGCCGCCATTCCAGGCCCTTGGCGCGGTGCGCGGTCATCAGGCGTACGGCGTCGGGGCGCACCGCTCGCCGGGTGAGGGTGTCGGCGGCGATGTCCTGGGCGTCGAGTTCTTCCAGGAAGTTGAGTGCACCGCGGCCGCCGGTGCGCTCCTCGGCGCGGGCGGCGGTCTCGAAGAGGGCGACGACGGCGTCCAGGTCCCGGTCGGCGTTGCGCCCGGCGGCGGCGCCGCGGTGGGCGGCCCGCTCCAGGCGCTGCGGCCAGGGGGTGCCGTTCCACAGCTCCCACAGTGCCTGTTCGGCGGTGCCGCCGCCGGCCAGCAGTTCGCGGGCCTTGCGCAGCAGCAGCCCGAGCCGCTGGGCGCCGCGGGCGTAGGCGGGGTCGTGTGCCACCAGGCGCTGCGGTTCGGCGAGCGCCCGGGCGATCAGCTCGTCGGAGGGCCGCGGCAGGGCCTGCCCGGCGGCCCGTTCCTCCTCGCGCAGGGCGCGGCCCAGCCGTCGGAGGTCGGCGGAGTCCATGCCGCCCAGAGGGGAGGTCAGCAGGTCGAGGGCGGTTTCGGCATCGAGGGCGGGGCGGGCGGTGTCGTCGGGAGCGTCGGGAGCGGCCTCGACGGACGGGGCGTCTCCGGGGGCGGCCGTACCGGAGGGGATGTCTCCGGGGACGGCCTCACCGACGGCGCCCGCGACGGATCCCGTTTCGCCGGGACCGCCGGGACCACCAGGACCACCAGGACCGCCGGGACCACCAGGACCACCAGGACCGCCGGGACCGCCGGGACCGCCAGGACCACCAGGATCGCCGGGATCGCCGGGATCGCCGGGACCGCCGGGATCGCCACGACCGCCCGGACCTGCCCCGTCCATCCCGGCCTCGCCCGAACCCGCCCCCTGCGCCCCGTCCCCGCCCGACCCGGCCCACGCCGGACCCTGCCCCAGCGCAGCCCGCGCCGCCGCCCGTAGCGCCGTCAGCAGAGGAGCGACCGCGGGTTCGTGGCGCAGCGGCAGATCGTCGCCGTCGATGTCCAGGGGTACCCCGGCCGAGGTGAGCGCACGGCGTACCGCCGGGAGCGAGCGCCCCCCGGCGCGTACCAGGACGGCCATCTCGCGCCAGGGCACGCCGTCTTCCAGGTGGGCGCGGCGAAGGATGTCGGCGATGTTGTCGAGTTCGCCGCCGGGTGTCGGGTACGTGTACACCTCGACGCGGCCGCCGTCCCGTACGGGCACCGGTTCTCGGTGGGCGCGTACCGTCCGGGCCGGCAGGCGGGTGAGCGGCATCCGGCGGGTCAGCAGCCGGGTGGCCGCGAGCAGGGTGGCGCCGGAGCGACGGGAGGTGCCGAGCACGGCCACCGGGGCGGGGGTGCCGTCCCCGCGGCGGAAGGTCTCGGGGAATTCGAGGATGCCGCCCACGTCGGCGCCCCGGAAGGCGTAGATCGACTGGTCGGGGTCGCCGAAGGCGACGAGCGTGCGCCCCGGGGAGCCCGGCGCCCCCGTCGCTCCGTGGTTGCCGGCGAGCGCGCGCAGCAGCCGTACCTGGGCGACGTCGGTGTCCTGGTACTCGTCGACGTAGACCGCATCATAGGAGGCGGCCAGGTGCGCCGCGACATCGGTGCGTTCGGCGAGCAGCACCGCGCGGTGCACCAGCTCGGCGTAGTCCAGTACGCCCTGGGCGTCCAGCACGTCGAGGTATTCGGCGAGGAAGCCGGCTGCGGCGCTCCAGTCGGGGCGGCCGGTGCGCCGGGCGAAGGCGCCCAGGGCATCCGGGCCCAGGCCCAGTTCGCGGCTGCGGGCGAGCACCGCACGGACCTCGTCGGCGAAGCCGCGGGTGGTCAGGCAGGCCCGCAGCTCGTCCGGCCAGCGCACCGCCGCACGGCCGGCGCCGGCCAGTTCCGCCTGCCCGGCCAGGAGCTCGCGGACGACGAGATCCTGCTCGGGTCCGGACAGCAGCCGCACCGGGTCGGCGAAGAGGTCGGCGTCCTGGTGGGCGCGGACCAGGGCGTAGCAGAAGGAGTGGAAGGTCGTCGCCTGCGGGATGCCCGCCCGTGGTCCGCCGCCCGCCGGGCCGCGCGGCCCTTCGGACTGTCCCTCCAGGTCGGCCAGGCGGGCCGCGAGCCGGTCGCGGAGTTCGACGGCGGCCTTGCGGCTGAAGGTCAGCACGAGGATCCGCTCGGGGTCGCCGCCGGCCCGCACCCGGCGGGCCACCGACTCCACCAGGGTCGTGGTCTTGCCGGTGCCCGGTCCGGCCAGTACCAGCAGCGGCCCGTGCCGGTGGTCAACCACGGCGCGCTGGGCTGCGTCCAACGCAGGAGGAGTCACCCGCCCCGGCGGGGTGCGCACCAGCCGGTACGTGCCTGCGGCCCCCCGCGGCGCCACCCGGTGGGGCTGCGCCGGCGGGGTGGCCGGGAAGGCCGAGAAGGAGGAACTCACGTGGATTCGCCGGTCCTGAGGAGGTGCTGGTCGTGGTGCGTGCGTGGTGCGCGGCGCCGCGGGCCGCCGGTCAGGGGTGGTCCGGCTGCACGGCGCGTGGCGGAGCCGTCGTCGTGACGGCAGTGCCCGACGCTACGCCAGGTCGCGCCCGGGCGGCCGCAGTGCCTCCCACGGCCCGTCGCGCGATGCCGCCGGCGCTACGGAGCCGCGTCCGCGCCGCCCTCCGCCTCGTCCTTGGCGCCGCCGTCCTGGCGCCCGTCCCAGCGGGCCCGCCGCATGTCGAGCCGCGGTATGTGGTCCTCGGCGGCGCGCGGTGCCGTACGCAGGGGGGTGCCCTCGTCGCGGTAGTGCCCCAGGGCGCGCAGTTCACTGCCGGGCAGCAGCCGGCCGTCCGCGCGCACCACCCGCCACCAGGGCACGGCGCCGCCGTAGAGGGCCATCACCCGCCCCACCTGCCGCGGGCCGCCCACCCGTCGCCCGCCACCGCCCTTCGCCGGAAGCCCTTCGGGCTGCTCCTCGCCCTGCAACCACTCCGCGACATCGCCGTACGTCATCACCCGGCCCGCCGGGATCAGCTCGGCAACGGCCAGGACCCGTTCCGCGTACTCCGGAAGGTCAGGACACGCCGGACCTCCCGGGCCTCCCGCCCTTTCCGGCCCTTCCGGCTCTTCCGGTCCTTCCGGTTCTGCGGGGAATTCACCCGCCGCCTCATCTCCGGTCCCACTCATTCGGTCCATCCTGCCGCACGGCACCGACAATGGGAGGGGACACACGGTCCGGCGCCTTCGGGAGGTCGGCGGCACGGCGCGTCCGCCCCGGTAAGGGGAGGGCGTCCCGCTTCCCGCACCCCCGAAATGCACCCTGATGCCCCCCTCCACCGGTCGGCCGTGCCACCATCTTCCGGATGGTGACTGGTGATACGAGATCAAGAAGAGACAGCCGAGCAGCAGGGTGCGGCGCCTCCACGGGAGGCGGGCACCCCTGAGGCCCTGGCCGTCGACGCCGCAGGCACCGCGTCCGTACCGGCCGCACCGACCGAGCGGCCGGAACGGCGGCAGGCGGCGCCACAGGGGACGCACCAACGGAGGCCGGGCACGGCCTCCGCTACCGAAAAGGCGAGCACGATCGAGAAGGCCGAACGACCCGGGGCCTCCGAGAGGCCGGAAGAGCCCAAGGAGCCCGAGCCAACCGAGCGGCACGAGGAGGAGCACAGCAGCAAGGAGGAGCACAGCGGCGAGGAGCGGGCCGCCGAGGAGCCCGGGCAGGGGCAGGACGGACCGGCCGCGCGCGAGCAGCGCGAAGAGCCGGAGTCCGGCACGCCTGGCGGCACGCCCCGGGACACGCCCCGTACGGCTGTGGACCGGCCCCACACGGGCTCGCACCGTTCCGACCTGAGCTCCGACGAGTACGGCGAGTTCCACGTCGACCGGGTCTCCGGCGACGAGCCGCTGCTGCCCGCCCGGGTGCACCGCCCCGCCGACCTGCTGCGGCTGCTGCTCGGCATCGCCGGGATCGCCCTCGTCCTGGGGCTCGCCACCTTCGCCCACGGCACCACCCAGGGCCTGGCGCGGGACATCGGCACCGGCGCGAAGGCGGCGCCCCCGCTGCTGATCAACCTGGCGGGGCTGACCTCCAGCGTCGCGGTGCTGATCGTGCCGGTGGCGTTCGCCGTGGAGCGGCTGATCAAGCGCGACGGGCTGCGGATCGCGGACGGCGTGCTGGCCGCCGTCCTCGCCCACGGGGTGTCGCTGGCCGCCGATCTGTGGGTGGCCGATGCCGCACCCGTCTCCATCCGGGACGCGCTGACCCAGCCCCTGGAGAACGGTTCGCTCTCCGCTCCGGTGCACAGCTATCTGGCACCGGTGATCGCCTATATGACGGCGGTGGGCATGTCCCGGCGGCCCCGCTGGCGGGTCGCGATGTGGTGCGTGCTGCTGCTGGACGCGTTCGCGGTGCTGGTCGGGCGGTACACCACCCCGTTCGCGATCATCACGACCGTGCTGATCGGCTGGACCGTCGCCTACGGCACCCTCTACGCGGTCGGCTCCCCCAATGTCCGCCCCACCGGCCAGAACCTCCTCGCGGGGCTGCGCCGCGTCGGCTTCCACCCGGTCTCCGCGCTGCGGGCGGAGGACGCCGGCACCACCGACCACCCCGACCGCGGCCGCCGCTACCTCGTCACGCTGGAGGACGGGCCGCCGATCGATGTCACCGTCGTCGACCGCGAGCAGCAGGCGCACGGCTTCTTCTACCGCGTGTGGCGCCGGCTCTCGCTGCGCGGCATCAACCAGCGCCGCAGTCTGCAGTCGCTGCGCCAGGCGCTGGAGCAGGAGGCGCTGCTGGCCTATGCGGCCATCGCGGCCGGCGCCCACGCACCCAAGCTGATCGCCACCTCCGAGCTCGGCCCGGACGCGGTGATGCTGGTCTACGAGCACATCGGCGGCCGCACCTTCGACTCCCTGGCCGACGAGGAGATCACCGACGCGCTGATGCACAGCGCGTGGCGGCAGGTCGAGGCGCTGCAGTCGCGGCGGATCGCGCACCGGCGGCTGGTCGGGGACGCGCTGCTGATGGATCGTTCCGGCACCATCGTCCTGACCGAGCTGCGCGGCGGCGAGATCGCGGCCGGTGACCTCGTGCTGCGGATGGACATCGCCCAGCTGCTGGCCACCTGCGGTCTGCGGGTCGGCGCCGAGCGCGCGGTGGCCGCGGCAGTCGAGGTGCTGGGCCCGGACGCGGTCGCCGACAGCCTGCCGCTGCTGCAGCCGATCGCGCTGAGCCGCACCACCCGCGCGACGCTGCACCAGCGCGCCCGCGAGCGCGCCAAGCGGGAGCGCGAGGCGGTGCTGGAGGCGTCCCAGGCGGCCAAGGAGGCGCGGGAGGCCCGTGAGGCGGAGGGGCCCAAGGACCGCAAGACGATGCGGGCCGAGCGGCATGCGGAGAAGACCGCCGAGAAGCGGGCCCTGGACGAGGCCTCGGAGGAGGCCCGCGAGGAGGACCTGCTCGCCCAGATCCGCCGGCAGGTGCTGCTGATCCGTCCGACGGCGGTGATCGAACCCGCCAAGCTGGAGCGGCTCAGCCCGCGCAAACTGATCACCTGGATCGCCGGCGCCTTCGCGGTGTACCTGCTGTTGTCCCAGCTCACCAACTTCAACCTGGGCGACATGGTCAACAAGGCGCAGTGGGAGTGGGTGCTGGTCGCGGCCTTCTTCTCGGCGCTGACGTACATCGCGGCGGCGATGAGCCTGCTGGGGTTCGTCACCGAGCGGGTGTCGTTCGTCCGGACGGTCATCGCGCAGATCGCGGGCAACTTCGTGAAGCTGGTGGCGCCCGCCGCGATCGGCGGAGTGGCGCTCAACACCCGCTTCCTGCAGCGCGCCGGGGTCCGGTCCGGGCTGGCGGTGGCGAGCGTCGGCGCGTCCCAGCTGTTCGGTCTGGGCAGCCATGTCCTGCTGCTGCTGGTCTTCGGCTACCTGACCGGCACCCAGGAGCAGACCCCGTCGATCTCGCCGTCCCGTACGGTCATCGCCGGGCTGCTGACCGTGGCCGTACTGGTCCTGATCGTCACGGCGGTGCCGGCGCTGCGGAAGTTCGTCTCGACCCGGGTGCGGTCGCTGTTCGCAGGGGTGGTCCCGCGGATGCTGGACATCCTGCAGCGGCCAGGGAAGCTGGTCACCGGCATCGGCGGGATGCTGCTGCTGACGGCGGCGAACGTGATGTGCCTGGACGCCTCGATCCGGGCGTTCGGCGGCGGTGACACGATCAGCTACGCGAGCATCGCGGTGGCCTTCCTGGCCGGTAACGCGCTGGGCTCGGCCGCGCCGACACCGGGCGGTGTGGGCGCCGTCGAGGGCGCGCTGATCGGTGCGCTGACGGTCTCCGGGCTCGCCGCCGATACGTCGTTCCCTGCGGTGCTGCTGTTCCGCCTGATGGTCTTCTGGCTGCCGGTGCTGCCGGGCTGGGTGGCCTTCAACTACCTCACCCACAAGGGCGAGATCTGAGCGGAAGCCGCCGCCGTGTACGGCCGGGCGACCCCGCCCGTACGCGCGGCGCAGCGCCACACGAAAGGCGCCGGTCCGTAGGGCACGGACCGGCGCCTTCGCGCTGGACGGGGCGGCCTTGCGGGAGCAGGTCCCGCCGAAGACCCGGAGGCCTGGCGGACCTGCCGGACCCGGCAGGCCTCGCAGGCCCGGAAGTCCTAGTAGACCGGCTTCTCCGGCTCGACGGTGTTGACCCAGCCGATGACGCCGCCGCCGACGTGCACGGCGTCGGCGAAGCCCGCGGACTTCAGTACGGCCAGGACCTCGGCGGAGCGGACGCCCGTCTTGCAGTGCAGGACGATCTTCCGGTCCTGCGGCAGATCCTGGAGGGCGGTGCCCATCAGGAACTCGTTCTTGGGGACCAGCTTGGCGCCGGGGATCGAGACGATCTCGAACTCGTTCGGCTCGCGGACGTCGATGATCTCGATCTTCTCGTCGCCGTCGATCCACTCCTTGAGCTGCCGGGGAGTGATCGTCGAGCCGGCCGCGGCCTCCTGGGCCTCCTCGGACACGACGCCGCAGAAGGCCTCGTAGTCGATGAGCTCGGTGACGGTCGGGTTCTCACCGCAGATGGCGCAGTCGGGGTCCTTGCGGACCTTGACCTGACGGTAGGTCATCTCCAGCGCGTCGTAGATCATCAGCCGGCCGACCAGCGGGTCGCCGATCCCGGCGAGCAGCTTGATGGCCTCGTTGACCTGGATCGAGCCGATGGAGGCGCACAGCACACCGAGGACGCCGCCCTCGGCGCAGGAGGGCACCATGCCCGGCGGCGGGGGCTCCGGGTACAGGCAGCGGTAGCAGGGGCCGTGCTCGCTCCAGAACACCGACGCCTGGCCGTCGAAGCGGTAGATCGAGCCCCAGACGTACGGCTTGTTCAGCAGCACGCAGGCGTCGTTGACCAGGTAGCGGGTGGCGAAGTTGTCGGTGCCGTCGACGATCAGGTCGTACTGGGCGAAGAGCTCCATGACGTTGGTGGAGTCGAGGCGCTCTTGGTGCAGGTTGACCGTGACGTACGGGTTGATGCCCAGGACGGTGTCCTTCGCGGACTCCGCCTTGGAGCGGCCGATGTCCGCCTGGCTGTGGATGATCTGACGCTGCAGGTTCGACTCGTCGACCTCGTCGAACTCCACGATGCCGAGCGTGCCCACGCCGGCCGCGGCCAGATACATCAGCGCGGGCGAGCCCAGGCCACCGGCGCCGACGCACAGCACCTTGGCGTTCTTCAGCCGCTTCTGCCCGTCCATCCCGACATCGGGGATGATCAGGTGGCGGGAGTACCTGCGGACCTCATCGACGGTGAGCTCGGAAGCGGGCTCGACCAGGGGTGGCAGCGACACGGGAACTCCGTTGGTCGGTCTTGATGGGGTTCCCCCGCACGGGCGGAGCCGAGAGTGGGGGAGCTTGCTCTCCCCGCAACACTGCCACGCCCTTCTTCATTCCGAGACACCTGTTCCGATGCGCGAGACGAATCCGTCCCAGTAACCGGGCAGTGACACCCAGGCGTCCGTGGGCGGACCGGCCGACGCCCCGGCGGCCCGGCGGCCGGTCAGATACGGCATGCGGCCTCCATCCAGATGTCGGCCAGGGACTCCTCCAGCCCGATCCGCGGACGCCAGCCGAGCCGGTCGCGGGCGGTGCGGACATCCGCCTGCTGCCAGGTGCCGCAGCCGTCCGGGTAGGGGTAGGTGGCGGGCGGCGAGCCGACCGGGTGCTCGGGGGACGGGCCGGGGATGACCAGGCGGGCCGGCGGGGAGTCGATCTCGTGCAGCGCGCCGCCGAAACCGGCGACCCGGGCGAGCACGGCCGCGGCCTCCCGCAGCCGTACGGCCCGGCCGGTCCCGATGTTGACGACGCCCTGCGCGGCGGACAGCGAGGCGGCGTGCACCGCCCGCGCGACATCGCGGACATCGACGAAGTCCCGCTGAACGCCGAGCCCGCCGAGCTTGAGCTCGTTGTCGCCGGACTGCATCGCGCGGCGCATCGCCTCGGCGAGCCGGCCCAGCGGTGAACCGGCCGGGGTGCCGGGGCCGACCGGCGAGAAGATCCGCAGCACGACGGCATCGAGGCCGGAGCCCAGGACCAGTTCGGTGGCGGCGAGTTTGCTGACGCCGTACGGCCCGCCGGGCCGCGGCACCGCGTCCTCGGCGGTGGAGGAGCCGGGCTGGGAGGGCCCGTACTCGGACGCGCAGCCCAGGTGGACGAGCCGGGCGCCGCAGCTGCTGCGGCGCAGCGATTCACAGATGGTGGCGACCGCGACGGTGTTGTGCCGGGTCAGCTCGCGGGCCCCGCCACGGGTGGCCCCCGCGCAGTTGACGACGACACCGGGGTGGACCGCGTCGAGGAAGCGGGTGAGCGCACCGGGGCTGCCGGTGGCCAGGTCGAAGCGGACGTCGGCGTCGTCGCCCCGCCCGAGGGCGGTGAGCTGGACGGCGGGGTCGGCGAGCAGGCGGTCGGCGACATAACGGCCCAGGTAGCCGTTGGCGCCGATGAGCAGCACCCTCATCGTGCGCCCCCCCGGTCCGCGTGGCGTGTGGTCGGCTGGACGTTCATATGTCGTGCTCCTAAAGCGGATCGAGGGAAGTGCGTCGGCTTCCGCGGAGTCGGCCTCCGCCCCGGAGGCGGGGGCCAGGTGGGGGGCGAGGTCCGCGGGTCAGGGGTCGAAGCGGCCGTTTCGGGGTGCCGCTCCGGCGGTGGTACGTGGTGGGGGTGCCCATGTGGGGGAACGGGGAGTCGGGGGACGGGGAGTCCGAGGACGAAGGACCGGACGAGGGACCAGGGGCCGGGGCGTCGGGCGCCGGGGTACGTACGGAGGATCACGGCCGGTGCGCCTCCGCCGGGCCGGAGGGTGCCGGCCAGTGTGCGCAGGCGCCGGTGAGCGCCCGCAGGCCGTGGACGAGGAGCCCGGCGGCGGCGGCCGTGCAGGCCACGGCGGGTACGGCGGCCGGTCCCACGGCGGTGGTGAGCGCTTCGACCGGTACGCCGAGCGGGGGCAGGCCGGGGAGCCGGGCGATGAGCACCAGGGACAGGGCGAGGGCTTCCAGGGCGGCGGCCGAGGCCAGGCCGGTCGCGGCCGCGTCGGGGAAGCCGTGCACGGCCAGCAGCCGGGCGAGGAAGAGCAGCACTCCCAGTGCGGCCGCCGCGGCCAGGGCCGTCGTGCCGTCGCTCCCGAAGACGGCGTCCGCACCGAGGAGCAGGGCCACCAGCGCGCCGAGGAAGAGCAGGGTGGCGGCGAGCAGCAACGGCCGGACGCGGGCGGCGAGTTCTCCGAGGCCGCGGCTGGCGGCCACGCCGCGCCGCCCGCGCGCCGCGAACCAGCGGGCGCAGCCGGCCGCGGGGGCGAGGGCGAAGGCCAGGGCCACGGCGGTGGCGACGGCGGCCCGGGGCGTGCTGCCGGGCAGGTCGGGGCCGCCGGCCAGTAGCTGTCCGAGCAGCCAGTCGCCGTAGACGGCGTATCCGGCCGTCCAGCAGACCCACAGGCCGGCGGTCCACGATCCGGCGCCCCGGTGGCGCAGTCGCAGCGGCCCGGACCGGACGGCCAGCCGGACGGCGAGGGCGACCAGCGCACCGCCCGCCGCGCCGACACCGGTGCGTACGGCGGGAGTCGCCGTACCGGCCGAGGCGAGGGCGGCGACCGCCGCGACGCAGACGGCGCCGGGCAGCAGCTGCAGCACCACGCGCACGCCGCGCGAACCCCGGGCGGGGACGGGGACGGGCAGGTGAGGCTGCTCGTCCGGCCGGGCGTCCGGGGCCTCGGCGCGGGGCACCCGGGCGTAGAGCTCTTCGGCCAGTGAGAAGACGTCGCGGTGGCGGAAGCGTGCGGCCGTCCGGTCGGTGACGCCGTGCGCCTCCAGGCCGGCGGCGATCTCCAGCGCGTCGACGGCGCGTGCGCACAGCTCCTGGTGGCGGTGCATCAGGGACCGAACGGGGTCGGCGGGGCCGCGGCGCGGGGGGCGTGCGGCGGTCTCCTTGCCGGGCGGCGGGGTGCGGGTGGGGTTCCCGCTGGGATTCCCGTTCGTGTCCGGACGGGTGGTGCTCCCGTCCGTGTGTGCCGTGGCCGACGCGCTGCGGGCGGCGTCCCCGTCCGCCGTGGCCGCCGCGGCGGGGGTGGCGCCGGTGTCGGGTGTGGTCACCGCCCGTCCCCTCTCCCGCGGGCCGCCGCCGCACAGCCGTCCCGGCCGGGGCGAGGGTCTGGCATACGCCGGCGGACCCGGCCGGCCCGGTCGTCGGGGGCGGCGTGGCCGGCATACACCGGGCGGCCGGGACGGCGGTCGCGCCGGAGACCGTGCCCAAGTCCGGGGCGGCTCCCGCCGTGCGCCACATCCGTCATGCCCGTCACCAGCGCCACACCCACCAGCCCCATCGCACACATCACGTCCAGCACAGCCGTCACCGTCACCACTGCTCTCTCTCCTTCGCTCTCTCCTTCGCTCCGGTCACGTCCGTCCGGTCGCCGGCCCCTCCCCATCTCACGGACCGTCTCACCCCTCGGACACCGGTCGCTCCCCCGCTCTCCGCACCGCCGCCGGCCGGCACCGGCGGCCCGGCGGTCCGCTCCTGCGCGGGGACGGCCCAGCTCGGCGTACGGCCGGCGGGAGCGGCGGCCGGGGTGGCCGACACGGCGTCCCTGGCGGCGGGCACGGCGGCGCGGGTGGCGGCACCGGTCGCGGCCCAGCGACCGGGGACATGGGACTCGGCGGGACGCGCGAAGGGCCGCGGTACACCCCGGGCGTCCCGTGCACCGCAGGCGGCCGGGCGGGCCGGGGCATGGGAGATCAGCTCCAGGTAGATGCCACGAAATGCCGCGACATTCTGCTCGACGGTGAACAGCTCCAGCGCCCGCGCCCGGGCCGCCGCGCCCAGCCTGGCCCTGCGGTCCGGGTCGCCGAGCAGCGCGGTGCAGGCCTCGGCGAGGGCACGGGGGTTACGGGGCGGAACCACCAGGCCGGTGCCGCCGATGACCTCACAGACCGCACCGGCGTCGGTCGACACCGTGGCGCGGCCGCAGAACATCGCCTCCACCAGGGAGCGCGGAAAACCCTCGATGACGCTGGAGAGCACCACCACGGCACCGGAGGCGTAGGCGTCCGCCAGGGTCGGCACCTCGGGGCTGCCGATCTCCTCGAAGCTGACCGGGCTCTCACCGACGCTGCGGGTGTCGGCCGCCTCGTCGGGGAAGAGCTGGGCGGCCAGCGCCCGGCAGTGCGCGAGATATCCGGGCGCCTGCGGGTCGCGGCCGGCGCCGCCGACGATCCGCAAGGTGGCCTCCGGTTCGGCCCTGCGGATCTCGGCGAAGGCGTGCAGCAGCGCGATGAGGTCCTTGGCGGGCTCGATGGTGCCGACCCACACCAGCGTCTTGGAGTCGTCCGCCGCCGCGTCCGCGACCGCGGCGAAGGGGGCGGCGTCCATGCCCGGGTGGACCGTACGCAGCCGGGCGCGGTCGGCGCCGCAGCGCTCCTGCCAGCGCCGGGCGTGGGTGTTGCCGGGGGTGATCAGCGCCGCCTGTGCATAGGTCTCGGCGGCCAGCGCGCCCTGGAAGGCGGCGAGCAGTGCGCGCACCGGCGCACTCAGCGGCGCGGCGGCGCGCGCGAGATAGTGCTCGCGCAGCCGTACGCCGTACTCGGTGACCAGCAGCGGGGTGGCGAAGAAGTGCTTGGCCAGCAGTCCGGGGAGGGCGGCGGCGCCGCCGGAGGTGGCATGGCAGAGGTCCACACCGCCGAGCCCGGGAGTGTGCCGGTCGCCGTACCAGTCCAGGGACAGCGGCCGCAGCGCGCGGGCGAGCCCGGCGGTGACCGCCAGCAGGTCGTTGACCTGCGCGCCCGGCGCGGCGGGCAGGGCGTGCGGCCCGTGGCAGGCGGCTTCCAGGAGGCGTACGGCGTCCTCGGAGCGCAGCAGCGCGGGCAGCCCCCGGTGTTCCCGGGCGAGTTCGGCGAGCCCGTAGAGACCGGCGGCGAAACGGTCCGCCTTACCGGTCACGAGGCCATCAGGGGCGTCACCCGGGACGGCGGGCGGATACCCGGCCGGGGCGCCCCCGGGGACGGCGCCCCGGGCAGGTACCACCGGGGTGGCCGGCGCTCCTCCTGGAGGCGCCGTGGCGAAGGCCGCCACGAGATCGCCGAAGCACTCGGCGAAGCGGCGGCGTTCGCGCCGTCCGGGGGTGCGGCCCCGGCGCGGCTCGCCGGACCGGCGGCGCCCGGCGGGAAAGCCGTCCCCCGGGGGCGCGCTGTGCACCAGCCGTACGTGGCGCGGCAGTTCGGGCCGTGGCGGCGCGTCCCGGCGGGGCTCGGCGCTCAGGGCGTAGACCTCGAAGTCATGGCCGGCGAGCCCGCGCACGAGCCGGTCGCACCACGCATGCGTCTCACCGGACGCATACGGATAACCACCTTCGGTGAGTAGTCCGATCCGCACGGGTGCACCCCCGTCCTCCCATATCAGCCACATCGGCGCCTGGCGCGCCGACCGCACGGCCGCCACCTGCGGGAAGAAGCTATGCAAAGGGCCGGTGGCGCGATGGACGGTTGTCCATCGCGCCACCGGAAGGGGTGAACACACGTAACTTTCCGCCCCTGAGGGCGTTTCGACGCGCTATGTGAGCGTCACGGGCCGCCGGCCGTAGTACCCGCCGCTGCGCCGTCCGCTCACTTCTGGGTGGGGAACGGCCAGGAGTTGGGCCGGCAGGTCGCGCCGTCCGTCGTCAGGAACTTCGTCTGCTGCATCATCACCGGGGCCAGTGCGCCCTGCCGGGAGCAGGCCTCGTGGTTGTGCCCGAGGCGGTGGCCGACCTCGTGATTGATCAGCATCTGGCGGTAGGCGAACATCTTGTCGTGGCCGTAGGTCTTGGCGCCCTGCGCCCAGCGGTAGGCGTTGATCATCACCCGGTCGGTCGCCGCCGAGTCACAGGAGACGTTCTCCTCGCCGGTGTCGAGACCGGACTTGGCGCACCACTTCGCCGTGGTCCCCGGGCTCGCCAGCGTGATCACGAAATCGGCGTCCCCGGAGGCCACCCGCTGGAAGGTCCGCTGCCCGCCGTGCGCCCAACTGCGGTCGTCGTTGAGGGTCTTGTGCACCGCCTCGGCGAACAGCTTGCCGTCCAGCGGCAGCCCCTCCTCGATGTCGACGCGGTAGCGCAGCACCTTGCCGTGGCCGGGCGCCTTGGCGTCGCCGCCGGTCGGCCGGAAGCGGCCGCTGCCCGTCAGCTGCGCGTCCAGCGGGAAGACCTGCGCCATCTGTTCGTCGTAACCGGCGGGCTTGGCGTCCTGGGTGGGCCGGGAATGCGACCGGGAGGCCTCGTCGCCGACCCCGTCGGTACGGTCGTTGCCGCTGCGCGTCTGCGGGTCGCCGCTGTCCTTGTGCTGTTCGGCGACCTGGCCCGCGATGACGACGGCGAGGACGGTGGTCACCGCGGCGGCCGCCGCACCGGTGAACGTCCGGCCCATGCCGCCCTTCTTGATGCCGTGCCGCGACTCCTCCACCGCGAAACCGTCGCCGTCGGCCGGGTCCCGGTCCGCCGGGCCGCCCGGCTCGCCGCCGTCCGCGCCGGATGCGGTCAGCGGGCCGGGCCCGCCGGCCTCGTCGCGCTCGAAGACCACCGACCGGCCCGTGAAGCGGCCGCCGGGGGGCATACCGGCCCCGCCGGCCCCGTGCGGACCGGACGCCGGCTGCGCCATCCCGGGCGCACCGGCCCGGAACACATCGTCGTCCGGGTCGTCCGCGCCGCCCCGGCCGCCCGGGAACGACCTGGCGTCGAAGGCATCCACGTAGTCGCGCCGCGGTCCCTGGCCGGTGCCGGGCGTGGCGACCGGCGGGACACCGGGCATCTCCGCGCGCGGCCGGGGAATCCTGGGCGCGCCCTGACCGGCGGCCACCGGCGACGACGGCGCCCCGGGGAACGCGCCCCAACCACCGCCCGGCTCACGCTGTTCGGGGTGTCCGCCGCGCACCGCATCACCGTCGAACGGTTCGCGTCTGCGGCGTCCGGAGCCCGGACCGGAGCCGGACGGGCCGTCTCCCGAGGGGGTGTTGCCGGGCGGACCTGCCGTCTCCGGGCTTTCCGCAGCGGTCTCAGGCCGGCCTCGGCGGCTATGGCGTCCCACGGGGCGTGTCAGCTCCTGCCCGCATCAGCGGTCACATCGGTCACATCACTGTCGAGCAGTTCGCGGACGGCCCGCGCCACTGTCTCCGGGTATTCCATCATCGCCACATGCCCCGCCTCCGGCAGCGTCAGCAGTCGCGAACCGCGGAACGCCGCGGCCGCCCGCCGTGCCATCCGGAAGGAGACCAGGCGGTCGCGTCCACCGTAGACGAGAAGGGTGGGGGCGAGAACTCTCTCTGCCTGACGCCACAAATTGTGCTGTCCGCCCAGCGTGTAGGCGTTCACCAGACCGCGGGCCGAGCGCTCCATCACCTCCCAGAAGTACGGGAGTTCCAGCCGTCGCGCGTACTCCTCGGCCGCGGCGTTGAACCCTTCCGGGCTGACCCGGCCGGGGTCGCCGTAACAGAGCGCCAGCACCTCGCGGGTGCGGCGCTCGGGCGTCCAGTCATGGGTGAGGCGGCCGAAGAGCCCGGTGATACCGGGGACGGCGAGCAGCGCCGTGGGCACCGCGGTCAGCTGCGGCGGCACTTCGGGCAGCGCCGGGGAGATCAGCGTCAGGGTGCGGACGAGGTCGGGCCGCGCCGCCGCCACCCGGGTCGACGCGGCACCGCCCATCGAGTTGCCGATGAGGTGGACGGGGCCGCGCCCGGCCGCGTCGAGGTACCGGATGACCGCGCGGGCCTGGGCGGAGATGGAGTAGTTGCCGTCGGCGGGCGGGGGTGAGTGGCCGAAGCCGGGCAGATCGATCGCCTCGCCGTCCACCCGGTCGGCGAGCAGCGGCATCAGGTCCGACCAGTTCTGCGAGGAGCCACCGAGGCCGTGGACGTAGAGCGCGGGCTCGCGCCCGGCCGCGGCGCCGTCGCCCGCGGCCTCCTCCGCTCTGTCGTCGCGCGCGGGCCGCCCGTCCGGCGCCCGTACGGTCAGCGTCAGGCCCGGCAGGGTCACGGTGCGCACCGTCTCCGCCCCGCCGTGCCGGCCGGGGCCGGCCGGTGGCACCGGGAGAGCGGCGGTCGCGGTGTCCGGCGACTCGGTCGAAGACATGGGGACGATGTTACGAGACGATCACACCCCCGATCGTGTGTCCGCGGTCACACACCGCATCGCGCTGCCGCGGCCACTCTCCTACGCTCGTAGGCGAGGGCAGCCGCCCCGGCCCCTGCTTTCATGCCAGGCACCAGCCGACGATCGAGCACGCGGAAAAGGGAGCCATCATGCGCGTCGACCCGACAGACCCGGAGACCTTCGCGGACGAGAGCGACGCCACCGATATCGACGTCGAAGCCCCTGAAGCGGACACCGCCGAGCAGTACGCCGATCTCGCACCGCGGCGGGACGAGACGGTGACCGTCCACGATCCGGACGCGGCGAACGAGGCAGATCTCGCCGAACAGGCCCGTGTCGTGGAGCTCAACGAAGACGAATACCGATGACCTGGGATGTTTTGTCGGCTTCTGAGAAGGGCGGCGGGCAGAAATTCTCGGCCTCGACCGCGCACAGCCGGGTTACCCAAAAGTACGATGGCGGGCGCGGTGCACCACCTTGTACGGACCGCGTACGGAACAACTTCTGGGAGGCAGCGTGAGCGCCATCGAGCAGACCGAGGCGGCGCGCCCGCGGGGCACACGCCTGCCACGACGGGCCCGGCGCAATCAGCTTCTGGGCGCCGCCCAGGAGGTTTTCGTCGCACAGGGCTACCACGCGGCCGCGATGGACGACATCGCCGAGCGGGCGGGCGTCAGCAAGCCCGTCCTCTACCAGCACTTCCCTGGCAAGCTGGACCTCTACCTCGCCCTGCTGGACCAGCACTGCGAGGCCCTGCTGCACTCGGTGCGCTCGGCGCTGGCGTCGACGACCGACAACAAGCAGCGGGTCGCCGCCACCATGGACGCCTACTTCGCGTACGTGGAGGACCCGGGCGGCGCCTTCCGCCTGGTGTTCGAGTCGGACCTCACCAATGAGCCGGCGGTCCGCGAGCGCGTGGACAAGGTGTCGCTGGAGTGCGCCGAGGCCATAAGCGTGGTGATCGCCGAGGACACCGGCCTGTCGCGGGACGAGTCGATGCTGCTCGCCGTGGGCATGGGCGGCGTCTCCCAGGTGGTGGCACGGTACTGGCTGTCGTCCGAGAGCACGGTTCCGCGGGACACCGCGGTGCAGCTGCTGACCTCGCTCGCGTGGAAGGGCATCGCCGGTTTCCCGCTGCACGGCAGCGACACGCACTGACCGTGTTCGCTGCAGGCGTGCTCCAGGGCGTCCTGCGCGTCCCCGGACCGGGCTAATGTGTGCTGCGTACGGCGCGATGACCGCGCATCCTCCCCCAGCTGACGCTGGGGATCCCCGGACCGTCGGAGGGACAAAAGCCGTGGAGGTCAAGATCGGCGTGCAGCACGCACCCCGCGAGATCGTTCTGGAGAGCGGGCAGTCTGCCGAAGAGGTCGAGAGCGCGGTGTCCGACGCGCTGGGCGGCAAGTCACAACTGCTGAGCCTGGTGGACGACCACGGTCGCAAGGTCCTGGTCCCGGCGGACCGGCTGGCCTATGTGGAGATCGGCGAGCCCACCGCCCGCAAGGTCGGGTTCGGCGCGCTCTGACACAGCGGGCGCCCGATGCGGCGCCCGGAGACGGAAAGGCGGCGGCCCCGGAGATTCAGCTCCGGGCCGCCGCCCTTTCCTGCGTTTCGCCCCGCGTTTTCCGTGCGTTTCCCCGGACGTCCCCCACTGCTTCGGGACATCGGCCCACCATGGTGGCATCGCCCCCTGCCGGGCCCGGTCCGCCGCTTTTCCGCAGATCAGGCCGTTCGAGTCGGTCCGGCTGGGCTGATCAGGCACGGGACCTGCGCCGGGAGGGTTGCTGCCGGTGCCCCTTGGGTACGACGGCCTGTGACCGATTTGTTCAGCTGATCGGCATCGTCACACGGGAGGGAACAGCATGATCTGGGAAACGCTCGGCGCCGTACTCATCGGCTTCGCCATCGCCCTGTCCGCCGCGCGATGGCTGCCCGACCGTTTTCCCGCAAGCAGCCTCACCCTGGCGACCGGCCCGGTCGCGGCGGTGCTCGGCGCGCTGCTGACCCGCTCGATCCTCGGCCCCGGCCACCCCGTCCAGGTGATGGTGGCCGCGATCGCCGTGGGGGCGGCCCTGCTGTCGGTGGTGGCGCGCCCGCCGCGCCGGCGCTTTCGGCGGCCGGCCACCCCTTTGAAGGGGCACCGGACGGCCTGAACCGCCCGGCGCGCCCCTCGCGGTCAGGCCGCGAGGCCCAGCGCGGCCATCCGCTTGGTGTGCGCCTCGGTGATCCGCGAGAACATCCGGCCCACCTCGGCCAGGTCGAAGCCGTCGGCCACCCCGCCCACCAGCATGGTGGAGAGCGCATCGCGGTCCGCGACGACCCGCTGCGCCTGCGACAGCGCCTCGCCCATCAGACGGCGCGCCCACAGTGCGAGACGGCCGCCGACCCGCGGCTCGGCCTCGATGGCCGCGCGCACCTTCTCCACGGCGAATGTGGCGTGCCCGGTGTCGTCGAGCACGGCCAGCACCAGATCACGGGTGTCGGAGTCCAGCCGGGCCGCGACCTCGCGGTAGAAGTCACTGGCGATCGAGTCGCCGACATAGGCCTTGACCAGGCCCTCCAGCCAGTCCGACGGCGCGGTCTGGCGGTGGAACTCGTCCAGCGCGGCGGCGAACGGCTCCATCGCCTCGTTCGGCTCCGCCTCGATCTGCGCAAGCCGCTCCCGCAGCCGCTCGAAGTGGTGGAACTCGGCCGAGGCCATCTTGGCCAGCTCGGCCTTGTCGTCCATCGTCGGCGCGAGCTTGGCGTCCTCCGCCAGGCGCTCGAAGGCGGACAGCTCGCCATAGGCGAGCGCGCCGAGCAGATCGATCACGGCGGCCCGGTACTGGGGCTCGGCGGATGCCTGCGCCCAGTCCTGGGCGGCGATCCCGGTGTGTGTGCGCGCGTCAGCGGCGGCGTTGTCAGGCGTTCCCATGACCGGCACAATAGCCCGCTCGGCCGCCCGGGGAAGGCCCTGGTCAGCCACTCCGGTTCGCCCGTACGAACGACGGTCGTAGCCCCCGTCCCGGTAGCACGGCAGGCCGTGATGTATTCCTCACTCATACAAGCCTTCGGATGGGCGCGCCATATCCGGGGTACAGTGGTATTTGGACCTGCCGAGTATCGGTGGGTCGTTCCACGAAGCGGATGCCCGGTCGGTGGCCCGATCGGCTCCAAACCGACCGCCCTCTGACGCGGCGCGCAGCAGACCTGCGCACGGCAAGAGGGACACCGCTCGCGGCAGGAGTGCCTGAGCGTTGGCAGTGGTCCCGCCCCACCGGCCGCATCATCAGGCCGGCCCGTACGAACCCGTACGAAGGTGCGGTACGACCCCCTTCGCCGCCTCACGCCGCGTCTCACAGAAGAGGCAAGATTCTGTCTACATTTCGAGACCTCGGGATTTTCCCCGAGACGGCCGAGGCCCTGGAAGCCGTCGGCATCATCTCTCCCTTTCCCATCCAGGAACTGACGCTCCCCGTCGCCCTCTCCGGCAACGACGTGATCGGCCAGGCAAAGACCGGCACGGGCAAGACCCTGGGCTTCGGCCTGCCGCTCCTGGAGCGCGTCACCGTCCCCGCCGACGTCGAGGCCGGCCGCGCCAAGCCCGAGCAGCTGACCGAGGCGCCGCAGGCCCTGGTGGTCGTACCCACCCGTGAGCTGTGCCAGCAGGTCACCAACGACCTGCTCACGGCCGGCAAGGTGCGCAATGTCCGTGTCCTGGCGATCTACGGCGGCCGCGCCTACGAGCCGCAGGTCGAGGCGCTGAAGAAGGGCGTCGACGTCGTCGTCGGCACGCCCGGCCGCCTCCTCGACCTGGCGGGCCAGAAGAAGCTGAACCTCTCCCAGGTCAAGAGCCTGGTGCTGGACGAGGCCGACGAGATGCTCGACCTGGGCTTCCTGCCCGACGTCGAGAAGATCATCCAGCTGCTGCCGGTCAAGCGCCAGACGATGCTGTTCTCGGCGACCATGCCCGGCCAGGTCATCTCCCTGGCCCGCCGCTACATGTCGCAGCCCACGCACATCCGCGCCACCGCGCCGGACGACGAGGGCCAGACCGTCCGCAACACCGCCCAGCACGTCTTCCGGGCCCACTCCATGGACAAGCCGGAGATGGTCGCCCGCATCCTGCAGGCCGAGGGCCGGGGCCTGGCGATGGTGTTCTGCCGTACGAAGCGGACCGCCGCCGATATCGCCGACCAGCTCGCGCGCCGCGGCTTCGCCTCCGGCGCGGTGCACGGCGACCTCGGCCAGGGCGCCCGTGAGCAGGCGCTGCGCGCCTTCCGCAACGGCAAGGTCGATGTCCTGGTCTGCACCGACGTCGCCGCCCGCGGTATCGACGTCGAGGGTGTGACGCATGTCATCAACTACCAGTCGCCCGAGGAAGAGAAGACCTACCTGCACCGCATCGGCCGTACGGGCCGGGCGGGCGCCAAGGGCACCGCGGTCACCCTCGTCGACTGGGACGACATCCCGCGCTGGAAGCTGATCAACAAGGCGCTGGACCTGGCGTTCGACGAGCCGGAGGAGACCTACTCCACCTCGCCGCACCTCTACGAGCAGCTGAACATCCCCGCGGGCACCAAGGGCGTGCTGCCGCGCAACGAGCGCACCCGCGCCGGGCTGGCCGCGGAAGAGGTCGAGGACCTGGGCGAGACCGGCGGCCGCGGCCGTGGTCCCCGTAAGGGTGCCGTCGTCGAGGAGGAGCGCCCCCAGCGCACCCGTACGCCGCGGCAGCGCCGCCGTACCCGTGGCGGTACGCCCATGGACGGGGCGGCCGCCGCCGAGGCGCCCGCGACCGCGTCCCCCGCCGTCGCCGAGGGCACCGAAAGCGCGGAGAACACCGGGCCGCGTCAGCCGCGCCGGCGCCGCCGTACCCGCGGCAGCCAGAACTCGGCCGCAGCGGCCGTCCCGGCCCCGGCCGCCGAGGCCTCGGGCGCTCCCGCCAAGGTGACCAAGGCTGCCCCCAAGGCGACCGAGGCTGCCCCCAAGGTGGCCGAGACCGCCCCCAAGGCGACCCAGGCTGCCGCCGTGGCGACCGAGGCGGTGGCCGAGCCGGTCAGGCCGCGCCGCCGCCGGCCCCGCATCGTCCGTCCCGAGGACACCGGGAGCTTCCAGACTGTGGAGAGCGCGGCGCAGGCGCTCGCGGCGGCGAAGGGCGCGGCGGTCGTCGCCGAGTCCGCGGCCGTGGCCGAGCCCGCCGAGGCGCCGGCCAAGCCGCGCCGCCGGACCCGCAGCACCGCCAAGGCCGCCGCGGCGACGGCAACGGCACCGGCCGCGGTGACGGAGACCGTCACGGACGCCGCGGTGGAGGCTCCCGCCAAGCCGAAGCGGACCCGTAAGGCCGCGCCCAAGGCCGCCGAGGCCGTGGGCGACGCGGCCGAGGCCGCGGTGGAGGCGCCGGCCAAGCCGAAGCGGACCCGCAAGGCCGCGGCTGCCAAGCCGGCCGCCGAGAGCGCCGTCGACACCGTCGAGGACGCCCCGGCCAAGCCGAAGCGCACGCGGAAGGCCGCGGCCACCACCAAGGCCGTGGCGGACGCACCCGCCGAGGAAGCGCCGGCCAAGCCCAAGCGGACCCGCAAGGCCGCGGCCAAGCCGGCCGCGGAGGCGACGGAGACGACGGAGACCGCCGAGGCCAAGCCGGTGCGCCGCCGCACCCGCGCCAAGGCGCCCGCCGCCGAGGCGACGCCCGAGAGCTGAGCCTGGCCCGGCTGACGCCGGGATCCCGGCGCGACGACCCGGCGCCCGCACTGTGCGGGCGCCGGGTCGTCGGCGTCCCCGGCCCGTATTGACCGCCCGCCGGATAACCTCGACCCCATGAGCAGGCCGCCCACCCTCACACTCCCCCCGTGCGCCCGTGCGTACCGACTCGACACCGAGCGCGGCTCCTTCGCCGTGCAGGACGCTCGTCCCGATGCCGCGCCGATCGGGACCGCCCTGCTGGTGCCCGGATTCACCGGCAGCAAGGAGGACTTCATCGCCTTGCTGGCCCCGCTGGCCGCGGCGGGGTTCCGGGCGGTCGCCGTGGACGGGCGCGGACAGCACGAGTCCCCCGGCCCCCGCGACGAACGGTCTTATGTGCAAAGGGAGTTGGCGCTCGATGTGCTGGCCCAGGCGCGGGCCCTACGGGAGCCGGACGGCGGTCCTGTGCATCTGCTGGGGCACTCGCTGGGCGGGCTGGTCACCCGGGCCGCCGTGCTGCTCGACCCGGCCCCGTTCCGCTCGCTGACCGTGCTCAGCTCCGGTCCCGCCGCCATCGAGGCGTCCCAGCAGGCCCGGGTGCGGATGCTGATCGAGGCGCTCGGCACGCTCGACATGGAGAGCGTCTGGCGGGCGATGCGCGAGCTGGATCCCCCGGAGGCGGCGGAGGCGTCGACGCCACCGGAGATCGGCGCGTTCCTGTACCGCCGTTGGCTGAACACCGTTCCCGAGCAGCTGATCGCGACCGGCCGTCAGATGCTGGAAGAGCCCGACCGGGTGGCGGAGCTGGCCCGTACGGGCATGGCCACCCATGTGGTCTCCGGCGCCGTCGACTATGCGTGGCCGGTGCCGTCGATGGACGCGATGGCCGAGCGGCTGTCCGCCCGGCGCACCGTCATCGAGGGCGCCGAGCACTCCCCCAATGCCGAACGGCCGCAGAAGACGGCCGAGGCGCTTGCCGGGTTCTGGAGCGGCGTGGGCTGAGTGCCACCCGGCCGTCGGGGAGCGGCGTGGGCTGAGTGCCACCCGGCCGTCGGGGAGCGGTGTGGGCTGAGTGCCGCCCGGCCGTCCGGGACCGCCGCCGGCGCGTGTGGGCCGAGCGGACGGCGTCGCCAGGACAGCGCGGGGCGGTTCGGCGAGCATCGAGAAAGGCGGGCCCCCACCGGCGCCCGGCCGGCACCGCTTCGCACGAAGGGCCCGACCATGACCGAGAATCCGTCGACTTCCCCGGCCGGCGCCGAGGACGCCCCTCACGGCATCGCGCTCAACCGGACCTTCGACGCCCGCCGTGAGCTGGTCTTCGCGGCGTGGACGACGCCCGAGCACTTCGCGTACTGGTTCGGCGGGGAACTGGCGGTGCCGGTCGAGCGGATGACGATGGACGCCCGGCCGGGCGGGGTCTGGACGCTGGTCATGCGCACCCCGGACGGCGGCGAGCTGCCGTTCTCCGGGGTCTACCGCGAGGTGGCCGCCCCGGAACGCCTGGAGTTCACCCTCAGGGACACGGCCGCGCCGAGCTCCGAGGGCGAGATCGTCCGGGTCACCCTGACCGATCTCGGTGACCGTACGGAGATGGCCTTCCGCCAGTTGGGCGGCAACCTCACCTCCGAGCAGTACCGCCAGGCGGAGGCGGGCTGGGCAGGCTTCTTCGACCGCCTCACCGAGCTGCTGGCGAGGGCCTGAGCGGCCCGCCCCGCGGCGCCGCGGGAGTGGTGCCGACAAGACCTGCCGCCGGCGCCTGTGCGGCCTGGTACCGGTCTAGTACTGCCCCTGGACGTGCTCCCAGAAGCCGTCGCGCAGGACCCGCCGCAGGTCGGCGTGGCTGCGCAGGGAGTGCCGCAGCAGCGCCTCCGCGGCGGTCAGGAGTTCCTGGTCGACGGCGCCGGGCAGATACGGGTGGCCCGGCAGCAGCCCGGCCGCCCACTCGCGGCCGCGTTCCGACAGCCACTGCGCGGCGACCCGTGCCCCGACGAAGCGGACCTCCTCACGGCTGGGCGCGGGCCCCTCCCCCGTCATCTGGTCGCCGCACTCGACGCCGATCCGCCGGGTGACGTACGGCTTGCAGAATTCCAGGTCGAAGGTGCGCGCGCTGTCGACCTCCCACAGCAGCGGCTCGGCCTGATTGCGGCCGCCCGGGGCCTCGATGCCCCACAGATGCACCCGTGCCCCATAGCCCTGTGCCGCCTCCACCGCGGAGACCAGGTCCTCGTCGCCGCCGATGAGCACCGCATCGCTGATCGCGCGGTGCCGGGCCAGCGACTCCAGGTCGGAGCGGATCAGGGAGTCGACGCCCTTCTGCTGGTTGTTGGCGTTGAGGTTGCCGAGCCTGACCTTCACATCGGGCAGCTCGGCGATCCGCTGCTGTTCCTGGGTGTGGATCCGGCGGCGGGCGCCGTCGTACCAGTAGACGCGCAGCAGCCGGCTGTCCGGGAAGATCATCCGGGCCTTGTCGATAAAGGCCTCGATGATCCCTTCGGCGTCGAGATCGAACGCCTTGCGGTCCTCCGTGCCGGTGACCAGCCGTCCCGCCGCGGCGTAGACATAGCCCGCGTCCACGAAGGCCGCATGGGTGGACGGGCTGGTGGAGACCTCGGCGAGCACCCGGGTGAGCAGCTCGTTGGTGCGCTCGATCCCGGCGGCGAGCGCCGTGAGGTCGGTGTGGCCCGTGGGCTGGACGTCGTTGTTCATACCGGACCCATTCTCCGGGCGGTCACTCCGCGGGCACAACCGCGCTACCGCTCCGTACTTAGGCCGTCGAAATTTTTCTTTAGCGTAGGGAATGATTGCACTGGGCAGGTCGTTATACATGGACGGAGCGCCCGGCAGCGACGCCGGGCGGCTCGTATACCCAGAAGTTCTCCGCAGGAGGATCAGACGAAGGGAGAAGCCGTATGCGCTTCGAGATCATGCGCCTGGACGATGTCGACGGCACCGCCGTGGACAGCACCGTCGTGGACGCCGCCTCCGTCAACCGGATCGTGCAGCAGGCCGCCGCAACGGGCCAGCGCATCTACATCCGCCCGGCCGGCACCGCCGTCCGTTAACGCCCATCCCGCCGCCCGATGACGCGAGCACCCGGCCCGCGCACGGCCGCGCCGCACGAGCGCCCCCGTACGACGACTGGAATCAGCCGTCGTACGGGGGCGCTGCGGTGTCCGCGCCCGGTTCCCGGCACCCGGGCGGGCGTCAGGCTCCCTGGATCACCTGCAGCACGCCGTTGATGATCTGCTGCACGGCGAGCGCGGAGAGCATCATGCCCGCCAGCCGCGTCACCAGGACCACTCCGCCGTCCTTGATCACGCGGATGATCACCAGCGAGAACCGCATCACCAGATAGAGCACCACATGGATCGCCGCGATCGCCGTCCAGACGGAGAGCTGGGCGGCGAAGCCGTGCGCGTGCTGCACCGCGAGGATCACCGACACGATCGCGCCCGGCCCGGCCAGCAGCGGCATGCCCAGCGGCACCAGCGCCACATTGACGTCCTTGGTCTGGGTCGGCTCCTCCGACTTCCCGGTCAGCAGATCCAGTGCGACCAGCAGAAGCAGCAGCCCACCCGCGATCATCAGCGCGGGCGTAGAGATGTGCAGCCGCCCCAGGATCTGCCGGCCGAAGAGGCCGAAGACGGCGATGACGCAGAACGCGACGGTGGCCGCCTGCCAGGCCATCCGGCGCTGCACCTTGGCGGGCCGGCCGGAGGTCAGGCCCAGGAAGATCGGGGTGATACCCGGCGGATCCATGATCACGAAGAGGGTGACGAAGAGCGTACTGAAGACAGCGATGTCGAACACGGTGAAGGCCTTGCGAGAGGTGGTACGGGACGAGCGCTCACGGGCGGCGCACGGGCGCGGATCCGTAAGGCGGCCAGGGAAGGAAAGGGGCCGGGAAAGGGGAGGAGGAGGTGGGCGGGCAGCGACGGGCGCAGGGCGGTATCCGCACCGTCGCCCGGCGGCACCGGACAGGTGCCGGTGGAGTGCCGGGATACGGGGTGTGCGCGGCGGCCGGCGGCCGCGCGGGTCAGCCGCCCGTGCCGGGAACGGGGAAGGCGCCGGTCGCGCGCCGCACGATCTCGCCGTAGATCTCGGGGTCGGTGGTGTATTCGCCGAGGCGGCAGGTCTTGCGGCTGCCGTGGTAGTCGCTGGAACCGGTGGTCAGCAGTCCGAGGTCGGCGGCCAGGCCGCGCAGCCGCGCGCGGGTCGGCTCCTCGTGGTCCATGTGGTCGACCTCGATGCCGTCGAGACCCGCCGCGGCGAGAGCGGCGATCGCGCTCTCGGGTACGCAGGAGCCGCGCTTGACGGCCAGCGGATGCGCGAAGACGGTGACCCCGCCGGCGGCCTTGACCAGCCGGATCGCGTCGAACGGGTCGAGCTCGTGCTTCTCCACGTACGCCCGCCCGTCGCCCGCCAGCCACTCGGAGGTGAAGGCGTCCGAGACGGAGTCGATCACGCCCAGGTCGACGAGGGCGGTGGCGATGTGCGGCCGTCCCACGGCGCCGTCGCCGGCGATCCGGGCGACCTGCTCCCAGGTGACCGGCACACCGAGCTCCCGCAGCTTGGCGACCATCCCCCGGGCCCGCGGCACCCGGTCGTCCCGCACCAGCTCGCGCTCACGGGCGAACTCCGGCTCCTCGGGGTCGAAGAGGTAGGCGAGCATATGGAGGCTCACCCCGTCGAGCCGGCAGGAGAGTTCGGCGCCGGTGACCAGCGTCAGCCCCGCGGGCAGCGCGGCCCGCGCCTCGGCGTGCCCGCCGACGGTGTCGTGGTCGGTCAGCGCGATGACGTCCAGCCCCGCGGCCGCGGCGCCGCGCACCAGCTCCGCGGGCGTGTCCGTACCGTCGGACGCCGTGGAGTGGGTGTGCAGATCGATGCGCACGACGCGGACTCCAGACTGCTGCGGGACGGACGGGACGGATGCGGGACAGATACGGGGCGGGCCCGGCAGGAGGCCGGGGGAGGTACGCCCCAGGGGACACCGGAAGGATACCGGGCGGCCGGTAGCGCCCATGGCCCGGCGGACGGTGAGGGAGGCCACCCCGGGGTCCGCACCGCCGGGGTCCGCACCTCCGCCTCCGGCGGCCGGCCTCGACGCCGCCCCGAGCGGCCGCCCCCGAGCGGCCGGCCCTCAGCCCAGGATCCGCGGCGAGATGGCCCCGCACGGCAGCAGATCCACCTCGGCGCCCGCCTCGCGCAGATCGGTCAGCACCAGCTCGTCGTACAGCAGCAGCCCCGACTGCTCGGGCCAGACGATCGCCCAGAGCCACAGCCCGCGCGCCTCGCCCGCGAAGACCGCACGGTCCGCGGGCGCACCGTCGACATGCCACAAGGCGGTCGGGCGGCCGGCGGCGAGCACCTTGGCGTGCGGCGGTTTGTCCACGCACATATGGGGGCCGGGGTCGGGGCCGTCGATACCGGCGTAGCGCGCGCCGAGGCCGACGCCCAGTTCCTCGGCGATCAGCAGCAGTTCGCCGGGGCCGCCGAGCGGGCCGGGGCCCGTGCAGGCCACCGCGGTCGCGCGGCCGCCGCTGCGGTCGTCACCGGCGCAGGCCACGCCGGTGAACAGCCAGCCGACCGGCAGCGGCCAGGGCATCCACACGGGCACCTGCGCGCGCTGCACGACAACGCCGAGCGCTTCGACGCTCGGCGGGACGACGGGCTGGAGTGGGTGCACGGTGCCGTGCAGCGCGCACTGCCAGGTGTCGGAGAAGAGACCGGGCGCCCGAACCCGGCCTCCGCACTTCGGACAACTGGGTTCGCCCCTCATAGCCCTCCACGGTCCTCCAGCCCCGCCGCCGCGTCAAGGACGATCACGCCACCGGTGTGCCCCGAATCACCTGCCCCGCCGTGCATTTGACCACTTCCCGGCAACCCGCCCGTCCGACCGCCCACACGACCAGGAAAGTAGTTGCTACTTGCAGTCTTTAGCGTGTCTAACTTATTGTGTGTAAACGTCAACGATCCCGGCGGGCCGACTGGCCCCCGGCATTCACCCGCGGGCCCCGGGATCCAGGGGCACGCAACCGGCAACCCAACGGGAAGGGGATCTTCAGCATGAACGGCACGAAGGGCAGCGGCCACGGCGGCGGCGCGGACGATCCGTCCGGCGGGGGCGGCGCGTCCGTCCTCCGCCAGCCGAAGGCCGTATGGGCCACGGCGGGCGCCTCGGTCGTGGCCTTCATGGGCATCGGCCTCGTCGACCCGATCCTCCCCTCGATCGCCCGGGGCCTGCACGCCACCAACAGCCAGGTCTCCCTCCTCTTCACCTCCTACTTCCTGATCACCGCCGTCGCGATGCTGCTCACCGGCTTCGTCTCCAGCCGCATCGGCGGCCGCAAGACGCTGCTGGCCGGCCTGGCGCTGGTGGTGGTCTTCGCCACGTTCTCCGGGATGTCGGGGTCGGTCGGCGAGCTCGTCGGCTTCCGGGCCGGCTGGGGCCTGGGCAACGCCCTGTTCGTCTCGACGTCGCTGGCGGTCATCGTGGGCGCGGCGGCCGGCGGATCCGCGGCGGCGATCCTGCTCTACGAGTCCGCGCTGGGGCTCGGCATGGCCTGCGGCCCGCTGCTCGGCGCGATCCTCGGCGACATGAAGTGGCGCTACCCGTTCTTCGGCACCGCCGCCCTGATGGCCATCGGCTTCCTCGCCATCACGGCCTTCCTCAAGGAGCAGCCGAAGCCGGCGGCCAGGACCTCGCTTCTCGACCCGCTCAAGGCGCTCGGCCACGGTGGCCTGGCCGCCACCGCCGTGGCCGCGTTCTTCTACAACTACGCGTTCTTCACGGTGCTGGCCTTCACCCCGTTCGTGCTGAACATGTCGCCGTACAAGTCCGGCGGGGTCTTCTTCGCCTGGGGCGTGCTGCTCGCGGTGTTCTCGGTGATCGTGGCGCCCCGGCTGCAGCACCGCTTCGGCTCGCTGAAGGTGCTGGCCGGCTCGCTGCTGCTGCTCGCGGCCGACCTGCTCGTGCTCGGCTACGGCGACCACACCACCGCCGTCGTCTGCACGGTCGCCTCCGGCGCCTTCATCGGCCTCAACAACACCGTCTTCACGGAGCTGGCCCTGGGCGTCTCCCACGCGCCCCGGCCCGTGGCGAGCGCCGGCTACAACTTCGTCCGGTGGTTCGCGGCGGCCGCCGCGCCGTTCCTCGCGCCCAAGATCGAGGAGTGGACCGATATCCACCTCCCCTTCGTGGTCGCGGCCGCAGCAGCGGTGACCGGCGCCTGCATCGTCGCCGTCCGGCGCCGGGCACTGACCACCGGGGCCGAGGTACCGGCGCCGCGGCAGGCCGGACGGGACGCGGTCGCAGCCCTCGCCGACTGACGCGGTCGCGGTCCTCGCCGGCTGAGCCGCACCGGGCACCGCGCGCGCCACGCAGCCCGCCCCGCACCGGAACTGACGCCCCGTCCGCCCTCTTCGGAGGGTGGACGGGGCGTGCACCGTCGTACCGTCGCGCGCGGCTCAGTCGAGCGGTACGCCCGTACGCAGCGGGTCGCGCAGATCCGTGCCGTGCTCCAGCCAGCGCTTCTCCAGGGCCTCGGCGCCGTGCACCCGCTTCCAGGCGGCCTCGTTGGGCGTCATCGGCAACAGCGGCAGAAAGCGGACCGGCTCCCTCGGCTCATCGAGTGCCAGGTCTTCGACAAGGCCCCCGGGCGAGGCGACCAGAACCGAGGTGAACGCCGCCCCCGGCCACAGCGGCTCCCCCACGTCCAGCGAGGCTCCGGGAGCCACCACCACCCCCTCGACCTGCGGCGACGCGGCGAGCACGGCGAGCGGTCTGAGCACCTTGTCGCTCTCCACACGGCCGGCGCGTACGGACAGCAGGAGTTCGGCGCGCGGACCGCGCAGCGGATCGGCCAGCACGGCGGTGGGGTCGGCCATGGGCTGCGCGGACATCCCGAGCGTGGCGTATCGCACCACCCCGTCGTCCACGAAGCGGAGGACCTCGATACGGTCGGTGCCGAGGAACGTGACGGCGGCGCGCGCGTCCGGCTCGCCCAGGGTCGTCCGCAACCGGGCCTCGACCAGCTCAAGAACGTCAGACATGCCGCGAGCATAGGCCGGAGCCTTCGCCCTGCCGTCACCGCTCCACGGGCTTGCCCCGGGCGCCGTCCGGGACCCCGGCGCGGTGTCCCGTTCTTCGTATGGAACGGGCAAAGCGGCGCTGCAACACCGCAGGCGGCTGATAGCCTTGCCGTCTGCTCAGGGAATGACGTCGTCCCCCAACGGGGACCGGCCGGAGGAGGTGGGGCTGCGGTGGATCCGAGTCGACCGTGCAGTACCGATAGTTCTCCTGTCGTCCCCTTCGCGCAGCGAATCTCCTGATCCGAGAGCTTCCGTACCCCGCCGCTCAGCGGCGAAACCAAGGAAGCACCTTTGCGCCGGATGTAGATGACGGAAGAGCGCCTTCGACTCTTTGTTCCGTGTTTTCTGCGAACTGCCGTCAGTGCCCTCGCACGAGCGCCGCCCGCTTTGCGGACGTACAGCCGATGACGCCTCGTACGTCCACGTTCCGGGCAGCGTTGCGCCCCGCGCTCGCCACTGACGGCCGGCCCGTGAAGGAGCCTGCCATGTCGATGATCCGTGACCTGCGTGCCGCCGTCCGCCCGTCCCGGCGGCGCGACAGCACCCCGTACCACTACGAGAAGTCCGCCCCGGCCTGCACCAACAGCGCCATCGTCGACTGCGGTGTGTACCGCGAGGGCCGCCGGGTGAGCGAGCACGTCACCCCGGCCGAGGCGATGGCCTCGGTCCGCTCCGAGGGCGGCTTCGCCTGGATCGGGCTGCACGAGCCCAGCGAGGCCGAATTCGCCGGTATCGCCCAGGAGTTCGGGCTGCACCCGCTCGCCGTCGAGGACGCCGTGCACGCCCACCAGCGGCCGAAGCTGGAGCGCTACGACGAGACCCTGTTCACCGTCTTCAAGACGGTCCACTACGTGGAGCACACCGAGCTGACCGCCACCAGTGAGGTGGTGGAGACCGGTGAGGTGATGTGCTTCACCGGCCGGGACTTCATCGTCACCGTGCGGCACGGCGGCCAGGGCTCGCTGCGCGCGCTGCGGCACCGGCTGCAGGACGACCCGGAGCTGATGGCCAAGGGCCCGTCCGCGGTGCTGCACGCCATCGCCGACCAGGTCGTCGACGGCTATATGGCGGTGGCCGGCGCGGTCCAGGACGACATCGACGAGGTGGAGATCGACGTCTTCAGCTCGGGCACCAACGGCAAGGGCTCTCCCAAGGGCGGCGACGCCGGGCGGATCTACCAACTCAAGCGTGAGGTGCTGGAGTTCAAGCGGGCGGTGTCGCCGCTGCTGCGGCCGATGCAGCTGCTGAGCGAGCGTCCGATGCGGCTGGTCGACTCCGACATCCAGAAGTACTTCCGGGACGTCGCCGACCACCTGGCGCGGGTCAACGAGCAGGTGCTGTCCTTCGACGATCTGCTCAACTCCATCCTGCAGGCCAACCTCGCGCAGGCGGCCGTCGCGCAGAACGAGGACATGCGCAAGATCACGGCGTGGGCGGCGATCTTCGCCGTCCCCACGATGATCGCCGGGATCTACGGCATGAACTTCGACTACATGCCCGAGCTGCACTGGAAGTTCGGCTATCCGGCGATGATGCTGGTGACGGTCGCCATCTGCTTCGGCATCCACCGCGGGTTCAAGCGCAACGGGTGGCTCTGACGCGGGGCGGGCGACGTCCGGGACCACCGCGCTCCGGTCCGCCGCGTCCCACCGTCCGGGCGGCCCCGGAGCGCCGCGACCGCGGCCATTAGGCTGGTCCGCATGACGGAGACCGTGTCGCAGGCCCTGCAGGATCGGGCGCTCATCGAAGAGGCCACCAAGAAGTCCGGCCTCATCTGGGTGCGCGGGAACACCGGCCCGGCCCGGGCGCTGTGGCACCTGTGGCACGACGGAGCCGCCTGCCTCGTCGGGGGCGGGGCCGGCGAACAGCCGCTGGACGGCCTCGGGCTCACCGACGGCGGTACGGCGACGGTCACCGTACGCAGCAAGGACAAGGGCGGCCGGCTGGTCGCCTGGCAGGCCACCGTCGTCGAGCCGGCGCCCGGGAGCGAGGCCTGGCAGGCCGCCGTCGACGAGCTGAAGGGCAAGCGCCTCAACGCGCCGGATGCCGACACCCTCACGGAGCGCTGGGCGCGCGAGTGCCGGGTGCTGCGCCTGGAGCCGACCGGGGCGGCGGAGCAGCGCCCCGGACAGATGCCGGACGACTCACACGCCGCACCGCCGCTCGCGACCCCCGCGATCACCCGGCGTCCGGTCCCTGCGGCACTGCCGAAGCTGCTGCGACGGGGGCGCAAGGGCTGAAGCCGGGGGGTGATGGCGCAGGAAGCCGCCCCCGGGTGGTGACGCAAAGGGGCTGAACCCGGGTGGTGACGCAAGGTGCCGGACCCGGGTGGTGAGGGCCGCGGCCCGTCCCCGGATCTCAGCCTTTTTCCGGCCCTTTCCCGGCCTTTTCTCCGTCCGAGCGCTTGCGCGGTGCTGGGCCCGGCGCTTGCCAGGACCCTCTCTCAGCGCTTGCCGGAGATCTTGGAGCCGTAGTCCACGACCTGGTTCGTGGGCGGGGCCTTGAGGTCCACGCTCCGGCCCCAGTCGGCCAGCCGGACCACCCCCGCGCCGCCGGCGCGCTGGAGCCGCAGCGGGTAGGGCGTGCCCTCCAGGGAGACGTCCAGGGTGCCGCCGGAGCCCGCGCCGGCGGCCACCCGGACGGTGCGGACGCCATCGATGTCGCTGCGGTTGCCGGTGGTCAGCTTGCCGTGCAGTCCGAGGAGGCCGGCGAGCAGGGTGTCCTTGTCGGTGAAGCCGCTGAAGCGCTGGTAGACCGGGTCGCTGGCGGGCACCTTGACGTATTTGCCGTCGAGCTTGCCCGCCGCCTGGCTGGGCTTGCCCGAGCCGGCGCTCTTCTCGCCGGCCCAGAAGGCCGCGTCCGCCTTCAGATAGAGCGCGTCGCCGACCCGCAGCAGCTGGAAGGCGGCCGCCTTCGTGGTCAGCTCCCCCTTCGCGCCGTCCTTCGCCAGCCGCATGTCGAGCTTGTAGGTGCGGCCCTGGCTGACGACATTGCCGGAGAGGTGCACGGTGTCCGCCCGCTGGGCCGCGGCCCGCGCCTTGGATTCGATCTTCGCGGCGGGCAGCTTCCCCACGCCGTTGGTGCCGGCGTCCGGGTCTTCCCCGCCGCAGCCCGTCACCGCCACGGCCAGTACCGCACAGGCCGCCCCCACGAGCGCGGCCCGTCCCGTACGACGGGTTCCGGCCAGGGGTCGGGGGCCGGCGCCCGGGGGAATTGCGCTCACGTCGGCTGTGCCTCCTGATGCGGGTGACCTCGACAGCAGTACGGCAGCGTACCTGGGCCGCGCACGGTCTTCGGCGGGGTGCGTGGCGGTCACCCTACGGCCTCCTTCCCCGGGGCGGCGCGGGCCGGGGCGCGTTAGCCTGAACCCGCATTGATGCCCTGTTTCGGGGCCTAACGGGAGAAAGGGCGGCACTCTGCATGGCAGTGGTGACTCCCCGGGTCTTCGTCTCCCATCTCGCCGGCATCGCCGTCTTCGACCCCAACGGCGACCAGGTCGGCCGGCTGCGGGACCTCGTCGCGCTGCTCCGGGTCGGCGACCGCCCCCCGCGGGTGCTCGGGGTGGTCGTCGAGGTGATCAGCCGGCGCCGGATCTTCGTGCCCATGACGCGGGTGACCGGGGTGGAGTCCGGCCAGATCATCATCACCGGCGTGGTCAATATGCGGCGCTTCGAGCAGCGGGCGTCCGAGACGCTGGTACTCGGCGAACTGCTCGACCGGCGGGTGCGCCTGGTGGAGACCGACGAAGAGGTCACCGTCCTCGACATCGGCCTCACCCAGCTGCCGGCCCGCCGCGACTGGGAGATCGACAAGGTCTTCGTACGGAAGGGGAAGGGCGGGGCGCTGCGCCGCAAGGGCGAGACGCTGACCGTGGAGTGGTCGGCGGTGACCGGCTTCTCGCTGGAGGAGCACGGGCAGGGCGCGGAGAGCCTGCTCGCCACCTTCGAACAGCTGCGGCCCGCCGACCTCGCCGGTGTGCTGCACCACCTCTCCGCCAAGCGGCGCGCCGAGGTCGCCGCGGCGCTCGACGACGACCGGCTGGCGGATGTCCTGGAGGAGCTGCCGGAGGACGACCAGGTCGAGATCATCGGCAAGCTGAAGGACGAGCGGGCCGCCGACGTCCTGGAAGCGATGGACCCCGACGACGCCGCCGATCTGCTCTCCGAGCTGCCGGAGGAGGAGAAGGAACGGCTGCTGGCGCTGATGCGGCCGGAGGAGGCCGCCGATGTGCGGCGGCTGATGTCCTACGAGGAGCGGACCGCGGGCGGCCTGATGACCACCGAGCCGATCGTGCTGCGACCGGACGCGACGGTCGCGGACGCGCTGGCGCGGGTGCGCGACCCGGACCTCTCGCCCGCGCTGGCCGCCCAGATCTATGTCTGCCGGCCGCCGGACGAGACGCCCACCGGCAAATACCTGGGCCTGGTGCACTTCCAACGGCTGCTGCGCGACCCGCCCTTCACCCTCGTCAGCTCGATCGCCGACACCGATCTGCCGGCCCTACCGCCGGACACCCCGCTGCCGGAGGTGACCAGCTATCTGGCCGCGTACAACATGGTCGCCGCCCCCGTCGTGGACGAGAGCGGGGCGCTGCTGGGCGCGGTCACCGTCGATGACGTACTGGACCATCTGCTGCCGGACGACTGGCGGGAGGACGGGCTGCACGGCCCGGCCACGGCCGGCCTGAACGGCGACCCGCCCCTCGGGGAGAGTGCGCATGGCCGGTGAGGAGCGGGAGAGCGCCAGGGAGCGGTCGCGGGCGAACGGTTCCTCGGCGCTGCGCCGGGGCGCCGCGGACCGGCCGCGGGTGCGCCTCGACCAGCCGCGCGCGCCGCGCCGTACGTTCCTGCCGGAGTACGACCCGGAGGCGTTCGGGCGGCTCTCGGAGAAGATCGCCCGCTTCCTGGGGACCGGCCGCTTCATCGTCTGGATGACCGTCACCATCATCCTGTGGGTCATCTGGAACACCACGGCGCCCAGCGGCCTGAGGTTCGATCAGTACCCGTTCATCTTCCTGACGCTGGCGCTGTCCCTGCAGGCGTCGTACGCCGCGCCGCTGATCCTGCTGGCGCAGAACCGCCAGGACGACCGCGACCGGGTCACCCACGAGCAGGACCGCAAGCAGAACGAGCGGTCCATCGCCGATACCGAGTATCTGACCCGGGAGATCGCGGCCCTGCGGCTCGGCCTGGGCGAGGTCGCCACCCGCGACTGGATCCGCTCCGAGCTGGAGGACCTGCTGAGGGATCTGGAGCTGCGGCAGCCGGCCGGCGCGGAGAGTGACGAACGCGACCGCTGACGGCCTTTCCGGAGGCACCCTCACCCGCCGTACCGCCCTCCCGTCGCCCGACCACCGCCCCTTTGGGTCGCGCTTCGCGCGGCCGTACTATCTCTGCATGGCCATCGACACTCCCCCAGGCACCGCACCGAGCGAGGACGCGATCCGCGACGCGCTCGCGACGGTGAACGACCCCGAGATCCACCGCCCCATCACCGAGCTGGGGATGGTCAAATCGGTGGACATCGCGGCGGACGGCGCGGTGGCTGTCGTGGTCTACCTCACGGTCTCCGGCTGTCCGATGCGCGAGACGATCACCAACAACGTGCGGGAAGCCGTCGAGCGGGTCGAGGGCGTCACCTCCGTCGCCGTCGAGCTGGACGTGATGAGCGACGAGCAGCGCAAGGAGCTGGCGGCGTCGCTGCGCGGGGGCACCGCCGAGCGCGAGGTGCCGTTCGCCCAGCCCGGTTCGCTGACCCGGGTCTACGCCGTCGCCTCCGGCAAGGGCGGCGTCGGCAAGTCGTCGGTGACCGTCAACCTCGCCGCGGCGATGGCGGCCGACGGACTGAAGGTCGGTGTCGTGGACGCCGACATCTACGGCCACTCGGTGCCCCGCATGCTCGGCGCCGACGGCAAGCCCACCCAGGTCGAGAACATGATCATGCCGCCGTCGGCGAACGGCGTGAAGGTCATCTCGATCGGCATGTTCACCCCGGGCAACGCCCCGGTGGTCTGGCGCGGCCCGATGCTGCACCGCGCGCTCCAGCAGTTCCTGGCCGATGTGTACTGGGGCGACCTGGACGTCTTGCTGCTGGACCTGCCGCCCGGCACGGGTGATATCGCCATCTCGGTGGCCCAGCTCGTCCCGAACGCCGAGATCCTGGTCGTCACCACCCCGCAGCAGGCCGCGGCCGAGGTCGCCGAGCGGGCCGGTTCGATCGCCGTGCAGACCCACCAGAAGATCGTCGGCGTGGTCGAGAACATGTCCGGGCTGCCCTGCCCGCACTGCGACGAGATGGTCGACGTCTTCGGCACCGGCGGCGGCGAGCGGGTCGCCGAGGGCCTGACGAAGACGACCGGTACGCAGGTGCCGGTGCTCGGTGCCATTCCGATCGACGTCCGGCTGCGCGAGGGCGGCGACGAGGGCAAGCCGGTCGTGCTGACCGACCCCGACTCCCCCGCCGGCGCGGCGATCCGCACGATCGCGGGCAAGCTGGGCGGCCGGCAGCGGGGCCTGCAGGGCATGTCGCTGGGCATCACCCCGCGCAACAAGTTCTGAGAGCGCGACCGCCGCGGACACCGGATGACGCACAAAAAGGGGCGGGCCCGTGCGGGCCCGCCCCTTCCGCGTTGCCGTTCAGCGCACCTGTCGCGCCGCCGTTCAGCCCTCGTACTCGGCCAGATCCTTGATCACCGAGAAGCCCAGCCCGTACGCGCTCATCCCCCGCCCGTAGGCGCCGATGTGGACGCCCTCAGAGCCCTCGGAGCCCTCGGGCCCCTCGCTCGCCGAGCCGGCCAGGACCCAGCCGTACTCGGACTCGCGGTAGGCGAAGGACGTCGGCACGCCGTCCACCGGCAGCATCAGCTCGCTCCAGCTCCCGCCGCCGAGATCGTCGGCCAGCTCCCAGGCGAGCATCGTCTGCTGGTCCAGCCAGTCCTGGCGCAGCGACCGGTCCATCCGGGTGGGCCAGGTCTGTGCGAGCAGGCCCGAGCCGGCGAGCCAGGCGGCCGTCGAGACCGAGGTCGCCTCCAGTACACCGGTGCCGTCGGCGCTGCGCCGTACGGGGCGGCTGGCGACCGTCACCACGACCGCGAACCGCTCTTCCTGCGGCGGCTCCACCTTGATGGTGGGCTCCTCGCCATGCCCCGTGGCACCGTGTTCGACGGTGCCGTCCGCGGCTGCGCCGACCTGCATCAACCAGCGCGGACCGGTGAACGCCTCGTCGAGGCCGTACCACGGGAACGCGGCCAGCAGATAGCCGTCGACCTTCCGGCCGGCCTCCGCGGACACCCCTTGTGCCGCTGTCCGACTCGTCGTCTCCATCTGCGCGGAGCCTCCTTGTTGCCCTGCGTCGTGGGCGGCCCGCCCCCCTCAGGCGACCGAACCCCGGACACCCGGAGCATAGCCATAGGCGTCAACACAGCCGGTCATACCGGTGTGTGTCAGGTGGCGTCGGCGTCGAACGGCGGACGCTCGTCCGGCTGAGGGCTCCCGGTCTTCTTCACCAGGTCGGGGCGCCCGGCGGAGGCAGCCGGGGACTCCTTGGACAGGCCGGTACCTGCCCCGTTCGAGGGCGTGGCGGAAGAGGCGCTGTCGTGGCCGTGGACGGCGTCGGTGACCTCGGCCATCTCCTTCTTCAGGTCGAAGCCGTTACGGACCTCCTGGAGGTCCTTGAGGCCGTACTCGTCCTTGTCCAGGACATGCTTGCGCACGAAGTTCTTGGGCTTGAGGTCCTCGAACTCGAAGTCCTTGAAGTCCGGCCCGAGCTCGCTGCGGATGTCTTCCTTGGCGCTGTCGGAGAACGCCCGCACCTTGCGGATGAAGCCCATGACGTCCTGGATCACCTTGGGCAGCTTGTCCGGACCGAAGACGAGCACCGCGAGGATCACGAGCGCCACCAGCTCGAGGGGTCCTATATCGAAGAACACCTAGCAGCTCCTTGGGTAATCCGCGGCCTTCGACGGCCTATGGGCCAGGCCGCCTATCACGGTACCTGGCCCCGTACGTCGGGCGGGAGTCGCCCGTGCCAACACCATGCAAACGATCAGCCCGTACTGGAGGAACCCAGGCTGAGCCGTACGGAGCGGTCCTTGCCGCCCCGCAGGAGGGTGAGTGCCAGCGTGTCGCCGGGCCGGTGACTGCGGATCTTGACGATCAGTTCCTCACCGCTGTGCACCGGGGCACCGTCCACCTTGGTGATCACGTCACCGGCCTTGATCCCGGCCTTGGCGCCGGGGCCGTCCGGGATGACCGGCGGCTTGCCGCTCTTGCTGTGCTCGCTGACCCGCGCTCCGTCGCCGGCGTACTCCATCTCCAGGGTCACGCCGATCACCGGATGGGTCGCCCGGCCGGTGTTGATCAGCTCCTCGGCCACCCGCTTGGCCTGGTTGATCGGTATGGCGAAGCCCAGCCCTATGCTGCCGCCCTGGGCGCCGCCGACCGTGCCGCTGCCTCCGTCGGCCGCCCGGATGGCGCTGTTGATGCCGATCACCCGCGCCTTGGCGTCCACCAGCGGGCCGCCGGAGTTACCGGGGTTGATGGGCGCATCGGTCTGCAGCGCGTCCACGTACGAGACATCGCTGCCGTCGCCCTTCTCGCCGCCCGCGGTGATCGGGCGCTGCTTGGCGCTGATGATCCCCGAGGTGACGGTGTTGGCGAGGTCGAAGGGTGCGCCGATCGCCACCACCGGGTCGCCGACCTGCACGGAGTCGGAGTTGCCGAGGGTGAGCGGACGCAGTCCCGTGACGCCCTCCACCTGGACGACGGCGAGGTCATAACCGCCGTCCTGGCCGACGACCTTGGCCTTGGCCGTCTGGCCGCCGCTGAAGGTCACCGAGATCTCGCCCCCCTTGCCGGCCGGCTCGACGACATGGTTGTTGGTGAGGATGTGGCCCTGGTGGTCGAGGACGAAGCCGGTGCCGGTGCCCTGCTCGGCACTGCCCCGCACATGGATCGTGACGACGCCGGGCAGCGCGGTCTGCGCGATTCCGGCGACGCTGTCGGGCCGGCGGCCCGCCCCGTCACCGGCGGACTGCGGCAGCCTGATGTCGTTGATCCCGCCGTAGCGCTCGACATACGCGCCGATGCCGCCGCCGATGCCGCCCGCGAGCAGCGCCAGCGCCACCGCGCCGGCGACCAGTTGCCCGCGCCGACGGCGCCGGTCGTGCGGCGACGGGGCGAGGGGGCCGCCCTGCAGGGGCGCGCGCCAGGGGTCGTAGTGCTGCCAGGCACCGTGGGGGGCGGGGTGCTGCTGTGCCTGGGGAGCCGGGTGTTGTCCGTGGGCGGCGGGGTGCTGTCCCTGGGAGGTGGGGTGCTGTCCCTGGGCGGAGGACGGTCCGTGGTCGCCGGGCCGGCCGGGGTAGGGCTGGGGCTGGGCCGCGTAGGGGGCGGCGGGGGCGGCTGCCGGGCGGGGGCCGCCGTCGCCGGGGTGGGGGACGAAGGCGCCGTCCGTACCGTCCATGCCGTCCTGCACCGAGCCGTTGGGTCCGGCTGCCGCCGGTCCGGGCACGGCGCCCAGGGGGGTGGTCTGCGGGCCGGTGACTTGCGGGGCGGTGGGCTGGGGTGCGTCGGGCGGCTGGGGGCCAGGCTGTGCCGCGTCGGGCTGCGGTGCGTCGAGGCTGGGGGCGGCACCCGGAGCGGAAGGGGGCTGCGAGGGGCCGGGCTTCCGGAGTCCCGGGTGGGCGGCGGGCGGCTCGGCGGCCGGGGCGCCGTACGGGGGCTGCGGCCCGGCCGTCGGCGGAAGGACGGTGCCGTGCGCCGGGGTGGCCACCGGCCGCTGTACGGGCGGTGCGGGCGCCCACGGACCGGGACCGCCGTACGGAGGGGTGCCGTACGGGTCCTCGGCGTGCAAGGGCTGCTGACGCGGCGGTGTGGCGCTCGGGGTCCCGGATGCGGGGGCCCCGGAGTCGGGAGCCCCAGACGCAGGAGGCCCGGCGGCGGGCGTCGCGGACGCAGGGGTCCCGGCGGCGGGCGTCCCGGACGCAGGGGCAGGGGCTGTCACCCTGGTCGTGGTCGTGGTCGTCGTCGTGGCCGTGGTCGTTTCCTCCGGGGCCTCGTCTGCCCCGGGCAGCGCCTCGTCCGGCGTGGCACCCGCAGTGTCCCGCGTGGCACCGGTCACCCGGCCGAGCGTCATGGTCGACGGGGCCGGTCGCGCACCGCTCGTCCCGGCGCCCGCGGTCCTGGCCTCCTCCTCGCGCGTCCGGTCCGGGGCCGCCGTTCCGCGCGCCACCGTCAACTCATCGTTCGCGGCGTCCACTTCGGGGCTCCCGGCGCTCCCGGCGCTCCCGGAAGCAGGCTCCGGCGATATGCCCGCCCCCGAGCCCTCGCGCGGCTCCGGCGGACGGACGATCCAGTCCTGCGCGCCCGCGCCCTGCGCCTCAGAGGTGCCGGATACGCCGGATACGCCGGATGCTTCGGCCACCGTGCCGCCCGCAACGCCGCCTGCCGTGCCGTCGGCGGGCGGCAGCGCCTCCGCACCGGCCTCGGCGGACGGTTCGGTGCGCGGGGTGTCTCCCGGGCGGCTCCACCACTTCAGCTTCGGCCCGGCGGCCTTACCGTCGTCCATGCTCTCCCCAGAATTCGCCCGCGGACCTGCGCGGGCCACCACCACCTCGCGGTACGCGCCCGGTCAGGGGTGCGCCGCCCACAGGGATTCAACCAGTTCCCCATGGGGCTGCGCAGGAGACGGTCAGCGCTGGGCCGGGGTTGAGCCAGGGACGGAGGGGGCTGCCGCGATCGCGGAACCGGTCGGCGGACGCATGGGTTCCAGAGGCGGGGGCGCGGGCGGGTTCTTCCGCACCGGGGCCTTGCCCGGGCCGGCCACCAGGGGCGCGAGGTAGGACGCCGAGGCCGGACCCGTCGCGGCTATCAGGGGCGACAGGCCGAAGCGGCCGGCCTGGGCGGACGCCGGCGCCGGGGACTGCGGGGTGGGGGGTGCCGCGGTGGGGCCGTACAGGGTCATGGCGCTGGGGGCCGGGGCCATGGTCGGACCGCCGGACGGCCGCCAGGGGCCGGACCGGGAATTCTTGGCGGGAAATTCCCCACCACGCAGGAGAGCACCGGCGTCGGCCGCCGGGCTGACGCTGAGCGGGGTGACGGCCGTACCGCCGCCGTCGACGCGTCCGCCGGGCAGATCGACCGCCCCCTCCAGCGGGAGGGCACCGCCCAGTGCGAAGGCCGCGAGAGAGACCGCACCGGCCGCCGCGAAGGCGAACCGGCGCCGCTGCGCGGGCCGGTAGCTCTCCTGCAGCCGGAAGCCGCGCCCGCGGGGCTGCAGGGGCACCGCCGCCATGGGATGGCCGGAGTGGCTGTCGGAGGGGACATAGCGGAACGCGTCACCGCCGCGGACGAACTCGCCGCGTCGGGCGAACTCGCCACGTCCGAATCCGCCGCGCCCGAACTCACCGCGCCCGAAGCTGCCATTGCCGAGCCTGCTGCCATTGCCGAGCCGACTGCCGTTGCCGAGGCGGCTGCCGGGCCCTTCCGGGTCGCCACCGGGCAGTTGCTGCAGTCGCGCCAGCAGCCCCTCGGAAGGACCGGGGGGTGCCGTCTCGGCGAATACGCTTTTCAGCCGACGCTGGGCGTCGGCTTCTGCCTTGCACCGTCCGCATGTCGCAAGATGCGCGAGCACCCGCTCGCGTGCGTCATGCCCCAACTCGCCGTCGACCAGGGCCGCGAGGCGGTCGCCGAGATGCTGCTCGGCGGGGGACGGACCGCCACTGCCGCTCACGCGATTCCGACCTCCCCCGTGGGCACCACGGCCAACGACCGCCGCTGCGCACGCTCTTCGGCACGGGTGGCCGGGGCGCGGTGCTTGAGGGCCTTGCGCAGGTGGGAGCGGCCGCGGTGGATCCGGCTGCGGACCGTGCCGAGCTTGACACCGAGCGTGGCGGCGATCTCCTCGTACGACAGGCCCTCGATGTCGCACAGGACGACGGCGGCCCGGAACTCGGGCGCGAGGGTGTCCAGCGCCTGCTGTACATCGGCGTCGAAGTGGGTGTCGTTGAAGACCTGCTGGGGCGAGGGCTCGCGGCTGGGCAGCCGCTCGGCGGCGTCGTCACCGAGCGCGTCGAAGCGGATGCGCTGACGGCGGCGGACCATGTCCAGGAAGAGGTTGGTGGTGATCCGGTGCAGCCAGCCCTCGAAGGTGCCGGGGGTGTACGTCGACAGCGAGCGGAAGACGCGGACGAACACCTCCTGGGTGAGGTCCTCGGCGTCGTGTTGATTGCCGGTGAGGCGGTAGGCGAGGCGGTAGACCCGCGCGCTGTGGGTGCTGACGATCTCCTCCCAGCTGGGCGGAGTCCACGCCTGCGCATCCGCGTCTGCGGCAAAGGTCGCGGTGGTTGCGGAGTCGGCGACGGGGGCCCCTCCCCTGGCCTTCTGGCCATGGGCGCGGGAACGGTCAGCAGTGTCTGTCACGGATTTCGGCTCGGCGAACGACCTTTTCAAGCGCCTCAGCACTCCTCGGTCACCCGCCGCAGCCGCACCTCCCCTGGTGGCTCTGGTGGTGTCCAGTAGAGCCCCTACCATATCCACCTCGCCCGTTAGCTCCGGATAAGCAGTTTTGACCTGCATTTGGTCCTGCTTCTGTTCATGATTCGTGTCACGCGCGGTCTTCACCGGTGCATCCCCCCGTCATCCCCTTCCCGTCTTCAACGTCCGGTCCCATCTGCGGGTTCCCGGACGCAGCGGATACAGTCACGGTTGCGTCAACTACGGGGACAGGAGAGGGCCATTACCGGCAACCGGCAGACGAGCTTGGCTTTCGCCGAGGCGTACGGCGCCGGGACCCTCGACGACAGCGCCGAGACCGCCCTGCAGTGGTCCCGCGACTGCGCGCGCGAAGCCGGCATCCGTACGGTGACGAACGGCACCGGCGCGGCCCTCCGCCTGCTCGCGGCCGCCGCCGATGCCAAGGCGGTCGCCGAGATCGGCACCGGCACGGGCGTGTCGGGCATCTATCTCCTGCACGGCATGCGGCCCGACGGGGTGCTGACCACCGTGGATCTCGAACCGGAGCGGCAGACCTTCGCCAAGCAGGCGTTCCGTGCGGCCGGCTTCGCCGGGAACCGCGCCCGCTTCATTCCGGGCCGCGCGCTGGACGTACTGCCCCGCCTCGCGGACGGCGGCTACGACCTCGTGTTCTGCGACGGCGACCTCATGGAGTGCCTGGAATACCTCGCTGAATCGTTGCGGCTGCTGCGCCCCGGCGGCCTGGTCTGCTTCGAGGGCGTCTTCGCCGACGGCCGTACGGTCGACTCGTCGCTGCAGCCCGCCGAGGTACTGCGGCTGCGGGAACTGCTGCGGGCCGTCCGGGAGAGCACCACGCTGGTACCGGCTCTGCTACCGGTAGGCGACGGCCTGCTGTGCGCGGTCAAGCGCGGCTGACCGGCCCCGGCCTCCCGGCCGCCGCAAGCCACCGGCCGCAGGTCACAGGCCCGAGCCCGAACCGAGACCCGGCCCCCGCCCCGGCTCCAGCTCCAGCTCCAGGAAAGGCAAACGGCCCCGGCATGTGGCGCGCGTTGGCGCGTGCCACATGCCGGGGCCGGGGTAATTCGGCTGGGGATACCGGGGTCAGCCCCGGGAAACCGCCGGTTGCGCCGCCCTTGTCAGACGGTGACCTTGTCCAGGGCCTCACCCAGGGCCTTGGCTTCGTCGGGGGTCAGCTCGACGACGAGCCGCCCGCCGCCTTCGAGCGGAACGCGCATGACGATGCCCCGCCCCTCCTTGGTCACCTCGAGCGGGCCGTCGCCCGTCCGCGGCTTCATGGCCGCCATGCTCGTTCCCCTTCCTGAAACCAGCTCAATCAAGCTCATCTCAGCCGACGGCCCGGATAGGCACGTGTCACCGGCATCGAACAGATTGCTTCCAGGCCATTATCCCGCATCGAACGACCCGATGACCAACATCGGGCCGCATCCCTTCGGCAACCCGCTCTCGCAAACCCCCTCAATTCGGGGAGGTGGCTGCGATACTTCTCCGCCCGCCGACCTCCGACGCGCCCGCAATCTTTGATGTACGTCACATGCCGGGGCCCGATGATCTCCGGCATCCTGAGCGCTGGCTGCCGCTGACGAGCAGTCCCAGCCGCGACGGAGGGGATTCCCACTATGGCCGACACCGTGCTCTATGACGTGACCGACGGACTCGCGACGATCACTCTCAACCGCCCCGACGCGATGAACGCGCTGAACATCGAGGCGAAGGTCCTGCTGCGGGACACCCTGAAGGAGGCCGCCGCCGATCCGGCCGTACGCGCCGTTCTGCTGACCGCCACCGGGCGCGCCTTCTGCGTCGGACAGGACCTCAAGGAGCACATCGGGCTGCTGGCCGAGGACCGGGCCACCGGCTCCGGGGGCACCATGAACACCGTGCGTGAGCACTACAACCCCATCGTGACGGCGCTGACCGAGATGCCCAAGCCCGTGGTCGCGGGGGTCAACGGGGTCGCCGCGGGCGCCGGTGCGGGCTTCGCCATGGCCGCGGACTACCGCGTGGTCGCCGACACCGCGTCCTTCAACACCTCCTTCGCGGGCGTCGCGCTGACCGCCGACTCCGGGGTGTCCTGGACGCTGCCGCGGCTGATCGGCCACGGCCGGGCCGCCGATCTGCTGCTCTTCCCTCGCAACATCAGCGCCCAGGAGGCCTACGACCTGGGCATCGCCAACAAGGTGGTGCCGGCCGACGAGCTGGCCACGGCGGCCGCGGACATCGCCCGCCGGCTGGCCCAGGGCCCGACCGCCGCCTATGCCGCGATCAAGGAGTCGCTGGCCTACGGGGCGGGGCACTCGCTCGCCGAAACCCTCGGCAAGGAGGACGAGCTGCAGGGCCGGGCGGGGGCGTCGGAGGACCACGCGATCGCGGTCGAGGCGTTCGTGAAGAAGGAGAAGCCGGTCTTCCTGGGACGCTGACCCGGCGTCGGCGGCCGGGGGCCGGCGACCCGGCGCCGACGGACCGGTGCAGCCGACCCGGCTGCCGGCGGACCGGCCCCGCCGGACTCGTCGGCCGGCCGTCCGACCGGCGGCCCGTGCCGTCCCGGCCGGGTCAGCCGGCCGCCGCCGCTTCCACGGCGCGGCGGACATGGCAGTCCGCCAGATGGTCGTTGACCAGGCCGCAGGCCTGCATCATCGCGTAGGCGGTGGTCGGGCCGACGAAGCGGAAGCCGCGCTTCTTGAGGTCCTTGGCGAGCGCCGTCGACTCCGGGGTCACCGGCTGCAGATCGCTCACGGTCCGCGGCACCGGCCGGCCTGCCCGGTCGGGGGCGTAGGACCAGATCAGCGCGTCGAGCTCGCCCGCGGCCAGCTCGGCGGCGATCCTGGCGTTGTTGATCGTCGCGGCGATCTTGGCGCGGTTGCGGATGATGCCCGGGTCGGCGAGCAGCCGCTCGGCGTCCGCGTCGGTGAACCGCGCCACCTCGGCGATCCGGAAGCCGGCGAACGCGGCGCGGAAGCCGGGGCGGCGGCGCAGGATCGTGATCCAGGAGAGCCCGGACTGGAACGCCTCCAGGCTCATCCGCTCGAAGAGCGCGTCGTCGCCGTGGACCGGCAGGCCCCATTCGGTGTCGTGGTAGGCGCGGTAGTCGGCCATCTGCGCCGACTCCATCCCCCACGGGCAGCGCGGGATGCCGTCCGGTTCGGTCACCACACCGCTCATGCCCCCTCCCCGCCTTCCCGTGTCGCCCCGGAGCCTTCGGACGGCTGCCGGTCGTTCTCCGGGGCGCGCCGCTTCTCCTCCGGGGCGAGCCGCTTCTCCTCCAACGGCCCGAGCAGGGGCGGGCCGTCCTGTATCAGTCCCGGGCCGCCCATGGCGGAGGCGTGCACACCGGCCAGCGCCGCCTCCAGCTCGGCGATCCGGGCGTCACGCTCGGCCAGCTCGGCGCCCAGGCGGTCCAGGGCGTCGTCGACCTCGTTCATCCGGTATCCGCGGACGGTCACCGGGAAGCGCACGGCTTCCACATCGGCGCGGGCCACCGGGCGGTCTTCCGGCAGCGGGTCGTACAGCTGGTCCGGCTCGGAATCCCGCAGCCCACCGCCGTCACCGCCGCCGACGACCACGAGGGTGACGGCCGCCACCACCACGACCATCGCGATCAGCAAGAACCAGAACACGACCAACTCCCCGGACTATGTGCCTGCACTGATCGTGCCATGCGGGTGTGACAGTTAGGGTCGCTCCCGGACCACGGAGAGGGAGTGCGGGAATGCTGCGGCTGGGGAATCGCGAGTTCGGGGCGCACGAGCCGGTGATCATGGCGATCGTCAACAGGACGCCGGACTCGTTCTACGACCAGGGCGCCACCTTCCGTGACGAACCCGCGCTGGCCCGCGTGGAACAGGCGGTGGCCGACGGTGCCGCGATCATCGACATCGGCGGCGTCAAGGCCGGCCCCGGCGAGGAGGTCAGCGCCGAGGAGGAGGCCCGCCGCACGGTCGGGTTCGTGGCCGAGGTCCGCAAGCGCTTCCCCGACGTGGTGATCAGCGTCGACACCTGGCGCCACGAGGTCGGCGAGGCGGTGTGCGAGGCCGGCGCGGATCTGCTCAACGACGCCTGGGGCGGGGCCGATCCGCGGCTCGCCGAGGTCGCCGCGCGCTACGACGTGGGCCTGGTGTGCACACACGCGGGCGGCGCCGAGCCGCGTACCCGCCCGCACCGGGTGACCTACGACGACGTGATGGACGACATCCTGCGGGTGACGCTCGGCCTCGCGGAGCGGGCCGTGGAGCTGGGCGTCCGGCGCGACGCGATCATGATCGATCCGGGGCACGACTTCGGGAAGAACACCCGGCACAGCCTGGAGGCGACCCGCCGGCTGGACGAGATGGCGCGGGCCGTTCCCCGGGAGCTCGGCTTCCCCGGGGCAGGGGATACGCCGTTCCCGGTGCTGGTCTCGCTGTCCAACAAGGACTTCGTCGGCGAGACGCTGGACCGGCCGGTCAAGGAGCGGGTGCTCGGCACCCTCGCGACCACCGCCGTCTCGGCCTGGCTGGGCGCCCGGGTCTACCGGGTCCACGAGGTCGCCGAGACCCGGCAGGTGCTGGACATGGTGGCCTCGATCACCGGCCACCGGCCCCCGGCGGTCGCCCGCCGGGGACTGGCCTGAGGAATCCGGGCCGGGCGGATTCGGCGGACCCGCCTCAGATCCCGACCTCCTTGGTCACCAGCGCGATCGCCTCGTCCACGTCGTCGCTGAGGTGGAAGAGCTCCAGGTCGTGCATCGACGCCTTGCCCTCGGCGATGAGGGTGTCGCGCAGCCAGTCGACCAGTCCGCTCCAGTAGGACGTGCCGAACAGCACGATCGGGAAGCGGGTGACCTTACGGGTCTGGACGAGGGTGAGCGCTTCGAAGAGCTCGTCGAGGGTGCCGAGCCCGCCGGGGAGCACCACGAACCCGCGGGCGTACTTCACAAAACACGTCTTGCGGACGAAGAAGTACCGGAAGTCGACGCCGAGGTTCACATACTCGTTCATGCCCTGCTCGAAGGGCAGCTCGATGCCCAGCCCGACAGAGGTGCCACCGGCCTCGTTGGCGCCCTTGTTGACGGCCTCCATGGCGCCGGGGCCGCCGCCGGTGATCACCGCGAAACCGGCGTCGACCAGGGCCCGGCCGATCCGCACGCCGGCGTCGTACTCCTTGGAGTCACGCGGCGTACGGGCCGAGCCGAAGACGCTGACGGCCGGGCCCAGCTCGGCCAGCGCGCCGAATCCCTCGACGAACTCCGACTGGATGCGCATCACGCGCCAGGGGTCGGTGTGCACCCACTCGGAGGGGCCCTCGGAGTCCAGCAGACGCTGGTCCGTGGTGCCGGTCCGCACCTGGTCCTGGCGGCGCAGTACGGGACCCAGCCGCTGCTCCTCGGGGACCGGTGCTCCCTCGGGACTGGCCATGTCGTGCTCCCTCCGCTGGCAGATCGTTTGCCGTTTCAGCGTAGATCCGCGGACGTGAAGCGCAGGGGAATTCGGTGCGGAGGCGTACGGCCGGGCCCGCTCCCGTGGGGGCAACCGGGCCCTCAGGCGGTCAGCCAGGCGCGCAGCCGCTCCTCACAGTGGAGGATGCGGTCGATTTCAACCCGTTCGTCCTTCTTGTGCGCCAGCAGCGAGTAACCGGGGCCGTAGTTGACGGCCGGGACGCCCAGCGCACTGAAGCGCGAGACGTCGGTCCAGCCGAACTTGGGCATCGCGCTGCCGCCGACGGCCGCCATGAAGGCCTTGGCCGCCGGGTGGGACAGTCCGGGCAGCGCGCCCGGGGAGTGGTCGTCGACGACGAACTCGTCCACCGGGCAGTCGGCGAAGACCTCGCGTACATGGGCCAGCGCCTCGTCGGGGGTGCGGTCCGGCGCGTAGCGGAAGTTCACGGTGACCGTGCAGGCGTCGGGGATGACGTTGTTGGCGACGCCGCCCTCGACGCGTACGGCGTTGAGGCCTTCGCGGTATTCGAGGCCGTCGATGACCGGGCGGCGCGGCTCGTAGGCGGCGAGCTTCGCCAGGATCGGCGCGGCGGCGTGGATCGCGTTGCCGCCCATCCAGCTGCGGGCCGAGTGCGCGCGCTCACCGGTGGTGCGCAGCAGGACCCGCAGGGTGCCCTGGCAGCCGCCCTCCACCTGGCCGTCGGAGGGCTCCAGGAGGACGGCGAAGTCACCGGCGAGCCAGTCGGGGTGGGCGTCGGCGACATGTCCGAGCCCGTTGAGGTGCGCGGCGACCTCTTCCTGGTCGTAGAAGACGAAGGTCAGGTCGCGGTTGGGCGCCGGGACCGTGGCGGCCATCCGCAGCTGGACGGCGACGCCGGACTTCATGTCGCAGGTGCCGCAGCCCCACAGGACGCCGTTCTCGTCCAGCCGGGAGGGGACGTTGCCGGCGATCGGCACGGTGTCGAGGTGCCCGGCGAGCACCACCCGCTCGTCGCGGCCCAGGTCGGTGCGGGCCACGACGTTGTTGCCATGGCGGTCGACGGTCAGGTGCCCGAGTCCGCGCAGGGCGTGCTCGACGGCGTCGGCGAGGTCCTTCTCGTTGCCGCTCTCGGAAGGGAAGTCGACGAGCTGCGCGGTGAGCGCGGCGGCATCGAGCGACAGGTCGAGGGCGGGGTGGTCTGTGCGGCGCTCCATGGATCCGACCCTATCCGCAGCACTCCAGTACGGTAGGCGCGTGTCCGCGCAGCCCTCACCCTCCGTCCGCCGCACCCGCCCGTGGCGTATCGCCGCGGCCGTCGCCGTGCTCATCGGACTGGCCTGCTATGTCGCGGTGCAGTACATCACCGGCGGCCCGGGAGCACCGCGCTGCACGGTGCGCGGCGCGGGCGACGCCGATGCCTACGAGCTCTCCCCCGAGCAGGCCGCGAACGCCGCGACGATCGCGGCCGTGGCGTCCTCGCGCGGGCTGCCGGAGCGGGCGGTGACCATCGCGCTGGCGACCGCGATGCAGGAGTCGGGGCTGCGCAATCTCGAATTCGGTGACCGGGATTCGGTCGGGCTCTTCCAGCAGCGGCCGTCGCAGGACTGGGGCACCGTGCAGAAGATCATGGATCCGGTCTACTCGGCCGGGGAGTTCTACCGGCATCTGGAGCATGTGCCCGGCTACTCCCGGCTCCCGCTGACCGTCGCCGCACAGCGGGTGCAGCACAGCGGCTACCCGCAGGCCTACGCCAAGCACGAGGCGAACGCGGCACAGTTGACCGGGGCTCTCACCGGCCGCGACGAGGGCGCGATGACCTGCACCGAGAGCCGCCCGGTGGACAGCAGGGCGGCGGGCGGCGCCGCGAAGGTGCGGGAGAAGCTGGTGCGGGAGTTCGGCCCCCGGGTGCTGCCGCGGGCGGGCGCCGGCGGGAGCGCCGCGGGCGGCGGGCGCGGGGTGACGATACCGGTGCGGGCGGCCGGCGCGATGGCCGTGGGCGATACCCCGCGGCGCGGCTGGGAGCTGGCGACGTGGGCGATGGCGCACTCCGCCGAGCTGCACATCGAACAGATCTCTTACGCCGGCCGGACGTGGACCGCGGCCGATTCGGGGAACGGCTGGCAGCAGAAGCCGGCCGCCTCCGCGGCGGCCGCGCGCGACGTTCGTATCATCACCGGGCAATAGTTTGCCGGTTCCCCCGGGAGGAGTGCGGGGCAGCAATTCGCCTGCGCCGTAAGGGAGTTGGCCCAGCACTTTCGCGCACTCCGGTAATTCCCTTGTCCGCAAAGGGGCGTGACGTTTCCGCGGCCCGTCGAGCCGTGCGCATATTGCCCTTTTTTCCGAGCCCGATTATGTGACGCGTTACCAACTCTTTACCGGAGTTCACCGCAACCTTCGGGGTTCTGACGCGGTAGTCAGTGCGTCCGCCAGGCGGATATGGCACATCTGTCAGAAGTACGAGTCCTTCTCCGTAAAAGGAGCACCATGTCCCACCCCGTTACGCGTCGGATCGCCCGAGCCGCCCTGCTCGTTGCAGCGGGTGCCGCTCCCGTGGTCGCTGCGGCCGGCTCCGCGAGCGCCGCGGATCTGCCCGCCAAGACACTCGGCGGGCTGACGGCGCCCCTGGACTCCCAGAACACCAGCCGGACCCTGGACCACACCGCGCGCCACGGCGTCGGCCTGGTGAACGAGGCCGGCAACAAGGCGGCGACGAAGCTCGCCCCGGCGCTCGTGGAGACCGCCGGCCCGGTCGTGAAGAAGGCCATGCCGACCACCCAGGGTGCCGCGGACAAGGCGGAGGGCATGGTCCGCCCGATCGCCAAGCACGGCGTCTCGACCAACACGCTGCCACTCGAGGCGGCCAAGGGCCTGGTCGGGTCCTCCAAGGGCCTGCTCGCACCGGCTCAGGGCCTGCTCGGCGGCCTTCCGCTCGGCGGCCGCTGACCGGCCGTCCGCCCGCGGACGCGCAGGGGCCCGGGGAGTTCGCTCTCCCCGGGCCCCTGCGCGTGGTCAGACGCGGCTCACTGCGCCAGCCGGCGCACCGCGGCGGCCACCCGCTCGTCGGTGGCGGTGAAGGCGATCCGTACGAACCGCTCCCCCGCCTCGCCGTAGAAGTCGCCGGGGGCGACGAGGATGCCGCGCTTGGCGAGGTCGCCGACGGTGTCCCAGCAGGACTCGTCGCGGGTCGCCCAGAGGTAGAGCGAGGCCTCGCTGTGCTCGATGCGGAAGCCCGCGGCCTCGAAGGCGCCGCGCAGTGCGGTACGGCGGCGGGCGTAGCGCTCGCGCTGTTCGGCGACATGGGCGGTGTCGCCCAGCGCCGCGACGGTGGCGGCCTGCACCGGGGCCCCGATCATCATGCCGCCGTGCTTGCGGATCTGCAGCAGGTCGCCGAGGACCGCGGCGTCGCCGACGAGGAAGGCGGAGCGGTAGCCGGCCAGGTTGGAGCGCTTGGAGAGGGAGTGCACGGCGACGAGGCCGTCGTGGGAGCCGCCGCAGATGTCCGGGTGCAGCACGGAGACCGGGTCGGCCTCCCAGCCCAGCTCCAGGTAGCACTCGTCGCTGACGACCAGCACCCCGTGCTCGCGCGCCCAGGCGACGGCGCGGCGCAGCTCGTCGGCGCCGAGCACCCGGCCGGTGGGGTTGGACGGCGAGTTCAGCCAGAGCAGCTTCAGGCCGCTGGGGTCCAGCTCCCAGGGATCGTCGTAGGCGACCGGCTCGGCGCCGGCCAGGCGGGCACCGACCTCGTACGTCGGGTAGGCCAGGCGCGGGTGGGCGACCTTGTCGCCGGGGCCCAGGCCCAGCTGGGTCGGCAGCCAGGCCACCAGCTCCTTGGAGCCGACGACCGGCAGCACATTGGTGTGCTCCAGCCCCCGGGCGCCGAGCCGGTCGGCCGCCCAGCCGGTGAGCGCGTCACGCAGCGCGGCCGTCCCCCACACCGTCGGATAGCCGGGGCTGTCGGCCGCCGCGGTCAGTGCCTGCTGGACCAGCGCGGGGACCGGGTCGACCGGGGTGCCGACGGACAGGTCGACGATGCCGTCGGCGTGTGCGGCGGCAGTGGCCTTGTACGGCTCCAGCCGGTCCCAGGGGAAGTCCGGAAGACGGTCACGGAGCGACCCCCGCGAGACGGGCCGGGAGGAAGGTGCTGCGCCCACGGTGCTCTCTTTCTCGGTGGTGCCGGAACCCGGCGCACAACGCGCCGGTCCCGTACGGCGGGCTGGCCGTACAGGACCGGTTGGCGCCGTGCGACCTCTCCCGGCTCACACCGGGAGGTGCCCCCGACGACATCGGAGGCGAGAGGGAGCGGGTGGGCTGCTCCCCCTTGGGCCTCGCGTCGTTACTGGTTCTGCGGCGGAAGGGCCGCGATGAAGGAGTGGTCGCGCTCGATCAGGCCGAGCTTGCTGGCGCCACCGGGCGAGCCGAGCTCGTCGAAGAACTCCACATTGGCCTTGTAGTAGTCCTTCCACTCCTCCGGGGTGTCGTCCTCGTAGAAGATCGCCTCGACCGGGCAGACCGGCTCACAGGCACCACAGTCGACGCATTCGTCCGGGTGGATGTACAAGGACCGCTTGCCCTCGTAGATGCAGTCGACCGGGCACTCCTCGATGCACGCCTTGTCCTTGACGTCGACACAAGGCTGCGCGATGACGTAGGTCACGCTGTCGTTCCTCCTCGGTAGGGCCGGCGGACCGATTGGCAGTACCGCCGCTGGGCGCGCGGGAGCGCGGCGTCGTCGATGCCCGCCATCTAGTATCTCCGTTCCCGGGCGCGAGACGAACAAGAGGGGCGGTTTGAGCGATGGAATTCCTGGCCGGCGGCCACGCAGAAGTCCGCATCACCCATGCTGACGTGGGCAAAAGGGTATCCGTCCGGCGCTTGACCGGGGGCGGAGCGGGGGAGCCGGCGTTCACGGACGCGGTCGGGGTTCTCACATCCTGGGATGAAGGTGTGCTGAGCATCACACGACGCAACGGTGAATGCGTCGCGATCGAGGAGTCCTCGCTGGTGGCGGCCAAGGTCGTGCCCGCCCGCCGCCCGGCCGCCGGCCCGCAAGGATCCCCGGACCCCTCCTCGACGGCACCGGCCCGCCGCCGGGGCCCGTCGGCCACCGCCCTGGAACTCCAGCGGATCGCCGCCCGCGGCTGGCCCGCCGCGGAGACGGAACCGCTCGGGGAATGGACGCTGCGGGCCTCCGGGGGCTTCACCCGCCGCGCCAACTCCGTCCTGCCGCTCGGCGACCCGGGCGTCCCCCTGGACACGGCGCTGGAGCGGATCGGCCGGTGGTATGAAGCGCGCGGGCTGCCGGCGGTGATCACGGTCGCCACCGGGCAGGCCGGCACCGACGAGGAGCTGGCCTCGGCGCTGGCCGAGCGCGGCTGGGCCGCCGAGCGGCACACCCGGGTCCGGATCGCGGCCCTGGCACCGCTCGCCGACCTCGACACGGATACTCCCTCCCGCCCCGTCGGGGGTGCACCCGCCCGCGTCGCCCTGTCCAGGGAACCGGACGCGGACTGGCTGGCGCTGTACAACCGGACCGGCGGGGGCGGCCCGAGCGGCGAGGCCGCGCGGGCCGCTCTGAAGGTGCTGACCGGCGGGCCCTCGGTGTGGTTCGCGACGGTGCACGACGCGGACGGCCGGGCGGCGGCGATCGGGCGGCTGGTCGTCGACGGGCGCTGGGCGGGTTTCGCGGCGGTCGAGGTGGCACCGGCCGCGCGGCGCCGGGGGCTGGCCACCCGGGTGATGGCGGCGCTCGCCGAGCGGGCCCTCACGGAGGGCGCCTCGGCCGCGTATCTGCAGGTCGAGGCGGACAACACGGGCGCGCTCGCGTTCTACGACCGGCTCGGCTTCACCGACCACCACGGCTACCACTACCGGCGGGCCCTGCCGGGCGGCGGCCGGCACTGAGCGGGGAGCCCACTGCCATGCCCCACGCACCCGGACCCGGACCCGAGCCGGAACCCGAGCCGGAGCCGGACGGCGGCCGCGCCGCGCGGCGGCGGCAGTTCGCCGACGCGGCGCGTGCCGAGCGGCCCGATCTGGCGGTGCTGTGCCTGCTGATCGGCGCCGAGGCCGACCCCGCGCTGGACGAGGCGGGTGGTGACGCGGTCCAGATCGAGCTGGACCGGCTGGCCGGGCTCCTCCCCTACTCCCCGGCCGGTGGCCCCGGTGCCTGGGCCCGCAACCTCGCCGAGTTGCTGGGCACCCGCTGCGGCTTCGGCGGCTCCCCCGCCGACTACCGGCGGCTGGAGTCCTCGCTGCTGCACGAGGTGCTGCGGCGGCGCCGCGGCCTGCCGATCCTGCTGTCGGTGGTGTGGATGGAGGTGGCGCGGCGGGCCGGCGCACCCGTCTACGGGGTGGCCCTGCCGGGTCATTTCGTCGTCGGCTTCGGCGATCCGGCCGGTGCGCACGTCCTGGCCGATCCGTTCGCGGGCGGGCGGCTGCTCACCGAGGAGGACGCGGGGATGCTGGTCGCCGGCGCCACCGGTGAGCCGCTGAGTGCGCGGATGACGACGCCCGCCGATCCGCTGGAGATCGTGCTGCGGGTGCTCAACAACATCCGGGCCTGGGCGCAGGCGCGCCCGGAGCACAGCGCGGTGCAGCTGTGGGCGCTGGAGCTGTCGCTGCTGCTGCCGAGCCACCCGGCGCGGCTGCGCCTGGAGCGCGCCCAACTGCTGGTCCAGCGCGGCGAGTTCCTTGCCGGGGCGGCCGAGCTGGAGGAGTACGCCGGGGTGGTGGAGGCGGTCGACCCGGCCGGGGCGAAGGCGATACGGCGTCAGGCCGCCGCGGCGCGCGCCATGCTCAACTGAGCGGCGGCGGGGCTGCGGCGGACGACCAGCGCGGTCGCGTCGTCCTTGAGCTCACCGTCGGTGAAGCTCTCCAGGTCGGCCCGGAGGGTCTGGGCCAGCTCGGCGGGCTCCAGGTCCGTCCACCCGGCCAGCCGTTCGGCCAGCGGGTAGAACGCGCCGTCCTTGCCGCGCGCCTCGGTCACCCCGTCCGTGCACAGCACCAGCCAGTCGTCGGGCTCGGGGTGCACCCGGACGCTGTGCCGGGGCTCGCCGCTGAGCGTGCCCAGGCCCAGCGGCAGCCCGCCCTCGCCCTCCCGGCGTTCGTAGACCTTGCCGTCGCGCACCAGGTAGTACGGGATATGGCCGCAGGACAGTACCCGGCCCTGCGGCAGGCCGCCCGGGTCGCGCACCTCCATCAGCAGCGCCGTGACGAAGCGCTCGTCGGCGCCCTGCTCGACCGAGCGGGTGTTGTAGCGGGCCAGCGCCTGCTCCATGCGGTCGGCCACCTCCTCCAGCGAGTCCACATGCTGGGCGGCCTCCCGGAACGACGCCAGCACCTCCAGGCCCGCCCCGATCGCCGGCATGCCCTTGCCCTGCACATCGCCGATCATCAGCCGCAGCCCGTGCGGGGTCTCGATGGCCTCGTAGATGTCGCCGCCGACCCGGGCCCCCTCCTGGGCGGAGACATAGAAGCCGTACGCCTCGACCGCGCCCGCGCTGAGCGGCAGCTCGCGCAGCATCGCCCGCTGCACCGTGTCGGCGACCATGCGCGTACGGGCGTGCAATGCCTCACGCTGCAGGCGGGTGCGGCACAGCACCAGGGAGAAGACGGCCACCAGGACCACGCCGAAGATGCTGACGACCCGGCTGGCCGGAGCCCAGTCGGGCACCGTGAAGAGGTCGACTGGGACCAGACACACCACGAAGACGGCGGCCACCAGGAGCGTCACCCGGAACGAACAGCGCAGCGCGGCGTACAGCGGGGCGATGCCCAGGAAGGCCGAGATGTGCAGCTCAGGGCTGGTCGTGGCGTCCAGGACCGCGACGACGAAGATCGCAAGGATGAGCAGCGCGGGAGCAAGGCGTTTGCTCTCCGTCTGCCGGTCGGCAGGCATAACACTTCAAGAGTGCGGGACGCCGCCCGGCACCGCACAGGGGCCAAGGTCCCCGGCGGCTCCTGGGGTGGGGTGGGGGCGGGGGCCGCAGCCGGGCTTTCGGGGCCGGGCCGGGGCCGGGCTCCCGGGGCCGGGGCCGGGCTCGGGCTTCCGGGGCCTGGACCGGGCTCGGGCTTCCGGGGCCTGGGTTCTACAGCCAGCCCTTGTCGCGGGCCGTCACGACCGCCTCCGCGCGGTTGCGGGCGCCGGTCTTCTGGATGGCCGTGGAGAGGTAGTTGCGGACCGTGCCCCGGGACAGGTGCAGGGCGTCGGCGATCTCGGCGTTGGTGGAGCCGTCGGCGGCGGTCCGCAGCACCTCCCGCTCGCGCTCGGTCAGCGGGCTGGCGCCGTCGGCGAGCGCGGCCGCGGCCAGCACCGGGTCGATGACGCGCTCGCCGCGCAGTACACGCCGTACCGCCTCGGCGAGCCGGGCCGCCGGGGCGTCCTTGACCAGAAAGGCATCGGCGCCGCACTCCATCGCGCGCCGCAGATAGCCGGGGCGGCCGAAGGTGGTGAGGATGACGACCTTCACGCCGGGCAGCTCATCACGCAGCGCGGCCGCGGCGTCCAGTCCGCTGATGCCGGGCATCTCGATGTCCAGGAGCGCGACGTCCACGGCGTGGGCGCGCGCCGCCGCAAGCACCTCGTCCCCGCGCGCCGCCTGTGCCACGACCTCCAGATCGTCCTCCAGCGACAACAGCGCGGCCAGCGCCTCCCGGACCATCGACTGGTCCTCCGCCAACAGCAGTCTGATCATGCGGGTCACCTTAAGCCGTATGGGGGAGCGGGAGGAGTGGGCCTGCCGGCGCATGGTCCGGTGCGTCTCCTGCGCCTGCGCGGGCCGCGTGTGTACGCCGGACCGCGTGTGTACGCCGGGCTGTGTGTGCGCCCGGACTGCGCGCCTACGCCGGGTCGGCGGCGGGCTCGGGGGATATCTCCGGGGCGGGGGCCGCGGCGCTCCCCGGGGCAGCAGCACTCCTCCGGTCCGCGGCCAGGGGTACGTAGGCCCGGAGGGCGAAGCCGCGGCCCCGCGGGGCGGGGCCGGTTTCCAGGCGGCCTTCGGCCAGGGCGAGGCGTTCGCGCAGACCGCTGAGGCCATTGCCGTCGTGCTGGGTGCGGGGCGGTCCGGCGCCGTCGTCGATCACCGTCAGGCACAGGCAGCAGCGTTCGTCGGCCTCCCACTCCTCGGCGAGCAGCAGCTCGCAGCGCTGGGCGCCGCTGTGCCGTACGACATTGGTCACGGCCTCCCGCAGCGCCCAGGCCAGCGCGCTCTCCGCATCGGTGGCGAGCCCGCGGTGTTCGCCCTCCAGCGCGGGGTCGGCGGTGACCTGCACCCCTGCCGTACGCAGCGCGGTCCGCGCCCCGGCGAGTTCGACGGCGAGCCGCGGCCGTCGGTAGCCGGTGACGGCCTCCCGCACATCGACCAGCGCCTGCCTGCTGACCTGTTCGATGTCGGCGATCTGCCGGGCGGCGTCGGACGGCCGGTCCGGCAGCATCCGCCCGGCCAGCTCGCTCTTGAGCGTGATCAGCGAGAGGGAGTGGCCGAGGAGGTCGTGCAGATCGCGGGCGAGGCGCAGCCGCTCGTCGTTGGCGGCGAGGCGGGCGACCTCCTGGCGGGCGGCGCGCAGCTCCGCGGTCGTATGGATCAGATGCTGTACCCCGACCATCATGAAACCGACGCCCAGCGCGGGCAGGCCGTAGGCGAAGAGGTAGTAGCCGCGGATCTCCGGATAGCGCACCCCGACGGCGAGCAGCACCACGGTCACCAGGGGGATGGCCCAGCGCGACTCCCGCCAGGGCAGCACCACGGCGCAGGCCACGCTGGTGAAGATGAACAGCACCAGCCAGGAGAAGCCCAGCGTCCACGAGAGCGCGGTGGCCAGCGCCAGCATCAGGGCCGGCCCGCCGTACTGCAGCAGGCCGGTCATCTTCCACCACATGTGCCGGAAGACCAGCAGCACGTAGGAGAGCACGAAGAGGGTGATCCCCAGGCCGCCCCAGATCCGCTCGGCGGCGGGGACACCGGGCTGCAGCAGCTGGGCCACCGGCCCGGCCAGATACAGCAGCCAGACGCCGACCCACATCGTCTTGGCGACCGCCTGGCGGCGGTTGCGGGGCTCCTGCCCGATCCTTATGGGGCCGCCGGCCCCGGGCTCGCTCTCCATCTCCGGTGCCTCACGCCTTCCGGGTGTCCTTGCGGTAGAGCCAGGCCGCGCCGCCGGCGAAGACCAGCAGATACCCGGCCAGTATGGCCATGTCCTTCATATGCGGTGCCCCACCGGCCTCCACGGCGGTGCCGAGCGCGGTGTACGCATGTGTCGGCAGCCATTCTGCGATGTCCTGCGCCCACTGCGGCAGGACCGTCAGCGGCATCCACAGCCCGCCGAGGAGGGCCAGGCCGAAGTAGCACAGGATGGTGATCGGGCGGACCGCGTCACCGGTGGCCAGATAGCCGATGGCGACGCCCAGGGCGGCGAAGACGAAGCTGCCGAGCCAGGTGCAGGCGGCGATGGAGATCCACTGCCAGGCTTCGAGCCGTACGCCCTTGACCGCCGCGGCGACGATCATGACCAGCAGGATCGACGGCAGGCTGACGGTCGCGGCGGAGGCCATCTTGGCGGCGACATAACCGCGTCCGGGCAGGGCCGTCAGCCTCAGCTGCCGCACCCAGCCCGTCTCCCGCTCCTTGGCGATGCGCTCGCTGTTGCCCATCAGCACGGCGGTCAGGGCACCGAGTGTGGCCATGGAGACCATGAAGTAGAGCGCCATGTCCAGCTTCATCCCGGGGATCGGCTTGCTGTCCGCACCGCCGGCGATGATCAGGTACAGCGCCGGCGGATAGATCACCGAGAAGAAGAGGAACTTCTTGTTGCGCAGTGCGCGGATGATCTCCAGCTTGATCAGGGTGGTCATCGGGCCGCCTCCTCGGCGGTGGGGGTCGCGTCGGAAGCGGTGGTCAGGGCGATGAAGGCCTGCTCCAGACCGAGGCCGGTGACTTCGAGGTGCTGCGGGCGCAGGCCGAGGCCGTAGAGGGCGTGGACGGTGGCATCGGCGTCGTGGGACCGGATGCGGACCGTGCGGCCGGAGATCTCCAGGGCGGCCAGGGACGGCAGGCTCTGCAGCGCCTCGCGGTCGACCGGCTCGTCGAGCTCGAAGCTGACCCTGCGGGCGCCCGCCCTGGCCTTGATCTCGGCGGCGGTGCCGTCGGCGAGCACCCGGCCGCGGTGCAGCACGATCACCCGGTCGGCGATCTCGTCGGCCTCTTCGAGGTAGTGCGTCGCGAAGAGGACCGTACGGCCCTGCTCGGCCTGCCGGCGCATCGCGCCCCAGAAGGTCTGCCGGGCGGAGACGTCCATACCGGTGGTCGGCTCGTCCAGCACGATCAGGTCATTGGCGCCGGCCGTGGCGAGGGCGAAGCGCACCCGCTGTTCCTGGCCGCCGGAGAGCTTGTCGACCAGGCGGTCGGCGATGTCGGTGATGCCGGCGGTGGCCAGGATCCGGTCGAGCGGATAGCCGCGCGGGTGCAGATCGCGGGCGAGCTTGACCAACTCCTTGACCTTGACGCCCTCCATCAGGCCGCCGCTCTGCAGCATCGCGCCGACCTTGCCCTGTGCGATGGCGCGCTGCGGGGTCGTGCCGAAGAGGGTCACGCTGCCGGAGTCGGCGTTGCGCAGGCCGAGGAGCAGGTCGAGGGCCGAGGACTTGCCCGCGCCGTTCGGGCCGAGGAGCGCGACGGTCTCTCCCGGGGACAGCTCCAGATCCAGGTCGGCCACCGCGCGCACCGCGCCGTAACTCTTGCTGACCCGCCGGAAGCTGACCACGGGTGCCCGGTCCGCCCCCTGCGCGGTGGTGGGTGTGGTGGTCGCTGTGGTCGTCATGTGCTTCAGCTTCCGGGATCCGGCCCGCGCGCGGCAGTGTCGGCCGTATGCACTGTGACATGACATCTGTCATGGGTGAGGCCCCCTAGGGGTCTTCTCCGGGTGTTCCGGGAAGACGCCCTGCGGGGGCCTCTCACCTGCGGTTTCGCGCCGCCCGGCGGTCAGTTGCCGTGCGTGGCGGCGGTCGGTTGCCGTGCGTGGCGGCGATCAGTTGCCGTACGTGGCGACGGTCGGTCGCCGTGCGGCGATGCCCAGCTGCCGCTCGTGTCCGTGCTCAGTTGCCGTTCGTGGCGATGGTCTGGACCCGTTCGGCCGGGGTCGTGCCGAGCATCGCCTTGCCGACGGCGCTCGCCACCTCCTCGACGCTGACCGGGTGCTTGGAGCCGTCGCCCTTGGTCACCGTGACGCCGTTGAAGGTGTCGCCGTAGAGCTCCTTGAGGGCCGGACGGTCGTAGTACGGCACCAGACCGCCGTCCACGATCTTGAACGACAGGAACTTCGGGATGGACTTCTGCGGGCTGAAGGAGACCGTGTGCGCCGCATCCGTACGGACCGTCACCAGGCCGGACATCGCGGGCTCGGCGAACTGCTTCATCGCCCTGTTCACCGCGGCCTTGTCGACCTGCGGCTGCTGGATGCTCGCCGCCAGCACCACCGGGGCGTCGGTGCCGGTCGTGGCGCGGTTGCGGTAGGCGTCGGTGACCTTCTTCTTGGAGGCGTTCACATCGATCGCCTTGTGGGGCACGCCGTAGTGCGGCACCGCCTTGCCGTTCTCGAAGGCGATCCCGCCGTCCTTCGCGGCGCCCGCCTGCCCTGCGGCGTTCTCCAGCGCGATCTGCAGCTTCTCGTCGTCGACGACCACCGCGGGCTCGGCCTGGCGGGTACCGCCGAAGAGCGAGCCGATGACGGAGACCGGGTTGTAGTCCCGGCCGGCCGCCTTGCGGACCGTCGCCTGCGGGTCGATGTCCAGACCGGCCTTGTCGGGTTCGAGGGTCGCCGCCTTGCCGTCCACGGTGAGCTTGAGCGGAGTGGCGCGGCGGCCCTTGAGCGCCGCCTCCAGCTTCTTGACGGCGTCTTCCTTGGTGGTGCCGCCGATGTCCACGCCCAGCGCGGTGGTGCCGTTGGGCACGTCGGCGTGGTCGAGCAGCAGCCCGGCGCCGTAGGCGACACCGGCCAGGACCACCACGGCCACGCCCGCGAGGACGAGCTTGTTGCGGCCCGCCTTGGGCGGGTTGATCGGCTCGGGGATCTTGGGCCGCGGCTTCGGCGCGGCCCGGTCGCCGTCGTCGGCGGGGGCCGCCGCGAACGGCGACGGCGGCGACTGCGGCCCGTCGGCTCCGGGCACCTTCGGGATGCCGCTGACCAGCGTGTCGCCGGACACCCGGTCCCGGCCACCGCTCTGCGTGCCCTTCGCGCCGCCCTTGCCCGCAGGACCGCGGGGCGCCGTGCCCTTCGGCCCGCCGGGCAGCCCGCCCGTGACACCGCCGGGCGCGCCGAGGCCGCTGCCCGGCCCGGCGAGCGGCGCCGGCGGCTGCGGGGTGAGCTCCGCGGTGTCGTCGATCCGGGGCGTGTTGCCGGCGCCGGGGCCGCTGAAGCCGGGGTCGCTGAAGCCGGGCGGGAGGTTGAGCGCGGAGTTGCCGCGCGCCGGTCCGGTCGTCGGGCCGTTCGGACCGTTCGCGCCGCCTGCCGGGGCGTCGAACGGGGTGTGGTCACGGGCGGGCCCGGCGGGGGCGTCGAACGGCGTACCGCCGCCGGAGCCCGCACCGTCGAACGGCGAACCGCCGCCGCGCGGACCCTCGTCGAAGGGCGAACCGCCACCCTGGCGCGCACCTCCGCCGGTCCGGGCGCCGCCGTCGAACGGCGACGCGCCGTCCTGCGGGGCAGGGCCGTCCTGCGCGGCCGGGCTGTCGGAGAAGTACGGAAGGTCGGGGCGCTGCGGCGGCTTGGCGCCGGACGGGGCGCGCGGCGGGGTCTCACCACCCGGGGCGGGCGGCACGGCGTGGGAGCCGGTGGAGGACTGCCCGCCGGATCCGGCCTGCGGCTTGCGCGGCGCGAACCAGTCGCTGGTCTTCTCGCCCTGGCCGGGCCGGCCGGCCGCGGGGGCCTCGTCCGCCGGAGCCTCGGGCCGGGGGGTGTTCGCCGTGCGCTCCGCGTTCCGCTCGCTGCCGCGGGCAGGGCGGGGCGTACCGCGCGAACCGGCGGGACCGCCGGATGCAGCCGATCCGTTCATGCCGGACTCCTCACCGACGGGCTTGCGCACGACGACCGGCGGGATGGGGCGCGACCCCGGAATGTTGATCTTGATCCGCGTCGTCAGTGTGGTCTCGGTTTTGGGCTCCTCCGGCTGCGCCGCGGCACCGGGCGCCGGCGCCTCGTCGGCATCTCCCCTGGGCGAGCCGTACGGCGGCGTCCCTGATGGGTACGCGGCTCCGCCACGACCCTGAGGGCCGGAGGACGAACTGTCAGATTCACGACTCAAAGCAGGTTCTCCCGGTTGGCTCCGCCGCTCGTCAGAGATGATCCCCGGCCACAGGCCGGGGGGTGCCCCCAGGGCGGCGCGACGGCGCGCACCACCATACTGGCCGCCGCGGGCGGGCACCCGGGGAGCGTACGAACACCGTCGCCACGGGCGAACCCCCGGCACCCGGTCCGTTCACCCCGCCCCGCGCGGCTTCCGTCCCGGTATGGGCCAGGTCATCCGCCAACTCGCCCGTACCGGGCGGCCGTCGTGCGCATCTGGGCGGCGGTGGCGCAGATCACAGCGACCAGGATGCCGCCCAGCAGGAAGATGTACGAACCGACCCCCGCGCCGAAAAGAAAGTCGCCTTCCGGCCGGACATTGCTCAGCAGCAGGAACACCGTCACCAGCCAGGCCCCGCCGGGCACCAGCACGCCCGCGGAGGTGCCGGTCGCCCGGACGCCGCCATAGAAGAGACCGCCGACACCGGCCAGCGCCAGCACCAACCCGCCGGGGAACCAGGCCGCCTGCACCAGCGTTCCGGCGAAGGCGACCAGCACGCCGGTGACCAGAAGAAGCACATATATGCCCACCCGGCCCGGCGTCAGCGGCGCGGTCAGTACGGCACCGGCCCGCGGCGCCACGGGGGCGCCGGACCGCGCACCGGGCGTGCCGGCCGAGCCCGCCCTGGACCGCTGCCCGTTACCGGAGGCCGCGCCACCCTTGCCTCCGGACGCCGCGCCTCCCTTACCGCCGGAGGGCGAGCCGCCCTTACCGCCGGAAGCCGCGCCGCCCTTATCGGCAGCCGCCCGGCCGTTGCCTTCGGTGCCGCCCCCGCCACCCTTCGCCGTACTCATTCCGCCACCTCCTCGATAAGGACACTCTCCTCCATACCCGCCATTTCGCCCACACCCGCGAAAAGGTCGTCCTCATGCGCGCCCGCCGCGACGCCCGGGACGCCCTGCACCAGCCGATAGTGTTCCGAGCCGAGCAGCGGCTGGCCCAAGTCGTTGGAGAGCGCGAAGAACGGCCCGTCGACCGCGATCTGGGTGTAGTGCGCCCGCATCGCCGCGGTCTTGGCGGCGATCTGCGCGGGATCGCCGTGGAGGGCCGCCGTGACCTCGGAGTCCGGCACCACGCCCGGCACATCGTCGACCGTGGCGACCCCGGGAAAGCGGTGGCCGGCCGCGTGCAGCCGCGCGAAGCCCTCCTCGACCACGGACCGCGGGGTGCAGTTCCAGTAGATCTTCCCGATCGCATGCGCACGGCCCAGCTCGGGCCGGAAATCCGCCCGGGCGGCCAGCTCGGCGCCGCGCATCGCCACCCGGTGGGCCTGGATGTGATCGGGGTGACCGTATCCGCCGTGCGGGTCATAGGCGACCAGGACCTGCGGCCTGACCTCGCGGATCACGGCCACCAGATCGGCGGCCGCCTCGTCGAGCGGGGCCTGCCAGAAGGCGTCCGGCCGCTCGTTCTGCACCGCGCCCATCATCCCGGAGTCCCGGTAGCGGCCCGGCCCGCCGAGGAAGCGGTGGTCCGTGACGCCCAGGGCCTCCATCGCGGCGGCCAGCTCGCCGGCGCGGTACGGGCCGAGGGTGTCGTCACGGTCCGGCGCGAGGTGCGCGAGCTCGGGCGGGATGACCTCGCCCTCCTCGCCGAGCGTGCAGGTCACCAGGGTGACCTGCGCACCTTCGGCCGCGTACTTGGCCATGGTCACACCGTTGACGATCGACTCGTCGTCGGGGTGGGCATGCACCAGCAGCAGCCGGCGGGAAGAAGCCGGGCGCGAAGCGCTTCCCCCGGAGGGGACCGACCGGGACGGGGCGGGCTGAGGACTCATACGGACAGCCTACGAGCCGCCCGCCCCGCCTCCCACGGGCGATCCCGGCCGCCCCCCGCACGCCCGGCCGGGCGGCGGGCACACGGCGGACGGGACCGGGCGGGAGCGGTTCAGAACTTGATGTTCCCCAGCATGCCGGCGACGTTCGTCGTCAGCTGCTTGATCGTCGGCGCGATGGACGAGCTGGCCAGATAGAAGCCCAGCAGCATGCACACCAAGGCATGCGGGGCCTTCAGTCCGGACTTCTTGACAAGCAAGAAGACGATGATCGCCAGCAGCACCACCGCCGAAATCGAGAGTGCCACGGCGGCTCACCTCCAAGTACTCGTGTTCCGGACAGAGTTGGTGGCACACGGGCCGTCTCCACGAACCCGCACACCGGGTATGCCAAGGGCTCTTTACCCCGTACCCGCAGCACCCAAGAGATCATAACTTTCCGTCCTAGCGCATAAGTCGGAGCACGGAAGCAGAACGGGGGCGCACACGATCTTCACGAGCGCGACCAGGGTGAGCCGGTCCCCCGCGAACAGCGGCGAAGGGGTCGCCGGGATCGAGACGGACAGGCAGGATTGGCCAAGGACGCCGAAGAAGCCGGGGAAGGGGCGAGTTGGTCCGTGTCCCATGCAGTCGGCACCGTGCAGTCGGCACCATGATCCTGGCAGGGGTCGCGCATCTCACGGGGCCTGGCGAAGCTGACGGCGAGGGCAGTGCACCCGACCGCTGCCAGGCCGGCTCTCCTGAGCACCCGACGCGCCGTGAACCCAGCCCGTAGGCTCGGCCCATGACCGGACAGCCTTCGTTCCCGCGGCAACACGCCCGTACGCAGCGCTTCACTCTGGGCGCACCGCGCGGCTACACCCTCTCCCCCGACGACGCGCGCGTCGTCTTCCTGCGTTCCCCCTCGGGCACCGACCGCAGCCAGCAGTTGTGGGTGCTCGACCTGGAAGCGGGACGGGAGTTCCCGGCCGCCGATCCGCAGGCCCTGCTGGCCGGGGCGCAGGAGGACCTGCCACCACAGGAGCGGGCCCGCCGCGAGCGCAGCCGGGAGAGCTCGGCGGGCATCGTCGGCTATGCGACGGACGCCGCCGTGGAGTTGGCGGCGTTCACCCTCTCCGGCCGGCTGTTCGTCTCCGAGCTGCGGGCCGGCACCACCCGTGAACTCCCGGTCCAGGGGCCGGTCGTGGACCCCCGCCCCTCGCCGGACGGCCGGCAGGTGGCCTTTGTGGCGGACGGCCGGCTACGGGTGGTCGCGGTGGACGGCGCCACGACCTCGGACGGGGACGACGGCGGCCGGGCGGACGCCGGAGCGGCGGACCGGGTGCTGGCCGAGCCCGACGGGCCGGAGGTGACCTGGGGACTCGCGGAGTTCATCGCGGCCGAGGAGATGGGCCGCTACCGGGGCTTTTGGTGGTCTCCGGACAGTGACGCGGTGCTGGCGGCGCGGGTCGACGAGGCGCCGGTGCAGCGCTGGTGGATCGCCGACCCCGCCCATCCGGACCGGGAGCCCGCGCGGGTCGCGTACCCGGCGGCGGGCACCCGCAACGCCGGGGTCACGCTGACGCTGTTCGGCCTGGACGGCTCGCGCACGGACATCGGCTGGGACACCGAGCGCTACCCCTATCTGGCACGCGTCCACTGGTCGGCGGCCGGGCCGCCGCTGCTGCTCGTCCAGGCCCGCGACCAGCGCGACCAGCGCTATCTGGCCGTCGACACCGCGACCGGTACGACCAGGACGGTGCACGAGGAGGAGGACGAGGCGTGGGTCGAGCCGTTCCCCGGGGCGCCGGCCTGGACGCCGGACGGGCGGCTGGTGCGGATCTCGGACGAGGGCGGCGCGCGCAAACTGTTCGTCGGCGCCCGCCCGTTGACCGGCGCTCCGCTGCACGTCCGGGCCGTTCTCGACATCGGCGAGGACGATGTCCTGTTCTCCGCGAGCGGCGCCGACATGCACGACATCGGGGTCTACCGCGCCTGGTTCCGCGGCAGCGGTGACCAGGGCGGCTGGGAGCGGGTCGGCGAGCGTGCGTATCCGACGGTGTCCTCCGCGGTGCGCGGTGGCGCGGTGACCGTGCTGTCGCAGGCGTCACTGGAGCGGCCCGGCACCCAGGTGGACGTGGTGCGGCTGGATCCCGACGGCGGCGAGAAGGTCCTCGCCTCCATCGGCTCCTGCGCCGAGGAGCCGGTGCTGACCGCCCGCCCCCGGCTCGTCCTGGCCGGGGAACGCCGGATTCCGTGCGCGGTGCTGCTGCCCACCGGATATCAGGAGGGCGACGGTCCGCTGCCGGTGCTGATGGACCCGTACGGCGGTCCGCACGGCCAGCGGGTGGTGGCCGCGCACCACGCCCATCTGACCTCCCAGTGGTTCGCCGACCAGGGGTTCGCGGTGATCGTCGCGGACGGCCGGGGCACCCCGGGCCGCTCCCCCGCGTGGGAGAAGGCGATGTTCCGCGATATCGCGCAGGTCGCCCTGGACGACCAGGTCCACGCCCTCCAGGCGCTGGCCGGATCCTTTCCCCTGGACATGGAGCGGGTGGCGATCCGCGGCTGGTCCTTCGGCGGCTATCTCGCGGGGCTCGCGGCGCTGCGCCGCCCCGATGTCTTCCATGCGGCGGTGGTCGGTGCGCCGGTGACCGATCTGCGTCTGTACGACACCCACTACCAGGAGCGGTATCTCGGCCACCCTGACGAGGAGCCCGCCGCCTACGCCGCGAACTCGCTGATCACGGACGAGGGCCTGTCCGGGGCGCAGGAGCCGCACCGCCCGATGCTGATCGTGCACGGCCTCGCGGACGACAACGTCGTGGTGGCGCACGCACTGCAGCTCTCCTCGGCGCTGCTGGCGGCGGGCCGCCGGCACGAGGTGCTGCCGCTGTCCGGCGTGACGCACATGGCCTCGCAGGAGCAGGTGGCCGAAAACCTGCTGCTGCTCCAGGTGGACTTCCTCAAGCGGTCGTTGGGGATGACGCCCTGAGGGCGTAGGGCCTGTCGTCAAGCCCCCGCCCCGTCGGACGTCACGCGCCCCGAGGGCGTCTCACCAACCGGGCGGCAGCCTGGACGGCGGGGGCGGGGCGTGCGGCGGCCGCGCCTCGCCCGGGGCGGAGCCGTACGCCAGCACCCCGTCCATGGGGTGCGAGGCGTCCGGTGTGCCGGGGCAGGCCGCCGCGATCAGCGCGACCAGAGCGGCGGCCGCCACGAAGGCCGCGGTGCCCACCTCCAGCCGGGCCTGGAGCGGCAGCGCGCCGAGGCGGCCGAACTCCCCGGTGCGTACGGCGAAGACGAGCGCCACGGCTCCGTGCACCAGCAGCAGGGCCGCGGCCGTCATCGCCGCGGGCCGGGCCCAGGGCGCGCGGCGCAGTACGGCGGCCGCGGCTCCCAGGGCCAGCAGCGCGAGGGCCGCCGACTGCCAGTGCACCGGGGGCTGCAGCAGGGCGCGGAAGACGGACGCGTCCCCGAGCAGCCCCTTGCGGTAGACGTCCCCGTCGAGCCGCCGCTGCCAGTGGATCTCCCAGCCGGCCACGGCGAGCCCGGCGGCGCCCAGGAGCACACCGGCCGTGACGGCCGCTCCCTTGTACGGCCGGCCCGGCCGCTCGGGCCCCGCTCCGGACGGCACCGCATGGACCACTCCGTACGCCGAGGACGCCGCCTGAGGCAGCCCGTGCACGGTGTGCCGTGCGTACCGGTCCGCCCGGCCGCCCCGCCGCCGGCCCGCCACGACCACCACGACCAGCGCGGCCGCCAGGGCGAGCTGGGTGACCGCGGTCAGCCGCGCCCGCGCCGTGAGGGAGCTGTCCAGCCCCTGGAGCCAGCCGGCGCCCAGCACCCACACCAGCGGGAGGCGCAGCAGTGCGGTGGCGGCCGCCAGGGAGAGCAGTGCGCCGTCGGCCACGGACGAGGGGACGGCGGTGCGCACCGCGGCGACGGCGACGACGAGCGCGCCGAGCGTCAGCAGCGGGTCGAGCGCCGAGGTCGCCCAGGCGGTGAACTCCCGTGGCCGGCGCGCCTCGCCCAGCCAGGTCCACCACAGGTCCGTGCCGTGCTGGGCGATCGTGAGATCCCGGATGATCCAGACCGCGGTGAGCAGTGCGAGCAGCAGGCAGACGAGCGCGCCGATGCCGCGTGCGCCGCGGGTGAGAACGCCGTCCCGCGTTGTGGACACGGCCAGCCCCCGTCCGTGTCGATGTACCGGGTGGTCCAGGGCGGCCCCGTGGAGGCGCCCACCCGCAGGTCTACTCCAGACCCGGCGCAGGGACAACAGAGCCGCCGTCAGCGGCGGACGAAATATGTGCAAAGCGGCAACCGGCCGGAACGCCGTCTGGCGTTCCGGCCGGTCTACGGCACCCGCACGGCCGTACGTTGTTCATCATGGCGCGTCCGTATATCGGTGTTGCGACAGTGAAGTTGCCTTCATGTTAAAGACGTTCATACCGATATGTCCCCCATGCCGTATATCACGGTCGCCTGTCAAGCACGCCGTGGCGTCAACTTGCGCAACGTTCGCTCAAGAAGTAGACGACCTGTTCACGAGCACACCCGATCCCCTTGACTCCGCCACAAATCACTTGCGAAAGTCCGCTCATCCAGCGGTGCATTCGGTGCCGCTTCATGTTCCAAGAGAACTCGGCGCGGGGGCACTTCGCGATGACTAGTCCATCCCAGACCGCGGGGACCACGACCGACACCGCAGGTCTTGGCCCCGAAGGACTGACTTCGAAGAAGAAAGGCAAGAGCGGCAAAAACGAACCGCTGCAGGGCCGCTCACCCGGCCAGCTGATGTGGACGCGCTTCAAGCGCGACCGGACCGGTGTCATCAGCGCCGGGGTAGTGCTCTTCTTCTTTCTGATCGGCGTGCTCGCACCGGTCATCTCCAAGCTCTACGGCAAGGATCCCTACACCCGCTACGGGATGATCACCCCGGGGCTGCTGGTCAACCAGTACCCGGCCGGGCCCAACGGCGGGATCAGCGGCGACTTCTGGTTCGGTATCGAACCCACCCTGGGCCGCGACGTCTTCATGCAGCTGCTCTACGGCATCCGCAACACGCTGGGCCTCGCCGTGGGCATCACCCTGGTCTCGGTGCTCACCGCGATCCTGCTGGGCGTCGCCGCCGGCTACTTCGGCGGGCGCACCGACTACTTCATCGGCCGGTTCATCGACCTGCTGATGGCCTTCCCCAACCAGCTCTTCTTCGTCGCCTTCGTGCCGGTCGTGGGCGCCATCTTCGTGGCTCCCGAAGACGAGATGCCTGAGTGGCTACGCGCGTCGATCATCATCCTGGTGATGTGGTTCCTGGGCTGGATGAGCCTGGCCCGGCTGCTGCGCGGCCAGGTACTGTCGCTGCGCGAGCGGGAGTTCGTCGAGGCCGCCAAGGTCAGCGGCGCCTCCCCGTGGCGGATCATCCGGCGCGAGCTGGTGCCCAACGTGATGACGCCCATCCTGGTGCAGACGACCTACATGCTGCCCAACTTCGTGACCTCCATCGCCGGGCTCTCGTTCCTCGGCGTCGGTCTGGTCGAGCCCACGCCCGACTGGGGCCGGATGTTCGCCAACGCGGCCGAGTACTACCGCAACGACATCACCTACTTGTTCTTCCCCGGCCTCGCGATGGTCATCTTCATCGTCGCGTTCAACCTGCTCGGGGACTCGGTCCGGGACGCCTTCGACCCGAAGAGGGCTCGGTGAATCCGTTCCGCGGGGGGGTGCTGCCACCCCACCAGCACCGCATCAGTCAGGCAGCAGCAACGGATCAACGACAGGCAGGTGCATCCACCACCATGAGCAACGTTCGTATGCGCAGAGCGCGCGCCACCGTCGTGGCGCTGGCCGCGGGGGCCATGGTCCTCACCGCGTGCAGCAGCGGCGCCAGCAAGGGCGCCGGCGACGACGACGCCCGCAAGAACGCCGAGAAGCAGCGCGCCCAGATAGCCTTCGGTGACGCCGCCGCCTCCAAGGGTCCGGCTGAGGCAGTGCCCGGCGCCACCCCGGGCGGCACCATCAAGGTCCTCCAGCGTGACACCTACGCGCACCTGGACCCGGCACAGATCTACGTCTCGGACCAGGGCACCGTCTCGTCCCTGCTGTTCCGCAGGCTGACGTCGTACCACCTGGACAACAAGGGCAAGTACACCGTCGTCGGCGACCTCGCCACGGACAGCGGCCAGAAGTCCGACGGCGGCAAGACCTGGACGTACAAGCTCAAGGACGGCATCAAGTTCGAGGACGGCAAGCCGATCACCTCGGCCGACATCCGCCACACCATCGAGCGGACCTTCGCGAACTTCATCTCCAGCGGCCCGACGTACATCCAGCGCTGGCTGGCGGACTCGACCGACTACCGCAAGCTCCTCAAGGGCGGGCCCTACGACGGGAAGCACCTGCCCAAGGACGTGCTGGACACGCCGGACGACAAGACCATCGTCTTCCACTTCAAGAAGCCCGTGGGTGACCTGCCCTACGCCCTGGCCATGGCGGGCTACGGCGCGGTCGAGAAGGCCAAGGACACCAAGGAGAAGTACGACAAGGCCCCGGTCGCCTCGGGCCCGTACAAGATCCAGCCCGGGTCGTTCAAGAACGGCAAGGGCATCACCCTGGTCAAGAACAACCAGTGGGACCCGGCCACCGACATCACGCGGCACCAGTACGTCGACAAGTTCGACATCCAGTTCAGCGTGGCCTTCACCGACTCCACCCAGCGTCTGATGGCCGACAACGCGGACAACCAGACCGCCATCAGCTTCAACAACCAGGTCGACGCCGCGAGCATGCAGCAGGTCGCCAACGACCCGAAGATCAAGGCCCGTTCGACCTCCGGCTACCAGCCCTATGTCGGCGTCATGAACTTCAACATGCGCCGCCTGAAGGACAAGAAGGTCCGCGAGGCGATCGCCTACGCACTGCCGACGCAGGCCATCCTCGACGCCTACGGCACCCCGGGCGGCGGTGAACTGGCGGGCAGCTACATCAGCCCGACGCTGACCGGCTACAAGGACATCGACCCCTACGGCAAGCTCAAGAAGCCGCTCGGCGACATCGAGAAGGCCAAGAAGCTCCTGAAGGAAGCCGGCAAGACCGGCATGAAGCTGACCTACGCGCACAACACGGCGACCGAGCCGTCGAAGTACTCCGTCTCGGTGGCCGACAACCTCAAGAAGGCCGGCTTCAACGTCCAGAGCAAGGAACTGCCGCCGGACACCTACTACGACATCATCGGCAAGACGGACAACAAGTTCGACCTCTACCCGAGTGCATGGGGTGCGGACTGGCCGAGCGCGCTGACGGTGCTCCCCTCGGTGTACGACGGCCGGCAGATCCAGGACGGCGGGACGAACTACTCGCTGTACAACAACCCGGCGACCAACAAGGAAATCGACCGGATCGAGCAGGAGACGGACCAGAAGAAGGCCGCGGACGACTGGTTCGCGCTCGGCGAGAAGATCCTCAAGGACGACCTGCCGCAGATCCCGACCTTCTACTACAAGCAGATCCAGCTGCACGGTTCCAAGGTCGGTGGCGTCGTGAACAACGACGTCATCAGCTCCGTCGACCCGACCAAGCTGTACGTCAAGAAGTGACCGTCAAGAAGTAACCGCGACCGTTCCGGTTACCCCGGCACCCGGTGTGCCCGCCTCGCAGGGCGGGCACACCGGGTGCCTCACCCCACACCTCCGCTGCCCCACGAGAGCTGCGATCTGCCATGCTTCGATTCCTCTTCCGCCGGTCTCTCGGCGCGATCGTGATCTTGCTGCTCATCAGCGCGTTCACGTTCTTCCTCTTCTTCGCCGCCCCCAGGGACCCCGCGCTGCTGGCGTGCGGAAGAAACTGTGGCCCCGACGCACTCGCGATCATCCACAAGAACATGGGGCTCGACCAGCCGATCCTGGTGCAGTACTGGCACTTCATGTCCGGCATCGTCACCGGCCGTGACTTCGCCCAAGGACCGTGCCCCGCCCCCTGCTTCGGCTACTCCTTCGCCACCGGCGACGCGGTGTGGAACACCATCGTCGACCGCTTCCCGATCACCCTGTCGCTGACCCTCGGCGCCGCCGCGGTCTTCCTGTTCCTCGGTCTGGCCACCGGCATGGTCGCCGCCTGGAAGCAGGGCTCGCTGATCGACAAGTTCTTCAGCTCGGCCTCGCTGGTCCTCAGCTCGATGCAGATCTACTTCGTCGGCCCGATCGTGCTGGCGCTGCTGGTCTACAACACCAATCTGCTGGGACAGCCCAAGTACGTGCCGATCACGGAGGATCCGGTCGGCTGGTTCATGGGCCTGCTGATCCCGTGGTGTGTGCTCTCGATCATCTTCACCGCGCAGTACACCCGTATGGCGCGCTCCGCGATGATCGAGCAGCTCCAGGAGGAACACGTCCGCACGGCCCGCGCCAAGGGCATGTCTGCCGCGACGGTCTTCTTCCGCTACGCCTGGCGTGGCTCGCTGATCCCCATCGTCACCATCTTCGGCATCGACCTCGGCACCCTTTTCGGCGGCGCCATGATCACCGAGGTGACCTTCGCCCTGCCGGGTCTGGGGACCCTGTCGATGCAGTCGGTGCAGAACACCGACCTGCCGACGGTCATGGGCGTGATGCTCTTCGCAGCCGCGTTCATCATCCTGTTCAACGTCATCGTGGACGCCTGCTACGCGTTCATCGACCCGCGCGTGCGTCTCGCCTAGGAGAACGACCAGTGACCACACTCACCAAACCCGAGGGTGCGCCGGTCCCGACCGGATCTGATGCGTTTCTCTCCGTACGCGACCTGCATGTGCGGTTCTCCACCGAGGACGGCATCGTCAAGGCGGTCGACGGTCTCTCCTTCGACCTGGAACGCGGTCAGACGCTCGGCATCGTCGGCGAATCGGGCTCCGGCAAGTCGGTGACCAACCTGTCCATCCTGGGGCTGCACGACCCCAAGGCCACCGAGATCGGCGGCGAGATCGTGCTGGACGGCCAGAAGCTGACCGGCGCCAGGGAGAAGACCCTGGAGACGCTCCGCGGCAACAAGATGGCCATGATCTTCCAGGACGCGCTGACCGCCCTGTCGCCGTACTACACCATCGGCCGGCAGATCGCCGAGCCGTTCATCAAGCACACCGGCGCCAGCAAGCGCGAGGGCCGGCTGCGGGCCATCGAGATGCTGACCAAGGTCGGCATCCCACAGCCCGATCTGCGGGTGGACGACTACCCGCACCAGTTCTCCGGCGGTATGCGCCAGCGCGCCATGATCGCCATGGCGCTGGTCTGCAACCCCCAGCTCCTGATCGCTGACGAGCCGACCACCGCCCTGGACGTCACCGTCCAGGCGCAGATCCTCGACCTGCTCAAGGACCTGCAGCAGGAGTTCGGCTCTGCGATCATCCTGATCACCCATGACCTCGGCGTGGTCGCCAACACCGCGGACGAAGTGCTGGTGATGTACGGCGGCCGGGCCGTGGAGCGCGGCTCCGTCAAGGAGATCCTCACCCAGCCCCGGCACCCGTACACCTGGGGCCTGCTGAGCTCGATGCCGCGGCTGTCCTCGGACGTCAGCGAGGCACTGCACCCGATCCCCGGTACCCCGCCCAGCCTGCTCAACCCGCCCGCCGGCTGCGCCTTCCACCCGCGCTGCGGCTTCACCGGCGAGGTCGGGGGCACCCGCTGCACCGACGAGCGGCCCACGCTGGCGCCGGGGCGCGCGGCCGCGTGCCATCTGAGCGCCGAGCAGAAGCAGACCCTCTTCATCGAGCAGATCAAGCCCCGGCTGGGCTAGGGAGCGACCACCATGACAGAGAACGTCACCCTCCCGGCGCCCCGTGACGCCGCACCCGCCCCTGGCGAGCCGCTGCTGACCGCCGAAGGCCTGACCAAGCACTTCCCGATCTACGGCGGCTTCCCGTTCAAGCGGAAGGTCGGTGCGGTCCAGGCGGTCGACGGCGTCGATCTGACCGTGCACGCCGGCGAGAGCTTCGGCCTGGTCGGCGAGTCGGGCTGCGGCAAGTCCACCACCGGGCGGCTGCTCACCCGGCTGATGGAGCCGACCGCCGGCAAAATCACCTACGCGGGCCGGGACATCACCCACGCGGGCCGCAAGGAGCTGGCGCCGATCCGCTCCGAGATCCAGATGATCTTCCAGGACCCGTACGCCTCGCTCAACCCGCGGCAGACGGTGGGCACCATCATCGGCGGCCCGATGGAGATCAACGGGATCAACCCGCCCGGCGGCCGGGAGAAGCGGATCCGTGAGCTCCTGGAGACCGTGGGTCTCAACCCGGAGCACTACAACCGCTTCCCGCACGAGTTCTCCGGCGGCCAGCGCCAGCGCATCGGCGTGGCCCGGGCGCTCGCCCTGGAGCCGAAGCTGATCATCGCCGACGAGCCGGTCTCCGCGCTGGACGTCTCCATCCAGGCGCAGGTCGTCAACCTGCTCCAGAAGCTGCAGCGCGAGCTGGGCATCGCGTTCCTCTTCATCGCCCACGACCTGGCGATCGTGCGGCACTTCAGCGAGCGGGTCGCGGTGATGTACCTCGGCAAGATCGTCGAGGTGGGTACCCGCGACGAGATCTACAACCGGCCGCGCCACCCGTACACGCACGCGCTGCTCTCGGCGGTGCCCGAGGCCAAGCTGGTGGAGGACGAGGAGGAGGACCGCGAGCGCATCCGCCTCGCCGGTGACGTCCCCTCCCCCGTCAACCCGCCCTCCGGCTGCCGGTTCCGTACGCGGTGCTGGAAGGCACAGGACAAGTGCGCGACCGAGGAGCCGCCGCTCGTCCAGCTCACCGGCAACAAGAGCGGCCACCTCACGGCCTGCCACTTCCCGGAGGAGCCGACGACCGCGGCCCGCGACGAGGACATCATCCTCGACCCGGCGCTGGCCGCGATCGAGGACGCCGCACCGGCCGACGAGGGCGGCAAGACCGACTGAGGGCCGAGCCGGCCGACGAGGCCGGTGAGGTCGACGAGACCGGTGAGACCGACGAGACCGGTGAGGTCGACGAGACCGGTGAGACCGACCGAAGACGGCAGCCGCGCGCACCCGAAGCCGTACGAGCCGGAGCCCGCTTCCCCTACGGGAGGCGGGCTCCGGCCTTACGGGATGCGGGCTCCGGCCCTACGGGAGGCGGGGCTCCGGTTCGTCTCATTCGCTCGCCACCACCCGCCGCTCCTCGGCGAAATGACACGCCGAGGCATGGGCGGCCGGCCCCTTCGTCTCCCGGAATTCCGGCGGCACCTCCAGCGCCGGCACCACCTCCGCACACAGCTGCCGGGCCTTCCAGCACCGCGTGCGGAAGCGGCAGCCGGAGGGCGGGGCGGCGGGCGAGGGGACGTCGCCCGTCAGCAGGATGCGCTCGCGGTGGCTGCGGGCGTCCGGGTCGGGGACGGGGACGGCGGACAGCAGGGCCTGGGTGTACGGGTGGGTGGGGTGCTCGTAGATCTGCTCGCCGGTGCCGGTCTCGGCGAGCCGGCCCAGATACATCACCGCGACGCGATCGGAGATGTGCCGTACGACGGACAGGTCGTGGGCGATGAAGACGTACGACAGGTCGAACTCGTCCTGCAACTGCTCCAGCAGGTTGACCACTTGGGCCTGGACGGAGACGTCCAGCGCGGAGACCGGTTCGTCGGCGACGATGATCTCCGGGCGCAGCGCGAGGCCGCGGGCGATACCGATGCGCTGGCGCTGGCCGCCGGAGAACTGGTGTGGATAGCGGTTGATGTACTCGGGGTTGAGCCCCACCACGTCCAGGAGTTCTTGGACCCTTCTGCGGCGGTCTCCCTTGGGGGCCACCTCGGGGTGGATCTCGTACGGCTCGCCGATGATGTCGCCCACGGTCATCCGGGGATTCAGGGAGGTGTAGGGGTCCTGGAACACCATCTGGATATTGCGGCGTACGGCCCGCAGCGCCCGTCCGGAGAGGGTGCTGATGTCCTCGCCGCGGTAGCGGATCCGACCTGCCGTCGGCCGCTCCAGGCCGACCAGCAGTTTGGCGACCGTGGACTTGCCGCAGCCCGATTCGCCGACGATGCCGAGTGTTTCGCCCTGGTGGAGGTCGAAGGAGACACCGTCGACGGCCCGGACCGCGCCGACCTGTTTCCTGAAGACCACTCCCCGGGTGAGCGGGAAGTGTTTGACCAGGTCGCGGACCTCCAGCAGCGGTTCCGCCGCAGCGGCCGCCGGGGTGCCGCCGTCACCGGGCCCCATCGAGCGTCTCCTTCCAGAAGTGGCAGGCGCTGGCCCGTCCCGGCCCGGCCTCGTAGAGCGGCGGAGGGTCGGTGCGGCAGACGTCCCGGGCCAGCGGGCAGCGTGGGTGGAAGGGGCAGCCCGGCGGGATGGCGGTCAGGTTGGGCGGCAGGCCCTTGATCGCGTACAGCCGCTGCCCCTTCTGGTCCAGCCGTGGGATGGAGTCCAGCAGACCGCGGGTGTATGGGTGCGCGGGCGCCCGGTAGAGCTGGTGGACAGGAGCGGTCTCGACGATCCGGCCCGCGTACATCACCGCGATGGTGTCGGCGACGTCCGCGACCACCCCGAGGTCGTGGGTGATCAGGATCAGCCCCATGGTGAGTTCCCGCTGCAGCTCCGCCAGCAGGTCCATCACCTGCGCCTGGACCGTGACGTCCAGCGCCGTGGTCGGCTCGTCCGCGATGATCAGGTCGGGGCCGAGGGACAGCGCCATCGCGATCATGATGCGCTGGCGCATCCCGCCGGAGAACTGGTGCGGATAGTCGCCCACCCGCTCGCGGGCCGCGGGGATACCGACCCGCTCCATCAGCTCCACCGCTCTGCCGCGGGCATCCTTACGGGACATCCCCTCGTGGACCTCGAACATCTCCCCGAGCTGAGCCCCGACGGTGAGGACCGGGTTCAGCGCGGACAGCGAGTCCTGGAAGATCATCGCCATCTTGGCGCCGCGGACTTTCCGCCGCTCCTCCTTGCGCAGGGTGAGCAGATCGCGCCCCTGGAAGATGATCTCGCCGCCGGTGACGAACCCGGGCGGCGAGTCGAGAATGCCCATCACGGCCTGGGCGGTCACGGACTTGCCGGAGCCGGACTCCCCCAGCACCGCCAGCGTCTGCCCGGGCGCCACCCGGTAGCTGACGCCGTTGACCGCCTTCGCCACGCCGTCGCGGGTGCGGAACTCGACCCGCAGATCGCGCACGTCGAGCAGGGCCGGCTCCGCGAGCGCCGTGCCGCCGCCGCCCGCGGGCCTGCTGTCCGCGTCCTCGTTCGTCATCTTCCGGCTCCTCAGCGCAACTTGGGGTCGAGGGCGTCGCGCACCGCGTCGCCGAGCATGATGAACGCCAGCACCGTGATGCTCAGAGCGCCCGCAGGCCACAGCAGCATGTGCGGCGCGCTGCGGATGTAGGTGGAGGCCGTGGAGATGTCGATGCCCCAGGAGACGGTGGGCGGTTTCAGGCCCGCGCCGAGGTAGGAGAGCGTCGCCTCCAGTGCGATGTACGTACCGAGCGCGATGGTGGCGACGACGATGACCGGGGCGACGGCGTTGGGGGCGATGTGCCGCAGCAGCATCCGCCCGTTGCCGGCGCCCAGCGCCCGTGCGGCCTGGACGTAGTCGTTCTGCTTGGCGGTGACGACGGAGCCGCGGGCGATACGGGAGACCTGCGGCCAGCCGAGCAGCACGATGAAGCCGACCACCGGCCAGACCGTGCTGCTGGTGACGACCGAGAGGAAGACCAGACCGCCGAGGATCACCGGGATGCCGAAGAAGATGTCGGCGAGCCGGGAGAGCAGGTTGTCCCCCCAGCCGCCGAAGAAACCGGCCAGCCCGCCCAGCAGACTGCCGAGCAGCGCCGCGCCGGTCGTGGCGCAGACGCCGACGGTGATGGAGGCGCGGGCCCCGTAGACCACCCGGGTGTAGACGTCGCGGCCCTGGGTGTCGAAGCCGAAGGGGTGGCCGGGCTGGGAGCCCTGCTGCGCCTTGGCGAGGTCCGCGCGGTACGGGTTGCCGGTGGCGATCAGCTGCGGCCAGATCGCGATGATCACCAGAAACACGATGACCAGCGCGGAGACCACGAAGACGGGGTTGCGGTAGAGGTCGTGCCAGGCGTCGCTCCACAGGCTGCGGGGCCTGCCCGGCTCCTTGCCGGGCGGTGCGGCGCCCGGCGGGGCCGCACCGGGCCGCCGCTCCAGCGACTCCGCCTCGCCGATGGCCAGCGCGGCGGAGCCGCCGTCGCCGTGGCCGATGGCTTCCTTGGGGACATAGGGCTCAGGCATAGCGGATCCTCGGGTCGAGGACGGCGTACAGCAGGTCGACGAGGAGGTTCGCCAGGAGGAAGACCAGCACCAGGATCGTCACGAAGCCCACGACGGTCGGCGAGTTCTGCCGCAGGACTCCCTGGTAGAGCTGGAAGCCGACGCCGTGGATGTTGAAGATCCGCTCGGTGACGATCGCGCCGCCCATCAGGGCGCCGATATCCGTGCCGATGAAGGTGACCACGGGGATCAGCGAATTGCGCAGCAGATGGCGGGTGATGACCCGGCGCCGGGGCAGGCCCTTGGCCAGGGCCGTACGGACGTAGTCGGCGCGGGCGTTCTCCGCGATCGAGGTCCGCGTCAGCCGGGTGACATAGGCGAGCGAGACCAGGGCCAGCACCAGCCCCGGCAGCAGGAGTTCGTTCAGTGGCGCTTCGGGGGCGACGGACGGTGCGGCCCAGCCCCACTGCACCCCGAACAGGAACTGCAGCAGATAGCCGCTGACGAAGGTCGGGATGGACACCACGACGAGGGTGAGGACAAGGACCGTGGTGTCGACGTCCCGGCCGCGGCGCAGCCCGCTGAACACCCCCAGCACGATGCCCACCACCATCTCGATCACGATGGCGATGACCGTCAGCCGCAGGGTGACGGGAAAGGAGGAGGCCATCAGCTCGGTGACCGACTGGCCGTTGAACGCGGTGCCGAAATTCCCCTGGAAGATCTGGCCCATGTAGTGCAGGTACTGCTTCCACAGCGGCTCGTCGAGGAAGAGGTCGCGGCGGATCTGCGCGGCGGTGGCGGGGTCGGGGGCCCGGTCACCGAACATCGCGGCCACGGGGTCGCCCAGTGCGTAGACCATGAAGAAGATCAGGAAGGTGCTGCCGATGAACACCGGGATCATCTGGAGCAACCGCCGGATCACATAGCGTCCCATGGAGCGTCAACCTCCTTCACACCGACGTCAGTTGACCTTGATCTCGTTGTAGACGGGCACGCTGAACGGGTTCAGTGACACATTGCTGATCCGGTCGGAGTAGCCGGCGCTGCCGTTCTGGTACCAGAGCGGAATGGCCGGCATCTGCTGGGCGAGGATCTTCTCCGAGTCCTGGAAGGTCGCGACGGCCCGGCGGGTGTCCGTTGCCGCGTTCGCCTCATTCACCAGCTTGTCGAAGGCGCGGTTGCTGAACTTTCCGTCGTTGGAGGAGGCATCGGTGTAGTACAGCGGCTGCAGGAAGTTCTGGATCAGCGGATAGTCCATCTGCCAGCCGGCCCGGAACGGCCCGGTCATCCGCCTGGCCGTGATCTTGTTCCGGAAGTCGGCGAAGGTGCCGACCGGGTTGCCGACGCAGGCATTGTCGTCCTCCAGCGACTTGTTGACGCTGTTGCAGAGGGCGTCGACCCAGTCCTTGTGGGACCCCGTATCGGCGTTGTACGTGAGGGTCATCGACCCGCCGGGAATTCCGCCGCCCTCCTTGATCAGCTGCTTGGCCCTGACCGGGTTGAACACACAGGCGTCGCCGCACAGCCCCGCCTTGTAGCCGCCGTGCGCCCCCAGCACCGGCGAGGTCCAGTCGGTGGCGGGGGTGCGGGTCCGGTGGAAGATCTCCCGGGTGATCTGGTCCCGGTCGATCGCCATGGACAGACCGCGCCGCAGCTTCTCCGCACCCGGGTGGTTCCACCGCTTGTCGTACATGGGGAAGGTCAGGGTCTGGATGATCCCGGCCGGCTGGTTGAGGTAGCGGCCCCCGAGGTCCGCCTTCACATGTGTGAGCTGCGCGGCCGGCACATCGTCGACCAGGTCGATATTGCCCGCCTGCAGATCGGTATAGGCGGTGTTGTTGTCCGTATAGACCCGCAGGTCGATTCCGCCGTTGCGCGCCGGATCGTCACCCGGGTACTTCTGCCATTTCCGCATCCGCAGCACGGACCCCTTGTCATAGGAGTCCACGAGATACGGGCCGTTCCCGACGGGATTCCCGAGCCAGGCGTCGTGATGTCGGAAGAACGCCTGCGGAAGCGGCATGAAGGCCGCGTAGCCCAGCGTGTCGGGCCAGCTGGAGAATTTCTGGTTGAGTTTGACGGTGAAGGTGTGGTCACCCTTCACCACCAGCCCCGACAGGGTCCTGGCCCGTGGACGCCCGCTGTCCGGATGCACCTGCGCAAAGCCGTCGATATAGCTGAAGAAAGCCGCGTTCTTCTGCTTGTTGCTCAGCAGCGCACCATAATTCCAGGCATCCACGAAGGACCGGGCCGTGACCTTTTCCCCGTTGCTGAAGGTCCAGCCTTTCTTCAGCGTCACCGTGAAATTCCGCGAATCCTTCGTCTCGATGCGGTCGGCGATCACATTCTCCGCAGCGCCGGTCTTCGGGTTGTAGCGCTTGAGCCCCCGGAACAGCATCTCCAGGACCTTGCCACCCTGGACCTCATTGGTGTTCGCCGGCTCCAGCGGATTCTGCGGATCGCCCCAGGACGAGCTGACCACCCCGGAACGGCTCGCACCGGCCCCGCCCCCGCAGGCCGTGGCCACGAGGGCGACGACGACGGCACAGCCGCCCCACCTCGCGCACGTGGCTCTCCGCATGACGCCTCCTCAGGTCCGGATCATGCCTAGCCACATCAGAGCGCAAAGGGGGACGTACCGCACTTCGGCGGCGACCGCCACTGCTCCGAAGACCGGAGAAAACCCCCGGATGCCCGAGCGGGGACGGAGCAGAGGAACCCCCGAGGACCCCCCCGAGAAACCCCGGGAGAGCCCCGGAAAAGCCCGGGGAACGAATCCCGGGGAGAGAGCCCGGGCCCCCGGCGCCCTCCCCGGCACTCCCTATATGTGATGCACCGACTCCACCGCGAACAGCCGCGGATCGAACCCCTCCGCCAGCGCCGCGGCCTCCGCCATGTGCTCCCGCGCCGTCGGGTCGCCCAGCATCGTCCGGAAGTGCTCCTCGCTCTCCCACTGGGCGTAATTGACGACCCGTTCGCCGTCCGCGCTCGCGTGGATGTTCGCCGAGATGAACCCCGGCCGGTCCTTCATCGTCTCCTCGGTGGCCCGGCTGAGCACCGCCACCAGCTCCGCCTGCCGCTCGGGCCGGACGGTGAACACATTGATGAGCGTGGCGATCGTGCGCCCGGTCTCGATCTTCGTTGCAACTGCCATACCGACAGTCTGCCGCCGACCACTGACAACCCGGCCACGGCCGGGACGCCACAGCAGCCGAGCGCCGGCCGCTCTCGCCGCGCGGACCGCCCCCGCCGCCCTCCGGGTACGCAAACGGGGCGCCCCTCACATGGAGGGGCGCCCCGTCACCTCGGGCCGGAATCCCGGCCCGGACCACCGTCGGTGTGACCGCTCGGCGCGGTCCTTTAGCGCTTCGCGCGGGAAGCCGTGCGGCCGCGCTCCTTCTGGTCCAGGACGACCTTGCGGATGCGCACGGCCTCCGGGGTCACCTCGACGCACTCGTCGTCGCGGCAGAACTCCAGGGACTGCTCCAGCGACAGCTTGCGCGGCGGCACGATCGCCTCGAACGAGTCGGCCGAGGAGGAGCGCATGTTGGTGAGCTTCTTCTCCTTGGTGATGTTGACGTCCATGTCGTCGGAGCGGGAGTTCTCGCCGACGATCATGCCCTCGTACACCTCGGTGCCCGGGTCGGTGAAGAGCACACCGCGCTCCTGGAGGTTGGTCATCGCGAAGGCGGTGACCGCACCGGTGCGGTCGGCGACCAGGGAGCCGTTGTTACGGGTGGAGAGCTGGCCGAACCACGGCTCGTGACCCTCGTGGATGGAGTGCGCGATACCGGTGCCGCGGGTGTTGGTCAGGAACTCGGTACGGAAGCCGATCAGGCCGCGGGAGGGAACGACGAACTCCATGCGGACCCAGCCGGAGCCGTGGTTGGACATGTTGTCCATCCGGCCCTTGCGGACACCCATCAGCTGTGTGACGGCGCCCATGTGCTCCTCGGGCACGTCGATGGTCATGCGCTCGACGGGCTCGTGCGTCTTGCCGTCGATCTCCTTGGTGACCACCTGCGGCTTGCCGATGGTCATCTCGAAGCCCTCGCGGCGCATCTGCTCGACCAGGATGGCCAGCGCCAGCTCACCGCGGCCCTGCACCTCCCAGGCGTCGGGGCGCTCGGTCTCCAGCACGCGCAGCGAGACGTTACCGATCAGCTCGCGCTCCAGGCGGTCCTTGACCTGGCGGGCGGTGACCTTGCGGTCCTTGACCGCGTTCTTGGCGTCCGCGCCCTTGCCGGTACCGCCGCGGCCGACCAGCGGCGAGGTGTTGGTGCCGATGGTCATGGAGATGGCCGGCTCGTCGACCGTGATCAGCGGCAGCGCGATCGGGTTCTCCGGATCGGCCAGGGTCTCGCCGATCATGATGTCGGGGATACCGGCGACCGCGCAGATGTCGCCCGGGCCTGCCACCTCGGCGGGCTTGCGGGTGAGCGCCTCGGTCATCATCAGCTCGGTGATGCGGACGTTCTGGATCGAGCCGTCACGCTTGATCCAGGCGACGTTCTGGCCCTTGCGCAGCTCGCCCTGCTCGACCCGGAGCAGCGCGATACGGCCGAGGAAGTTGTCCGCGTCGAGGTTGGTGACGTGGGCCTGGAGCGGGGCCTGTCCGTCGTACTCCGGCGCCGGAATGTGCTCCAGCAGCGTGGTGAAGAAGGGCTGCAGGTTCTCGCTGTCGGCGGGGACGGTGCCGTCCTCCGGCTTGGTCAGCGAGGCGACGCCGTCACGGGCGCAGGCGTAGACGATCGGGAACTCGATCTGGTCCTCGTCCGCGTCCAGGTCCAGGAACAGGTCGTAGGTCTCGTTGACGACCTCGTCGATCCGGGAGTCGGGGCGGTCGGTCTTGTTGATGCACAGGATGACCGGCATCCGGGCCGCGAGGGCCTTGCGGAGCACGAAGCGGGTCTGCGGGAGCGGACCCTCGGAGGCGTCGACCAGCAGGACGACCGCGTCGACCATCGACAGACCGCGCTCGACCTCGCCACCGAAGTCGGCGTGGCCGGGGGTGTCGATGATGTTGATCGTGATCGGGTCCCCGCCGTCCTTGGGGTGATACTTCACCGCCGTGTTCTTGGCGAGGATCGTGATGCCCTTCTCACGCTCCAGGTCGTTGGAGTCCATCATCCGGTCGTCGAGCTTCTCGGCGGCGTGCTCGGCGAACGCGCCGGCCTGCTTGAGCATGGCGTCGACGAGGGTCGTCTTCCCGTGGTCGACGTGGGCGACGATGGCAACGTTACGAATGTCGTGGCGCGTGGGCATACTGGCGGCGCTTCTCCCGGAATCGTGGGTGGCGGCACGTCCATTCGGTACGCGCGCCTGCCGGGCATAACGAAGCCACGGCCTCACCCCATCGTACGGGGCTGCGGCGGCATTGACCGCCGCAGCCCGTACCTACGCCTTCTGACCTGCGGTTTCTTGCCTTTATTCGCCAGGGTGCCCGCCCGGCTACATCTGGTAGCCGATGTCCTGGAAACGGGGTGTGGCGAAGCCGAAGGCGCCGACGTTGGCGAGCGTCTTCTTCGTGGCCACCAGCTCGGGCCGCTGGTAGAGCGGAATCGATCCGGCGGCCGCCCAGATCCTGGCGTCGGCCTGCTCGACCAGCGTGTGCGCGGCGCTCTCGTCCAGCTCGGAGGCGGCCTGGTCGAAGAGCTGGTCGATGTGGTCGGTGCCGACCCGGGTGTAGTTCTGCTCGACGGTCAGCGAGCCGTCGGGCGCGGGCTGCGGCTTGGCGTAGATCGGCCGGGCGTCGGTCGCCGGGTAGGCGGTGCCGGGCCAGGAGTACAGCGCCAGGTCGTAGTCACCGGAGGCGATGTGGTCCTGGAAGTAGCTGGCGTCGGAGACCCGCTGGAGGGAGGTCTGCACGCCGATCTTGGCGAGCATTTCGGCGATCTGCCGGCCGACGGCGCGCAGCTGTGCGGAGCCTGCGCCGTCGGGGAGCACGAAGCGCAGGGTGAGCGGCCTGCCGTTCTTCTTGACGGCGGCGATCTTGGCCCCCTTGTGGCCGGCCGGCCGCGGTGCGAAGGCCGCGTCGGCGGGCCGCTCGGCGGCCGCGCGCAGGGCGCCCGGGTGCCCGCCGGACCCCGGCAGATTCGGGGCCTGCCCGGTCTCGATCAGCTCGGCCGCACCGAGCGTCTGTGCCGCGCGCCTCTTGTACTGCTTGTACCTGCCGAACGCCGCCGACGTGGTGTCCTCGCCCGCTTCGTCCTTCTCCCTGGCCGCCGCCTCCTTGTAGAAGGAGGCACTCTGCCGCAGCAGGGCGGCCTGCTGGACCTCGGAGCCGACCGCGCCGGTGAAGGACAGCGGGGCCTTCGCGGCGGCGGGCCGCATGCCGTCGGACCGCTCGCTCCCGGCGGGCGGGGCGGCATGGCCGCGGCCGGAGCGGGCCGGGTTGCGGTCATCGGCGTCGCCGTCGTCGCCGCCGTCGGACCGGTCATCGGCCCTCTCGTCCCGGTAGCGGTCGTCCGACGCGTCCCTGCCGGGTGCCGGTGCGTCCGCCTTCTCGCCGGCCTGCTGGCGGTCGGTGTTGTCGCTCTTCCAGCCGGCCTCCGCGAGCAGCGCCTTGGCCGCCCCGGTGTCCTGGCCGCCGAGCGCATCACTGTGGTCCTCGTAGCCGTACTGCTCGGCCATCAGCAGATGGCTGCCGAGCGGCCTGGACGGCAGGTCGAGCGGCTTGAGGACGGTGTCCGCGAGCTCCTGGCGGTCGAGGGCACGGGCCACCGCGCGGCGCACCCGGTCGTCGGCCAGCGGCCCGCTGCTGCCGTTGAGGGCGAGCTGGGTGTAGGCGGGCTCCAGGGCCTTGCGGATGGTGTAGCCGCGCAGTACGGCGTTCTCCGCCGCGGCGGCCTTGGCGCCGGAGCGGGCCCCGGCCCGGTTCCCCTCGCTCTGCGGGCCCGCGTTGCCGTCGCCGGGCGCGTGCGGGCCGGCCGAGGCGGCGCGCCGGGCGGAGGCGACCCGCTTCGCGGCGACCTGGTCGACCGCGGCGACATCGATGCTCCCGTCGGCGAGCGCCGCGGCCCGCTTGTCGCCGGGCAGCGACTGCAGCACGATCCTCTTGAGCATGGCGGGATCGCCCCACCACTTCGGGTTGCGTACGAGGACCACGCGCCCCTGTTTGGCGTCCCGCTTCTGGAAGAGGAACGGCCCGGCACTGACCTGCAGTTGCTCACGGGCGCCGTCGTTGAAGGCGTCGGCGCTGCCCATCACGCTCTTGGGGTAGAGCGGGGTGAACAGGGACTCCCAGTCGGCGTAGGGGCGGGCGAAGGTGACCTTGACCTCGCGGGAGTCCGCGCCCTGCTCGACCTTGCCGATCCGGTCGTAGCCGGCGTTGCGGGCGGTCCAGAAGGCGTTGTCCTTGCCGCGCAGCGCGGTCCACTGGGCGATGAAGTCGGCGGCGGTGACCGGTCGGCCGTCGCTCCACCGCGCCTTGCGGTTGATCTTGTAGGTGACGACCTGTTTGGGGTCGCGGGCGCTGATGTCCGCGGCGTCCAGGTAGTCGGCGTTGCGCTGTGGTCTGCCGTTCGCGTCGAGGGTGAACATGCTGGGCAGCACCGCGCCGGCGATCCGCGTGGTGGTCGCGTCGGCGTCGGACTGGAAGGCGTTCAGCGTGCCGGGCATCGCATCGACGGCCCAGCGCAGGGTGCCGCCCTTCTTCAGTTCGCCGCGGGGCGCGGCGGCGATGTCCTGGGATGTGGCGACAGACGTGTCCCGGGCCTCGTCACTGCATCCGGCCAGGGCCGGCAGCGGGAGCAGCACCCCGGCCGCGATGAGCGCGGCACAGCGCCGCCTGCGGCACGCCGCGCGGCGGCCTGAGGGGTGGTCGTGGTCGGTCATGACGGTTACCTCCGGGCTCGCCCGCGCCGCGCCGTGCGCCGCCTGGGGCCAGACCGGCGCACCACGTTCGGCCGACTTTGGGGCTCATCACATCTATGGCCCCCCTACTGAATGCGACCTCGCGCGCAGTGGCCGCCCGACACGTCGGCCGGCGCCCCAAGCCCACCCGCCCGGCCCAACACCGGGCCCCTCAGCAGCCGGAATCCGTGCCCCGGGCGGCGCGGAGCGCCCCCGCACACCAGCGGTTTCCGTATCCGCGTTCGACCTGCGCCGCGGCGCATGGTTGCCGGAACGCACCGGTTCGAGTCGTAATCACGCTCGCCCCCTTCCCAACGCCTACTGTGACGCGCGACACTCTCGGGCGCATGAGATCGCCCACCACACCTTCAAAAGTGAGGGCACGTTATGTCCCTTCAGGACGAATTGACGGCGGTTGAACGCAGCCTGGACGGTCTGACCCGTTCGGTGGGACGGCTGGAGGCTCAGCTCGACGCCTGTCTGGACATCCGCCGGCTCCGCAGCGACACGGACCATCTGCGCGAAAGCCTGACCCTGCTCAAGCAGAGTGTGGCGGCCGGTCCGCCGCGCCGTCCGAGCGCCGTCGTCGAGGAGATGGTGACGATCCCCGACGCCCCGTACGACGCCGCGCTGTGGACCGATGCCGAGGACGAGGGGCTCGGCTCCAGGAACGGCCACGCGCCCTGACCACGCGGCACGAGTCCCGCTCACCACCCCTCATCCCGTCCCGCCCCGCCCCGGCGGTGCCTTCGCCGCCCCCGCCCCGACGGAGCGCCCTTCACGGAGACCGACGTTGGCCACTGGCACCGAACCCTCCCCACCAGCACCCGCGAACGGTGTGCACACCGCCTCGCGCGCCGCCATCCCCGCCCGCCATCTGCGCACCGACCGCTGGTGGCTGGCACCGGCCGGCACCGCCGCCGGACTGTTCGCGTTCATCGTCTACTCGACCTGGCGGGCGTTCGCGAACGCCGACTACTACCACGCGCCCTATGTCTCGCCGTTCTACTCGCCCTGCCTGGCGGAGAACTGCCGCACCATGCGCGGCGGCCCCAACTGGGAGATCTTCGGCAGCTGGTGGGGCCTGTCCCCGGCGCTGCTCATCCTGATCTTCCCGCTGGGCTTCCGGCTGACCTGCTACTACTACCGCAAGGCCTACTACCGCGGCTTCTGGGCCTCGCCGCCGGCCTGCGCGGTCGCCGAGCCGCACAAGAAGTACACCGGTGAGACCCGCTTCCCGCTGATCCTGCAGAACATCCACCGCTACTTCTTCTACTTCGCGGTGCTGGTCGCGGGCGTGCTGACCTACGACACCGCGCTGACCTTCCGCGACGAGAACTACGCCTGGGGCCACATGGGCCTGGGCACCCTGGTCTTCCTCGCCAACATCGTGCTGATCTGGGCGTACACCCTCTCCTGCCACTCGTGCCGGCACATCGTCGGCGGACGGCTGCGGCACTTCTCCAAGCACCCGGTGCGCTACCGGCTGTGGGGCTGGGTCGGCAAGCTCAACGAGCGGCACATGCTGCTCGCGTGGTCCTCGCTGATCAGCGTGGCCGTCGCCGACTTCTATGTCTTCCTGCTGGCCAGCGGGGCCATCACGGACCCGCGTTTCTTCTGACGACAGCATCTCTCAAGGAAAGGTGTGCCCTCTGATGGCGCATGTGGACCGGCAGGCATGGGACGTGGTCGTGGTGGGCGCCGGCGGCGCCGGTCTGCGTGCCGCCATCGAGGCCCGCGAGGCCGGCATGCGGACGGCCGTGATCTGCAAGTCCCTGTTCGGCAAGGCGCATACGGTGATGGCCGAGGGCGGCATCGCCGCCAGCATGGGCAATGCCAACGAGCACGACAACTGGCAGGTCCACTTCCGCGACACCATGCGCGGCGGGAAGTTCCTCAACCAGTGGCGGATGGCCGAGCTGCACGCCCGTGAGGCCCCGGACCGGGTGTGGGAACTGGAGACCTGGGGCGCGCTCTTCGACCGCACCGCGGACGGCCGGATCTCCCAGCGCAACTTCGGCGGCCACGAGTACCCGCGCCTCGCGCACGTCGGCGACCGTACCGGCCTGGAGCTGATCCGCACCCTCCAGCAGAAGATCGTCTCGCTGCAGCAGGAGGACGAGAAGGAGTTCGGCGCCTACGACGCCCGGCTGAAGGTCTTCCAGGAGTGCACGGTCACCCGGGTGCTCACGGAGTCGTTCAGCGGCTCCGCCGCGGGGCCCGGCAGGGTCTGTGGCACCTTCTGCTACGAGCGGGAGTCCGGCCGCTTCTTCGTGCTGGAGGCCCCGGCGGTGGTGCTGGCCACCGGCGGGATCGGCAAGTCCTTCAAGGTGACCTCGAACTCCTGGGAGTACACCGGCGACGGGCACGCACTGGCGCTGCTGGCCGGGGCGCCGCTGATCAACATGGAGTTCGTGCAGTTCCACCCCACCGGCATGGTCTGGCCGCCGTCGGTCAAGGGCATCCTCGTGACCGAGTCGGTCCGCGGGGACGGCGGGGTGCTGCGCAACAGCGAGGGCAAGCGCTTCATGTTCGACTACATCCCGGACGTCTTCAAGGACAAGTACGCCCAGACCGAGGAGGAGGGCGACCGCTGGTACGAGGATCCGGACCACAACCGCCGCCCGCCCGAACTGCTGCCCCGCGACGAGGTCGCCCGCGCCATCAACGCCGAGGTCAAGGCGGGCCGCGGCTCCCCGCACGGCGGCGTCTATCTGGACGTCTCCACCCGGATGCCGGCCGAGGTGATCAAGCGGCGGCTGCCGTCGATGCACCACCAGTTCAAGGAGCTGGCGGATGTGGACATCACCGCCGAGCCGATGGAGGTCGGCCCGACCTGTCACTACGTGATGGGCGGGGTGGACGTGGACCCGGACACCGCGGCGGCGACCGGCGTACCGGGCCTGTTCGCGGCCGGTGAGGTGGCCGGCGGGATGCACGGCTCCAACCGGCTCGGCGGCAACTCGCTCTCCGACCTGCTGGTCTTCGGCCGCCGGGCGGGGCTGCACGCGGCCGAGTACGCACAGTCGCTGGCCGCAGAACGGCCGGCCGTCGACCCGCTGCAGATCGACGCGGCGGAGGCGGAGGCGCTGCGCCCCTTCAGCGCCGAGCTCGTCGAGGCGGACGCCGGCCACGAGCCGGGCCCGGCGGAGAACCCGTACACCCTGCACCAAGAGCTCCAGCAGTCGATGAACGACCTGGTCGGCATCATCCGCAAGGAGAGCGAGATGTTCGAGGCGCTGAAGCGGCTGGCCGATCTGCGGGTGCGGGCCCGGCGGGCCGGCGTCGAGGGACACCGGCAGTACAACCCCGGCTGGCATCTGTCCCTCGATCTGCGGAACATGCTGCTGGTCAGCGAGTGTGTGGCACGGGCCGCGCTGGAGCGCGAGGAGAGCCGGGGCGGGCACACCCGCGACGACCATCCGGCGATGGACCGCACCTGGCGCAACATCAATCTGGTCTGTGAACTCGCCGACCCGCAGGGCGAGGCGCGGGCCTCCGACGCCGCGCTGGGCCAGATCCGCCTCTCCCGCCGCGAGACCCCGCCGATCCGCCGCGACCTGCTGGAACTGTTCGAGAAGGACGAGCTGGCGAAGTATCTGACCGACGAGGAGCTGAGCCGGTGAGCGTGTCGCAGGAAGAGCAGCAGCAGTCCGGCGTCTACCAGGCGCACTTCCGGGTGTGGCGGGGCGACGCGGACTCCGGGGAGCTGGAGGACTTCAAGGTCGAGGTGCACGACGGCGAGGTGGTGCTGGACATCGTCCACCGCCTGCAGGCGACCCAGGCACCCGATCTCGCCGTGCGGTGGAACTGCAAGGCCGGCAAGTGCGGTTCGTGCAGCGCGGAGATCAACGGGCGGCCGCGGCTGATGTGCATGACCCGGATGTCGGTGTTCGACCGTACGGAGACCCTCACCATCACGCCGATGCGGGCCTTCCCGGTCATCCGCGACCTGGTCACCGATGTGTCCTTCAACTACACCAAGGCCCGCGAGATCCCGGCGTTCGTCCCGCCCCCGGAGCTGGGCCCCGGTGAGTACCGGATGCAGCAGGAGGACGTGGGCCGGTCGCAGGAGTTCCGCAAGTGCATCGAGTGCTTCCTGTGCCAGGACACCTGCCATGTCGTCCGGGACCACGAAGAGAACAAGGAGGCCTTCGCCGGTCCGCGCTTCCTGATGCGGATCGCCGAACTCGACATGCATCCGCTGGACGCGGCCCCGGAGGCGGGTCTCGACCGCAAGCGCACCGCGCAGGACGAGCACGGGCTGGGCTACTGCAACATCACCAAGTGCTGCACCGAGGTCTGCCCCGAGCACATCAAGATCACCGACAATGCGCTGATCCCGCTGAAGGAGCGCGCCGCGGACCGTAAGTACGACCCGCTGGTGTGGCTCGGGAACAAGATCCGGCGTCGTAGCGAATGACCGGACGGGGCGTATGACCGGACGGGCGGGGCCCGGGGTGCGCACCCCGGGCCCCGCCCGCGTCCTCGGATCCTCAGCCCCTCAGCCCCTCAGGTCCTCAGGTCCTCAGGTCCTCAGGTCCTTAGGTCCTCAGGCCGTCAGAACAGACTCAGCAGCGCCTCGGCCGGATCGACCGCCGCCGACTCCCCGTCCGGCAGCGCGAGCTCGAACCACACGGTCTTGCCGCGCGGGGTGCGGCGGCTGCCCCAGCCCTGGCTCAGCAGACCGACCAACTGCAGTCCGCGGCCGCCCTCGTCGGTGTCCCGGGCCCGGCGGCGGCGCGGCTGGGCGAGATCGGCGTCCCAGACCTCGCAGACCAGGGTGCGGTCCAGCAGCAGCCGCAGCCGGATCTCGCCGTGGCCGTGCCGGAGCGCATTGGTCACCAGCTCGCTGACCAGCAGCTCCGTGGTGTCGACCAGCTCCTGCAGGCCCCAGTCCGTCAGCTGGTCACGGGCGAGTTCCCGGGCGCGGGCCACCGAACGGGCCTCCGGCGCCAGGCTCCAGTCGCCCACGGAGTCCTTGGGCAGCCCGTGCACCCGCGCCATCAGCAGCGCGATGTCGTCCTCGCCGTGCGAGGTGTCCATGGCGCTCAGGACCTGGTCGCAGGCGTCCTCCAGCGGACGGTCGGCGTGCGAGAGGGCCGCGCGGAACGCCTGCAGCCCCTCCTCCAGCGGATGGTGGCGGGATTCCACCAGACCGTCGGTGTAGAGGGCCAGCAGCGCCCCGTCCGGCAGCTCGACCTCGATCTCCTCGAACGGTTCGCCGCCCACTCCGAGCGGCATCCCCGGCGGCACGTCGAGCAGCAGCGCGTCCTCGCCGTCCTCGACCAGCGCCGGCGGCAGATGCCCGGCGTTGGCGAACGTACAGCGCCGGGTGACCGGGTCGTAGACGGCGTAGACACAGGTGGCGAGGTAGACCTCGGAGAGGTCGGCGGTGGCGGCGGAGCGCCGCTGCTCGCCCGCGCCCTCGCCGGCCCCGGACCGGCTGCGGGCGGAGCGCGCGGTCGACGACCTGCCGTCGCCGTCGCCGCCGAGCCCGCGGGCGATCTCGTCGAGCGCCGACAGCACCTCGGCGGGCTCCAGGTCCAGCAGCGCCAAGGTCCGTACGGCGGTGCGCAGTTCCCCCATCGCCACGGCGGCGCGCAGCCCGCGTCCCATCACATCGCCGACGACCAGCGCCGTGCGGTGCCCCGGGAGCTCGATGACATCGAACCAGTCGCCGCCGACCTCGGTGGCGGTGGTGCCGGGCAGATAGCGGCAGGCGATGTCCAGACCGGCGGCCTCGGGGTCGCCGGGCGGCAGCAGGCTGCGCTGCAATATCAGGGCGCGCTCGTGCTCCCTGCGGTAGAGGCGGGCGTTGTCGATACAGACCGCGGCGCGCGCGGCCAGCTCGACGGCGAGCGCGGTGTCGCGCTCCCCGAAGGGCTCGCTGCCCTTCGTACGGGAGAACTGCACCAGTCCGACGACGGTGTCCCTGGCGACCATCGGGACGGCGAGGGTGGAGTGCACCACCGCGCCCAGCTCCGGCCCGTCGTCGCTGTCCCGGCCCGGGATGATCTGTGCGTGGGCGGTCCGCAGCGCGCCCGCGCAGGGGGAGTTGAAGGGGTAGCGGTGGACGGCGCCGACCGCGACCGGACCCGGCGCGTCACCGGGGACACCGGGGGCGGTGGCGAGCGGGGCGTCCGACACGGCGCTGGCGAAGGCGACCCGTCGCAGCTCCGCGCTGCCGTCGCTCATGCCGGGCGGGGCCTCGTCGCCCGCCAGCAGGCCCTGGTAGAGATCCACGGAGGCCAGATCGCAGAACTGCGGTACGGCGACGTCCAGGAGGGTGCGGGCGGTGGTCTCCAGATCGAGGGAGTTGCCTATCCGGGCACCGGCCTCGTTGAGCAGGGCGAGGTTGCGGCGGGCGTTGGCGGCCTCGCGCTCGGCGCGCCGACGGCCCGTCACATCGGCGGCCAGCGCCGCAACACCGATCGGGCGCCCGCTGGCGCCGTGCAGCCGGTAGAGCGACACCGACCAGCGGCGGCGATCGTCCTCGCCGGGTGCCATCCCGACCAACTGCATCTCGGTGACCGGCTCGCCAGTGTCCAGGACGCGGCGCAGCGCGACGGTCATCCGCTCAGCCTCGGCGCGCGGCAGGAAGTCGTGCGGACTGCAGCCGCGGTACTTGCTCGCCGGGCCGCCGAAGACCGTGGCGAACCGTTCGTTGACCCGCAGCAGCCGCAGATCCGTGCCGAACAGGGTGAAGCCCATGGGAGATTGGCCGAAAACGGCCTGCGAGGCGGCGAGGTCGGTCTCGATGCCGCGCAGCGCGCGGACGTCGACGACAAGGCAGACCGCGGCCCGCTCACCGTTCTCGTCGCGCGAGGGCATCACATAGATCTCGGCGAGCCCGTCGGCGTCCGCACCTTCTCCCCGGCGGTAGGGCACCAGGCCGGTCCACTCCCGGCCGTCGAGGATCTCGGACACCTTGCGGCGCCCGGTCGCCCGCAACTCGCGGGGGACGAAGGCCTCGACGGGGTCCTTGCCGAGCGCATACCGCGCGGGTATGCCGAGCATGTCCTCCGCCCGCTCGCTCCACTGGTCGATCCGCCCGTCGGGGCCGAGCGAGAAGGAGGCCACGCGAATGTAGTCATAGATCGACCCGGGCCGGCTGCTCTGCCACACGGGCGGGCCTTGCAGCTCACGCGCGTGCGGGCGGCCACCTGGATCACCGGAGCCGTCCGCACCGCCCTGACCCTCGGCCTGCGCGGGTTCTTCCCCGCCAGATGACATCTCGCTCACGAGCCCCGTCCCCTCCAGCTCATCGTGCCCGGACCGGACCCGCCTGAGTATTCAGTACCCCGGCTATCCGGAACACGGTCTTCACGATCACAGCACAGTCTCGATCGCAGCCCACCCACAGAACGTCGATGAATTGGCAACGATCAGGACCCACCTGTCTCCTAACCAGCCACCGACAGCTCGAACCACACTGTCTTGCCACTCTTTCCACGACGGGTCCCCCAGCGCCGCGAACTGCATGCGACCAGCTGCAATCCACGCCCTCCCTCGTCGTCGGGAGCGGCGTCGCGCTCCTGCGGCGGGTCGGGCAGCGGATCGGAGACCTCGACGAGCAGCCCGTCGGTGTTGAGGAGCACCATACGGACTCCGATCGGCCCGCTGGCATGACGCAGGGAGTTGGTGACGAGCTCGCTCACGAGTAGTACGGCCATATCGGCGGCGCCGTTCAGCCCCCAGTCGTCCAGCACCTGCCGCACTGCCGTACGAGCCGTGCGCACCGCCCCTGGGTCGGCCGGAAAGCTCCATTCGGCGCTGGGTGCACCAGAGGCCCTGCCGCGCCTGCGGACGGGCCCGGAGTCCGGCTCCGGGACCCCTGCCGCTGCGCTGTCGCTCACGCCGATCACATCCCAGCCCGATGGCACTCCCCGTCGCCTTGCCTACATCGAAGGGGTCAATCAGGGACATACCCGCTATCTATCCCTCAGTACCGCCTGCAGCGGCGCACTGTGGCACAAATGAAACATATCGGCGGGCTGGGGTGGGGCGGTGCGGGCGGACGGGCTGGCCGACGCGCCGAGGGCGCCTGTACGGGCAGGGGGCGACGGCGTGCGGCCGGTCAGCCGCCGGTCACCGGATTCCGGCACACGAAGCCGTCAAGGGCGGCGTACGGGGCTCACAGGGGCGCACATGCGACCCAGGACGGCGACTACGGCCGTACGCCCGGCGCCCCGGCCGTCCCCGCCAGCCGGCGCATCGCCTCGGCCACCGCCGGGCGGTCCTGGTCCAGCCAGTCGACCTGCGATTCCTCACCGGGCAGCAGCCAGCGCAGCTCGTCGTGATCCTGCAGGGGCCGCGGCGCCCCGGACAGCAGCCGGGCCGTCCACACCTGCAGGACATAGCCGGGCCGCAGCACCCACTCCCCCGGAATCCGCTCCTGGGCCGCTGCCTCGACACCCAGCTCCTCGCGCAGCTCTCGCTCCAGCGCCTGCTCGGGTGTCTCGTCGTCCTCCACCTTGCCGCCGGGCAGCTCCCAGCGGCCGGCCAGTGCGGGCGGTGCACTGCGCCGTGCGGCCAGCAGCCGCCCGCGCTCGCACACCGCTCCGCCCACCACTACGCGCACGGTCGTCATGCGCGGCAGCCTACGTCCCCCGCCTCCGTCGCGCTTCCCGCTGCCCGCCTCTCAGGTCGCCGCCCGGTCGGCCTTCTCGACCACGTAAAGCTGCTGGCGGCCACGCGTTCCGAGCCGGTCGGCCACCCGCTCCGCCTCCGCTCGGGTGGCATAGCGGCCCACGCGATACCGGTTGCCGCCTTCGTCCTGGCGGATGACGAGCCAGGGGAGCACTGCTCCACCCTCGGTCATTGCGCCCCTCCGTCCGCCGTGTAGCGCGCCGCCGCACGCCCCTGGTCTGCTGATGCCGAAATCGCAATCCGCATATGCCCGAGCCTACGCCCGACCTTTACTCACCGGATATGGATTTACACAAAGAGGTACCGAACCGGCCACCCGCGGGCCCCGGCGTACCGGAAGCGGCCTGCGAGTGGCCGGTGGGGTGCCCGATGCGCTCGGGCGGACGAACAGCTCGCGCGCGGCGCGGCGGGCCGGGACGTAGCTCTTGGATCAGCCCTGGGACGCGACGGACACCTTGGCGCCGTCGGCCTCGCCGGCCTCCGCCGCCGCGGCCTCCTCCTCGGCACGGAGCTCGGCCTCGACCGTGACCAGCGAGGGGTTGCGCCAGGAACTGCGCACGCCCCAGTAGTAGAAGGCCAGACCGATCACGGCGACCAGGACGATGTCCCAGCCCTCCGGCAGATAGCCCTTGCCGCCGAACTCCTTGCCGCCCAGGTACGACACCGCGGCCATGACCAGCAGGTACGCCACCATCCAGGCGCCGGCCTTGAGGTGCGGACGCAGCTCGGCCCACGGCTTGCGGCCCTGAGTCAGCGGCTTGCCGATCTCGTACCAGGCCCAGACCGGCAGTCCGACGGCCATGATCAGGATGACCTTGCCGGTCAGCGGCCAGCGACCCCAGTACAGCACCAGCGAACCGAAGATCATGGCGATCGGCGCGATGACCGGCATCACGCGCAGCTTCACCGGGCGCTTGAGGTCCGGCGAGATGCGGCGCAGCGACATCACCGCGACCGGCCCGGTGATGTACGAGATGACCGTGGCCACCGAGACGATCTCGGCCAGCGAGCCCCAGCCGCGGAAGACCGCGAGGAAGAGGAAGGCGATCACGAGGTTGAGCACCAGCGCCGGGCGCGGCACACCGGTCTTCTTGTCCACCTTGCCGAAGATGCCGGGCAGGTGGCCGTTCTCCTGCACGCCGTGGATCATGCGCGAGGTGGTGGCGGCGTAGATCATGCCGGTGCCGGACGGCGAGACAAAGGCGTCCGCGTACAGCAGCAGCGCCAGCCAGTTCAGGCCCCAGGCCACGGCGAGGTCGGCGAGCGGCGAGTTGAAGCCGAGGGAGGCCCAGCCGCCACCGGCGGTCAGCTTGTCACCGGGCACCGCCATCAGGAACGCGACCTGCAGCGCGACATAGATGACCAGCGCGATCAGGATCGACCAGATGACGGCCTTCGGCAGCGACTTGCCGGGATTGCGGGCCTCACCGGCGAGGTTCAGCGGGGACTGGAATCCGTTGTAGGCCCAGACGATGCCGGAGACGGCGACGGCGGTGAAGACCGAGCTCCAGCCGTTGGGCGTGAAGCCGCCGTGGTGAACGATGTTGCCGGTGTCGAAGTGCGCCACCATCAGCGCGGTCGCGGTCAGCGCCGGGACGACAACCTTGAAGACCGTGATCGCGGTGTTGGTCTTGGCGAACAGCGAGATCGCGAACCAGTTGAGGAAGAAGTAGAAGATCAGCAGGATGCTGGCCAGCCCGACGCCGGTGCCGGTCAGCTCCTTGCCGTCGTAGAGGGCATGCGCCCAGCCGAAGTCCCAGGAGCTCATGTACTGGACGGAGGCGGTGGCCTCACCCGGGATGACCGAGACGATCGCGATCCAGTTCGCCCAGGCCGCGAGGTAGCCGGCGAGCGAGCCGTGGGAGTACTGGCCGTAGCGGACCATGCCGCCGGCCTTCGGGAACATCGCGCCCAGCTCGCTGTACGTGAGGGCGATGGTGAGCGCGACGACCGCTCCGATGACCCAGGCGAGGATCGCGGCCGGGCCGGCGATGGCGGCAGCCCGTTCGGCCCCGAAGAGCCAGCCGGAGCCGATGATGGACCCGAGACCAGTGGCGGTCAGGGCGATGGTCCCGAGGGACCGACGGTAATTCGAGTGCGAGCCCTGCTCCGCGCTCGGGTTCTTCGTCGTGCTCACGTGCTGGTCTCCTGGTCTTCCCCCGTGCCGTGCACAAACTTCGCCATCGTAAGAGCGAATCTGGGCGTCGGCTTCCCACAGCAGCCAGAAAAAGGCCTGTAGTTGAGGGTCTGTGAGTTATCCAACACAAGGTTTCAGCCATATTTTGCGTATGAATAACCTCAAAACGGACACTCGCCAGAGAACCAGGGGCGAGATCGTGGCGTCTCGCGCACGCGCACACGGGAATGCGGGAGCGGCAACGGAGCTTCGTGGCTACCTCACCGGCAGGTGATAGGTGACCCGGTACCGGTCGGCGAGGGTGATGACATCGGCCGTCTCGACCGGCCTGCCGCCCGCGAAGTACGTACGCGAGACGACCAGGACGCCGTGCCCGGGGACCCCGCCCAGCGCCATGGCCTCCTCGGCCAGCGCGGGCCGCGCCCCGACCTCCTCGACGACGTTGTCCACCACCACATCGATCGCCGCCATCCGCTCGACCACCCCGCGCCCCGCCAGCGGCCCCTCCTCCGGCAGCATCACGGGCGTCCGTCCGGTCACCTCCAAGGGCTCCCAGGAGGTCGAGAGCATCGACGGCTCCCCCTCCGCGCGGAAGACATAGCGCGTCCGCATCACCTTGGCGTCCTGCGGGATGCGCAGCCGGGTGGCGATCGCCGCACCGGCCGGCTCCTGTTCGCTGTGGGACTCCCAGGTGCCCCGCACCCGCTCGTCCGTCTGCTCCTGCCGGAACGGCGTACAGCCGCCCGCCGAGTGGAAGCCGACGCGGGCGATACGGCGCGGGACGGGCTGTTCGCGTACGTAGGTGCCCGACCCCGAGCGACCCTCGACCAGCCCCTCGGCCATCAGGACCTTGCGCGCCTCGAGGGCGACGGTGTCCGAGACGCCGTACTCCTCGCGGATGCGCGCCTGGGAGGGAAGGCGGGTGTGCGGCGGCAGCACCCCGTCGACGATCTTCTGGCGCAGGTCGCCGGCGACGCGGAGGTACGCGGGCTGCTCACCGAAAGGCACATGCCCCTCCCAACAGCTTGACGGTGAGCAACAGCGTGACAACCGCGCGTTGCCGATCGCAAGCTTGGGCCAGATATTCACCTGATGTGATGAAACCCAGCTCAGCCCGTGTAAACGACCGAGGCTTGGCACCGTGGGTTCTCGTACCCCCACCCCGCGCCACCCCACCCTTCCTTTCCACCCGGTAGCCGCCGCCCATGCGTGTCACGATCGAAAAGGAAGCACGGTCGAGCCGGAGCGAGCAGCACGGCCGAGTCGGAGCCGGCAGCACGGTCGGGAGTCAGCAGCACGGTCGAGCCGGAGATCTGAGCCGCCCGAACGGCGCACGGCACACGGCCCGCGGCACGCACGGCACACGGCACGCACGGCACATGGAACCCACGGCAGGCCGCAGACGTCGGACAGCAGCCACAGCAGCCGGGACGGCACAGCACCCAGAAAGGCACAGCACCGGCAACGGAACGCGGGACGCGGTATCAGGACGCGAAGGAAGGGACCCCATGCCCGCCGAACCCCAGCTCTCCCCCATGCCCAAGGACTGGCAGCGGGCACTCGCCATCGTCGCTCACCCCGACGACCTCGAATACGGCGCCGCGGCGGCCATCGCCGAATGGACGGCCGCGGGGCGCGAGGTCAGCTACCTCCTGGTCACCCGCGGTGAGGCAGGCATCGACGGACTCGCACCCAAGGAGGCCGCCGCGGTCCGCGAGACCGAACAGCGGGCCGGCGCCGCAGTGGTCGGCGTCCACACCGTCGAATTCCTCGACCACCATCACGACGGCGTCATCGAGCCCGGCCTGGCGCTGCGCCGCGATCTGTCCGCGGCCGTCCGGCGCCACCGCCCCGAGTTGCTGCTCACCCTCAACCACCACGACACCTGGGGCGGCGGCCACTGGAACAGCCCGGACCACCGGGTCGTCGGCCGCGCCGCCCTCGACGCCGCGGGCGACGCCGGCAACCGCTGGATCTTCCCCGAACTCGCCGGCGCGAAGGGCCTGGCGCCCTGGAACGGCGTCCGCTGGGTGGCCGTGGCGGGCTCCCCGCACCCCACACACGCCGCGGAGGTCGGCCCCGGCATCGACCGCGCGGTCGACTCACTGGCGGCACACGGGGCGTACATCAGGGGCCTGCGCGGCGTCGAACAAGACCCCCGCGCGTACGCCCGCACCTTCATCGAGCAGATGCTGCGCACCGGCGGCGAACGCTACCGGGGCCGCCCCGCCACGCTCTTCCAGCTCTTTCCCCGCTGAGGCGCCCGCCTGAGGCCCGCCAAGGGCCCTCTCGGCGCCTGGACGGCATCCCGCAGCGTGGTGCCGCGTACCGACGGGGGCCGCGCGCCGACGCACACCGACAGTGACCGCCGCACTCCCCCTTCCCCCCTTCCCCCTTCCTCCCCTCACCCCCTCCTCCCTCCCCTCCTCACCCCTTCCGCGCCACGTAGTAGACGTTCAGGATGTCGCCCGGCACCTCCCGGGTTTCGACCTCGCCGAACCCGGCCTCCGCCAGCATCCGCAGCGCGGTCTGACGCCCCCAGGCCGTGCCCAGCCCCGCACCGCCCTCCGCGAGGGAAGCGGTCATGCAGTAGAAGACCGACAGGGCATAGAGGGTGGGCCCCAAGGGATGGCCGATGTTCTCGGACAGCTCGCTGGAGGCCGCGATATCGCCCATCAGGAAGACCCCGTCGTCCCGCAGGCCGTTCGCGACGGCTGCCAGTGTGCGGGCGGGACGCGCCAGGTCGTGGATCACATCGAAGGCCGTGATCAGGTCGTAGGAACCGGTGAGTTCGGCCGTATCGGCCACCTCGAAACGGGCGTTGCCCAGCCCCCACCGCGCGGCCTCCGCCCGTGCCGTGGCGATGCCGGCGGCGGAGATGTCCATCCCCACGAACCGGCTTCCGGGGAAGGCACGCGCCAGCAGGTTGACGGCATGCCCCTGCCCGGTGCCGATGTCCAAGGCGTCGATCCCGGAACGCAGTTGGTCCGTGAGCCCCGGCACCAGCGGCACGATCGTGCCGGTCAGTGCGGCGTCGTACACCCGCGCCGTCTCCTCGGCCTGCACGTCCTGGAAGTGCGGATACGAGGAGTACGGCACCCCTCCGCCGGCCCGGAACGCCGCAAGGACCTCGTCCTCCACGTCACCCATCATCGCCAAGTACTGCATGAAGGCAGCCATGTTGTCCGGCCCCGCGGCCCGGGACAGCACGGCGGCGTGCTCGGGCGGCAGCCGGTAGCCACCGTCCTCGGGCGCGTACTCGACGATGCCGCCGACCGTCATCCCGCCCAGCCACTCCCGTACATAGCGCTCGTCGAGCCCGGCCGCCTCGGCGATCTGCGCACTGGTCGCCGACGGCAGACCGGACATCACCTCGAACAGGCCCGCGCGGTGGCCGAGGCTGCACAGATGCCCCAGACAGGCGTCGTTCAGCACCTGGAGCATCCGTCCGGTGAACTCCTCCTGCGGCACCGGATCCGGGCCTGCCGGATCCGGGCGCTCCGGGGTCCGCTCGCTCATCGCCGCTTCCTCCTGACGCCGGAGTACGGTGCGCCCCGCCCGGAGCCCGGTGCGGCTCCCCCGCCGCCCGCCGCCCGCAGACCGCCGCGGCACAGCCGGGCACAGCGCGACGCAGCATGGCGCAGCACTCCCCGCCGAGCCGCCCCTCCCTCTAACACGCCACCCCTTTAGCGCACCTTGCCCCCTTTTCACCTCATCTCGATGCTACGCGGCAGCCTCGGAGCCTTCAGCACTCGCCCGCCGTCCCGGCCGCGCTCGCCCCGCCGTCCCGGCCGTGCGCACGCCGCCGTCCCGGCTGATTCCTGTGGGCCGTCGGTGGCAAAGCGGCCCGCGCCCGCTTGTGCCTGCCGCCGCCCACCGCCCCCGCGCCGCACAATCGCCCCGGTCACCACGTACGGCAGCATCTCGGCGGACAGAGGAGAACGGCCCATGGACGCAACGGGACATCCGGATCGCAGAACGGTGCTCGCCGGCGGCGTCGCGGCCGCCGCCACCCTGGCGGGCTGCGCCTCGACCAGCACCGCCCCGGTGGCGGACCAGGCATCGCCGTCACCGTCGCCACGGCCGACCACGCCCGCCGCGGCGTTCAAGCGGCTGATGGACGGCAACGCCCGCTGGGTGAGCGGAGACCTCCAGCACCCCGACCGGGACCCGAGCCGCCGCGAGTTCGTGGCCCAGAAGCAGGTGCCCTTCGGCTCGGTCCTCTCCTGCATCGACTCCCGGGTGCCGCCCGAGCTCCTCTTCGACACCGGACTGGGCGACCTCTACGTGATGCGCACGGGCGGGGAGGCGGTCGGCCCGGTGGTCACGGGCTCGGTGGAGTACGGCCCCATGACGAGCGGCACCCCCCTCATCGTGGTCCTCGGACACCAGCGCTGCGGCGCCGTCGAGGCGTCCTACAAGTCCCTCCGTGACGGCAAACCCCTGCCCGGCAACCTGGAGGCGATCGCCCGGGCGCTGCGGCCGGCGTACGAGCAGACGGTCCGCCAGGGCGGCGGCGACGACCCGGTCGACACCATGGCCCGCAACCAGGTCAAACTGACCGCCGCCAATCTGCGCTCCAACCAGGACCTGGCCCCCCTCGTGGCCAAGGGCCGCCTCGCCGTGGTGGGCGCCTACTACTCCCTGGACACCGGCAAGGTGGAAGTCCTGGCCGGCGCACCGTCCTGACCGGAGGGGCAGGCCCACTCCGACGTCGATGATCTCGTAGCCCCAGCCCCGCCGACTCGCTACGGTTGAGCCATGACCGCACTGCCCGACTGGATGCGCCCGCCCCGCGCGGAAGGCTGGTTCGCGGAGGACCTGGACCGCCTCCCCGAGGCGCCCCGCCACACCGAGCTCATCGACGGAGCGCTCGTCTTCATGATGTCCCCCCAGCGGTCGTGGCACGGCCGTCTCGTCACCGGCCTCACTGTGGCTCTCATGGATCAGGCCCCCGACGGCATCGAGGTCGAGCGGGAGATGACCATCCGCCTCGACGCTCGCAACCGTCCGGAACCTGACCTGCTGCTGACCACGGCTGCGTACGAGGCGGACCGCACCTGGTTCGCCCCGGAGGACGTCCTGCTCGTCATCGAGGTCGTCTCCCCCGAATCCGCCCATCGCGACCGCACCGTCAAGCTCCGCAAGTACGCCGAAGCCGGAATCCCCCACTACTGGTGCATCGAGGACGAGGACTCCGTCCCTGCCGTACACGTCTACGAGCTCGACGAACCGACCCGCTCCTACGCACCGGCCGGAATCTTCCGCCACACACTCCAACGGCCCCTGCCGTTCGAAATCAGCCTCGATCTGGACAAGCTAGCCCCGGGCCGGCCCGGCTGAGACCACGGTGCGAGGTCAGCACCACATCGGCGCGAGAAGAAGGCAAAGGAGGCAGGCCCTCCCCGTCCGGTCGCTCTGCCCTTCGCGGTCACCAGCTCCCACCCCTCGCCTGCCGTCCACCACTCACAGCGGCCAAGCGGTCAGCAAATCGCCGGGGCCGTAGGCGGCATCGAGCCCCGGACAGCCGACTCCGCTACGCGAGACCGCCACGACGGGGACAGGTTCATCGGTGAGCGCAGCCCGGTGCCGATGGAGAGCTGCCAAGTCGTGCCGGTCGAAGGGCGACTGCTCCAGCCACTTGATGGAGCCGACGAAGAGCAGCTCCTTGGCGATGGGAGCCCTGTCGGCACCAACGATGTCGATCTCCACGTCGTTGGTGCGGGTCCAGTAGCCGCCCACCGCGGGGGCCGCGGGCAGCCTGTCATCGGGCAGCACCCGCGCCAGCGCCTCGCGGACAACGGGCTCGACGGCCCGGCCCCGCCAGCTGGTCCAGTTCTCCCGGATGCGCGCCAAGGTCAGATCACCCCGCCCCCGCTCGATCTCCTCCATGGACGGGCCGAGCAGGTGCAGCCAAAACCGCAGGTAGGGATCGGTCACCCGATAACGACGGTCCTTGGACGGACGCAGCGATACGGGCAGCTCCGCAGCGACGATCCGCTTGCCCGTAAGCAGCTCCAGCGCTCGCTGCAGCGGGGTGGCCCCGATTCCGCCGGCCGCACGGGCGATGTTGGTGAAGGTCCGCTCACCACTGCCGATAGCCGCCAGCACCTTACGCGCCTGAGCCTGCGGGGGGAATTCGGCAGCCAGTGAACGCTCGGCCGACACCAGCAGGGCCGAGACCGGGTCACTCAGCGCCTCACCGAGGAAATCCCACAGCCCTGCACCGCGCGGCCACTCCGCACAGATCAGCGGCAGCCCGCCGGTGACCAGCGCGGCATCGAAGGCTTCCGCCGGTTCCAACCCGAGCATCTGCCCCACCTCGGCGGGGTTCAGCGGCCCCAGCACCATCTCCCGGCCGCGCTGATGGAAGGGACGTCCGTAGCTGTTCAGGGCCTCCATCATCGACAGATCGGAGCCGATGAGGACCAGCAGCACCGGCTTGGTCTCCAGCACCCGGTCCCAGGCCCGTTGCAGCATCCCCTCAAAGGCGCCATCGGCGTCCATCAGGTACGGCACCTCGTCGACGACCAGCACGCTCGCCCGGTCGGCGGACAGCGCTGCGGCAAGCACATCGAACGCGGCATCCCAGCTCTCCGGCCGCGCGGCGGCCACCAGCCCCGCCAACGGCAGTGTCGATGCTTGGGCGTCCCGGGCCAGCCGTGCCAGATCATCCCTGGGGGACGCACCAGTCGCCGCGTAGAACAAGAAGGGCGCTCCGGAGCGCTCCGCAAACCGCTCGACCAGCCGCGACTTGCCCACCCGGCGCCGACCGCGCAACATCACGCACCGACCGGGCCGCTCCCCGCCAACCCCTGCCGCCACCTTCTGCAGCTCTCGCTCCAACGTCGCCAGCTCCTGGCGACGGCCCACGAAGTCCGCCATGTCCACCGACCTCCACGCGTGACACTAACGGCGATGTTACTAACATAGACATTAGTGTCGACTTTCGCTCGCAAGCACGGATCGTGGATCTGCGTTTCGAGGAGGTGGTAGGCAATCTCACCCTTGAGCGCGGACTCCGGCAGCAGCTCGACCACATGTTGAAGTAGCCCACGCTCGCCAGTCAGCCGGAGGCCGTCGACCCGGACGCGGCAACCAACTCGTCGATCAGCCGACCGCCTTCGCCCACCGCGGCGCGATCGACAGAGTCCCCTCCCCCATTCTCGATCACTTTGCCCCGAGCGCGGCCGACTCCGGACACGGCGAGGGACGGACAAGAACAACGGAGAACGGAAGAGGCAACGGACAACACCGTCGAACGGGAGACACGCAGCCACAACCATCGACCACGAAGCACCGATGGCCGCGGGGAGCTAACATCTGGTCGAGCTTCGTTCCGGACTGCAAGGGGTTGTCATCGCTGGCGAAGGGACGCTGCAAGAAGATTTGGGCGATGCCGGGAATCACCTGACAGTTCAGGCACAGATCCGGTAGCTATATCCAGGTGCACGACTCCGCAGAGACTCCCGAGGTCGACGACCGGGCCGCTGCTGGGCCTATGGAAGCCCCACGCAAGGACGGCATAAGGAAGCGCGTTGCCGGCGCCACCATGAAGGCCGGGAAGGGCTTCCTCAAGGACGACAGGTTCGTCGCCGCGGACTTCGTCGCGACGACCGTCTTGCTGAAAGCTCTCGCCAATAGGCAGGGCACCAACAAGGACATCGAGAACTTCGAGCTGCTGCCCGACGCTGGCGCCGAGGACTTCGACCCGGCCCATACCGCTGTAGCCGATGGCCAGCCTCACCGACCTCCTGTATTGCATCCAGTAGCCGGGAGCTTGGTGAAGCTCTCCCCTGGTGAACGAGCAGCCGAGGAAAACAAGGCGAAGCGCAAGGAGGACACGGGGAATGACCTCCCTCCTGGATACAAATGTCGTCCACCGCATTTCAGAGGCGGCCCCTCGGAAGGTCAGGATCCCCCTCAAGCCGCAGCCTGTGCGTTGGGGAGCGCTGTCCTTGCCGGTCGTTCTCGTCAGTGCCAGCGGAGGCGATGCAGAACGCTCGCGCCGTCGCTGACCTACGGTTACGTGGCTTGACGTGGCGCACGAGAGTCTATGGTCGGCACTCCATGGCGCCATTACAGCGCTGGAGCAGCGCCTTCAACTCCGGGTGCACAGGGAACCCAAGACCGGCTTCAAGCTGAGCCAGTTTATTCTTCCTCGAAGGCCCCCAGCTCAAAGCACATACGCCCTCCGCCAGCGGGTCGGCAGAAGTCAGCACACAACCCGGAAACGGCCTGAATCCGCAGGAAAAACAGGAAGGGGCCAGAGCTGAAGATCTGACCCCTGACCTCGGGGCTCTTGCCCTGACCAGCAATTTCGGCCGATCAAGGAATCAGGCACTACACATTGAACCGGAATGTCGACGCCTCGGCAGTGACCGGCGGGAACGCCCCGACGCAGCGTCCGATCCAGCGGGCACCCAGCAGTCGGTTCCGTAAAGGGTTCGCGGGCTCGCATCCGCGCATCCCCTTGATCCGGTCGCGACCGGATGAAATCAGTCTTTCGAGACCATGGAGATGCCACCCGAAGCGATGGAGAAAATTCTCGCAAACGCCTTTCTCACCTCCGGATCTCGATCAATCCTTTCCAGCGACGCGAGCACCTCTGGGGCGATGTCGATCGTTGTCACTCCTCCTGCGGTGTCCCCCTTTGCCGACGGGAAAAGCACGAGGCATCGATAGGAGCGAACGTCACCATTTCGCCCCTCCCGCAAGATGGGGCAGAGAAATACGGCGGCCTCCTTCACCTGCCCACGGAGGGACTCTTCAGATGACCACCGCGTTGCCCATCCTTCCCTCTCTGCCCGCAACTGCAGTTCAAGCAGATCCGCGAAGCGGACCTGGCACACGCGAAAATCAGGATCTGAAGACCGGACGAGTGACATAGGCGCTACTCCCCGCCAAGAACATCGACACGGATGGGAGTTTCGGGATCGATACGGCCATCGCCCACCCTGGTCATGAGCTCATCCCATCGGTGGTGCCCACCGAGTACTTGCCCTCCGGGCGAAACAAGGAATCCATCCCCTGGTCCAGCATTGTTGAATGACGCCACAAGCTCATCGTTACTCAGGTATTCGTGATACCACTGCGAACTCGGATCGCGGGTACTCTGTCCCTCAGTGTACCGGGAAAGATCACGCGCTGGTTCGTGGTGGCTTGAGAATTCGTCATCGTCCTCGCAGCCGAACAGACCAAGGGGATCCCGCCAACGTGAGGGGTTCAGTACATAGCTGACCGGATTGGCGGCCGGTCCGAGCCCGAGCGGGTCCGGGCTGGCATACCGCCCGGTGTCGGGGTCGTAGTGCCGGAAGAAGTTGTAGTGCAGCTCCGTCTCGCGGTCGGCGTACTGCCCGGGGTAGCGCAGGGGCGTGTACGCGGTGGCGTTGCGGTTCCAGGCTGTGGAGCCCCAGGTGGTGGTGCGGGCTTGCCACGCGAGATCGCCGTCCTCGCTGATGAGCTCCGTCGGCATACCCGTGAGGTCGGTGGCGATGGCGAAGAAGCGGGTGTCGACTTCGTCCTGGGAGAGGTGCTTGCGTTCGTACTGGGCAAGAGGGGTGTGTCCCTTGTGGTCCCAGGTGGTGGTGACGCCGGTGGTGCTGGAATGCTCCTCGGCGAGGCGGGTGCCGTCCCAGGTGAACGCCACGGTCTCGGCCGGTGATTGACCGTCCGCGGTGAGGCGGCTCTTGGAGGCGCGACGCCCGAGGGCGTCATAGGTGTAGGCCCAGTGGGTGCCGTCGGGGGTGGTGCAGGCCGTGAGGCGGTCTTCGGCGTCCCATGCATAGCGCCAGGTGTCGGGCTTGGCCGACAGGCGCTTCTTCTGGCGGAGTGTGATGCGGCCTGCGGCGTCGTACTCGTAGCGGACGCGGCCTGCGAACTCCAGACGGGTGCCGGCGTAGGTGCGGGGGCCGCGGGCCTCGTCGTGGCCGGCCTGGTCGGGCCAAGCGGCCTCGGTCTGGTTTCCCGCGAGATCGTAGCTGTAGCGCTCGATCCAGTTCTCGGCGCTGACGCCGAGGGGGCGGCCGATCGGGTCGAGGGTGAACTCGCGGCCGGTGCCGAGGCGTTCGTCGGTGATGGCGGTGAGGTGGCCGTCCGGCCGGTAGCGGTAGGTGCGGGAGGTGAGGGTGCGGCCGGGGGCGGCGGCGGCGCGGGCGACGAGGCGGCCGGACACGTCCCACACCGAGGTCACCGAAACCGGGGCGTCGGGGGTGCCGAAGGTGCGGGTGGTCTCGCGGCCTGCAGCGTCGTGGGTGAAGGCGAGGGCGTGGCTGCCGATGTCGACGCCGGTGGTGCGGCCTGCGGCATCGTAGGCGTAGTGGGTGACGGCACCCGTCGGCGTGGTGCGGGAAGTGCGGCGGCCCAGTTCGTCGTACGTGTGGCGGACGGTGCGGCCGTCGACCGTCTCCGCCAGCACCCGGCCGCGTACGTCGCGTTCATAGGCGACGCGGGAGGTGGCAGTGACGGCTTCGAGGAGGCGGCCCTGGGGGTCGTGCCGGTAGCGGGTGACGTATCCGGCAGCCTCCTTGGATGTGATGCGGCCCAGGGAGTCCCGCTCGTAGGTAACGCTGTCGCCGGTGGGGGTGATACGGGTGGCGAGGCGCCCCGCGGCATCGTGACCGTAAGTGGAGGTCCGGTTGTCGAAGTCGGATTCGGCGGTGCGGCGGCCCGCTTCGTCGAAGGTGTAGTCCCAGGTCAGGCCGGCGGGGTCGGTGACCTGGGTGAGGCGCAGCTCGGTGTCGTAGGTGAAGCAGTAAGTGGCGCCGTCGGGGGTGGTGCGGGAGACGAGTTTGTCGAAGTGCGTGTACGCGTACGCCGAAACGCCGCCCACCTGATCTGTGTGCCGGCGGAGGTTGCCTTCCCCGTCCCACTCCCAGGTCTCCCGGGCGCCGTCCGCGCCGGTGCGGGTGGCGATCTTGCCTTCGCGGGTCCACTCCAGGTGCGTACGCACTCCGAGTGGGTCGGTCAGTGCGACTGGGCGCCCGAAGGTATCGCGCTCAACGTGCGCGGTGTGGCCGAGAGGGTCGGTGTACGAGGTCGGCAGGCCGACCCCGTTGTTCGCGTAGCTCGACCTGGAGCCGTCCGCGGCGATGATCTCGGCGACCGCGCCGGTGAGGTCGTACCCGTACCGTGTGACGGTGCCGTCCGGCGCGGTGTGCTCGGTGAGGTTGCCCCCCTCGTCGAATGCCTGCCGCCAGACCGAGCCGTCCGGCGTGGTGATCTCCACCGGCAGGTTCAGGCCGTTGTACACGGCGCGGACCGTGGTGCTGTCAGGCCGGTGAACTGCGGTGAGGTTCTGGGCGTCGTCGTACGCGTAATGGGTGGTGTGGCCCAGCGGGTCCGTCTCGGCGAGGAGGTTGCCGTGCTCGTCCCACTCACGCCTGACCGTGTTCCCGAGCGGATCGGTCTCGGCGATCACCTGATGCTGGGCGTTGAACCGGTAGACGGTGACGGCACCCTGGGAGTTGACGTACCGGGTGGTGCGCTGGGCACGGTCGTAGGCGAAGCGGCTGGAGAGGACACCATCCGGGCCGATCGTACGCACGACACGATGCCACTGGTCGTACTCGTACCGGAACGTCGAGCCGTTCCGGTCCGTCCACGAGGTCATCCGACCGAAGCTATCGTAACCGAACTCCAGGGCCTTCCCTGAGGAGTTGACCACGTGGGTGACGTTGCCGCTGCCGTGGTCGTAGCGGTAGGACTTGATCTCGGCCGGTCCGTCGGAGGTGTCCAGGGCGAGGTAGGAGACGCGGCCGGCCTCGGTGTGGATACGCACGACGTAGCCGCCGCTGTGGTGGACCGTCGTCGGGGTGCCGTCCTCAAGGCGGGAGAGGGCGATCTCGTTGCCGTTCCGGTCGACGACGCACTGCAGCCAGAACCAGCCCGACCGGGAGGGGGAGTCGGCGAAGACGCGGACGATGCCGGTGCGCCGGTCGGTGATCTCGTACGTGGTCTCGCCGAGCGCCCCGGTGCCGGCATGGACGAGCGGCAGCCATGCCCCGGTGACGGGATAGGACGCCCCGCCGCTGCCCGCTGTTGGCAGCGACTCATACCGCAGCAAGGAGCCGTCCTCACGGGCCCAGACGACCCCGTCCTCCGCCACCTCCAGACGTTCGTCCAGCGCAGAGGCCCATGACGGGCCGAAGAACTGCCCGTACCGGTACGAGGACAGGTGCGTACGGGAGATCCGCAGCGGCAGAACACCGGGCAGGTCGAGATCGGTCTCCGTCTGCAGCAGCTCGCCGCTGGCGACGTCGACCGGGTCGTTCTCACAGGGCCGGTCGCCCGTGGGGCGGCCGGTGAGGTGTGGGTCGCTGGTGGAGCCGTTCATCGAGCCCGGCCGCACGTTGGACGGCTTGTCGCCGCCGCCGGGGCGGCCGCCGCCCGTCGCGTGGGGCGCGTGCGGTATATCCTCCTTGCCACCCTTGAAGAGCTTGTCGAGCTCCGCAGCGTGCTTGGCGTCGTTCTCCGCGTGGTTGGTGGCGACCTTCTTCAGCCGGTGGCCCGCCCCGTGGTACATGTCCTGCACCGCCTTGCCGGCGTCCTTGCCAAGGGTCTTGCCCAGCTTCTCGGCGGCGTGTTCCAGCGCCTTGACGATCGGGTTGCTCATACGAAGCTCGCCCCCGCCGCCTTCGTCCCGAATTCGGCGGCGTGCGATGCCACCGTCCGTGCATGGCCGTGCAGCTTCTCCGCGCGCGCGTGCAGCGCCTCCGGATGGATGGAGAAACTCTCCCCAGCACGCCCCTCGCCCCCGCCGCCGGCGGAGACACCCAGTGCGGACTGGGCAGCCTGGAACACCAGGCCGCCTACCGCCCTGCTGACCGTCTCGACCAGCGGATCGATGGCCGCCTCGATGACCTGGCCGATGATGTACTGCTCCAACTGCTGCACCAGATAGTCCATGAGCTTTTCGGCGGCCTCGATGACCAGCGCCTCGGCCGCCTCCGCGATCCCCAAGGTGGCGACCGCGGCGGCCTGATCGGCGACGAACGTGATGGCCAGCACGGTGAGTTCGGCGATCGCCTCCAGCTTCATCGCCTCGATCGTGTCCGCCGAGACATCCAGTGCGTCGGCCACCACATGGCAGGCGTTGACCAGCTCCGCCATGTGGCCGTCGGACATCTGCCCCCACTTGGCCAGCAGCGCCTCGTACGACACACCCTGATACACGTCTTCGAGCTGCTTGACTGTGGAGGTGCATTCCTTGTGGGTGTCATCGACCTTCTGCGCGAAATCCCGCACGTGGGAACCGAACTCGCGGACCTTGTCCTCATTGATGTCCGGCCAGTTCACCCCGATGAACTGAAGGAACGACACCACCTGACCAGGCAGCTCGATCGCCATACCTGTCCCCCCTTGTTGAAGCCCCACAGCAGCTCACCAGATGGTGTTCAAGGGGGTGCAAGGGGCGGGCAAAGAAATATTCGAGGCAGGGTCATCAGTGTGTCTTCTGGTGCGGTTGGCAGCTTCTTTGATCAATTGCCTTGGGCGTGGCCAGGTTCAGTTGGCAGGCGGCGGCCTCGGCGACGAGGCCGGCCAGCAAGGGTAGTCGGCGACCGGGTGGTCGCCGGGGCGGCCGTGTGTGGTCAGGCCGTTCCGCTCGACCACATCGTCTTCGGCCTGACTGACGACGGCGCGCCGGCCGAGCTGAAGGAGCGCATGGACGGCGCCGTTCCCGACGACTCAGTGACTGTCTTCCCTTTCTCCGGCTCCGGAGATCCGTGGTACTGGGCAGGCATCTACGATGACCTTGCCAGCATCAAGCCCGGTCTCTTCGTCCTGGACAACGTCATCGGAGCGCTCGCCCCTGGTGAGGACATTGCGTCATCCGTCACCGCGCAGCGCATCGTCAACAGTCTCCGACCGATCAGCGATCTCGGCATCCCTACGCTCCTCGTCACCCACACACCCAAGGGGACGGGAGAAGGGATGTGCGTTGCGTCCTCCCCGATCGGAGGCCGCGCCATGGGCGCTGCCGCCCGTGGCCTCATCGCCCTGCGCAACTCCGGCAAGCAGGGACGGCGGCTCCATACCGCCAGCAACCGAGCCACCGAAGAACTCGACATCCCCGTCACCGTACGGCGCGCCAGCGCAGACAACGAGATCCCCGTCTGGGAGCGCATCGAGCCCGGTCTGAAGGCCGTCAGCCTGCCCAAGCCGGGTCCATGGGATGAAGCCCTCATAGCCCGCATCCTCGAGAACAGCCGCGCGAGACAACCCTCAAGGCCCTGGCCGACAAGTATGAGCAGGCTGTGGACAGGAAGCCGGGAAGCTGAAGTGGCGGCCTGCCCGAAAGGGGCCGCCCACAGGGCGAGACGACTTACGTACCTACGTGTAGCGGCGAAGAAGCAAGGCGACATGAGCGGCCGTGGGCCGCTTGGAAGAGTTAGGCGGCTAACCGAAAGCCTTCGCCTTCCACTTGCAGACCTTCGCCGCCGCTCCCCTTTAACTCGCCGTTGCCGCTCGCCTGGCTCTACCTGCTTCGATCACCCCTCCGCCGCCGCGTTGCGTCGTCAGTCGAGCCCTGCGACTACTCCAGGATGTCCAGCTTGGGGAGGCTGTCCACGATCTTCATCGTCTCCAGGCTGACCGTGACGATCCGCTTGAGCAGGTCGATGATGTAGCGCGGATCATCGGACCAGTCGTTAGGGTCGTTCACGATCCCGCTGGCCTTGTCGACCTTCACCTGGTACCGGTCGATGATCCACTCGATCGCCGAGCGCGCACCGAGCTGGTAGCGATACGCCTCCTCCGGGATGTTGGAGAGCGTGATGCGCTTGTTGTAGACGATCGTGGACCGAACCGCCTCGCCCGACCTCTTGACGATCTTCATCTTCGTCACCCGGAACAGCTCCGATGGCGCGGTGTTCGCGCTACCACCGCTGACCTCCTCCACGATCCCGTCGTACGGCGCTACGGTCTCGTAGCCGAGGTGGAGGTCGGCGAGCACTCGGCCGGCTTCGGCGAAGCCGCGGAAGTCGCGCACCTTCGGGATGCGGGGCAGCGACTTCTTCAGGTCGGCGGCGAACTGGGTTCGGTAGTAGGGGGAGTGGAGCAAGCCGTAGGTGTAGTAGAAGACGTCGTTCTTGGTGATCGTGTCGTCGGCGTACGTCTTGCGGTAGTCGCGGAGGCACGCGTCGGTGATGTTGTCTACACGCTCGTAGGCGTCGCCGTCGCTTGTGCCTTCGCTGGATGCGAAGAGGTCATCGCCGGTGCTCAGCTCACGGTAGGCGTAGCGGGGGAAGAACTTGCCGCCGCTACCTGCCCCCGTGACGTGACGGTCGGGTAGGCAGTCGAGCATCATGACCGAGAACGGCACTGCTGACCCTTCCCCAACGACATAGAAGCCGAGGTTCTCGTGCTCGGGCGTCGGGAACAGGCGGGGGAGCTGGGAGACGATGTCGTTCAGCTGCGAGTCGAAGTACAGATGCTGCTTCGTGAAGGGCCGGTACGTGGACGTGAAGAGACGTTGTCCGTCGAAGGCATACCGCCGCCCCTTCGCGATATTCGTCTTGTCCGGCCGGTTCCAGCTGATGTTCTTCGGGTCGTTGTCGATGTACCGGTCGATGTCGGCTGCTGACGGGGAAGCCAGTGCTGTCTCTTCGCAGTGCGCCTCGAAGCCGCGGACCTGTTCGTTGTAGAAGTCGATCGTCGACTCGACGTTCTCCGTGAGCTTCGGTCGGGAGAAGTTGTAGACCCAAGAGTCGCGGCCAGTCATGAGGCCGTTGGAGTGGAGGACGAAGACCGACCGCTCCCGCAGAGCCTTGTCCTTCTCGCCGATGGCCTGGAAGGTAGCGAACCGCTCGTCGCGCTGGTTGATCCAGTCGCCCTCCGGGCTCGGGGAAATCTGCTGCCATTCCACCGTATCGAGGGCCTGGCCGGACACGATGCGGAGCTTGTCCTCGCGGTTGAGGTAGTCGCCGATGTCCCGGTAGTGGAGCTGGCAGCCTTCGCCCGTGCCAGCGGCGGTTCCGCCCTTGACGAGGATCAGGACGGCAACGGTGCTTCGGCTGCCTGAGCCGAAGACCTTGCCGCCCTCCTTACGGGAGAGTTCCCCGGCCGTGCGCTGGTTGCCGCGCAGGTTGTAGCAGTAGATCGCGTCGAACTCGTTCACCAGGGAGAGGCGTAGTCCGTCGGCGGTGTTGCCATCGATGTAGCCGCCGTTGGAGACGTAGGCGATGACGCCCTCGTCCTTGATGCGGTCCGAGGCCCAGCGGATGGCGCGGATGTAGGAGTCGTAGAGGGAGTTCTTCAGCGTTGCTGATGACTTCGCTGCGTAGGTCTGAGCGATCCTTGCGTCCAGAGCTTCGTACTTGACGTTCTGGTTGTCATCGTTCTGGCTGTCCTGCCCCGCCGAGTACGGCGGGTTGCCGATGATGACGCGGATGTCCTGCGCCTGTTGCTTCCGGACGCGCTCGCTGTTGCCCTCCAGGCCGCCGAAGAGGCGTTCCGCGTGGCCTTCGGCGAGTTGGAAGGTGTCGGTCAGGACGATGCCCTCGAAGGGCGTGTAGTCGTCCGACTCGCTCATGTCCTCGAAGGCGGCCTCGATGTTGACGGCGGCGATGTAGTAGGCGAGCAGCACGATCTCGTTGGCGTGGAGTTCGTGGACGTACTTGCGCAGGATGTCGTCGGGCTTGATGAGGCCGGACTGGAGGAGGCGGACGAGGAAGGTACCCGTGCCCGTGAAGGGGTCGAGGATGTGGACGCCTTCGTCGGACAGGGAGGTGCCGAAGTGCTTGGCGAGGGCCTGGTCGGTGGAGCGGAGGATGAAGTCGACGATCTCGACGGGGGTGTAGACGATGCCGAGGGCATCGGCGGTCTTGGGCAGAGCGGTCTTGAAGAACTTGTCGTACAGCTCGATGATGACGCGCTGACGGCCCTCATGGTTGTCGATGCCCTCTGCCCGCTTGCGTACAGAGTCGTAGAAGCCTTGGAGGGTCTTGGCCTCGTCGTCGAGATTCTGGTCGTCCAGGACATCAAGCATGCGCTGCATGGCCAGGGAGACGGGGTTGCGTTCGGCAAACGCGTAGCCCTTGAAGAGCGCGTCGAAGACGGGCTTGGTGACGATGTGCTGGGTGAGCATGTCGAGGGCGTCGGTCTCGGTAACACCTGGGTTTATGCTCGCGCGCAGCTCACCGAGGAAGGTCTCGAAGGCAGCCTTCTTGTCGGGGAGGGCGAGGGCCGCCTCGATCCGGGTCTTGTGGCGTCCAGCGATCTGGGCGATGTCTTTGGCCCAGTCTTCCCAGTACTGGCGCTGGCCGACCTTCTTGACGATCTGGGCGTAGATCGCGTCGCGCCAGTCCTCCATATGGAGCGTGGTCTGGACGTACTGGGCCGCGCTCGCCTCACCCTGCCCGTCGCCGCGACCGCCCCCTTCGCCAGAGATGGACTCGCGGTCGTCCGTGGCGTTGGCAACCATGATGTTGTCGGGGCGGCGGTTGTTCAGGTCGAGCTGGTTGACGGTGGCGTTGAAGCGGTCATCGTGGGCGCGCAGAGCTTGGAGGACTTGCCATACGGTGCGGAAGCGGCGGTTGTCGGCCAAGGCCTGCTCTGGGGGCATGCCGGCGGGGACGGCGACGGGCAAGATGATGTAGCCGTACTTCTTGCCCTCGGCCAGGCGCATGACGCGGCCGACGGACTGGACGACATCGACGACGGAGTTGCGGGGGTGGAGAAAGAGGACGGCGTCCAGGCTGGGTACGTCGACGCCTTCGGACAGGCAGCGGGCGTTGGAAAGGATGCGGGCCCTGTTTGCTCCGGGGTCCTGCTTGAGCCAGTCGAGGAGGTCGTTGCGGCGCAGGGTGTTGAAAGTGCCGTCGACGTGGTCGACGTCGCACTGGAGGATCTCTTCGTCGGCGCCGTCGTACGCCTGGACGACCTCGCGGAAGCGCTTGGCGAGTTCCTTGGATTCGTTGATGTTCCGGGCGAAGGCCACGGCCCGCTGCATAGGTGCTTCGCCGGGTTCGAAGCCTGAGCCGTCGGCGAGTTTTCCGGTGCGCTTGGCCATTCCGTTCCAGCAGCCGACGATCTTCGCGGCGTCGTCGAGGTTGAGCTCGTTGTTGTCGTCGGCGAGCTGTTGCTGGAGGGACTCGGCGACCTTGCCCTCGTCGATGGTGAGGATGAGCACCTTGTAGTCGGTCAGCAGGCCCTGCTCGACGGCCTTGCCGAAGCCGAGGCGGTGGAACTCCGGACCGTAGAGGTCCTCGTCGTCCATGGAGCACAGGACGGTCTCGGTGTTCTTCGCGTCCGTCTTGGCCTCTTCGCTAAACAGGCGTGGGGTGGCCGTCATGTACAGGCGGCGGGCGGAGCGGATATAGCCGTTGTCGTGGACCTTGACGAAGTTCGACTCGTCGCCGACGGTGAGGGTGGCGCCGGTGGTGCGGTGCGCTTCGTCGCACAGGATGAGATCGAAATCGGGCAGGCCGACCTGCTGCGCCTGGGCGATGGTGTCGATGGACTGGTAAGTCGAGAAGACCACGGTCAGTCCGGGTCCGGCCTCCACGCTCGCGACCTGCTCGATGAGCTTGTCAGGGCTGGTGGTGGCGGGCAAGGCAAGGTCGTGTGTCGACATGTCCGTGCTGTCGGCGTCGACCTTCTTCTGCTTGCTGACCTTGCTGTCGGAGCAAACGGCGAAGCGCCGCATCGACGTCTCGGTCTCGTACGACCACTCCCGCAGGGTCTGCGAGAGCAGTGCGATTGAGGGGACCATGAAGAGCACGGTGGTGTGGTCGCCCTCGCCGCGCTTCGCGCGCTCCTGCTGGAGCCGTTCGACGATCTTCAGGCCGGTGAAGGTCTTGCCCGTGCCACAGGCCATGATCAGTTTGCCGCGCTGGTGGGAGGTGAAGCCTTCGAAGACCGCGTCGATCGCTTCACGCTGATGTGGGCGCGCAGTCTTCTTGCCCCGGAGCCGCAGCTCGACCGGACCCTCGGGAGCGGCGGGAACGTGCCACTCGACCGGGCTTGCCTCGATATCGGCCAGACCGATGCGAGTGACTGGAATTTGCTGGTCATCCAGGGCGGACTCGGCGTTCGTCCCCCACTTATCCGTCGTCGAGATGATCATTCGGCGGGTGAAGACACCCTTACCCGAGGCCGTGAAGAAGGAGTCGAGGTCGGACTTCTGGACGGTGTGCTGCGGCTCGTAGAACTTGCACTGGATGGCGCAGTAGCCGCCGGTCTCACGGTCCTGCGCCACCAAGTCGATACCGACGTCCCGCTTATCGCTCTCCGCGCCGGGCCAGTTGTGGTACATCCACACCTGGGTGAACTGTTCGGACCAGTCTGGGTCCGCTCCCAGGTACTGCACCATGAGCTCCTCGAAGCGGGTCCCTCGATCCCGGTTCACGGTGGAGCTCTCGCGGATCGCCTTGAGAACGTCGTGCACCGTCGTCGCAGTCGTGGTCCCGCTCAACGCGATTCGCACCCCATCACAGTCAGTAGCACGCCCGTCCGCGCGCTTCGTCGGTCACACCAGAATTGCCATAACACTACTGGCGAGTCCCGTCTTCAGGCGTCGAATCGGCCCCCTTGTCAGCGCCCGCTCGTACCCTCACCCGCATCGGTAAACGCAACGGCGAGGGTGCAATGGATGCCGTCCACCGCGCCGAAGGAGCGGTACCGCACGGAGGGCGGCCAGCGTGAAGACAGAAGTCGGCTGCGGCGACCGAAGGCCACACCTTCGCGAAGACGCACAGATCTACTTCAGCCTGACGAACAGTAGCGATGTCGATTGATTGCCTGACAGGTGATGGCTGGGTCCGATAGATGTGTGCACATGGACGACTCCACGCCCGGTGAACCCGCTCCCGCAAATGGCGATCCCGCACCCTCCGTCGAGAAGACGGAGAGCTGGTACGCCAAGCACAAGCCGAAGATCCGCGTTATCGGCGACGTGACTCTGATCGTAGGTCTGGCCGTGGTCGCTTACCTCGTAAGGCAGAGCCCCGGGAGGTACGAGGCCGAGGACATCGGGGATTACGAACCGGCCTCCGACGATGAAGCTACGGACCAGCCTCGCCAGTCCTCCCCTAACCCTGACAGCGACCCCTTCCTCCGAAAGCTCCCCGCCGACCACCAAGCCAGCGAAGAGGCCAAGGCGAGGTACAGGGAGCTGACCGGGAAAGAGCTTCCTGACGGTTACACCGTGGTTCGCCGCTGGATGTACGGAACCGCAGCCTAAGCACCTCGGCGAAGGGTGCCGCAGCCCCTCGTTTCTGTGCAGTGCCGGCGGAGGCCCTGCGGAACGCTCTCGCCGCCACTGACCTGCAGATATGAGATGCCTTGACGTGACGGGTGAGAGACCCTCGTCACCCCTGGAACCGTGGCAGAATCCGAGCTGCTAAGAGCCGGCGGCGGGGAGTATACAGCCCCCAGGGTTCATACCCCACCCCTCGTCCTCTCCTGGTTCCTCGCCACCGCCTCTACGATCCATCCCATGATCAAGCTGACGTGGGCGCTGATAGCCGAGCATGCAGACGCGTGGACCGGGAGCGATGCGGCACAGGGCGCGGCTGTCCTCGAAGCCGGAGTGGGGGCCGTGGTCGACGCGAGCGGCATGAAGCCGGAGACCGTGCAGCACTGGCGGACCGACTTCCTCGGGCCCGTGGTCGAGTCTCTGCGCACTGAGGGGACGGCTGCGCTCGCACGGGGTGAGTCCTGGGGCAAGGCAGCCGGGCCGTTCCTGGCCTGCGCTTCCCCAGTCAACTGAGCGCCGTCCGCCTCGTCGGGAACCTCGAAGAGGTCGAGGTCCGGCTGCCTGAGCTCAGCTCGGCAAGTTGATCCCCCGACAAGCGAGGTCGGGCGGCAGGGCCTGTGAAGCCTAGGTGTATTGCCCTGTGAGGTTGGGGACGCGGCTGGCGGGTGGCTGGCCCTTGAGGGCGGTGTGTCCGCGGTGGTGATTGTAGGTGTGAAGCCACTGTGGGAACGCTTGTCGGCGTTCGGTCTCTGAGCGGTAGGAGCGGGCGGTGGCCCATTCGTCGAGCATGGTCCGGTTGAGGCGTTCGACTTTGCCGTTCGTCTGCGGTCGGTAGGGCCGGGTTCGCTTGTGGGTGATGCCGGCCGCCGTGAGGGCGCGGCGCCAGTCGCGTGAGCGGTAGCAGGCGCCGTTGTCGGTCAGGACGCGTTCGACGGTGATCCCGCAGGCGGTGAAGAACGCCTGGGCGCGGGCCCAGAAGCCTGTGGCGGTCTCCTTCTTCTCATCTGTGTGGATCTCGCTGTAGGCGAGGCGGGAGTGGTCGTCGACGGCGGTGTGGATGTAGCTGTAGCCGGCGCCGGAGCGGGTCTTGCGGCCTGCTTGGCGGCCGAGGGTTTTGTGGCCGCCGCCGTCGGGGATGTTGCCGAGCTTCTTGATGTCCACGTGGACGAGTTCGCCTGGCCGGTCGCGTTCGTAGCGGCGTATGACGCGGCCGGTGACCCGGTCCAGGTGGGCCAGGCGGGCCAGGCCGAAGCGGGTCAGTACGCGGTGCACGGTCGAGGGCACCAGGCGTAGCAGGTGTGCGATGCGGGCCGGGCCCCACCGGCGCAGAAGCCGGACCTTGATGATGCGCCGTTCGGTGCGGTTCGGGGTGCGGCGCGGGCTCGTGTGCGGGCGGCTTGACCGGTCTGCCATGCCCGCCTCCCCGAACAGCCGGTAGCGCTTAGCCCATCGCTGAGCTGTTGTGGGCGAGACCTGGAAGCGTTCAGCGGCCCGACGCAGTGGCCAGCCGTCCTTGACCACGCAACGGGCCAGACGCAGCCGACCGGTCTCTGTCAGAGGTGCATTACGGTGAGGCACGAGGGCCTTTCTGGTCGCCGGTGCAGATGTCGCAATCCACACCAGGCCAGAAGGCCCTCACCCATTTCAAGATCACTCAGCCGAGACCTGCGTCACCAACCTCCGTGGACAGAACACCTAGGGCTCTGTCTGCATGTATTCCGCGCGACTGTCTCCGGACCGCTCTGCCTCCGCACTCTCCTCCCGCTCGCGCATCATGGCCTCATAGGCTGCTTGGACCTGCTCCCGTGGGAAGCAGAACCTGTTCAGTACCCACCAGACATCCTCGGCCGTCGGTTCCGGGGCATTGGCCAGTTGCAGTTCGATCCACTCCTCCTTGGTCATCTTCGATCCACTCCTCCTTGGTCATCGGCTTCTCCGCCTCGGGCTTCTTCGTCACGGACTCGCCTCTGTTCGATATCGCGTATCCGACCATCGTTGTCACCTCTTCGGCCGGGCCGACCTCTGCTGCCCAGCGGGGAAGCCGCCGGGGTAGACAGGGGCTTGCTCGGCTCACACACGCCACTTCTGGCGCACCTCCTGCCCGTACTACTTGCCATCCCGTGGGTGCGCCGAGGGGCCCTCCCCCTCCGCCCTCAGCACCAGGGCGAACGACGTGCACACGCGCCGAAAGCCCTTATGCCCGCTGCGTCCTGTGTGACCCATGCACTCAACGTCCACAGTCGCCCCGTCCTCCGACGGCCGCGCAGTCCACTCACAGTGGAGGCACTCCGCCTCGAAGGTCATGTCCGTGTTCGGGTGCTGTGTGATGCGGTGCTGCACGTAACGGAGGACAGCGCGGGCCATTACTCGCTCCCGTGTGCGTCGCGCAGGTGAGCCCGCAGGATCACGTTCATGTCCGACACCTTGGAGTAGTCGCCGATGGACACGGCGTTGGCCCGCTGCACCGCGAAGCCGAGACACTCTCGGCAGCCCGGGACGGGCTCCGGTCGGGCCGGCGGTAGGGACAAGGCCACCAGTTCCGGCATCGTCGCCTGTTCTCCGCGCATCTCGTACGCCTCCCCGCATCTTGTCGAGGAGGCCATCGTCAGCTGGTCCGGCGGGCCGGATCTAGTCCGTTTCCCGTTCGCGCAGGAACGCGTCCCGGATGCCCTCGACCAGGTCGCGCATAGCGTCCCCGGCAAGAGACACGGAGGTGAAGCGGTCGAACTTCTCGACGTACAGGGAGACATCCCGTGGGTCAGTCACAACCATCTCGGCGTGCGTCGTCTCGACCGTCACCACGCGGTCGTCCCGGATGACGAAGGAGTGGTCGGGAACGTCGCGCTGAGGCGCGTCGAGGGCGACTACTCGCACCTCCACGTTCGGCAGACGGGACACCGACACGATGCGGTCCAGCTGGCCCGCCATCATCGCGGCCGGGAGGAGACGCCACCGCAGGACGGATTCGGTCACCACGAAGCGCAGCGCCTTGCTGGTGTCGTACAGGACGCGTTGCCGCTCGATCCGGGCGGAGACCGTACGGAAGAGCTGTTCGTCCGTGAGGCCCTTCGGCTTCAGCACTGCCCGAATGTACTCAGGCGTCTGGAGCAGGCCGGGAACGAGGGACGGCTGGAAGAGGCGCAAGAGCGTCATCGAGGACTCAAGTGCCCTGATCTGCTCCTGCTTCTTGTGGTAGCCCATGCGCCGGAAGAGGCGCCACGCGGTTGCCTCTGTGGCCTGTGCGCGGGCTACGGCAAGGTACTCGGCCTTGATCTCCGGGGACACGTCCAAGGCCGTGAGGATACGTTCCACGTCCGCCGTCGCCGGGGCTACAAGGCCGTTCTCGATCTTCGACAGCTTGGCAGTCGACATGACGGAGCTGCGGGCAACGGCCTTGGCCTCCTTGCCGGATGCCCGCCGAAGCGCCCGCAGCGCGGCGCCCAGTTCTGCCTGATTCACGCTGCTCCGTGCTTCTCCCACCACTCGGTGAAGGGCACCGACATGGCCAGGGCGACGCTTCGATAAGTGGCGTGCTCGAACTCCTTGCCCGTGGGCAACGCACTCTCCGCCGGGATGAAGGTCGGACCAATGAACGCGCCGTTCTCGTCGTAGTTGAGAACGACCGGCTCACGGCCGTCGAAGAGCCAGAAGTCGGGCGCACCCTCCAGCGGGTTCGGGCGGTCGGTCGTGTCGAGGATGTGGAACTCCTCGCCCGCAGTCATGTTCGTCAGGTAGCCCCAGCCCAGCTCGTAGCGGAGGTACGGCGTGAGCGGGCGGGACAGGACGTGGACACGCACCATGCGCTTCCCGCTCTCCGTCGCCTTGCTCACAGTCTCCAACCAGCCCGCATTGTAGTCCGCGGGCTTGGGCTCCCCGCGAGGAAGGAGCGGAAGGCGGCGGGGTTTCCAGCCGGAACGCCTCCTCCTGGAAAGTGGAGAAGCGGGCGGCCAGGTCGTTAGATGCGCTGATCACGGATTGCCTTCCGAATGAGGTCCATCGGGATTTCCACCAGGGCTTCACCCTCCGGCAGGTCGAGGCCGTGTCCGGTCGGCACGCCCCCTTGCACGATCAGGGTTCCCCTGTCGGTCGCATACAGGGTGGGACAGTCCCCGTTCTCACAGGTCGTGGCCAGCTTCGTCAGCCTCATACGGTGCCCCCTCGTTCCCGTGCTCCGGTGTCCCGTTCATCGTTCCCAGTCGACGGACCGTGTCACAAGGGCTTCGGGTTTCCGGAACGGGAAACCGCTCCCCGCCGGGCCGCTCCCATAGGCTGCCCCTCGCTCCCCGCTGGAGCCCCAGGTCAGGGCTTCCGCGAGCCGCCGCGAGGGTCAGCACCAAGTCAGCACGCTCCCAGGAAAAGCCCGGAATCAGCCGGAGAAAACAGGAAGGGGCCAGACCCGAAGATCTGACCCCTGACCTGGGTTTTCTTGCTCTGACCAGCCATTTCAGCCGATCAAGGAATCAGCCCCTACACGTTGAACCGGAACTCCACCACATCCCCGTCCTGCATCACATACTCCTTGCCCTCCATGCGGGCCTTGCCCGCGGCGCGGGCTTCGGCGACCGAGCCGGTTTCGACGAGGTCGGCGAAGGAGATGATCTCGGCCTTGATGAAGCCCTTCTGGAAGTCGGTGTGGATGACTCCGGCGGCCTCGGGGGCGGTGGCGCCCTTCTTGATGGTCCAGGCGCGGGTTTCCTTGGGGCCGGCCGTCAGGTAGGTCTGCAGGCCGAGGGTGTTGAAGCCGACGTGGGCGAGGGTGGCCAGGCCCGGCTCTTCCTGGCCGACGGACTGGAGGAGTTCCAGGGCCTCGTCCTCGTCCAGCTCGGCGAGGTCGGCCTCCAGCTTGGCGTTCAGGAAGATCGCCTCGGCGGGGGCCACCAGGGCGCGCTGCTCGTTCTTGAAGTCCTCGTCGGTCAGCTCGTCCTCGTCGACGTTGAAGACGTAGAGGAAGGGCTTGGTGGTGAGGAGGTGGAGGTCGTGCAGGAGTTCCTCGTTGCCGGAGCCCTGGACGATTCCGGCAGAGAACAGCGTGTCGCCCTTCTCCAGGATGGCCTTGGCCTCCTCCACTGCCTTGACCTTGGGAGCCACGTCCTTCTTGATGCGCGACTCCTTCTGGAGGCGCGGCAGGACCTTCTCGATGGTCTGGAGGTCGGCGAGGATCAGCTCGGTGTTGATGGTCTCGATGTCGTCCTTGGGTGAGACCTTGCCGTCGACGTGGACGACGTTCTCGTCCTTGAAGGCGCGGATGACCTGGCAGATCGCATCGGACTCGCGGATGTTCGCGAGGAACTTGTTGCCCAGGCCCTCGCCCTCGGAGGCGCCGCGGACGATGCCCGCGATGTCCACGAAGTCGACGGTGGCGGGGAGGATCTTCTGGGAGGCGAAGATCTCGGCCAGCTTGGCCAGCCGCGGGTCGGGGACACCGACCACGCCGACGTTCGGCTCGATGGTGGCGAACGGGTAGTTGGCCGCCAGCACGTCGTTCTTGGTCAGGGCGTTGAACATGGTCGACTTGCCGACATTCGGCAGACCGACGATTCCGATCGTGAGCGACACGTGGCGACTCGACTTCCGAGCGAGGTGGTGGGGTGGGCACGGCCCACGGAGGGCCGATCCACCAGTCTACGGGGCGGCCGGGCCGGGCCACCGCCACCGGGGCGGGACCACGGCCGGGACCGGGGCCAAGCCACCGCCGCCGGGACCGGGACCGGGGCCAAGCCACCGCCACCGCCGCCGGGACCGGGAACAAGCCCCCAACCACCGGGACCGGCCGCGCCCCGCCCCGGCCCCCGCGCGGCCCGCCCCGGAACGATTCAGTCCGAACCTCGGCCCAATGCGCGTGTCCCGTAACCGGTTAATCCCACTTAGCGGCCTACCGTTGACGAGTGGAGCAACACGAAGCGCGCACCCCCCAGCACAGCCCGCCGCGGTCCGCAGGTCCGCCCGCGGGCCAGGACGCCCGGCTCCCGCGCCCCGCGGAGGCCGTGGCCCCCGACCCCGACGACGACTTCCTCACCGCGATGCGGGCCTCCGGGTTCGCGGCCGTACCGGCGTCCGCACCCGCGGGCGCGCGGTCCGCGGCGCGTGGTCCCGCACCGGCCGGTCCCCTCCGAGCGCCCGCCCAAGTGCCCGGGACGGCGGCACCGGGACGCGCCCCGGCCCCACCGGAGGGCGTGGAGTCCGCGACCGTCTACCGGGCGCGCCCGCAGCGCCCCCTGCCCACCCCGCCCCCCGCCCTGCGCCGCCGGATGCCGGCCGCCAAGCTCACCGGGCTCGGCTGCTGGCTGCTGGCGACGCTGGCGCTGCTGGCCTTCGCCTTCCTGGACCGGCTGCTGCTCGGCGGCGCACCGGCCCCGTACGGCGTCTGCTACCTGCTGGTCGGGATCGGCGCGGCGCTCTGGGTCAGGCCGTTCGATCTGGTCATCGCGCCGGTTACGCTGCCGATCGCGTTCACGCTCGGTGCGCTGCCGCTGCAGCGCGGCGCGGGCGGGTTCGACGGGCTGCTGATGGGCGTCTTCACCGTCCTCGCGCTGAACGCCGGCTGGCTCTACGCCGGCACGCTGATCAGCGCGCTGCTCGCGATCGTCCGCCGGCTGCTGATCATTGCCCGGCGTCGGGCCAGCCGACCGGCGAGTCGACCGCAGAGCGCACCGCGCGGTCCGCAGGACCGGCCGTCGGGGCGGACGCCCGGGAAGGAGCGGCCGCGGCCGGGGAACCGTCCGCGGCAGGTGGCTCGCCAGCCCGAGCGGCGCAGGCAGCCATCGCGGCCCCCACAATCCCCGCATTGTTCTGAAGCTGAGCCGGCACGATCTCCGCGCTGACGCCCTCGATCAGCGGCAGGAACTTCTCCGCCTTGCGGCTCACCCCGCCACCGATCACGAACAGCTCGGGTGAGAACAGCATCTCCACATGGGCGAGGTACTTCTGCACCCGGTGCGCCCAGTGCTGCCAGCTCAGCGCCTCGTCCTCCTTGGCCTTGGTGGAGGCCCGCTTCTCGGCGTCATGGCCGTGCAGCTCCAGGTGGCCGAGCTCGGAGTTGGGCACCAGGCGGCCGTCGGTGAAGAGGGCGCTGCCGATGCCCGTGCCGAGGGTGAGCACGATGACCGTGCCGGTGCGGCCGCGGCCGGCGCCGAAGCGCATCTCGGCCAGGCCGGCCGCGTCGGCGTCGTTGAGCACCGTGACGGGGCTGCCGCCGGCCTCGCCGCCGAGCCGCGTGGTGAGCAGCCCGGCCGCGTCGAGCCCGATCCAGCCCTTGTCGACATTGGCGGCGGTACGGGTCGTCCCGTCGGTGACCACACCGGGGAAGGTCGCGCCGACCGGGCCCGTCCACCCGAAGTGGTCCACGACCTCCTTGACGCCGTCCGCGACCGCATCCGGGGTGGCCGGATGCGGGGTCAGCACCTTGTGGCGCTCCTCCGCGAGCTCGCCGCGCTCCAGATCCACCGGGGCACCCTTGATGCCCGATCCGCCGATGTCCACACCGAAGACCTTCATGAGGAAAAGGCTAGGCGTCGGCGGGGCGGCCCGCCCCCGGGATGCACCGACCGGTGGCCGGGGCGGCGCGGCGAACGCGGCGGGCTCAGTCCTCGGTCGCCGCCTCGGCCTCGGCGCGCAGGTCCCGGCGGAGTTCCTTGGGCAGCGAGAAGTGGATGGACTCCTCGGCGGCCGTGATGGTCTCCACGTCCTCGTAGCCGCGCTGGGCGAGCCAGTCCAGGACGCCGTGGACGAGGACGTCGGGGACGGAGGCGCCGGAGGTGACACCGACCGTGCCGACGCCCTCCAGCCAGGCCTCGTCGATCTCCTCGGCGTAGTCGACCAGATGGGCGTCGCGGGCGCCCGCGCCCAGCGCCACCTCGACCAGGCGCACGGAGTTCGAGGAGTTCTTGGAGCCGACGACGATGACGAGATCGGCCTGGGCGCCCATCTGCTTCACCGCGATCTGGCGGTTCTGGGTGGCGTAGCAGATGTCGTCGCTGGGCGGCGAGAGGAGGTTGGGGTAGCGGCCCTTGAGGGCGTCCACCGTCTCCATGGTCTCGTCGACCGAGAGCGTGGTCTGGGAGAGCCAGACGACCTTCTCCGGGTCGCGGACCTCGACATTGGCGACGTCCTCGGGGCCGTCGACCAGCGTGATGTGCTCGGGGGCCTCACCGCTGGTGCCGATGACCTCTTCGTGGCCCTCGTGGCCGATCAGGAGGATGTCGTAGTCCTCCTTGGCATAGCGGACGGCTTCCTTGTGGACCTTGGTGACCAGGGGGCAGGTGGCGTCGATGGTGGCGAGCTTGCCGCGCTTGGCCTCTTCGTGGACGACGGGCGCCACGCCGTGCGCGGAGAAGATGACGATGTTGCCCTCGGGCACCTCTTCCGTCTCGTCGACGAAGATGGCGCCCTTCTTCTCCAGGGTCTTCACGACGTACTTGTTGTGGACGATCTCGTGGCGTACGTAAACGGGGGCGCCGTACTGCTCGATGGCCTTCTCCACCGCGATCACGGCGCGGTCCACGCCCGCACAGTAGCCACGGGGGGCGGCGAGCAGGACCTTGCGCCGGTCGCTGCGGCGCGAAGCGTCTTCGCCCGGGGTGGTGGCGGGCATCGGGCTGGGCGAGGAAGTCATGCGTCCCATCGTAAAGGCGTGGCCCCGCTCCGGATCATCGCGCTGTTGTCCGAGACTGGGCGGCACGGAGCGAGGAGGCAGGATGCCGGGCACGAGCGGCGGCACGGGCGGCCCGGGGGCTGGCGGCGGGGAGCCCGGCGGCGGAGCGGGCACCGCGGCCGGCGGGGGCGGGGGCTCCGGCGCCCTCGGTGCGCTGCGGCGGACGCTGACCTTCCGGGATCTGGTCGTCTACGGGCTGCTGTTCATCGCCCCGATGGCGCCGGTCGGGATCTTCGGCACGCTGCAGGCCGCCTCGCACGGTGCGGTCACCACCGTCTACCTGGTCGCGACGGTCGCGATGGCGTTCACCGCGTACTCGTACGCCCAGATGGTACGGGTCGCCCCGCAGGCCGGTTCGGTCTATACGTACGCCCGGGTGGGGCTGGGCGAGGGTGCGGGGTTCGTCGCCGGGTGGATGGCGATGCTGGACTATCTGCTGATTCCGGCGGTGGCGTATCTGTTCTCCGGGAACGCGCTGTATGCGCTGGTGCCGTCCGTGCACCCGTGGGTGTGGACGGCGCTGGCGGTGGCCGTGACCACACTGCTGAATCTGTGGGGCGTGCGGACGGCGGCCCGGGTGGGGTTCGCGGTGCTGGCGATGGAGATCGTGGTGCTCGCGGTGTTCGTGGTGTCGGCGGTCGCCGAGCTGATCGCGCACGGGGCTGCGCGGGGCTGGGCCGAGCCGCTGACCGGCGAGGGCGGGTTCTCGGTGCGGGCGGTGCTGGCCGCGGTGTCGGTGGCGGTGCTGTCGTATCTGGGGTTCGACGCGATCGCGTCGTTCGCGGAGGAGGCCGGGGGGCGGGCGGCGCCTGGGGGGACGGGTGGGGGCCGGGTGGCTTCCAGGACTGCTGGGGCCGGGGTGGCGGGCGGGCCGGACGGGGCCGGGGTGGCGGGCGGGGTGGCCGCCGGGCCTGACGGGGTGGCCGAGGGGCCGGACCAGGTGGCCGACGGGCCGGACGGGGCCATGGTGGCCGAGCGCCCGGACCGGGTGGCCGGCGGCCCGGACCGGGTGGCGCGGGCGGTGCTGGCCTGTCTGGCGGTGGCCGGTGTGCTGTTCGCGGTGCAGACGTACCTGGCGGCGCTGCTGATGCCGATGAGCGCGGCGGAGCTGGCGGCCCGGCCGGGCGAGCAGGGCGGCGCCTTCTACGCCACGGTCGACGCGTCGGTGGGCGGTTGGCTGCACGATCTGGTGGCGGTGAGCAAGGCCATCGGCGCGGCGTTCGCGGCGCTGGCGGGGCAGGCGGCGGCCGGCCGGCTGCTGTTCGCGATGGCCAGGGACCGGCGGCTGCCCGGGGCGATGTCGAAGGTGGACGCGGGCAGCGGGGTGCCGCGCAGGGCGCTGCTGGGCGCGGCGCTGGTGTCGCTGGTGGCGGCGGTGTGGGCGGCCCGCAGGGACGACGGGCTCGACCAGCTGTCGTCGGTCGTGAACATGGGGGCGCTGACCGCGTTCGGGCTGCTGCACGCGTCGGTGACCGGCTGGTTCTGGATCCGCCGGGCGGACGGGACACCGAGCGTGCTGCGGCATCTGGTGGTGCCGTTGCTGGGGCTGGCGGTGGTGGTCGCGGTGATCGCCGAGGCCTCGGCCGCCGCGCGGGCCGTGGGCGGAGCCTGGCTGGTGGTGGGGCTGGTGGTGCTGGCGGTGCGGTACCGGGAGTGGGTGCGCGGGGGCGGGGTGCGCGGGTGAGGGGGTAAGAGGTTGGAGCGGAGGCGGCGTGCGGGCCGGGATCGGGCGTGGGTAAGGGCCGGGCGCGGGCCCCGTACGGCCAGGCAGGCTACGGGCCGACGGGTGCGGACGGGCCCCTCCGGTGCGCGCGGTCCCGTAACCGGAGGGACCCGCCCGCCGGGGCACGCACCACGCGAGCGCGCCGCCACTGTCAGTGCCCGCCGCTAGTCTCGCTCGTATGGCTGTTTCTACGTCCCCGGAAACGCCGATCCCGGTCGGCGAGGTGTCCCGGCTCATCGGCGGTTGGATCGACCGGCTCGGCGCGGTGTGGGTCGAGGGGCAGATCACCCAGCTCTCGCGGCGGCCCGGCGCAGGGGTGGTCTTTCTGACGCTGCGCGACCCGTCGTACGACATCTCGGTGAGCGTGACGTGCTACCGCCAGGTCTTCGACAAGGTCGCCGACGTGGTCAGCGAGGGCGCCCGGGTGGTGGTGCATGCCAAGCCCGAGTGGTACGCCCCGCGTGGCCAGCTGTCGCTGCGGGCCGCCGAGATCAAGCCGGTCGGGGTCGGTGAACTCCTCGCCCGGCTGGAGCAGTTGAAGAAGTCGCTGGCGGCGGAGGGGCTGTTCGCCGCGGCCCGCAAGAAGCCGCTGCCGTTCCTGCCGCAGCTGATCGGGCTGGTCTGCGGCCGGGCGAGCGCCGCCGAGCGGGACGTCCTGGAGAACGCCCGGCACCGCTGGCCGGCCGTCCGTTTCGCGGTGCGCAATGTGCCGGTCCAGGGGGTGCATGCGGTCCCGCAGGTGGTCGCGGCGGTCCAGGAGCTGGACGCGCTGCCCGAGGTGGACGTGATCATCGTGGCGCGGGGCGGCGGCAGCGTGGAGGACCTGCTGCCGTTCTCCGACGAACAGCTCGTCCGGGCCGTGAGCGCGGCCGTAACCCCTGTCGTCTCCGCGATCGGGCACGAGCCGGACACCCCGCTGCTGGACCTGGTCGCCGATCTGCGTGCCTCGACGCCGACGGACGCGGCGAAGAAGGTGGTCCCGGACGTCGGCGAGGAGCTGGCCCGGGTCCAGCAGCTGCGGGAGCGGGCGCTGCGCGCCGTCGACGGCTTTCTGCAGCGGGAGGAGCGGGGGCTCGCGGCGGCGCTGCAGCGGCCCTGCATACAGCGGCCGCAGCGGATGGTCGAGGACCGCGAGGAGCAGGTCACGGCGCTGCTGGAGCGCGGCCGGCGGACCCTGGGGCATCTGCTGGACCGCGCCGACTCGGAGCTGACGCACACCCTGGCCCGGGTGGTCGCGCTCTCCCCCAAGGCGACGCTGGAGCGCGGCTATGCGGTGCTCCAGAAGCCGGACGGCACGGCGGTGCGCTCAGCAGGCGAGGTCGGCGCGGACGAGGCGTTGCGGGCCCGGGTGGCCGAGGGCGAGTTCAGGGTGCGGGTGGACGGCGTCCCGGGCGCGGTCACACCCCCCGAATAGTGCGAAGACAGACTCTTAGGGTGGGAGACATGGCGAAGGCGAAGACGGATGGCGCGGCGGACGCGGAGCAGGGTGCGGCGGTCGGCGCGGCGACCCCCGTGGAGTCGGCGGACCCGGTGAAGTCGGTGGACTCCACGCTGGGCTACGAGCAGGCGCGGGACGAGCTGATCGAGGTCGTCCGCAGCCTGGAGGCGGGCGGCACGACCCTGGAGGAGTCGCTCGCGCTGTGGGAGCGCGGCGAGGCGCTGGCGAAGGTCTGCCGGCGCTGGCTGGACGGCGCGCGGGCGCGGCTGGACGCGGCGCTGGCGGAGTCCCCGGACGGGCCGGAGGCGGAGCGCGCGTAGCGGTGGTGTGCACGTAGCGGGGAGCGCGCCAGGGGGCGGCCCCGGCCCGTCCGGCGACTCCCCCTCCCGTCACAAAGACCGCTACGGCACGGCAAATCCCTGTGAACCGCCTCACAGCACCACCGTTTTAGTTGAAACTTAATCTATCTGCGCTACAGTAGTTTTCCGTAAGACCCCTGTAGTGCATGCATGATCACTAATGTCTGCAGTGCCACAGAACCTGACCACAGCTCACTCACCGAGGTGCCTTTATGTCTCTCGCCCTTGACGCCGCCGCTCAGGACCTCCTGTTCCGGGAGGCCCAGACCGCCAACACGTTCACGGACGAGCCGGTGACGGACGAGCAGGTCCAGGCCATCTACGACCTGGTGAAGTTCGGCCCGACCGCTTTCAACCAGTCGCCGCTGCGGATAACCCTGGTCCGTTCCCAGGAGGCCCGTGAGCGCCTGGTCAACCACGCCATGGGCGCCAACGGCCCGAAGACCCTCAGCGCGCCGCTGACCGCGATCCTCTCCGTGGACCTGGACTTCCACGAGAAGCTGCCGCAGCTCTTCCCGCACGCCCCGGGCATCAAGGACACCTTCTTCTCCGAGGCCGCGCGCCGCGAGGTGGCCGGCACCCAGAACGCCACCCTCCAGGCCGGTTACTTCATCGTCGGCGTCCGCGCCGCCGGCCTGGCCGCCGGCCCGATGACCGGCTTCGACTTCACCGGCGTCGACAAGGAGTTCTTCGGCGACGGCAAGCAGAAGTCGTTCCTCATCATCAACATCGGCAAGCCGGGCGCCGAGGCGTTCTTCCCGCGCTCCCCGCGGCTGACCTTCGACGAGGCCGTCGCCACCGTCTGAGCGGGCGCCGGGGCTCCCAGCCCACGCATGAGGCCGCCGCACCCCTCCCGGGTGCGGCGGCCTCCTCGTTCTCCTGCTCGGCATCCGCGCCGCTCAGCCCTTCTTCGCCACCAGCGCGGCGGCCAGATCGGCGAGCCGCCCGTACGGCGCGGTGCCGGTGACGACCGTGGTCACCCCGGGCTCCTCGCGGACCAGCGCGTTGTACTTGTCGCCCTTGTAGCGGTCCCACTTCTTGCTGCCGACGGCCTGCTTGCCCTCGGCCTTGGTCGCGCCGAGCGTGACCTCCTGTATGAACTTCCGCGGCTGGGCGTCGCTCTGCTCGACGGACGCGTACTCCTGCTCCGGGTCGAGCATGCCCAGGTGCCAGGCACCGCCCTTGCCGTCCTCGCTCGCCTTGTACGAGACGGAGGTGGCACGCCAGGTCTTGGGCAGCCCCTCGGGCGCGGCGACCGGGTAGGGCGCCGCCCGCCGGGCCGTGATCAGTTCGACGCGGTAGTCGACCTTCTTGACCGCGTTCCGCGCCGCGTCCGCGCTCTCGTCGTGCGGGATGAAGAGATAGATCGCCCCGACGAGGATGCCGATCACCGCCAGTGACAGGACCATGTCCCGCACCGTTTGCCTGCCTCGCATACCTGCCACGCCCCTATGGTCCCCCATCCCCGCCGCGGCTCCGACAGGCCCCCCGGCAAAGCCCGTCACCTGTGCAAACACCCACGTGACCGGCTCCCCCACCGCTGCTCATGCGTAGGGCCCTCTGCTCATTTTGGCGGCCTGGAGATACTGTGAACCTCCGGGGGAAACCCCCGCACCCCCGCACAGTCACCCTCATTCCTTCACGGCCGACGCCGTTCAGAAAGGTGCGCTCGATGAGCGAGCATCATCTCCCGTCCCAACTCGAGGTCAGCCCCGAGGCGCCGGACCGCAACCTCGCCCTGGAACTCGTCCGGGTCACCGAGGCCGGCGCCATGGCGTCGGGCCGCTGGGTGGGGCGGGGTGACAAGAACGGCGCGGACGGCGCGGCGGTCAAGGCCATGCGCGCCCTGATCCACACCGTCTCGATGAACGGCGTCGTGGTCATCGGGGAGGGCGAGAAGGACAACGCCCCGATGCTCTACAACGGCGAGCGCGTGGGTGACGGCACCGGCGCGGAGTGCGACGTGGCCGTGGACCCGGTGGACGGGACGACGCTGACCGCCAAGGGCATGGCGAACGCGGTGTCCGTGATGGCGGTGGCCGAGCGGGGCTCGATGTTCGACCCGTCCGCGGTCTTCTACATGGACAAGCTCGCCACGGGCCCGGAGGCGGCGGACTTCGTCGACATCACGGCGCCGGTGGCCGTGAACATCAAGCGGATCGCGAAGGCGAAGAAGTCCGCGGTCGAGGACGTCACCGTGGTCATCCTGGACCGGCCCCGCCACGACGGCCTGGTCAAAGAGGTCCGGGAGGCCGGGGCCCGGATCAAGTTCATCGCCGACGGCGATGTCGCCGGCGCGATCATGGCGGCCCGTGAGGGCACCGGCGTGGACCTGCTGCTGGGCATCGGCGGTACGCCCGAGGGCATCATCGCGGCCTGTGCGCTGAAGTGCCTGGGCGGCGCCTTCCAGGGCAAGCTGTGGCCCAAGGACGACGAGGAGCGCCAGCGCGCGCTGGACGCCGGCCACGACCTGGACAAGGTGCTGGAGATCGGCGACCTGGTCCGCGGCGACAACGTCTTCTTCGTCGCCACCGGCATCACCGACGGCGAACTGCTGCGCGGCGTGCGCTACCGCGCCGAGAACGCCTACACCCAGTCCCTGGTGATGCGCTCCAAGTCCGGCACCATCCGCCAGATCGACTCCCAGCACCGGCTGTCCAAGCTGCGTGCCTACAGCTCGGTGGACTTCGAGCGCCCCAGCTAACGGGTGGTGCGGCCGGCCCGTGCAACCGGCCCGCCCGTCCCCACACTTCGCCCCCGCCGGAAAGTCTCCGGCGGGGGCGAAGTGGCCCAGACGCCCTGGGGTGCGTCCTGCCTGGGGTGCGTCCTGTGGGCCGAAGCCTCGCGCGGCCGCTATCCGGCGGCCGGCATACGGGCGGCTCGCTGGAGCTCGGCCTCCCGGCGCCGCCGGCGGGTCAGCACGACCCGGCGCTCGGCCGCGGTCAGCCCGCCCCACACGCCGTACGGCTCGGGCTGGAGCAGCGCATGCTCCCGGCATTCGACCATCACCGGGCAGCGGGCACAGACCCGTTTCGCGGCTTCTTCCCTGGCCAGCCGCGCGGCGGTCGGTTCCTTGGACGGGGCGAAGAACAGCCCGGCTTCGTCCCGGCGGCACACCGCCTCCGAATGCCAGGGGCCGGCCTCGTCGCGATCAGGCACTTGCTGGGACGGAACGACAGCGGCATCCTGCAGGGGCTGATGCGGTAGCAGCACGGTCTACTCCTGACGACGGCTTCGGCGCGAGAATCACCCTTGCCCGCCTCGCTGCGCACGGCCGATTTCCGCACCCCGCAGCCGTACGAGAGACGATGCACCAGCCCTACCCGCTGTACGCACGCTTATGCACACCGTGGCGATCGTGCGACAACGAGACAATCGCGAGTGGTGCCGCCTCCCTGCCCGCGCCCGAGCCGCGCCCAACGGGTCACCCGCGCCCGGGCGGTGGCCGATCGCCGTACGCGCCCCCGCGGGTCCGCGCTCTCACCCCTCGGATACCCGGGTCCCGCCCGTGCCCTCCCCTGCCCCTCTTCTGTCCCTCTTCTGTCCCTCTCCCGGTTCCGTGCCCCTACCGGAACCGGTCCCGGCGCTCACGCCGTGCGTCGCGCAGCCGTTCCTGCCACTCGTGGCGGTCGTGGCGCAGTTGGTGGTGCCGTTCACGCCGCTCCTCGCGCAGCTCGTGGCGGAGCGCCCGGTGGTCCTCCCACACCCGGTCGCGCAGATCCCGGATCCAGGAGCCGCGCTTGGGCCTGGCCTCCACGCTGCCCAGCACGGCATAGCCGTTGACCAGGATCTGTGGGGCGTTGCCGTCCTCGGAGTCATGGGTCTCGATCTCGAAGTTGCCGAGGATTCCGGAGCCGCTGCTGCGCAGGGTGACGTTCTCCGGGACCCGGATCTCCACGCTGCCGAAGACGGCCGTGACATTGATCTGGACCTGCTGCTGCGGGAAGACCGCCTCGGTCAGATCGATCTCGACGCTGCCGAAGAGTGCGAAGGCATTGATCCGCGCGGGGGCCTGCCACCGGCCCTTGCGCATGGAGGCGCTGAAGATCGCGACGAGGTTCTGGTCCGGAACCGGGGCGCGGGGGCCGTAGACGTACGCGTCCGGGCCCGGCTGGGCGCGGCCGGCGTCCGCCGCGGGCAGATCCCGTACGACGGGCTCCAGTTCACCCATGGTCTTGGCGCGGTAGACCGTGTCGATCCGCTCGGCGTGCTCCTGCGGGTCCAGCCGGCCCTCGGCCAGCGCCTCGCGGAGGATCGCGGCGACCCGGTCGCGGTCCGCGTCGGACGCCCTGATGTCCCCCTCGGCCACCGCGGGCGGCGCGGACACCGGCTTGGTCATGTTCACCGGCTGCTGCTCCTGCGGTTGGTCCTGCTTCCGAAGCGGTCCGGGCGGGTTCTCGGGGCCCGGTCGTCCCCCGTTGTCTGCATCCACAGGCTCAGCGTACCGAAACGCGATAGATCGCGACTAGGGATCGGCGGGGACGGCTCTCGGCCGGTTCTCGGACAGCTCCCGGACGGCTCTCCCGCCGACTGAGCCCGACCTCACAGCGGCGTCCGCGCCCCGGGGTTCTACGCTGTGGAGGCGCTGCCGTAGATGCCAGCCGGACCTCTCCGAGTAAGGAATGACCTTCGATGCCGGAATTCGCCTACACCGACCTTCTCCCCGTAGGTGAGGACACCACCCCGTACCGCCTCGTCACCGCGGAGGGCGTGAGCACCTTCGAGGCCGACGGGCGGACGTTCCTCAAGGTCGAGCCGGAGGCGCTGCGCAAGCTGGCCGCCGAGGCGATGCACGACATTGCGCACTATCTGCGCCCGGACCACCTCGCCCAGCTCCGCAAGATCCTGGACGACCCCGAGGCCAGCGGCAACGACCGCTTCGTCGCGCTCGACCTGCTGAAGAACGCCAACATCGCCGCCGCGGGCGTGCTGCCCATGTGCCAGGACACCGGCACCGCGATCGTGATGGGCAAGCGCGGCCAGCAGGTGCTGACCGAGGGCGGCGACGAGGAAGCGCTCTCCCGCGGCATCTACGACGCCTACACCCAGCTGAACCTGCGCTACTCGCAGATGGCCCCGCTGACGATGTGGGACGAGAAGAACACCGGCTCCAACCTGCCGGCCCAGATCGAGCTGTACGCGACCGACGGCGGCGCCTACAAGTTCCTCTTCATGGCCAAGGGCGGCGGCAGCGCCAACAAGTCCTTCCTCTTCCAGGAGACCAAGGCGGTCCTCAACGAGGCCTCCATGATGAAGTTCCTGGAGCAGAAGATCCGTTCGCTGGGCACGGCCGCCTGCCCGCCGTACCACCTCGCCATCGTCGTCGGCGGCACCTCCGCCGAGTACGCGATGAAGACCGCCAAGTACGCCTCCGCGCACTACCTCGACGAGCTGCCCGCCGAGGGCTCGCCCACCGGCCACGGCTTCCGTGACAAGGAGCTGGAGGAGAAGGTCTTCGAGCTGACGCAGAAGATCGGCATCGGCGCGCAGTTCGGCGGCAAGTACTTCTGCCACGACGTCCGCGTCGTCCGCCTGCCCCGCCACGGCGCTTCCTGCCCGGTGGCCATCGCCGTCTCCTGCTCCGCGGACCGCCAGGCCGTCGCGAAGATCACCGCGGAGGGCGTCTTCCTGGAGCAGCTGGAGACCGACCCGGCCCGCTTCCTCCCGGAGACGACGGACGAGGAGCTGACCGAGGGCGCAGGACCCGACCTCGACGCGGTCGCCATCGACCTCAACCGCCCCATGGACGACGTCCTGGCCGAGCTGACCAAGCACCCGGTCAAGACCCGCCTCGCCCTCACCGGCACCCTGGTCGTCGCCCGCGACATCGCCCACGCGAAGATCAAGGAGCGGCTGGACGCCGGCGACGAGATGCCGCAGTACCTCAAGGACCACCCGGTCTACTACGCGGGCCCGGCCAAGACCCCCGAGGGCTACGCCTCCGGCTCCTTCGGCCCGACCACGGCCGGCCGGATGGACGCCTACGTCGAGCAGTTCCAGGCGGCCGGCGGCTCCAAGGTCATGCTGGCCAAGGGCAACCGCTCCCAGCAGGTCACCGACGCCTGCGCCGCGCACGGCGGCTTCTACCTCGGCTCCATCGGCGGCCCGGCCGCGCGCCTGGCCCAGGACTGCATCAAGAAGGTCGAGGTCCTGGAGTACGAAGAGCTGGGCATGGAGGCGGTCTGGAAGATCGAGGTCGAGAACTTCCCGGCCTTCATCGTCGTCGACGACAAGGGCAACGACTTCTTCCAGGACCCGGCACCGGCGCCCACGTTCACGAGCATTCCGGTGCGGTCGGGAAGCTGACGCACCCGCTGACCCGCGACAGGGCCCCTGACTTGGCGTCAGGGGCCCTGTCGCTGCCGTGGAAGCACACCGGCCCCGCTGCACCGGGCATGATCCTTATTCCAGGACGGGAATAGCACCGTGCCGGCGTGGACGCCTCGCCGAGGCGCCCCTAGCGTCGTCCCTGAGCCGGGAAGCACCCGGTACCGAAGGGGGCATGGTGGGCAAGGAGAGCCTTACGCGGTTGACGGGGAATGTCCACGGGCCGGACTGCGATGACGACGACTGCCCCAACGTCTACGCCACCGGGCGGGGTTCGTTCATCGTCCAGGGCGACGCCTACTACGGCTTTGAGGCGCCGAAAGGGGAAGGTCTCGTGGAGATCCCCGAGCACGTACTGAGGGAGGCTGTCCGTGTTCTTGGATGGTGAAGAGTGGCGCAATTTCTTCGACAGCTTCACGCACGAAGCCTTTCGTTTCGAAACTCAGCCGAAATACACCATGCCCAAAGAGACCCCGAGCCTGGCGAGGTTCCTGCGCGGCGAGAGCAAGCCCGAAGACCACAACAGTCGATGGCACGAACGCGTGCGCGCCTACGTCGATGCGGGAAAGTGGATCGGTCGCGTACGCATCATCAGCCGGCCGCTGACCGAATACCAGCGGTACCAACTGGCCTGGGGAATCCCAGGAAACGTGGCCGCCGGTGAAGACATCCGCATTCTCGACATGACCGAGCGGGACATCGGACTGCCCACCGGTCAGGATTGGTGGATGCTCGACGAATCACGAGTCGTCCACCTGAACTACCGGCCGGACGGAACACAGATCGGTCGGGAAGTCATGGAAGGCGACATCGAGCCCTACCGGCGATGGAAGCGCCTTGCCTTCGAGGCGGCGATTCCCTTCTCCGAGTACACGAGACTTCACGGGTGACGCTGGCCCCTGAACAGCTGGGGCAGTCCAAGAGCGACCTGGCGAAGGCACTCAGAGAACTGCGGAAGCGAGTCGGTCTCACCGGGGACCGGCTCGCCAGGCGTTGCGCTATGAGTCAGAGCAAGATCTCAAAGATCGAGACCGGCAGGATCACGCCCAGCATCGTCGACGTGCAGTGCATCCTCAGCGCCCTCGAAGCGCCGCGGGAGCTGACTGCGGAAATAACCGCGCTGGCCCGCATCGCAAACACCGAGTGGCAGGACAAACGGTCCTCGTGGCGTCGCGGCCTCGACAAGCGCCAGACGGAGCTGGCGTCACTCGAAGCGGCAGCGACGGACCTCCGGTATTTCCTGCCGGCCATCATCACGGGATTGCTGGCCACACCCGAATATGTGAGAGCCAGTCTCACACATTCACCGGTCGACACATCGAAGACTGTGGCCAAGAAAATCGAGCGGCAGACTGTCCTCTACGACAGGTCGAAGACGTTCACGTTCCTTCTGACCGAGCAGGCCATCAAGTGGGCCATCGTCCCGCCCGCGGCCATGGCCGTCCAGATCGACCGCCTGGCATCACTGTCCAGGCTTCCGAACATTCACCTGGGCGTCCTCCCCAATGGGACGGCGCTGGCACGCGGCCCCTTGAACACCTTCACCACGTACGACAGTCGACTGGCGACTGTCGAGACGTTCACCGGCCGCCTGGTCTTTCAGGATCCCAGAGACGTGACCCAGCACCGAGAGATCTTCGAGCTGTATCAGCAGCACGCCCTCTTCGGGGAAGAATCCCGAGAATTCCTCGCCGCGTGCGTTCACTCCATCCTTCATGATCTGTGATCCAGGGCTGATCTTTAGTCCAGGACAGGAATGATGGCGCCTCCCCGTCAGCACGGCCATTACGTTTGTCTCCCGCTCAGGAATCTCGAAAGGGAGCACGATGCGCGAGGCAAAGACGACAATGACGCCACCTGTCTGGTCACCTTCCCCTCATTCCCCCGCGCCCGCACCGGCACAGGGGTGCGACATCTGTGGCGCACTGGCAAAGCAGCGCGCGGAAGCGCGGGCCAGGGGCGACTACTCGGCAGTGTCGGACTGCAATGTGGAACTGGCCGCGCATCCACATTGCAGGGCGGGCGACCGGAAGAGCGTATGAGGGCCACCGAGCCCTCTCCCCCACCGCAGAGGAAATCCCTTGCGGGCAAAGGGCCAGGCCATCGGCAGTGCGGCGGCACGGCCCCTCATGAGGAGGAGGTTGGCAGATGGGCGTGACGAGCGTCGATCGGTACGAGACGCGTGCAGCCGACGCGGAGGGGTGGCGCGGAGTCCCGTTCCGGCACCCCCGCGACCTGGTGACCGCCGAGAGCGACGGGGGGAAGCACGACGCAGGGCCGATGCCGCCGGAGGCTCCGCGTGATCCTGCGCCGCAGGAGGGCGACGGCAAGTAGATGCCCCGGGCCTTTGGGCCGCCGCAACGCGGCCTGCCCCCGCCGCGGCCCCTGACTTCACGTCAGGGGCCGCGGCGTGCCGTGCTGCGCCGGATCCGGGCGCGTACGGCGCGCTGCGCGACCGGTCCCAGATCCTCCAATACGCCGACCAGTCCGGACAGTTGCTCCAGTGCGTCCAGGGCCGCCAGCGCCCCGTCCGGATCCACGCCCTCGTACAGTTCCAGGCCGACGAAGCCCGCGGCGAGCGCGCGGGAGAGGCCGGCGACGTCCACGAACGCGGCGATCGGCGTCCCGGCCAGCACCCGGGCCAGCACCGTTTCGATCTCCTCGATCCACGAAGTGAGTCCGGCGGCGGTCGCGGGGGCGAGGCGGGGCTGGGTCTGGGCACCGGCCAGGAGCTGGGCGAGAACGGCGACATGGCCGGCGGCACGCTCCTCGGCATGCAGTTCCCGGCCCAGCTCCAGGAATTCGGCGAGGCTGCCGACCTGGGCGAAGCGTTCGCGGTAGTGCGCGACGCGCTGCTCCGCGCCGTACCGGCAGGCGGCGGCGAGGAGTTCGTCGACGCTGCCGAAGTGGTAGAAGACCAGGGCCTGGTTGACTCCGGCGGCGGTGGCGATGGTGCGGGCCGAGGTCTTGGCGAGGCCCTGTTCGGTGAGCGTCCGCAGCGCACCGGCGAGCAGTTTCGTACGGGTATCGTCGGCGCTCACGCCCGGGCCTCCTCGCGCAGCGGCCGCAGCCCGGCGCGGACACCCCGCTCGGCGGCGTTCACGAACTCGGCGGAGAAGGACCCCTCGTAGCCGAAGAGCGGGCCGAACCGCCGGTTGCCGACCCGCACCTGGATCCGGAAGCGCCCGGCGGCCTCGTCGTACGACTCCCGCACCACGGCGTCGCCCCCGATCAGGTCCGGCACCCGGACGTCGACCGGCCCCTCCCGGAAGCGGTGCTCGCCGGAGCGGATGATCAGCGCCCCGCTGTCGTCCACGGTGAAGTGCAGATCGGTGGCGAGGTGCTGGTGGGTGCCGAGGTAGTCGACGACGCAGCCGCGCTCGGAGCTGAAGACCATGGTGGCGTCGAAGCGGCGGGGGCGGCGCGGGAAGGCGAAGGTCCGTACGAAGGTGACGGTTTCACGGCCGAAGGAGTCCGTGTACGGGACGTTCTCGATGACGAACGGGATGTCCCGGCCGGCTTGCGGGACGAGGATGTTGCGGCTGCCGCCGAGGGCCAGGAACGGCCGGACGAAGCTGCGGCCGTGCCAGATCCGGTCCATCGTGCCCCGCCCGATGCACGCCTCACCGCTGTCGAGCCCGACGGAGAAGCGCCGCCGGATGCGCGGGTGAAGGCGGTCGAAGTCGGCGCCCAGGGCGCGCTGGAATATTGAGGTCATCACTGCTCCAGGGTGGCGAGGAGGGCGGTCGGGGCGGCAGCGCTCTCGCTGCGCCCGGCTGCCTGCTCGGGAGGGCGGCGCAGACAGCGGCGGGCGGCGGGGGTGCCGGACAGGGGCGGCAGCAGCAGCGCGGCGCCGGCCACGGCGAGTGCGGTTGCGGGGGCCACGGCCGCAGCGGTGGCGACGACGGCGGCGATACGGACGCACAGTTCCGCGAGGGCGTGGCGCAGTGACCGCTCGGGGGTGATCCCGCGTTCGCACCACAGTCGCAGCCGGTCGAAGGACCAGGCGGTCGCCCAGCCCATGAGCGGCCGGAAGAGGAGCCGGTCGACGACCCGGCCGAAGCGCCCCCAGCGCGGCCGGTAGTCGTATCCGGTGAGGAACCGCAGCGCATCGCCGTCCGGGACGTACCGCCAGTACCCGCGGCCCTCCTCGATGAGTGACAGCGGGTGTGCGGAGAAGAATCGGAGGGCTGAAGTCCGGGTGCCGTCGGGCCGGTTCCGCTCACCGGCCGAGACGCCGGTGCCGTCGACCGTGAGCAGCGGCAGGACGCGGGTGGCGTAGCGGAAGCGCTGCGGCTCCCCCGGCGCGCACGGCAGGTAGTCGATCTCACTGAACCTCAGGTCCCAGCGCTGATGCCGGTCAGGCACCTGGCTGCGGTCCCATACGTCGTCGATCCCGGCGCGGATCCGCGCCTCCACGTACAGCCTCATGCGGCTTCCCCCATCCCACGAGTTCTACGAGTCCCACGAGCTTGAGCGACTGCTCAAAACGCAGGGTAGATCGTTTTGAGCAGTCGCTCAAGGCGGTGCGGGTGGAGGTACCGGGGCCGTACGAGGGCCGTACGGGGCCGTCGCGTCTCGCGGGCGCCCGAAAAAGGCCGTCGGCAGGGCGAGAGGGAAAGGCGGGCGAGGGGAAGAGGCGGGCGAGGCCTGGGCCGATCACGGCCTATGGACTCCCGCCGCGCAAAACCGCGGGGGAGCTTCCTGCGGGAGAGCTCCCGAAAGAGCTTGCGCTGGGCATTATCCGGAGGAGCGGCCTTCGTGGCGGCTCGGAACTCCCGGTGAACTGTGCGACGTTTTCCAGCTGGAGGCTTTCCGACCGACGACCTGGATCACCACTGCCGGCCGGGAAGGTGACCGTCTGGCGGATGCCCCCCTATCGGCGTCTCTCGCCGAAAGAATCAGGCGGCCGATTACTACGAAGCTGGATAACGCGACTCTCGGGGTGGCGGGCGAGGCACGGCGAAGAAAGAGGGGAGAGGGAAGAGGGAAAAGCCAGGAGCTGCTAAATCTGCCAGCCCCGGTGCTGCCATATCTGGCAAGCAAGGTGAGCAGCCGAGCGAGCTGAGCAAGCCGCGCTGAACAAGAGCAAGAGGGGGAAATCAGGGAAGGCGCCCCCCCCCGCCGCACAGGCAAAGAGCAGATCCTTACGGCGATTCGACGTATCGGTGGTTAGGCACTTCGACATTCCCGATGGCGCCAAAGCGGAGTGCGCGGAGCAGTAGAAGTTCGCGGAACGTCAAGCGGAGGCGGATCGGCGTTATCGCGAGTTCCCGCGCGAGCGAAGGAAGCGCCACCCGAAGCAGAGCGCCCCCAGCGCTCCCCCGACTGCGCCGACCCCGCACATCACGGTCGCCCATGGGGCCATGACCTGCGTGAACCACAGCAAGCTCACTACGGCCAAGGCCATGGAGAGCAAGCAGCGCTCCCCATGGCCCGGACCGCGGCGCCCGGTCAGTCCCGGATGTTGCCGCACTTGTAGGTGACGCCCTTCATTTTGATATCCCGGTACCCCGCGAAGGAGGCGAAGTCGGTGCCGCCACCGCCGCCGCCACCCTCCTTCCGGCAAGAATAACCAAGCGCCTCAAGCTTCCCGAGATCACTCTTCGCCTGGTAGTTCTTGTACGACTTGATCATGGCGGCTCGCTTTTGCGCGGGCGTGGCTTCCTTCGCCTTCGTGTACGCATAGCAGCCGACGCTGGCTCCGATGCCTACCCACGACGCCCCCTTGGCCAGCGCCTTGGAAAGGCCTGCCGCGCCACTGCCGATTCCCAGAACCGCGCAGATTTCATCGGCTCCAGCAGCGTGAACCTGCGCTCCCGCTGCCGGCCGCGCGACGGCTGCGCCTCCTTCACCTTCCCCTGAAGCTGCGCTTGCGGTCTGCGCGCTGATGCCACACATTGCGCCGGTCATGGCGAAGGCGATCGCGGTCGAGATCCCCTTGCTTCGCATACTCACGAAGTCAATCCCCCAATAACACTCTGAAGTGTGTTGATCTTTAGGGGAAGGACGCTACCAGCGCGTTCATATGCACGCAATGAGTTTGCTGGAAAGAGAGATTCCTTAACGAGGCCGGCTCCACGGAATCGGATGAACTTCGCGTAATTTGCACTATCCCGCATACCTGGCGTCCCGGCCGTGGACAGACATAAACCGTTCGGCGGCGATTTGGGCCGATCATGCCGGCCGCGCCCTCACGCCCCACCGGGGCCCTCGAGCCGTTCCGTCGGACCGCCGAAGGGCAGGAACGTGGTCCGGGCGGCAAGGAGCCAGACGCCGTCGACCTTGCGGAAGGTGTCCTCGTAGTGCCCCACTTGGGTCGGCGGCCGGGGCGGCGCCATGCCCTCCTGGTAGCCGTCGACCCGGTAGGTGGCGAAGTAGGCGGTGGCGGTGGCCGTCGTCGAAGAGGTGACGGAGACCAGGATGTTGGTGCACATACGGCGCGACAGCCGGTCCGCCGGCCGGGAGCCGAAGTAGTCGCGGAGCGCGTCCCGCCCCTGCACCCGGCGGTCGCCGTGCGGCCACTCCCAGACCCCGTCGGGGGTGAACAGATCTGCCACCGATCCCGGGTCCCCGAGATCGAGCCGGCGGACGAACTCGACGATCAGACGCTCGCAGGCCCGCTCGGCGAGCAGGCATTCCATGGGGTCAAGAGCTTCGGCTGTCATCCCCACTTGGTACCAGCGCCGGACGCACCGCCACCACGGCTTTGCGGGCGGCGGTGGCGCTACCGCCCACGATGACGGGCGCTACCGCTCGCGATGGCGCGGGCAGGCGCAGGGCGGCCAGGCCTGGCTGAGCCCGTAGAGGTCGAACCGGTCACCGGCCACGACATGGACCGGCGCCCGCTCCTCCTTCACGATGCCGTCGCGGGTCGCGGTGTAGACCCGCAGTGTCATCAAGGACTGCCGGGGCGGCTCCGGCGTACCCGGTGACGTACGACCGGCGCTCACCAAACCACCTCGGCGGGCTGCGGCTGCCGCTCGTACGCGGCGTAGTAGGGGCGGACGAGGGGTGACGCGTCACCGTCCAGCCGTGGTTCGACGGGCCTGCGGCGGCGCACCCGGCCCGGCAGCGGCGGCGGGTTCCACGGCCGCACGAAGACCGTACGGGCGGCCGCCGGGCCGCAGCACGGGGAGGGCACAGCCGCCCGGTGCCGCCCCGGCGCTCGCGGGATCACTCGCGGGATGAGTAAAGCCCGCACCCACGCGAGGCAACGGGCAATAGGCTGAACCATGTTGACGCTCCTGTGCATTTCGCGGCGTTGACCATGCCCCGGGGTCGTTCGCGCGACCGCCGGGGCCCCTTGCCGTCCGCCCCACCTTCGAGCGGATCGTCACTTTCCGTGTCCATATCGTTGCCCTGCGGCGTACGCTGCGAAAGGGGGTAGCTCCTTACTCCCGCAGCCGTAAGGACGGAAGTGAGGCTGTGGCCAAAGAAATTGATCCCTCGGCATCGATGGCGGCGCTCTTCGCCACTCGCCTGCGCAGACTGCGTCTGAATGCCGGTCTCACACAGACTCAGCTGGGCCGCCGGGCGCATACGCACCCCACCCGGATCAACCAGCTCGAACGGACCACCGGCGCCAAGCCGACACTGGAGCTGACCCGAGTCCTGGACAAGGCGGTGGGCGCCGACGACTTGCTCATCGAGTTGTGGCCGTACATCCGGCAAGAGGTGTTCCCTTACTGGTCTCGGGCCGTCATGGAATGGCTGGAGCGGGCGACGGATATCAGGCAGTACGCGGGCAGCACCATGCCCGGACTCCTGCAGACAGAGGGCTTCGCGCGAGCACTGTTGAGCCTTGGTCGGACACTCGAATCGGCCGAGCAGCTGGAGGAGCGTGTGACCGCGCGACTTGGACGCCAGGTGAGGTTGTACCAAGAAGATGGGCCCAGGCTGTGGGCCGTTATCGACGAGTCCGTGCTGATGCGACCCATTGGCGATGCGGATGAGATGCACGGTCAGCTCGCCTGGCTTCTTGAGGCAGCTCGGCACCCCCGGATCACTCTTCAGGTGCTGCCGTTCAGCAGCGGCGGACACAGCCTGATGGGAAGGTCGCTCACGCTGGCGAGGCTGCCGAACGGGGCGGAGTCGGCTTACGTGGAGGTTGCCGACTTCGGCCAACTCTTCGATGAACCAGCAGAGGTGACAACGTACTCGGTAACTTACGATCAGCTTCGGGCTCTGTCCCTGCCTCCGAGCACGTCGCTCGACCTGATCCGATCCGTGATGGAGGGCACCCACCATGCTGAGCGCATCCCGTCCCGACCTGAGCGCCGCCGCCTGGCGCAAATCCAGCTACAGCAACCAGGAGGGTGGCGAGTGCGTCGAGGTCTCGGACGGCCACACCGGCCTGATCCCTGTGCGTGATTCCAAGACCCCGGACGGCCCCACTCTTGCCTTTCCGCACCAGGCCTGGACCACGTTCATAACAGGCGTGAAAGCTGACCGGTTCACATGCTGAGCACATCCCGTCCCGACCTGAGCGCCGCCGCCTGGCGCAAGTCCAGCTACAGCAACAAGGAGGGTGGCGACTGCGTAGAGGTCGCCGACGGCTACCCCGCCCTCGTCCCCGTCCGTGACAGCAAGAACCCCCACGGCTCCGCCCTGCTCGTCCCGGCCCCCGCCTGGGCCGCCTTCATAGCCGGCCTGAAGGGTGCGCGCCCCGCAGGCAGGTGACATCCGTGCGGTGCCCGGGAACAGATTGGCGTTTCCGGGCACTGACATAGGTATGAGTGAGAACAGCGCATTCGGCGACTCCGGCGGCTTTCGGACCGAGCACGACTCCATGGGCGAGGTGCAGGTGCCCGCGTATGCGAAATGGCGGGCGCAGACGCAGCGTGCGGTGGAGAACTTTCCGGTCTCGGGGCAGCGGCTGGAGCGGGCGCACATCGAGGCGCTGGCCCGGATCAAGGGGGCGGCGGCCAAGGTGAACGGCGAGCTGGGGGTGCTGGAGAAGGACATCGCGGAGGCCGTGCAGGAGGCCGCCGCGGCGGTCGCGGAGGGGCAGTGGGACGACCACTTCCCCGTCGACGTGTTCCAGACCGGGTCCGGGACGTCGTCGAACATGAACACCAACGAGGTCATCGCGACGCTGGCGGGTGAGCGGCTGGGCCGGGAGGTCCATCCGAACGACCATGTCAATGCGAGTCAGTCGTCCAATGACGTCTTTCCGTCCTCGATTCATATCGCGGCGACATCGGCGGTCCTCAACGATCTGATTCCGGCGCTGGAGCATCTGGCGGAGGCGCTGGAGCGCAAGGCGGAGGAGTTCGCCGAGGTCGTGAAGTCGGGGCGGACGCATCTGATGGATGCGACGCCGGTGACGCTGGGGCAGGAGTTCGGCGGCTATGCCGCGCAGGTGCGCTACGGCGTCGAGCGGCTGCGGGCGTCGCTGCCGCGGCTGGCGGAACTGCCGCTGGGCGGTACGGCGGTGGGGACGGGGATCAACACCCCGCCCGGGTTCCCGGCCGCGGTCATCGCCGAAGTGGCGCGGGCGACGGGGCTGCCGCTGACCGAGGCGCGCGATCACTTCGAGGCGCAGGGGGCGCGCGACGGGATCGTCGAGACGAGCGGGCAGCTGCGGACGATCGGCGTCGGGCTGACGAAGATCGCCAACGATCTGCGGTGGATGGCGTCCGGGCCGCGCACCGGGCTCGCGGAGATCGCGCTGCCGGATCTGCAGCCGGGCTCGTCGATCATGCCGGGGAAGGTCAACCCGGTGATCCCGGAGGCGGTGTTGATGGTGGCGGCGCAGGTCACCGGCAATGACGCGACGGTGGCGGCGGCCGGGGCAGCCGGCAACTTCGAGCTGAATGTGATGCTGCCGGTGATCGGGAAGAACGTGCTGGAGTCGGTGCGGCTGCTGGCCAATGTCTCCCGGCTGCTGGCGGACCGTACGGTCGACGGGATCACCGCGAACGCGGAACGCGCCCGGGAGTACGCGGAGTCGTCGCCGTCGGTCGTCACCCCGCTCAACAAGTACCTCGGGTACGAGGAGGCGGCGAAGGTCGCCAAGAGGTCGCTGGCCGAGCGGAAGACCATCCGTGAGGTGGTCCTGGAGGGCGGCTATGTCGAGCGGGGGCTGCTGAGCGAGGAGCAGTTGGACGAGGCGCTGGACGTGCTGCGGATGACGCGGCTCTGAGCCGGGCGGCCCCTCCGGGCGGCCCCTCACCCCCGCGCCGATGCTTCTGTTGCGGCGCGGGTTCCGGGCGGCGGCCCTCATTATCATGCCCGTAACGCCCGGTGCGTCTCATGTCACGGCGCGCGTCATGCCGCGCAACTAAGATCTGCGCATGACAGCGGACATGGTGGACACGACGGAAGGCGAGACGCCCGGCGGACGCGGGACGGCCGGGGCGGGGCAGGCGGCGGGCGGTGCGGCCGAGGCGTCACACTGGGCGCCGGGGGACCACATCCTGTGGCGCTACCGCGACAACGCCGACGCCGGACGGTTCCACATCTGTCGTCCGATGACCGTTGTCCAGGACACCGACGAACTGCTCGCGGTGTGGATGGCGCCGGGCACGCCCTGCATCAAGCCGGTGCTCGCCGACGGCACGCCGGTGCACCGTGAGCCGCTGTCCACCCGCTACACCAAACCGCGCCGGACCAGCCACGACCAGTGGTTCGGTACCGGTGTGCTGAAGCTGGCCCGGCCCGGTGACCCGTGGTCGGTGTGGCTGTTCTGGGAACACGGCTGGCAGTTCAAGAACTGGTACGTCAATCTGGAGGAGCCGCGCCGCCGTTGGGCGGGCGGCATTGACTCCGAGGACCACTTTCTCGACATCTGTGTCTATCCGGACCGGCACTGGGAGTGGCGGGACGAGGACGAGTTCGCACAGGCGCAGCGGGACGGGCTGATGACCGACGCACAGGCCGCCGAGGTCAGATCGGCCGGCCGGGCTGCGATCGCACAGATCACGGCCTGGCGTGAGCCGTACGCGGACGGCTGGGAGGACTGGCGGCCCGATCCGGCCTGGGAGGTTCCCCGGCTCCCGGAGGACTGGGACCGCGCACCGGATCGTTTGCGGTCGTGAGGGAGCGAAGTGAAACCACACGAGTGAAGGGGGCGAACCGTGGGAAGCTGCGCCTATGGGCAATGCTGTTTCCTGCGGGGCGAGGAGCGGGGCCGAGCCCCCTTGCTGCGCCCCGGGTCTTCAAACGTAGGATCGTCCTCCGCAAGACTGCACAGGCGCAACTCCAGAACGGGAAAACGAACTTGACTGCGGTCGCAGGAGGCGCGAGGTCGTGAGTGCAACTCACTACGACGGATACGAGGGGCTCAACCGGTTAGCACTGGACCGGGCCGGCCAGGCCGAGGCGTTCGACGCCATCGGCGACCGGTACGACGACGCCTTCCCGCACAAGGAGGGCCAGCTCGCCTCGGGCACCTGGCTGGCCGACACCCTCCCCGCAGGCTCACGCATCCTGGATCTCGGATGCGGTACGGGCCTGCCGACCGCCCGTCAGCTCTCGGACGCCGGACACCGCGTCGTGGGAATCGATCTCTCCCCCTCGATGGTCGCACTGGCCCGGGAGAACGTCCCGGACGCCGACTTCCACCGGCTGGACATCGCCGATCTGCGCAGCGGCCGGCTCGGCGGCCCCGGCTCTTTCGACGGAATCGCCGCTTATTTTTGCCTTCTGATGATGCCCCGTGCGGAAATCCCTTACGCACTGGGCATGCTCCATGATCTGCTACGTCCCGAGGGGCTGCTCGCCCTGTCCATGGTCGAGGCGGATGTGGACGACTTCACCATTCCGTTCCTGGGCAATCCGATCCGGGTATCGGGTTACCTGCGGGACGACCTGCGCCGGGTCGTGCACGACGCGGGTTTCGACGTCGTCGGGGAGGATGCCTACGCATACGCCCCGTCGAGTACGGACGTACCACCCGAGATCCAGCTCTTTCTGCACCTGCGACGCGCCTGACACGCAGCGCGTTGGGCGCGTCCCGTACGGGAGGCGCGCTCGCAACGCGGCGCGTTCGGCGCACAGCCCCGGACGGATGGAATCCCACGCGTGACGGAGCACCCCACCTCCCACGAATCGCGGCGGTCGGCCTCGACCGCCGCGCCCTCGGCGTCCCCTGCTCGGGGGCCGGCCGGGACGGCGTCGTTCGGCGCGGTCCCCGACCCGCGCAGCGCCCTGCAGCAGCCCGCCGCGGCGGGGTTCGCCCCGTCGCCAGGCGCCGGGTTCGCGGTGCGCGGCGGTGACGACATAGGCCTCGCCGGTGTCGCCGTCCCGGCGACGGCCGGTCCGCCGGCCGGGCCCCACGGCGGTGAGCCGCCCGTGGATCACGGCGCGGCGCGGCGGGACCCGTCGGCGGACGCGGACGGCGCCGCCGCGGGCCACACCGGCGGGCGCACCAGTGATCACACCGCCGCTCACAGCGGTGGTCATGCCGCCGTACGGGACGTCTCGCTCCCGTACGGGGAGGCATACGGCGACACGTACGGGGAGGTGGCCATGCCTGCGGGAGGACGGCCGGGCGGGGCAGCGGACGCGGGGCGCGAGACGGCCCGTGCCGGGCGGCGGGTGGCGCAGGGCGCGGTGGGCCGCGCCCAGGCGCCGGAGCCGGGCGAGGAGCCGCACCACGGGCAGCGCCCGCGGCACGACGGCGAGGGCATCGGGCGGCCGCGGGAGGGCGGCGGCGGACGGCCGCGCGGCGGCGGGCCGGGCGGGACGGTGCCGGGGCAGGCGCCGGCGCCGCACGGCGGACGCTTCGCCGGCCCGGGCGCTCATGGTGAGGCCGCGCACCCGGCGGCCGGGGAGGCCACCGCGGCCCCGGTGCCCGGTCCGGGCGGATCTCCGCAGGACCCGCCGGCCGCTCCCCCGGCCCGCTCGGCGCATCCGGGCGAGAGCGGTGAGGTGGCCGCGGCCCGGCAGGCCGGCGGCGACCGGCTGCGCTTCATCGGGGCGGCGACGCGGCGGATCGCCCGCGGTATCGACCTCGACGAGATCGTGCTCGGGCTGTGCCGGGCGACGGTGCCGACGTTCGCCGACGCCATCCTGGTCTATCTGCGCGATCCGCTGCCGGTGGGCGACGAACGCCCGACCGGCCCGGTGGTGCTGCGGCTGCGCCGTACCGACCGGATCCCGGAGGAGCCGGACACCAACGGCGGCCGGCTGCCGGTGCTGCCCGCGCAGCCCGATCTGGGCCCGGCGATGGGCGGCAGCGCGGCGGAGCTGGCCGAGGTGGAGCCCGGCGGCCCGCTGGCCGAGGTACTGCGGGGCGTACGGCCGCTGTTCGGCGAGGCGCAGGCGGCACGGACGGCGCTGCCGGAGCTGCTGGGTCCGGATCCGCGGCTGCCCGGCGGCCACCGGGTGATCCTGGCGCCGCTGCGCGGCCGCCGCCGGGTGATCGGTGCCGCGGTGTTCCTGCGCCGCCCGGACCGCCCGGCGTTCGAGCCGGACGATCTGCTGGTGGCGGCGCAGTTGGCGACGCACACCGCGCTGGGAGTGGACAAGGCGGTGCTCTACGGCCGTGAGGCGTACATCGCCGACGCGCTGCAGCGCACCATGCTGCCGGACTCGCTGCCGCAGCCGACCGGGGTCCGGCTGGCCAGCCGCTATCTGCCGGCCGCGGAGACGGCGCGGGTGGGCGGCGACTGGTACGACGCGATCCCGCTGCCGGGCAGCCGGGTGGCGCTGGTGGTCGGCGATGTCATGGGGCACTCGATGACCTCGGCCGCGATCATGGGGCAGCTGCGCACGACCGCGCAGACGCTGGCGGGGCTGGACCTGCCGCCGCAGGAGGTCTTGCACCATCTCGACGAGCAGGCCCAGCGGCTGGGCACGGACCGGATGGCGACCTGTATGTACGCGGTGTACGACCCGGTCGCGCACCGGATCACCATCGCCAACGCGGGGCATCCGCCGCCGGTGATGCTGCACCGCGGCGGGCGCGCGGAGGTGCTGCGGGTGCCGTCGGGCGCGCCCATCGGCGTCGGCGGGGTGGACTTCGAGGCGGTGGAGCTGGACGCCCCGGCGGGCGCCACGCTGGTCCTCTATACCGACGGGCTGGTCGAGTCGCGGATCCGGGACGTGTGGACCGGGATCGAGCAGCTGCGGGAGCGGCTGGCGGAGACGGCCCGGCTGACGGGGCCCAACCCGCCGCCGCTGGAGCCGATGTGTGACGAGGTGCTGGACATGCTGGGCCCCGGCGACCGCGATGACGACATCGCGCTGCTGGCGGCCCGGTTCGACGGGATCGCGCCGAGCGATGTCGCGTACTGGTATCTGGACCCGAAGGCGCAGACGGCCGGGCAGGCCCGCAGGCTGGCCCGGCGGGCACTGGCGCGCTGGGGTCTGGAGGAGCTGACCGACCAGCTGGAGCTGCTGGTCAGCGAGGTGGTGACGAATGCCGTGCGGTACGCGGAGCGGCCGATCACCCTGCGGTTGCTGCGAACGGACGTACTGCGCTGCGAGGTGGGTGACGACGTTCCGCAGCTTCCGCGGCTGCGCCAGGCCCGGCCGTCGGACGAGGGCGGGCGCGGCCTCTACCTCGTCAACCGGATGGCGCGGCGCTGGGGCGCGACCCGTCTGAGCATGGGAAAGGTCGTCTGGTTCGAGCTGTCGATGCCGCCGGGGGCGCTGCGCCGCTGACGCCGGGCGGGCACCGGCCGCCTGTCCCATATGTTGGACCCCGTCTGAGATCGGACGGGGTCCAACTCTTGCCGACGTGCCGTCGGGGTAGTTGACTGCTTGGGTGGATGTAAGGGACTGACTCGCCCAATTCGGGACTGACCGACCCCTACTCCCCGTCGTCGAAACAGGAGGCATTCCTCCATGTCCAGCACCGCGCACCACGTCCCGCGCACGACGAACAACGCCGGCATTCCGGTGGAGAGCGACGAACACTCGCTCACAGTGAGTCCGGACGGCCCCATCCTGCTCCAGGACCACTACCTCATCGAGAAGATGGCCCAGTTCAACCGCGAACGGGTCCCCGAACGGGTGGTACACGCCAAGGGCGCCGGCGCCTACGGCTTCTTCCAGGTCACCAACGACGTCAGCCAGTTCACCAAGGCGGATCTCTTCCAGCCGGGCAAGACCACCGAGATGCTGGCCCGCTTCTCGACCGTCGCGGGCGAGCAGGGCTCCCCCGACACCTGGCGCGACCCCCGCGGCTTCGCCCTGAAGTTCTACACCGAGGACGGCAACTACGACCTGGTGGGCAACAACACCCCGGTCTTCTTCGTCCGTGACACGATCAAGTTCCAGGACTTCATCCGCTCGCAGAAGCGCCGCCCGGACAACGGGATGCGCGACAACGACATGCAGTGGGACTTCTGGACGCTGTCGCCGGAGTCCGCCCACCAGGTCACCTGGCTGATGGGCGACCGCGGCATTCCCAAGACCTACCGCCACATGAACGGCTACGGCTCGCACACCTACATGTGGGTCAACGCCGGCGGCGAGAGGTTCTGGATCAAGTACCACTTCAAGACCGACCAGGGCATCGACTTCCTCACCCAGGAGGACGCGGACCGGATCGCCGGCGAGGACGGCGACTACCACCGCCGTGATCTGTTCGAGGCCATCGACGGCGGCAACGCCCCGTCGTGGACGCTGTACGTACAGGTCATGCCGTTCGCGGACGCCCCGGACTACCGGTTCAACCCGTTCGATCTGACCAAGGTGTGGCCGCACGGCGACTACCCGCTGATCGAGGTCGGGCGGATGACGCTCAACAAGAACCCCGAGGACTACTTCATCCACATCGAGCAGGCGGCGTTCGAACCGTCCAACATGGTGCCGGGCGTCGGCCCGTCGCCGGACAAGATGCTGCTGGGCCGGCTGTTCTCGTACGCGGACACCCACCGCTACCGCATCGGCCCGAACTACGCGCAGTTGCCGCCCAACCGGCCGCACGTGCCCGCCCATTCGTACGCGAAGGACGGCCCGATGCGGTTTGAGCCGTCCCGGGCGGCCCGGCCCTACGCCCCGAACAGCTACGGCGGCCCGGCGGCGGACACCCTGCGCTACGGGGAGCCCGCGGGCTGGGAGACCGGCGGCCAGATGGTCCGCGAGGCCTACACGCTGCGCCGTGACGACGACGACTTCGGCCAGCCGGGCACCATGGTCCGCCAGGTCCTCGACGACGCGGCCCGCGACCGGCTCGTCGGCAATGTCTCCGGCCATCTGCTGAACGGCGTCAGCCGCCCGGTGCTGGACCGCGCGCTGCAGTACTGGCGCAACATCGACAAGAACGTGGGCGACCGGATCGCCCACAAGGTGAACGGCGGCTGAGGAACCACCGCTCCCTCGCAGCAGCACGGCCCCCGCCGGTGAGGCGGGGGCCGCGCTGTCGTGCGTACGGACCGGCGTCAGCCGAAGCCGGGCAGGCTGTCGGGCTTGTTGCCGCCGCCGTCGTTCCCGGTGCCGCCGGCGGGGTTGCCGTCGCCGCCGGCACCGCCGGCACCGCCGCCGCCGTCCGCCCCGCCACCCGGCGAGCCGGAGTTGGACGGGACGGGCGGGCTCGGCAGTCCGCTGTGGCTCGGGGAAGGCGGCGCGCTCGGCTTCGACGGGGTCGACGAGGGCGAACCGCTCGGCGTCTTGGACGGGCTCGGGCTGGACGACGGCGTGTGGGTCGGCGTCGGGGTGGGGGTCGGGGGTACCCCGGCGCCCAGGTCGGTCTCCAGGTCGAAGTCCTCGCCGGTGTTGCCGTTCAGCGCCGCCTCGGTGTAGTCGGCCCACACCCGGGCCGGGTAGGCGCCGCCGTTGACCCGGCCGTGGCCACCCGCGTTCTTGAGGGTGACCTGCCGGCCGCCGTTGGGTGACTCGCCGAACATGCCGACGGCGGTGACCAGCTTGGGCGTGTAGCCCACGAACCACGCCGACTTGTCGTCGTCGGAGGTGCCGGTCTTGCCGGCCGCCTTGTAAGCGGTGTTCTTCACGGACTCCGAGGCGGTGCCGTCGTTGACCACACCCGTCAGTACGGAGGTGACGGTGTCGGCGGTCTTGCGGCTGAGCACCTGATCGCCGATCGGGTCCTTCAGCGGGACCTTCGTCTCGACCCCGTTGACGCTGTGCGTGGCCTGGGTGACCAGCGTCGGGGTGACCTTCCTGCCGTGGTTGTCGAGGGTGGCGTAGGCGCCGGCCATCTGGAGCGGGCTGGCGCCCATGGTGCCCAGGGTCATGGCGGGCTTGACGTCCATCGTGTCGGCCATGCCGAGGCTGACCGCGGTCTGCTTGACCTTGTCCAGGCCGGCATCTGCACCCATCTGCGCGAAGACGGCATTGACGGAGTTGTTGGTCGCCGTCTGGACGCTGATCTTCCCGTACTCGCGCTCGTCCTCGTTGGGCGGTGCGAAGGGGATGGTGCCGCCGACGACCGGACGGCGGTTACGGCCGTCGTAGATCGTGTTCGGGGTGATCGGGGTGCCGTCCTGGGTGACCGCGTTGTTCTCCATCGCGGAGGCCAGGATCAGCGGCTTGAAGGTGGAGGCGGCCTGGTAGTCGCTGCGGGTGGCGTTGTTCCGGTAGTGCTTGGGCGGGCCCTCGCCGCCGTACATCGCCACGATGTGCCCCGTCTTGGGGTCCACCGAGGTGGCGCCGAGCTGGGCGTCCGCGTCGACCTTGCGCTTCTTGGGGTCGAGGTCGGCCAGCAGCTTGCGCTTGACGGACGCCTCCAGCGCCTTCTGCTTCTTCTTGTCGATGCCGACGGTGACCGTCCAGCCGCCGGCCGCGAACTGCTTCTCGTCGACGCCCTGGGCGAAGAGCTCCTGCTTGGCCTGCTCGACGAGGTAGTTGGTCTGGCCGCTCACGCCGCTCAGCGGCTTGGGGTCCTTCGGCCGCTGGAAGGTCTGCTTGCGGCGGTCCTCCGGGGAGAGCCACTTCATCTCGACCATGTTGTCGAGGGTGTAGGCCCAGCGCTCCTGGACCCGCTTCTTGCCGGCGTCGGTCGCCAGGGTCCAGTCGTACTGGTTCGGGGCCTGGAGCAGCGAGGCCAGGTAGGCGCCCTGCGAGACGGTGAGCTTGTCGACGTCCACGCCGTAGTAGGCCTGGGCGGCGGCCTGGATGCCGTAGGCGCCGCGGCCGTAGTAGCTGGTGTTGATGTAGCCGGCGAGGATGTTGTCCTTGCTGAACTTGTTGTCCACCTTGAGCGAGATGACGATCTCCTGGAGCTTGCGGGAAACCGTCTGCTCCTGGCTCAGGTAGTAGTTCTTGACGTACTGCTGGGTGATCGTCGAACCACCCTGCTTGCCGCGGCCCATCACCGTGTTGAAGATGCCGCGCATGGTGCCCATCAGGTCGACACCGGAGTCGTGGTAGAAGTTCTTGTTCTCCGCGGCGACGAAGGTGCGCTGCACGTCCTTGGGTATCCGGGTGAGCGGGACGTTCTCCCGGTTGCGCAGACCCGTACGCGCCATGACCTTGCCGTCGGCGTACTTGTAGACGTTGCTCTGCAGCTTGGCTTCGTTGTTGCCCTTGGGTATGTCCACGTACAGATACAGGCCGATGAAGCCGAGGATGCCCAGGAGGCAGACCCCGAGGAAGGCTCCGAGGAGCTTCTTCCAGGTGAAGAAGCGGCGTATGCCGGACTTCTTGTCCTTCGTTCTGGCCCGGCGGGCGCTTCCTTGTCGCGCCCGTCTCGCGTCCGCTCGGCCCATCGCTTCAGCAACTCCAGTCGTTCCGCCCCCAGCTAACTCAGCTGTTGAAGCTAACACCGCATCTGTCAACAAATACTCATCGATCAAGGCTTTTCCCGACGTGACAAACAGCACCCGGCGCGGGGGAACCAAGGGGTGGGCTTTGTGCGTCACCCGGGCCTCACCTGGGGTCTTACTGCCGGAGGAACCTTCCACAGCCACTGGACAGCCCGTCCGTCGCGGCATTAAAGTGATATCAGTTTGCTAGATCAGTGACATCATCCATTGCGGCGGACATCACGTACCGCATGGGGAGAAACGGGGATTCCATGTCCGATCAGACAGCCACCGACCGCACCACCGGGCCCGGCGCCGACCTCGACGTCGACGCTCCCGAGATGCCCCGCCCACAGGTCCGCGAGGTCCCGGCGCACAGCATTGCGGGCGGCCTCGCCCTGCTGCTGACCGTGCTCGGCGTGGCGCTGGGCATCGCCATGATCGTCGTCGGCGGGATCCTCAGCGACGGGGGCGACAAGGCGGTGGGGGCGCCGATGATCATCGTCGGCGTCGCGCTGCTGCTCGGCTCGTTCTTCTGCATGACCGGGGTGAAGATGGTCGCCCCCGGCGAGGCCCGGGTCATCCAGCTCTTCGGACGGTACGTCGGCACCATCCGCACGGACGGCCTGCGCTGGGTCAACCCGCTCACCACCGCTCAGAAGATCTCCACCCGGGTGCGCAACCACGAGACCGCGGTCCTCAAGGTCAACGACGCCTACGGCAACCCGATCGAGCTGGCCTCGATCGTGGTCTGGCAGGTCGAGGACACCGCCCAGGCGCTCTTCGAGGTGGACGACTTCCTGGAGTTCGTCGCCACCCAGACCGAGGCGGCCGTCCGGCACATCGCCATCGAGTACCCCTATGACGCACACGACGAGAACGCCCTGTCGCTGCGCGGCAACGCCGAGGAGATCACCGAGAAGCTCGCCCTGGAGCTGACCGCACGGGTACAGGCCGCCGGCGTACGGATCATCGAGTCCCGCTTCAGCCACCTCGCGTACGCTCCCGAGATCGCCTCCGCGATGCTCCAGCGCCAGCAGGCCGGCGCGGTGGTCGCGGCCCGCCAACAGATCGTCGAGGGCGCGGTCGGCATGGTCGAGCAGGCGCTGGACCGGATCAGCGAGCAGGGCATCGTCGAGCTGGACGAGGAACGGAAGGCGGCCATGGTGAGCAATCTGATGGTGGTGCTGTGCGGCGACCGGGCCGCCCAGCCGGTTCTGAACACGGGTTCCCTCTACCAGTGAGCGGGCGAGCCATGGAGGGGTGCACGCCGGGCGAAGGCGAGGCCGGACGAGGTGAGGCTTCGGCATGAGCACCGACGCCCCCGAGGGGCCCGGCGACGGGAGCGGGCGGACCCCCGCGCGACGGCCGCAGCAGCGCAAGCAGGTACTGCTGCGGCTGGACCCCGCGGTCCATGACGCGCTGGCACGCTGGGCCGCCGACGAGCTGCGCAGCGCCAATTCCCAGATCGAGTTCCTGCTGCGCAAGGCGCTGTCGGAGGCCGGGCGGCTGCCCCGCGGGGCGGGGGAGATTCCGCGGCGCGGGCGGCCGCCCAAGGAACACAAGGGCGACTGACGGAACGCAAGGACGGCTGCGGGGCGGCTCTGGGGAGACAGCCCGGAGTTCACCCCGGCGCGTCTCCGGGCGCACCCGGCACGTCCCCGGGCGCACCCGCCGCGGGACGGGGACCGGCCACGGGACGGAGACCGGCCACGGGACGGGGGACCAACCGCGAGACGGAGGACCCGCCGCGTCCCCCGCCATTGCACCGCGTCCCCCGCCATTGCACCGCGCACCCCGCCGTTCAGCTGCGCCCTCCGCTATACCGCACGCGTATACACCGGCGATACACCCACGAGTAAAGTAGCCCGCATGTCAATCGGTCATACGCTGCTGGGCCTCCTGGAGTCCGGCCCCCGCCATGGCTACGACCTCAAGCGGGCCTTCGACGAACGCTTCGGCCAGGACCGCCCGCTGCACTACGGGCAGGTCTACTCCACGATGTCCCGGCTGCTGAAGAACGGCCTGGTCGAGGTGGACGCCGTGGAGGCCGGGGCGGGCCCGGAGCGCAAGCGGTATGCGATCACGGACGCCGGGATCACCGATGTCGCCCAGTGGCTGGCCCGCCCGGAGAAGCCCGAGCCGTACCTCCAGTCGACGCTCTACACCAAGGTCGTCCTGGCCCTGATGACCGGTCGCAACGCCGCCGAACTACTGGACTCCCAGCGCGCCGAGCATCTGCGGCTGATGCGCGGACTGACCGAGCGCAAGCGCACCGGCGACCTCGCCGACCAGTTGATCTGCGACCATGCGCTGTTCCATCTCGAAGCCGATCTGCGCTGGCTGGAGCTGACCGCCGCCCGGCTCGACAAGCTGGCCGAAGCGGTCCGTGCATGACACCGGAAGGATCCTCCCCCGGCTCCGCCGGGAGGTGCCCCCAGCTCGCGGCGGAGGGGCTGCACAAGAGCTACGGGGCGACACCGGCGCTGGATGGCGTGGAGTTCTCCATCCAGCCGGGTGAGGTCGTCGCCGTCATGGGCCCGTCGGGCTCCGGCAAATCGACCCTGCTGCACTGCCTCGGCGGGATCATCAGCCCGGACTCCGGCACCGTCCGCTACGGCCCGCACACCCTGAACGCGCTGAGCGACGCCCGGCGCAGCGCCCTGCGCCGTACCGACTTCGGTTTCGTCTTCCAATTCGGCCAGCTGGTACCGGAGTTGACCGCACTGGAGAATGTCGCGCTGCCCCTGCGGCTGAACGGCACCAAGCGCAAAGAGGCCGAACGGCAGGCCCGCGAGTGGCTGGAGCGGCTGGAGGTGGAGAAGGTGCACGGCCGGCGGCCCGGCGAGATATCCGGCGGCCAGGGCCAGCGGATCGCGGTCGCCCGCGCCCTCGCCACCCGCCCGCGGGTCATCTTCGCGGACGAGCCCACCGGCGCCCTGGACTCGCTCAACGGCGAGCGCGTCCTGACCCTGCTGACCGACGCCGCCCGGGAGAACCGTGCCGCGGTCGTCCTGGTCACCCACGAGGCCCGGGTCGCCGCCTACTCCGACCGGGAGATCGTGGTCCGGGACGGCAAAGTGAAGGACATGTCGGCGGGCCTGATATGAGCCTGCTGCGCTCGTCCACCGGCAGTGGCGGTGGCACCGGAAGTGACAGTGGCACCGGCAGCGACGACGGCGGCAGCAGCGGCCGGGGCAGCGGCCCCGGCACCGGCCGGGGCGACGGCCGCACACCCGAACCGCCCGCCCCCCGGGGCCCGTCCGCCGCCCCCCGCACCGGCCCCGCGATCTGGGCCCGTGACCTCGCGATGGGGATGCGGTTCGCAGCCGGCGGCGGCCGCGAGGGCTGGATCCGTACGGCGCTGACCGCGCTCGGCGTCGGCCTGGGCGTGGCCGTCCTGCTGCTGTGCTCGTCCGTACCGCCCCTGCTGGATGCCTGGCACGGCCGGGAGAAGGCCCGCGAGAACCTGGGCCAGGTACACGCTCCCCCGCGCTCCGACCGCACCGTCCTCTACACCTCGGCAGATACCACCTTCCGCGGTGCGCCGATCCGCGGCCGCCTGCTCCGCCCGGACGGCACGCATCCGGCCCTGCCGCCCGGCATCGGCCATCCCCCCGGCCCCGGACGGATGCTGGTCTCCCCGGCGCTCAAGGAGCTGCTCAACTCCCCCGAAGGTGCGCTGCTGCGCGACCGGCTGCCCTACGGCGTCGCCGGAGTGATCGGCGACGAGGGTCTGCTCGGCCCGCGCGAGCTCACCTACGTCGCGCAGAGCGCCACACTCACCGCGCCCGACGGCTACCGCGTCGACCACTTCGGCAAGAACTGGCACCCGCCGCCGATGCCGGCGCCCGTCGTGCTTCTCGTGGTCATGACGTGTGTGACGCTGATGCTGCCGGTGCTGGCCTTCCTCGGCACGTCCATACGGTTCGGCAGCGAGCGGCGGGAGCGCCGGCTGGCCGCGCTCCGGCTGGTCGGCGCCGATGTCCGTACGACCCGCCGGATCTCCTCCGGTGAGGCGCTGTTCGGTGCGCTGCTGGGGCTGGCGGGCGGCGGCGCACTGTTCCTGGCCGGCCGGCAGTGCGCTTCGGTGATCACACTGTGGGGCGTCAATGTCTTCCCCTCGGACGTGGCGCCCGCCCCGCTCGCCGTCGCGCTGATCGCCGTACTCGTGCCGGCGGCGGCGGTCGTGGTGACGCTGTTCGCCCAGCGCGGCATCACCGTCGAACCGCTGGGCATCGTCCGCAACCGCCCCGCGCTGCGCCGCCGGCTGTGGTGGCGGGTGGCGCTGCCCGCCCTGGGCATCGCGCTGCTGGTGCCGCTGGCCCGGGCGCAGCCGTGGCGCGACACCCCGTTCAACGCCCTCCGGCTCGCGACCGGCGCGATGCTGCTGCTGCTCGGCGTCACCGCCCTGCTGCCCTGGCTGGTGGACGCGGTGGTCGGCCGGCTGCACGGCGGTCCGGTCGCCTGGCAACTCGCGGTCCGCCGCCTGCAGTTGAGCAGCAGCTCGGCCACCCGCGCGGTCAGCGGCATCACCATCGCGGTGGCCGGGGCCATCGCGATCCATATGCTCATGACGGGGATGCAGACCGGCTACGCCCAGGCGTACGCGGAGTCCGGCAAGCTCCCGCGAATCAGTCTGTGGGCCGGGGCCAAGGGCTGGCCGCAGACCCGGCGGGCGCTCGGCGCGCTGCGCGCCACGCCAGGGGTAACGGCGGTCCGCGGCACGATCGACGCGAACATCGCCCGGCTGCCGGCCGCCGGCCGTCCCGCGTCCGGTGCACGGCTCTCGACGCTCGCCGTCGGCAACTGCGCCGAGCTGCGCAGACTGGCCCACCTGGGTTCCTGCCGGGACGGCGAGGTGTTCCTCACCGATGTCACGGGCCGGGACGCCGCGCTCGCGCCCGGGACGACGGTCAGCCTCAACCCCCCGTACGTCTCCGAAGATCCGCGGCCCCCGCACCCCTGGGCGGTCCCCGCGGCGGCCCGCGAGGTCCGGCTCCTCGACCGCGCACGCGGCCCCGACCACTTCTCGTACGACCTGCTGGCCACCCCGTCCGCCCTCGACACCGGCCGGCTCGGCCACCCCACCGCGGAGTTCAAGGTCGACTTCGATCGCGGCACCCCGGACGCCGTGGAGCACATCCGCAACACCGTGGCCCGTATCGATCCGACGATGAACGAGTCCTCCGCCGTCGACAATCCACATGACGCGCAGTACACCGGCGTCCGCAACAGCCTGTTCGCCGGTGCCGTCCTCACCCTGCTGCTGATCGGCTCGGGCCTGGTCATCTCCACCGTCGAACAGCTCCACGAGCGCCGCCGGCTGCTGTCCACCCTCGATGCGTACGGCACCCGCCGCGCCACCCTGGGCTGGTCGGTGCTGTGGCAGACCGCCCTGCCCGTACTGCTCGGACTGGGCCTGGCGCTGGGCTGCGGGCTGGCGCTGGGGACGCTGCTGCTGACGACGATCGACAACCCGGTGACGGTCGACTGGCCGGTGGTGGCGGGCATCACCGGGGCCGGCGGCGGCATGATCTTCTTGGTGACGCTGCTGAGCCTGCCGCCGCTGTGGCGGATGATGCGGCCCGAAGGGCTGCGGACGGAGTGAGCGCGGCACTGCCCGGCGCCTCCCGTCCGGGCCGGGGCGCGACGCTCCGCCGCTGGGGCACCGACCTCGCCATGGGCGCCCGGTTCGCCGTCACCGGTGGCCGCGAGGGCTGGATCCGTACGACGCTGACCGCGCTCGGCGTCGGCCTGGGCGTCGCCGTCCTGCTGCTGGCGACCGCGGTCCCGAATGTGCTGGACGCCGCCACGGCGCGGCACCGGGCCCGTAACGTCGTGCCCGCCGCGGCCGGGGCCGGGCCCTCGGACCGGACGCTGCTGACCGCCCCGGTGGGCAGCGCCTACCGCGATCTGCCGGTGCGCGGCCTGCTCCTGAGGGCCGAGGGGCCCCACGCCCCCGTACCGCCGGGCCTGTCCCGGCTGCCGGGGCCCGGCGAGATGGCCGTCTCCCCCGCACTGTCGGACCTGCTGTCCGCCCCCGGGGGCGCACTGCTCAAGAAGCGCTTCCGCTCTCTGCGGATCACCGCCACCATCGGCGATGCGGGGCTCGTCCACCCCGGTGAACTCCTCTTCTACCAGGGCAGCGACGCTCTGCTGCGGCCCGGCGGCGGCATCGAGCGGATCACCGCGTTCGGCGACCACGGGGACCCGTTCCGGGCCAGTCCCCTGATGGTGCTGGTCATCCTGGTGAGCTGTGTGGCGCTGCTGGCTCCCGTGGCCGTCTTCATCGCGACCGCGGTGCGGTTCGGCGGGGAGCGCCGCGACCGGCGGCTCGCCGCGCTGCGGCTGGTCGGTGCCGACCGGGCCACCACCGCGCGGATCGCCGCCGGCGAGGCGCTGGCCGGGGCGCTGTTCGGCCTGCTCACCGGCGCCGCGCTCTTCCTTGCGGGACGGATCCCGCTCACCGGCGTCTCCCTCTTCGGCATCGGGTGCTTTCCGTCCGACGTGTCGCCGGATGCCGTACTCGCGGGTTGTGTCGCGGTGGCCGTCCCGCTCTGTTCGGTCGGCGTCACGCTGACCGCCATGCGACGGGTCGCCGCCGAGCCGCTGGGCGTCACCCGCACGGCTGTGCCGCGCCGCCGACGGCTGTGGTGGCGGCTGCTGCTGCCGGCCGCCGGAGCGGCGCTGCTGCTGCCGCAGGCGATCGGCGGACCGGGCCGCGGCGACCTCGCCGACGCCCAGCTGGTCCTCGGGGCCGCGCTGCTTCTGCTGGGCGTGGCGGCGCTGCTGCCGTGGCTGGTGGACACCGCGGTGGCCCGTCCGGACGGCGCGGGCCTCGGCGGCCAGGCCTGGCAACTTGCGGTCCGCCGCCTGCAGTTGAGCAGTACCACGGCGAGCCGTTCGGTCAGCGGGATCACCGTCGCGGTGGCCGGTGCCCTCGCCGTACAGCTGCTGCTGACCGGCTCCCAGAGCCTCGACGAGCAGCGCCGCGGCCCCGCGTGGACCGAGGTCGACGCGCGCGACGGCACGGTGCCCGTCGCCCGCGCCCCGCAGCTGTACGCCCGGCTGCGCGCGGCCACGGGCGTCCGCGCGGCGCACGGCATGGTCTCCGGCTACGCGGACTCCGCCCGCCACCAGCGCACCCTGGCGCACACCGCGCCCGGCGCGGGCGACGACCCCGAGCCGTACCGGGTGACCGTCGCCGACTGCGCCGCCCTGCGCCAACTGGCCCGTCTCGGCGCCTGTTCCGAAGGGGACGTCTTCCTCGTCGAGAGCCCTGACGGCAGCTCTTCGCTCCCCCGCCCGGGCGCACGGCTGGCCCTCGACCCGGTCGGCAGCCGCAGCGACCACCGGGCGCCCGCCCTCTGGCCCGTCCCTCGCACGGCCCGCCCCGCCACCGCCGTGCCCGGCGGCCTCCCGCCCCGTTTCAGCGGCTCCCGGCTGCTCGCCACCCCCGCGGCCCTGCCCCCCACGCTGCTGCGCCACCCCCAGGTCACCGCCCTGCTGCGGCTCGACCCGCGCACTCCTGACGCCATCGAACACGTCCGCAACACGGCCGCCGCGCTCTCGCCGCGGATCGACGTCAGCACCTCCGAGGACGGCAGCACCGCCGGCACCGTCACCGCCTTCCGCCACGGCCTGACCGCCTGCGCCGCCGCCGTACTGCTGCTGATCGGCTGCGGTCTGCTGATCAGCACCCTGGAACAACTCCGCGACCGCGCACGGGTGTTGTCCGCCCTGGACGCCCTCGGCACCCCGCGCGCCGTGCTGGGCCGCTCGATCCTGTGGCAGACGACCGTCCCCGTGGTCCTCGGCCTGGCGCTCGCACTCGGCTGCGGACTGGCCCTCGGCCGGCTGCTCCTCCACATGGCGGGCCTCCCCTGGCAGGCCGACTGGTGGGGCATCCTCACCCTCACCGGCACCGCGGCGACCGTCGTCCTCGGCGTCACCGCGCTCTCCCTGCCGCTGCTGTGGCGCCTGATGCGCCCGGACGGGCTGCGTGCGGAATGAACCTGCGAGATCACTCCGCACGCAGCAGTGCCCGCCAACTGCTCCAGGGGGACCTCTTGTGCGCCGGCTCGTCTACTGCATCGCCGCCCCCTCGACGACTTCCTCGCCGACCCGGACGGTGCGGACCCCACCGGCCCGGACGGCTTCTGGCCGCTCGCCGACGACTACCTCAAGCATCTGGCTGCTCGGCGGCAGCGAACTGGCCGGCGTGCTCTACCCCGAGATCGACCAGCTGATCGTCAAACTCAGCCCCCTCACCCTCGGCTCCGCCCTCCCCCTCTTCTCCCCCACCACCCCCTTCCGCCCCCACACCTGGGAACTGACCGAGCACACGCTCCTGCAGAGCGGCCCGGCCTTCCTGACGTATGACCGGGGCGGAGCGGTCTGAGCGGGGGGGGCGGGGGCCGGGGTGGACGGCGCCCCGACACGGCCCGTCCTGATGGCGCCGGAGGGGCCGGGCGGGCGATCCACGAACGGATGAACGTGGTCATACAAGACCTGTAAAGGCTCCCCGCCTACCATGATGGTCTCGGCACCAGCCAACGGGAGGCGTGCAATGTCCGCAGCAGCTGTCGAGGGACCGTACGCGGGCGGGCACAAGCCGCTGACGCTCCTCCAGCAGGCCGACCAGCTCATGAAGCAGCTCCCTGGCCACCGCGTCGAGATCCTCGGAGGCGTCCTCACCGTGACCCCACCCCGGGACCCTGCCCACGCGAAGGGGCTGGCCCGCCTCAGGCGCCCCTTCGTCGCCGCGGGCTTGGACGGCGGCGAAACGGAAATCCTTGAAGGGCTCGGGCTGTGGCTACCGGACGGCCCGGAGAATTTCGCCGTTCCGGACCTGTCCGTTGTCGACGCCGACTTCGAAGACCATGTCATCCAGTACGAATGTTGCGACCCGGCAGCCTTCCGCATGGTCCTTGAGATCACCTCCGGGAACTACTCCAACGACCTGCGCACGAAGGTCACCGCTTACGGTGCCGCCAGGATCCCGGTCTATGTGATCGTCGACCGCAAGCACGAACGTCTCCACGTCCTCACCGAGCCCATGAGAGACGGCTACGGAGTACACCGCATCCACGTGGCCGGCGAAAAGGTCACTCTCCCCGAGTCGATCGGGGCCGAAGTCTCCCTGGACGTGGCCCAGACCCTGGACGACGCCAGGCCCCGCGCCTCGCACCGCCCCTGACCCTCACCCCCCGGCCATCCGCACCGGCAGCCCCCGCAGCGCGGCCCGCAGCGCCGCCGCGAACTCCTCGAACTCGCCCTGGCGGGCGGCGCCCGTCCGCATGGCGAGGGCGATCGTCCGTGCGGGCGCCGGGTCGGCGAAGTAGCCGGTGGTGAGCTGGTCGTTGCGGCCGGTCTCGACGCGGAGTGCGGTGCGGGGCAGCAGGGTCACGCCGAGGCCGCCGGCAACGAGTTGGACCAGGGTGGACAGGCCCGCCGCGCTGGTCGTCACGGGGGTGTTCTCGTCCCGGCCGGCCTCCCGGCAGATGTCCAGGGCCTGGTCCCTCAGGCAGTGGCCCTCGTCCAGCAGCAGCAGGTCCAGTTCCTGGAGGGCCTGGCGCGGGATGTCGCCGCGGCCGCCGAGCCAGTGGTCCTTGGGTGCGACCAGGACGAAATCCTCGTCGAAGAGCGGGAGTTCGGTGATCTGGGGGACGCCGAGCGGCACGGCGAGCAGGAGCAGGTCGAGGCGTCCGTGGGACAGGCCGTCCAGGAGGGAGGCGGTCTGCTCCTCGTGCACCTGGAGGTCCAGGTCGGGGTAGGCCTCATGGACCAGCTTCAGGACGGCCGGCAGCAGATACGGGGCGACGGTAGGGATGACGCCGAGCCGCAGCACGCCCGTGAACGGTGCGCGGGCCGCCTCCGCCTCCTCCATCAGATCGCCGACGGCCTCCAGGACCGTCCTGGCCCGCGCGGCCACCCGCTCCCCCGCGGGCGACAGCAGCACCTTGCGCGTCGTACGCTCCAGCAGCTGCACTCCCAGGGTCTCCTCCAGCGCGGAGACCGACCCGGACAGCGCGGGCTGGCTCATTCCGATCTCGGCCGCCGCCTCGCGGAAATGCAGATGCTCGGCCACCGCCACGAACGCCCGCAGCTGGGCCAGGCTCGGCTGGCGGGGTCTGCCGCCCTGACTCGCCGGTGAAGCCACTGATAACCACCTCCGATCAACATCAACCAGTCTAGCTATTTCCCTGATCAATGCCTGCTGTGGCAGTGTGTAACCCGTCCAAGCCTCAAGGAAAGTCCTCAAAAGGGACTTTCTGCGCAACAAGGAGAGTACGTGCTCACTGTCGGTGACAAGTTCCCCGAGTTCGACCTGACCGCCTGCGTCTCGCTGGAGAAGGGCGCGGAGTTCGAGCAGATCAACCACAAGACCTACGAGGGCAAGTGGAAGATCGTCTTCGCGTGGCCCAAGGACTTCACCTTCGTGTGCCCGACCGAGATCGCCGCCTTCGGCAAGCTGAACGACGAGTTCGCCGACCGTGACGCCCAGGTCCTCGGCTTCTCCGGCGACTCCGAGTTCGTGCACCACGCCTGGCGCAAGGACCACCCGGACCTGACCGACCTGCCCTTCCCGATGCTCGCCGACTCCAAGCACGAGCTCATGCGCGACCTGGGCATCGAGGGCGAGGACGGCTTCGCGCAGCGCGCCGTCTTCATCGTCGACCAGAACAACGAGATCCAGTTCACCATGGTGACCGCCGGTTCCGTCGGCCGTAACCCCAAGGAGGTCCTGCGGGTCCTCGACGCCCTGCAGACCGACGAGCTGTGCCCCTGCAACTGGTCCAAGGGCGACGAGACCCTCGACCCGGTCGCGCTGCTCTCGGGCGAGTGAACCGCAGCTAGCGAACTGGAGGCAGATCTGACATGGCTCTCGACGAACTGAAGTCCGCGGTCCCGGACTACGCCAAGGACCTCAAGCTCAACCTCGGCTCGGTCATCGGCAACAGCGACCTGCCGCAGCAGCAGCTGTGGGGCACCGTGCTGGCCTGCGCGATCGCTTCGCGCTCGCCGAAGGTGCTGCGCGAGCTGGAGCCGGAGGCGAAGGCCAACCTCTCCGCCGAGGCCTACAGCGCCGCGAAGTCCGCCGCCGCCATCATGGCGATGAACAACGTCTTCTACCGGACCCGGCACCTGCTGTCGGACCCGGAGTACGGCACCCTGCGCGCCGGTCTGCGGATGAACGTCATCGGCAACCCGGGCGTGGACAAGGTCGACTTCGAGCTGTGGTCGCTGGCCGTCTCGGCCATCAACGGCTGCGGTATGTGCCTGGACTCGCACGAGCAGGTGCTCCGCAAGGCCGGTGTGGACCGCGAGACGATCCAGGAGGCCGTCAAGATCGCGTCCGTCCTGCAGGCCGTCGGCGCCACCCTCGACGCCGAGGCCGCGCTCGCCGAGTAATTCCGGCGCGCGCGGGACACCCGCACACAAGAACCCCGCAGACCTGGCGTCTGCGGGGTTCTGTGCGTCCGGTGCCCGGCGCGACCGGGAAGTCGCGGCCGGGAAGTGTCTTCCGGATCAACCGGATGACACCGATCACACGGGTCGCCCGGACCGGTCCGGGCGACCCGGAGAAGGTGCCCTACGCCCCGGGTTCCTCGGGCCTGGCCCGCACCGGGGGCGGAGTCGGCGCCACCGAGATCGCGGTGGCGCCGCGCGGGGCCACCGCCATCCGTACCGCCTGTTCCCTGGAGTACGAACGCAGGTAGCCGACCACCGTGTTGGTGACCGCGACCAGCGGCACCGCGACCACCGCACCGCCGATACCGGCGATCAGACCGCCCGCGGCGACCGACAGGATCACCGCGAGCGGATGCACCCGGACCGCCCGGCCCAGGATGAACGGCTGCAGGACGTGCCCCTCGATCTGCTGGACGGCCAGCACCACCGCCAGCACCATCAGCGCCGTGAACACCCCGTTGGCGACCAGCGCGATGACACACGCCAGCGCACCCGAGACCACCGCGCCGACCAGCGGAATGAAGGCGAACAGGAAGATGAAGACGGCGAGCGGCACGGCCAGCGGCACATTGAGGAAGTACAGGCCGATACCGATGAAGATGGCATCGATCAGGGCGACGACCACCGTGCCGCGCACATAGGCGGTCAGCGTCCGCCAGGCCCGCGGCCCGGCGCCCGCCACCCCTTCGCGAGCCGCGCTCGGGACCAGCTTGAGCACCCAGTTCCAGATCCGCCGGCCGTCGTAGAGCAGGAAGAGCGTGGTGAACATCGCCAGCAGGATGCCGGTGAGCACTTCGAGGACGACGGTGACGCCCTCCAGACCGGCCGAGGTGATGGCCTCGGTGTTGGCGCCGACCGCGTCCTGCAGATTCTTGGCGATCTGGGTGATCTGAGACTCGGTCACATGGAACGGGCTCTTCAGCAGCCAGCCCTTGAGCTCGGTGATGCCCTCCTGGATGCGGCTGGAGACCGAGTCGATGTTGTCCTGGACCTGCCAGACCACGAACCAGCCGACCAGGCCCATGATGACGAACCCGCTGATGAAGGTCAGCGCGGTGGCCGGCCCACGCGGCAGCCCGCGCCGGCGCAGCCAGCCCACGGTGGGCTGCAGCAGCGCGGTGATCAGCGTCGCCGCGATGAAGGCGAGCACCACCAGTTCGATGGTGGTGATGACGCGCGCGAGGACCCACAGCGTGGCCGCCAGCACCAGCAGCCGCCAGCCCGCCTCGGCGGCGACCCGTACGCCCCACGGCACCGCGTCGACCGGATCGGGGCGGGCCGCGACGGCCGGGGCGTAGGACGGCGGCGGGGGGACGTTCTCCGGCGGGACGGCATCGGGGGACGGCGCGGCGAGCTCGGTCGCGGGGTGCGGCACCCCGTCCGTGGCTTCCGGCAGTTGGGTACGGGGGACCGTGAGCGTGGCCGGCGCACCGCCGTGCGGCGTTGCGCCGTCCGCCGGACCCCCGGCCGCGGGGGCATCCGCATGACCGGCACGCCTCAGCTCTCCCGAGTCGCCGGCCTCCACCGAGGAGTCCGGAAAGCTCCCGCCAGGGGGAACCCCCACCGCGGCTTCCGCACGGCGGCGCTGATCCTCCATCCGCTGCGAGAGCCGGGTCAGACCGGCGCCGAGGCCACCGACCCACTGAGGCAATCTGGACATGTGCCTTCCTCTTCCCCTCCCACGCGCCACAACCTGACGGGCACGACGTTACCTGTGCCGGACGCACGAAACCCCCGACGCTGCCGCGTTCGGGGGTTTCGGAAGTGCGGTGGTACTGCCGGCGGGCCTAGTACCAGCTGTTGGCCTGCCAGAACGACCAGGCGCCACAGGGGCTGCCGTAGCGGTCGTTCATGTAGTTCAGCCCCCACTTGATCTGGGTGGCCGGGTTGGTCTGCCAGTCGGAACCCGCAGAGGACATCTTGGAGCCGGGCAGCGCCTGGACCAGGCCGTAGGCGCCGGAGCCGGCGTTGGTGGCCTTGTAGTTCCAGCCGGACTCGTGGTCCACGATGTGGCTGAAGCACTGGAACTGGTCGCCGGCCATCATCTGCCGCGCGATGGACTGCGTCTCGCCGATGGAGTACGAGGCCTTGCCGAGGAGGTCGCCCAGGTCGCCGCGCGCGGAGGAGCGGGACGCCGCCTGCTTCTCCTTGCGTGCGTCGGCCTCCTTCTTGGCCTTCGCCTGGTCCGCCGCGTCCTTCTTGCTCTGCGCGGTCTCAGCGGCAGCCTTGCGGGCCGACTCCTGAGCGGACTTCAGTGCTGCCGTGTCCGCCTGGGTGGACTGGTCGTCCGCCTGCTGCGTCAGGGAAGCCGTCTGCACCTGGGCCTGTGCGCCCGCGGGGATGTCGGCGATCGTCGCGTCGGCAGCGGTGGCCTCGGTGTTGCCGACCGAGGCGGGCTCGTTGCCTGCAGCGACGCCGACCACGGCGCCGACGGTGGTGACCGCGGTGGCGGATGCCACGGCGAATCCCCGGACCGAGATCCGGCTCACACGTTTTCCTTCCAGCATCGCCCGCATAGGTGACCTCGCGGGCGCAATCGTGCCCCTGACGCTGGCCTCCCCTTGTTCCGGGCCCTGTTGAGCGGAGGGTCCGACTGGTCACGGGAAGCACTGGCCCGGTACGTCCCCCTCGGGGTCCGCGTGGTGCTCGGGCGGCATACGGCGCATCGCTATGAAGTTCGTTGGTTCTACACGCCTCCCCCAGTCTCACCTTCGTTCGACCGGGGGCACCCCGATGGGGTGCTTGGTGCCGTATGCGGGGCCTGACAGGACCCAGACTCTGCCCGACCGGGAGGCCGGGAGGCAATTCCCCGCTGGGTGTGAAAGCTCACACCTCGTTTACGGCAAACGATTTTCGGATATCCACTCGCAGCACTGCGCCGCCCGGCTAAGCTCCTTCGCTTTGCCGGGCGGCGCTGTGTTCACAACCGGTCAGATCCGGCCGTCCTCCAGCAATTCGGTCACCAGGGCCGCGATCGGCGAGCGCTCCGAGCGGTTCAGCGTGACGTGGGCGAACAGCGGATGCCCCTTCAGCTTCTCGACGACGGCGACCACACCGTCGTACCGCCCGACCCGGAGGTTGTCGCGCTGCGCGACATCATGCGTCAGCACGACTCGGGAGTTGGCGCCGATACGGGACAGAACCGTCAAAAGGACGTTCCGCTCCAGCGACTGGGCCTCGTCCACGATGACGAACGCGTCATGCAGCGAGCGCCCCCGGATATGGGTCAGCGGCAGCACCTCCAACATGCCGCGCCCCACCACCTCTTCGATGACGTCCTTGCTGGTCACCGCGGACAGCGTGTCGAAGACGGCCTGGGCCCAGGGGCTCATCTTCTCCGCCTCGCTGCCCGGCAGATAGCCCAGCTCCTGCCCGCCGACGGCGTACAGCGGGCGGAACACCATCACCTTGCGGTGCTGCCGGCGCTCCAATACGGCCTCCAGGCCCGCGCACAGCGCCAGCGCCGACTTGCCGGTACCGGCCCGGCCACCCATCGAGACGATGCCGACATCCGGGTCGAGCAGCAGATCCAGCGCGATCCGCTGTTCGGCGCTGCGGCCGTGGATCCCGAACGCCTCCCGGTCGCCGCGTACCAGCCGGACCGCGCCCTCCGCGGTGACCCGGCCGAGCGCCTTGCCGCGGTCGGACTGCAGTACGAGTCCGGTATGTACCGGAAGTTCGGAGACCTCCGGCACATGAGCGGTCTCGGCGGCGAAGAGGTCGTCGATCTGCTCGGCGGAGACGGTCAGCTCGGCCATCCCCGTCCAGCCGGAATCGGTGATCGCCAGCTCGGCGCGGTACTCCTCGGCCAGCAGCCCGACCGAGGACGCCTTGATGCGCAGCGGCAGGTCCTTGGAGACGACGGTGACGTCGTACCCCTCGGCCTGCAGATTGCGCGCCACGGCGAGGATCCGCGAGTCGTTGTCGCCGAGCCGGAAGCCCGCGGGCAGTATTCCGGGGTCGGAGTGGTTCAGCTCGACCCGGAGCGACCCGCCGAGATCCCCGATGGGGATGGGCGAGTCCAGCCGCCCGAACTGCACCCGGTACTCGTCCAGCAGGCGCAGCGCCTGCCGGGCGAAGTAGCCGAGCTCGGGGTGGTGCCTTTTGGCCTCCAGTTCCGTGACCACCACGACCGGCAGCACGACCTCGTGCTCGTCGAAGCGGGCCATGGCTCCTGGATCCGCCAGCAGCACACTGGTGTCGAGGACATAAGTGCGCCGGTCGTGCTCACGGCGCTGCTTGATGTTCACCACGGGTGGACGAACCCCCTCGGATGAGGTTGGGGTGCGACGGCGTCGCGGGGCGGTGTACTCCCGGGGGCGCCGCTTGTCCAGCTGTCGCTGGGCAGCGCCTCCGGGACCCCCGGCCATCTGGTGACCGGACCGGGCTCGGACCACAGTGCGCGGGCCGAACGCCGGCCCTCCGCGTCGACCGTGCGGTACGCACGGACCTCCGTGATGTGCAAAGGGCCTCCCGGGCGGACGACCCCGTGCCGTCCGCTGAGATGCGGCGCCCGATGGCTTGTTCCGGACGCCGACCTGGAAGGGATATTCCCTCGAACCTGCGTAGCCATGCCACGGCATATGACGCACGGTCGATGAACCTTGGGTAACGCCTGCTCGCCGGGCGACGGCGTCGCCAAGGTGGTACCCGAGGGGATGGTGTGTCAGAAGAGGCCCCGTCAGCGGCACATGGAGCCGACGGGGCCTGGTGACACCCCGCAACGGAAGGGGCATCAAGGACTTCAGGGGTGAATCAGGCTCACGGGGTGTGAGTGACCCTTATGGCCGAATGCGGCGGAACGCGGCGAAGCGCCCCGGGCACCCCTAGAAGCCGTAGCGCCGGTGCCGGGCGGCGTAGTCGCGCAGGGCGCGCAGGAAGTCGACCTTCCGGAACGCCGGCCAGAAAACCTCGCAGAAGTAGTACTCCGAATGGGCGCTCTGCCACAGCATGAAGCCCGACAGCCGCTGCTCACCGCTCGTACGGATCACCAGATCCGGATCGGGCTGGCCGCGGGTGTACAGGTGCTCGGAGATCAGGTCGATGTCGACGATCTCCGCCAGCTCCTCGAAGGAGGTGCCGCGCTCGGCGTGGTCCAGCAGCAGCGAGCGCACCGCGTCGGCGATCTCCTGCCGGCCGCCGTAGCCGACCGCGACGTTCACCAGGACGCCGGTGTTGTCGCGGGTGGCCTGCTCGGACTCCTTGAGCACCTGCTGGGTGGCGGCCGGCAGCAGATCGCGGTTGCCGACGTGGTGCACCCGCCAGCGGCCGTCGGCGGCCAGATCCCGGACGGTGTTCTCGATGATGCCCAGCAGCGGCTTCAGCTCGACCTCGGGCCGGTCGAGGTTGTCCGTCGACAGCAGCCACAGCGTGACCACCTCGACATCGGTCTCCTCGCACCAGCCGAGCAGCTCACTGATCTTGGCCGCACCGGCCTGGTGGCCCTGCTCGGGCGTCCGCCCGTCGGCCCGCGCCCAGCGCCGGTTGCCGTCCAGGATGACGCCGATGTGCTTGGGCACCTGGGTGTGATCCAGGCGCCCCTCCACCCTGCGCGCGTACAGCCGGTAGACCAGATTGCGCAATGCAGGCGGATAAGGGATGCGCATCCCGGAAGATCGCAGCATGTGTGGTCCAGCCCCTCCGTGCCAATGGCGGTCGCCCCGTCGCCTCAAGTGGGCAACTTTACTTCTCGGCTGTCTCGACAGCCCAATCAGGTAGGTCACAGGTACGTGATAGGGAGATGAGCATGACTGGCACCGACTACCGCGCGGCGGATTCCCGCTACGACTCGATGAAGTACCGGAGAACGGGTCACAGCGGACTCAAACTCCCCGCTATCTCCCTTGGACTGTGGCACAACTTCGGGGATGACCGCACCCTGAGCTCCCAGCGGGACATCCTGCGCCGCGCCTTCGATCTGGGCGTGACCCACTTCGATCTGGCCAACAACTACGGTCCGCCACCCGGGTCCGCCGAGCTGAACTTCGGAAAGATCTTCGCGCAGGACTTCCGCGGCTACCGCGACGAGATGATTCTGTCGACGAAGGCCGGATATCTGATGCACCCGGGCCCGTACGGTGAATGGGGTTCGCGGAAATATCTCCTCTCGTCGCTGGATGCCTCACTGAAGCGGATGGGTGTCGATTACGTCGATATCTTCTACTCGCACCGCTTCGATCCGGACACGCCGCTGGAGGAGACGATGGGCGCGCTGGCGTCCGCCGTCCAGCAGGGTAAGGCCCTGTATGTCGGGGTTTCCTCCTACAACGCCGAGCAGACCCGTGAGGCGGCCGGAATCCTGCGGGAAATGGGCGTCCGCGCGCTGATCCACCAGCCCTCCTACTCAATGATCAACCGCTGGACCGAGGACGATCTGCTGCTGGACACCCTCGAAGCCGAGGGCATGGGCTGCATCTCTTTTGCGCCACTTGCGCAGGGCATGCTCACGGACAAGTACCTGCACGGCATCCCCGAGGGCTCACGGGCCTCCCAGGGCAAGTCCCTGGACCCGGGCCTGCTGTCCGACGAGGTCGTCCGCCGCCTGCGCGGCCTCAACGACATCGCGGCCCAGCGCGGCCAGTCGCTGGCCCAGCTCGCGCTGCGCTGGGTGCTGCGCGACGACCGGATGACCTCCGCCCTGATCGGCGCCAGCAGCGTCACCCAGTTGGAGGCCAATATCGCCGCCCTCGACGCCCCTGAGATCACGGACGCCGAGCTGGCCGAGATCGACGAGTTCGCGAGGACGACGGACGGCGTGAACATCTGGGCACGGCGCTAGCGCCGGTCCGGCGATCGGGCTCGCTGTGTCGGCCTTGCCGCACCGCGCCGCCGCGCGGGGACCGGCCCGGTGCACGGAGACAAGCCGGGGCACGGAAACAAAAAGCGGGCCGGTCCGTGGGGGGGGATACGGACCGGCCCGAGGGGGGGTTTCCACCATAACCCCGCAGGAGGGGTGCTTCGTGCACCGGCGCGCGGCGGCGTGGCTCGGTCTCCGGCCCGTCGTCTCCGGCCTGTCGTCTCCGGCCGGTCGTCTCCGGCCCGTCCCGTCAGGCGGGCGTCGCGGCGGCGCCCAGCAGCAGCACGCCGAACGCCCCGAGGATCATGAAGGGCCCGAGGGGCATGGCCGTCCCCCGTGCACCACGCCGGACGATCAGCAGCCCCGCACCGTAGAGCGCACCGAGCAGCACACCCGCCGCCCCGCCGTGGACGAGGGTGCGCCAGCCGTACCACCCGAGGGCGATCCCCAGCCCGACCGCCAGCTTGGCGTCGCCCAGCCCGATGCCCTGCGGATTGACGACATAGAGCAGGAGGTAGCACGCCCCCAGGACGAGTCCGCCCAGCAGCGCCCGCCGCCACGCCCCGCCCTCGTCGGTGAACCAGCCGCCGAGCCCCAGCAGCACCGCCGCCATCACGGCGAGGGGCAGCGTCAGCACGTCCGGGAGGCGCCGGACCCGCCAGTCGACGGCCATCAGCAGCACCGCGACCGGTGTCATCGCCAGCCAGGCGACGAGTTCCGGCCGCGGTCCGGTGGCCGCCGCCAGGGCCGCACAGGCCAGTGCGGTGGCCGCCGCCATCGGCAGCGCCCCCGGCCCGTACGCCCCGCACCGCGGGCAGTGCCCCCGCCCCAGCCAGCCGCGCGCCACCCCGGTGATCGCATGCCCGCGGGGGCAGACCGCGCACCACTCCTCCTCGGGCCCAACGGCCATCCGGTGGGCGGGCCGTGGCAGGAGCACCCCGGCCGCGACCCCGTAGGCGGCGGCGAGAACCATCAGCATCACTGGCACGTGCCGACCATAGGGTGTCCCGCTTCGCAGGAGGGGACGGACGGCGGAAGAAGGATCCGGCGTGCGGGCACGGAAGGAGCCGGCAGGCGGGAGCTGGCGGAGCCGGCAGGCGGGAGCTGGCGGAGCCGGCAGGCGGGAGCTGGCGGAGCCGGCAGGCGGGAGCTGGCGGAGCCGGCAGGCGGGAGCTGGCGGAGCCGGCAGGCGGGAGCTGGCGGAGCCGGCAGGCGGGAGCTGGCGGAGCCGGCAGGCGGGAGCTGATAGAACGCTGTGCATGGTGCGTGGGGAGAACGGCCCGGGGGTCCTGTACGGCGCGGAGGACATCATTCCGGTGGAGATCGCGGCGTCCTGGCGCGCCCGCAGCCGCGGACTGCTGGGCCGCGACGGCATCGAGGGGGCGCTGCTGCTGACCCCGGCGAGCAGCGTGCACACCTTCCGGATGCGGTTCGCGATCGATGTCGCCTACCTGAGCCGGGACTTCACCGTGCTGGCCGTACGCACCATGCGCCCGGGCCGGCTGGGACTCCCCCGCCTCCGCGCCCGGCAGGTCCTGGAGGCGGAGGCCGGCGCGATGGCGCACTGGGGCCTGCGCCCCGGCCTCCGGCTCGACCTCCGGCGCGGCGCGGGTCCCGTCCGCTGACGGAGGGGTCCGGCATCCGGCCGTGCCCCGGGTGCCGACTACCCGGCCGCGTACGCCGGGCAGTCGACGGCCGGCGCGCCGACCCGCTCCGTGCGCCGCTGCAGTACGGCGGCCCACGCCGAGGCGGCGAGTGCCAGTACACCGGTGCCGGCGCCGACCCAGGCCACCGAGGTGAAGCCGAGGCCCGCGTCGATGGTGAGGCCGCCGAGCATCGGGGTGAGCGTGATCCCGACGTTGAAGGCGGAGGTGTTCAGGGCGCCTGCCATCGTCGGCGCCTCGGGGGCGAGGCGGAACACCCGTGACTGCAGGACCGGGTTGACGACGAATGCGGTGAATCCGAGGACGAAGACCAGGGGGACGGTGGTGCCGAGGCTCCCCGCCGTGAGCGCGAGCGCCGCGGACACGACGGTGAGCGCCACCACGCCCATGACCAGGGTCCGCAGCGGCATCGCGTCGGCGACCCGTCCGCCGAACGACAGCCCGGCCAGCCCGCCGACCCCGTACAGCGCGAGGACCGCGGGCACCCACGTCGCGGGCAGCCCGCTCACCTCGGTCAGCAGCGGGGCAAGGTAGCTGAAGGTGACGATCGCCGCGCCGAAGGTCAGCGCGGTGACGAGGAAGGACACCCACAGCGCCGGACGGGCCAGACCCCGCATCTCGCGCCGTACGGACAGGGGTTCACCGCCGGTGCCGTGCCCCGCGGGCAGCACGGCCCGCAGTGAGAGCGCGCTGAGCCCGGTGAGAGCGGCCACGCCCCAGAACGCCGCGCGCCAGCCCGCGTGCTGGCTGAGGACCGTACCGGCCGGCACACCCACAACGGTGGCAAGGGTCAGCCCCATGGCGACCACCGACAGCGCCTTCCCCTTGGCACCCGGCGGCACCAGGCTCACCGCCGTCGCCGCGGCCACCGCCCAGAAACCGGCGTAGGCAAGGGCGCTCACCACGCGGGTCGCGAACAGCAGCCCGTATGCCGGTGCGAGCGCACCTGCCACATGCCCGGCGATGAAGACGAGTTGGAAGGCGACCAGCGCGGTGCGGCGCGGCACCCGCAGCGTGGCCACGGCGAGTACGGGTGCGCCGAGGAACATGCCGAGGGCGAAGGCGGAGACCAGCAGACCGGCACCGGGGATGGAGACGCCGAGGTCGGCGGCGATGTCGGGGAGGAGTCCGGAGAGCATGAATTCGGAGGTGCCCTGGGCGAAGATGCCCAGGCCCAGGAGGTAGATCGCAAGTGGCATGACGGAGCGCTCCGTTGTGTGTGGGGGGGGAGGGGCAGGTCCGGTGGCGGATGGGCTAATTTTGTAACGATCAGTTCAAAACGAGCCCGTGGTGCGACCGGGCTCCGGAGGTGTGGATCAGGACGCGGGGATCGGAACGCGGGTAACGCGGGGGCCGGAAGGCACAGATCAAGATGTGCACATCAAGACGTACACATCAGGACGTGCGCATCAGGACGTGCATCAGGACGTGCGGATCAGAAGGCGCTCAGCGTTGCCTCCACGACGCCCTCCAGGGCGGTGCGCCCTACGCCGGAACGCGCTGAGACCCGCAGCCCGGCGATCGCGGCGATCACCAGATGGGCGAGGGTGCGGGCATCTTTGCCGGCCGCGATATCGCCATCGCGCCGACCGGACTCGATCACGGCACGGAGGGCCTCCAGCCGCAGCCCGTAGTCCCGTTCCAGCGAGGTGGCGACGGACGGGTCATGGGCGGCCACCTCGACACAGGTGTTGACGACCAGACAGCCGCGGCCGTCCGCCCCCTCGGCGAACTCGTCGTCGAGCACCCGCCACAGCAGTGCCCGGACCTTCTGCCGCGCGGGCAGGTCACCCTCCAGCAGCACGGACAATTCATTGTTCTTGTAGTCCATGTAGCGGGCCAGCGCCCGCTCGAAGAGGTCGTGCTTGCTCTTGAAGGTGTTGTAGATGCTGCTGCGCCCGAGACCTGTGGCCTCACACAGGTCCTGAGTGGAGGTCGCTTCATAGCCGAAGGCCCAGAACGCCTCCATCGCGGCATCCAGCGCCCGCTCCTCGTCGAACTTCCTGGGTCGCGCCATACCGGTGACGCTAGCAGGTATTGAATCGACCAGTCCAATACTGCGTGCCCGCGCTCGTGCCTGCTTCCGCATGGACGCCACGGGTCACGAGGCGCGCGGGAAGCTGACCTCGACCCGGCGGTTCTTCTTGCGGCCTGCCTCGGTGCCGTTGTCGGCGATCGGGTACTGCTCGCCATAGCCGCGGATCTGGAAGCTGACGGAGGAGCCGAGGTCTTTGGCCAGCTCCTGCTGGACGGCGTTGGCCCGTTGCTTGGACAGGACCAGGCCGTGGCTCGCCGAGCCGAGATTGTCGGTGAAGCCGAAGACCCGCAGGCGGATGGCGTTCTGTTTCTTGATCTCCGCCGCGATGCCGCCGATCCGCGACAGCGCGTCCGACGACAGCTTGGCGCTGTCCTTGTCGAACAGGACCTCCGCCTGGAGCGAGAAGGTCACATTGTCGTTGGTGTCCTGGCGGCGCTCGGAGCCGTCGTCGGTCTCGACGATGGACTTGATGTTGAGGACCTTGGACGGGGCGAGCTTGGCGCCCTGGACCATGCGCAGATCGGGGTCGTTGGGGTCGATGTGGACCGGGGGGCTGGAGTCCTCGGTCAGGCCCGGCGGATCGGCGTGGGCGGCCGGGACCGTCAGCGCCGCGGTCAGCAGCAGGGCGACGGCGGCGGTGACGGCCGTACGGGGCGCTCGGTGTGGGCGACGTCCTCGGGGCGTCCGGCTCGCGGGCATCGAGGTCGCGGGCTTCTGGGGTGCGGGCGTCTGTGGCGCGGGCATCGGAGTCGCGGTCATCGGTGCCCGCTCAGTCCGTGATCTGCACACTGGCGGGGGGCATGGTCGGCAGTTGGAAGTCGACCTGGGTCACCTTGGCCGGCGGTGCCGGGAACTGCGCGAAGATCGGGCGGCTGTCCCCCGGCATCAGACCGCTGAGGCCGGTCGTGCACAGGCATTCGCCATTGGTGTCCCGCAGCACCAAATACCGTTTCTTGCCCGCCTTGTCGACGAGGGTGGCTCCGGAGATGGAGGAACGGGACCGCAGCTCGGTCTCGTTGGAACGCCAGTCGATCGCGTTGAAGGCGCGGTTGCCGTGATTGGACACCGTGCCGTTGACGGTGACGAAGCCGCCGGAGTCACGGACCACGGAGTGCAGGGTGACCACCACGCCGTCCGGCCCCTTCATCTCACCGATCACCTTGTCGGAGTCGGCCGCCGGGCTGCCGGGGCCGCTGTCCTTGGGGGCGGTGCTGCGGGCCGGGGGCTTGTCGCCGTCCGTCCCCTTCGCACCGCCGTCGCCACCACCACAGCCGGCCACGACGAGAGCCAGGCCGACAGCGCTCGCCATGGCGACCGCTCGTCTGGCGGCCTTCGTGGTGCGCCGAATGCTCATGGGATGCGATTCCTTTGATCGTCGTCTGGTCGTCTCGGAGGTGCCGGAGTGCGGATCGGGGTACGGGGGCGGCCGGTCACTGGGCGAGGCGTACGGAGAAGAGGTCGGAGGCGTCGGGGAGATGCCGGAGGTCGTCGGGGTCGAGCGTCCAGCGTTTTCCGTCGCAGGTGATCTCCAGGGGCGTGGCCTTGGGGGCGTCCTTGTCCTTACCGCCCTTCCCGTCCTTCCCGTCCTTGCCCCCCTCGCCGCTCTTGCCGTCGGTTTTGCCCGTGCCTCCCGTGGCGCCCGTACCCCCCGGGCCGTCCGTGGCGGGGTCGAGGGTGCAGCGGGGCTTGACGACGGACTTCGCCTTGGCCTCCCCATAGGCGCTTTTGGTCATCGGGATGACGGAATTGCCCACCGGGTTCCGGGTTTTGACCGCGACGGCGAAGGAGGTGGGCCAGGAGCCCGCGACGCAGCCGGAACCGGAGCCGGTCCGGGTACCGGAGAGGTCGGCGCCGTTGCGTCCGGCGAACCAGCCCGCGCGCTCGCAGGCCGTGTCGGACGAGACGCCGCGCCCGTTCAGCAGGTCTTTCCACACGGCCCGGTTGCTCTGGTAGCTCCCGTCGCGGAGGCCGTCGAAGAAGGTCTTGGTCAGCAGATCGCGGTACTGCTGGCCGGCGGCGAGCGCGGCCGCGTCGGCGGCGGTCTGGGCACCGTTGCGGGTGGTCGCGGCCTGCCCGACGGCGAAGAAGGCGAGCGCGAGAAAGAGCAGGCCCGCGACCGCAACGATGTAGAGCGGGAAGGCCTGCCCGGCGTCGCGCCGACGGCGCGGGATGGTGGCCGGCACCACCGTGACGGCAGCGACGGGGCCTAAATGCCGACGACGTCGGAGATCTTCTTGGCGATGGCGTTCGCGATCTGGCTGCCGAAGTCCGTGGTCGACAGGACCAGGACGATCGCCACGACCACCGCGATGATGCCGAGGTACTCGATCGAGGTCTGTCCCCGGTCGTTCCCCAAAATACGCTTCGCCATCGTCTTCCCCTCCATGGGCGGCCGTACCGCTCTGGTCCGGCTGGTCAGTCCCCGTGGCGCCGGCGCGGCCGACCGCGCTCGCGACACGAGAAAAGTACGCCGGAACAGCGTGCCCGGAACAGGGAATCCGTGCCCAATCCTCATTTGGGATTACAGATGACGGGCACAACGGCGCATTTCGGCCAATCAGTCGCACCTCACCCACCCCCGCTCCCCCTCCGGCGCCATGCCCCGTTCCCCTGCCCATGTGGACCGGGCGACCCCTCCGCGCCATGGCACGGACGAAATCGTCCGCCCACCCACTGTGACACAACTCGTTGCTCGTGCGAAGGAGTTGACGAGAAGCGGACGGTGAAGGGCACCCATCCGGCCGGATGCGGGCCGCCGCGGCCGACTGCGGGCGGAGCGGCGGCCCGCCCGGCGGCCCGCCCCACGGTCGGCACGGCGACCGGCCCGGCGGCCGCCCGCTCGAAGATGTGCATCCGCAAGGGCGGACCGGCGTGCGTGATCGTTGTGAAGGGTGCCGGCGCGGGAGACGGAACGACGGACGGAGAGGGCCGCGGCGAGGTGAACCGGCGTGGGCGTGCCGAGTGCGGACCGGCGGCGCCCGGTGGCCTCGGGCCGGGCCGGGGCCGGGAGCTGTGGCACGATTCACTCCCCCATCAGCGAGCCGAAGCTGGTCCCCGAGCCCAGGAAGAACCCCGCGATGAGCAGGATCATCGTGGCCGGGACCATAAAAGTGGTGACGACCATGGTGGCCTTGGGGACCGCGCGGGCGGCGCGGCGCCGGGCGTTCTGGGCGTCGGTGCGGCGCATGTCGTTGGCGATCTGGATCAGCGTCTCGACGATCGGCGAGCCGAGCTCCTCGCCCTGCTGGAGGGCGGTGACGAACTGGGCGACCTGTTCGGAGTCGTTGCGTTTGCGTAGCTCCTCGAAGGCCGCCCGGCGGCTGACGCCCATGTCCATCTGCCGCAGCGTGATGCGCAGTTCATCGGCCCACGGCCCCTCGTACTTCTCGGCGACCCGGTCCAGCGCCTGACGGAAGCTCAATCCGGCGCTGACCACGACCGCCAGCACGTCCAGAAAGTCCGGAAGGGTGCGTTCGATGGTGTCCCTGCGCTGGCGGATCGCAGCCCAGATGCCGACCTCGGTCCAGAAGAGGCCGAAGAGCACCATCAGGACGCCGAGCAGCGGCTGACCGCGCAGGAACATCACCAGCGCGCCGAAGAAGCCGAGGGCCCCGTAGACGGCACGCCGGGCGGCGTACCGGTCGACGGTCAGCCCGCCGGGGTTGCCGGCCAGGTCGATCCGCCGGCGGACCCGGGCGGTGCGCTTGTCGCCCATCAGCCGCAGCACCAGCGGCGCGTAGCGCATGCCGGTGCGGTCCACGGCCGAACCGACCACCGTGGTGCGGGTCGCGCCGACCTCCAGGGACAGCGCCAGGTCGGGCGGCAGCCGGGCCTCCCGGCGGTAGAGCGCGATACCGCAGCAGATGCCCACGACCGAGAGGGCGAAGGCCGCGGCCAGCAGAATTCCGATTCCCATTCCTGTTCCCCTGCGGATTCCGGGACCGAGTCCGGTATCGAGGCCGGTGCCTCTGTCGATGCCGGTTCCGGTTTCGAGGCCGGTGTCGGTATCGAGGCCGGTGCCGGTGCCGGTTTCGATGCCAGTGTCGGTTCGGTGTCGGTTCGGTGTCTAGACGTCGATCTTGGACAGCCGGCGGATGAAGAAGAACCCGAGCCCGTAGAGGACGAAGGCCACCACGACCGCGAGCTGGCCGAGGAAGGAGGAGGTCATCCGGTCGATGGCGCCCGGGGCGATCCGGTTCATCAGCAGCAGGGTGCCGATGCCGAGCAGCGGGACGACATAGGCGGTGACGACGACCTGGGAGAGCTGGGTGCGGACCTCCCGGCGGGTCTCCTTGCGCTCCTCCAGGGTCGTGGTGAGGTTGCGCAGCGAACCGACGACGGTGCCGCCGGCGCGGTTGGAGAGCACCAAGGTCGTGACCAGGACGACGAGTTCCCGGGAGGGGAGGCGTTCGGCCAGCTCGCCCAGCGCCTCGTCGATGGAGTGGCCGACGGAGAGCTTGTCGGAGACCTTGGCCAGTTCCTCACCGGCCGGTGCCTCCAGCTCCTCGGCCGCCATGCCCAGCGCCGTCCGCAACGCCAGCCCGGCCTGGGTGGCGTTGGCGAGGATCCGGGAGAGCTCGGGCAACTGGTTGATGAACTTCTCGATGCGCTTCTGGCGCTGCCAGTTGAGGAAGGCGAACGCCGCCCAGACGGCGACCAGCGCGGCGATCGGGCCGAAGAACGGGGCGAGGGCGGCCTGCGCGACCAGCCACAGCGCGAGCACCGCGCCGAGCATGTAGACGACGAATTCGCCGGGGGTGACGTCCAGGCCGGTGGCGGCCAGCCGCAGTTCGAGGCGACGGCCGAAGCGGGTGCCGCGCAGGGCGCGGTCGACGGACGGGAAGCGGCGCCGGCGTCCGTCGGACGGCAGCCTGCGCTCGTCGTCGAGCCGGTCGACGACGGCCTGCCGCTGGGCGTGCCCGGCGGCATAGGTCCGTACGCCGGCGATCGCTAGCACCCCGCACAGCAGGGCGGACCCGAGGGCGAGCAGGGCGAGGGGGTTCCCGCCGGTCATGAGAGGGCCTTCCGGGTGGCGAGTTGAGCGTCATCGGTGGCGACGCCGAAGGCGGGCGGGGTGGGCTCGCTCGCCATGAAGAGGCGTTCGGCGACCCGCCGCGGCAGCGGGAAGTAGCGGAACCGCCCGTGCACGATACGGTCCGCGCCCATCGGCTCGGCGTCGAAGCGGCAGACCGTCGCGATGCGGTAGTCCTCGTGGCCGCGCGAGTCGAGCAGGGCGACCTCGCTGATCCGGCGGGAGCCGTCGGCGTGCCGGGTGAGCTGGACGATGCAGTCGACGGCGCTGTTGATCTGGTCCCGCAGCGCCTCGAAGGGGATCTTGACGTCCGACATGGAGGCCAGGGTCTGCAGCCGCATCAGGGCGTCCTCGGCGCTGTTGGCGTGGACGGTGGCGAGCGAACCGTCGTGGCCGGTGGACATCGCCTGGAGCATGTCGAGGGTTTCGCCGCCGCGCACCTCACCGACGATGATCCGGTCGGGGCGCATCCGCAGGGAGTTGCGCACCAGGTCGCGGATGGTGATCCGGCCCTTGCCCTCCACGTTGGGCGGCCGGGACTCCAGCCGGATGACATGGCTCTGCTGGAGCTGGAGTTCGGCGGCGTCCTCGACGGTGATGATCCGCTCGCCGTCCGGGATCAGGCCGGAGAGGGCGTTGAGCAGGGTGGTCTTGCCGGCGCCGGTGGCACCGGAGACCACCACATTGAACTTGGCCCGCACCAGCCCCGCCAGCAGCATCAGCATCTGCTCGTCGAGCGTGCCCATGCCGATGAGTTCGGCGAGGGTGTAGGCGCGCGGGAAGCGGCGGATGGTGAGGGTGGCGCCGTTCAGGGCGAGCGGCGGGATGATGACATTGACGCGTTCGCCGGACGGCAGCCGGGCGTCGACCATCGGGTTCGACTCGTCGACCCGCCGGTTGACGGTGGAGACGATGCGCTCGATGGTCTGCATCAGCTGCTCGTGCGAGGCGAAGCGGACGGGCAGCAGCTCGACCCGGCCGGCCCGCTCGACGTACACCTGGTCGGGGCCGTTGACCATGATCTCGGTGATCGAGGCGTCTTCGAGCAGCGGCTCCAGCACCCCGAGGCCCAGCGCCTCGTCCACCACCCGGCGGATGAGCTGGGCGCGTTCGGCGGTGGAGAGGACCGGGCCCTCACGGCTGATGATGTGGCCCAGCACGCGTTCCAGCCGTCCGCGGCGCTCGGCCGCGGCCAGCGAGGACATCTCGGCGAGGTCGATCTCTTCGAGCAGTTTGGCGCGGTAGACGGCGACCAGATTGCTGTCCTGGCGCGCTTCACCGGCCGGCTCGGGTGCGACGATCCGGGCTTTCAGACTCATCGCGGGGGTGCTCCTTCGTACGTGTCCACGGTGTCCACGGCGGGCGCGAGGCCCAGGGCGCCGGGTTCCTGCGGGCGGGGCATGGTGGCGGTGCGGGAGGCGGTGCCGAAGTTGTCCACGCCGGGGATGATCGAGGGGATGGTGACCCGCACCGTCGCTCGGACCGAACCGCCGCCGTCGCCGCCCACGGTGATGCCGGCCTTGACCCAGTCGCTCATCGCGGCCCGGCCGGCGGCCTCCGGGGCGGGTGGGTGGTCGGCCTCGTCCATCGAGGCGGTACGGGCCGCGGCGCGTGCTCCCGTACCGGCCTGCTGGACGGCGAATGCGGCGATGCCGAGCTGGACCACCGCCAGCCCGATGACCAGCAGGATCGGCAGGAAGCCGAGGAATTCGATGGACACCGTGCCCCGGTCGCGGCCGTGGCCGCGGAGCCGGGCGGGCAGGCGGAGCCGGGCGGGCGGGCGGAGCCGGGCGGCCAGGCGGAGCCGGGGCGCGGCGAAGCGGGGTTGGGCAGAGCCGGGGGGCTTGGCGGCGGCCCGGGACAGGGCCGGCAGGCGTACGGCGCTCACCGGGGGTCCTCCTTCGCGGCGCCGGCCGAGCCCCGCACCGGCCACGGGAAGCTGCCCGCGCCGGGGAAGAGCACCGGGACGTCGATGTGGACCGTCGCCTTCCACACGTCCCCTCCGTCGCCGCAGTCGATGGCGGCACCGCCCCGCCAGGAACTGGGCAGTTCGTGCTCGGCGGCGGCCTGGCACGCGCCCGCGCCGCCGCCCTCCGTCGCCGTACCGGCCCGCGCGCCCCGGTCGGCGGAGTGGGCGGCGAGCGAGAACGCGTAGCCGACCAGCACCAGCTGCCACAGCAGCGCGAGGACCAGCAGGATCAGCGGGAGCATCCCCAGGAACTCCACGGCGACCTGCCCCCGGTCGTTGCCGCCCAGTGGGCGCCGCACCGCTCAGCCCTCCTCGTAGGGACCGGCCGGATCGAACGGACCCGAGCCGCCGGCCGCCGCCGCGGAGCCGCGCCGCGCGCCGAAGCGGATACCGGAACCCGACCCCGACCCGGAGGCCGGCCCCGGGGCCGGACCCTGACCCGTCCCGGAACCGGGAGCCGCCCCCGGCGTTATGGCCTTGCGCCGGCGCCCCGTCAGCGTCGGGCGCGCCCGGTGGCTTCCCCGGCCCTCCCGCCGTACGGCCGGTGACTCGACCAGGCCGAGCTCGCCCGCCAGCGCCCACAGCGCCTGCCGGACCGTCGACCGCCCGTCGAGGTCCTGCATCCGGCCCGCGTCGACACAGGGCTGAAGCTCCTTGAAGGCGGCCGGTACGTGGGTCCTGGCGACCTGGGTGCCGGTGGCCTTGGCGACCAGCGGCGGCTGGATCTCGGTGTTACGGGTGAGGCGGTTGACCACGGTCGTGGTGTCCTCCGCCTGCCGGATCTGCAGCCGGTCCCACAGCCGCACCTGCCGCTTGGCGGCCCGTACGGCCACCACGTCCGGGGTGGTCACCAACAGGGCCACATCGGCGAGTTCGACGGCCGCCGCGTTGGCGGACTGCATCTGGGAGCCGCAGTCGACCAGCACCACCTCGTAGCGGGAGCGCAGCGCACCGATGATCTGGCGGGCCGCCCGGTCGTCGACCTCCTCACCGCGCTCCCCCTCCTCGGGCGCCAGCAGCAGCCCCAGGCCCGTGTGGTGGTCGTGCACCGCGTCCTGGAGAACCCGTACGGAGATGTCCGTGATGCCCGCCAGATCGACGATCGAGCGGCGGAACTGGACGTCCAGGTAGGAGGCCACATCGCCGGACTGCAGATCCAGGTCCACCAGCGCGACGCTCCGGCCCGCCGCCCGTGCGGCCAGCGCCAGCTGCACCGCGGCGACCGTGGTGCCGACCCCGCCCTTGGCGCCGGTCACGGTCACCAGGGTGCCGGCCGGCCCGGGTGCCGCCTCGGGGCTGCCCCCCAGGTGCACCCGCACCCCCGCCGACCACTGGGCGGCGGCCTGCACCCGGGCGGCCAACTCGTCGTAACCGAGCGGCAGTCCGACGATGCCGCGGGCACCGGCGTCCATCGCCGCGGAGAACAGCGCGGGCCCGGCATCCGTGGTGATCAGTACGACGCCGACGGCGGGGAAGCGCAGCGCCACCTCGCGGATCAGCTCCAGCGCCGGCGTCGGGCCGATCCGCTCGTGGACGAGCACGACCTCGGGAAGCGCTTCGACTCCGGACGGCGCACCGGACTCGGGCGGGGTACCGGCGAGCGACCCGCCGGCCCCCTGGGCGGCGGCGCCGGCCAGCGCGTGGAGCAGCGCGGCGGAGTCGGCGACGGCGGGTGCGGGCTCGGCGTCCGGCAGCTGGTTGAGCAGCGAGGACACCGCACGCGCCGCGTCCGGGTCACCGATTGCCGGGAGGATACGGATGGTCACCTGAGCCTCCGGGTCACTTGTCGCCGTCGAGGGTGTAGGTGCGCTGGCCCGGCGGGACGGTGGCCTCGCTGCCGGGGGCGAGCAGGGCGAGCCGTACGTGCGAGGCGAAGGACTCGGCGTACGCGACCCGTTGGGCGTCCTGGGTGTTCAGCGCGAAGGTGATCGGGACGGCGTCACCGGCCTGCCGCCCCGTGGCGGCGGAGGTGGTGTCGCCGGGGTCCTTGGCCTCCAGCGGCGTCAGCTTGCCGACGTCGATGACCTGGGCACCGGAGACGATGACCTTGGAGACCGGCTTGTCCTCGGGGCGCTTGCCCTCGAAGGTGGCGTAGATGTTCACCCGGGCGCCGGGGTTGATCTTGCCCGCCACCCCGGTGGCCGCGTCGATCATGATGGCGATCTCCTGCTGTCCGGCCTTCAGCGCGGGCCGCTCGACGATCATGTCGTCCTGCAGCAGCGACCCCTTCTTCAGCGGCGTCACCGCGATCCGGCCGCTGACCTGGTCCAGGTCGGTCACGGCGGTGGGCGGCAGCCACCGCTCGGGCATCTTCACCTTCTCGAACTGCCCAGGATCCAGCGCTTTATAGGCCGCGACATCCGTCTTCAGCCGGTACGCCGTCTTTTCGGGACCGACCTTGGACTCGACGTTCTGGATCACCGACAGTACGCCGACGAACGCGCCGACCGCACAGAGAACCGACAGGAGCAGCAGGATCACTCCGCGGCGCTGGCGAGAGTTCATGGGGGAGGGACCTCGATCGGGACGGGAGAGGACGGGCGGGGAGGGACGGAGGGGGGGGTAGGCGGGGAGGGAGGGGCTGAGGGAGGGCAGGTGGCGGGGCGGCCGGCTCTGGACGGGGGCGGCGACCGGCGGCGGCTGCCGTGTCCGTTGGCCTTAGGGGCTGACGGGGTCCGCCGGCCGTAGGGGCTGACGGGTCGGCAGCCGGCGGCAGGGCACGGGCGGCCGGAGGCGGGAGGGCGCGGGCGGCCCGGCTGGTTCAGCGCACTCGGGCCACCGTCCGCGGGGTACCGGGGGTCGCCGGCCGGCCGGACGGGGCCGGGTACCCGGGACCCTCCGGGTGGCCGGGGTGCTGCGAGTGACCGGGCTGTGGGTGGCCGGGCTGTGGGTGGCCGGGCTGTAGGGGTCCGGGGTACTGCGGGGCGTGCTGCTCGGAGTGGCCGTCGAAATCGGGGTGACCGGGCAGGTCCCAGTGGCCGGGGGCACGAGGGCCGGGAGCACGGGCGCCGTCGGACGCGTAGGGGTTGCCGGGCACCGGGCGCCCGGACCCGTACGGATTCTCTGACGCGTACGAGGTCCCTGGGACGTACGGGTTCCCCGACCCGTCAGGGCAGCCCGCCGTGAGATCCGGCCCGCGGACGTCCCACTGGCCCTGCCCCTGCCCCTGGCCTTGCTGCGGCTCTCCGGGGCGGCCGCTACTTCGTACATCCGCCGCACCCGGCACACCGAGCACACCGGCCACACCAGCCGCACCGGGAGGTGTCACCGGCGAGAGGCCGCGCTCGTCCCACGGCGAGAGAGGCTGACCGGCCGCCGGTTCCGAAGGAGCGGCAGCCTCACCCGGCCCCCCGGAGGTAGGCGCAGGACCGGGGGCCGGAGCGGACGCCGACGCGTGAGGCGGCTGAGGGGACGCGGAGGCAGGGGCGGAAGGCGGGGCAGCGGTCGGCGCAGGGGCGGGTCCGGGCTCGGGCGCAGGAGCCGAAGCAGCCGAACCGTCCGAGGGATCCGCAGAGGCCCCGGTAGCCGAAGCCGCCGAGGAACCGGGAGCAACCCCGGGAGCGGGCGCAGACCCCGGAGCCCCAGCCCCAGCCGCAGCCGCAGCCGAGACAGAATCCGCAGCCGTCGAGGAAGCCGCCCCCAAAGCCCCAGCAGTGATGGCCGCCGCCCCCTCTCCCGGCCGGTGTTCCGAGCCGCCTATGGCCGCCGGCCCCTGGCCCGAGCCGCCACCCCCCGCCGCCCGTTCCCGTGCCAGCGGCGCCGCGCAGAACGCACAGTGGTCACCGAGGAGTTCCAGGCCGCACCAGCCGCACTCTTCACGCCGTACGGAGGCCACGAGCTGCCGCAGGACCGACACATCCGGTATGGCCGCCGCGAATTCGATCAGCTTCTGGGTTCCCCACCACCGGGCGGACTCGGCGGGCAGCCGGGCCTCGTACACCCCCTGCACCCGCCAGGCCGGGGCAAGCGTGCCGGTCACCCAGTCCGAGGTGAGCTGGCCGCGGGCCACCGTGAGCTGGGTGGCGAATCCGGGCGCGGGCAGCCCGGCCTCGGTGCTGTGCCGGTCCACGTGAAGCAGCTGCGGCTCGGGATGGGCCAGCACCGCGAAGTGGGCGCCGGGCAGCCAGGACTTCACATGGGACCGCAGATCGACCTCGATCCGGTCCAGGCCGCTGACGCTGCCCAGCAGGGCGCCGGTGTGAAGGTAATGGGTCAGCAGCCGCGCGGCGGCGGCCAGCACACCGGGGCTGAAGTCGCACAGTGACAACTGCCGCAGTTGACGGGCCAGTAGGGCCACGCCCAGCGGCGGCAGGGGCAGCGGCACGATGGCGATCCGGTCGCTCTCCAGGACGGCGCGCAGGGTGTGCATCCGGCGGATGTGCTCCGGCGGACAGGCCGAGGAGTACAGCACGACGAGGTGGCCGTGGTGCTCCAGGACGGCGCTGGTCTCCGTCAGGGCGTCGTCCAACGACTGGAGCTGTGGGGCCTGGAGGACGACGGCGGCCGGGGTCTGCCGGTCGGTCGGGGGCAGCGCGAGGTCCGGGCTGGTGACGGCAATCGCGGTCGGCACGTCGCTCCCCCACTCCCTGACGGCCGCCGGGGGCCCCGGGACCGCGGATCGGCACAGCTCTGCGCCAGAGGCGCCATACGCTCAGCACTTTATCCACAGAGATACGCCCCAGAGAACACGTTCTGGGCTACTCGTCATGACCATCACCCCGAAGTGAAATGGCGCATACCGGCCCAGCGGCCCTCAGCGGAGGGCCCACCTCTTCCCCTCCCGCCCCTCTTTCCCCTCTCCCCCGATACAGCGCCGGGTCCCGCGCACCCCGTGCACGGGACCCGGCATCCGGCATCGCACCTCGCGTCATGTCACCTACGGGTGGCCGCCGGCTTGGGCAGCGTGCATCCCGCCGCGCTCAGGTCCAGCTTGTTGCCGGCGCCGAAGCACTTCGGTATCCCGTACGTCTCCTCGGCGTAGTTGATGCCCTTGTGCACCGTGACATTGCCGTTCTCGTCAACCTCGCACGGGTTGTTGACGGTGCACTTCTCGCCGTCCTCATTGCCCGTGTTGTTGATGGCCGTGACCTTGCCGGTGGCGGTGTCGATCACCGGCGACCCGGACGTGCCGCCGATCGTCTTGCACTGCGGGGTGTAGCGGACCGAGTCCTTCCAGCTCCAGTCCCCCTCCTTGAGGGTGGGCACGAAGCCGTCGATGTTGCAGGAGTAGATCTTCTTCCAGTAGCCGGAAACGACGCTGATCGCCGCGCCCTTGGCCGGGTGGTCGGTGGCCAGCTCCAGTGGCTTGATCCCGTACTTCTGCTCGATCTGCGCATACGTCGACGAGGTCTGGTAGATCGTGACATCGGTGTCGGTCATCGTGGCGTAGGCGACCTTGTTGGCCCTGATCGTGCCCGCCCGGCCGGCCGACTTGTTGAGCAGGGTGAAGCTGCGGCTGGACGGCTGGTCGACGATGACCTCGCCGGGATCGGGCATACCGCTTTCCAGACAGTGGCCGTTGGTCATCACCAGGGCCGGGTCGTTCGGCTGCGAGGTGGGCATCCGGACGACCGAGCCCGAGCAGTTGCTCAGCGCGACGGTGCCGGCGAAGTCCACCGCCTTGGCCTTGTGCCGCTGGGTGAGTTGCCGCGTGAGTCCCTGCTGCTTGACGTGCTGCTGCTCTGCGTTCTGCTGCTTGATGTGCTGCGCTCCGTGCTGCGGCGCAGCGTGGGCCGTTCCGACGGTGCCCGTCAAGGCTGCGGCTCCCAGCACGGCCGTGGCCAGGGTGCCGACGAGAGGTCTGTTCATGTGGGGGTCCTCTCCGCTTATGTCACCGAAGCGCCCTCAGGGGCGTTCGGCTTTGTCGTGCGCATTGTTGGCGCCACCGCGGCATGAGGCAATGAATTTCCCGAAACCGATGGGCAGTTGCCGTTTTCCCCTCGAAACGCCCCGCCTGCCGACGCCCTCGCATCTGGCCGTGCGACGCCTTGACCCGCTCATGCCAACGCGCCAAAACTGACGCCGTCGCTTCGCTCACACCCCACAGGAGACCGCATGCGACCACGTATCCGCGGCGGACGCAGAACCGTCCTCACCGCGCTCCTCTCCCTCGCCCTCGCCGCCCCGGTCGCCGCCGCCCAGGCACAGGACGCCCCCGCGGCCCGGCCCGCCGCCACCTCCGTGGCGAGCACCGAACTCCCCCATCAGTACGAGGTCACCGGCCTCGCCACCCCCGCCCAGCGCACCGCCCTCACCACGACCGGCGCCACCATCGACGAGGTCCACGCCGGGAAGGTCGTCATCACGGCCGACCGCGCCCAGGCCGCCGCCGCCCGCCAACTCGGCTACTCACTCCGCAGATTGCCGGACCCGCCGGCCACCAAGCCCGCGCCCCCTGCCGGCACCGCGGTCAAGGACTTCCCCTCCGGCTACACGAAGTACCACACCTACGACGAGGCCACGAAGGAGATCGACGCCCTCGTCGCCAAGTACCCGGCCCTCCTGAGCAAGCAGGTCATCGGCACCTCCCACGAGGGCCGCGCCCTCCTCGCCCTCAAGCTCAGCAAGAACGTCGCCAAGGACGAGGCGGAGCCCGAAGTCCTCTTCACCGCCCACCAGCACGCCAGGGAACACCTCACCGTCGAGATGGCCCTCTACCTCCTGAACGAGTTCACCTCGAAGTACGGGACCGACCCCCGCATCACCAAGATGCTCGACTCCCGCGAGGTCTGGATCATCCCGGACCTCAACCCGGACGGCGGCGCCTACGACATCGCCTCCGGCTCGTTCCGCAGCTGGCGCAAGAACCGCCAGCCCAACACCGGATCCCGCAACATCGGCACCGACCTCAACCGCAACTGGGACTTCAAGTGGGGCTGCTGCGGCGGCTCTTCGTCGAGCACCTCCTCCGAGACGTACCGCGGCGCGTCCCCCGCCTCCTCCCCCGAGGTCCAGGTCGTCTCGAAGTTCGTCCACAGCCGGATCATCGGCGGCAAGCAGCAGATCAAGGCCGCCATCGACTTCCACACCTACAGCGAACTGGTCCTGTGGCCCTTCGGCTTCACCGACGACGACACCGGCCCCGGCATGACCCAGGACGACCACGACACCTTCGCCACCATCGGCAAGAACATGGCCGCCACCAACGGCTACACCCCCGAGCAGTCCAGCGACCTGTACATCACCGACGGCTCGATCGACGACTGGCTGTGGGGCGACCAGAAGGTCTTCGCCTACACCTTCGAGATGTACCCGTCATCCTTCGGCTCCGGCGGTTTCTACCCGCGCGACTCGGTGATCCCGAAGGAGACGTCACGGAACCGGGAGGCGGTCCTGCGACTCCTGGAGGTCGCCGACTGTCCTTACCGGGCGATCGGCAAGGAGGCGCAGTACTGCAGCAGCGGCAGTTGACGCACCACTGCCGGGACGAGAGGCGGGCCACGTCCACCGCGACGCGGCCCGCCGCGCCCCTGACGGGTGCGGATGCGCACACCTAGAGCAGGTGGTCGGCCTTGCCGGCCTTGATGTCACGGATGAGCGTGCGGAGAGCTTCGTGGGTGTCGCTGACGTAGGCATCCTCAGCGCCCGCTACGGCGATGTAGGCGTTGCCCTGGTCGTCGGTGCCCACACGGAAGCAGTTGTTGCCTTCGCCGCAGTAGGGCTCTTCCCAGTTGATCTCTCGCATGCGACCTCCCTAGAGCAAGTGATCCGCCTTGCCTGCCTTTATCTCGCGGATGAGCGCGCGGAGAGCTTCGTGGGTGTCGCTGACGTAGGCATCCTCGGCACCCGCCACCGCGATATAAGCGTTGCCCTGACCATCGGTACCTATGCGAAAGCAGTTGTTACCTTCCGCGCAGTAGGGGTCTTCCCAAGCAATTTGAGCCATGTGGCCCTCCTCAGAGCTGACGGACGATGCGGTGAATAAAGTCCCGAGATTCGCGCGCCCCGAGCGTACGGGCATGCATCCAGCCCATGTGCTCCCGGTACTTGGCGAGCTGAGCATCGGCATGAGTGAATTCGGGACCGTGAGCCGAGTCCAACTGGACGGTGTCCAGTGGCGGCACATCTCCTTCGGCGTACAGAACGGCATGGCCGGCGCCCGGGAATGCGCCCGCCTCAACAGGAAGCACGCGCACCTCGACGTTCACCAGCTCGGACACCTCACAAAGATGCTGCAGTTGTTCTCGGGTCACAGCGCGCCCACCGAACTGCATGCGCAGGGCGGACTCATGAACGTATGCGACATAGTTGACCGGGTTGTCGCGTTCCAGGATCTGCTGGCGACGCAACCGGAAGACCACCCGTAGCTCCACCTCTGACCTGGGCAGTGGTGGCAGCGCGGCGTCGAAGATGGCGCGTGCGTATGCACCCACTTGAAGCGGCCCGGGCAAATGCACGGCCTGTTCGGACCGCAGCCGCGTAGCGTGCCATTCCAGCTCGGCGACATCCAGCAGTCCTTGAGGGAGGTTCCCCCTGAACTGCTCCCACCACCCGCGCTCGCGGGAGTTGGCCAGTTCCGCCAGGGCATCGACGTATCGCTGGTCCGAGCAGTCGTAGTTGCTGGCGAGAATCCGTACGCGTTCAGGTGAAGTGGAGCGGATTCCGGACTCCATATTGGAGACCTTCGTTCGGTCCAACCCAAGCAGGCCGGCCGCGTATTCGGTGGTTCGACCTGCGGCGAGGCGCATCTTGCGCAGCTCGGCACCCAGGCGCTTCTGACGCTCCGTGGGCGTGGCCCTGGTGGGCATCGGCACCCCTCCCTCCCCACTCGGTGAGGTCAGTCTGCATGACGCACGTGGTACTGATCCAGTTCGTGGGAGGCAATGTGCGAGACGAGGTGGCACATGAGCCACCTACACCTCTACAGTCAGTAACGCAACGCTCACGCTCCACGCAGTCGGAAGCGCATCGCGCGAGCCTGCCCGCAGTTCCTCCTGCCCTGGGAGGGGCGGGCCCGCGCCAGGGAGACAGGCCACCGGCTGCCGCACATCAACCACCCGTGTTCACAAGGGAGTTGTTATGCCCACAGCCATGTCCGTCTGCCCGCACCCCCTCGACATCCGCACACCGCGCGTGCCCGAGAACCTGGCCTACAGCCTCACGCTTCCCGCTGCGCTCGCCAGTCCGGCCGTCGCGCGGTCCGCCGCCCGTACGATCCTGGAAGCGCATGGCCTGCACGACGTGACCGACGCCGCGACCCAGGTCATCGGTGAACTCGCCGCCTCTGCGTGCCTGTTCACGCCGTCCGACAGCGTCTATCTGTCGCTGCGCTATCGCGACGACGCGCTGCGCGTCTGCTTCTACGACGGGCACCCACGCCATACTCACCGCCGTCTAGCGGCGGCCTGTGACGGCAGGCGGCGGTCCATGCTTCTGTTGCTGGCCTGCGTGATGCACGCCTGTGACGGTGAGTGGGGGTTCGGGGAGTCGTCCGAGCCAGGCGACGGGACGCGGTTGTGGGCCGTACTTCCGCGTGAAGGGGCGCGGGCATACGGGCACGCGGCGTGACGTACACAGGGGGCGCCGGATGCCAGGCACCCCCTGTACGTAACGGGCGCCTCCTGCCCGTAAAAGGGGACGGGATATCGCGACCGACGCCTACACGACCACGCTCACCAACGCTGCCACCGCGAACCCGGCGACCGAGAGCACCGACTCCAGCACGGTCCAGGACTTGAGGGTGTCGCGTTCCGTGATCCCGAAGTACTTGCTCACCATCCAAAAGCCGCCGTCATTCACATGTGAAGCGAAGATCGAGCCTGCCGAGATGGCCATGATGATCAGGGCGAGGTGGGCCTGGGACATGCCCTGGCCCTCCACGAGGGGGACGACGATGCCGGCCGTGGTGACGATGGCGACCGTGGCGGAGCCCTGGGCGACGCGGAGGACGAGGGAGAGGAGGTAGGCGAGGACGATGACGGGGAGGCCGACGTGGTGGAAGGTGTCGGAGAGGGCGGTGGCCACGCCGCTGCCCTTGAGGACGGCGCCGAAGATACCGCCGGCGCCGACGACCAGGATGATGTTGCCGACCGGCTTGAGCGAGGCGGTGGAGACCGTCTCCAGGGACGTGCGGGACCAGCCGCGGCGGATGCCCAGCAGGTAGTACGACATCAGCAGGGCGATCGTCAGGGCGACGAAGGGGTGGCCGAAGAACTCGATCACCGAGCGGCCTGACGAGGGGGCCAGGGCGATGGAGGAGAAGGTCGCCAGGAGGATGAGGAGCAGCGGGGTGCCGATGATGGTGAGGACGGTGGTCAGGGGGACCGGTGCCTCGTCGGGCGTGACGCCGGCCGCCGCCTTCTCCGCGGTGACCGCGGCCTTGGCCTCGTCCGCCGCCTCGACCGTGTCCTGCGGGACGGGGACGAACAGCCGCTTGCCGATCCAGGCCGCGTAACCCCAGGCGGCGAGCACCGCCGGGATGCCGCAGAGGACGCCCATGAGGACGATCCAGCCGAGGTCGACCTTGAAGAGGCCGGCGGCGGCGACCGGGCCGGGGTGCGGCGGCAGGAAGGCGTGGGTCATGGACAGGCCCGCGAGGAGCGGCATGCAGTGGAGGAGGATCGACTTTCCGCTGCGCTTCGCGGCCGCGTAGACGATCGGGGCGAGGACGAAGATGCCGACGTCGAAGAAGACCGGGATGCCGAAGATCAAGCCGGTCAGGCCCATGGCGAGCGGTTCGCGCCGCTCGCCGAAGAGGCGGAGCAGCCGGGAGCTCAACACCTCGGCGCCACCCGAGACTTCGAGGATCGCGCCGAGCATGGTGCCCAGGCCGATGATGATGGCGACGTGCCCGAGGATGCCGCCCATACCGGTCTCGATCATCGAGACGGCGTCGGATTTCTGGACCGTGCCGAAGAGTTCGGTGACGGAGAGCCCGGCGGCCAGGCCCACCGCGATGGAGACCGTGAGCAGCGCGACGAACGGCTGCAGCCGGACTTTGATGATCAGGACGAGGAGCAGGGCGATGCCCAGGGCGGCGACCGTCAGAAGCCCCGCGGTGCCCGGTATCAGGGCGATCAGTCCACCGGTGTGGGGTGGTGGCGGCGGGGTGGCGGGCGTGGCGGCGAGGACCATGGGGTGACTCCGTTGTCAGGCAGGGGCGGCTCCCGGGCAGGTCCGGGGTGTCCCCTGGAAGGCGTCTCCAGGCAGGGGGGACCGCGGCACGGCGCCCCGTCGGTACGGGGCACCGTGCCGTGCGGCGAACGGTGCGCGTGCGGTGGTGCTAACGGCAGGCGGGGCAAGGGGTGCGATGCCTCAGCTCAGGACGGCGAGGGCGTCGATCTCGATGAGCAGCCCCTTGGGCAGGCCGACGTAGACGGTCGTACGGGCCGCGGGGGCCTCCTTGAGGCCCTGCTCCTCGAAGTAGGCGTTGTAGATCTCGTTCATCTCGGCGAAGTGGTCCACGTCGGTGAGGTAGACGCGGATCATCATCGCGTCGTCCCAGCTCGCGCCGCCCTCTTCGAGGATGGCCTGGACGTTGGCGAGGGTCTGCAGGGTCTGCTCGCGCAGGGTGGGGCCGGCCGGGGTGGGGGCCTGGCCCTCGACGGCGGGGAGGAAGCCGACCTGGCCCGCGACCTGCAGGATGTTGCCCTTCTTGACGCCGTGGGAGAACTTCGCGGGCGGGGTGGTGTGGGTGGCCGGGGTGAGCGCGGTCTTCTCGGTCATGGGATTCAGGCTTCCTGTACGGGGCCGGTGGTTACGGGCTAGCGGTTACGGGGCCGGTGGTTGCGGGCCTGGCGGTTACGGGGCCAGAGTTACGGACCTGGCGGTTACGGGGCCGGAGTTACGGGTCGGTGGTCACTGGGGAATGGCCGTTCCGGAGTACTCCCGGCTGATGGCGTCGGCGGTGCGGCGTACCAGCGGGAGCAGTGTGAGGAGTTCTTCGGCGGTGACGACGACATTCGGCGCGGAGACCGACATCGCGGCGACCAGGCGTCCGTCCGCACCGCGGATGGGGGCCGCGACGCAGTTGATGGACTCCTCGTGGCCACCGAGGTCGGTGGCCCAGCCCTGTTCGCCGACCTTGGCCAGTTCGGCCAGGAAGGCCGTGGCATTCGGGGCCGAACGGGACGTGTAGAGGGGGTAGTCGAGCTTTTCCGCGAGGGCGCGGCGCTCGGGTTCGGGCAGGTCGGCGAGGAGCAGCTTGGCGACCGCGGCGACGGTGATCGCGACGGTTTTGCCGATCCGGGAGTACATCCGGACCGGGTAGCGGCTCTCCACCTTGTCGATGTAGAGGACCTCGTTCTCCTCATGGACCGCGAGGTGGACGGTGTGCCCGCATTTCTCGTTGAGTTCGACGAGGTGGGGGTGGGCGATTTCGCGTACGTCGAGGTTTTCGGCGGCCTGCTGGGCGAGGGCGAAGAGCCGGGCGCCGAGGCGGTAGCGCTGGTCGGACTGGCGGTAGACGAGGCCGTGTTCGTGGAGGGTGCGCAGGAGCCGGAGGGCCGTGGACTTGTGGACGCCGAGCCGGTCGGCGACCTGCCCCAGGTCGGCGGGCCCCTCGGCGAGCAGCGGCAGGATGCTCAGCGCGCGGTCGACGGTCTGGCTCATGTGCGTGCCTCGCTTCGCCCGTTCTCGCCGCCGCCGCCGTTGCCGCCGCCGCCGTTGCCGCTGCCGCTGCCGCTGCCGCTGCCGGGGGTGTACCCCTCGTCGATGGCTCTCTCGCGTCGCTCGTTCACGGTGTCCGTACCTCCTCGTCGGCCCTGCGGCCGGATGCGCCGGCCCTTTGGCCGGATGCGTCAGCCCTCTGGCCTGCTGCGTCGCCCCTATGGCCGGATGCGTCAACCCTGTGGCCTGATGCTGCGACTTCGGTCCAGCCGGGGCCGAGGTGCAGTCTCCCCCAGGCCGCGTCGTCGAGGTCCGCCAGGCGGTCGGCGTGCGCGCGGCCGGGCGGGGTCGCGAGATCGCCGGGGACGGTGAGGGCGGCGGCGGCCCACAGGTGGCCGTGACGGATGCGGGTGCCGACGGGGAGAGCGCGGAGGGTGGCGGAGAGGAATCCGGCGGCGAAGGCGTCTCCGGCGCCGGTGGCCGCCACGAGGTCGACGTTCAGGGAGGGGACGAAGGTGGCGGTGTCAGTGGCGGGGCCGGTGGCGTCGCCGCGGCGCGCGCCCGTCTCGGTCGTGCGCTGGAAGACGGTGGCCCCGCGCCTGCCCTGCTTGACGACCAGGAGGTCCGGTTCCGGCAGCGCTTCACTGATGGCGTGCGCCCCGTGCAGACCCCATGCGTCCCGGGCCTCGTCGTCGCCGACGAAGACCAGGTCGGCGCCCCGCGCCAGTTCGAGCAGCGCCTGAGCCCGGGACGGCTCACGCCACAGCCCCGGCCGGTGGTTGACGTCGAAGGAGAGCAGCGGCCGCCCGGGGCGGCGGGCGGTCAGCTCACGCATCAGGCCGAGGCAGTTTTCGGACAGTGCCGCCGTGATGCCGGACAGGTGCAGGATCCGGCCGGAGTGGATCGCGTCCTGGTCCAGGTGCGCGGCCGTCATGGCCGAGGCGGCGGAACCGGTGCGGTAGTAGGCGACCTCGTGGGTGTCGGTTGCGCGGTCGTCCGCGGTGCGGAAGTAGATGCCGGTGGGGCGCAGCGGGTCGCGCCGGACGTGGGTGACATCGACGCCGTAGTCGGCGATGGCGGCAAGCAGGTGGTCGCCGAAACCGTCGGTGCCGACCCGGGAGATCCAGCGTGCGGTGTGCCCGGTGCGGGCGAGAGTGCAGGCGACGTTGGATTCGGCGCCGCCGATGGCGCGGTCGAAGGAGGGGACGTCGGCGAGTCGGCCGGGCCGCCGCGGCAGGAAGGTGACCATCGACTCGCCGAGACAGACGACGTCGACGTCCGGGGCGGGTGCGCCATCCCGGGCGGGGATGCCGTCGGCGTTCGAGGACCTGGTCACGATCGGTTCCGCTCCTTCGCTGTGGTGCCTGCCCGGACCGGGTACCGCACGGGTTCCGGCCGTACGCCGCACGAAGTTCCGGCCGCACGCCCGCCATTCCCCGCCGTTTCCCACCCCGCTTCCCACCGTTGACCGGGCGATGGCCCGGATGTTAGACAGCGGTCAGCGATATGCGCAATGAGCGTTGCAGACAGTGCAACGAGGATTTCGGGGAGGCCCCATGGCCGGTGGACGGCTCGCGCAGGGACTCAAGGGACTCGCGGACGAGCGGGTCGATCACCGCTTCAAGGCGCTGCCCCCGGACGCCGAGGGCCGGACCGTCGGCGAGCTGGCCGCCGAGCGCCGCAACCTCTTCCGCGACGGGTTCACCACCCCTGTCCTCGCCCTCTCCGCCGAGTCGGTCGCCCACAACCTGGCGCTGATGGAGACCTACGCCGCCCGGCACGGCCTGGCCTTCGCCCCGCACGGCAAGACCTGCATGGCACCGCAGCTCTTCGCCCGCCAGCTGGACCACGGCGCCTGGGGCATCACCGCCGCCGTCCCCCACCAGGTCCGCGTATACCGCCACTACGGCATCCAGCGGATCTTCCTGGCCAACGAGCTCGTGGACGCGGCGGCGCTGCGCTGGCTCGCCGGTGAGCTCGACGCCGACCCCGGCTTCCGCTTCGTGTGCTACGTCGACTCGCTGCGCGGCATCGAGCTGATGGACACCGCGCTGCGCGAGGCCGGCGCCACCCGCCCCGTGGACGTCGTCGTCGAACTCGGCGCGGGCGAGGGCGCCCGTACCGGCGTGCGGACCGAGACCGAAGGCCTCGAACTCGCCGACGCCATCGCGGGCGTGGACACCCTCCGCCTGGTCGGCGTCGCCGGGTACGAGGGCGAGGTGCCCGACGCCACCCCCGAGCGGGTCACGGCCTGGCTGCGCCGACTGGTCGCCCTGGCCGTGGAGTTCGACCGGGCGGGCCGGTTCGCCGACCTCGACCGGATCGTCCTCAGCGCGGGCGGCAGTGCCTGGTTCGACGCGGTGGCCGAGGTCTTCGCCGGGACCCCCGAGCTGTCCGCCCCGCCTCTCAAGCTGCTGCGCTCGGGCGCGTACGTCTCGCACGACGACGGTCACTACCGCGAGGTCACCCCCTTCCACCGCGTCCCCGAGGAGGGCGCTCTGCAGCCCGCCTTCCGCCTCTGGGCGCAGGTCGTCTCCCGCCCCACGCCCGAGCAGGCGTTCCTCAACGCGGGCAAGCGCGACGCGGCGTACGACCTGCATCTGCCGCAGGCCCAGGTCGTACGGTCCGGCCGGGACGGCACCCTGCGCCCGGCGGACGGCGTCACCGTCACCGGCCTGTCCGACCAGCACGCCTGGGTCCGCACCGAGCGGGCCGGTGATCTGGAGGTCGGTGACTGGGTCGGACTGGGCCTGTCGCACCCCTGTACGTCCTTCGACAAGTGGCAGCTGATCCCGCTGGTCGAGCAGGACGGCACGGTCACCGACTACATCCGCACCTTCTTCTAGAAGTCCCGGGCGCCGAGACCACGCACCCAGGCACCGAGAAAGGCGGCCCCCCATGGACACCGTGCTCCGCGACGTCCGCGTCCTCGACGGGTCCGGCGGCCCGTCCTACCGCGCCGATGTCGCCCTCGCCGGCGGCCGGATCGCCGCGATCCACCGCGAGTCGGACGGCGGCCCGCGCCCGGGCGCCGCCCGCGTGGTGGACGGCCACGGCCTCGCCCTCTCCCCCGGCTTCATCGACATGCACGCGCACAGCGACCTCGCGCTGCTGCGTGACCCGGCGCACGAGGCGAAGGCCGCCCAGGGCGTCACCCTCGAAGTCATCGGCCAGGACGGCCTGTCGTACGCGCCGGTCGACGACCGGACCCTCGCCGAGGTCCGCACCCAGATCACCGGCTGGAACGGCGGAGGCCCCGGGGACACCTCCGTCGACTTCACCTGGCGCACCGTCGGCGGCTACCTCGACCGCCTCGACCACGGCTTCGACGGCCACGGCATCGCCGTCAACGCCGCCTACCTCGTCCCGCAGGGCACCGTCCGGATGCTCGCGCTGGGCTGGGACGACCGCCCCGCCACCGCCGACGAGCTGACGCGGATGAAGCAGCTGGTCGCCGAGGGCCTGGAGCAGGGCGCGGTGGGACTGTCCTCCGGGCTGACCTACACCCCCGGCATGTACGCCTCCGACGCGGAACTCACCGAACTGTGCCGGGTGGTGGCCCGCTACGACGGCTACTACTGCCCGCACCACCGCTCCTACGGGGCCGGCGCCCTCCAGGCGTACGAGGAGATGGTGGCGCTCACCCGCGAGGCCGGCTGTGCGCTGCATCTGGCGCACGCCACCATGAACTTCGACGTGAACGAGGGCCGCGCGCCCGAACTGCTCGCGCTCCTGGACAGGGCGCTGGACGCGGGCGCGGACCTCACCCTCGACACCTACCCCTACACCCCCGGCTGTACGACGCTGGTCGCGATGCTGCCGAGCTGGGCGAGCGAGGGCGGCCCGGAGTCGATCCTCACCCGCCTCCGCGACGAGGCGACGGCCGAGCGCATCCGCCGGGTCATGGAGGTGGACGGGGCGGACGGCTGCCACGGGGTGCCCATCGACTGGGACACCATCGAGATCTCCGGGGTCGCGGACCCGGCGCTGTCCGGCTACGTCGGCAAGACCGTCGCCCGCAGCGCGGCGGAACGCGGCGAGGAGCCGTGGGTGACCGCCCGGCGGCTGCTGACCGACGACCGCCTGGGCTCGACGATCCTGCAGCACATCGGCCACGAGGAGAACGTCCGCCGGATCATGCGCCACCGGGTGCACACCGGCGGCAGCGACGGCATCCTCCAGGGCCTCAAACCGCATCCGCGCGCGTACGGGACCTTCCCCCAGTACCTCGGCAGGTACGTCCGCGAGCTGGGTGTGCTGTCCCTGGAGGAGTGCGTCGCCCATCTGACCGGCCGCCCGGCCGCCCGCCTGCGGCTCCCCGACCGCGGCCTCGTCCGCGAGGGCTACCGCGCCGACCTCGTCCTCTTCGACCCCGAAACGGTCGCCGCCGGCTCCACCTTCGACACCCCGCGCACCCTGCCCACCGGCATCCCGCATGTACTCATCGACGGCCGGTTCGTGATCGAGGACGGCCGGCGGACGGACGTCCTGGCGGGACGGACGGTACGGCGCACGGCGGCGGGACGGGGCTGAGGCGGGGGCGGCCCGCCCCACGCCAACTGGCCCTCCCGCCGCCTGCGAGCGGTGGAAGGGCCAGTGGCCGGTGGACAGCGGCCGGCGAACCGGGCAGTCCCGCGGATCAGGCCGTCGGATCAGCCCCCCGGATCAGAGCGCCGGATCAGACCGCCGGGGCCGGGTAGGTCGGGTACTCCACGCCGGAGACGTGCTGGACGACGCGGATGACCTGGCAGGAGTAGCCGAACTCGTTGTCGTACCAGAGGTAGAGGATCGCGTTGTCGCCGTCGACCTTGGTGGCGCCGGCGTCGACGATCGAGGCGTGACGCGAGCCCATGAAGTCGCTCGACACCGCGTCGGGCGCCGTGGTGAAGTCGATCTGGCGCTTGAGCGACGAGGTCAGCGACACGTCACGGAGGTAGTCCAGGACCTCCTCGCGGCTGGTCTCACGGCCGAGCCGCAGGCTGAGGATCGCGATCGAGACGTCCGGCACCGGGACCCGGATCGAGCTGCCGGTGATCGGGGCCGTGAGCTCGGGCAGCGCCTTGGCGACGGCGGACGCGGCACCGGTCTCGGTGATCACCATGTTGAGCGGCGCCGAGCGGCCACGACGGTCGGCCTTGTGGTAATTGTCCAGCAGGTTCTGGTCGTTGGTGAACGAGTGGACGGTCTCCACGTGGCCGCGCAGCACGCCGTACTCGTCCGCCATCGCCTTCAGCGGCGGGACGATCGCGTTGGTGGTGCAGGACGCACAGGACAGGATCTGCTCGTCCGGCTTGATCGTGTCGTGGTTGACGCCGTGCACGATGTTGGGGACGTCGCCCTTGCCCGGCGCGGTCAGGACGACCTTGTCGATGCCGGGGCGCAGGTGCTTCGACAGGCCCTCGCGGTCGCGCCACTTGCCGGTGTTGTCGATGAGGATGGCGCTCTTGATGCCGTACGCCGTGTAGTCGACCTCCGAGGGGTCGTTGGCGTAGATCACCTTGATCTCGTTGCCGTTGGCGATGATCGTGCTGTTCGCCTCGTCAACGGTGATCGTGCCCTGGAACTGCCCGTGGATGGAGTCGCGGCGCAGCAGCGAGGCACGCTTGACGATGTCCTGCTCGCCGCCCTGGCGGACGACGATGGCGCGCAGCCGCAGGCCGTTGCCGGAACCGGTCTTCTCGATCAGCAGACGGGCGACGAGGCGGCCGATGCGGCCGAAGCCGTAGAGGACGACATCGCGCGGCTCGCGGCGCTCGATCTTGTCGGTACCGGTGGCGCCGGCGACGGCCTCGGCGGTGAACTCCGCCACCGACAGACCGCGGTCGTCGGCACGGTACGCCTCGGCGAGCAGGGCGATGTCGATCTGGGACGGGCCGAGGTCGAGCGAGGTGAGTGCCTGCAGGAACGGCAGCGTCTCGGTGACCGAGAGCTCCACACCGGCGATCTGCCGGGCGAACCGGTGGGTCTTGAGGATGCTGACCACCGACTTGTTCACCAAGGAGCGGCTGTGCAGCAGGACCGTCACGTCCTGCTCACGGTGCAGCTTCCCGATGATCGGGATCATCGACTCCGCGATCTCCTCGCGGTTTTTCCAGTTGGTGAACGAGTCGTCATTGACAGCAGTCACAGGCTTATCTTTCGAGCTAGGCGGTGCTCATATGCTACCGCCCCGCTCTTTTCATCATTCAAACGGTGCCGCCTGAGCGGGATGCCGCGACCCGCTTCCGCCGCCACACCCGCCCTCACCTGGAACGACAGGGGGGCGGGCCGTGGTTCGCGGGCCGTGGTTCGCGGGCCGCGCGCTAGCGGGCACTGCCGATGCCGCGATCGGCGTCGGAGCCCTGGAGCATCAGGGTGGTCTCCTCGATGCGGCTGAACCGGCCGTCGGGGGCGAGGTCGGCGAACACATAGACCTCCATGCGCACGGTCGAGCCGTCCTTCTTCGTGATGTGGGCGGTGTGCCGGTCGGCGTACTTGCTGCCGCTGTACAGCTCCTCGTGCACCTCGACATGGCCGCCGGCGACGAGGGAGCGCACATGGGTGATGTGCTCCAGGAATTCGGTGCGGTCGGCCCACTCTCCGTCCGTGCGCTGGCGGTACTCCGGGGCGAAGTGGCGGTCGGCGGCCTCCTGCAGGGTGATCTCGGCGTTGAAGAGGAGGTCGTTCATGGCGGCCTCGATGCCGGTGCGGGTCATGGGAGTTCCCTTCAGAGGAAGTGAATTGCGTGCGTTGCGCACGCACTTCCTGAACTGTAGCACCAAACGCGTGCGTCACGCACGCTATTCTGGTGAGCGTGGAGAACATGGAGAACGAAGTAGGGCATGAGATCGCCGACGCGCTGGGCCTCCTGCTCAGGCGCACCACTCGCGCGCAGCTGCACCAGCAGCTCACCGAGAACATGGGCGAGGCCGTGGACGAGTTGACCTACCCGGTACTCAGCGCGCTGGCCAGGACCGGCCCGCGCAGCGCCGCCGACCTGGCACCCGACGCCGGAGTCGACCGCTCCGGCGTCACCCGCCGCGCCTCCCGCCTGGAGGCCGCCGGCCTCATCCGCCGCGAGGCGGACCCGACCGACCGGCGCGCACATCTGCTCGTCCTCACCGAAGCGGGCCACTCGACAGTGGCAGAGCTGCGCAGGCGCCTGGCCGCCCACATCATGACCAGTCTGTCCTCATGGCCGCCCGGCGAGGCCGAGACTTTCGCCCGCCATCTGCGCCGCTTCACGGCCGAAGGCCCGTTCGCCTGACGGAGGGCGGGCACCCGGGCGGCCACCCCCGGCCACCCCGCCGGCCCCGTCCACCCGAACGACCGCCCGACCGCCCGACAGTCCGGCCCCCGACCGCCCGGCCGCCCGGCCCCACCCCCCGGGCTACGGCGCGTCACTTTGCGTGACGCACCCCACACCATCCGCTGACCAACGTGGGGAAGAACACCGGGCGGGGGCCGATACGCAGCCGTAAGGTGGCGGACATGCAGGTGATCCAGTCAACGAAGCTCTCCAACGTCTGCTACGAAATCCGTGGCCCGGTGCTCGAGGAGGCCATGCGGCTGGAGGCGGCGGGGCACCGCATCCTCAAGCTCAACACCGGCAACCCGGCGGCGTTCGGCTTCGAGTGCCCGCCCGAGATCCTGGAGGACATCCTCCGCTCGGTCGGTACGGCACACGGCTACGGCGACGCGAAGGGCCTGCTCTCCGCCCGCCGCGCGGTGATGCAGCACTACCAGACCAAGGGCATCGACCTCTCGGTCGACGACATCTACCTCGGCAACGGCGTCTCCGAACTCATCCAGATGTCGATGCAGGCGCTGCTGGACGACGGCGACGAGGTGCTGGTCCCGGCCCCGGACTACCCGCTGTGGACGGCGTCCGTGTCCCTCTCCGGCGGCACCGCCGTGCACTACCGCTGTGACGAGCAGGCCGACTGGATGCCGGACCTCGCCGACATCGAGCGCAAGGTCACCGACCGCACCAAGGCCATCGTCGTCATCAACCCCAACAACCCCACGGGTGCGGTGTACGACGACGAGCTGCTGCAGGGCATCGCGGAGATCGCCCGGCGGCACAACCTGATCGTCTGCGCCGACGAGATCTACGACAAGATCCTCTACGACGGCGTCACCCACACCCCGTTCGCCTCGCTCGCCCCGGACCTGCTGACCCTGACCTTCAACGGGCTGTCGAAGTCGTACCGGGTGGCGGGCTACCGCAGCGGCTGGATGGCGGTCTGCGGCCCGAAGGCGCACGCCGCCTCGTACATCGAGGGGCTGACGATCCTCGCCAATATGCGGCTGTGCGCCAATATGCCGGCCCAGCACGCGGTCGCCACGGCCCTCGGCGGCCGCCAGTCCATCAACGAACTGGTGCTGCCCGGCGGCCGGCTGCTGGAGCAGCGCGATACGGCGTACGAACTGCTGACGCAGATCCCCGGCGTCAGCTGCGTCAAGCCGAAGGGCGCGCTGTACGCCTTCCCGCGGCTGGACCCCAAGGTCTACAAGGTCAAGGACGACCGGCAGATGGTGCTCGACCTGCTGCGCGCCGAGAAGATCATGATCGTGCACGGCACCGGCTTCAACTGGCCCGAGCCGGATCACTTCCGCCTGGTCACCCTGCCCAGCAAGGACGATCTGACGGATGCCGTCACCCGGATCGGCTCCTTCCTCGACGGCTACGGACAGTACTGAGCCGGCCGGAGCGACTCCTCCAAGGGGCAATACGAATCAATACGGATCGATACGGATCACAACTTTAGACACCGTCCAAGCTAGGATGGCCTCCTAGACGCTTTCAGGAGGCCATCCCATGTACGAACCGATCCGCACCAAGTCGGTCCACACCATGGCCGCCGCCCCGGAGGTCCCGCACCGCTCCCGCGAGGAGGAGCTGGACATCCGGCTCGCCGGACAGCTGACCGCGCTGCTCACCGTCACCGACGAACTGCACGCCCTGGCGGCGCGGGAGGACGGCGGCGCGGCCCACGGCTCCACACCGGACGGCGATGCTCTCGCCGCCGCCGCCGAGCGCATCGCCGATCAGGTCGCCCGGCTGAGCGGCGGCCACTACCCGCTGCGCGCCGAGCCCTCCGACGGCGGCAGCCCGTCCCACGCCGAGGCCCTGCGGCAGCGTGCCCACACCCTCGCCGGGAACGCCCTGGCGGTCGCCACCTCCCGCGGTGACGCCGCGGCGATCGCCCTGGCCGCGGAGCGGATGGAGGCACACGCCGCACCGCGTCACGACCGGAATCTCGCCACGGCCTGAGGCCCGGGGGCCGGCCCGCACCCGCACCCCTCCGACGAGGGCGGGCCCGGCGCCACTCCACCGGCCCAACGGGGCGGCCCGGCTTCCGCGCTGCGGACGGTGAACGAGCCTGGGCCCCGCACGCGAGGTGCGGGGCCCCGGCCGGGCGCGGTGCGAGGGCTGACGCGGCGGGCTAGCCGAGCCGCTGGACCAGTGCGCGGTACTCGTCCCACAGCTCCTTCGGCGTGTGGTCACCGAAGGTGTTGAGGTGCTCGGGAATCAGCGCCGCCTCCTCGCGCCACACGTCCTTGTCGACGGTGAGCAGGAAGTCGAGGTCGGCGTCGTCGAGGTCCAGGCCGTCGGTGTCCAGCGCGTTCTTCGTGGGCAGCACGCCGATGGGGGTCTCGACACCCTCGGCCTTGCCGTCCAGGCGCTCGACGATCCACTTGAGCACCCGGCCGTTCTCGCCGAAGCCGGGCCAGACGAAGCGGCCCTTGTCGTCCTTGCGGAACCAGTTGACGTAGTAGATCTTCGGCAGCTTGGACTGGTCCTTGTCCGCGCCGACCTTGACCCAATGCCCCATGTAGTCGCCCATGTTGTAGCCGCAGAACGGCAGCATGGCGAACGGGTCGCGGCGCAGCTCGCCGACCTTGCCCTCGGCCGCGGCGGTCTTCTCGCTGGCGACGTTGGCGCCGAGGAAGACGCCGTGCTGCCAGGTCAGCGACTCGGTCACCAGCGGTACGGCGCTGGCGCGGCGGCCGCCGAAGAGGATCGCCGAGATCGGCACGCCCTTGGGGTCTTCCCACTCGGGCGCGATGATCGGGCACTGGCCGGCCGGGACGGTGAAACGGGCGTTGGGGTGGGCCGCCGGGGTCTCGGACTCCGGGGTCCAGTCGTTGCCCTTCCAGTCGGTCAGGTGGGCGGGCTTCTCCTCCGTCATGCCCTCCCACCAGACGTCGCCGTCGTCGGTGAGCGCGACGTTGGTGAAGACGGAGTTGCCCCACATCGTCTTCATGGCGTTGGCATTGGTGTGCTCGCCGGTGCCGGGCGCGACACCGAAGAATCCGGCCTCGGGGTTGATGGCGTAGAGACGGCCGTCCTCACCGAAGCGCATCCAGGCGATGTCGTCACCGATGGTCTCGACCGTCCAGCCGGAGATCGTGGGCTCCAGCATCGCGAGGTTGGTCTTGCCACAGGCGGACGGGAAGGCGGCCGCGACGTACTTGGACTCGCCCTGCGGCGGGGTGAGTTTGAGGATCAGCATGTGCTCGGCGAGCCAGCCCTCGTCACGCGCCATGACGGAGGCGATCCGCAGCGCGTAGCACTTCTTGCCGAGCAGGGCGTTGCCGCCGTAGCCCGAGCCGTAGGACCAGATCTCGCGGTCCTCGGGGAAGTGCGAGATGTACTTGGTGGAGTTGCACGGCCACGGGACGTCGGCCTCGCCCTCGGCCAGCGGGGCGCCGAGGGTGTGCACGGCCTTGACGAAGAAGCCGTCCTCGCCGAGCTCGTCGAGCACCGGCTGCCCCATGCGCGTCATGGTGCGCATCGAGACCGCGACGTAGGCGGAGTCGGTGATCTCCACACCGATCGCGGAGAGCGACGAGCCGAGCGGGCCCATACAGAACGGGACGACGTACATCGTCCGGCCCTTCATCGAGCCGCGGAAGATGCCCTGCTCACCGGCGAAGACCTCCCGCATCTCGGCGGGGGCCTTCCAGTGGTTGGTCGGGCCGGCGTCCGCCTCCTTCTCGGAGCAGATGAAGGTGCGGTCCTCGACACGCGCCACGTCCGAGGGGTCGGAGGCGGCGTAGTAGGAGTTGGGGCGCTTGACCGGGTCGAGCTTCTTGAACGTGCCCTTGTCGACGAGCTCCTCGCACAGACGCTCGTACTCCGCCTCCGAGCCGTCACACCAGACGACCCGGTCGGGCTGGGTGAGCGCTGCGATCTCGTCGACCCAGGAGATGAGGTCCTGGTGACGGGTCGGATGGGCAGAGGGAGCCGCGTTGTCGCGCGCCACGATCGCTCCTAGATGAGGGTGTGGACGGATCTATGCCCGTTGTGCAGGGAAATCCGCTTCTGTTGTTTGCCTGCCCCTTGGGGGCTGCGACCCGGACGCTTCGTGACCGCTCATCCGGTGCCGACCGCACTCATTTGATCATCCGACCCGGAGGGAGTTCTGTCCAGAGGGCACTTTGGTGACCGTCACCACTCCGCCACGAATCGGTAACTTACGGTCGCGTAGGTAGCATTGCGCCATGACTTCCGCGCCCGACGCCGCCGAGAGCCAGCCCCCCTCCGCGCCGCCCGCGATCGCGGCGGTCACCGCCGCGGCCGCGCCCCTGAAACCCAAACTGCGCGGCTGGCTGCACGCCGGAATGTTCCCCGCCGTCCTCCTCTCCGGGGTCATACTGACCGCCCTCGCCGACAGCCCCCGCGGCCGCCTGGCCTGCGCCATCTACACCATGACCGCCTGCCTGCTCTTCGGGGTCAGCGCCCTTTACCACCGGGGCAATTGGGGGCCGCGGGCCGACGGCGTACTGCGCCGGCTCGACCACGCCAATATCTTCCTGATCATCGCGGGCACCTATACGCCCCTGACGATGCTGCTCATGCCCGGATCCCGCGGAGAGGCGCTGCTCTGGGCGGTCTGGGCGGCCGCACTGGCGGGAATCCTCTTCCGGGTCTTCTGGGTCGGCGCTCCACGCTGGCTCTACACCCCCTGTTACATCGCCATGGGCTGGGCCGCCGTCTTCTTCCTGCCCGACTTCCTGCGCACCGGCGGCGTGGCCGTGCTGGTACTGGTCATCGTCGGCGGGCTGCTCTACAGCGCCGGCGGCGTGATCTACGGAATCAAGCGCCCCAACCCCTCACCACGGTGGTTCGGCTTCCACGAGGTCTTCCACTCCTTCACCCTGGCCGCCTTCGTCGTGCACTACGTCGGCATCTCCCTGGTGGCCTATTCGCACGCCTGAGGCGGCACCCGCGGCCCCGGGCGGCAGCCCCGCCCCGGGCGCCCACCCCACCCCGAGCGATTCCCGAACGTAACTCCTCATGACCACAGCGTGACATGCCCCACTGACACCGGGCTTTCCCGGCCGCTCAGCCGTTGCCCGGCCTTGCCCAGTGCTTGCCCGGTGATGGCCCAAAGCTTGCTCGGTGATTGCCCGGTGATTGCTCAGGGCTTGCTCAGCGGTTGCTTCTCGCGGCATTGCGGCCGTGGCCTCCGTGCGGCCCGATGCCCGACAATGCTGCGCATGGCCGTACGCAGCTCCGCCACCACGCCGACCGGGACACCGCAGCCCGGCCGGCGGGAGCGGAAGAAGATCCAGACCCGGCAGGCGATCCGGCGGGCCGCCTACCGGCTCTTCGAGGAACAGGGGTACGACGCGACCCCCGTCGACCAGATCGCCGCGGCCGCGGACGTCTCCCCGAGCACAGTCTTCCGCTACTTCCCCGCCAAGGAAGACATCGTGCTCACGGACGAGTACGACGCCGTACTGGAGAACGGGATCCGGGCCCGTCCCGCGGACGAGCCGGTGATCGAGTCGGTGCGGCAGGTCAGCATCGAGACGCTGCGCGCGATGGCCGCCGAACAGCGTGGCGAACTCGTCCAGCGCCTCCGGCTGATCCGTGAGGTGCCCGCCGTCCGGGGCCGTACGGCGGAACACACCGCACGGGACGCCGCGATGCTCACCGCCGTGCTGGCGGAGCGCTCCGGCCGCCCGGCCGACGACCTGGAGCTGCGGGTGATCAGCGATGTGATCCTGGCCGCGCTCCAGGAGGCGCTGCTGCACTGGGGCGAGAGCGGCCGGACCACCGATCCCGAGGCGTCGGTCCACCGGGCCCTGGACGTACTGGAGCGGGGGCTCACGCTCTGAGGGCGGCGGCGCCCGGAGACGGCGCGGCGTCCAGCCGGAAGATCGGGCCGCTGTCCGCCCCGGCGCGGACGCCCGGCCCGGCGGACTTCCCTCGCTCCCCCGGTCCGGCCGGCTTCCCCGGTCCGGCCTGCTTTCCCGGTCCTGCCCGCTTTCCCCGCACTCCGGGCTCCTCCGGCTCCGGCGGCCCGGCCACCGGTTCGCCCAGGCGTGCGGCGAGTCGCGCCCGTAGTTGCGACAGCCGCTCGATACGGGCGTCCAGGTCGGCGAGCCGGCGCCTGGCCACCGCTTCCATGGCCGGACAGCTGCCGGAGCTCGGGGCCCGGGGAATGAGATCCGGTACGTCGTCGGCCGGCATCGTGTGCAGCAGATGTGCGAACGCCCGCACATCGCCCACCGTCAGCCCCGCGTCCCGCAGCGCGCGCACCGCCCTCAGCCGGCGGATGTCCTCCGCGTCGTACACCCGGTGCCCTGACGGCGTCCTCCGGGCCGTCACCAGCCCCTGCTGCTCGTAGTAGCGCAGCGCCCGCGGCGTCATACCGGCCGCCACCGCCGCGTCCCCGATACGCATCTCCCCTCCCTCTCCGGCGCGTTCAGCCCTCCGGCTCTCCGGCGCGTTCAGCCCTCCGGCGTGGTCATCCCCGCTCCGGTCCGGTCGGCCGCCCTCCGGCCCGTTCTCCCCCTCTCCGGGCACGTTCCCCCCATTCCGGCCCGGTCAGCCCCTCTGCGCCGGATCCGGCCTGCCGTCCTCGTGCCGGGGGCGCGCGGCGTTCAGTACGCGTTCGATCCCCGCCGCCCCGTACAGCAGGTCTTCGTCCGCGCCGAATCCGCCGACGAGTTGGAGCCCGAGCGGCAGCCCGTTGGCGGCCCGTCCTGCGGGCACACTGACGGACGGCAGCCCGGCGTTGCTCCAGGGCAGGCACATGATCGAGCTGCCCGTGGTGGTGAGGCCGGCGGGCGCGGGGCCGGTGGCCGACGGGGCGATCCAGAGATCGATGCCCGCCGCGGCGCGGTCCGCCGCGAGCCGGGCGCGGAAGGCCTGACGCCGTTCCCGGGCGGCTTCGTAGGCGGCGTCCCCGATGGCCTGTCCCTGCCGGATGGCCGAGGTGGTCTCCGGCCGGTAGCGGTCGCCGAAGCGCGCGAACCAGTGGGCGTGGGCCCGGGCGACCTCGTAGCGGTTCATCGTGAACAGCTGGTCCACGATCTGCTCGAAGTCGTCCATGACCGGCACCTCGTGGACGACGTACCCGGCGGCCCGCAGCAGCTCGCACTGCTCCGCGAAGGCCCGCAGCGCCCCGTCGTCGGCACGCTCCAGGTAGGGACCGGCCGGCACCCCCAGCACCGGGACCTCCGTCCGGCCCGCACCGGCCCGCGCCCGCCAGCCGTCGACCAGCACCGACGCCGCCAGCGCGACACCGGCCACCTCCGTGGCGAAGCAGCCGAGGGTGTCAAAACTCGCGGCGTTGGGGATCACCCCGTCGATCGGTATGCGCCCGTAGCTCGGCTTGAAGCCGACCACTCCGCAGTAGGCGGCGGGCCGGATCATCGAGCCGACGGTCTGCGTCCCGATGGCCAGCGGCACCATCCCGGCGGCGACCGCGGCCGCGGAGCCGCTGCTCGAACCGCCGGGCGTATGCGCCGGGTTGTGCGGATTGCGGGTCGGCCCCGGGGCGGTCACCGCGAACTCCGCGGTGACCGTCTTGCCCGCGATCAGCGCACCGGCGGCACACAGCCGGCCGACGACCGCGGCCTGCGGGCCGGCGAGCACCTCGGGCGGCAGCTCCGAGCCCGCGCGGGTGGGCAGCCCGTCGGCGTGCACGATGTCCTTGATGCCTACGGGAACGCCGTACAGGGCGGGCCGGCCGCCGGCCGCGTGGGGAGCGGCCGACGACGCCCTCCGGCGCGCCGCCTCCAGGAGCCGCGCACGCCGCCCGGACTCGGGCACAAAGGCCCGCACCTGCGGATCGACCGCGTCGATACGGTCACACGAACGGTTCGCCGCGTCGACGGGGTCGTCCGTACCGTCCCGTAGCGCCGCGGCCTCCTGGACAAGGGATCGCTGCCCGAGCAAGGTGGTCACGCGTGCAGGCTACAACCGGGCACCGACAACGGCGGGGCAACCGCCCCGCCGCACGACGGCCCGGCGCCGCGGCCTCACAACTCCACGATCACCGCGCCCAGATGACGCCCCTCGGTCAGCTCGCGCAGGGCGCGCGGTGCCTGTTCGATCCCCCGCAGCCGGGCGTGCGGGAAGGTGAAGGTGCCGTCGCGCAGCCCCTCGCCGAACCGCTGGTTCCACTCCGGGATCAGGTCCAGGTGGTCGTACAGGGCGACGCCGCGCAGGGTGACGCTGCGGGAGAGCAGCAAGAGGGGGTCGATCTCGACGGTGGTGGGATGGCCCTCCCCGCCGAGCTGGCTGGAGAGGGCCCCGACGACGGCGATCCGGGCGCCCCGGTTGGCGAGGGCCAGGGCGGCCTGCAGCTGTTCGCCGCCGACGTTGTCGAAGACCGCGTCGATGCCTTCCGGGGCGGCCGCACGCAGTTGGTCCGCGATCGGGCCCGCACCGCGGATCACCACCGCGTCATAGCCGAATTCCTTGATCAGCCGGTCCGCCTTCTCCTGCGATCCCGTACTGCCGATGATGCGGGCGGCGCCGCGCAGCCGGGCGATCTGGCCCGCCAGGGTCCCCACCCCGCCCGCCGCCCCGGTGACGAAGACGGTGTCGCCGGCGCGTACTTCCGCGCCGTGCACCACGCCCATCCAGGCGGTGGGACCCTGGGAGAGGCAGGCGGCCGGGTCGGGCAGCAGGCCGGGGTCGAGCCGCTGCACCCGGTCGGCGTCCACCACGGCGTATTCCCGCCAGCCGAACGAGTGTTCCACCAGATCGCCGGGCTCGAGGTCGGTCCCCGGGGCGGCGACCACTTCGCCGACGGCGGACCCGTGCAGCGGTTCGCCGATCTTGTAGGGGGGCATCGGCACCACGCTGGTCTCGTCCATCAGCGTCCGCATCACAGCGGCGACACCCATCACGGTGTTACGGACCAGCACCTGGCCGGGCCCGGGTTCCGGAACCGGCACCTCCACGATCTCGAAGAGCTCATCGGTGACGGGACCCTTCGGGCGGGCGGCCAGGCGGACTTCACGATGTGTGCGAGGAGTCATGCCCCGAGGCTAGAACCTGACGCGCGCGTCAAGGTCAAACCGGTCGCTGGTCCTAGGACTTCCGGGCCACTACCCCCCGAGCCGTTCCGCCAGCTCCTGCGGATCCGTCGTCGGCCGCTCGCAGGTGAAACGGCGGCATACGTAGGCGGCCGGTTTGCCGTCGACCAGCGGGCGGTCCTGGAGGAGCGGCACCTCGTCCACCCCGGGTTCGCCCAGCGCGACGGCCGCCCCCGGGGCAGTGCAGAGCAGCGCGGCGCGGTGCAGGGCGACGGTGGCCGGATCGCCCTGCGGGCCGACGACGGCGACCTCGCGCGGACCGTCCAGCGCGGCCTCGGCGACGGCCAGCCCCCATCCGATGAAGCGCGGGGCACGGCCGCCGAGCGCGGTGACGATGCCCAGGGCCCGCTCCGCGGCGTTCCGGTGGAGGTCGCTGCCGGTCAGTGCGGCATACGACAGCAGGGCACCGGCCGCCGCAGTCCACCCGGAGGGCGTCGCATTGTCGGTCGGGTCCTGGGGGCGGCGGATCAGGGCCTCGGCGTCGGCCGCGGTGTCGTAGAGCGCACCGTCCTCAGTGGTGAACTGGAGCAGCACGGTGTCCAGGAAGAAGCCCGCGAACTCCACCCAGACGCCCTCCCCGGTGACGGAGGCCAGGGTGAGGAAGCCCTCGGCGACATCGGCGTAGTCCTCCAGGACACCGGAGTTGGCGCCGGGCGCGCCGTCGCGGGAGGTGCGGTGCAGCCGGGCCTGCCCGTCCATGTGGACGCGTACCAGCAGGTCGGCGGCGTCGGTGGCGGCCTGGATCAAGTCCGGCCGGTCGAAGTAGGCACCGGTCTCGGCGAGTGCGGCGATGGCCAGCCCGTTCCAGGAGGCGACGACCTTGTCGTCCCGGCCGGGGCGCGGCCGCTCCTCCCGCGCCGCGAGCAGCCGCCGCTTGACCGAGGCCACCCGGTCGGCGTCCACCGGGCCCTCGGCATCCGGGAGCTGGAGGACCGAGGCGCCCTCCTCGAAGGTGCCTTCCTCGGTGACACCGAAGTGGCCGGCGGCGAACTCCGCGTCCTCCTCGCCCAGTACGGCGCGCAGTTGCTCGGGCGTCCAGACGTAGTAGGCGCCCTCGACATGCCTGCCGGTGCCCGAGCCGTCATCGCTGTCCGCGTCCAGTGCGGAGGCGAAACCGCCCTGTTCGGTACGGAGTTCACGGACCATGAAGTCGGCGGTCTCGACCGCGATACGGCGCGCCACCTCCGAGCCGGTGGACCGCCACACATGAGCGTAGGTCCGGCACAGCAGGGCGTTGTCGTAGAGCATCTTCTCGAAGTGCGGCACGGTCCAGGTGGCGTCCACCGCATAGCGCGCGAAACCGCCGCCGAGCTGGTCGTAGATGCCGCCGCGGGCCATCGCCGCGCAGGTCGCCTGCACCATTTCCAGGGCTCCTTCGGAGCCGGTGCGGGCGTGGTGGCGGAGCAGGAATTCCAGCACCATGGACGGCGGGAACTTGGGCGCGCCGCCGAACCCGCCGTTCACCGCGTCGAACTCCCGGGTCAGCCCCATCAGGGCGCCGTGCAGTTCCTCGGGTCGCGGGGGTCGCCGGTCCGCGGGCAGCGATTCGGTCAGCGACCGCCCGGCCAGGTCGGCGACGATCCGCCCGGCGACCTCCCCGACCTCGTCACGCCGGTCGCTCCAGGCGCTGCGCACCCCCTCCAGGATCTGTCCGAAGGACGGCATGCCGTGGCGCGGCTCGGGCGGAAAGTACGTACCGAAGTAGAAGGGCTCGGCGTCCGGCGTGAGAAAAACGGTCATGGGCCAGCCGCCCTGGCCGGTGGCGGCCTGCACGGCCTCCATGTAGACGGCATCGACGTCAGGGCGCTCCTCGCGGTCCACCTTGACGGCCACGAAGTGCTCGTTGAGCAGGGCCGCGGTGGCCGGGTCCTCGAAACTCTCGTGCGCCATCACGTGGCACCAGTGGCACGCCGAGTAGCCGACCGACAGCAGAACGGGCACATCACGCCGCCGCGCTTCCTCGAAAGCCTCCGGCGTCCAGGGCCACCAGTCGACCGGATTGTCCGCGTGCTGCAGCAGATACGGCGAGGTCACACCAGCCAGGCGGTTCATACGGGCCAGCCTCTCACAGCGCCCAGCCCCGTCGGCGAAGCCCGCGCAGCTCGGCCCGGCCCGGCCGGTTCGTACCCATGCGCCATCACGTGGCGGACGCGGATCGCCCTACTTGCCTGCTGCTCCGCAAGGGCAGGACCACGAGCCGCTTCCGCTCCCGTCCGGATCCGGTGCCCCGACTGCGGAGGACAGTACGTTGAGCCGAGCAGCGCCGGAACGGACGAGCATCCTCGAAGGAGGTACGCCATGGCCGCCGAGATGGTCGCACCCGCGTGGATGCCCACGCAGATCAGCGCAGAGCAGTACGACTCCTGGCCTGAGGAGCGGTGCGCCGGCATCGAGATCGTGGACGGGATGGTCCGGGAGGGCGAGGTGTTCACCGGCGCGTGGTGAAGGCTGCCGCGCCGTCCCCCGTCACGGTCGGCCTTCAGACCATCTGAGGACCAAGCGCCGCGGCTCGAGGGGTACTCGCTGTGGTGAGAGCGCCCCCGGCACCTGCGCGCGCCGGCTCGTCCGAGGCTCACTCCTCGGCCTCAGCCACCGGTCGACCGGGTTGTCGGCGTGCTGGAGCAGATAGGGGGAAGTCTCTTGAGCCAGGCGGTTCGGCATGGGGCCGTCCTCTCCCGATGAGGCACGGGGAGCCGGGAGCGGAGGGAGTTATCCACAGGCCTGCCGGAAATCACGTGGACGCGGAACACTGTGCGTACGGCGACGATCACCGCTGGACATTGCTGGAACTGCTGGAACTGCTGGAGGGGGATGGCATGCCGGGCTCACTGGCTGTGCTGCGCGACGGCCACCGGGCGGAAGCGGAAGCGCTGTTGACCAGGGCGGTCGAGGAGGAGGTACGGCGCTCGGGCGGACGGCTCGACAAGGACACGCTGCTCAGCCGGGCGCGGGCGGCGCTGGAGGAGCTGGCGGGCAGCGCCGCCGAGGAGTACACCGCGTATGTCCGGGCGCTGGACGAGGCCGCTGACGGCCGGCCGTCACTGTCCCGGCGGCTGTCGCGCAAGGAGCTGGGCACCCCCGCGGTGGCGACGGCCGTGGCGGCTGTGGCGGCGTTCGGTACGGATCTCGTGTACGGCACGGGCGCGGGGCCGGCGCTGGGCGTGGGGGCCGCCGTGGTGGTGGCGGGCGCGGCCGCCACGGTCCTGAAGCTGACCGCGGGCCACTGGCCGGCGGCGCACCGGGAGGCCGGGATGCTCGGCCGGCCCGGCGGTGCGCAGCAGTTACGCCTGCAGTGGCTGACGGCACTGGAGGTACGCGGCATCCGGCCGTTCCTGGACCAGCAGCGGATGCTGACGGCGGCCGCCCGCGGCGGTACGGCCGCGGGGCCCGTCGCCTCGAAGAGCGGCCGCGGACCGCAGCTGCGCGGCGCGGACCGCAGCGCCGCGGCCCGTCAGCGGTCCCTTCTTGAGCACTCCTTCTCCCAACTTCCGCATCCGGACGGCCCGTTCGCCGGGCGGCGGACGGAGCTGACACAGATCGCGCAGTGGGTGCACGCGGCCCGCGCGAGCACGGAGACCCGGCCGACGGTGGTGATACTCCACGGCGAGCCGGGCTCGGGGCGTACGGCGCTGGCGGTGCGGGCCGCGCATCAGCTGCGCGATCAGTTCCGCGGGGCCTGTGTGGTGGACCTGCGCAGCGACACCCCTGGTGAGGTGCCGCTGCCGACCCGGGACGCGCTGCTGCATCTGCTCAACCGGCTGGGCGCACCCCGCGAGCAACTGCTGTTCCGCGAGCGCCCGTCCCAGGAGCAGCACGTCAAACGGCTCACCGATCTCTACCACCAGCATCTGACGGGCCTGCCGGTGACCGTACTGCTGGACGACGCCGCGGACCCCGAGCAGGTGCGCACCCTGGTGCCCGAGCGGTCCGACAGCCTGGTGCTGGTCACCTCCCGTACGCCGCTGGAGCTGCCCGAGGACATCGAGGCCTGGGTGCACCACCTGCCGGTGGGAGCGCTGGACGCCGCGGGCACCGAGGAACTGCTGCGCGCCTCCGCCCCGGCCGGCGACGACGCCCCGGACGAGACGGGCCCCTACGACGCTCAGGCCCTCGACGAGATCTCCGGACTGTGCGCGGGCCTGCCCCTGGCGCTGCGGGTGGCGGGCTCCGCCCTGGGCTCGCGCACCGCCACCGCGCTGGCCACGGACCTGGCGGCCTACGGTCCGAAACCGCCCGTGGAGCGTGCGCTGTGGCTGCGCTACGCCGACCAGTCGGAGACCGCCCGGCGGCTGCTGCGCCGGCTGGCGCTGGTGGGCCGGGCGAGCCTGGGGGCGGCGGCCTCGGCGGCGCTGCTCGGCGTCGAGCAGGCGGAGGCGGAGCGGGAACTGACGACGCTGGCCCGGGCCGGGCTGATCGAGCATGTGCGGGGCCGGCGCTACCGCCTGCACGCCCTGGTGCACCGCTTCGCGCACGACCGGCTGATGGACGAGGAGGAGCCCGGCGAGCGCGGCGCGGCCCAGGAGCGGCTGATCCGCGGCTATGCGGAGCTGGCCGACTCGGTCATCCGGCTGGTGGACGGCCGGACGTCCACCCGCGCCGATCGCTTCGGCTCGCACGGCTTCACCTCCCTGGACGCGGCCCTGCAGTGGCTGGACGACGAGACCAGCTTCATCACGGCCGCGCTGCGCCACGCCGACCAGGGCGTGGACCAGGCGGCGGTCTCGCATCTGCTGGGCGCGCTGGCCGACTACTGCCTGCTGCGCGGGGACCTCTACCGGCTCGGTGAGCTGAGCGAGCTGACCCGGGCCGTCGGGCAGGGGCTGCTGGTGCGCTCGGTGCAGTGGCGTACGGGTGTGGCGGCCCGGCAGCTCGGCGAACTGGACAAGGCGCGGACCACGCTGTCGTCGGTGGTCGATCTGTACTTCGAGGCGCAGCATCCGGCCGGCGCCGCCCGTGCGCTGCGCGACCTGGGCATCACACTTCAGCAGCAGGGCAATCTCACGGAGGCCGCGGCCAAGCTGCGGGAGGCGCTGGAGCTGCAGTCCGGCGCGGACATGCACGGCGACCGGGCCTGGACGCTGCACGCCCTGGCGGCGGTGGAGCGGGACCGTGCCCGGCTCGCCGATGCCCTCGCCATGCTGCGGGAGGCACTGGAGCTGCACGAGGAGAGCGAGAGCATCCATGGCCAGGCATGGGCGCACTTCCAGCTCGGCCAGGTGCATCTGCGCAGGGGCGATGTTCCGGCCGCGGAGAGCGCACTGCAGGCGGCGATGGGGCTCTACGGCCGTACGCACGACGAGCGCGGCGAGGCCTGGGCAATGACGCAGCTGGCACGCGCCCGGCTGGTGGACGGCGAGCCGGGCCCCGCGGTGGACCAGCTCCGGCAGGCACTGCCGCTGCACCACCAGCACGAGGACGCGCGTGGTGAGGCCTGGACGATGTACTACCTGGGCCAGGCGCTGGAGGAGCGCGGTGAGCACGACGCGGCACTGCGGCAGCTGGAGCGGTCGCGGACGATGTTCAGCCGGATGCAGGACGGCTACGGCCTGGCCTGCGCCCGGCATCACTCCGGGCGGGTCACCCGCGACCTGCGGGCCGAGCAGACCGGCTCGCTGCGCAACAGCGGCTTCGCCCGGCAGCTGCTGCAGGACGCCCGTAAGGACTTCCAGCGGATAGGGGTGCCGCACGGGGAGGCGTGGTCCTGCCTGGAGCTGCTGATCATCGACGCCGGCAACGGCAAGGCCGCGCAGGCACTGGAGTTCGCCGACGAGGCGGTGCGCCTGTTCGCGGGCTACGGCGACCGGCGCGGCGAGGACTGGGCGCGGTTCCTGCGCTGCACCCTGCTGCCGCTGGCCTCGCCGGGTGGCAGCGTGGTGGGCGCGGCCGTCGCCCAGGAGGAGCTGGCGCAGCTGATCCGCGAGAAGCATGCTGCCCGCGATTCCAAGCTGGAGGACTGCGCGGAGGCGTTCGCGCTGCTGCTGGACCGCGGGGTGGAGCCGGAGACGGGGTGGCAGGCATGGCGGCTCGGCATGGTGCCCAACCGCCATGCGCGCGAGATCATGGGGGTGCCGGTCGCCCCGACCGGCACGGAGTGACGATCGGCCCCGGCTCGCCGGCCGCTCGGGCCGACGAGCCGCCGGGCCGGTCAGCCGGCCGTGTCCATCGGCCGGCCGTCGACCGCCACCCGGTCTTTACGCACCGGCCGGCCCGCCCTCGGCCGGTCCCCGGCCGGACTCAGCTGGTCTTCGGCTTGGCTGCCGGCGTGGCGGCGGAGGCGGTGCTGCCCGCCTCGCCGTCCTCCGGCTGCTCCTCGAAGTCCACCTTCTTCATCTGCTTGTTCATGGACTTCATCAGCAGCCACACGGCGCCGCCGATGACCGCGAAGACGATGAAGCCGAGGACGCCGGGGGTCACTTTGTCCTTGTCGAAGGTGTCGGCAAGGGTGACGAAGTGCGTCAGGGCGAGGGTGCTGGTCGCGCTCATCATGGACTCAATTGTTGCGGATGCCCGCGAAGAGGTCGTCCTCGGGGAGGGAAGTGTCCACCCGCGACTTCGCGAGCTCGTACTCCTCCGTCGGCCAGACCTCGCGCTGGAGGTCCATCGGCACCCGGAACCAACCACCGTCGGGGTCGATCTGGGTGGCGTGGGCGATCAGGGCCTTGTCACGGATCTCGAAGAAGTCGGCGCACGGAACGTAGGTGGTCAGCGTGCGCTCGCGCTGCTCGAACTGCTTCCAGCGCTCCAGCCACTCGCCGTAGGGCGAATCCATGCCGCGCTCCAGCAGTGCCTCGTGCAACGCGACCGTGCGCGGCCTGTTGAAGCCCTGGTTGTAGTAGAGCTTCTGCGGCTGCCAGGGCTCCCCGGCCTCCGGGTACTTCTCCGGGTCGCCGGCCGCCTCGAAAGCCACCATCGTGATCTTGTGGGTCATGATGTGGTCCGGGTGCGGATAGCCGCCGTTCTCGTCGTAGGTCGTGATGACCTGCGGCTTGAACTCCCGGATCAGCTTGACCAGCCGCCCGGCCGCCTCGTCGACGTCCTGCAGCGCGAAGCAGCCGTCGGGCAGCGGCGGCAGCGGGTCGCCCTCGGGCAGCCCGGAGTCGACAAAGCCCAGCCACTCCTGCTTGACGCCCAGGATCTCCCGGGCCTCGTCCATTTCCTTCTTCCGTACTTCGTGGATGTGCTCCTCGATGTACGGATCTCCCTGGAGTTTGGGGTTGAGGATGGAACCTCGCTCACCGCCTGTGCAGGTGGCGACCAGCACGTCCACCCCCTCGGACACGTACTTGGCCATCGTGGCCGCACCCTTGCTCGACTCGTCGTCGGGGTGGGCGTGGACCGCCATCAATCGCAGCTGCTCAGTCAAGACTCGATCCTCAGTAAAGGTCCGGAGAAGATGCCTCCTATAGTGACCGAAGCGAGGGGGCGCTGTATTCCCTGGGGCAGGGACCCCCCGGGGGTTCGTGGCTCAGGTCCCCCGACCAGGAGGATGGATCATGACCGCGGTGCGCGAAGGGCTCCCCGACGGACGCTACGGACGCTCCGCGGATGCGCGTGCGGACCGTAACCTCAAGATCATTGGTGCGGTGCTCGGCACCGCCCTGCTGGGTGTGATCGGCTGGTGCGGCGTCTCGTACATCTCGGGGCAGGACCTCAGCGCCCGTGTGATCACCTGGGACGCGGTCTCCGATCATGCCGTCAAGGTCCATCTCGAGGTCGTCAAGGGCACGGACGACAAGGGCGTGTGCACGCTCCGCTCACAGGCCGAGGACGGCTCCGAGGTCGGCCGCAAGGACGTCACCGTCGACCAGCGCTCGGCCCAGGTGGACACCGAGGTCACGGTGCGGACGACGAAGCGGGCCACCAATGCCGTCCTCGTCGGCTGCACGGCCTCGGGCAACGGCTGACCGCCCCGGCTTCCGGGCGACGGACCTCCTCGGCCTCCGGGCAACGGCTCACCTGCACGGCCACGACCCCGGCCACCGCCACCGCCACGCCTGACACCCGCCCCGCCTGCCGCTCACCGCTCTCCGCACCCGCCCACCCGCGGGGCGTGTCGTCACCGCCTCTGACCAGCGATGATGTATCCCTGTGCGGCCGCTGTGAATTTTTCTCTTCCCCGTTTTGTGCCGGAATTGTTAGGCTCGTGGTTTCGCCCACCCGTGAAGGCGCAAACCTTCCTGGTAGGGCGTTTGATTTATCCCCAGTACCGACGAGGAGCACCTGTGACCCAGACCAGCGAAAACGTCACCTGGCTTACCCAGGAGGCGTATGACCAGCTCAAGGCAGAGCTGGAGCACCTGTCTGGTCCCGCACGCGCCGAGATCACCGAGAAGATCGCGGCGGCCCGCGAGGAAGGTGACCTGAAGGAGAACGCCGGGTACCACGCGGCCAAGGAAGAGCAGGGCAAGCAGGAACTGCGTGTCCGCCAGCTCACCCAGCTGCTGCAGACCGCCAAGGTCGGCGAAGCGCCTGCCGCCACCGGCGTCGTCGCTCCCGGCATGGTCGTCACCATCGCGTTCGACGGGGACCCGGACGACACGCTGTCGTTCCTTCTGGCCTCCCGGGAGTACGCGAGCTCGGACATCGAGACCTACTCCCCCCAGTCGCCACTGGGCACCGGCGTGAACGGCAAGAAGGTCGGCGCCGAGGCGGAGTACGAGCTCCCCAACGGCAAGAAGGCGACCGTGAAGATCCTCGACGCGAAGCCGTACTCCGGCTGACGCCCGAGGCGCCCCTGAGACGGCGAAGCGGCCCGGAGCACCATGGATGCTCCGGGCCGCTTCGCCATGTCCGCGGCCCCCTCAGGCCGTGGCCGACCGGTATTTGCGGACGGCCAGCGTCCGGAAGACCGCGATGATCAGGACGGACCAGATCACCGAGGCCAGCACCGGGTGGTCCATCGGCCAGGCCCCGGTCACCGACGTGGGCGCCTTGTCGATGGTGTTGCCGAACAGCTGCCGGGCGGCGGCCACCGTCGCGCTGAACGGGTTCCACTCCGCGACATGCTGCAGGAATGACGGCATGCCGTTGACCGGTACGAACGCGTTGGAGATGAAGGTCAGCGGGAAGAGCCAGATCAGCCCGCCCGAGGTGGCCGCCTCGGGCGTCCGCACCGTCAGCCCGATGAGCGCGCCGATCCAGGAGAAGGCGTAGCCGAGCAGGAGCAACAGTGCGAAGCCGGCCAGCACCTCGAGCAGGTTCTCGTGGGCCCGCCAGCCGATCAGCAGCGCGACCACCGCCAGCACCACCAGCGTCAGCGCGGTCTGCACGAGGTCGGCGAGGGTACGGCCGGTGAGCACCGCACCGCGGGACATCGGCAGCGACCGGAACCGGTCGATCAGGCCCTTGTGCATGTCGTCGGCGATCCCCGCGCCGGCCCCCGCCGTGGCGAAGGTGACGGTCTGCGCGAAGATCCCGGCCATCAGGAACTCGTGGTAGGCCTGGGCGTCGCCCGGCGGGGCGCCGGGGACGTTGATGGAACCGCCGAAGACGTAGGTGAACAGCACCACGAACATGATCGGCTGAATGAGGCCGAAGATCACTACTTCGGGGATCCGGATCATCCGGATCAGATTGCGCTTGGCGACGACCAGGGAGTCGCGTACCGACCGGCTGAAGCCGCCGCGCGACTGCGGGGTCCGGATACGGGCTTCGCCGGCCGTTTCGGTCACCGTGCTCACTTCACGCCCTCCTTGTGGGCCGGTACGCCCGCGTCCGCATCGGCCACCCGGGCCGCCGGACCCGCCTCGCCCGGACCGGCAGCCCCGGCGTCCTTGCCGCCCGTGCCGCCCTTGCCGTCCTTGCCGCCCCGCTTCTGCCGCCCCACGGAGCCCTTGCCGCCCGCGCCGTTCTCCTCCGCCGCCTCCGCGGTGTGCCCGGTCAGCGAGATGAACACATCGTCGAGGGTCGGGCGGCGCAGCCCGATGTCGTCGATCTCCACCCCCCGCATGTCCAGTTCGCGGATGACCTCGGCGAGCAGCTTGGCGCCGCCCGTCACGGGGATGGTGAGCTTGCGGGTGTGCGGTTCGACCGTGCTCTCGCCCTTGCCGAAGCCGCGCAGGACCTCGTCGGCGACGGTGAGGTGTTCGGGGGCGTGCACCACGACCTCGACACGCTCGCCGCCGGTACGCGCCTTGAGCTGGTCGGAGGTGCCGCGGGCGATGACCTTGCCGTGGTCGACGACGCAGATGTCGTGGGCGAGGCGGTCGGCCTCCTCCAGATACTGCGTGGTGAGCAGCAGGGTCGTGCCGCCCGCGACCAGTTCCTGGATGACGTCCCACAGCGCTTGGCGGTTACGGGGGTCCAGGCCGGTGGTCGGCTCGTCCATGAACATCACGGGCGGGCTGACGACCAGTGCGGCGGCCAGGTCGAGCCGGCGGCGCATACCGCCGGAGTAGGTCTTGGCGGTGCGGTCGGCAGCGTCCCCGAGATGGAAGCGTTCCAGCAGCTCAGCGGCCCGGCGCTTCGCGTCACGTCCGCTCATCTGGTAGAGCTGGCCGACCATCGTCAGGTTCTCCCGGCCGGTCAAGTACTCGTCCACGGCGGCGAATTGACCGGACAGGCCTATCGAGCGCCGCACCTCGTCGGGCTGCGCGAGGACGTCGATCCCGGCGACCACCGCCTTGCCGCGGTCGGGCCGGAGCAGGGTCGTCAGGACACGTACGGCAGTGGTCTTGCCGGCACCGTTGGGGCCGAGCATTCCGAGGACGGTTCCTTCGGGGACGTCGAGATCGACGCCGTCCAGTGCCCTCACGTCGCCGAACGTCTTCACCAGACCTTCGGCGTAAATGGCGCCTGGCATATGGGCTCTCCCATGGCTTGGGTCAGTTCCAGGTCGAATATTACGATTGGCGGTCCATGCCCGCTCTGCGGCATTTGTCCGCAACGGAACGCCACGACTGCCCGGCACCCCGTAACCACGACGGTACAACCAAACGCGATACATCGCGATACAAATTTCGATTTTCCGCGCACGAACGGAAGGGGAACAGGCGTTCGCCAGCGCGTGTGGGGGGCGCCACGCTATACCCACGAGCCCCCCGCGCCCTATCCCCTTGCGGCGATCCCTTTTGCGGTATCCCGGCACCTCGTGCGGCATCTGCGCGCTCCGCCGCGGCACGAGCCCGTACGCGCTCCGCCGCACCACGAGCCCCTTAAGGCGCTCCGCCGCACCGCACCGCGAGCCCGTCCTGCCGCCGCGCGCCCGTGCCGCCGCTACTCCGCGATGACGTACCCCGCCTTGTGCAGCGCCGTGCGCACCTCGTCGCAGTGCGCCGGCCCCTGCGTCTCCAGATGCAGCTCCACCTCGACCTCGGTCAGCCCGAGCCGGGGGTCCGTCCGCACATGTCCGACGTCGAGCACATTCGCATCGGCCTGGGACAGCACCCCGAGCAGTGTCGCCAGCGCCCCCGGCCGGTCCGTGAGCAGCAGTCGCAGCGAGAGGTAGCGCCCGCCGGCCGCCATACCGTGCCGCAGGATGCGCTGCATCAGCAGCGGGTCGACATTGCCGCCGGACAGCACCGCGACCACCGGCCCCTGGAAGGACTCCGGATCGGCGAGCAGCGCCGCCACCGGACTCGCCCCGGCCGGTTCCACCACCAGCTTCGCCCGCTCCAGACACAGCAGCAGCGCGCTGGAGAGCTGCCCCTCGGTGACCGTACGGACCTCGTCCACCAGCGCCGCGACCATCCCGAAGGTCACCTCGCCGGGGCGCCCCACCTTGATGCCGTCCGCCATCGTCGAAAGTCCCTCGATCGCCACCGGGTGCCCGGCCGCCAGCGACGGCGGATAGCAGGCCGCCCCCGCCGCCTGCACCCCGACGACCTTCACATCGGGCCGCAGCGCCTTGACCGCGAGCGCGACTCCCGCGGCGAGACCGCCGCCGCCGACCCCGACGACGATGGTCCGCACCTCGGGACACTGTTCCAGGATCTCCAGGCCGACGGTGCCCTGGCCGGCGATGATGTCGGGGTGGTCGAAGGGGTGGATGAAGACCGCGCCGGTCTCGCGTGCGTACTCCTGGGCGGCGGCCAGCGTCTCGTCCACGACCTGGCCGTACAGCCGTACCTCGGCGCCGTATTCGCGGGTGGCGGCGACCTTCGGCAACGGGGCGCCGACCGGCATGAACACCGTCGACCGCACCCCCAGCAACGACGCCGCGAGCGCCACGCCCTGTGCGTGGTTGCCGGCACTGGCGGCCACCACACCGGCCGCCCGCTCCTCCGCCGAGAGCCCGGCGATCCGTACGTAGGCGCCACGGATCTTGAAGGAGCCGGTGCGCTGAAGGTTCTCGCACTTGAGGTGGACGGGGGCGCCGACCAGCCCGGACAGATAGCGGCTGCCCTCCATCGCGGTGGCCCGGGAAACACCCGAGAGCATCTTGTGCGCCGCGCGCACGTCATCGACCGTCACCGCGGTGACCAGCTCCTCGGCGACCGGGTCCGCAGCGACCGGTTGCTCGGCGAGGTGCGCGGAGGCGGAGGTTCCGTGCGGCGTACGCGGCGTGTGGTCAGCCATATCGCCAGTCTTGCAGTTCGCCCTCCGTGGAGCGTTTTCTGCCCGAATGGCGATCAGGCGCGTGGCGGGAACCGCGCGGCGCCGCCCCGTACGGGCGCCCGGGGTTACGGGGCGTTATCGGAATGGACAGCCCAAGGACGCCTCACGCCGGGTCCGCGTACGCTGTCCTCCCATCCATACGCACTTCCATCGAAGCGAGCTCCCGGCCATGCCCACCTCTTCGGACATGACGACCCACACCGACCCCGCTCTCCTCGACGCGCTGCAGCACCAAGTGGCCGTCTTCGCCCGCCGCGCAGAACAGAGCCGGCTCGGCGGCGTCGGGCAGGCGCGCAATTCCATGGACCGCGCCGCCTACCTGCTGCTCAACCGCCTCGACCAGGAGGGTCCGATGGGCGTGAAGGCCCTGGCCGCCGGTATGGGCATCGACTCCTCGACGGTCACCCGGCAGGTCGCCCCGCTGGTCGACTCCGGCCTGGTCAGCCGTGCCACCCATCCGGAGGACGGCCGGGCCGTGGTGCTTCAGCTCTCCGAGCGCGGCCTCGCCCGCCTGGAGGAGGTCCGCACGTCCCGCCGCGCGCTGATGGCGCTGGTGACGGAGCAGTGGACCGAGGAGGAGCGCACGGCGTTCACCACGCTCCTGACGCGCTTCAACGCCTCCCTCTCCGACATCACCGCGTCCTTGACGCCGGTGGGGCCGACGTCCTGACGTGATGTCCTGCGCTTGGTGTCCTGGCTTGGTGTCCTGAGCTATGCCCTGGCGTGATGTCGTGACGTGAAGTCGTGACGTGCGTGGCCGAGGAGCAGCCCCCGGCCCAACCCGGACTGCCCGTCGAGCGGGTACATGCTCTGTGCCTGCCCCCGCCGGCCGACACCACCCCTCCCGCGGAGGGATGGTGAGCGACCGGCGGCGAGCGACCGGTGCGTAAGCCCGGACGGAGCCTGCGTCAGCCCAGTGCCTGCGTGAGGTCGGCCAGCAGGTCGTCGACCGACTCGATGCCGACCGAGAGCCGCACGAGGTCGTTGGGGACCTCCAGCAGCGACCCGGCCGTCGAGGCGTGCGTCATCAGACCCGGGTGCTCGATCAGCGACTCGACGCCGCCCAGCGACTCGCCGAGGGTGAACAGCTTGGCACGGTTGCAGACCTCCACCGCCGCCTGCTCACCGCCCTCGACCTGGAACGACACCATGCCGCCGAAGGACCGCATCTGCTTGGCGGCGACCTCGTGGCCCTGGTGCTCGGCCAGCCCCGGGTAGTAGACGCGGGTGACCTTGTTGTGCGAGGCCAGCAGGTCCGCGATGCGTGCCGCATTGGCGCTGTGGCGGTCCATACGGACGGCGAGCGTCTTGATGCCGCGCATCACGAGCCAGGCGTCGAACGGTCCGGCGACCGCGCCCATCGCGTTCTGGTGGTAGGCCAGTTCCTCGCCGAGGGCGTCGTCGTTGACGACGAGGGCGCCGCCGACCACGTCCGAATGCCCGCCCATGTACTTGGTCGTGGAGTAGACCACCACGTCCGCGCCGAGGGCGAGCGGCTGCTGGAGGTAGGGGCTGGCGAAGGTGTTGTCGACGACCAGCTTGACCCCGGCGTCATGGGCGACCCCGGCCAGCGCCGCGATGTCGCTGATGCCGAGCAGCGGGTTACTGGGCGTCTCGACCCAGATCGCCTTCGTACGGGGCCGCAGCGCGTCGCGTACGGCCTTCGGGTCGGAGGTGTCGGCCACCGACCATTCCACACCCCAGCGCTCGACGACCTTCGAGATGAGACGGAATGTCCCGCCGTAAGCGTCATTGGGGATGACGACGTGGTCGCCGGGGCTCAGCAGGGTGCGCAGCAGGCAGTCCTCGGCGGCGAGGCCGGAGGCGAAGGCGAGGCCGCGGCGGCCGCCGTCGAGAGCCGCGAGGTTCTCCTCCAAGGCGGTACGGGTCGGATTGGCGCTGCGGCTGTACTCGTAGCCGCCGCGGAGCCCGCCGACACCGTCTTGCTTGTACGTGGATACCTGGTAGATGGGCGGTACCACCGCGCCGGTCGCCTCGTCGGGCTCCTGACCTGCGTGGATGGCAACGGTTTCAAAATGCTGGTGGCGTGGTTCGTGCTGATCGCTCATGCCCACCGAGGGTAGTCGGCCTCGCGACCTTACTTTTCGGAACTTTCTGACTGCCCGGATAGTGGATACATACGAAGAACGAAGAACCGAACAGCTGCGGGGCCGCGGGACCACAGGACCGCTCACCGGCCCCCACCGCACCACACCGACCGCGCGTCACCACTCCACCACTCCCCGCCATCCCCACTGCTCGCCATCCCACTCCTCGCCATCCCACTGCCCTTGCCGCTCCTCCCACCCACCGCCCCCGCCACTCCCACCTCTCCGGTCCCCCCACCGCCCCGCACCGTTAGCGTTACACCGGCAGCCGTGGCCACTACGGCCCACGGCCTGCAGCCCCGGGTACCGCTCCCGACGTCACGCCCGACCGACCTCACTGCCGACCTCACTGCCGACCTCACTGCCGACACCGCGACCGACAGCCGTACAGGTACAGGACACCCCACATGGACGCTCTGCTCGTTCTCTTCGCCGCGCTCGCGCTCGGCGGTTTCGTCTTCCTGCCCTGGATGCGGCGCCGACGGGCCGTGCAGCACACCCGTCAGGGCCTGGTGGTGGCCTCCGACCCGATGGCCGGCTACGGCTTCGTCCCGCTCGACGAGCTCGACGTCCGGCTGCCCGGCCCCGACCAGGATCTGGCCGATGCGCTGGAGGAGATGCGCCGGACACACGACTGGCGCCCGGCCGCCGCGCTGCTGAAGTCCACCGGCGACGACTGGGAGCGGCGCTGGCAGCGGGTGCAGACGCTGGCCGGCGCCGCCGCGTTCGAGCTGGCCGCGGAGGAGGCGACGGAGCAGCAGCGGCGAGGTACGGCGCCGGGGTACGGCGACGGCGGGCGGACCGGCGGGATCTGGCTGCGCACCTGGCGTTCGGAAGCGCCCAAGGACCCGGGCGGCGCCCAGACGCACGCCCAGTTCCTGGTGGTCCAGGCGTTGCGCGACCCGGGCTCGCAGGACTTCCGCATGATCCTCGAAGAGGCCCGTACGGTCTGCCGGGAGGCGGCCCTGCTGGCGCCCGGCAGCCCGATCCCGTACATCACCGAGCTGGCCGTCGCCCGCGGCCTGGGCGACCGCCCCGCCGACTACGAAGAGCTGTGGACGAAGGTCGTCCAGCGCGCCCCGCAGCACATGGGCGCACACCTCGCCGCGCTCCCCTACTGGTCCGAGAAGTGGCACGGCTCCCGCAAGGAGGCGGAAGCCTTCGCCGAGCGCGCGGCGGCCGCCGCCCCCGCCAAGACCCTCCTCCCTGCCCTTCCCCTCTTCGCCGTCTACGACCACCTTCCCGAGGCCAACCTGGTCCGCGGCCTCTACCGGAGCGCGGTCGTCGAGCGCGCGATCGAGGGCGCCCACTTCGCCCTCCGCGAGGCGCCCGCCGACCACCCCATGGCGCCGCACGTCCGCCACCTGCTGGTCTGGTTCCTGGTCCGCGCCGAGCGCTACGCCGAGGCCATGGAACAGCTCCGCCTGGTCGACGGCCATGTGGGCGCCGTCCCGTGGTCGTACGGCCACAGCCCCGCCGCCGAGTACGCCGCCTACCGCGCCCTGGCCATCGCGGGCTGGGAACAACTGGGCGGCAATGCGGCGGGCTTGCCGCCGGCGGGGCAGTAGAGCGGCGGGGCGGGAGGCGCGGAACGGGCGGGACGCACAGCGAGGGCGGGACGCGGAGGGCAAGCCGGACGCCGTCTCCGCACAACTCCCGACCGCTCAACAACTCCGCACGGTCCCCACGACTCCCCACGACTCCAAGTCCTGACTCCGTCCGGCCCGCAGGCTCAACGCGCCCACGGCCGACTGTCAGTGGCCCCATGCATCATGACCACATGACACAGAGCACCGTTGACCCGCTGCACACTCTCGCCCGCACGCACCTGCCCGCCGAGATCGCCGAGCGGTGGATCGGCCTGCTGCGGCCTGGCCTGCGCCTGGAGAAAGCCGCGGATCCCGGGACCGCCCCCGTCGTCGGCCGGCTCGGCGGCGTCCCGGAGCTGCCCGAGGGCGCGGAATGGCCCGTCTGGGAGGGCCACGGCCCGCTCGCCTTCATCGCCTCGCTCGACTGTGCCCTGCTCCCCTCGGCCGCCCTCGACATCGCCCTACCGACGGACGGCACACTGGCCTTCTTCTACTTCGACGGTCAGCTCGACGACGGCGACGCCTTGGTGGCGCCCGATGAACCGGACACCTGGGCGGGCGCACGCGTGCTGTACCTACCGGCTAACGTCCCCACGGCCGCACGCGCCACGCCGGAAGGGATCCAGCCCTACCCCGAGGTGCCTTTGACAGCACGCGCGGAGGCAACCGCCCCGGACTCCTGGCACCCCGTGGTCCACCGGGAGTTCACATCGCTGCCGGACGACCACCCGCTGTGGGGCGAAGACTTCCAGGAGGCCCTGTACGACCACTCCGAGGGCGCCGAACACCGCCTCGGCGGCCACGCGAACCCCGTACAGGACGCGGTGGAGTCCGAGGTCGCCCACGGTGTCCTGCGCAATCTGCCGTGGGACGACCCCCGCATCAAGGAGGAGGTGTTCCGCTGGGTCCTGCTCGCCCAGATCGACACGGACGACGACGCCGACATGATGTGGGGCGACTGCGGTGCCCTCTACTGGCTCATACGCCCCGAGGACCTGGCCGCACGGCGCTTCGACCGCGCAATGTTCACCTGGCAGTGCGGCTGACGGCCGACGGAACGGCTGCCACCGCGCCCACCGCCCGAGCCGGAATACCCCTCACCCCCCAGGCGTTACCACCCATGAAACGCCGTGTGCCGCTTCCCCGCCCAGCCCAGGAGCCTGATCCCATGCTCTTCTCCCGCTTCAAGACCCACCTCCCCGCGCCTGACGAAGCGCTCGAAGGGCGCCCCGAGCGGGCCTTCACCGTCCCCGACCGGCACACCGTCCTGGGCAACCCGCTGCTCGGCCCGTACCCGGAAGGCCTGGAGACCGCCGACTTCGGCCTGGGCTGCTTCTGGGGCGCCGAGCGGAAGTTCTGGCAGACCGAGGGCGTCTGGACCACCCTCGTCGGCTACCAGGGCGGCCACACCCCGAACCCCACCTACGAAGAGGTCTGCAGCGGCCACACCGGCCACACCGAGGCGGTCCGCGTCGTCTTCGACCCCAAGATCGTCTCGTACGGCACCCTGCTGAAGCTCTTCTGGGAGTCCCACGACCCCACTCAGGGCTTTCGCCAAGGCAACGACGTCGGCACCCAGTACCGCTCCGCCATCTACACCCACTCCCCCGCCCAGCAACAGGCCGCCGAAGCCTCCCGCGACGCCTACCGCACCGTCCTCCACAACTCCGGCCACGCCGACATCACCACCGAAATCCTCCCCGCCGACGCCTCCCGCCCCTTCTACCCGGCAGAGGGATACCACCAGCAGTACTTGGACAAGAACCCGGCGGGATACTGCGGAATCGGCGGGACGGGCGTGAGCTGCCCGGTGGGCGTGGCGTCGGCCGGGGAATGAGTCTCGGTCGCGGTCTCGATCGCGAGCAGCTCTGCGTGCTGGGGCAGCGGTAGTGGCCCATAGGAACGTCCGTCGCTCATGACCTACGCGCTGCCTGCAGCGAGCGCTGGGGACGCTTCCGCTCCGGGTGAACGAGCAAGCTCGCGACCTCGCAGGTGGACGGACCGCTCGAGGTCGCAAGCGACCAGAGACATCAGCCGTACCTTTCACACGGCGAAACTGGTCGTACTCGTCGAGCATTGGTCCGTTTCGGCGGTCACGCCCTGGCGGCGAGCGGGCGCCACGCGTTCCAGAGGTCGAGTCGCTGCTTGTAGGCGGCTTCGACGACGGGGTAGGGGTACGTACCGAGGAAGAGCCGCAGGGGTGGTTCGTCGGTGTCGGCCAGTTCGAGGATGATGTCGGCGGTGGCCTGCGGGTCCTGTGGTGCGCGGGCAGTTGCTCCGGCCCGGCGTGCCGCACGGACCGGCTCGTACGCGGCGATGGGTTCGGTGTGCACCGCGGAGGAGCCGGACCAGTCGGTGCCGAAGGGGCCGGGTTCGACGATGGTGACGTGGATGCCGAGCGGGCCGACCTCCTGGGCGAGCGCCTCGCTCATCCCCTCGAGCGCCCACTTGGAGGCGTTGTACAGCCCGAGGGTCGGGAAGGCCGCGAGCCCGCCGACGCTGGACACCTGCATGATGTGCCCGCTCCCCCGCGCACGCAGGAAGGGCAGGGCCGCCTGCGTCACCCACAGCGGGCCGAACAGGTTGGTGTCGAGCTGGGCGCGGGCCTGCTCCTCGGTGGTCTCCTCGACCATGCCGAAGAGGCCGTAGCCCGCGTTGTTGACGACCACATCGAGGTGGCCGAAGGTTTCGGCGGCCTGCTGTACGGCGTCAGTGACGGCGGCCCGGTCCGTGACGTCCGCAGGGAGCGGGAGAACGCGGCCCCCGTAGGCGTCGACGAGGGGTTTCAGGGATTCGGGGCGGCGTGCCGTGACAGCGACGCGGTCGCCACGGGAAAGGGCGGCTTCGGCCCAGATCCGGCCGAAGCCGCGGGATGCACCGGTGATGAACCATGTCTTTTCCATGCCTCGACACTGCGCCTTCCGCCGGACTGCAGCCAGCACCCCCGGAGGGTTACCCTTCGGCCATGGCGGCCGACAATGCGCTGGGCGAGTTCGTCAAGGCCAGGCGGGGACGGGTTCCGCCCTCGCACGCGGACCTGCCCGCCTACGGGAGGCGCCGGGTCGCGGGGCTGCGCCGAAACGAGCTGGCGCAGCTGGCCGGTATCAGCGAGCCGTACCTGACCCGGCTGGAACAGGGCGTCGATCAGCATCCGTCACCGCAGGTACTGCGGGCGCTCGCGCGGGCGCTGGAACTGGACGCCGACGCCGCGGCGCACCTGTTCGCGCTGGCCGGCCCGGATCCCGTACGGCCTTCGGAGCCCGAAGTCACCCCGGACGTGCACCAGTTGCTCGACACCTGGGCAGGCACTCCGGCGTACGTGCGCAACCGGCGATTCGACGTGCTGGCCGCGAACAAGTGGGCACGCGCGCTCGCCCCGATGTACGAGCCCGGGCACAACCTGGCCCGGGACATGTTCCTCGCCCCCGGGGCCCGTCGACTCTTCCCGGACTGGCCTGAGATCGCCGCCCAGACCGCCGCGGCCCTGCGCGCCGAAGCCGACCCACGCGACCCGCGGACCACGCGGCTGGTCGCCGAACTGCAGGCGGACGACGACTTCCGCGACCTGTGGGCGCGGCATGACGCACGCCCTTCCCGTGATGAGCTCAAACGATTCCTGCATCCGGTCGTCGGGGAGCTCGCCCTGCGGCGGCAGTCCCTCACCGTCGGAGGCGCCGAGCAGCAAGCGATCATCGTCTACCAGGCGGTGCCCGGAAGCCCCTCCGCGGACGCCCTCGCCAGGCTTCTCTGACACCCGGCGGAGGTTCCCTTTCCTCAGCAGGGCAAGCGAGCCCACGCACCGGCAGCACTTCGGCAAGAAACCGATGGGGCACTGCGGGACCGGGGTGGGGCGGGCGCCCCGGGATCCCGGATCCCGGAGCCCGGAGCCCGGAGCCCGGAGCCCGGAGCCCGGAGCCCGGAGCCCGGAGTCCGGATCCCCGTTGCGGCCTGCGCAAGTCGGGAGCACGGGAGGCTCGTTGACCGACCAGGGCGTGAACCTAGGCCAGGGCCTGGGCCTGGGCCTGGGCCTGGGCCGCCGCTGAACTCGCGGATGCCGCGACCCGTAAGCCCAAAATCCCGTACTCCGTAATCCGTAAATCCGTTGAACGATACGGCACGTCTCGTCTAGCTTGTGGGCATGACGAATCCGGACTGCCGGGGACGGGCGCATATCGCCATGTTCTCCATCGCTGCGCATGGGCATGTGAATCCGAGTCTTGAAGTGATGCGGGAGCTTGTGGCGCGTGGGCATCGCGTCACGTATGCGATCCCGCGTCTGCTTGAGGAGAAGGTCGCCGAGACCGGTGCGGAGCCGGTGTTGTACCGGACGACGCTGCCGTCGCCCGATGACGACCCGTCGGCGTGGGGGACCACGCTCCTCGACAACGTCGAGCCCTTCCTGGACGACGCGATCCAGGTGTTGCCGCAGCTCATCGAGGCTTACGACGGGGATGAGCCGGATCTGGTGCTGCACGACATCACCGCGTACCCGGCGCGAGTTCTCGCTCACCGCTGGGGTGTGCCGGCGATCTCCCTCTCGCCGAACCTCGTCGCATGGGAGGGGTACGAGGAGGAGGTCGCCGAGCCGATGTGGGCGGAGGCCAAGGCGACCGAGCGCGGCAGGGCGTACTACGAGAAGTTCACCGACTGGCTTGCCGGGAACGGGATCACTCAGCACCCCGACCCGTTCCTCGGGCGCCCCGCCCGCTCGATCGTGCTCATTCCGAGGGCACTGCAGCCGAACGCCGACCGGGTCGACGAGACGGTGCACTCCTTCGTCGGCGCCTGCCAGGGCGACCGGGCCGCACAGGGCGACTGGGAGCGGCCCGCGGACGCCGAGCGGGTGCTGCTGGTCTCGCTCGGCTCGTCGTTCACCAAGCAGCCCGGGTTCTACGGGGAGTGCATCAAGGCGTTCGGCGACCTGCCGGGCTGGCATGTCGTGCTCCAGGTGGGCAAGCACGTCACCGCCGACGACCTCGGGGAGATCCCCGGGAATGTGGAAGTGCGCGACTGGGTGCCGCAGTTGGCGATTCTGAAGAAGGCGGATGCCTTCATCACGCACGCCGGGGCGGGTGGCAGCCAGGAGGGGCTGGCCACCGCGACACCCATGGTGGCCGTCCCGCAGGCCGTCGACCAGTTCGGCAATGCGGACGTGCTCCAGGGGCTCGGTGTCGCCCGGCACGTTCCGATGGAGGAGGCGGACGCCGCCACCCTCCGCGCGGCGGTGCTCGCGCTCGTCGACGACCCGGAGGTGCGGCGCCGTCTCGCGGCCATCCAGCGGGAGATGGACGCGGAGGGCGGCACCCGGCGCGCGGCCGATCTGATCGAGGCGGAGCTGCCCGGCGGGGCGTAGCCATGCGTCCGGACGGAGTCGTCCGGCGGCGGCTGATGCCCGTCGGAGAGCTTCAGCCGGGAGGAGCAGGAGATCTGCGGGGGCTTTGGGCGCTGCCGGGCCCCGGCCCATTGCCCGGAGAGACTCGCCGAGGAATGCAGCGTTGTCGGCGTCCCGTCCGGCATATCACGTACGTTTCCCCGTGGTGCTTTTCCTCGGCCAATGGTGCTCTTTCCCGGTCGACGCTGGTTTCGGTTTTCTCCCCGGGCCGCGTTGACTGCCTGGGGCACTACGTGAATACCACCGGATTCCCTGGCCGGAATTTCCGCTGATGGCCTGTGCGGCATGACGACGGAGTGCGAATGAGTCGATCTGGCATGGTCCGCCGCGGTGTTCGTGGCGTGCGGAGGGCGATTCGCGGGTGGGTCGGCGTGCTGGTCGTGCCGGTGGTGGCCGTTGCGGCCTGCAGTGGCCCGCCCAGGAGTGATGTGCGGTCGGCCAGGGCGACGCCGGACGACCCGACGGCTTTTGGGCGGTTGGTCGAGATCGGTCACGGGCGCAAGATGTATCTGGAGTGCCGGGGCAGCGGGTCTCCGACGGTTTTTCTTGTTCCGGGGCTGATCGCCGGGGCGGATACCTGGAGTTATGTGACCGGTTCCGGCGGCAAGATGAAGGCGAGCAGTTCTGCGGTATATCCCGGGGTGGGAAGGTTCACCAGGGTCTGTTCCTACGATCGGCCGGGAACGGCGCGGGAGGGCGGGACGCTCACCACGTCGTCGGAGGTCGCGCAGCCCACGACGGCACGCGGTGACGCCGCGGATCTGCACGCGTTGCTGAAAGCGGCGAAGGTGCCCGGCCCTTATGTGCTCGCGGGATGGTCGGCGGGCGGGCCCATCGCCAGGATCTACGCCGGTGAATATCCGCATGACGTGGCCGGGCTCGTTCTCGTGGACGCCGAGTCGGAATTCCTGCAATCACGGCTCACACCGGAGCAGTTCGCCGTATTTCTGGCGACGATCCGTAATGACGACAAGAAGCGCATCGCCCAGTGGAAGGACGTCGAACGACAGAATCCGGCGACTGTCTTCGAGCAGGTGCGTGCCGCTCCGCCGGTGCCGAGGGTTCCGGTGGTGGTGCTGACCGGGGACGAATTCGACGCCGATGCGTTCAGGACCCGGTTGCCGGCTGACGCCCCGAAGGATTTCCCTCAGGTCTTCTGGCGGGCTCAACTCGCCTCGCAGCGGGACCTTGCGCGGCAGTTCCCCGGTGCGCGGCACGTCACCAGGACGCGGAGTGATCACAACATCCACAACAATCAGCCGCAGCTGGTGATCGATGCGGTTCGCGGTGTGGTCGACGAGGCTCGTCGCCGGGCGGAGGGTACGCCTTCGTCTTCGCCCTAGCCCGCGGGACGGGGACGGGGACGGGTTCCCGCGGCTTCCTCAGCGCCTGGAGTCGCATGTCATGCCGCTCCGCCGTCCGCGGCGAGCCCCGGACGGCGGAGCGGCATGCCGTGACCGAGCGCGTGTGAGCGCGCGGCGGCTACCGGGGTGCCCCCGGCCCGGGGTGTGAGCCGTAGGCCTTCAGGAAGCGGTTGCGGAAGGTGTCCATCCGCCAGACCGGGGCTTTGTGGCCGGGGTTGAGGCTGGGTGTCCAGTGCCAGTCGGAGATGCGCTTCAGGACGTCGGGGTCGTGGGCGACGATCGCGACCGGGACGTCTCTGCTGGCGTGGTCGCCGGAGACCTTGGCGACGGGCTGGTGGTCGCCGAGGAAGACCAGCACGGTGTTCTTGTTGCCGTACTTCTCGACGTACGAGATGAGGCTGTTCAGGGAGTACTGGATGGACTTGCCGTACTCGGTGCGCACCTTGTCGGTCTGCTGCCAGACGTCGACGGGGTTCTTGCCGGCCTTCTCGATGGAGCGGTAGACGGAGCCGTCGCCGACCTTGTTCCAGGGGAGCGTCCTGGGGAGCGGCGCCCAGGGGTTGTGGCTGGAGGTCAGGATGATCTCGGACATCAGGGGCTTGTCGTGCGGCCGGCCGTGCTCCAGGCGCTGGAAGGCCGAGAGGCTGTACTGGTCGGGCATGGTCGACCAGCTGAACTTGGGGCCCTTGTAGCCGAGTTCCCGGGAGTCGTAGACGTGGTCGAGGCCGTAGAACTTGGCCTCCGGCCAGCTCTTGGTGACGCCCGGCATGATGCCGACGGTGCGCCAAGCGCCGGTGCGCTTGAAGGCGCTGGTGAGGGTCAGGTGATCGCCCGCGGTGACGGTGCGGTAGCGCTGCTGGTTGTCGATCCACAGGCCGGACAGGAAGGTGGAGTGGCCCAGCCAGCTGCTGCCGCCGTACGTCGCCGAGGTGAGCCAGCCGCTGCGGGCCGAGTAGCCGGCCGCCCGCAGCCGTTCGGTCCCCTTGGCGAGCGTGGCGTCGACGCCCGGGGCCATCAGCCTGTCCTGGACCGCGCTGCGTCCGTAGCTCTCGATGAAGGTGAAGATGACGTCCTTGCCGCGCAGCGCGGTCAGCAGCTGGTTTCCCGGTGTGTGGTGATAGGGGTCGCTCGCGGCTTCCTTGGCGAATGCCCGCTCGTCCTTCAGGGTCGCGCTCACGCCGTCCATGCGGGCCTGGACGAGGTCGGAGGTGCTGCGGGAGGCGAGGGGCGCGCCGGCGATCTGCAGGCCGAGGGCCGCGGAGAGGACCCAGGCGGTACCGAGGACGAGGGTGGTGCCGGCCGCCCTGGTGGCGTGCCGGGCCATGAGGTCGCTGAGCCGGACGACCGCCAGTGCGGGGAGGACGAGCAGGGCGAGGACGAGCAGTGCGGCCGCGATCTCGACTCCGATCGTGCCGGTCCGGCCGATGGAGTCCTGGAGGAAGGAGGCGCCGTCGCCGAGCAGGACCCAGTCGAACACCACGTTGAACCCCCGGCCCAGCACCTCGATGAAGCCGATGTCGAGGAGGTCCAGGAGGGTCAGCAGGCCGAGCACGACCCCCGCGAGCACCGCGGCCGGCCGCCGTGCCTTCCGTGGCAGGAGGAGCAGCAGGGCGGCGCCGGCTATCCCCTCTACCGGTATGCGGAGGAATTCGGTGGGGGTGAGGCGGTTGGGGTCGTTCGGCAGCAGGAGGGTGGCGAGCACCAGCGCGGCGGCCAGGGCGGTGGTGGTCCATGCCGCTGTCCGCGCCACGGCCGGGTGGCGGGCGCGCCAGCCGCGGTCCGGGGGGAGAGCGGCGCGGGTTGTGGGCTCCTTCGGGGTGGCGTCGCGGGCCGTGGAATCGCCCGGGGTGGCGTCGCGGGCCGTGGGCTCGTCAGCGGCGGCGTCGCGGTCCGTGGGCTCGTCCGGGGTGGCGTCGCGGTCCGTGGGCTTGTCAGCGGCGGCCTTCTGTTCCGGGGCGGCCCTTTGTTCCGGGGCGGCCTTCTGCTCCGCTGCTGTGGCCTCGATATCCGGCGTGGCCACGGCAGCCGGCGCCTGTTCCGGGGGGCCGTCGGAGCCGTCGGGGCCGTCGGGGCCGTCTTGGGACAGGTCCCCGGTCGGGGGCGCCTGCTTTTCCTGCGGCGGCTGGTCAGAGCGCGTGAAGTGCGGCAACCCGAAGGTCCTTCCGTGCGAGGCCCGGTGGTGGCGCGGCGGACCGGACTCGGGAGGTCGGCGCCGTCGCTATCTGTACGGGCGACCGGAGGCGTGCGTTCAATCGGGCGGCCATACAGCGCAGGAGGACTCGGGGAGGGGAGGGGAGGGGAAGGGAAGGAGGGCCGGGCCGCCCCCCGATCGGCCCGGTCCTTCCCTCTCCCCCTCCCTCGCGGCGCCGGTCCGTGGGGCCGGTCCGTGGCATCGGTCCGTGGCGCCGGTCCGTGGCGTCGGCTGGTGGCCTCGGCCGGTGGACGGTGAGCCGTCAGACCGCCGCCGGCTGCTCCACGGCCGCCTGATCGGCGGCCGCGTGACGGAGGCGGCGGCGCTTGGTCACGAGGACCGCGGTCCTCGTGAGAACCATGGCAAGTGACATGAAGACAAAGGCATTGGCATAGACGTCGGGGCCGCTGAGCCGGTTTTCGATGCTGAAGCGGATCAGGCCGTCGGCGAACCAGTGCTCGGCACCGTAGGCGAAAAGGACGCGGGCGGTGGAAAGGACGATCCAGACCAGGGCGTAACCGAATCCTCCGGTGGTGTAGATCTGGCCGTCACTGCCGCGGTGGGCAGGGAGAAGTACGCCGGCGATCAGGCCGCAGATCACACCCACGCCACCGCCTATGAGCTGAAACGAAGGCGCGTTCCCGGACGTCGGAAGGGAGTGCACAAAGAGCGCAATGATGATGGCGACCGCTATCACGGAGCGCAGCATGCGCATGTTGGTGACCCGGCGGCGCCCCAGGTCAGTCGCCAGGATGATGGTGAGGATGGTGGCACTGGCGATGAGTGCGGTGGCGAACTGACTCAGGTGGTCCATGGAACTCCGGGCCTTTCTTCGGTGCTGCTGATTGTCTTGCGCGGTGGGTGCGCCGCGGTTCGGAGATTTCGCCTTCCGGGAATTCCGAAGGTTGGCGGATTCTCGCGTCGGTCGCCTTGCCCTGGTCCCTTTCCGGCGTTTTGCCCTGGGCCTTGTCCGGGGTTTCGTCCGGGGCCTTGTCCGGGGTTTCGTCCTGGGCCTTGTCCGGGGTTTCGTCCGGGGCCTTCTTCGGGGTCCGTGAGGGTGCATCAACGACGTTATGGGGAAGGGAGGTCGGCGGGGAACGACCGACTGGTGGATTCGGCTGTCCACCGATCGGTGGACAGGGCGGCGCCGGGAGGGAGGGTGATAGGACTGGGCGCGCGGCCGCACCCGCTCTCTCAGGTGCGGGGCGCTCATATCCAGGGGGACGCGGTGACATCCAAGGGGACACGGTGGTATCCGGGGGACACGGTGACGGCTGAGGCTCAGCGCGCGCCCGAGGCGCGGGTGCGGTGGTTCGGGCTGTGGGACAGCTACTTCGTGATCTGCTATCTGGTCACCACGGGACTGGTGTTCACGTCCGGGGCCTCCGCGGGCTCCGGAGACTCCGGGGACTCCGGGGTCCCGCAGGGCGGTCGGTTGATCGCCCTCGCCGCGCTGACGCTGATCGTGCCCTGGTATGCGGGGATCGGGCGGCCGTTGATGCTGCGTCATGGGAGCGATCGGCGGAACGTCGTCTTCCCCGTCGGGCTCTTCGTGCTGTTCGGGGTCGCCACCGGCGTCGATCTGATGAGTTCCTTCGCCCTGTTCGGCATCATCCCGATGCTGATGATGAGCCTGCCGACCAGACCCGCGCTGGTGGCCGGTGTCCTCGGCAATCTCGTCCCCGTGACCGTGCTGTGGCTGCGCGGCGGCACTGCGGGACCTGTTGTGCTGTTCGTGCTGCTGGCTTCGCTGCTCGGGATCGCGCTGTCGGTGCTCCTCGGGCTGTGGATCAAGCGAGTGGTACGGCAGAACAAGGAGCACGCCGAACTGATCGAGGAGCTGCGGAAAAACCGCGAGCAGGTGGCCCGCCTGTCGCACCAGGCCGGAGTCTTTGCCGAACGCGAGCGGCTGGCACGGGAGATCCATGACACCCTCGCGCAGAGCCTGACCAGCATCATCAGCCTGGTGCAGGCCGCGGATTCGGAGGTGGAGTGCGCTCCCGCCCTCGCCCGGAAGCACCTCGCGCTGGTCGGGCGGGTGGCCAAGGAGAGCCTGGCCGAGGCGCGCGCCTTCGTGGCCGACCGGACGCCGGCGTCCCTGCGGGAGAGCTCCTTGGCGCAGGCGCTGCGGCGGCAGGCGGACGGACTGACCGCGGAGAGCGGGCTGCAGGTGCGGTTCACCGTCGAGGGCGATGAGCGGCCGCTGCCGATGGCGGTCAATGTCGTACTGCTGCGTGCCGCGCAGGAGGCCGGGGCGAATGTGCGCAAGCACGCCGATGCCCTCGCGGTGGAGCTGACGCTCCGGTACGGCGCGGGGCAGGTCGTGCTCCGTGTGGCCGATGACGGCAAGGGGTTCGATGCGAAGGCGGGGGCGGGGCCGGGGGCGGGGTCGGGAGTGACAGCGGGAGCAGGAGTGATAGCAGCAGCGGGGTCGGGAGCGGCCGGGAGGGAACAGGATCGCGGTGCGGCGGGACAGGGGCAGGGGGACGGCGGGGGCTTCGGGCTGCGGGGCATGGCGGCGCGGGTGGCGCAGACCGGCGGGGTGCTGAGCGTGGTGAGCGAGCCGGGGACGGGCACTACCGTCGAGGTGACGGTGCCCTTGGAGGAGACCGTGGACGGGACGGTGGGCGAGGCCATGGACGAGGCCTCGGACGGGACGACGGCGCCGCCACCGACGGTGGGGCATCGGGTGAAGGCGGCGCCTGGGGTGAAGGCGGTGAAGGCGGTGCATACGGTGAAGCCGGTGCACGGGGTGAAGGCGGCGGATGATGAGCGTTGAGGACACGGTCGCGGTGCGGGTGCTGCTCGCCGACGATCACCCCGTCGTACGCGAGGGCCTGTGCGCGATCCTGGAGTCCGATCCGGGCATCGATGTGGTGGGGCAGGCGGGCTCCGGCGAGGAGGCCGTGACGCTGGCGACCCGGCTGTTGCCGGACGTCGTACTGCTCGATCTGCGGATGGGCGGGATGGACGGGGTCGCCGCCACGGGGCACATCCGGCGGCAGGCGCCGCGCAGCAAGGTGGTCATCGTCACCACCTACGAGGACGACTCCGACATCCTGCGGGCCGTGGAGGCGGGTGCGGCCGGCTATCTCCTCAAGGGGAGTTCCCGGGCCGAGCTGATCGAGGCCGTCCACGGTGCGGCGGGCGGGGAGACCGTACTGACCCCGTCGCTGGCCACCAAGCTGTTCCGGGCGCGGGCGGTGGAGCCGACGCCGCTGTCCGCCCGGGAGTGCGAGGTCCTGCGGCTGGTCAGCCAGGGACTGACCAATGCCGATATCGGCCGGGAGCTGTTCATCGGTGAGGCCACGGTGAAGACCCACCTCCTGCGTGCGTTCAAGAAGCTGGAGGTGTCGGACCGCACGGCGGCCGTGATCACGGCTCTGGAGCGCGGGTTGCTGGCGTAACAAGCCCTGCCGACGTAACAGGGGTTGCCGGCGCGTAACAGGGGTTGCTGGACGCAGCAGAGGTTGCCGGCGCAACACGTGCGTGGGTCACGGCCGCGGGCTCATCCCTCCCCGGCCCCGCCCCCCTCGCCCAGTCGTGCCCGGTCCGCTGCCGCTCGGCCCTGATGCCAGCCGTCCGCGTCGCGTACGCCGCGCAGGCGGACCGGGGCGGTGTCGGGGAAGAGGGCGCCGGTGGTCTGTTCCACGGCGAGTTCACGGGCGGCGAGGACCGGGAGGAGGCCAGGGGCCGCTTCGGCGGACTCGGCGGTGGCGGCGGCCGTGGCAGCCGCGGTGGCCGCCCCGAGCCGGTCGCGGATGCGGTCGGCGTAGGCGACGAGGAAGGCCTGGCGGAAGTCCCGGGTGCGGCGGGAGCGGCCGCGGGGCGTGGCGGTTCCGCCTCGTTCCCTGGCAGCGCGGTCCTGTCCCTGCTGCTGGAGAGCCCGATGGTGGTCGTCGCCCGCGCGGTGCATCGCGGCGGTGGCCTGGAGCAGCAGCGAGGTGTAGAGCATCTCGGCCGCCTCCAGGTCGGGCGCGAAGCCGACGAGGGTGGAGAAGCCGACGTCGGCGGCCCAGACGGCCTGGCAGCGGTTGGCGGCCGCCACCGCGTCGAGCAGCAGCGCCTTGGCCTGCTCGTAGGGGCCCTCGATGCCGATGCGGACCGCGGAGGGGCCGCCGGCCTGCCCGCCCGGCGCGGCGGCGCTGTCGAGCAGCGCCTCGTCGATGCTGTGCCGGGCCATCAGCTCCTGCGCCTTGGCGGACAGCGCCTCCGCCTCCTCGGCGTAGTCGGTCGCCTCGGCCTTGGCGAGCAGCCCGCGGATCCGTCCGAGCGCACGTGCGGCGGCGGCACCGGCGGGGCCGTCTCCCCGGCCGGACGGCGGCGGAGCCGGCAGCGGGGTGATGCGGGGCAGCCGGGCGAGCGCGCGCAGGGCCGCCAGTACGTCGTACGCGGTCTCGAAACGGGAGGCCCGGCGGCGCTCGGCCAGTGCGTCGAGGTAGCCGGCATCGGAGGCCCACCAGACCTCGGCACCGAGCTGCCGCAGCTGCTCGGCCCAGCGGGGGTCCCGGACGGGCCGTGCGCCCGGCGGCCGGGTTGCGTCGGCCGCGACGGCATCGACGACCACGGCCACCAGGGAGGCGTCGGGCGCGTCACGCCGGACGATCCGCTCCAGATCGGCGGGCTGCCAGCCGCCTGCCCAGCACTGCCGCACACCCGCCACGGCGGCGGCGATTACCGCCGCGCTCACCGCCTCCCAGCCGGCCTCGGCTGCGGCCAGCATCGAGGCGCCCGCCTCGATGGCGTCCTCGGCCTGCGCACCGTCCGGCGCGTAGCGGACGCTGCCGAGCACCTGCCCGACCAGCTCACCGGCTGCGGCCGCGTCGGCCGGTGACGGCCCGCCGCGCCGCTCGCTCCCGCGCCGCTCGCTCCCGCGCCGCTCGCTCCCGCGCCGCTCGCTCCCGCGCCGCTCGCTCCCGCGCCGCTCGCTCCCCGCGCCGCTCGCTTCCGCGTGCCTTGCTCCCGCGCCCTTTGCTTCCGCGCTCAGTCGCCCGCTCACTCACCCGCTCACTGTACGGAGGGCTTCGTGGGGCCCGCGTCCCGGTGGTCCGGGTCCGGCCCGCGTCCCGGAGACGGTCGGCAGTCGGCTGCCGGCTGCCGGGCCGTACACAGCCACGACGCCCGGTGGCACCCTGATCGGGGCGCCACCGGGCGTCGGTCATTCATGGCGGCCGTCACATCGGCCGACCCGCGCAGTCACGCAAGGTCATACGCGGTCACACATGCTCGGGCATGCGGGCTACCGCCCTGACCCGCGGCGTCACTGCACCGGCACCGGTACCGCGTTACTGCACCGGCACCGCACTGCCGGTCACCCACTGTGACCAGTCCATGTTCCAGCCGTTCAGGCCGTTGTCCGGCTTGACCGTCTGGTCAGGGGAGTTGACGACGTCCACCACGTCGCCGATCTGCGAGTTGTTGAAGAACCAGGCGCCGGCCGTCTTCGGGTCCTTGGCGCCCTTGGCGTCCTCCAGGCCGATGCAGCCGTGGCTGGTGTTGGCCTTGCCGAAGACTCCCTTGCCCCAGTAGTTGCCGTGGATGAAGGTGCCGGAGTCCGACAGACGCTGGGCGTGCGGGACATCGGGGATGTCGTACTCGCCCTTGCCGTCCTTCTTCTTGAAGCCGACGGTCGAGCCGTCCATCCGGGTCTGCTGGAACCGCTCGGAGATGACCATCTGGCCGTTGTAGGTCGCATGGCCGTCGCTGCCGGCCGAGACCGGAATGGTCTGGATGAGCTGGCCGTCCCGCACCACGTACATCACGTGTTCCGCGGTGTCGACGGTGCTGACCTGCGAGTGACCGACGTTGAAGCTGACGGTCTTGTTCTGGATGCCCTTGACGCCCGGCGACGCCTCGACGCCGTCGAGGCCGAGCTTCAGGGTGACCTTGGAGTGTGCCTTCCAGTACTCCTGGGGGCGGAAGTCGAGCCGCTTGTCACCGAACCAGTGGCCGACGATCTGCTGGTTGCTGCTGGAGGCAACCTTGATCGCGGACTGGACGGCCGCCTTGTTCTTGACCGGCTTGTCGAAGTTGATCGACACCGGCATACCGACGCCGACGGTCGAGCCGTTCTCCGGCGTGAAGTTCCCGACGAAGCTGTTCTCCGGGGCGACGGTGGTGAAACTGGAGTTCTCCACCGCCGCGCGCCCGTGAGAGTCCTCCGCATGCGCGGTGACCTTGTACTTCGTCGAGCGGTCCAGTGGCTTGTCCGGCTTCCAGGAGGTGCCGTCGGTGGAGAGGGTTCCGCCGACCTGCTGCTTGGACTCGACCGCGGTCATGGTGACGCCGGTGAGCTTTCCGGCACTGACCGTGACCTTGGCGTCATTGTTGACACCCGCACCGGTCGCGCCGTCCTCCGGCAGTATTTTGATCTTGGCTTGCGAGGCGTCCTTCGCGGCCGCCTCGTCCACCTGCTGGGTGTTCTCGTGCCGGGTGCCGTCAGCACCGCCGCCGCCTTGGTCAGCTGTTGCGCTGCCGCCACACGCCGCAAGCGTGAGTACGCCCCCGAGCAGCGTGGCGCTGGCTATCAGCCCCTTCCGGCGCTGGCTGTCCGTCATCACACGCATCTCCATTACTACGGGTTTCGCATCGTTCCCCGAGCGAGCTGCCAACTGAACGCAGGCATATCTGGACGCAGGCATTCCGGCCGACGCCATATAAACGCCTTTTCCGTTTCGCCCGTTCCATGCCTCCATGAAGTGTGGGGAAGGCCACTTATGCCCTTACATCGGTCACAAGGTGCACACGTTCCGAAGTCGGACCTGTCGCCCTCCCATGTCATGGGCCCCCGTACAGCGCGCAGCCGTACGGGGGCCCTGGTCGGTCGGGCGGGGCGGGGCGGGGTGCCGGCGGTCAGCCCTCCCCGTCCGCGTCGTCCGCCAGATCCCACTCCGCCGCGTTCCACTCGGCGTCCGGGTCGTAGTCGGTCAGCTCCTCACTGCTCCACGAGGCCTGGGCCAGTTCGGTGCCCGGCACCGAGGAGACGAGGTCGAACGGGTCGATCAGGTGGGCCAGCGCCTCCGCCGGGTCCTCCTTGACCGTCTCCTGGGACTGTCTGCGCTCCTCGTCCGGCAGCGACGGATCGCCGTTGATGTGATCGAGGGCCGCGCCGGTCAGCTGCGGGGCGTCGGTGACCTCCATGATCAGTTCCACATGAAGGCGCACAAACCGTGATGTCTCACCATTGCTCATAGCACGGAGGTTAGGCATGGACGGGTCCTGACTTCCCCGCGACCCGCGGCGGTCATTAACATCTGAGGTCAACGGCCAATTCGCCGAACCCACAAGGGGGATCGCTTCCGTGACCGCACGCCGTCCACTGCTGACCGCCGCAGCCGCGGGATCGGTACTGTTCGCCCTGTGGTTCGTCCCCTCCGCCAATGCGAGCGCGGGGCATGACGGAGCGACAGATCCCGGTCTGCGGGCGGCATCCGCCACGACCGGCCCCGGCCTGACCGGCCGGCTGAACGGCGGGGCAGCGGGCTCCGGCAGCGGTTCCACGACGACCACCCCGCACTACGGCGGCACAGGTACCGGCTCCGGCACGGGCGCGGGCTCCGGAACGGGCACGGGAATGGTCTCCGGCTCCGGCGGTCACTCCAGCGGCGCCCGGCCGCACTTCCTCGCCGATACCGGCAGCCCGGACACCACGCCGTACGTGATCGGCGGCGCCGCCTGTCTCGCGCTCGGCGCCGGGCTGGTCAGCTACTCCGTCCGCCGCACCCGCGACGACGCCGCCTGATCCACGGGAGCCGGGGAGCCACCTAGGGGCGCTAGGGGCGGAGACCGGGGAGCCATCTAGGAGCCGGTATCCCTAGCTAGGGACAGTGCCCCTAAGGGCCCCCGGGGCCGCACACCCCGCCAGGGGCGGCGGGCACCTAAGGGTTACGGGCGCCCTAAGGGTTGCGGGCGCCCCACCCCCGTCGTTACGCCAGCTCGCCGGTGACCGACTCCACGGCCGCCACCAGCTTCCCGGCCCGCACGAACGCATACGCGCCCTCCAGGTCCGGCGCCAGGAAACGGTCCTCGCCCGGGCCCTGGACGCCGGCCGCGCGTACCGCGTCCAGCACGGCGCGGGTGGCGGGGGCGGGTGTCAGCCCCTCGCGCATCTCGATGGCACGGGTCGCCGCATAGAGCTCGACGGCGATGATCCGGGTCAGGTTGTCGACCGCGGTACGCAGCTTGCGCGCCGCCGACCAGCCCATCGAGACATGGTCCTCCTGCATGGCGGAGGACGGGATGGAGTCCACCGAGGCGGGCGCGGCCAGTCGCTTCAGCTCGCTGACCAGGGCGGCCTGGGTGTACTGGGCGATCATCAGCCCGGAGTCGACGCCCGGGTCCCCGGCCAGGAAGGCGGGCAGCCCGTGCGAGCGGTTCTTGTCCAGCAGCCGGTCCGTGCGGCGCTCGGCGATCGAGCCGAGGTCGGCGGCGGCGATGGCCAGGAAGTCCAGGACGTAGGCGACCGGGGCGCCGTGGAAGTTGCCGTTGGACTCGACCCGGCCGTCCGGGAGGACGACGGGGTTGTCGACGGCCGCGGCGAGCTCGCGGTCGGCGACCAGGCGGGCGTGGTCGAGGGTGTCCCGGCCGGCGCCGGCGACCTGCGGGGCGCAGCGGATGGAGTAGGCGTCCTGGACGCGCGGGGCGTCGTCCTGGTGGTGGCCGGTGAACCCGGAACCCGCCAGCACCTTGGACATGTTGCCGGCGGAGGCGGCCTGCCCGGGGTGCGGGCGGATGGCGTGCAGCTCGGGCGCGAGGACCTGGTCCGTGCCGAGCAGCGCCTCCAGGGAGAGGGCCGCGGTGATGTCGGCCGAGGTGAACAGCCGGGCGAGATCGGCGCAGGCCATCACCAGCATGCCGAGCATGCCGTCGGTGCCGTTGAGGAGGGCCAGGCCCTCCTTCTCGCGCAGTTCGACGGGCTCGATGCCGTGCGCGGCCAGCAGCTCGCCGGCCGGCCGTACGACGCCGTCGGGGCCCTCCGCATCGCCCTCGCCCATCAGCGTCAGCGCGCAGTGCGACAGTGGCGCCAGGTCGCCGGAGCAGCCGAGCGAGCCGTATTCGTGCACGACGGGTGTGATGCCGGCGTTGAGTATGGCGGCCATGGTCTCGACGACGAGGGGGCGGACGCCGGTGTGCCCGGAGGCGAGCGTCTTCAGCCGCAGGAACATCAGCGCGCGGACCACCTCCCGCTCGACCCGCGGGCCCATGCCGGCCGCGTGCGAGCGCACGATGTTGCGCTGGAGCTGCACGCGCAGCTCGGGGCTGATGTGCCGTACGGCGAGGGCCCCGAAGCCGGTGGAGACGCCGTAGACGGGGTCGGGCTTGGCGGCGAGTTCGTCGATGAAGGCGCGGGAGGTGGCGACGGCCGCGAGGGCCTCCTCGGACAGCTCGATCCGGGCCGCGCCGCGGGCCACCGCGATGACGTCCTGTGCGGTCGTGCCGGACGTTCCCAGCACCACAGTGTGCATATCCATATTCAGGCACCCTAGAGACTGAATCACCGGATGTCACCACCGGGTTTTGGGATCACCCCTTACGGGGCGTGGGCGAAGAACCCGGGGTCTGCGCAGGGGGGCGGCACTCACCTCCGGAAGCGGCGGCGCTCCGGCCCCGACCGCCGGTCCGGGGCGTCCGCGAGCCGGACGACGGGGTCGTCCTTGCCGCCGTGCCGCCCGGCGACCACGGGCTCGCCCGACCGCGCCGCCTTGGCCTTGTACTGCGCGGCGTCCGCGAGCCGGAAGAGCCGGCGGGCGCTGTGCACCTGCCCGATCGGATCCCCGGTCGAGGCGACCCCGACCGCCACCCCTTCACCGAGGTCCAACTCCCCCGCCCGGTCGCACAGTTCACCGGCCACCTTGACCACCTCGTCGGCCGGCGGGCCCACCGCGAGCAGGCAGAATTCGTCGCCGCCGAGCCGGGCGGCCAGCATGCCCGGCAGCATCGCCCCGCACAGGGACAGCACCGAGCCGAAGCGCTCCAGCAGCCGGTCCCCGACCGCATGGCCGCGCGAGTCGTTCACCCGCTTCAGCCCGTTGAGGTCACACACCACCAGGCTGACCACCACCTCGTCCCTGCGGTGCAGCTCCAGCGCCTCGTCCAGCCGCATATCGACGGCACGGCGGTTGGCGAGGCCGGTCAGGGAGTCCGTGAAGGCCAGTCGGCGGACCTCTGCCAGCCGCTCGGTCTGGGCGATGCCGGCCGCCGTCACCGCGGCGAGCACGCTCGCGAAGTCGGCGTCCGGGCGGCCGAAGACCGGCTCGCCCGTGCGCCGCGCGACATACAGCTCGCCCCACGCCCTGCCGTGCAGCACGATCGGCGCGACCACGCAGCAGCCCCGGCCGCGGCGGCGCAGTGCGGCGACCCGCTGCGGGTTGGCGCCGCCCTCACCCGCGACCTCGTCCCGGCGCTGCGCCGCGGCCGCGGACACCGGGCCGTTGTGCGGCTCCTGGGCGGTCTCCACCCAGGCGCTGGGCTCGCCGCCGCCCGCCCACTGCTCGTGCAGGAAGCCGACGATCTCCGGGAATTCATGGACGGGGTAGCTCTCGTCGTCCGGGAACTCCTCCTCGCCGGCTGCGAGTTCGCCGACGTTGACCAGCACCCGCAGCTTGCCCAGCTCGCGCTCCCACTTCGAGATCGCCGCGAAGGATCCCCCCAGGGCCTGGCGCACTCCCTGCGCCGCGGCGTGCGCCGAGTCGCGCGGTGTATGAGCGGCCGCCATCGCCTGCGCCAGCTCCACCACGGCCCGCAGCCTCGCATCGCCCTCGCCCGTCACCGGATCCTCGCATTCCGTCACCGTGAGCACGCTCTGTCATTACAGCGTAGGAATGTTTAACCCCTTTCGCCCCTTTCCGTAGGGGATTGACGCCTGGGCGTTATTCGCGTCGCTATCGGCGTGGCTGTCGGCGGCCTATCGGCGTCGCCTTGGCGCCGTCTCGGTGCCGTCTCGGTCGTCTTGACGTCGCCTAGGTGTCGTTCATCGCTTGGTTCGCGGGGGCGTTCCCGGTCGGGCCCCTGGCGCTCGTCCCGCGCCGCCCCGTCTCGCCCCGCCTCGCCCCGCCTCGCCCCGTCTCGCTCCGTCTCGCCCCGCCTAGCGTCACTCCCCGGGCCAGTCCGGATCGCGCTTCTCGTTGAAGGCCGCCACGCCCTCCGCGCGGTCCCCGGAGAAGGCCACACTGCGCCAGGCGCCGTCCTCCACTTCCAGACCGGCCCGCAGGTCCAGCCCGTGCCCGAGGCGCATGGCGCGCTTGGCGGCACGCAGACCGACCGGCGAGTGCCGGGCGATCGTGGCCGCCAGCTCCAGCGCCCCGGACCGGTCCTGCCCGTCCGCCACCAGCCGGTCGACCAGGCCCAGCTCCGCGGCCTCGGCCGCCCGCACCCGGCGCGCGGTGAAGACCAGCTCGGCGGCCCGCGCCGCGCCCACCCGGCGCGGCAGCAGCTGGGTGCCCCCACCGCCGGGGATGACGCCCACCGACACCTCCGGCAGTCCCACCTCCGCCGTACCGTCCGCGACGATCAGATCGCAGGCCAGCGCCAGCTCGAAGCCGCCGCCGAGCGCGAAGCCGTGCACCGCGGCGATGGTGGGCATCGGCAGTTCCAGTACGCCGGTGTACGCGGCGCGGGTGTGCGGACGCTGGCGCATCAGGTCCGCGTCCGTGAAGGAGTTGCGCTCCTTGAGGTCAGCGCCCACGCAGAACGCCCGCTCGTGGGTGGAGCTGAGGACGACCGCCCGTACGGTGCGGTCCGCGGCCAGCTCGGCGCAGGCCTGCGCCAGGCTGTCGGCCATGGCCGTCGAGACGGCGTTCATGGCCTTCGGGCGGTCCATGATCAGCTCCGCCACATGGCCGTGGCGCTCGACGGCCACCCAGCCGTCCGCGCCGAATCGTTGCCGTTGCCCCTGCTGTTCCATGCAACCCTCCCTGTTAACGGGCGTTGACCTGACGTGGGGATCATGCCAGGTGGGTGGCTGGGGGGACAGGGATGGGGCGGCAGGGGGCGGGGGCTCGGGTGGGTGCCGTTGCGCGGGGCGGGCCGTTGCGCCGGGGGGGGCCTTGCGCGAGTGGGTGCCGTTGCGCGGGTGGGGTGGCAGTTCCGTGGGTGGCGGCAGTTCCCTGGGTGGGGGCGGCCCCCTGGGTGGCGGCAGTTCCGTGGGGCCCGGTCTGAGCCTGGGACCCAGGCTCAGTCGCCGGTGCCCGGAACGGCGCGGCGGCTCAGCAGCCAGGGCTCGACCACGCCCAGGCCTCGCACCGGGCGCTGCCACATCGGCTGGAGGGCGAAGCGGTACGACGGCGGCGGGGCGCCGGTGCCCTCCGCGGCCGCCTTCTCCGCGGCCGCGGCTTCGGCCTCGGAGACCGGCGCGTCACCGATACGGCCCAGCTCCTCGGCGAACGCCTCGTCCACCAGCACGGTGTCCTTCGGCGCTATCGAGGTGAGGCGGCTGGCGAGGTTGACGGTCGTACCGAAGACATCGCCCATCCGGGTCGTGACCGTGCCGAAGGCGATGCCGACCCGCAGTTCCGGCATCGTCTCGTCGTTGGTCATCGTCTCGATCAGCCGCAGCCCGATCTCGGCGGCGATACCCGCGTCGTCGGCGGAGAAAAGGACCTCGTCGCCGAGGGTCTTGATCAGCCGGCCGCCGTGCGCCGCCACCAGGTCGGAGCAGGTCGTCTCGAACGCCTCCACCAGCTCGCCCAGCTCCTCCTCCTCCAGGCGACGGGTCAGCCGGGTGAATCCGACCAGGTCGGCGAAGCCGACGGCGAGCCGGCGGTCGACCATCTCCGCGTCGTCCTGGGCCCGGACGACGCGGCCGGTGGCGGCGGCGAGCTGGCGCCGCCAGACGTAGACCAGGAACTCCTCCAGCTCGGGGAGCAGCAGCTCGACCAGCGGGTAGGTGATCTCCGTCCGGGTCAGGCCGGAGTCCTGCGGCTCGGTCAGGCCCTCCAGGAAGGAATCGATCTGCCAGTCGGCCAGACGGGCGGTGGTCTGGCCCGTGGAGCGGGCGACCTGGATGGCCATGGCCTCGCTCAGCAGCCCGGCCTCGACGAGACCGGACAGCCGGCGCAGGGCCAGCACATCGGCCTCGGTGAGGGCCTTGACCTGGCCGATGTCGGCGAAGCCCATGGCCCGCCAGAAGCGGGCCGCGAGGTCCATGGAGACGCCGGCGCCGCGGGCCGCCTGGAACGGGGTGTAGCGGCGGTCGGCGCCGAGGATGAGCTGTTCGAGGCGGACGGCGATGTTGTTCTCGTCGCCGTGGTCGGTGGCGTCGCTCCTGGCGGTGGCGGTGTCGCCCCAGCCCCGTGCGGGATCGTCGACGGGGACGTCGCGCACGGCGTCGTCCTCGGTGTCCATGTCGCGCGGGGTGGCGCCCGAGTCGTCGGCGGTCACCGGCCGCTCCCTGTCCGATCCCTGCGCACTGCCCTTCCGATCACTGCTCGCCGGTGGTCCGCTCCCTGGCGGACCGCCTCAACGATACGGCAGGTGTGCTCTGGCTCACTCTCACATGTTGACTGTGGACAAGGAAGTGGTGGGGGTGGGGTGGCGCGGCGGATGGGTGCGGTTCGATGCGGTTCAGTGCTGTTCGGCGGCTGGTGGGGGCCGCTGTCGCGCGTGCGCGCTGTGGGTGGGGCCGGAGGGGACGCCCGGTACCCCTCCCCCAGCCTTCGGCCGGGAGGTGCCCCCACGGCGCGGGCGGCCCTGGTACGTGGCATTGATCGCCCCGGCGTCCGCTCCGGTCCTGCGGGCGGGGCACCGGGCATCCCCTCCGGCCTACGCCGTCGGCGGCTGTCCCGCCGTGCCCGTTGCCGTCACAGACGTAGGCGTCGGCGGGTGTCCCACCAGACTCCGTCTGCGGACGTCCCGCCGTACCGGTTGCCGTCGGCGACCCCGGTAGGCGTCACGCATACGGCCCCCAGGCCCCCCGCTACGCCTCCGCTGCCGGGCGCAGATGGACGATGTCGCCGGCGCCCACGGGCTGCTGTACGCCGTTCGCGGTGGCCAGTACCAGGCGGCCGTCGGTGTCGATGGCCACGGCCTCGCCGGTGAGGGCGGTGTCGCCGGGGAGCTCGGCGCGTACGGAGCGGCCGAGGGTGGCGCAGCCTGCGGCGTAGGCCTCGTGGAGGCCGCTGGTGGTGGGGTCGCCGTCGGCGGAGTGCCACTCGGTGTACCAGTGCTCCAGGGAGCGGAGGACGGCGCGCAGCAGCGGGTCGCGGTCGGTGGTGGTGGCGCCTGCCAGGGCCAGTGAGCCCGCGGCGGGTACCGGGAGTTCGGCGGCGGTGAGGGAGACGTTGAGGCCGATGCCGATGACGACGCCGGGGCCGGCGCGTTCGGCGAGGATGCCGCCCACCTTGCGTTCCGTGAGGGTTCCTCCGGGGCGCAGGGCGTCGGAGTCGTCGGAAGTCACCAGCAGGTCGTTGGGCCATTTGAGGGCCGTGTCGACGCCGGCCGTCCGGGAGAGGGCGGCGGCGGTGGCGACTCCGGTGAGCAGGGGGAGCCAGCCCCAGCGCGCCACGGGGACTTGGGGGATGAGGTAGACGGAGAGGAACAGGCCCGAGCGCGGGGGTGCCGACCAGGTGCGGTCGAGGCGGCCGCGGCCGGCCGACTGTTCCTCGGCGATGAGGACGGCGCCCGCCGCCTCCCCTTGTGCGGCACGGGCCGCCAGGTCGGTGTTGGTGGAACCGGTGGCGGAGACGACGTCCAGGGCGGTCCAGAGCGAGTCGGGCCGTACGAGGGCGCGGCGCAGCGCCGTGGCATTCAGCGGAGGGCGGCCCAGATCGCTCCAGCGACCGGCATCTTTGTCCCGGTTTTCCGGTGGTTGAGACGTCATGGGACCAGCCTAGGTGTGGTCAACGACGCAGTGCCGCTGAGCAGTCCCGCCGATACGCTACGGATCGGTAGCCAATCCCGTACCACCCTCAGTACGAGCACCAGTCCAGGACGAGCAGGAGCCGCATCCCGATGTCCGAGCCGGAAGCAAACATCCACACCACCGCGGGCAAACTGGCGGACCTGCAGCGGCGGGTCGAAGAGGCCACGCATGCCGGTTCCGCCCGTGCAGTGGAAAAGCAGCACGCAAAGGGGAAGTTGACGGCGCGTGAGCGCATCGATCTGCTGCTGGACGAGGGCTCGTTCGTCGAGCTGGACGAGTTCGCGCGGCACCGGTCGACGAATTTCGGACTGGACCAGACCCGTCCTTACGGCGACGGCGTGGTGTCCGGCTACGGCACGGTCGACGGCCGCCCGGTGGCCGTCTTCTCCCAGGACTTCACGGTCTTCGGCGGTGCGCTGGGCGAGGTCTACGGCGAGAAGATCGTCAAGGTGATGGACTTCGCGCTCAAGACCGGCTGCCCGGTCATCGGCATCAACGACTCCGGCGGCGCGCGCATCCAGGAAGGCGTGGCCTCGCTGGGCATGTACGGCGAGATCTTCCGCCGCAACACCCACGCCTCCGGTGTGATCCCGCAGATCAGCCTGATCGTCGGCCCGTGTGCGGGCGGCGCGGTCTACTCCCCCGCCATCACCGACTTCACGGTCATGGTGGACCAGACCTCGCACATGTTCATCACCGGTCCCGACGTCATCAAGACGGTGACCGGTGAGGACGTCGGCTTCGAGGAGCTGGGCGGCGCCCGTACGCACAACGCCACCTCCGGTGTGGCGCACCACATGGCGGGTGACGAGAAGGACGCCATCGAGTACGTCAAGGGCCTGCTGTCCTACCTGCCGTCCAACAACCTCTCGGAGGCGCCGGCCTTCCCGGAGGAGGCGGACCTGGAGACCTCGGACACCGACCGCGAGCTGGACGTCCTGATCCCGGATTCGGCCAATCAGCCGTACGACATGCATGTCGCGATCGAGCACATCCTGGACGACAACGAGTTCCTGGAGACCCAGGCGCTGTTCGCGCCGAACATCCTGACCGGCTTCGGGCGGGTCGAGGGCCATGCGGTCGGTGTGGTCGCCAACCAGCCGATGCAGTTCGCGGGCATCCTGGACATCAAGGCCTCGGAGAAGGCCGCGCGGTTCGTGCGGACCTGCGACGCGTTCAACGTCCCGGTGATCACCTTCGTGGACGTGCCCGGCTTCCTGCCCGGCACCGACCAGGAGTGGGACGGCATCATCCGGCGCGGCGCCAAGCTGATCTACGCGTACGCGGAGGCGACGGTCCCGCTGATCACGGTCATCACGCGCAAGGCGTTCGGTGGCGCGTATGACGTCATGGGCTCCAAGCACCTGGGGGCGGACCTCAACCTGGCCTGGCCGACCGCGCAGATCGCCGTCATGGGCGCGCAGGGCGCGGTCAACATCCTGCACCGCCGCACGCTGGCCGCGATCGAGGACCCGGCCGCGCAGGACGAGCGGCGCCAGGAGCTGATCCAGGAGTACGAGGACGCCCTGCTCAACCCGTACGTCGCAGCCGAGCGCGGCTACATCGACGCGGTGATCATGCCGTCCGAGACGCGCCGGCACATCGTCCGCGGGCTGCGCACGCTGCGCAACAAGCGCGAGGCGCTGCCGCCGAAGAAGCACGGCAACATTCCGCTCTGACCGGCAGAACCAGAACCAGAACCAGCGAAGGAGGCCGTTCGATGATCAGGGTCGTACGGGGCAATCCCACACCCGAGGAGCTGGCCGCCGCACTGGCGGTGGTGCAGGTCCGCGCGGCGGCTGCCGCTTCCGCCGCGCCGGCGGGACCCGATCGCGGCACCGAGTGGTCCGATCCCGCGTCCACGGTTCCGGCGCGGGCGCGGATGCCGCACCCGGGCCCGCGGGCCTGGCGGACGAGCTACTGGCCGCACTGACCGGCCGGTATGGGCGCGATGACCGGCCGCGTCAGGTCGGTGCATGGTGCATTGACTAGTCCCTCACACCCGTGGCGCCTGAGTACGCGTACTCAGGCGCCACGGGCGCATCGGGCTCAGGATCGGGTACATGCTGTGGTCAGATCCGCCCGATGAGCCTCCTGAGGAGCTGCGCGACGTGCAGGCCAAGCTCCGCAGAATGGGCATCGTGGTGGCCGTGGTCGCGGTGCTGCTGATGCTCCTGATCTCGGGGAGGTAGCCGTTCCCGTCCGCGGGGAGGTAACGCTCACGGCTCCCGTCCGCAACCATCAGCGCTGAAATGGACTCTTTCTCTCCCGACAGTGCAATTCGGGCGGCCGCCCGCGGGGCGGCGGCGCCCGGCCGGGAGTGGGAGAGCGATGAACAGGCCGCTGAGGCATATAGCCGTCTTCTGCGGGGTGCTGGTACTGGCCCTGCTGGCCCGCGTGACATGGGTCCAGTTCGTCCAGGGCGACGAACTCGCCAACGATGTCCACAACCGGCGCGTCAAGATCGAGGCGTTCTCCTACCCCCGCGGCAACATCATCGTCGGCGGCAAGCCCATCACCGGCTCGGTGGCGACCTCCGGTGACTTCAAGTACAAGCGGACGTACAAGGACGGCGCGATGTATGCGCCGGTCACCGGCTTCGCCTCGCAGGCCATGGGCACCTCCTTCCTGGAGGGCATCTACAACAAGGTGCTCAGCGGCAAGGACGACCGGCTCGCCTTCAACCGCGCCCAGGACATCCTGACCGGCAAGAAGCCGCGCGGCGGCGATATCGTCACCACCATCGACCCCAAGGCACAGAAGGCCGCGTACCAGGGGCTGACCGACCTCCACGCCAAGGGCGCGGTGGTCGCCCTCGACCCGCGCGACGGCCGCGTCCTGGCGCTCGCCTCCACCCCCTCGTACGACCCGTCGGTGTTCGCCGGCATCTCCAATGCCGATGGCCGGAAGTTCAAGGCGCTGGACACCGACAAGACCAAGCCGCTGAGCAACCGGGCGCTGCGCGAGACCTATGCGCCCGGCTCCACCTTCAAGATCCTCACCGCGGCGGCGGCCCTGGAGAACGGCGTGGTGTCGGACATCGACGCCCCGTCGAACGCGCCCGCGCCGTACCAGCTCCCGCAGAGCTCCACGAAGATCGGCAACGACGTCGCGGGCGCGCCCTGCGACAAGGCCTCGCTGAAGACGGGCATGCAGTGGTCGTGCAACAACGTCTTCCTCGACACCGCGCTGAAGGTCGGCAAGGACAAGATGCGCGAGATGGCGGAGAAGTTCGGCTTCAACTCCGACGTCTACGACAAGGAGCTCGGGGACATGCTGGCCAGCAAGAGCCTCTACCCGGACAAGCTCGACAAGCCGCAGACCGCGCTGACCGGTATGGGCCAGGGCAGCCTCACCAGCACACCGATGCAGATGGCGATGGTGGCCGCCGGGCTCGCCAATGACGGCAAGGTGATGATGCCGCACATCGTCGACGAGCTGCGCGGCCCCGATCTGTCGACGATCGAGAAGATCAAGCCGAAGCTGAAGTCCCAGGCCGTCTCCGCGGACACCGCGAAGAAGGTGCAGCAGATGATGGAGTACACGGTCAACGAGGGCACCGCCGAGAAGGCCAAGATCGACGGCGTGACGGTCGGCGGCAAGACCGGTACCGCGCAGCACGGCGCGAACGTCAACGACGAGCGCCCCTACGCCTGGTTCGTCTCCTACGCCAAGCAGAGCGACGGCTCCTCCCCGGTCGCGGTCGCCGTCTTCGTCGACCCCAAGGACATGGACATTCCCCGGTCGGAGATCGCCGGCGGCAAGCTGGGCGGGCCGATCGCGCAGTCCGTGATGAAGGCGGTGCTGAACAAGTAGTCCGGGTTCCCTGCGAGTCGTCCGGGTTCCCTGCGAGCAGTGCAGGTTCCCCACGAGCAGTGCGGGCGCCCCGGCGGCGTCCGCGGCTCCGTACGATGGCGGACATGACCGAAGAGCCCCGCCCCCGCCGTCTCGTCCTCGCCTCCCAGTCCCCCGCCCGGCTGGCCCTGCTGCGCCAGGCCGGGCTGGCGCCCGAGGTCATCGTCAGCGGCGTCGACGAGGATGCCCACGCCGCCGCCACTCCCGGTGAGCTGGCCCGCGTCCTGGCCGAGGCCAAGGCCACCGCCGTCGCCGCCCGCCCGGAGGCCGCCGGTGCGCTGGTCGTCGGCTGCGACTCGGTCCTGGAGCTGGACGGGCGGGCGCTCGGCAAGCCCGCCGATGCCGAGGACGCCACTGCCCGCTGGAAGTCCATGCGCGGCCGCTCCGGCATCCTGCAGACCGGGCACTGCGTCATCGACACGGCGGCGGGCGGCCGCCAGGTCTCCGCCACCGCCTCGACCACGGTCCGCTTCGGCGAGCCCACCGACGCCGAGATCGCCGCCTACGTCGAGAGCGGCGAGCCGCTGTTCGTCGCGGGCGCCTTCACCCTCGACGGCCGCTCCGCCCCCTTCATCGACGGCATCGACGGCGACCCCGGCAATGTCATCGGCCTCTCCCTGCCGCTGCTGCGCCGCCTGCTGGCCGGTCTGGACGTGGCGATCACGGAGCTGTGGACCTGAGCGTCGCCGCTTCCCGGCTCCGGGGCGCGTAGGTCGGGCCGGACTGCGGCCCCCCGTGCGCTCACGGCACCGGCAGCGCGTAGAGCGACGTGCCCTGGAGGATGAAGACCCGGTTGCCGTCCGCCACCAGCCAGGAACGCTCGGCCGCGGGGAGCTTGTACGTCAGGACGGGCACGCCGGTCGACAGATCCACGGCGTACACCTTGTACCAGGGGTCGCCCTCGATGGACCAGAGGGCGCGCCCGTGGATGAACACCGGGAGCCCGAGGATGCTCTCCCCGTTCCCGCCCTGGATCTCGCTGCCGTCGCTGCTCTTCCTGATGCTGGGCCACTTGCCGTGCGCGGCGCAGACGGTGCGGTCGTCGAAGACCGTCGCCGGGCCCCAGTCCTCGTGCTTGTCCCAGGCATCCCGCTCCTCGACCGACCACAGCTTCTTGCCGTCGCTGATCCGGCGGGCGGTGAGCGTCTTGCCGTTGAGGTAGACGGTGGTGCCGTGGACGGCCGGGCGGAGCAGGACGTCCCCTTGGCCCGGCAGGTCCCACACCTGGTGGCCGTCGGCCGTGTCGACGGCGAACACCTTGCCGTCGTCGGTCGACAGGACCAGGCGGCCGTGGGCGACGGCGCCCGGCGGTCCGACCTTGGCGCGGTAGCCGGCGGCGATCTTCGCCGTCCAGCGGATCGTGGCGTCGGAGCGCCGGACGGCGCGGAGTCGGTGGTCCTTCGTCAGGACGTAGACCGCCTCGTCGTCGGCGGCCAGCAGGACGCTCGCCTCGGCGTCGACGGTCCAGCGGGGCTCGCCCGTCGAGGCGATGAAGGTGCGGAGCGTGCCCTTGGTGTCGGCGGCGGCGATCAGCCGGTCCGAGAGGGAGAGGTAGCGGCCGGTCGCGCTGACGCCGCGGACGGCCCAACGCCGTTTGCCGTCCACGACGTTGTGGGCGGCGATCCCGCCGCCGCGTGCGCCGAAGACGATGACGTCCCGTACGGGCAGCGGCGCGGGCGTGTCGTCGGCGAGGACGTCGACCGGGCCCCACAGCGGCTTCACCTCACCGCCGCTGAGGTAGTCGCCGTTGTCGGCGTCGAGGACATGTGCCACCGGGGTCTTTGCGGCGGGCGGAAAGGCGAAGAGATCGGTCTTTGCGGTCGGTTGCCGCGGTGCACGGGGCCACCAGGCCGCCGCGGCGCCGCCGCCCGCGGCCAGGACCGCGCCGCCCGCCGCCAGGCCCGTCAGCAGCCTGCGCCGGGTCACCGGCCGAACGTCGCCGCCGCCGGGCAGGGTCGGCGCGGTCAGCTCATGGATGCCGCGCTCCCGCTCCTTGATCGCCTCGGCCACCCGGCCGCGCCGCCAGGCCCGTTCGGCGCCGCGTGGTGGTGCGAAGGCGGCGGCGATCTCGGCGGGGGCGGGCCGGGCGGTCGGGTCCTTGGCGAGGCAGGGGGCGATGAGGTGCCGCAGGGCTTCCGGGAGGCCGGTCAGGTCGGGTTCGTCGTGGACGACCTTGTACTGCAGGGCGGCGATGTGGGAGGCGTCGTAGGCGCGATGGCCGCTGGCCGCGTACACCAGGACAGCGCCCAGGGAGAAGACATCGGCCGAGGAGGCCACGCGGCGGCCCAGGACCTGTTCAGGGGCGCCGTAGCCGGGGGTGACCGGGACCTGGCCGGTGGAGGTGAGGGTGAGGCCGTGCTCGGGGCGGGCGATACCGAAGTCGATGACGCGGGGGCCGGACGAGGTCAGGACGATGTTCGGGGGTTTGAGGTCGCGGTGGATCAGGCCGGTGGCGTGGATGTCCGCCAGGGTGTGCGCGATCGACGCGGCGAGGGCGCGCACGGCCGGTTCGTCGAAGGGGCCGTACGCCTCGACGGCCTCGTCGAGGGTCGGTCCGGCCAGGAACTCGGTGGCGATCCACGGGCGGCCGCCCTCGGTCTGCGCCGCCAGGACGCCCGCCACGCCCTTGCTCGTCACGGCCTGCGCCGCCTGCGCCTCGCGGACGAAGCGCTGGGCGAGCTGTGGTGCGTCGGCGAGTTCGGGCCGCAGCACCTTGACCGCGGCCACGGTGCCCCCGGCGTCCTGGCCGACGTAGACCTTGCCCATTCCGCCTTCGCCGAGCACACCGAGCAGACGGTAGGGGCCGAGGCGGAGCGGATCGCCGGTGCCGAGGGGTTTCATGGGCGGTGTCCTTCGGGCGAGGTCAGGCAACTGCGGGCGCATGCGGGCGAGTTCGGACAGGAGCAGGCGGGTTCGGCACGGTCAGGCGCGCACGGTGCGCCTGGTGGCCGGTTCAGCGGAGCGGGAAGCCCGCGAGGAAGTCCGGGCCGGAGGCGATGAGCATTCCGCTCTTCTCATGGGCGGTGAACCGGGTCCCGCTGGTCCTGTAGAACTGCTCGGTGGTGTGCGAGGTGAGGCCGACGGCGCGGAGGAGCTTGTCGGTGTGGCTGTAGGTGTAGGCGTACTCGGAGCCGATCACCGGATGGACGACATGGTCCGCCCGCGGGCCCTCCGCGCTGTTCTCCGTCCATCGCGGTTTTCCGCTTCCGGTGCCGAACGCGACCAGGCCGAGGCCCTTCTCCACCGCGTACAGCACCCCGTCCTTGAGGACCGGCGGCCCGTACGTCTTCCCGGGGCGGGTGGCGGCCGTGTCCCACGCCTGTCCGCCGTCGCTCAGCCGCAGCGCCCGCAACGGGCCGTAGCCCAGGTAGAGATGCTGGTCGTCGGCCGTGAGCGGATCCCGTACGAGGCGCCGGTCGGCGCCCTTCCACGGCTTGTCCCAGAGCACCTTGCCGGTGCGGGTGTCGCGGGCCGCGATCCGGACCGTGCCGTCGTTCATCTGCTGCAGGGTCACCAAGAGGCGGCCGGTGACCTTGGCGGACAGGAAGTGGTTCTCGTCGCTCTCGGCGGAGTGGAACGGCAGCGGATCGGTCCACTTCCGGCTCCCCGTGGCGAGGTTCACGGCCCTCACGGACCAGGGCAGCTGGCGTTCGTACCGCTTGACCTTCCCGTGGGAGACCGCCAGGTAGGCCGTGTCACCGGCGACGGCCAGCAGCCGGCTGATGAGGCCGTTGTCCTGCTCGTCCGAGACCGGGGCGAGGCGCTTGCCGGCCTTGCCCGTGTCGAGGTCCACCCGGGCGAGGAACCATGTGACGAACCTCAGCGAGCCATTCGCGTCACGGTGCTCGTCCCTCGCGATCTGGTAGACGCGGGTGCCGTCCGAGGCGACCTGCCACGAGTCGTCCGCATACAGCGAGAGAGTCCACCGCGACGCGCCGGACTTCGCGTCGACACCGCGCGCCCCCGCGCCTGCCACCAGGACGACCTGGTCACCGGCGAGCAGGGGCACTTCGGGGTTCTGGTCGTCGTCCGGGCCGCCGTACTGCTTCTGCCACACCGAGTCCAGCTTTGCCTTCTTCACCGGGGCGACGCTCGGCCCCGGCTTCGGCTCGGTGTAGCCGGGCCCGGTGCCGGGGCCCGGCGCCGGCTCGCCCGCGCCCAGCCAGGCCCACGCCCCCGCCCCGGCCCCCGCGACGCCGAGCACCGACCCGGCGCCCGCCATCAGCAGCCCCCGGCGGGACAGGCGGCGGGCGGGGACACCGGCGGACGGCAGGGTCGGCGGCGGGCCGGGCGGCGCGGGCAGCCGCTGCGGGACCACCTGCCAGACCTCGCTCGCCCGCCGCCCGATCTCGGCGAGCACCGCGTCCGGCAGCTGGTCGGCGAACTCCCCCGCACCGTCGTGCAGTCGGTCGGCGAGCTCGGCGGTCGTCGGACGCTTTGCGGCCTCCTTGGCCAGGCAGCGGGACAGGACCGGGACCAGGGCGGCGGGCACGCCGGTGAGGTCCGGCTCGCCGTAGCGCACCCGGTAGAGGAGGTCCGCCGGCTGCCCGTTGCCGAACGGGCCGCGGCCGGTGGCGGCGAAGACCAGGACCCCGGCGAGCGCGAAGACGTCCCCGGCCGGGGTGTGCTCCTCTCCGGTGGCCTGCTCCGGCGACATGAAGGCCGGGGTGCCGACCGCGGCACCGGCATGGGTCAGCCGGTCGTCGCCGAGGGCCCGGGCGATACCGAAGTCGATGACCTTCGGGCCGTGCGCGGTGACCATGATGTTGGACGGCTTGAGGTCACGGTGTACGACATCCGAGTGATGCAGTTGGCCGAGCGCCCCACACAGCGCCGCCCCGAGGGCGCGCACCGTCGCCTCGGGCAGCGGACCTGTCTGCTCCACCGCCTCGTCGAGCGGCGGGCCGAGGACGTACTCGGTGGCCATCCACGGGGTTTCGGCGAGCGGATCGGCGTCGACGACCTGGGCGCCGTACCGCCCGCCGATGACCCGGGCGGCATCCGCCTCCAGCCGGAAGCGGGTGCGGAACGCGGTCTCCGTGGCGATGTTGGCGTGCATCGTCTTGAGCGCCAGGGTCCGGCCGCCCGGCGAGCGGGCCAGGTAGACGGTGCCCATGCCGCCGCTGCCCAGCCGGGCGATGAGGCGGTACGGGCCGAAGCCGTGCGGGTCGTCATGGGCGAGGGGGAAGGGCATGGCGGGCGTCAGTCCTGGCGTGCGGCGGGCGGATGCGGGAGGGTCGCGGCGAGCACATCGGCCGACTGGCGGGCGAGGGCCGCGATCAGCCGGCCGGGCAGCCAGCCGGGGCCGAGCGCGGCGGCGGCGCGGCCCGCGGGGTTCCCCGCGGCGTCGAGCACGGTGGCGGGCGGCAGGGGGCCGGCGGCTTCGGGTACCGGTGCTCGCTTGCCCTCCACGGCGAGCGGGCTGAGCGCGTCCAGCACCTCGGCGGGGCGCGGCCGGGCCGCCGGGTCCCGGGAGAGGCAGCCGGTGATGACGGTCCGCAGGGCGGCCGGGAGCTCTTCCCGCTCCGGCACGGTGTACCCGGTGGCGGCGTAGGCGAGGGTCGCGCCGAGTGCGTAGACATCGCCCATCGGCTGCGGCCGCCCGCCGGCGGCCTGCTCCGGCGGCAGGCTCCCCGACTCCAGGCCGGGCAGCCCGGAGCGCGGCGTGCCGTCCCCGGCCGCGGCCCGTACCGCCCCGAAGCAGGTGAGCCGGGGCCCGTCGGCGGCCAGCAGCACGGCGGCGGGCGACACACCGGCATGGGCCAGGCCCTGCCCGTGCCCGATGATCAGGGTCTCCACCAGGGCCGCGCCGAGCGCCCGTACGGTGCGCTCGGGCAGCGGTCCGCCGTACAGGGCGAGCGCGGTGGGCAGCGGAATCGCCGGGAGGTAGGGGCGGGCGTGCCAGGGCGCGTCACCGGGCGCGGCGAGTTCGGCGGCCGGTGCGGCCCACGGCCCGAGCAGATAGCGCGAGGCCTCCGCCTCGGCCAGGAACCGTCCGGGGTCGGCCCCCGGCAGCGGGACGCCGATCAGCACCGTACGGTCGCCGTCCGCGCTCCGCCCGATGAACCGCCGCTCCGGTACGGGCACTCCGGACCGCTCGTCATCCAGCGGGCGGAGCACCACGTACGGACCGATAAGGCTCCCGTCCCCGGCTCCCGCCCGGTCCTCGCCACCCACAACTGGCGCATCCATGCGCACCATCCCCCGTCGACGACACCGCGCGAGAGCCTACCCGGGCGTGTCGCGCGGCCCCTGACGGCCTCGATCCGGCCCGCTGCGGCCGGAGTTCGGGCCTGTTCGGCAGGTGGCGCCGGGGGCGGTCAGGCGGACGAGGGAGCCGCGGGCGATGCTCCATTCGGGGAGTTCGTGCCGTTCTCTGCGGTCCCGCGCCCCTCGCCCTCACGCCCTTCCCCGTACGCCATCAGGGTCAGCACCAGCAGCGCCAGCACCACCGTCATCGCGAGGAAGGCGACCCAGCCGACCAGGCCGACGGCGAAGGCGCCCAGTACACCGTGCACCACCGCGCAGCTGATGAGGGCGATACGGGTGAAGCCGCCGGGGGCGCGGTCGCGGATCGCGGTGCGGAGCAGAACGGCGGCGCAGAACAGCAGGTAGAGGCCGAAGACGATGCCGCCGACCCAGGAGCCGACCGACATCGCACGGGGCTGCAGCCCGGCCAGGGACATCTGCTGCCTGTCCACGACGATGCTCAGAATCCAGTTGAGCAGCACGATCCCGAACGCTTCCAGGACCAGTACCACCGCCGCGGCCAAGGCCACCGGCCGTCGTGCCACCACCACGTCCACCCACTTCCGCCATGTGCCGAGCCGGGGCGCCCCGCGGACGCCCGATGCCGCCGATGCTCCTGGTGCCCCTGTTACCGCGGGGTACGGGACATCGCGCACGCTACATGGGGGTCCCCCCTCCGGGGGAAGAGTTCTGCGGAAGGTAAAAGCTGGGCAAGGGTGGTGCGCGGGCGGGCGCGGACGGCGGCGACCGGAAGGGTGACGGCACGCCGACGGACCGAGTCGCCCGCAAAGTTTCCTTCGCCCATTCGTAGGGACTCCACAAAGAATTGACGATCCGCTGGACGCCCGCGGCGCGAGACCTAAGCCACACCGGGGCGCGACGCGAAGCCCGGGAATCCGGGCCTACCCTGGGATACCAGGGGACTTAGGTTCCTCACTGGCGCCCCGAGCACACTCCGTGTGGGCAAGCTCACCCCAGGGAACGGGTCGGCACGCGGTGTCGCCAGTCCCTAAAATCGCCGCATCCATTTGTTACGGCGAAGCGCCAAGGAAGGACCCATCGTGCGCAAGGTGCTCATCGCCAACCGTGGCGAAATCGCTGTTCGCGTTGCCCGTGCATGCCGGGACGCGGGGATCGCAAGCGTGGCTGTCTACGCCGACCCCGACCGGGACGCACTGCACGTACGCGCGGCAGACGAGGCGTACGCCTTGGGCGGTGACACTCCTGCCACCAGTTACCTGGACATCGCCAAGGTCCTGGCCGCCGCCGCCGATTCGGGCGCGGACGCCATCCACCCGGGGTACGGCTTCCTGTCGGAGAACGCCGAGTTCGCGCAGGCCGTCCTGGACGCGGGGCTGACGTGGATCGGGCCGCCCCCGCAGGCCATCCGCGACCTCGGTGACAAGGTCGCAGCGAGGCACATCGCCCAGCGGGCCGGTGCGCCGCTGGTCGCCGGCACCCCCGACCCGGTCTCCGGCTCGGACGAGGTCGTGGCCTTCGCCAAGGAGCACGGTCTGCCGATCGCGATCAAGGCCGCCTTCGGCGGCGGCGGCCGTGGCCTGAAGGTCGCCCGCACCCTCGAAGAGGTCCCGGAGCTGTATGACTCCGCGGTGCGCGAGGCGGTCGCCGCGTTCGGTCGCGGCGAGTGCTTCGTCGAGCGGTACCTGGACCGCCCGCGGCACGTCGAGACCCAGTGCCTGGCCGACAAGCACGGCAACGTCGTCGTGGTCTCGACCCGTGACTGCTCGCTGCAGCGCCGCCACCAGAAGCTGGTGGAGGAGGCCCCGGCCCCGTTCCTGACCAAGGAGCAGAACGCCGAGCTGTACCGCGCCTCCAAGGCCATCCTCAAGGAGGCCGGCTACGAGGGCGCAGGCACCTGTGAATTCCTCGTCGGCCAGGACGGCACCATCTCCTTCCTGGAGGTCAACACCCGTCTCCAGGTCGAGCACCCGGTCACCGAAGAGGTCACCGGCCTCGACCTGGTCCGCGAGATGTTCCGGATCGCCGACGGCGAGGAGCTCGGCTACGACGACCCGGCCGTCCGCGGCCATTCGTTCGAGTTCCGCATCAACGGCGAGGACCCGGGCCGGGGCTTCCTCCCGGCCCCCGGCACGGTCACCGCCTTCGCCGCCCCGGCCGGTCCGGGCGTGCGCCTGGACGCGGGCGTGGAGTCCGGCAGCGTCATCGGTCCGGCCTGGGACTCCCTCCTGGCCAAGCTGGTCGTCACCGGCGCCAGCCGTGAGCAGGCCCTGCAGCGCGCCGCCCGTGCGCTGGCGGAGTTCACCGTCGAGGGCATGGCCACGGCCATCCCCTTCCACCGCGCGGTCGTCACGGACCCGGCGTTCGCGCCCGAACTCACCGGCTCCAAGGAGCCGTTCACGGTCCACACCCGCTGGATCGAGACCGAGTTCGTCAACGAGATTCCCCCGTTCGCCGCACCGGGCGCGGACGAGGCCGAGGCCGACTCCCGCGAGACGGTCGTCGTCGAGGTCGGCGGCAAGCGCCTGGAGGTCTCGCTGCCGTCCTCGCTGGGCATGCCGCTGGCCCGGGCCGCGGTCGCCGGCGGCGCCAAGCCCAAGCGCAAGGCCGCCAAGAAGTCCGGCTCCGCCGCCTCCGGCGACGCGCTCGCCTCCCCGATGCAGGGCACCATCGTCAAGGTGGCCGTCGAGGAGGGCCAGCAGGTCACCGAGGGCGAGCTGGTCGTCGTCCTGGAGGCCATGAAGATGGAGCAGCCGCTCAACGCGCACCGCTCCGGCACCGTCAAGGGCCTGACCGCCGAGGTCGGCGCCGCCCTCACGTCCGGCGCCGTGATCTGCGAGATCAAGGACTGACGCGACGGCATCCCGGCACAGTGCGCGAGGGGCCCCCGGCTGTCGGCCGGGGGCCCCTCGCGTCGTTCCGCACGGCTACGAGTTGCCCACCACGTCCTCCGGGAAGCTCAGCGACCGGCTCATCCACTCCAGCGTGGCGGGCAGTTCGCGCCGCCAGGTGGCGAAGTTGTGGCTGCCGTGGGCGAGGACGATCGAGTCCGCCTTCATCGGGGGCCGGACCGCGGCGAGGAAGGCCCGGGCCGCCGGGTAGTTCTTCTCACCGGTGCGGCTGGTGCCCACCAGGACGTCCACCCGGGGAGCGGGCAGCTGCCGCAGCCGCCACATCAGGTCGTGCTCCTGCCGGCGGCGGCCCCGGTCCCGCCCGTCCCCGAAGAGGTTGCCGGTCGTGGGGTCGTTGCTGACCTTGTAGTCGGGCGAGAGGGCGGCCGCCGAGGTGTACGTACGGTCGTGCCGCATGGCGAGCTGGAGGGCGCAGCTGCCGCCCGAGGAGTAGCCCATGACGCCCCAGCCGCCGGGGTCGTGGCCGACGCGGTAGCGGGACTTGAGCGCGTCCGGCACATCGCGGGCGAAGAAGGTCTCGGCCTGCGGGCCGCCCGGCACGTCGACGCACTGGGTGTCGCGCGGCGGCGCGATGGTGGGCCGCAGCATCACGATGACGGTCGGCTGTATCCGGCCTTCCCGGATCAGCCGGCCGGCGGTCTGCGGCAGCCGCAGGTGCTGGCCCAGCAGGAAGGTGCCGCCCGGATAGCCGCTGAGCGCGACGACGACGGGGAACCGCTGGCGGGCGTACTGGGGCTGGAAGTACTGCGGCGGCAGGTAGACGTACGCCGGGTCCACCGCCCGGGTCCGCTTTCCGACGATCCGTACGGACTCGACCTTGCCCACCAGGGACGGCTCCCCCTTCGGCAGACCGTGCACCTTGTCCAGCCCGTCCGCCCCCGAGGCCTGCACCAGCCCCTTCGACGGATCGCCGGCAGGACCGGCCGTCCCTCCGTCGCCCCATTTGCCGACGGCGGCCGGCGCATCGTCGTACAGCCCGAGCAGTTCGTGCCAGGAACCGTAGAACTGGAAATTGGCGTTCACCGCAAGCCCGAGCGCCGCCACGACGGCCAGCTGCGTCGCGGCGATCACCCCCAGCCGCCCCAGCACCGCCCGCGGCCCGCGCCCGGCGAACCGCGGCCACAGCCAGAGCGTGAGCCCCACACAGACCACGGCGACCGCGGCCACGGCATAGAACAGCGATCGGCTGGTCAGTCCCATGACTCTTCCCCAGATGTCCGCGCCGCGCTCCGCTCCCCCGCGGCCCGTCACGGCGTATTCCAGACCCTCCGGAAACCCCCGGAAGACCTCGTTGCGCCTGGTTTGATGACCACGCGCGGCGGGACGTTGCCGCCCCGGCACGGTGTTCGGCCGCGCGACCGGCGGGGGATGCCGGGGCTTCACGCCCGGTCCGCCGGACGGTCACCTGGCGGGCGGACCGGCCGGTTCAGGGGAGCGCTCGGACCACCCCGCCCTCTCACGTGCACACGGCACCGAGGCACCCCCCGAGCCCGCAATGGCATCCTGGACCCACCGGGCCGCGACCGGCCCGGTCGAGGGAGGACGGCGATGGGGACCGAGACGGCAGGGCAGCGGGAGTCGGCGCGGGGTCCGGTGGTGAGCGGGCCGGCGCGGACGCCGGAGGTGCGTCCGATGCGGGCCGATGCGCGGCGCAATTACGAGCGGCTGCTGAGCGAGGCCCGTACGGCCTTCACCGAGCACGGCACGGACACCTCGCTGGAGGACATCGCGCGCCGGGCCGGGGTCGGCATCGGCACCCTCTACCGGCACTTCCCGAACCGGACCGCGCTGATGGGCGCGGTCTTCCAGGGCGAGGTGGACGCCCTGCTGGCGCAGGCGAGGGAGCTCGCGGACGCGCCGCAGCCGTGCGCCGCGCTGGTCGAATGGCTGCGCGCGATCATCACCCACGCCAGTACCTACCGCGGGCTGTCGCGCGCGCTGATGACGGCATCGGCGGACGACAGTTCGGGGATGGCGCGGTGCAGCGTGCCGATGCGGGAGGCCGGGGACGCGTTGCTGACCCGCGCCCAGCAGGCCGGCGCCGTACGCCCCGATGTGAGCATCAGCGATCTGATGCAGCTGACCAACGGCATCTCACTGGCCGTGGAGGAGTCCCCGGACGACCCCCAGCTCGCCGACCGGCTGCTGACCCTCACCCTGAGCGGGCTGAAGGGCGGCGCGCGGAAGCCGTAGGGGTGTGACGACGGCCCCGGCCGGGGCGGCGCGCCCGGGCGGCGCGCCTCCGGCTCCTGGGGTCAGCGCCGTCGCGGGGCCAGGTCGGCGACCCGGCCGCCCGAGGCCTCGGACAGCGGGGTGGCCGAGCGGAGCTGTGGTCCGCCGCCCCCGCCGCCCGGCGCATGGCTGCGCCGCTGGCCCGGCAGCGGGACGTCCCGCCGGGGGCCTCTGCGGTCCCCGGCACCTCCCTCCATCCCGGGCTGCCCCGGACCGCGGCCCGTGGCCGAGCCGCCGGCGACGGCGATCTGCACGCCCTGGTCGGCCAGCGCCTGCAGCTCCGTGGCGGCGCGGTCGTCGTGGGCCGGCGGCTCGTCGGTGACGAGTCGCGTGATCACATCCGTCGGCACGGTCTGGAACATCGTGTCGGACCCGAGCTTGGTGTGGTCGGCGAGCACCACCACCTCCCCCGCCGCCTGCACCAGCGCCCGGTCGACGCTGGCGGAGAGCATGTTGGAGGTGGACAGGCCGCGCTCGGCGGTCAGACCACTGCCCGACAGGAAGGCGCGGGACACCCGCAGGCCCTGGAGGGACTGCTCGGCACCGCTGCCGACCAGCGCATAGTTGGAGCCGCGCAGGGTGCCGCCGGTCATCACGACCTCGACGCGGTTGGCATGGGCCAACGCCTGGGCGACCAGCAGGGAGTTGGTGACGACGGTCAGACCGGGGACCCGGGCGAGCCGGCGGGCCAGCTCCTGGGTGGTCGTTCCGGCGCCGACGACGATGGCCTCGCCCTCTTCGACGAAGCCGGCCGCGAGATCGGCGATGGCCGTCTTCTCCGCGGTCGCTAGATGGGACTTCTGTGGGAATCCGGATTCGCGAGTAAAGCCTCCCGGCAGGACCGCACCGCCGTGACGGCGGTCGAGCAGCCCTTCTGCCTCCAGCGCCCGCACGTCCCGCCGTACGGTTACTTCGGAGGTCTGGACGACGCGGGCGAGCTCCCGGAGCGATACGGCTCCATTGGCGCGCACCATTTCAAGGATCAATTGGCGACGTTCTGCAGCGAACACGAAACTGACAGTAACGCCAACGACCGTCTGTTTTCAGCAGGTTGCACCAATTAACGGAAGTTCTGCGCACCGCGGAGCGTGACGTGGTATGCGGTGTGCATATGTCGCGCGGATGCCGAACGGCCGTGCGGCGGGACCCGCTTGGCGCCTGGTCAGCCGCCGTGCGGGGCCCCCGCGGCGACGGTCCGGCGGACCGGACCGTCCCCCGGCCGGTGCCGGGACGTTTCATCCGCAGTGCTCAGCGGTGGCACAAACATTTCAATCGTCCGACCGCCGCCGTCCGTTTATCGCTCCGGTCGCCCCGGCGCCCCGCTGCCGGCCTACTCGCCGGCCGTCTTGCGGATGTGCAGCTGGCGGGCGACCTCGGCGAGCGAACCGGACAGCGACGGGTAGACCGTGAACGTGTTCGCGATCTGCTCGACGGTCAGATTGTTGTCGACCGCGATCGAGATGGGGTGGATCAGCTCACTGGCGCGCGGGGAGACGACCACACCGCCGACGACGATGCCGGTGCCGGGGCGGCAGAACAGCTTCACGAAGCCGTCGCGGATGCCCTGCATCTTGGCGCGCGGGTTGCGCAGCAGCGGGAGCTTCACGACCCGGGCGTCGATCCTGCCGCTGTCGACGTCGGCCTGGGAGTAGCCGACGGTGGCGATCTCCGGGTCGGTGAAGACGTTCGCGGAGACGGTCTTGAGGTTCAGCGGCGTGACCGCGTCGCCGAGGAAGTGGTACATCGCGATCCGGCCCTGCATCGCGGCGACCGACGCCAGCGCGAAGATGCCGGTGCAGTCGCCGGCCGCGTACACACCCGGGGCGGTGGTGCGGGAGACCTTGTCGGTCCAGACGTGGCCGGACTCCTTGAGCTTGATGCCGGCCGCTTCCAGGCCGATGCCCTCGGTGTTGGGGATGGAGCCGACCGCCATCAGGCAGTGCGTACCGGAGATCGTGCGGCCGTCGGCCAGGGTGACCTCGACGCGGTCGCCGACCCGTTTGGCGGACTGGGCCCGGGAGCGCGACATGACGTTCATGCCGCGGCGGCGGAAGACGTCCTCCAGGACGGCGGCGGCGTCCGGGTCCTCGCCCGGCAGCACGCGGTCACGGGAGGAGACGAGGGTGACGCGGGAGCCGAGCGCCTGGTAGGCGCCGGCGAACTCGGCACCGGTGACACCGGAGCCGACCACGATCAGCTCTTCGGGCAGCTCGTCGAGGTCGTAGACCTGCGTCCAGTTCAGGATCCGCTCGCCGTCGGGGAGCGCGTCGGGGATCTCACGGGGGTGCGCGCCGGTGGCGATCAGCACCGCGTCCGCGATCAGGCCCTCGGTCGTGCCGTCGGCGGCGGTGACCGTCACCTTGCGGGAGCCGTCCGGGGCCTGGCCCGGCTCCAGCCGGCCGCGGCCGCGCATGACCCGGCCGCCGGCGCGGGTCACGGACGCGGTGATGTCGTGCGACTGGGCGAGCGCGAGGCGCTTGACACGCCGGTTGACCTTGCCGAGGTCGACGCCGACGACCCGGGCGGGCCGGTCCTTGTACGGGGTGTCGTCCTCGACGATGATGCCGAGCTCTTCGTACGACGAATCGAAGGTGGTCATCACCTCGGCCGTGGCGATAAGAGTCTTCGACGGCACGCAGTCGGTCAGCACCGACGCCCCGCCCAGACCGTCGCAGTCGACGACGGTCACCTCCGCGCCGAGAGAGGCGGCCACCAGGGCCGCTTCGTATCCGCCGGGTCCGCCACCGATGATCACGATCCGAGTCACGTACTCCATTGTCCCGCACACCCGTGCGCCGCTCTCCCCCGGGGGCGGGCTGTGCCCTTCCGGCCCTCCGCGGGCGACCGGGGCGCGCCCGGCCGGGCCTCTTGTGCGAACCTCCGGTGCCACGGGCCCGGCGGTCAACCTCCCGTACCCTCGGAACCATGTCGCTCTACGCCGCGTACGCCGGCAACCTCGACGCGCGGCTGATGTCCCGCCGCGCACCGCACTCGCCGCTGCGCGGCACCGGCTGGCTGGACGGCTGGCGGCTCACCTTCGGCGGCGAGCAGATGGGCTGGGAGGGCGCGCTGGCCACGGTCGTCGAATCCCCCGGCTCGCAGCTCTTCGTCGCGCTCTACGACATCGCGCCCATGGACGAGGAGTCCATGGACCGCTGGGAGGGCGTGGGCATGGACATCTACCGCCGGATGCGGGTGCGGGCGCACACCCTCGACGGCGACGAGGCGGCGTGGATCTACGTTCTCAACGGCTATGAGGGCGGTCTGCCGTCCGCCCGCTACCTGGGCGAGATCGCGGATGCGGCGGAGTCGGCGGGCGCGCCGCACGACTATGTGATGGAGCTGCGCAAGCGGCCCTGCTGACGGGCGGCCCCAGCGGGCGCCCCGGCGGACGCGCGCCGGGCGCACCCCGGGACGCACCGCCGTACGGGTGCCGCGACGCGCCCGGGACGACACCTTCGGCAAAAGCCACAAGAGAACGATCCCGATACCGTGAGCAGAGGCATCTACGCGCGTAGGGGATTACCGGCTACCCTCGTCCGCGTGAACGCATCAGTTACCCCGGACATCGCCCGCGACCCGCAGGGCGCCGCCGCCGACGCCGCCGCCCGCCTGCGCCAGCTGACCGGCGCCGAGACCCATGACGTCGCCCTGGTGATGGGCTCCGGCTGGGCGCCGGCCGCCGAGGCCCTGGGCGCGCCCGAGCACGAATTCCCCGTCACCGAGCTGCCCGGCTTCCCGCCGCCGGCCGTCGCCGGACACGGCGGCACGATCCGCTCGTACCGGGTCGGCGACAAGCGGGCGCTGGTCTTCCTGGGCCGTACGCACTACTACGAGGGCCGTGGCGTCGCCGCGGTCGCGCACGGTGTCCGTACCGCCGCCGCGGCCGGCTGCAAGACCATCGTGCTCACCAACGGGTGCGGCGGTCTGCGCGACGGCATGCGCCCCGGCCAGCCGGTCCTCATCAGCGACCACCTCAACCTGACCGCCACCTCCCCGATCGCCGGCGCGAACTTCGTCGACCTGACGGACCTGTACTCGCCGCGGCTGCGCGCGCTGTGCAAGGAGATCGACCCGAGCCTGGAGGAGGGCGTCTACGCCCAGTTCCCCGGCCCGCACTACGAGACCCCGGCCGAGATCAAGATGATCCGGACGCTGGGCGCCGACCTGGTCGGGATGTCCACGGTCCTGGAGGCCATCGCGGCGCGCGAGGCCGGCGCCGAGGTGCTCGGGCTGTCGCTGGTGACGAACCTCGCCGCCGGCATGACGGGCGAACCGCTCAACCACGAAGAGGTGCTGCAGGCCGGCCGCGACTCCGCGACCCGGATGGGCAGCCTGCTCGCCCAGGTGCTCGGCAAGCTCTGAGGCGCCCCGGCACCCGGGCGCTCCGGCGCTCCGGCGCCGGCCCCGGGGCGATGACGGGCGACGGCCGCGGCGGGTGCGCGACACCCGCCGGGCCGCCCCGCCGCCACCACCGCACCGGCCGGGCCGCCCCACCGTGCGACGCCCCCGCACGCCGCCGTCCCCCGCACGCTGCCATCCAGCGGCATTGGCCGGTTCTGCGGCTCCCCTCATGCGCTGGGCGGGTATGCGTGACGAGCCGGGCGGGGTCCTCCCCCGGCAGCTGCCCCCAGCGCGCCCCCACCCGCATTCACCGTCAGGAGCATCACGTGGCTACCGATACCGCGGAGCTGATCAACCGGGCCCAGGCATGGCTGGCCGAGGACCCCGATCCGGAGACCAGGGAAGAGCTGGCCAAGCTCATCGAGGCCGCCGACGACCAGGAGATCGCGGCCGAGCTGGCCGCGCGGTTCGCCGGCACCCTCCAGTTCGGCACCGCCGGGCTGCGCGGGGAGCTGGGCGCGGGCCCGATGCGGATGAACCGCGCCGTGGTCATCCGGGCGGCGGCCGGTCTCGCCGCGTATCTCAAGGCACAGGGCGACGGCGCCGGGCTGGTCGTCATCGGCTACGACGCCCGCCACAAGAGCGCCGACTTCGCCCGCGACACGGCGGCCGTGATGGTCGGCGCGGGCCTGCGCGCCGCGGTGCTGCCGCGCCCGCTGCCCACCCCGGTCCTGGCCTTCGCGATAAGGCATCTGGGCGCGGTGGCCGGTGTCGAGGTCACCGCCAGCCACAACCCGCCGCGCGACAACGGCTACAAGGTCTACCTGGGCGACGGTTCGCAGATCGTGCCGCCCGCGGACGGCGAGATCGCCGACCGGATCGCCGCGGTCGGCCCGCTGGCCGGCGTGCCGCGCCCCGAGGCCGGCTGGGAAACCCTCGACGAGGCGGTCCTGAACGCCTATCTGGCGCGTACGGACGCGGTGCTGACGCCCGGCTCCCCGCGGGACACCAAGGTCGTCTACACCCCGATGCACGGCGTCGGCCGGGACACCCTGGTCGCCGCCTTCGCCCGCGCCGGGTTCCCGGCTCCGGTGGTCGTCACCGAACAGGCCGAGCCGGACCCTGACTTCCCGACGGTCGCCTTCCCCAACCCGGAGGAGCCGGGCGCGATGGACCTCGCGTTCGCCACCGCCCGTGACCGGGCCGCGGACGCCGACATCGTGATCGCCAACGACCCCGACGCGGACCGCTGCGCCGTCGCCGTGCCCGACCCCGCTGCGCCGGACGGCTGGCGGATGCTGCGCGGCGACGAGGTCGGCGCGCTGCTCGCCGCGCATCTGGTGAGCAAGCGCGCGTCCGGCACCTTCGCGACGACCATCGTCTCCTCGCAGCTGATGTCCCGTATCGCGGCCGCCTCGTCGCTCCCGTACGAGGAGACGCTGACCGGCTTCAAGTGGCTGGCGCGGGTGGACGGCCTGCGGTACGCCTTCGAGGAGGCGCTCGGCTACTGCGTCGACCCGGAGGGCGTGCGCGACAAGGACGGCATCACCGCCGCGCTGCTGATCACCGAGCTGGCCGCGGAGCTCAAGCAGGCCGGGCGCACCCTCTCCGACCTGCTCGACGACCTGGCGCTGGAATTCGGGCTGCACGCCACCGACCAGCTCTCGGTCCGCGTGGAGGACCTCTCGCTGATCGCCGGTGCCATGCGCACCCTGCGCGAGCAGCCGCCGGCCGCGCTCGCGGGCCTGGCCGTGACCCGGGCCGACGACCTGAACCGGGGGACGGAGACCCTGCCGCCGACCGACGGTCTGCGCTACTACCTCTCCGGCTCGCCCGAGGCCGGTATCGAGGCCGCCCGCGTGGTGGTCCGTCCCAGCGGCACCGAGCCCAAGCTCAAGTGCTACCTGGAGGTCGTGGTGCCGGTGGCCTCTCCCGAGGCGCTGCCCGACGCCCGGACGAAGGCCGCCGCGGCGCTGGCCTCCCTCAAGCGGGACATGGCGGCGGCGGCCGGAATCTAAGGGGTTTCCCGGGGGTCCCTAAGGAGTTCCGGGGGCTCCCTAGGGGGTTCCCCGGGCCTTAAGGGTTTCCGGGGTGCTCCCTAGGAGGTTTCCCGGGCCCTCCGGGTTTCCCGGGGGCCGTCCGGGGTCATCTCAGGGGTTTGCTGAGGGGCGGGGCGACGGCGCGCCGCCCCTACAGCGCCACCATCACGGCCAGCCCGGCCGCGCCCACCACGGCCGGCGCAATGATCGCGTACGCCCAGCGCACCACCGGCTCGCCCTGGGCGCTCTCGCGGCCCGCTGCGCGCTCCCGGACCTCACGGAGCTCCGCGAGTGCCTGGTCGGCCACCGCGAGCGGCACCGGGCCGCCGTCGCCGGCCTGCGGTCCGAACCGGGGGCCGGGCGTGGCGCCCCGCCGTGCCTGCCGGCCGACCTTCTTGCGCTGCCGCAGCGAGACCGGGATCGCCCACAGCTGGTACGTCGTGCCGGAGCTGCTGACCGCCTCGGTCGAGAACGCCGCGCGCAGCGTCTCCACCGCACCCCACGGCAGCGTGACCGTACGGAACGGATTGCGCACCGTCAGCCGGTCATCGCCCGCCCGCACCAGCGGCCGCAGGGTGTAGGCGACCACCAGCGGTACACCGAGGAGCAGCGCGAAGACCGCCATGAGCTTGGTGTGCGCGACGCCCCGCAGCAGCGCGTCGCCGCCGAGCCAGCCGCCGAGCACGAGGAGGAGTACACCGCCCGCGAGGGCCGCGGGCGAGCGGTAGCTGCGCTCCGCGTACTGCTGTGGGGGCGGGGTGGACCGGTCCTGGCTCGTCATGCCGCCGATTCTGCCTGACCGTCCGCATGCCGGACATTGCGTTACGGCATCATTCGCCTGCGGGGCGGGGAGCGCCCCGGACCCCGGGTACGGTCGCGTCCGGCGCCGGTGGCCTGGCATACGGGGCCGCCTACGTCCGTTCTCCTCCGGCCCCACCCGGCCGGATTCGGACAGCCGAAGGGGATGACATGGTGCTACGCGCGTAGATATGCTCACCTCGTGACCATGCCCATCACTGTTCCCGCATACGGCAAGGAAGCCGCGGGGCGTCTGGCGTCAATGGCGGACGTGACCGCCGACGACGGTGCGCTGCGCCGCTTCCTCCACGGCCTCCCCGGCGTCGACGCGGTCGGCCTCGAAGCCCGCGCCGCCGGCCTCGGCACCCGCTCGATCAAGACGACGGCGAAGGCGTACGCCATCGATCTCGCCATCTCGATGATCGACCTGACGACGCTCGAAGGGGCGGACACCCCGGGCAAGGTCCGGGCGCTGTGCGCCAAGGGCGTCCACCCGGACCCCACCGACCGCACCAGCCCCAAGGTCGCGGCGATCTGCGTCTACCCGGACATGGTCGCCACCGCCAAGGAGGCCCTCGGCGACTCCGGTATCCACGTGGCGTCCGTCGCCACGGCCTTCCCGGCCGGCCGCGCCGCGCTGCCGGTCAAGCTCGCCGACACCCGGGACGCGGTCGCGGCCGGCGCCGACGAGATCGACATGGTGATCGACCGGGGCGCCTTCCTCTCCGGCCGCTACATGGACGTCTTCGAGGAGATCAAGGCCGTCAAGGAGGCGTGCGCGCTCCCCGATGGGGGCGCGGCCCACCTCAAGGTCATCTTCGAGACCGGCGAGCTCCAGACGTACGACAACGTCCGCCGGGTCTCCTGGCTGGCGATGCTCGCGGGCGCCGACTTCATCAAGACCTCCACCGGCAAGGTCGCCGTCAACGCGACCCCGCCGGTCACCCTCCTGATGCTGGAGGCGGTCCGCGACTTCCACGCCGCGACCGGTGTCCAGGTCGGGGTGAAGCCGGCCGGCGGCATCCGGACGACCAAGGACGCGATCAAGTACCTGGTCATGGTCAACGAAACCCTCGGCGAGCCCTGGCTGACCGCCGACTGGTTCCGCTTCGGCGCCTCCAGCCTCCTCAACGACCTGCTGATGCAGCGCCAGAAGCTCAGCAGCGGCCGCTACTCCGGCCCCGACTACGTCACGGTGGACTGAGGCTCCCATGACCTTCGATTACGCACCCGCACCCGAGTCCCGCTCGGTCGTCGACATCGCGCCGTCCTATGGCCTGTTCCTCGACGGCGAGTTCGTCCCGGCCTCCGACGGCAAGGTCTTCAAGACCGTCTCCCCGTCGACCGAGGAGGTCCTCTCCGAGGTCGCCCAGGCGAGCGCCGAGGACGTCGACCGCGCCGTGAAGGCCGCCCGCAAGGCCTTCGAGAAGTGGTCCGCGCTGCCCGGCGCCGAGCGCGCCAAGTACCTCTTCCGGATCGCCCGGCTCCTCCAGGAGCGCTCGCGCGAGCTGGCCGTGCTGGAGTCGCTGGACAACGGCAAGCCGATCCGCGAGTCCCGGGACGCCGATCTGCCGCTGGTCGCCGCGCACTTCTTCTACTACGCGGGCTGGGCCGACAAGCTCGACCACGCGGGCTACGGCGCCGATCCGCGCCCGCTGGGCGTCGCCGGCCAGGTCATCCCCTGGAACTTCCCCCTCCTCATGCTGGCGTGGAAGATCGCCCCGGCGCTGGCGACCGGCAACACCGTCGTCCTCAAGCCCGCCGAGACGACCCCGCTGTCCGCCCTGTTCTTCGCGGACATCTGCCGCCAGGCCGGCCTGCCCAAGGGCGTCGTCAACATCCTCACCGGCGACGGCTCCACGGGCGCCTCGCTGGTCGGGCACCCCGGCATCGACAAGGTGGCCTTCACCGGCTCCACCGAGGTCGGCAAGGCGATCGCCCGTACGGTCGCCGGCACCGACAAGAAGGTCACCCTCGAACTGGGCGGCAAGGCGGCGAACATCGTCTTCGACGACGCGCCGCTCGACCAGGCCGTCGAGGGCATCGTCAACGGCATCTTCTTCAACCAGGGCCACGTCTGCTGCGCGGGCTCGCGCCTGCTGGTCCAGGAGTCGGTGGCCGACGAGCTGCTGGACGCCCTCAAGCGCCGGATGCGGACCCTGCGCGTGGGCGACCCGCTCGACAAGAACACCGACATCGGCGCCATCAACTCCGCCGAGCAGCTGGCCCGGATCACCGCGCTGGCCGACGCGGGCGAGGCCGAGGGCGCCGAGCGCTGGTCGCCGTCCTGCGAGCTCCCCTCGTCCGGCTACTGGTTCGCCCCGACGCTGTTCACCGGCGTCACCCAGGCGCACCGCATCGCCCGCGAGGAGATCTTCGGCCCGGTGCTGTCCGTGCTGACCTTCCGCACCCCCGCGGAGGCCGTGGAGAAGGCCAACAACACCCCGTACGGGCTCTCCGCCGGCATCTGGACGGAGAAGGGCTCGCGGATGCTGTGGATGGCGAACAAGCTGCGTGCGGGCATCGTCTGGTCCAACACGTTCAACAAGTTCGACCCGGCCTCGCCCTTCGGCGGCTACAAGGAGTCGGGCTACGGCCGCGAGGGCGGCCGGCACGGTCTGGAGGCGTACCTCGCCCCGTCGAGCCCGGAGGGCGCGCGCTGATGAACACCGTTGACCGCTTGAGTGTGCTCAAGACCTACAAGCTGTACGTCGGGGGCAAGTTCCCCCGGTCCGAGAGCGGGCGGGTGTACGAGGTGACCGACTCCAAGGGCGCATGGCTCGCCAACGCGCCGCTGGCCTCCCGTAAGGACGCCCGGGACGCGGTGGTCGCCGCCCGTAAGGCGTTCGGCGGCTGGTCGGGCGCCACGGCCTACAACCGCGGGCAGATCCTCTACCGCGTCGCCGAGATGCTGGAGGGCCGCCGCGACCAGTTCACCGCCGAGGTGGCCGCCGCCGAGGGCCTGTCCAAGGCGAAGGCCGCGGCCCAGGTGGACGCGGCCGTCGACCGCTGGGTCTGGTACGCGGGCTGGTCCGACAAGGTCGCCCAGATCGCCGGCGCCGCCAACCCGGTGGCCGGCCCGTACTTCAACCTCTCCTCCCCCGAGCCGACCGGTGTGGTCGCGGTCCTGGCCCCCCAGGACTCGTCGTTCCTCGGTCTGGTCTCGGTGATCGCCCCGGCGATCGTCACCGGCAACACGGTGGTCGTAACGGCCGCCGAGGGCGCCCCGCTGCCCGCCCTCTCGCTGGCCGAGGTGCTCGCCACGTCCGATCTCCCGGGCGGTGTGGTCAACATCCTCTCGGGCCGCACTGCGGAGCTGGGCGCTCCGCTCGCCGCCCACCAGGACGTCAACGCCCTCGATCTCGCGGGCGCCGACGACGGGCTGGCGACGGAGCTGGAGAAGGCCGCGGCCGACAACCTCAAGCGGGTGCTCCGCCCGGGGACGGTGAACTGGACCGCCGACCCCGGCACCGGCCGCATGCTGAGTTTCCTGGAGACGAAGACGGTCTGGCATCCGATGGGCGTTTAGGCCCGAGGAACGGCTGCTCCGGTCCCGTTCCGGCGGGCTTGCGGCAGTCTTACGGCGCACCGTCACCAATGCCCTTGTGGGGCCCCGCTTTTGGGCGGGGCCCCACACTGCTGTCCGCATCTTTCACTACTATTGACCCGCCGCACGACGACATCCCGGCCGGTCGCCCGCCCGGCCGCCGCCCGGCAACCCCGCGCTCCCGACGGCCCGTTCGGCTGATCGTCGCCCTGGACCACCACGAAAGCCGACCACGTGCCCAAGATCGACCACGCCACGCCCTGCCGCCGGTTCCTCCACCCCGGCGAGATGCTGTGGGAGGCCCGCGGGTACCAGGTGTACCCCAATCTCCCGTTCCTCCCCGCCCATCTGTACGCCCCCCGGAAGCGGGCGACGCCGCGCGGGAAGGGGCTCCTCGGGGCGCTGGGCGCCGTCCTCGACAGAGCGACGCAGCCCTCCGGCGGGGCGACGCAGCCCTCCGGCGCGGCGCCCGCCCCCAGTCGTCCGGCCGGCGGCCGACTGCTCGACAACCGGCTGCTCGACAATCGGCTGACGCGCGTGGCCGGCACCGTCGCGGAGAACCTGAACGAGGCCCAGGAGAACATCGAGGACGCCCTCGACGACGCCACCGAGCGGCTGCTGTACGGCAAGCCCATGGAGGGCAGCTGGACCAGCATGGCCGGCCGGTTCCTCGTCCAGGTCACCAACGCGGGCGGCTCGCCCCGGCACCAGGCGCTCACCGACCGGCGGCTGTTCGTGCTGACCGACCGGGCCACGGGGTGGCGGGAGCGTGAGCCCGAGCTGGAGGTCGCCGCCCAGGTACAGCTCTCGAACATCGCGGAGCTGCGGCCCAGGCCGCGCACGACGTTCCCCCGCGGCCGCTTCGACCTGGTCTTCGTCGACGGCTCGTGGCTCGCTCTGTGCTGTTCGCTCCAGGAGGACATGCGGGCGATGGTCATGGCCTTCCACGGGCACTGACCCGGGACCGGCACGACGGGACCGCGAACCGGCAGGGCAGCGGGCGCGACCGGCCGGGCGGCGAACGCGACCAGCCGGGGGAACGCGACCAGCACGGGCGGCGAACGCAACCGGCAGCGCCCGCCGCCCGTGCCGCCCCTCAGCCCGGCAGCACCTTCGTCAACGGCCCCACCAGCGGCAGATCCCTGAGCGCGCCGCCGTTCGCGAGCGCGCCGGTCAGCAGCGACGTGCTCACCGGCTTGAAGTCGGCGACCTGGGTGCTGACGGTGTTGGCCAGTGGGTTGACGGGGGTGTTGGCCAGCGGGTTCACCGGGAGGCTCTTGACCGTGCCGAGACCGGCCGCGGAGTTCAGCAGCGCGCCGGTCAGCGCCGAGGCGGTGGCGCCGGCTTCGGAGGGGCGTTCCGCGGCCGCGGGCGCGGCGGACGCCGTTGCCGCACCGCCCGCCGCGATCGCGGCACCGGCCGCGGAGATCACCAGCCCCGCCCGCAGCAACGTATGCGGAATGCGGCTGGACTTGTGACGTGCATGGGAGGGCATGGGCACCTGCCTGGGGGTTCGGAGGGATCGAAGCGCTGCGCGAGCAAGGACAGTCGAGTAATCGATTGACTCCGTAGAGTAGTTGAGGCGGGTGAGTCAATCCACCTCGCGCGCCAGGGGTACCCCACACGGCCCCATACGCGACAATGGGTGCCCGTGAGCTCCCACTCCCGCACCCAGCCGCCACCCTTCCCCGCGCTCTCGGCCCCTCCCCCGCGCTCGGCCTCGCCCGAGCGGGAGGACCTCCATGAGCAGGAAGGCACCCGCGCCCGGGTCATTTTGCTGACCGGCCCCTCGGGCTCCGGCAAGACGTCCCTGGCCGCGCGCAGCGGACTGCCCGTCCTCCGTCTCGACGACTTCTACAAGGAGGGGACGGACCCGACGCTGCCGCAACTGCCCGACGGCGGCGGCGCCGACTGGGACGCACCGCTGTCCTGGGACGCCACCGCCGCGGTCGCGGCCATCGGCGCGCTGTGCCGTTCGGGACGTACCGACGTACCGGTCTACGACATCGCGACCAGCGCCCGGGTCGGCGTGTCGGGACTCGACCTGGGCGGCGCCGCGTTGTTCATCGCGGAGGGCATCTTCGCCGCCGATGTCATCGCGGACTGCCGTGCGGCGGGGCTGCTGGCCGACGCGCTGTGCCTGCGCGGCCGCCCCACCACCACCTTCCGCCGCCGGCTGGCGCGGGATCTGCGCGAGGGCCGCAAGTCGGCCCCGTACCTCGTCCGCCGTGGCCTGCGCCTGCTGCGCAACGAGCGGTCCCTCGTCGCCCGGCACACCGCGCTGGGCGCGCATCCCTGCGCCAAGCCGGAGGCGCTGGCCCGTATAGCGGCGGCGCGAGCGGCGGACAGGGTCGACGCATAGGGCGAGGCCGGTCGCCGCCGGGCCCGCACCGACGGGCCCGCGCATACGAAGAAGCGGGCTCGGGCAGACCCCCCGGCCGCCCGAACCCGCTCCCTCTTCCCCCGCATCCCCTGCGTTCCCCCGATACGCCCGGCTGGTCCGGATCTACTCCGTTCCTACCGGTTTCCCCCGTATCCCCGTTATCCCCTTTACCCCCTCGGGCGTTCCCCCCGGTTCCCCCGATCCCCCTCGGGCTCCCCCGGTCCTCAGGCCACCAGCTCGCCGAAGGACTCTTCCTCGTCACGGCCGAAGCTGAGGACCTCGTCCTCGCGCAGCCGGCGCAGGGCGCGCCAGATGCTCGACTTCACCGTGCCGACACTGATGTCGAGAATGTCCGCGATCTCCGGGTCCGTACGGCCCTCGTAGTAGCGCAGCACCAGCATCGTGCGCTGCGTCTCGGGCAGCCGGACCAGCGCCTGCCACAGCACGGCGCGCAGCTCGGTGCCGCGCATCGCGTCCACGTCGGCCGCCGTCTCCGGCAGCTCCTCGGTCGGGTACTCGTTGAGCTTGCGCCGGCGCCAGGCGCTGATGTGCAGATTCGTCATGGTGCGGCGCAGATAGCCGCCGAGCGCCGCCTTGTCGCTGATCCGGTCCCACGCCCGGTAGGTCGAGAACAGCGCACTCTGCAGCAGGTCCTCGGCCTCGTAGCGGTCGCCGGTCAGGTGGTAGGCGGTGGCGAACAGGGAGGCGCGGCGCTCCTGGACGTAGGCGGTGAAGGCCGCTTCGGCCTCCGCCGTCCCCGCCGGGGAACGCCGTTCCCCCGTGGCCTCCCCGTACTCCGTTCCCCCGTTGTTTCCCCCGTCGGCCACGGCCGGCGTGACCGTCGTGGCGTCGATGGCCACCATGTACGGCGGCCGCTGGCGCCCGATGCTGCGGGTGCACACCCGTCCGGCACCGGACTTCTCGCCGGTCCTGACGACGTCATGGAGCCGCGTGATAACTGCGCTGTTAGTGGTGCCGTGCAGTGTGTTCATCTCGCGCCCCCCGTCGTAGAGCCAGCTCGTTCGGTTCGTGCTGTTCGTTCGTGCTGTTCGGGTGTTGATCTCTCCCGATGCCCCAAAGACTGCCAACCCAGTTTCATCGCGTTGTCCGCCGACTGTCACAGGCCTGTCACAGGGGCAGGTGCGGCGCGTCGCGGGCGCCGCGCGGGTAGGGGCCTTGTGTACGAGAGCGCCACTGGTCGATCTCCCGGCCCCCCATGGGCCAGAATGGCTGACGTGCCTTTCCTGTTGCTGATCGAGGACGACGACGCCATCCGCACGGCCCTCGAACTCTCGCTGTCGCGCCAGGGTCACCGTGTGGTGACCGCGGCGACGGGCGAGGACGGCCTGAAGCTGCTGCGCGAGCAGCGCCCGGACCTGATCGTGCTGGATGTGATGCTGCCGGGCATCGACGGTTTCGAGGTGTGCCGGCGGATCAGGCGTACGGACCAGCTGCCCATCATCCTGCTCACCGCGCGTAACGACGATATCGATGTCGTGGTGGGCCTGGAGTCCGGCGCCGACGACTATGTCGTCAAACCGGTGCAGGGAAGGGTGCTGGACGCCCGGATCCGGGCCGTACTGCGCCGCGGCGAGCGCGAGTCCAGTGACTCCGCGACGTTCGGCTCGCTGATGATCGACCGGTCGGCGATGACGGTGACCAAGAACGGCGAGGACCTGCAACTGACGCCGACCGAGCTGCGGTTGCTGCTGGAGCTGAGCCGCCGGCCCGGCCAGGCGCTGTCCCGGCAGCAGTTGTTGCGGCTGGTGTGGGAGCACGACTACCTCGGCGACTCGCGCCTGGTGGACGCGTGTGTGCAGCGGCTGCGGGCGAAGGTGGAGGACGTGCCGTCCTCCCCGACCCTGATCCGTACGGTCCGCGGCGTCGGCTACCGGCTGGACTCGCCGCAGTGAGCAGGCGTTCCACGGGCGGTGCGACGACGGAGGACGGCGCGGGCGACGGGGCCGGCGGTGCCGGTGCGCCCGTGGCCGGCCGGCGGGTGCTGCGGATGCTGGGCCGCCCTTCGGGGCTGCTGCGCTGGACCAGTCTGCGGCTGCGGCTGGTCGTGGTCTTCGCGCTGGTGGCGTTGACCGCCGCGGTCTCCGCTTCGGGCATCGCGTACTGGCTCAACCGCAACACCGTTCTGGACCGCACACAGAACGCCGTCCTCAAGGACTTCCGCAAGGCGCTGGAGGACAACACCCGGTCGCTGCCGCTGCATCCGCGGTGCGCCGAACTCCAGGACGCCGCCCGGCAGATGGCGGCCGGGCCGCAGAACTACGCGGTGCTGCTGATAGGCGTCGACCGCGAGGGCAAGGACTGCGCGGCCACCACGGACAAGGACCTGCTGACGCTCAAGAACGTGCCCGTACCGCTGCGCAGCGCGGTCAACGAGGTGCGTCCGGTCGACGAGTCCAACCGCTACGCCCACCATCTCTACTGGCAGCGCAAGCAGGTCGGGGACACGCCCTACCTCGTCGCCGGGGCGAAGGTGATCGGCGGCGGGCCCACCGGCTACATGATGAAGTCCCTGGCCGCCGAGCGGCAGGACCTCACCTCGCTGGCCTGGTCGCTGGGTATCGCCACGGCGCTCGCGCTGGTCGGTTCGGCCCTGCTGGCGCAGGCCGCGGCGACGACGGTGCTGCGGCCCGTACAGCGGCTGGGGCACGCCGCGCGGCAGCTGGGCGAGGGGCGGCTGGACACCCGGCTGCGGGTGACCGGCACGGATGAACTCGCCGACCTCTCCCGGACGTTCAACCGTACGGCGGAGCGCCTGGAGCACCGGGTCGAGGAGCTGAGCGGGCGGGAGGCGGCGTCCCGGCGGTTCGTCGCCGATATGTCGCACGAGCTGCGGACGCCGCTGACCGCGATCACCGCCGTCAGCGAGGTGCTGGAGGAGGAGGCCGACTCCCTCGATCCGATGATCGCGCCTGCTGTGCAGCTGGTGGTCAGCGAGACCCGGCGGCTCAACGACCTCGTGGAGAACCTGATGGAGGTCACCCGCTTCGACGCGGGCACGGCCCGTCTCGTGCTGGACGATGTCGATGTCGCGGACCAGGTGACCGCCTGTATCGACGCCCGGGCCTGGCTGGACGCGGTCGAGCTGGACGCGGACCGAGGCATCGTGGCCCGGCTGGACCCGCGGCGGCTCGATGTGATCCTGGCGAATCTGATCGGCAACGCCCTCAAGCACGGTGGCTCGCCGGTGCGGGTCTCGGTCAGCACGGAGGGCCCGGCGGGCGACGGCGGGGGCCGGACGGGCAGCACGGCCGTCTCCGCCGGTGGCGGCCCGGGTGGTGCGGGCGGCGCGGGCGGTTCCGGTAGGGCAGGCGGTGCAAGCGGTGCGGGCGAGGCCGATGCGGCCGGTGGGCCCGCGGCCGGTGCCGAGGGCGGCGGAACGGAGCGGCCCGGAACGACTCCGGACGACGGGCGCCCCGGGAGCGGGAAGCTGGTGATCCGCGTGCGGGACCACGGCCCCGGCATCCCGGAGGAAGTCCTCCCGCACGTCTTCGACCGCTTCTACAAGGCGAGCGCCTCCCGCCCGCGGTCGGAGGGCAGCGGTCTGGGCCTGTCGATCGCGCTGGAGAACGCCCATATCCACGGCGGGGAGATCACCGCGGCCAACCTCCCCGAGGGCGGCGCGGTCTTCACCCTGCGGCTGCCGATGGATGCCTCCCCTCTGGCGGACGGCGACCGGCGGAACGACGGCACGGCCGGCGACGAGGGCACGGAGGACGGACGATGAGGTCGGGCAGGCGGACCGGACGGCGCACCGCCGCCGTGATGGCGCTCGCGCTCGCGGCCGCGGGCTGCGGCATCCGGGGTACCTCCGTACCGGTCGACGCGGGCGGCGCGCCGTCACGGGTGAGCTGCAAGGCCCCGGCGAGCCCGGCGCCCTCGGCGTCGGCACCGGCCTCGGCATCGCCGTCGGCCTCGGCCTCGGCGTCGTCCGGCACGGACGCGGACGCGGGTCCGGGCTCCCAGGCGATCGTGTATCTGGTGTGCGGCTCGGCGCTGGCGCAGGTCGAGCGGGCGGTACCCCCGTCCAAGTCCGACGACCCTCGGCTGCCGACCGCCCGTGCCCTGCTCCACGAGCTGCAGCGCGAGCCGTCCGCCGACGAGGAGAAGGCCGGCTTCAGCACGGCGCTGCCCCGGGACGTCACGGTCACGGGACCGCGCGACGGCGACCCCGCGGATGCCCTGCGGCTGAGCATCCGGCCGGACGATCTGCCGTCGTTCGCGCTGGCGCAGCTGGTGTGCACCTACGGGGCGAGCCCGGCGCTGGGCCGCACCCATGCCGCCGTACTGGGCGGGCCGGGCGACGATACGGCGCACCGTTACGACTGCTCCGCGGACGTGCTGGCCAACCCGGACATCGCGGAGAACGCCGGGTGGGGCGACCCCTTGTCACAAGAGGCGGAAGGCGGGGCGCCACAACAGGGCTGACGCCACCGACAGGGGCCGACGGGGCGGCTCAAGGCGGGCGCAACGGGGCGGAACCGCAGTCCCCACTCCCGACGTCCTGGCCTGTGTGCAGCCCCATGGCCCCGGCACCACCGCCGCTCCCCGTATGCGCGTCACCGGACTTCTCCTCCTCGTGGCGCATCTGCTGACCGTCGCCTGGCTGACATTGCGTCCCCGTACGGTGCCGTGGGTGCCTGCCGCGAACCTCGAACCGCTGGCCACGATCCGGGCCGAGCTGGCACGCGGCTGGTCGTGGGACGTCGTCCAGCACCTGGGCGGCTCGGTGCTCCTGCTGGCGCCGCTGGGGGTGCTGCTGCCGCTCTCCGCGGGCCGCCTGAACGTTTCGCCTCTGGTGTCCCTGACCCGTACCGCCTTCGCCGGAGCGATGATCGCGCTGGCCATCGAGCTGCTGCAGTCAGGGGTGCCAGGACGGGTCCCGGACATCGACTCGGTGCTGCTGGGCACCCTCGGAGTGGCCGTGGTGCACCTGGCGGTCGTCCCCGGGGCGCGCCGCCGGCTGCGCCGCCGCTACCGGCATCTCCGGTATGCGCATCTCGGGGATGCAACCCCGACAATCCCCAGGGTCGGACTGGCCCCGAAGGCTGATGCTCTCTCCGGCAGCCGGACCTACCTTTGAGACATCGGGGCACACGCCCCACCGAGTCGAAAAGGAGCCGTCCTCATGGCCGCCGCACTGGTCCGCCCCCGCAACAACCGAATGATCGCCGGAGTGTGCGCGGGCCTGGCCCGTCGCTTCGGTACGACCCCGGCAACGATGCGCGTGCTCTTCGTGGTGTCGTGTCTGCTTCCCGGCCCGCAGTTCCTGCTCTACCTGGCGCTGTGGATACTCCTCCCCTCGGAGGAGAAGGCCACCGGCGCCGCCGCCTGGTGACCGGCCCGTCCGGCCACACATGACGATGCCCCGGCCGTACGCACCAGGGCGTACAGCCGGGGCAGGGCGCGGTACCCGTCCCCCGGGGGACGGGCCGCGTCCGGCGTCAGCCGCCGAGGAGGCTGCCGGGCTGCAGGCCGCCCAGCAGCTTGTTGCCCTGGGAGTTCATCTTGGTCTTGACGTTCTTGACGTTCTTGACGCTCTTGCCGGCCGGCTTGGCCTTGGTGAGGCCCGAGACGGTCTTGGTGGCGTCCTTCACCGGCAGGCTCTTCAGCACCCCGGTGGTGTCGGGGGTGCCGATCGCCGGGGCGGCGCTGGCGACGCCCGCGGCGGTGACGGCAAAGGCGGCACCGAGCGCGACGGTACCGAGAGTCTTGATGGTTCCCTGCTTCATCGAATTACGTCCTCGTGATGGGGGCTTGACCGGCCAATCAACCTAGTGATGCGGCGACCGGCGCCGCAAACAGCCACGAGGAAAGAAAAAACGGCCGGTGGACATTCCACCGGCCGTTGCGCTATAAGCTCGCGCCACCTGCTCACACAGAGTCAGAAGTACTGTTCACAGGGGCAGTTGAGCCCTGGGGGCGGAACAGCCATTCGGCCCGCAATTCCGCGTAACCGGGCTTGATGACGTCATTGATCATGCCCAGACGTTCATCGAAAGGAATGAACGCTGATTTCATCGCATTGACTGTAAACCACTGCATGTCATCGAGCGTGTACCGGAAGGTCTTGACCAGGTGCTCGAATTCCCGGGACATGTTCGTGCCGCTCATCAGGCGGTTGTCGGTGTTGACCGTGAGCCGGAACTGCAGTCGGCGCAGCAGTCCGATGGGGTGCTCCGCATAGGAGGGGGCGGCCCCGGTCTGCAGGTTGGAGCTCGGGCACATCTCCAGCGGGATGCGCTTGTCCCGTACATACGAGGCGAGCCGGCCGAGCTTGACCGAGCCGTCGTCGGCGACCTCGATGTCGTCGATGATCCGGACACCGTGACCGAGGCGGTCGGCGCCGCACCACTGCAGGGCCTGCCAGATGGACGGCAGACCGAAGGCCTCACCGGCATGGATGGTGAAGTGGTTGTTCTCCCGCTTGAGGTACTCGAACGCGTCGAGGTGCCGGGTGGGCGGGTAACCGGCCTCCGCGCCCGCGATGTCGAAGCCGACGACGCCGGTGTCCCGGTAGCGGTTGGCGAGTTCGGCGATCTCCAGGGCGCGGGCGGCGTGCCGCATCGCGGTGAGCAGGGCGCCGACGCGGATGCGATGGCCCTTCTCGCGGGCCCGCCGCTCGCCTTCACGGAAGCCCTCGTTGACCGCCTCGACGACCTCTTCGAGGGTCAGCCCCTGTTCGAGGTGCTGCTCGGGCGCATACCTGACCTCGGCGTAGACCACACCGTCCGCGGCAAGGTCCTCGGCGCACTCGGCGGCCACCCGGGCCAGGGCGTCACGGGTCTGCATGACGGCGCAGGTGTGCGCGAAGGTCTCCAGGTAGCGCTCCAGGGAGCCGGAGTCGGCCGCCTCGCGGAACCAGACCCCGAGCTTTTCCGGGTCGGTCTCGGGCAGACCTTCGATGGGGGCACCTCCCGCGCCGTTCAGGCCGTGGGGGACGGTCTCGCGGGCCAGGTCGACGATCGTGGCCGGCCGGAGCCCGCCGTCGAGGTGGTCGTGGAGCAGCACCTTGGGGGCACGGCGGATCTGTTCGCTGGTCGGGAGGGTGGTGGTCTCGCTCGTCATCTCGGCACTCTAGCCCCTACGCGCGTAGATCTCGCCGAACGATACGTAACAGTGACCCGTCCACGGGGTGGCGTGCACGCCTCCTTCTGCCATCGTTCTGCACATGGCTCAGCAAGCACTGCCGGTGCGCGAGGCCCGGCTGGGAAAACCGCTGGGAACGGCCGGCAAGGAAGGGGCGCGCGAGGCGTTCCGGTGGCGGGGTGGCGGCGGTCGGGGCACCGGCCGGGAGGTGAGCGGGGTCGCCCTTTTACTGCCCGGAGGCGGACCGACCGGGGTGCGGCGTCCGTCGCCGGTGGCGGCGCTGGCGGTGCGCCCGCTGGCTGCCCGGCTGGCGAAGGCGGGACGCCCCGAGGGCCTGACGGCCCATGTCGTGCGCTACCGCTGCAGCGGCTGGAACGGACCCGAAGCCCACCCGGCACGGGATGCCGCCTGGGCCCTGGACGAGGTGGTCCGCCGCTACGGCGACGTCCCGGTCTGCCTGGTCGGCACGGGCATGGGCGCCCGCGCCGCCCTGCACGCCGCGGGTCACCCCGCCGTCCACTCCGTACTGGCGCTGGCCCCCTGGCTGCCCGACCCCGGCCAGAGCGACGAGCGGCCCGATCCGGTGAAACAGCTCATCGGCCGACAGGTCCTGCTGGTCCACGGCACCAACGACGAACGCACCGACCCCGATCTGTCTTACCGCTATGCCGAACGCGCCAAGAAGGTCAACCGCGACACCTGCCGTTTCGAGGTGCACTCCGACGGCCACTCCCTGCACCAGCACCGCGCCGAAGTCCTCTCCCTGGCGGCCGACTTCATGCTCGGCTCCCTCTTCGCCCGCGACTACGCCCGCCCCGTGAAGGACGCCCTGGCCGCACCACCGCCGCTGGGCCTGCGCATGCCCCTGGCCGCGGGCTTCGGGGTGTCGCTGCGGCACTGAGGGGCAGGGGGGGCAGGGGGGGGCAGGGGGGCAGGGGGGGCAGGGGCAGTGAGACAACGAGCACCGGGGCACGGCGGGCCTGCGGCGTCGAGGAGAGGGAGCGAGGAGAGGACGGAGTAAGGGGGTGAGGGAGTGAATCAAGGAGTCAGGGAATCAGGGAGTCAGCACCGGAGCGCCCGCTAAACGCAGTGCCGCATCCCAGCGGCGCCCCCGGCCCGCGCTGTTCCCCTCACCTGGGCAGCAGCTTCCCGCGTCGGCTCAGCAGGAACTTCTTGAATTCGGCGACCGGCGGGGTGTCGGGATGGCCGTCCAGCCAGGCGACGCCGATTTCGCGGACCGCGCGGGGGGCCGTCACCGTCAGCTCGGCGACTCCGGGGCGCGGTACGGCGGGCGGCGGCAGCAGTGCCACGCCGAGTCCCGCCGCGACCAGGCCACGCAGCGTCTCGGCCTCCTCCCCCTCGAAGGCGATCCGCGGGGTGAAGCCCGCCTCGGCACACAGTGCGTCGGTGATCCGGCGCAGCCCGTAGCCGGGTTCGAGGGTGACGAACAGCTCGCCGGAGGCCTCGGCGAGCCGGACCCGCTTCCGGCGGGCCAGCGCGTGGTCGTCCGGGACGACCAGGCGCAGCTTCTGCTCGTCGAGCCGGCGGGCGACCAGGTCCGGGTAGTCCGGGACCGGCGAGGTCAGGCACAGATCGAGATCGCCGGCGCGCATCCGCTCGATCATGGCCTCGCCGTAGTTCTGGACGAGTTGGAAGCGGACGCGCGGGTGGTCGGCGCGGAAGCTGCGGATCAGACCGGGCACGGTCTCCGGGCCGAGGGTGTGCAGAAAGCCGAAGGCCACCTTCCCGGCGGCGGGGTCGACGTCGGCCCGTACGGACTCCGTTGCCCGCTCCAGATCCGTCAACGCGCGCTCGGTGGAGGCGAGGAAGGCCCGGCCGGCCGGGGTGAGGGAGAGGGTGCGGCCATGGCGGGCGAAGAGGGCGACGCCGAGGTCGTCCTCCAGGCGGACGAGGGCGCGGCTGAGTGTCGGCTGTGGCATGCCGAGCTCCTGCGCGGCGCGGGTGACGTGCTCGTGCCGGGCGACGGCGGTGAACTGGGCGAGCCGCGGGGCGAGGACCACCGCCCAGGAATCACCCCCGAGCTCGGCCGCCTCCCCCGCCTCCCCCGTCTCCGCGCCGGACCGCGGTGCGCCGGCCCGCGGCGCTCCGGCAACATCTTTTCTGTTGCGACCTTGCAACAGCGGCCCTTGCGAGCTGGGATCATGTGTCACAGCATCGATTATGGCGTTTCCATGCATTGGACGCATGAAACGCGGCGGCCTACCTTCGAAGCATGCCTCCCGCTGATACCGGGGCGTCCGTCACCGACCGTGCGGCCGCCTCTCCCTCGTCGTCCACTGACACTTCTCCTTCCGCCGCCGCTCCCGACCCCGAGTCGGACAAGCTGCGGCCGGGCGGCCCCGGCTACAGCCGGATGAGCTTCGCCCTCTTCGCCGCCGGGGTGGCGACCTTCGCCCTCCTCTACTCCACGCAGGCGCTGCTGCCCGCGATCTCCACCGACCTCGGGGTCAGCCCGGACCAGGCGAGCTGGACCGTGTCCGCGGCCACCTTCGGCCTGGCGCTCGGAGTGATCCCGCTCAGCGCGGTCTCCGAGCGCTTCGGCCGGCGCACGCTGATGACGGTGTCCCTCTCGGTCGCCGCGCTGATCGCCCTGCTGGTGCCGTTCGCCCCGTCGCTCGGTGCGCTGATCGCGCTGCGCGGCATCCAGGGTGTGGCGCTGGCCGGACTTCCGGCGTCGGCGATGGCCTTCCTGGCCGAGGAGGTACGCGCCAAGGCGCTGGTGGCGGCCATCGGACTGTTCGTGGCGGGCAACAGCATCGGCGGGATGTCCGGCCGGATCCTGACCGGCTGGGTCGCCCAGGCGTGGGGCTGGCGGGCCGCGCTGGCCGCGGTGGGCGTGCTGGCCCTGGTGTGTGCGGTGACGTTCCGGCTGCTGGTCCCCAAGGCCCGGCATTTCGCGCCCCGTTCGGTGGGCCCGCGGGCGCTGGCCCGTACGCTCGGCGGCCACCTGTCCGACCCGCTGCTGCGCCGCCTCTACGCCATCGGCGGGCTGTTCATGACGGTCTTCGGCGCGGTCTACACGGTCATCGGCTACCGCCTGGTCGCCGAACCGTTCAACCTCCCGCAGGGCATCGTCGGTTCGATCTTCGTGATTTACCTGGTCGGTACGGTCTCCTCGGCCGCGGCCGGCAAGCTGGTCGCCCGCACGGGCCGCCGCGGCGCCCTCTACCTGGCCGTCGGCACGACCTCCACGGGTCTGCTGCTCTCCCTCTCCGGCTCCGTCTACGCGGTGCTGGCGGGCCTGGTCCTGATCACCGCGGGCTTCTTCGCGGGCCATGCGGTCGCCTCGTCCTCGGTCAGCCGCACCGCCAAGACGGCGCGCGCCCAGGCGTCGGCGCTGTACCAGTGCGCGTACTACATCGGCAGCAGCCTGGGCGGTGCCCTCGGCGCCGCCGCCTTCCACGCCGTCGGCTGGGAGGGCACCGTGCTCCTGGGCCTGGCCGCGATGGTCGGCGCCGCCTCGATCACCCTCTACGCCACCCGCAAGGCCGTGGCCGAACGCCGCCTCCTCCACCTGGAGAAGGCGGCGTAACACCCGCAGACCGAAGGGCCCGTCCCACCACCTGTCCTGGTGGGGCGGGCCCTTCGTCGTCAGCTCTCTCAGCCGGCGGGGAAGAGTGCCGTATCGACGGTGACCTCGAAGGGCGCGGGCAGGTGCATCGCATCCCCGTACTTCACCGTCTCGAGCACACGGTACAAACCGCCCGCCGGCTCGCCGTACAGCGTTGCGGTCGGCTTTCCGGAGTGCCAGGGATCCAACAGCAGATACAGGGGGACGCCCGCCGCGGCATAGCCGTTCAGCTTCTCGATGCGGTCATGATTCGCGTTGGAGCGAGAGGTGATCTCGACGATGAGCTGAGCCACATCAGCTGTCCGGCGCTCACGCGGGCGCGGCAGCAACTTCTTGGGGATGACCGCCAGGTCCGGAACGAACAACCCTTGTCTTCCGGGAATGGTCAGCCCCTGGGTCTGGTAGATCCCCCAGTCCCGGGGGATAACCGTGTACAGCAGGCGCTGAAGCTCGTCCGCGGTGTCGTTGTGGTCGCTCTCCGGCGGTGGTGCCACGGTGACGATCCCCTCGATGATCTCCACCTTGCAGCCCTCCGGGGCGTTCGTCCGCTCCCAGACCCTCAGTGCCTCTTCCCAGCCGGACTCATCGGCATGATGGGGGCGCTCAGCAATGACTGCTGCCATGGTGTGCTCCTCTATCGGTACGTCACCGATCCCAGCATGCCGAACGGGTCGGCGGCGGTCCACCGATCCCGTTCACCCGGACGAGGGGCGCCCTCAGCGTCCTCCGGCCGGAGGACGCGCCCCCGGCGCTGCGCTGCTCGTCAGCTCTCCTGGCCCGTGGAAGCGAGGACGATCTCGCGGATGGTGACGTTCTGCGGCTGGCCATAGGCGTAGGCGATGGCCTCGGCCACGGACCGGGTGTCCAGGGCGCCGCCGGCGGACTTCTTCCACTCCTCGTAGTCCTGCTTGATCTGCTCGTCGCTGGTGTGGGAGAGCAGTTCGGTCTCCACGGCGCCGGGGGCGATGGTCACCACGCGTACGCCGGAGGAGGCGATCTCCTCACGCAGGTTCTCCGACATGGCGTGGACGGCGAACTTGGTGCCCACGTAGGCGGTGTGGTTCGGGAAGGTCTTGCGGCCGGCGATGGAGCTGACGTTGATGATCGTGCCGGTGCCGCGGGCGAGCATGCCGGGAAGGACGGCACGGATGCCGTACAGCACGCCCTTGATGTTCAGGTCGATCATCCGGTCCCATTCCCCGGCGTCCTGGTCCGCGATCCGGCTCAGGAGCATCGCGCCGGCGTTGTTGATGATCGCGTCGGCCGGCCCGAACCGCTCTTCGGCCTCGCGTACCGCGGCCTGGAGCGCGTCCCGGTCGGTGACGTCGACCTTGCGGCACAGGGTCTCGGGCAGACCCAGCTCCTCCAGCTTCTCCACCCGGCGCGCGAGCAGCAGGAGCGGGTGGCCCTGGGCCGACAGGAGGCGGGCGGTGGCCGCGCCGATGCCGGAGCTGGCGCCGGTGATGACGATCAGGGGCTTGGGCATGGTGATCCTCTGGAGAACAGACGGGAAAGGGAGGTGCAATCCAGGAGACCACCAGGGGAACCCGCCGGGCGCCGGTACAGGGGGCCTGTCAGTCCCCCCTTCCACCGCACAGCCGTGGCAGGCGCCCGCCTAGGCTGGACGAATGAGCACGTCAGCGGGGCGTGAGCCCAACCTTGAGCTGCGCGACTTCCTGCGCTCGCGCCGGGCGCGGACGAGCCCCGGCGAGGCCGGCCTGGGCCCGGGCACCGGACGCCGCCGGGTGCCGGGGCTGCGCCGCGAGGAGGTGGCGCGGCTGGCCGGCATCAGCGTCGACTACTACGTACGGCTGGAACGCGGGCGCAATGCGAACGCCTCCGCGCAGGTCCTGGACGCGATCGCCCGCGCGCTGCGCCTGGACGCGGCCGAGCGCGCCCATCTGTTCGACCTGGCCCGCCCCCGGCCGGGCTCGGCCCGCCGCCGTGCGGTGCCGCCGCAGCGCGTGCGGCCCGGACTGCTCAGGCTCCTCGACTCCCTGACCGAAATCCCCGCGATGATCATGGGTCACCGGCTGGACGTGCTGGCCGCCAACCCCCTCGCCAAGGCCCTGTACACCGACTTCGACGCGCTGCCGCACCGCGACCGCAACCTCGCGCGGTTCATCTTCCTCGACCCCGCGGCCCGCGATCTGCTCGCCAACTGGGAAACCGCGGCCCGCGGCACGGTGTCCGTCCTGCGCCTGTACGCGGGACGCCATCCGCACGACCCCCGCCTGACCGAGCTGGTCGGCGAGCTGTCCGTACACGACGAGGACTTCCGTCAGTGGTGGGCCGACCACGACGTCCTCCAATACACCCACGGCACCAAGCACTACCGCCATGCACTCGTCGGCGAGTTCACGCTCGACTACGAGACCCTCCCCCTGCCCGACGACCCCGACCAGGCCCTCTACCTCTACACCGCCGAACCCGACAGCCCCTCCGCGCACGCGCTGCGGCTGCTGGGGAGCTGGGCGGTGACGGACCTCCCGGCCGCCCGGGACGCCGCCCCGGAAAACACGCGGTAAGGAACGCGGTAAGGAACACCGGGCCGCGGCTGCGGCGGGGTACCGACTGCGGCGGGGTACCGGCTGCACGCGATGCCGCTCCCCGCGGACGTGCCGGTGGCCAGGATCCGGGCGCCCGGCGAAGCGACGGCTACCGCCGGTCCCGCTGGGCCGCCACGACCTGGCTGATGGTGCGCTCGGCACCTGAGCCGCGCTGCGCCTTCTCCGCGAAGCCGGGGAACTGTCCCGCGAGAGCGCTGAGCACCTTCAACTCCACCGGCGCGACATTGACTTCGCACAGGTCGCGCTCGACGGCCCGGACCACCCCCGTCACCACCTGGCCCGGAGAGACCGTGCGCACACCGGTCGGCGGGGTGGCGCCCGTGGCGGCGAACATGCCCGCGTCGCGTACGGCGCCGGGCTGTACCAGCGAGACGCCCACCCCCGTGCCGTGCAGGTCCTGGCGGAGGGAGAGCGCGAAGCCGCGCAGCCCGAACTTGGCCGCGCTGTACAGCGAGGAGTACTTGGTGGCCGCCTTCCCGGAGATCGAACCGACCAGGACGATCTGGCCCCGGCCCGCCTCGACCATCCGGGGCGCGAGGGCACGGGCCAGCATGACGGGGGCGCGCAGGTTCACGGACAGCGCGCGGTCGATCTGCTCGGGCGTGTAGTCGAGGAGAGCGCCGCTGGAGGGCAGCGCGGCGTTGGCGATCAGGATGTCCGTGTCGGCGGCGGCCCGGGCGAGGTGGTCGACCTGGTCCGGGTCGGCGAGATCGGCGGTGACCGCTCGGGCACCGAGCTCGTCGGCGAGCGCTTCCAGGGCATCGGCACGACGCCCGGAGAGGACCAGCTTGGCCCCCTTGGCGGCCAAGTCGCGAGCGATGGCCTGGCCGATGCCGCCTACGGCCCCGGTCAGGAGAACGGTTGATCCTGCGATGCGCATAGGGCTGCCCTCTCGGAGACTGTTCGTCGAGACTGTTCGTTCGAACGAACAGTAAGAGGGAGAGGTGACCGCGTCAACAGCAGGAGCCGCACGCCCGCCGGCACCGGATGATCAGCAGCCTCGACGCCGCATACGGCCTCGCGCCGCCCCTGACGACCGTCGCCCCACCGTCGCCCCACCGCCGTCCCACCGCCGCTCCGCCGCCGCCCACCGCCGTCCCGCCACCGCCCCACCGGTGGCACAATGACCGTCATGTCCAAGCCTCCCGGAACCCGGCAGAGCATCATCGATGCCGTCCTGCGCATCATCGGTGAGGACGGCGTCGCCGGGGTCACCAACCGGCGGATCGCCAAGGAGGCCAAGGTCTCCCTCGGCTCGGTCACCTACCACTTCACGACCCAGCACGAGATGCTGCGGGAGAGCCTGCTGTACTTCGTCGCGGAGGAGACGCGGCGCTTCACCGAGCTCGCCGACCAGTGCGAGACCGACGGGATGGACATCGACCGGGCCTCCGCCACGTTCGGCCAGGTCGCCGGGTGCACGCAGACCGACAGCAGGTACATCGCCCCCTTCGAGCTCTACGTCCAGGCCGGCCGCGACGAGCGGTTGCGCACCGCGGCCGCGCAGTGCTTCGCCGCATACGACCAGCTGGCGGCCCGGATCCTCACCGGCCTCGGCGTACCCGACGCCGAGCGGCTGGCGGGCACCGCCGTCGCGCTGGTCTTCGGCCTGCAACTGCGCAGCCTGGCCACCGGCGCGCCGGCCGAGGAACTCGTCGACGCCCTGCTCCTGCTGGCCCGCGGGGCGCAGCACGCCTGACGCCCGCTTCGGAGCCGGAGCCGGCTCCAGGTCTGGCCGACGGCCGCCGGGCCGCGAACCGCATCACTGTGGACGTCGTCAGTGTGAAGGCAAGTGCCGGGCGAAGAACGAGTGCACGTGGTGGCGCACCTCGGCCACCGAGGTGTCCGGGTCGATCGTGCCGACCAGTCCGATGCGGTCGGCTGAGCTCATCAGCCCCGCGGCCTGCAACTGAGGTGCCATGACGGCGTAGTCGGTGAACACCCAGTGCATGGCATGGTCGATCTGCCGTCGGCGGGTGGGTCCCCGCTGGTGGGCGAGCATGGCCGCCCAGGAGAGCTCCAACGCCCGCTTGTCCGCTTCCTTGCCGTCGAAACCCTCGCTTCCCAGCAGGAGCAACGGGCGGTCCACCCCGTACCGTGCGACCGGGAACAGCTGCCCCACCTTGCCGGGTGTCTCCGGGGTGTGGTCCAGATAGCCCTCCATGTTGACCGCCGCGTGGATACGGCGGTCCTCGTACATCACTTCGGCCGCGGTGGTGCCGCCTGCCGAGTGGCCGTAGATGCCCACCCGGCGCAGATCCAGCGCCCGGCCGAGGCCTTCCGGCACCGCGCGTCCCGTGGCGTCCGGGTTCCGTCCCGCCGCCAGCACTGCCAACTGGTCCAGTACGAAACGGGTATCCGCGATCCGCGTTTCGATCACGGTCCGGAATTGGTCCGCATCCGTGCGGGGGTCTCCCCGGAAGACGGTCTCGCGGACCTTTTCGCGCCGGTAGGGCCTGGTGCGGGGAAACTCGACCTCACTGCCGTCGCCAGGGTGGTCAATGGTCACCACCGCATAGCCGTGGCTGGCCAGTTCCTCGGCGGTACTGGTACCGAGGGTGCGTGGGTCGCCGCCTCCGGGGCTGTAGAGCAGTACCGGCCGCCGGACAGCCTGCGCGGGCGCGTTCGCGTACGAATGCGTCGCCGTTGCCGCCCAGTTGACACCGGAGCTCGGCAGCCGGTGCACATGGACGTCGATGTCGTTGAACGATTTCGCCGCGCCCGTGGTCATGTGCGGTGCAACCGAAAAGCCGTGAACGGTGCGGGCCGGATAGAACACGGTGACCATCACTTCCCGGACAGGGATCGCGGGGTCCCACGGATCGCGCCTGAAGCGGTCGACCAGATAGAGCGTGGTGACCCCGGTCCGGTGCGGGCCGGTCGGCGTCGGCAAGCGCATGGTCCGGGCGTCTGCGGCCCGTGCCTGTGCCCGTGCCTGTGCCTGTGCCTGTGCCTGTGCCTGTGCCTGTGCCTGTGCCTGTGCCCGTGCGACGCCACCACCGCCCGCGAGCAGCAGCGCAGTTGCCGGCACGGCCCATTTGGTGACGGTCCGTCTTGAAATCATGGCTCTCCCCTGTACCTCTGAGATCGTCGCCCTTGTGCCTCCCGGTAGTCCTTGAGGGAATGACAGGGGCGTGCCCTGAATGCTGACGTCGACGGGGACGTCCGGGCGAGGGTTCAGGCCTCGTCCGAAACGATGGCGAAGCACCGCTGGGGAGAGTAGTGATCCGGATCCATTTCACGGCCGCCGACTTCGCACGGGTCCGGTTCGCACCTCGTCCGGCGCCCCTGCAAGAGCTGAACGCGGCACTGATGATGATGAGCCACCCCCACGACGAGCTGCTTTTCGGCCGCTGGAGACGACGGCTGCTCCATTCCCTGCCGGTCAGCGTTCTGCCGCTGGCGGATCTGGTTCCTGCTGCGAAGGCCCCCTGCTTCATCGACGAGTTCAGCGACACCCTGAAGGACGGACTGGAGAGCGTCCGGGCCTCGAGTCCGGACCTGGTCCGCTCCGAGCTCGAGCGGGTGTACGCCCGGCACATGTCCCTGGCTCCGCTGTGGATCCGCGATCTGCACCGAGGCGACGCCGATGCGTGGCGCCCCCTCCTCCGCGCCCAGCACGCGGCGTTCGAGACGGTCGTGCGACCCGTGTGGCCCCTGGTGCAGGACTTACATCAAGCGGAGTTCACCCGCCATGCGCTGACCGTGGCCGAGCACGGCATCGGCGCAGCCCTGGACCGGCTCGTCCCCGGCACCCGGCTTCACGAGGGCGTCTGGGCACTCAAGGCGCCCGGCGAGCGGGACATCACACTGCGCGGACACGGCGTGGTCCTCGTGCCCACATTCCACTGGACCGGCCACCCCCTCATCGCCCACCGGCCCGACAGCCCCCTGTTCCTCACCTACCCCGCCGGTCCCGGCCTGCCGCTCACGCCGGCCGGGGCGGGCGGCACGGACGACGCGCTGGCCTCGGTGCTCGGGCGAACCCGCCGCGACATTTTGCTCCTGCTCGCGGCGGAACACACCACCAGCGAGCTCGCCCGACGGCTGCGCGTCAGCAATGCCACCGTCTCCGCCCAGACCGCCGCGCTGCGCAGCGCCGGCCTGATCACCACGGTCCGTGCCGGACGGGCGGTCCTGCACCGGCGCGCTGCTCTGGGGAGCCTGCTGATTCAGCGAAACAGTGCGGGTCAGGGCGTTGTTGACGCTGTCGGCGAGCAGGCACCGCACCCCCGGAACCAATAGTTCACGGTTCGTCGTTCCTGTCTGTCTCTCTGTCCGCAGCGGCACGTCCGCAAGGCCAGGGGACGGCCGCCGTCGCTTCAGGCTGTCGGGTCCCAGAGCCCGCCGGCCTCACCACGGGCGAGGTGTTCGGCGTAGACGCCGACCTTCCAGGCGATGACGGAACGGCACTCCTCCAGCGCCTCGATCTGCGTATCGACGCGCTGACGGTGGGCGTCGAGGAGCTGCAGGCGCTCCGCCTCGTTGCCCGGCCCCTGTCGCACCAGGTCGGCGAACCGCTTGAGGTCGGCCAGCGGCATACCGGATTCCCGGAGCTTGACGCAGATCAGCAGCCAGTCGACGTCGAACCCGCTGTAGCGCCGCCGTCCTCCCGTGGTGCGCCGGACCGGTCCGACCAGCAGGCCCTCGCGCTCGTAGAAGCGCAGTGCGTGCACGCTGAGCCCGGTCCGCTCGGCCACCTCGCCGATGCCCAGCGGCTCCTCGGGCGCCTCGGCAGTCGTCATGCCGCCCAGCCTACGGCTCTTGATCTAGACCTCACTCCAGCTCGTAGCGTCGGCGCATGACCACCACTGATCAGCAGCCGCTCGGCTCGCTCCACTCCTCGGTCAGCACCGCCGAGGACGTCATGACCGGCCTCGACCTCTCCGGCACGACCGCCGTCGTCACCGGGGGCTACTCCGGACTCGGCCTGGAAACCACCCGGAGCCTGGCATCCGCCGGGGCCCATGTCATCGTTCCGGCACGCCGGCCCGACATCGCCCGGACCGCGCTCGCGGCTGTGGAAGGCTGCGAGGTCATCCCCATGGACCTGGCCGATCCTGGCAGTGTGTACGCCGCCGCCGCACGGATCAACGACTCCCTCGACCGGCTCGACCTCCTGATGGCCGTCGCGGGCGTCATGGCCACCCCGGAGCGCCGAGTCGGACCAGGCTGGGAAGGCCAGTTCGCCGCCAACCACCTCGGACACTTCATCCTGGCCTGCGAGCTCTATCCGCTCCTGGCCGCGGCGGACGGCGCGCGCGTCGTCGTCAACAGCTCCGCCGGACACGCCCTGACCGACATCCGCTGGGACGACCCGCACTTCCGCACCGGCTACGACAAGTGGCTGGCCTACGGCCAGGCCAAGACCGCCAACTCCCTGTTCGCCGTGCAGCTTGACGCCCTCGGTCGCCGCGACGGGGTCCGGGCGTTCGCCCTCCACCCCGGCAAGATCATTACTGGCCTGCAGCGAGAGATGCCGCTCCGGGAGCAGATCGACCGCGGATGGGTGGACGAGCAGGGCAAGGTGATCGGCGCCGACTTCAAAACGCCGTCCCAGGGCGCCGCCACCGGTCTGTGGGCAGCCACCTCACCGCTCCTCGACGGCCGCGGCGGTCTCTACCTCGAAGACTGCGACATCGCGCGCGTCTCCGCCCCCGGCCGGCCGATGGACGACGGCGGCGTCCGCGCATACGCCATCGACGCGGACGCCGCGGCACGACTCTGGGAGCTGTCCCTCGCAGCGACCGGCGCCACGCCCGTCCCTCGATGACCTCGTACTCGCCAACCCGTCACCCGTCGTCCGTTATCCGTCGTCCCTGATCCGTCACCCGTTGTCCGTCCACGGCGCCTTGACCAAGGTGGCGGGTGACGGGACGCCCGGCCCCGCAGGACTCAGGCGTCCCGGCCGCCGCCTCAGGCGATGCGCTCCAGCACCACAGGTGTGGCGGCGAAGGCCGCGTCCGCCGGGCCGACGAGCACGCCGCCGTCCAGGGCCTCCAGGGCGTAGGGGAGCTTCTCGGGGGTGTCGGTGTGCAGGGTCAGCAAGGGCTGGCCGGCGGTGACCGTGTCGCCCGGCTTGGCGTGCAGTTCGACGCCCGCGCCCGCCTGGACCGGGTCCTCCTTGCGGGCGCGGCCGGCGCCCAGGCGCCAGGCGGCGAGGCCGACGGCGTAGGCGTCGAGAGTGGTGAGGATGCCGGAGGAGGCGGCGGTGACGACATGCTGTTCGCGGGCCACCGGGAGGGCCGCGTCGGGGTCGCCGCCCTGGGCGCTGATCATGCGGCGCCAGTGGTCCATGGCGGAGCCGTCGGCGAGCGCCTTGGCCGGGTCGGCGTCCTTGAGCCCGGCCGCATCGAGCATTTCGCGGGCGAGGGCGAGGGTCAGCTCGACGACGTCCCGGGGGCCGCCGCCGGCCAGTACCTCGACGGACTCCCGGACTTCGAGGGCGTTGCCGGCGGTCAGGCCGAGCGGGGTGGCCATGTCGGTCAGCAGCGCGACCGTCTTCACGCCGTGGTCATTACCCAACTCGACCATCGTGGAGGCCAGTTCGCGGGCGTTGTCGAGGTCCTTCATGAAAGCGCCGGAGCCGACCTTCACGTCCAGGACGAGGGAGCCGGTGCCCTCGGCGATCTTCTTGGACATGATGGAGGAGGCGATCAGGGGGATGGACTCGACGGTGCCGGTGACATCGCGGAGCGCGTAGAGCTTCTTGTCGGCGGGGGCCAGGCCGTCGCCGGCGGCGCAGATGACGGAGCCGACGTCACGCAGGACGTCCAGCATCTCCGCGTTGGAGAGCGTCGCGCGCCAGCCGGGGATGGCTTCGAGCTTGTCGAGCGTGCCGCCGGTGTGGCCGAGGCCCCGGCCGGAGAGCTGCGGGACGGCCGCACCACAGGCGGCGACGAGCGGGGCGAGCGGAAGGGTGATCTTGTCGCCGACGCCGCCGGTGGAGTGCTTGTCGGCGGTGGGGCGGGGCAGCGAGGAGAAGTCCATGCGCTCACCGGAGGCGATCATCGCGGCGGTCCAGCGGGCGATCTCCGTGCGGTTCATGCCGTTGAGGAAGATGGCCATCGCCAGGGACGACATCTGCTCGTGGGCGACCTCGCCGCGGGTGTAGGCGTCGATGACCCAGTTGATCTGATCGGGGGTCAGCTCGCCGCGGTCGCGCTTGGTGCGGATGACGGAGATAGCGTCCATGGAGGGTTCCTTTCCAACGGGTAGGTCCGTTCTACACGCATAGATGTCGGGGTGGCCAGGGAGGGGGGCGCCGGCCCCTGGAGGCGGCCCCTGGAGGCGGCCCCAGGAGGCGGCCCCAGGTACGGTCCGGCCGCGGGTCTCATTCCGCGGCCGGACCGTGGCTGCGCTGCTGCTCAGAGGGCCTCGGAGGCCGCCGCGTCCGCCTCTTCGACCGTGCTCTTCGGGCTCGCCTTCGTCGTCTTGCGGGCGGCCCGCTTCTTCGCGGGCTGCTCCGCCGGGGCGCCGACCGGCCCGGCCGGGCTGAGGCTGCCGAACACCACCCCGGGGGAGCCGTGTCCGCGGGAGGTGGCCGGGACGGGCGGCATCTCCGCATGCGGCTGAGGGCGCAGCACGCCCTCGGCCTGGTCCCAGAAGGCACGGAAGCCCGCCCAGACCTCGTTCTCGGCCTGAGTCGTGGTGAACGGGTTGGCCCGCCCGCTCTCGCCACGCTGGGGCGGCTCGGCACCCGGACCATACAGCCGCTCCAGCAGCGGCAGCAGCTGCGGGAAGTTCTCCCGCACCCACGCCGCGCCGTTGTTACGGGGCGCCTCCGTGTACGGATCGATGCCCCCGTTCGTCCCCAGATAGGCGTTGGAGAGCTGAGCGAAGAACTCGTACTGGTTGTGAGACGAGTAGTTGGGGTCCGGGTTGACGCCGACAGGGTCATACCAGTAGCCGTCAGGCCACTTCCCCGCCCAGCCCAGCGCCAGATTGGCGTCGAAGACCTCCTTGATGAACCTCCGGTCGTCGGCGCTCAGCCCCCGCGTGTGGATGGCGTGCGCCAACTCATGCGTGACGCTGGAGTAACCGTCATCGTAAGTACCGGCGCCGGGCACACTCGTGGTCTCGCCCAGCAGGTTCTCCTCAGCGGCCCCGACCTGACCACGCCTGAGGTAGCCGCGTAGCGAATCGACGGCACGGCTGTCCACAGTCAGGGTGCCGCGCAAGCCGAGGAACGGACCGACCGACGTCAACTCCGCATCCCGGGGCACCACGAAAATCCGGCTCCCCCGGCTCAGCAACCGCCCCGCCACCTCCGGGTCACCCAGCATCGGCGCTATCCGGTTCACGGCCTCACGCCGCACCGAGAACGGCTGCCGCACCCCCTCAGGGATCCGCACCATCAACCGGGCAACAGTGGCAGCGAAGTCCTCGGCGGACAGGCTCTCGCACAGATCCCGCACCAGCGCCGGATCGGAGGCCAGCGCCTCCACATCGGCGGCAGGCAGCAGAGCCAGCTCCTCCGCACGCTCGTCCTGCGGCATGCCAGGCAGCCGGCCGGCCAAGTCAGCGAGCACAGGCGAAAGCGCGGCCGGCGCGGCGACCGGCGACTCAGCCGACTGCCCGTCGACGCCCTGCGCCACGCCCGACGCCGCCGCGCCGGTACCACCGATCACCTGCTCCCTGGTCGGCGGCGCATACCCGGACTGCCCTTGAGACTCGGGCTCCAGGGGAAGGCCCACCGGCGACAGCCCGCGCATGCGTCGACTCTCGTTGTAAAGGTCGACGGACAGGTGCGCGACCGTGTCGTGGGTGCGCAGGACGTCCTGCGGGGTGGAGTGGATGGACTCAAGGGCGCGGGCCTCCAGCCGGACCACCCGCGGTTCGAGGTGCGGCACACCGCCAACGGGGTTGCCATCGAGCGTGTTGTAGCAGGTGCGGACCCCCAGCGCCTCGTACTGGTCGATGACCCGCGACGGGTTCTCCAGCAGCAGGTTTTCCCAGTACTGGCCGGCCGTCGCCTGGGGCCGGGTGTCATCCATGATCTTCGGCAGAGGCCGCTGCAGCGCTGTTCGCGACTTCTGGAGACTGCGCAGGAAGCCGTCGGTCAGCCAGTCCTTCTCATCCTCCAGGAAGGCGCGGGGCACCTCCCCCAGCTCGCTCCGGATGGCGCCGAGGGACTCACGGGAGATAACAGCCGTATGATCCTTCGCCAGTACCCGGCCCACCCCGCCGATCCGGCGCACCGTGGCGGCGACCTGGGTGTAGCCGAGGGCGAGGGCGCCGGTCAACTCGTCCGCGTCCCACGCCCGCACCTGGCCGGCGATGCGCGGAGGCATCGTCAGCCACCGCTCGAAGCCGGCCCGCGCCCAGAGGGCATACTGCTCCGCTGCTTTCGCGTCCTGGTACGCGATCTGTACCGGCTCCGACTCCTGGCGCATGTTGGCGGTGACGTGATCCAGGAACTTGAGCACACCGGTGAGTGGGCTGGTCGACGTGTGGTGCACAACCATCGAGCCGTGCAGGTTGCGCCTCACCGGAAAGTCCGCCGCGACCGGGTCGACCTGGTATCCGACCGACGTGGGGAAGACGCGCGACAGACTGTCTCCCGACCTGGCGTTCTCCAGCCGCTGCATCACGTCGTACCAGGCGGTCACCACATCGGACCTCTCGGCCCGCCCGTCGTCCTGTCCCCACGTCAGGCCGCGGGCCGGGCTGGTGACGACCTCCGCGACGACCGTGCCGTTTTGTCCACTGTCCAGGGTGATGTGCAAGAGACCGGGCAGCCTCACGATGGCGCCCTCGACATCGCCGAACGTCTTGAAGTGCTCCCCAGGCGGCAACACCACCTGGAACTTGTGCAGTTCGGTCTCGAAACCGCTGGCCGGGGCGTAGCCCGCGACCTTGGGCGGGCGCGGGCCGGCCGGAATGAGCGACATGGCCGCGCCGCGCGTGGCGGAAGCCGTCGGCTGCACGCCGGACTGCCTCTGGTGCCCGTGGCCGGAGGAAGCGTGCCGGCTGGACCGGGAGTGGGATGACAACTGCCGTATCCGGTCGCGTACCGCGTTCTCCAACTGCGTCACCGCGTCCCAGCGGCTGCTCGTCCTGTCCGCAGTCTGCTGCCAGCCCCGCACCGCGAAGAGCACGCCCGCCAGGTCCTGGGCGTCCGGGTGGCGGGGCAGGCCGGCCACGGCGTTGTCGATCGCGCGCAGCGCACCGGAGCGCCTGCGACCCGATACCGACGAGAACTCCATCCAGTCGCTGAGGGGGTCGAGGCCCCCGCGCCGCGACGCCGGCGGAGCCGGCAGGGAGTCCGGAACCTGCTCGGTGACGCTTTGCCCCGACTGGGCACCCGTGTAGGCCACGTATCCGGTCCCGGCCGGCCAGGTGTCGTCCTGGGCCGAACCGTCGGCTGCCGCCTCCGGCGACAGCCGGAACCACGCGTTGCCGGGAATGACGGTGGTGTCGCCGTCGTCGAACACGGAACCACCGGGCGGGCCGAAGATCCCGAGACCGGAGATGCCTTCCAGGCGCTCCGACGGTACCTCGATCTCCTCGGCGTACTCACTGGCGCTGGCCGGGACGAGGACCGGAGCTTCGATTTCGGCGGCCATCTCCGAAGCCCACTTGACCAGCCCCCCAGGGGTGTCCTCGACCGGATGCGCGATCACCAGCCGCTGCCCCGGCGACCAGCCCAGATGAGGCAGGAGCGCCTTGAACTCGGCTGCACTGAGCCGCTTGTTCCCGCCGAAGCCGAAGGCGTTCGGCACATAGGGGCGGCGCTTGAACGCGACCATCGTGACGAAGGCATCATCGCCGGGGATCATGCTGTGCAACCGGGCGGCCGTCGCTTCCTCCCCGTGGTCGGCCGCGTCGTCGGTGGAGCGGAACACCGCGCCACCGGGCATCTTCTTCAGGAAGACGCTGCCCAGCGATTCCAGGTCTTCCAGACCCGGAATCCCGGCCGTCTGCAGCAGACCGGAGGAAGCGTCGTCGGCCTGCCGGGCCCCGAGACCGCCGTACCACGGTGTCACCGCGAACCGGGCCATGACCTGTTCGCGGTCCTCGGCCCGCCAGAAGATCGTGTCCAGCATGGTGCGCATGCGGGCGGTCTGTTCGGGCGCGTCCGGCTCGAAGACCGTGACCGCCGGCCCACTGCCGGCATGACGCACGCCCTGCACCACGACGGCGTGCGCGCCCACCTCCTCGTGGCCGGGGGGCTGCCAGTCCGGGACGTGCGACATCCGCAGAGCCGCGTGCACCAGACCCAGCGCGATCTTCACATTGGTCTGGATCTCGGCCTCGTCCAGGCTGCCGTCCGGCTGCCGGAACTCCACGTGGTCGGAGCCGTTGCCCTGGACGCACTTGAAGCTGAGCGCGTCCTCGTTTCTGCCGCTCGGCGTGTCCCAGACGCCGTGGTATCCGTCGTGCCGCTCAGGCAGCGGCCGGGCGTACTTCAGGCCCCGGTGGCCGTCGGCACGCGGGTTGGTCCCCAGCCGCACCAGCTCGTCGTGATGGCCGGTGAACAGCCCCCGCAGCCCCTCGTACGGCCGGACGTCCGTGCCGTACTGACGGGTGCTCACGTGGACATGCGAGCTCGTCCGCTTCGTGATGCGTCCGCCGTGCTCGCTGATGACGCCCACCGCGGTCCGCAGGTCCTGCCACGTCTGCCCGGTGTCGCGCAAGATAGGAGAAATCAGCTCGCCGTCCACCGTGGGGTCGGTCTCCAGGCGCCACCCGTCCCTCGCATCCGTATACCCCTCGTCCACCGCCCGGTGGTACCCGTGAACATCGGTCTGGCTGGTCAGCCCGGCCTCTCCCAGACCGGCGATGATCGCCGCACGGGCATCCGCCTTCTGCGCATCAGTGAAGTGCTCAGGCAGATCGAATTCGATCTCGATACCGAACTCCAGACCACCCCGGTCCGGGTCGGCCAGGCCGCCGGTCGCGTCCTCGAGCATGTACGGGATGTGCGGACCGCCCTTCGCCACCCGGCCGGCGACCTGCCCGACCACCCGCTCAAGCACCTCAGGCGTCGTCTCCGTCGCACCGCCCATCGCCGCCCACCAGGCCCGCGCGTACTCCCGCACCACCGAGGCCGGGACCTGCGCGGAGTCACCGCCGGGAACCAGCCCCTCGGTTCCCTGCGGCAGCCGGGATCGCAGAGCCCGCAACAGCACCTCGTCGGCCTCCACCATGGCCGACTCCCCGGCCGACTCCCCGGCCGACTGCCGGCCGGCGGTGTCGTCGGGCGCACCCCCACGACCGCGGGGAGGCAGACCGAGTTCATGGCGGTGGCGGTCGGCAAGGGCGCCGGCCTCGGCGCGGCCGCCGCCCTGCACCAGGAGTCCGGCGACCTCCCTCACAACGGCCCGATACGGGTCGCCGACGTGCCGGGAGTCGGCGCGTACCGGGTGCAGCTCCAACGGCAGGACCAGGGCCATGGCAGTGCCCCAGGCCTGGGAGGCGGCTTCCTCGCCTTCCCCGGCAGCATCCGGTGCCGCGTTCGCGAAGTCCGCGTACGCCTCCTGCCACATCCTCCGCGACGCCTTCGCCGCCACGGCGTCGAGCACCTCCGGCCACGGACCGGGGCGCACCATGAGCACCCGCACCTGGTTCACCGGCTCCAACGACCCCAGCGGGAGCCCGCCCTCGCTCTGCGCCTCCCCGGCCCGCCCCGGGGGCGGCGAGACGTCCGCCGCCCGCAGTCCATCCGCCGTGACGAGGCCGTACGGATCGACGTCCGCGTCCGACAGGTCCTCCGCCAGACTTTCCGGCAGGTCTTGCGCCGTCACCTGCGAGGCGATCCACCGCCGCTGGGCGTCGTCGCGGCGGATCCGGGGGACCATCGATTCGGCGTAGCTGCTCAGCGGGTGCTCGGGCGAGGCCTCCGCGGCCACCTCCCCGTCGGAGCTCGGGAGGCTGCCCAGAACCGCCCTCTTACCCTTGTCGACGGCCGGAGGCCGCGGCCCCTCGTGCAACGGAGCCTCGGACGCAGGCGCGCTCTCATCGTCCGACATGGCCTTGGCCGCAGGCGCGTTCTCGTCAGAGAACGCTGCGTTGATCACGTCCTCGGGCGGCGATGCCTGCTGATCCCGACCGCCCGTCTCGTCCGAAGGAGCCTCGGTCACGTGCGCGGTGGTGTCCTCCGCACCCTGGTCTTCCCCGGACCCGACCCAGGTGCCGTGCGGCGTCGACAGCTCTTGCCGGAGCGGCAGAGGTGCACGTCCCGGCGGTATCTCCCCCACCGGACCGGACGACACCGCCCCCACACCCGAAGACAGCTCGTCGAAGACATCGTCGATGGCGTCCTCGATGGAGCCCGAGGGCTGCTGCTCGGCAGGGATCTCGACGCCGGCCTGGTCCTGGTCGTGGTTTTGGCCTTCGGCCCGCGCGGCGGTCCGCCCCGCTGCCAGGGCACGATCGCCCTGCAGCGTCGTGAACGCCTTGCCGCCCTCGCGCAGGGCGGCGCCCTCCTCCGCCTCGAAGGTGAGGTGCTCGGACAGTATGGAGGCCGTGTCGTGCGTTTCGGCGCTCCACGGCCCGGTCTTGGCCGACTGTTCCTCCCGCTGCTGCTCACCGCCGCTACGGACCATCGACGGGGTGAAGGGCAGGTGGACCGGGCCGTCGGGGGTGCGCAGGACCAGGGTGACGGGGCGGTGGGCGAGGCCGGTGGCGTGGGCCGCGGCGCCCATGAGAGCCGAGAGGGCTTCGGGGAGTCCGGTGCCCGCGGCCTCTCGCGCGTCGGCGAGCGTGCCGGCGGCCAGCAGGGCGGTACGCGCGCCGAGCAGCGCCCGCCGGGCCGCCGCCGGGACGTCGCCGGGGTCGAACCAGACCTGCGGGGCGGTGTCCTCGTCGGTGAACGCGGCGGCGAGCTGTTCCCCGAAGGTCTCGGGGTCCCGCACCCGGTCGGAGGCCTCGTGCGCGGCGAGGACGGCCGGGGCGTCGTAGACGTTGGGGGACGGCCGGGGCGGCATGGCGGCGAGGCCGAGGCCGAGGGCGTCCTCCAAGGTGGCCCGCGCCACGACGTTGCCGGTCACCCACCGGGTGCCCTCGGGGCCGCTGACCTCCAAGAGCACGTGCGCGGTCACCGTGAATCCGAGCACGCCGCTCTCGTCCTGTTCCTCGTCCGCGTTCTGCGACAGGCCCGTGCCGTACTTGATGATCTCGCGGCGGAAGCTGGTGACGCCGGTGGACTGGCCCGTCGTGATGTTCTCGCCCGCGACCGGGACCGAGCCGCTGAAGGTGTCCGTGTTCTCCGTCGTCAGCCCGCCGCTCAGCGGCACGTTCACGCCCGGTGAGTACGTCTGGCTGCCGGTGGACGAGGCGCTGCGGATGGTGGTGCGCAGCCCCATCAGGGTGATCGAGCGGCTGGCGGACTCGGTCTGCGGCCGGTAGAGGGTCAGCTGGATCGACGCGGAGCCGCCGGACGGCAGCTTGCCGGTGAAGCGGGAAGCCTGCGCCGGGGTCAGCGTGACCTTGCCGGAGCCGACGAGGTTGCCGATGCGGAGCATGGTGGCCTCGTGGGACTCCGAGGAGTCCGGCAGGCCCGCGCCGCGCAGGGCGGGGTCGACGGTGCGCAGCGCGTCGGCGAGTTGGCCCACCGCGTCGAAGTCGCCCACGATCAGCGTCTGTTCGGGCGTCCAGCGGGCGGTGTCTGCCAGCGGATCCGGAGCCGGAGCCGGAGCCGGGGCTGGAGCTGGAGCTGATGTCGGGTCCGTCGTCGGGTCCGCGGCCGGCTCCGGGCGCGGGAGGGGCCGGATCTCGCGTGGGTCGCTCTCGTGGATCTGCGGGGTCAGCAGCTCGGGCGCGGCGGACCACTCCACGGTGCCGTCCTCGCGCTCGTACGGCGTCTCGCTCGCGGGGAAGCGCAGCTTGACGGTGACGGGCGTGCTGGAGACGGGGGTGCCGGACGGGGGCTCCCAGTCCCGCACGGCGGTCTCGGCGGTCGTGGCCGGCTCGGCGGTCTCGCGCTCCGTGTCGGCGGTCGTGGCCGGCTCGGCGGTCTCGCGCTCCGTGTCGGCGGCGGACTCGCCTTCCGCGGCGACGACCGGCCGCTCGCCTGAGGCGGTCAGCGGGCCGAGGGGAATCCCGTCGCCGGAGGCGGTGGCCGGCATGGGCAGTGTCTCCTCCTCCGCCGGGGTGCCCGGCGCCCGGCCCAGGGCCCGTCCCAGCCGGCGCGGCACGCTCGTGATGCCGTCGGCCAGGGCGCTGATCAGCCCCCGCAGCCCGGTGGTCTCACTCGCCGACAGCGCGCCCGCGGCCAGCAGCTCGGTCAACTGCCCGAGCGAGACGACCTGATTGACCAGGAAGCCCGGCACCGTGTCGGGCAGCCGCTGCGAGGAGGCGGCCACCCGGTACTCGTACTCCACCCCGAACTGCGCCGACGGCGCATAGGTGCGCAGCCACTGCTGGCGGTTGCGGGAAAGGGTGAGGGAGGTGGAGCGGGAGCTGTTCGAGGAGAAAGACGCCGAGACCCCCGCACTGCCCGTATTGCCCGTCCCCGTCGCGACCGTGTAGCCGGCCGACGGGCTGAGGCCGAGGGTGAAGGTGCCCGACCGGGAGGCCGTGCGCGTCACCGAGCTGGGTGCCGAGGAGTAGATGACCTCCACACCCGACTTCGGGCGCAGCGCGCCGCGCACGTCAGCCAGTTCGCGGTGCGGGGCCGGGCGGGCGTTGACCGCCAGCGTCACCAGGTACAGGCCTCCCCAGCCCCTGTAAACGAAGGTGATCGGCCGCTGCCACTTCTCGGTACCGGTGCCGGCCAGCGCCCGCATGCCGATGACCGAACCGACCTCCGCGATACGGGAGTGAAGGCCGTGAACCTGGCTGCCGCTGCCCGGGGTGAGCGAACCGGGGGCCTCCCGCGTCGCCTCGGCACCAAGCGCCTCGACGAACGCGTCCAGCGCACCGGCCGGGACGGCTTCCGGCACGGTGGCGGGGCCCAGGGCCCGCCCCTTCGAACGGACGAAGTACGGCGGCAGGAGCCGGTCCAGCTCCGGCACCACGTAGGGCAGTCCAGCCAGCGCCGCCAGCCGCGGATCCTCCCGTACGTCGGTCTCGGACACCCAGAAGACCACGCCGCCCGGCACCCGCTCCGCGCTGGCCCGGGCACCGCGCGGACCGAGCCCGACGGCGTTGGCCGGAGCGTTGCGGTAGCCCTGGGCCAGCGCGAAGAGATAGGTGATATCGGCGCGGAAAGCGTGCAGCGGTTCCCTGGCATCGGCGTTCATCCGGTCGGTGAACACACCATCGGTGTCCGTCTCACTCCACGACACCGAGAAACTCTGGCCCCCGCTGCCCGCGACCGTGCCCGAGGCATCCCCGGCAGTACGGGTGCCCGAACCGCTGAATCCGAACTGCACGGTGCGCTTGCCGCTCCTGCCCCGCCAGGCCGAGTCGGCGGCAGTGACATCGCTCTCCATCCAGTCCTCCCCCGCAGGGAGGCCGGGCCCCTCATAGACCACGTCATGCAGGTAGCCGCGCACCTCCCCCTGGGTGTCGGTACCCAGCAGGGAGCCGGCCGCCCCGGCGTCGAAGACGTAGACACCACGCAGGATCTGAGGGGAGCGGGCGAGAACGACGGTGCCGGACAGGGCGGCCCGGCCGGCCTCCTGGGCAGGGCTCTCCGGGTGCGTCAGGGACTCACCGAGCGTGACATCCTTCAGCCACCGGGCAGGCTCGGTGACGAACGACGGCAGCATCCGGCCCACCTGACTGCCGTGCTCGGCAGTCCAGTTCACGATCCGCGCCAGCGCCCCGGGCTCGGCACTGCCCTCGGGGAGGCCGCCCGCCAGGAACCGCTGGAACGCCGTGAACAGCTCGGCGCTGCCGAACGCCACGTTGACGTGCGCGGCAGCCGGGAGCAGCAGAGCCTCCTCGGGCCGGTTGCCCTCCTCGTCCGGCTGCATCCGGGCCAGCCGGAAGTCCTCGTCGGTGGCGGGACGGCTGGAGGGCGCGGGGAGCGGGGCCGGCCGCTCGGCGAGAGTGCGGGCCAGCGGGACGGTCACCGCGAGGTTGCCGCCCCGCGCGGCGGACGTCCACACGGGCTCGGTGCCCCGTCCGAAATAGAGCTCCGCGCAGTGGGTGACCGGAATATCGAACTGAGCCAGGCCGGGCTGGGGATACACGAGCATGTCCAGACCGAAGCCGGAAGAGGAGCCGGCCGTGTCCGCGCGCTGCCCGCCGATCGAGGCGCTGGAAGGGATGCCGCCCTTCATCGTCGTGTCGCCGGACACCGGGCCGTGAGCCTCACCGGAGAAGTCACCGGACAGCGTATGCGTGGAGGTGACCGACTCGCCGCCCCCCGCGTACATGCCGTTGCCGTTCAGCGAGGACCAGTTCGGGAAGTTCCTGCTGTGACGGGGGAAGGCGCCCTCCTGCGGCTTGGCCCGCACCACCGCACAGGCCCGCCAACTGTCGTACTCGAAAGGCAGGTCGAAGTGGATGGGGTGTCCCGCGCTGATCATGTCCCGCGCAGCGCTGCGCAACCCGACCTGCGAGCGGGCCAGGGACAGCTTGCGCTGGTTGGCCGCCCAGGCCTGGAGAATCTTCTTGCGGCCCACCTCGTCCATCCAGGACAGCGACCGGCGTTCGGCCGGGGGCAGCAGCCCCAGGGCGCGTACCTGGGTCTCCAGCTCCTTGAACTGCTCCTCGGTACCGGTGATCTCAAGCGGTGTGGTGAACACCCCGAACGAGCGCAGCTCCAGCGTCTCCGGCGGCAGGTGCCGCTCCTGGCCCGGCAGGACGGGGACGCCGTCGACCTCGGCCCGGCTCGGCACCCGCAGAAGGTGACTCGCGGGCCGGCTGAAAGTGAACGCATCGGTGCGGCCCCCCTCCGGGAAGACCAGCACGGCCTCGAACTCGATGTCCGCCTCCACCAGGAGCTGCGGGTTCTCGCTGACGAGACCGAACCAGTCATACGCCGTCCCGCCCGAGTTGAAGGCGCGATCGCGCTGGTACTGGTAGGCACCGGAGAAGGCCGGACCGCCGCCGACGCCCGAGCCGCCGGGGTCCGCGAAAGCGGGGGCGAGGGAGAAGCCCGGCTTCACGGCGTTGGACACCGTGTGGGAGTTCTTGACACCCACCGTGTAGAACACGCTGTTATCCAGCATCACGTTCTTCGACCTGGCCAGCACCTCAGGGTTCAGCCACGTCAGCCGCGCCCTGACCTCCATGAAGGCCAGCGGGTCTCCGGCGCGGTCCTGCAGCACCGGTGACGGGTAGGCGTTGGCCAGCATCAGCGGCAGCCCGGCACGCTGGTTGTTCTCCGAAAGGAATTCGCCAAGCTCCCGGGCCGACTCCGGCGACAACCGGCGCAGATGGGGGCGCAGTTCATCGGCCGCGACGATCTCGTCGTGCAGCGCGGCCGGGTCGCGCACGGTGTCCATACGCATCGGCAACACCCCGCCGGCGAGGGTCTGCGGATCGGCCGGCAGCTCCTCCGCCGACGCGAAGAGCGAGCCGAACGGGCGCGGCTCCGGGTCCTGGGTGAGGTAGTCCGGGAACAACGCGGTGAGCCGACCGGGGGCGGGCACGGGCACGATGCCGCCCCAGCCGTCGTCTTCGGCCGCCTCGTCGGTCTCGGGGGCGGGGGCGGAGGCGGAGGCCGAGAGTGGGCCGTCGAGCGGCTCGACCTTGATCTGCGACGTGATGCCGTAGTCGTAGGCGCGCGACGGTTCGGCGGCGAAGGCCAGCGCGGACGTCGCCATGTAGTCCCGCACGACCGTCACCGAGATGGCTTCCTGGTTGTGCGTGAACGTCAGCTTCGGGGTGAAGCCCAGGGACGCCAGCCCGGGGATCCCCGAGCCGTTGAGCGGCCAGGTGCGGCCGTAGGAGAGCGGGAAGCTCCGCACCGTCTGCCGTCCGCTGGTGTCACTGGACGAGACGGTGGTCTTGTTCCGCTCCTCGATCTGGACCCGCCGCCCCTCGGGCACGTCGGAGGCCATCGCCGGTGCGGGCCGGGCATCCCCGAGATCGGGTCGCCAGGCCACCTGGTACCGGCGGCCCCGGTAGGTCACGATCCGGACCATGCCCTTGACGCTCAGCGCATACGGCAGCGCCTCCAGCACCGCGTCCTGGGTGTACTCGGCCGCCACCTCCTTCTCCAGCGCCGCCATGCCGCGCTGATCCTGCGCCTCCAGGTCCCCGGCCGACCCGCCCTCGACCGCCTGGTGCACGGCGCGGACGGCGGCGCTGATACGGGCGCGCTCCCACTCCAGCGTCTCGTCCGGGAACGGCATGACATGCACCGAGCCCAGGAGCCCGCGATGCCCGCGGCCGAAGTCCGCGACCATGACGGAAAGACCGTCAGGATCGGACGACACGTCCGAATCGGTCACGTCGGACTCGGAGCCGACGACGGACCCGGACTCGGACCCGGACTCCGATTCCGCGTCACTGCCGGACTCACGATCACTGTCCCGGTCCGGGTCGAGCGCCGGTTCGGTCTGCTGCTCGACGGGCGGCGACGTGCGGCCGGACATGTCTTCGGACCCGGACTCCGGCGCGGACTCGCCGCGCGCCCCGTCGACGTCCTCCACCGTCGCGGGGGCGGCGGACTCGCGTACGGGAGGCGGCACGGACAGCGAGGACACCTCCCTCACGGGGGCCGTCGTCAGCTGCGTCGTCGACGGGGCTGCCAGATCGACGGCGGCGCGCGGGGCCGCTGCCGTCCAGGCCTGTTCTGCGGCGGACGGGTCCTTCCACCCGGCCTCCGAGGCGGCCTTCACCGGCTGATGCCCGGCGGTGACCTCGGTGCTGTTGCGGGGCCCCGGCAGCGTGGCCGCGGCCCGCCCCGGTATGGCGTCGTAGGCGAGGGCCGGGATGTCCGGGACGTGGTGAGCGGACTTCGGGCGGTGGAACAGCCGCCGGAGGCGCGACCTCCACTCGGACCAGCGTCCGGTGGTGGTCTCCTCCGGCAGGACGGGCGGGGCGGGGATGCCCTCGTTGGCCGGTCCGAGGGCGGAGAGCTCCTCGACCGACGGAACCTCGGTCGTGGGCGCGCCCACGAAGTCGTCGAAATGCTCCGGGAACCGCGACGTGAACGGCACCTGGCTGACTGCCTCGTTTGACGAAGCCTCGTCCGCAGGCGCGCTCTCGTGGTCCGGCACGGCCTTGGCCGCGGCCGCGTCCTCGGCGAACGCGCCGTCGATCAGCTCCTCGAACGACGACGTCTGCGGGTCCTGACCGGCCGTCTCATCCGACGCGGCCATTGACCCCAGCGCCTCCTCCGCGGCCAGCGCATCGCTGATCAGCCGATCGAGGCCCGGCTCCTCCTCCGGCACGGGCCGGCTCACCGCCCCGCCCGACGAAGTCCCGGTCGCGGGCGCGGTGGTGGTCTCCGCGTCCTGGCCCGCGGACCCGACCCAGGTGCCGTGCGGCCACGGCAGACGCACCGCCGGAGCCGACGCGTCCGCGTCCACCGGTACCAGGTACAGGCCGCCCTCACCGGCGACCTCGCCCTCCGTCATCAACTGCGGCGGCACCACATGCAGTCTGTACGACGGAGCGTCGAGGTCCACCGCCGGCGGGTCCTCCGCGATCGGGGCCGCCGAGAAGACGATCTCCCCCGTGTCCGCGCGCAACCGGCCCCCGCGGTCGTGCACGAAGTCCAGCCCCTGCCTGAGCCACCCCCCGGCATACAGCGGCTCGGCACCGGGACGCGTGATGTCACCATCGGCGGTTATCTCGTACCGCGGGTGCTCGGACCGCGGCGGCAACGACCCCACAGGCGACCACGGGCGGGGCCGCACGACCACAAGCCGCCCCGACTCGCTCTGCGGCACCTCGGGCACACCGGCCGCATCGACCTCGGTGACCTCACCCCTCGGCCAACTCCCCACATCCTCGGGAGCCCCGCCAGGCAGACCGAGGCCCGTCGTGGTGCCGAGCCGAGCCTGAATGACCCGTGTGTTACGGGGCCCCGGCAGCGACTGGTGGATCTTGGCGTCGCTGCCACTTCCCTCGACGGCCTCCTTGAGCGGCGAGGGCGCGTCCAGCATCGGCTCGATCCGGAGCCCGGATGCACCGCGGCCGAACAGAGTGCGCCAGGAAGAGCGCGCCAAGCCGGCGGAATCGCTGAAGTTGGAGTAATCGGAGAGGCGGTCCGCTGAGCCCAGCCAGGGGACCCCGTCGATGGCCTCCATATCGGGATCGAGCTCGATGGAAAAGAAGTGGACGCCCTCGTACAACGGCCTGTCGCTCACCCGGCCGTACGCGCCGTCGACCCAGAAGACCTGGCCGCCGTAGTTCAGCGCGTTGACGGAGTGCATGTTCCCGTTCGGACGCTGGAAGTCGATGATCGCGGACGAACCGTGCCCGCCCCTCAGAAGCCGCCCCTCGACCGACGCCCAGGCACCCCTGGAACGCTCCGCGTCGGACATGTGGTCCGGGAAGTCGTGCCTACGCCAGCCCGACCCGAGCCAACGTGACGTGGTCTGCCGGCTGTTCTCCTCCAGCATCAAGTTGGGCCCGCGCGACTGGGTCGGCGCGGCCACGGTCGGGCGGCCCTGCCAGCTCACCAGAACGCTTCGGCTCGCGTCCTCGCAGTTGTTCTGCCGCGTGGGCGTAGCGGCCGCCTGGGGGTTGATGTACTCGATCCACCTCGCGGAACCCGCGCTGGTGCCGTGGCGGTTGGTCGGAAACGCCCGGTTGACCGACCGCATCAGCCCCACCCGGCTGAACGATGCGCCCCGAGGGTCGGGGAACCGCTGGAAATCACCCCGCTCGTCGCGCGGGAACACGTCTTCCAGGTTCTGCTGCTCCGCCGGCTGCGCCCGGTCCAGGCCACTCCCCTGCCGGTCGTACGGACGGAACTCCTCCAGCGTGTCCGCCGGAGGGGGGAAGATGAGGGGGGTGCTGCGGGGAGTGCTGCGGGGAGCACTGGTGACGTTGCGCCCAGACGACTCGCCCATGCGCAGCGACCCCAGCCTCGACGGCGCACCACCACGCAACCTCACCGGAGCACCCGACACGATCGTCTGCGCGATCGCCGCACCCTGAGCACTCAGCGTCTGCCCACGAATCCAGTCCGGCAACGCGTCACGGAACTGCTCGACCTCATCCCGCGACGGCCGGTACCACCCCTTCCCCCGCAACCCATCCAGCTCCCGCTGGACCTCCGCCCTCAAATACTCCAGATACTGCTGCCGGTCCCGCTCCTGCCGCTCCGCCTCGACCTCACGCGCCGCATGAGCATTCGGATTCGACACCGTCTCCAGCACATTCCCGGCATCATCGAAAACGGTCACCCCGGAAATAAACTCCGGCCGAACCCCCTTCCAGAAAGCAACCTCCTGCTGATTCGCATACGCATACCGCGGAAGACTGCCCAGAAAATCGTACCCACCCGGCGCATTGATCGTGTACCGATACGTACGACCATCCTTCATCGCCCACTCAGGACGAGCACCCTCCTCCGCAAACGTGCCATCACGCGTCGTACTCACCAGCGCCGTATCAATATGTTCCGCTTGATAGAACCGAAGACTCACCGGACGCTTACCGTTATGCGGACGGAACCCCTCAACAAAAATCACCTCCCACGAACGAGAATCCCACCGGAACAACGGCTCCAAATCAAAACGATAAGCAATCCGAAACGCCTCAGCCCCCGCACTCGGATCACCCAGAAGCTCCCCACTCCGCGCAAGCGGCATATCCTCCGGCCGCGGCCCATACAGACTGCTACCAAAACCAACCGTGGGCTGCGGAGTAAAAGTAGTCTCCCGCCCAAACCTCGTATATTCCTCCTTGAAAAACTCCTTACTCACCGGATCCTCATCATCCGACGAATACCACTCACTCGACACCGACGGAGGACGAGAAAACTCAGGACGACCCGCCACCCCCGACGGACCCGCACCCGACGGACCCGCACCCGACGAACCAAACAGACCCGCACCCCACGGCTCATGCCCACCACCCGCCGGCGCACCGCCACGCAACCTCACCGGAGCACCCGACACGATCGTCTGCGCGATCGCCGCACCCTGAGCACTCAGCGTCTGCCCACGAATCCAGTCCGGCAACGCGTCACGGAACTGCTCGACCTCATCCCGCGACGGCCGGTACCACCCCTTCCCCCGCAACCCATCCAGCTCCCGCTGGACCTCCGCCCTCAAATACTCCAGATACTGCTGCCGGTCCCGCTCCTGCCGCTCCGCCTCGACCTCACGCGCCGCATGAGCATTCGGATTCGACACCGTCTCCAGCACATTCCCGGCATCATCGAAAACAGCCACCCCGGAAATGAACTCCGGCCGAACCCCCTTCCAGAAAGCAACCTCCTGCTGATTCGCATACGCATACCGCGGAAGACTGCCCAGAAAATCGTACCCACCCGGCGCATTGATCGTGTACCGATACGTACGACCATCCTTCATCGCCCACTCAGGACGAGCACCCTCCTCCGCAAACGTGCCATCACGCGTCGTACTCACCAGCGCCGTATCAATATGTTCCGCTTGATAGAACCGAAGACTCACCGGACGCTTACCGTTATGCGGACGGAACCCCTCAACAAAAATCACCTCCCACGAACGAGAATCCCACCGGAACAACGGCTCCAAATCAAAACGATAAGCAATCCGAAACGCCTCAGCCCCCGCACTCGGATCACCCAGAAGCTCCCCACTCCGCGCAAGCGGCATATCCTCCGGCCGCGGCCCATACAGACTGCTACCAAAACCAACCGTGGGCTGCGGAGTAAAAGTAGTCTCCCGCCCAAACCTCGTATATTCCTCCTTGAAAAACTCCTTACTCACCGGATCCTCATCATCCGACGAATACCACTCACTCGACACCGACGGAGGACGAGAAAACTCAGGACGACCCGCCACCCCCGACGAACCCGCACCCGACGAACCCGCACCCGACGAACCAAACAGACCCGCACCCCACGGCTCATGCCCACCACCCGCCGGCGCACCACCACGCAACCTCACCGGAGCACCCGACACGATCGTCTGCGCGATCGCCGCACCCTGAGCACTCAGCGTCTGCCCACGAATCCAGTCCGGCAACGCGTCATGCAACCGCGCAACCTCGTCCCGCGAGGGCGGCTGATACTTCCCCTTCCCCAACAAGTAATCCAGCTCCCCCCGGACCTCCGGCATCAAATCCGCCAGATACCGCCGGCCCAGCCGCCCCCCCTGCGGAACCGACGAACCGGACCTGACCACCGTGGACGGGTCGGCGACGCCCTCCTCCTGCTGGGTCTGGGCGGCCGTCTCGTCCGAAGGCGCCTTCGCAGCCGTGGACGGGTCGTCGAAGACATCGTCGATGGCGTCCTCGATGGAGCCGGTCGTCTCCTCGGCGGCCTGGTCCGGGTCGTGGACCTCCCTGGCGGTCCGGCCCGCTGAGAAGGCGTCGGTGGTGGCCGCCTCCTTCTCTCCCCACGAACCGGAGACAGTGCGGGGCGCGAACAGTTTGCGGGCGTTCAGCCAGTCGTCGCGGCTGTTCTTGGCGATGCCCTCCAGCCGGCTCTCGGTCATCGGCCGGTCGTCGTGCAGCGCCGTGAACGCCTTGCCCGCGCCGTGCAGCGCGGCGCCCTCCTCCACCTCGAAGGCGAAGTGGTCGGGGAGGACGGAGGCCAGGTCGTGCAGTTCGGCGCTCCACGGCCCGGACTTGGCCGACAGTCCCTGCGGCCGGGAGAGCGCGGGACCGACGACCGAGACGAAGGCGGCCTGCACGCGCGCGTCGTGGCCTGCGCGGACGCGCGCGATGTGCTCCGAGGTGAGGAGATGCGACGGGGGGTCCGTCTGCCGTGCCTTCAGCGCCGCGTCGAAGACATCGCGGCCCTGTTGCCGGGCCGCCTCCCAGGTGGCCTCACGGAGGATGCGAGCGTCCAGCTCCTGCTGTCCGATCAGCTTCCCCAGGGCCTGGCTGAAGGCCTTCGCCTGGCCTTCCAGGCCCGCGGTGCGGGTCGCGCCGTCGCCGAAATGCGTCTTGTACAGGTCCAGGGCCTCACGGACGAGGCTCGCCTGCACCCTGGCGTGGACATCGATGGTCAGCGGAGCACCGGTGAGCTCGCCGAAGCGCGGAGCGGAGTCCTGGCCGAGGGCCTGCTGCGGCTGCCAGGACTCCAGCGCCTCGCCGGATCTGTCGGAGACGGCCTGCAGGACGCCTTCACGCAGCGCCTGGTGCGCGACTCGGCCCGGCAGCCCGCCGAGCACCTTGTCGGCGCGCTGCTGCCAGTCATCCAGACGGTGGGCCGGCGACTGCTCGGTGTCCTTGGCCGGTTCACCGTCGAACGTGTCGTGGAACGCCTCGTCGAGCGCGGTCTGCGCCGAGGAACGCACCGACGTCCAACCCTGCGAGGACAGCTGGAGGTCACCCGAGCCGAACCGCGGGCGCGCCACCGCGTCGTCGCCGGCCTCGTGATTCCGCAGAGCCCCGTCCTCGAACGCGGCGAACAACGCGTGGGCACCGGCGTCCAGCTGCTCCTGGGGCTGTGCCGCGATGTTGTCGAGGACCTGGTCGATACGGTGCACTGCCTGCTCGTAGGCGACGCGCCCGGCCAGTTGGTCCTTCGCCCACCCGAGCGCCTCGCGCCACAACCGCATGCCGAGCCGCGTCGCCTCCTGCGGGTTGACGCGGAGGTCGGAGCCGACGGGTAGCGCATTGTGCACGGCGTCGGTGAGGCGTTCCTTGAGCAGGGGCCACACGTAGGCCATCGCGGCCTCCGGGACCGAGACCCTGGGCGACCGGGTCAGCGCGTCCGGAGAACCGTCCTCGAAGGCCTGATCCTGCGCCGTGCCGTACGTGGCCGCGTTGATCCGGTCGAGGGCCTTGTGCCCATGGTCCAGGACCACCTGGAGCACGCCCTCGCGAGTGAACGCGTCGGCGAGCCTCTGCGCCAGGTCCTGGGAGTCCTCGGCCTGGGTGAACACCTCCCTGGCACGGCCGTTGAGAACGCCCCGGCGCACCTGGTCCTGGAGGGCCTCGGGAACCTGCTTTCCTTCCGTCCCCTGCGACCAGGCGGCGAAGGCGCTGCCGAAGGCGCTGCCGAAGGCGCTGCGTTCGTTCGCGGCGAGGGCGTACGGGCCCTCCTCCGGCGCGGGCCGTCCGAGCGTCCCGTGTTCAGCGGCGGCCTGTTCGAAGGATGCCTGCTCGGCGGCGTACTCGTCGGCCGCTTTCGCCAGTTCGGCGCCGTACTTCTCGTGGAGCCGGATCTGCTCGGCCTGCCACGTGGCGTTTCGCCAGTCGTCGGCGCCGATGTGCGAGGGGGACGGTATGAGCTCGGGCCGCCGCCCGGTGGTGTCCTCGCTCCGCCATGCCTCCGCCTGCGCCGCGGTCTGCTCCGCCAGCCGGGCCTGGACGTAGGCGTTCCGCAGGTCCTTGGTCTGCTCCCGCATCCAGGAGCGCGTCTCGGGCCGGGCCGGGGCCGTCCCGGCCGACTCCTGAGAGGCCACGAGGCCGTCGAAGTCCTGGTGGGCGAGGTTGCGGGCGCTGCCGGCCTCCTGCAGCGCGCCGAGCTGCCGACGGAAGTCCGCGGCCAGGGTGTCCCGGGCGCCCGGCCCCTGCCGGCGCAACCCGTCGGTGAAGTCCTTGAGGAGGGCCCGGCGCTCCCGCTTGTACCAATCGGCCGCCCTCGGGTGCCAGTGGCCGAACGGGGCGTGGTGCTCGGCGATCTCCCTCAGGTCAGCGTCGAGACGGCCCCCCTTCCGAGCCTGTGCCATGAGATCCAGGGCGTTTCGGCGGAGGTCCTGCGTGAGGCTGCCCCGCTGCTCCTGGGTCCGCTGCGCGGCGTCGCTGAGCGCCTTGGCCTCGGCCTTGTCGTGGGCCTGTTCGGGGGTGGGCCGAGGGCCGGCGGTGTCCTGCCCCGCTGCCTTCCACCTCTGGACGAAGCCCTGCTCCAGCCGGCCCACCTGGTCCCCGTACCAGGCGATCGCGTCGGGGTCCCCCATCTGACTTCCCAACGCGATGTCCGCGGCGTCCTCCCGACCATGCATCTCGGTGGCCGAATGGAACGCCGCGTGTGCCATCTGGTCTTCGCGCCAGTCGCGGTACGCCTGCTCGTAGCGCGGCCGGAAGTCCTCGACGAGTTCGTCCAGCGGGCCGGTCCCGGCGTCCTGGTGCTCCTCGGCCGCGTGGACGCGCGGCACCGCGGCGGCCGTGAACTCGTCCTTGAGCTGCTGGGCCTGGGGGGAACCCTGGAACTTCCCTCCGGGGAAGGAGGATATCTGCGGCACCGCGGAGGCGACGTGCCGCTCGAAGCGCTCATGGGCCACGCCCTGGGCGAAGTTCTCCCGCTCGGCGGCGTGGAGCCGGGTGTCGAGCTGCTCGGCCAGGTCGCCGAGGCCGCTGACCTGCGGCTCGCTCGTCCGCGCGGTGGCGTACCAGTCGCGGACCGCGGCTGCCTGGGGTGCGCCGTGGAGGTCGGGGTGAGCATCCAGGCGCTCCTCGAACTCCTGGTGGGCGGAGTCCAGTTGCTCGACGTCCGCACGCAGGTCGTCCAGCGCGGCGGCGGCGTCGGACCGGGCGGCGGAGGGCGGCTGCTCCTCCTGCTGCTGCTCCTGCTCCTGCTCCTGCTGCTGCGCTGCCTGCTGCTGCGTGGTCTCGTCGTGCTGCGGGACGTCGGCGTACTGCGTGGCTTCGGCGTGGTCGGTCTCGGTCTCGGGCAGGTCGGCCGGCGACACCTCCGCGTCGGGGTGCGCGGGCGCCGCCTCCTGCTCGGGCACGTCCTCGACCGTCGGCGGCTGGTAACCGTGCTTGCCGGATGAGGAGCCGGTCTGCGGCACCGGCTCCGGCTGGGGCTCGGCGGCCGTCTCCTGCCCGGCGGCCATCTGCTGCTGCTCATGATCCGGCGCCTGAAGCAGTTCATCGCTCCCCTGGACGGCCGGCGGCGCGGGATCCCGCAGATCCTCGGAGGTGGACTGCAGCACCTGCTGCGTCACCTGCTCCGGGTTGACACCGAATCCCTGGAGCTTCTGCTCAGCGTCCCTCAGTTCCTTGGCCGCCAGGTACGGCAGGAACATCGCGCGCGTGTGCTGCCACGTCTTCGCCTCATTCCCCAGCTGCCGAACCTCGATCTGGACCTTCCCGGTGTTCTCCGAAGCCTGCCGGTACTCCTGCCACGCCTTGACCCGCTGCTCCGCCGTACCGGACGTACCCGACCGCTCGACGATCCCCTTCTCGGTCTCGCTCAACTGCGGCAGAGCGTTGGTCTTCTGCTCCTGGACCTGCTGGGGGCTCTGCTCCTCCTCGGGGCCGCGCGAGGTCCGCACGCCGCCGCCGTGGCTCACCGCCGTGGTCTTCGGCGGCGCCGCGGGACGGTCCTGCAACTGCTGCAGCCGGCCGCCCTCCGAGGCGCCCTGGGCCGGCCGATCCACGCCACCCGCGGGGGCGGGACGGTCGCCGGCGGCCGGAGCCCCCTGTCCCTCGGAGGCGTCGGAACGCTCCGCGCCACTCTCCGGCGCCGGGGTCTCCCCCGACTCCGGCTCGCGTGCCGGGGCCGGGGAGTCGCCTGCGGGGCTCGCGTCCGCACCACTCGACGGGCGCTGCTCGGGGGCGGGCAGCGAGTCCAGCTTGCTGCCGAAGGCGTCCGCGCCGTCCTTCTCGTGCTTTAGCCACGCCTCGATGTTGTGCTCATGCGGGGCATACAGGTCGTCGTAGGTCTTGGCCGTCTCCTTGCGGAAGTCGTCAGCGGTGCCCTCGGCGACCTTCTCGTCCAGCCGGCGCTCGGGGTCCGCGTCGTACCGCAGCGGGTGGTATGCCTCGGCGCTGTGCTCCAGCTGTTCCCGCAGCATCACCTCGTGGTCGAAGCGGGCCTCCAGGGTGGAGTCGATCGCCGCGAGGTTGTCCTCGTAGGAACGCGCGGGCCGCGACGCATCGCCGTCCCACCTGCCGGACTTGTACCCGCGGAAGTCCGGGCCATGGAAGCTGTGCCCCTCGCTGTTCTCGAAGATGTGCTCGTCCACCGCCCTCTCGTTGACGTTCCGCAACTCGGTGGACAATCGCTCCCGGGCGTCCTGGGGAAGGGACCGGAAGCCGAAGGACTCATCCTCGAACTCCTCGAACTTCTGCTGGAGCCGCTGGTCGAACCGCTCGTTACGGAACTGCCGGAACTCTGCGTGTCCGACGCGCTCCTCCAGGGCACGCAGCTGCTCGTCGACGTGCTCCCGCCACTGCCGCCCGAACGCGTGCGCCGTCCGCAGGGACTCGGGGTCGGGACGGTCGTTGAGTCCGGCCCGTTCGCGTTCGGTCTGGTAGTAGCGGTGCAGGTCCTCGTCGAGCTCGCGGCGCATCCGCGCGAGATTCTGCTCGTCCAGGACGGTGGAGATCTTCTGGTCCTGCCGGTTGCCGGTCCCGCCGCCCGGCGCCTCCTCGCCGCTGGTCCGCGTCGACACGGGCGACGGGTCGGGGCCGGCCTTCCCCTCCCCCGGCCGCAGCGCCTCCGACCCCGGCCCCGACGGCGGCAGCGTCGGCTCTCCGGCGTCGCCCTCGTCCCGACGCGGTCCCCCCGGCGCGTCGTCGACGTCGGTGTCCGACCGCGTTCCCGACGGTGCCGGCTCCTCGGCGGCCGGGTGTTCGGCGGCAGCCGAGGCCTCCTCGGTGAAGTGCGTCACGCCCCGGGGGCTGTCGTCGGAGGCCGGGTCGAAGACGGAGAACTCGTCGTCCTCCGCCAGCCTCCGGTCCACCTGCCGGTTCACCCGGTCGACCTCGCTGGTGGCGTCCCACAGCGATGCCAGCCGCTTCGGCAGGTCCTTGACCAGCGCGCCGACCTGGTCGTCGATCAGGTCCTCGCGAGCCGCCTTGTCGCCCGGGTGTGCCTCGTGCGCGCGGTCGACGATGCCGCGGATCCTGGCGAGGTGGTCCGCCCGCAGGTGGGACAGCGAGGTCGGCACGTACCCGTCCTCGCCGGGGCGCGGCCTGCCGTTGTCCGTGTCGTACGTCGGGTCCTTGAAATGCTCCGTCTCGTAGTGCGCGAGGTCCGTCGGGACCTCGTCGGACTCGCGCAGGAAGTCCTCGTCGCCGAGGTCGCCGCGGTCGCGGAACGTCTGTACCGCGCGGTCCAGTTCGCCGTTGAAGTGGGTCATCTCCCGATGGCGCCCACTGGCGTGGGCGAAGAACTGGTCGGCGTGGTCGGCGATCTGCCGGTAGCTCTGCTCCCAGGCCGCCTTGTCGAGCCCTTCCGGGCCCCGCGCGTTCCACTCGTTCTTGAACCGTTCCAGGACCGCCCGGTGGAAGTCGTGCTCGGCCTGCGCGTAGCCGACGCTGTCCTTCGGCAGCCCCCGGCCGCCGAAGAGGTCCTCCCTGGCCCAGTTCTCATAGCCCCTGAGCAGGTCCGTGCTGCGGTCGTTGTCGCGCTCGAATTCCAGCAGCCGTGCGGTGCGCTCGTCCCGGTCGGCCTGGTAGGCGTTCCAGCGCTCCCGTCGGGCGATGCTCTCCGCGAGCGGGTCGGCGGCCGGCTCCGGCGACTCGTGCGAGGTGTCGTGCGCGGTCTCGTGGGAGGTGTCGTGGGAGGTCTCGTGGGACGAGTTGTGGGACGAGTTGTGGGCCGACGCGTCCGGCGTACCGCCTTCGGCCGGGTCGTGGGCCGGCGCGGCGGGGCCCGCGGCCCCTCCGTGCTCCTCCGAGGTGACCGAGGACGCGGGCGCCGCCGGCCGCCGCCCGAAGGAGTCGGCCGTGCTCTCGGACCCGCTCGGCCTCATGGAGCCATCGGAGGTCACCGACCTCTGGCCGTCCGACGGCCGGCTGTCCGATACCCGGTTGTCCGACGCCTGGCCGCCCGGCCGCGTGGGGGTCCCGCGCTCGGTCACCGGACGCGGCGAATCCGTTCGCCCGGCTCCGCCACCGGGAGCCTCCCGCACCAGGCCCTGGCTCGGAAGCTGCGTGCCCGTGGGGCCCGTCGTGGTCTCCCGTGTGCCGTCCACGGACCGGCCGGCAGGTGCACCCGGCGCGGTCGGTCCGGTCGGCGCGGTCGATCCGGTCGGCGCGGTCGATCCGGTCGCCGTCGGCTCGCCGCCGCGCCTCGCCACTGGCTGCCACGGCCCATCGCCCGTGCTGAACCCGGGGTAGGGCTTGACCTGTTGTTCGGGGGCCGAGCTGGTGCCGTCCTCGGTCTCGTGGTCCCGGGTGGTGTCCGGCTCGGACCCGTTCCTCGACGCCGGCTCAGCAGGCCGCGCGCCGCCACCCGCGCCGCCGGAAGCCCCGCCCGGCAGTCCGACGGGCGCCGCGCCGCCTTCCTCCGGGTGCGCCCTCTGCGGCGCACCCGGTTCCGAGCCGACAGGGTCCGAGGACCGCGGCGCCTGGCCCGGGACGCCCTCGTCCGACCGCGCCGGCGGCACACTCCGGCCCGGCCCGTCGCGGTCCGACCCACCGTGGCCCGGCCCGTCGTGGTCCGACCGGGAACCCTGCGGCGCGCCCTGGTCCGAGGACCGCGGCTGGTCCGTCACGCTGTGCTCCGGCCCACCGTGCTCCGACCGCGGTCCCTGCACCGGGCTCTGGTCCGCCCCGTCGTGGACCGACCGCGCGCCCTGCGGCGCACCCTCGACCGGCACATGCGGCCCCGCCCCCTGCGGCGCACCCTCGACCGGCACATGCGGCCCCGCCCCCTGCGGCGCACCCTCGACCGGCGCGCCGTGGCCCGCCCCCTGCGGCCCGCCCTCGGCCGGCGCGTGGGGGCCCGGCTCACCCACACCGTGTGAAGGCTGCGCGCCCGGCCCGTCGGTCGTCGGGAAGTTCGGCCGCTCCGGCGCCGGCGCGTGCGTCGACGGCCCGTCCTCGAACCCCCGCAGGGGGGCATGCTCGGCCGACGGCATCCCCGGGTGCGGGCCGGTGCTCTGAGCGGGCTCGGGGGCACCCGGCTCGACAGCGTTCCGCCACGACTCCACCCGGTCGCCCGGGGATATCGCCGGGTTCTCCAGCGGCCCCGGCTTCTGCAGGTTCTCCGCGGTCAACGGCGTCCCGCCGGAAACACCCTCCGCCCGGGACGGCGCGTCGGTGCCGGACGTCTCGGGCACCTGCCGGGTGTAGGGCGCCTCATGGTCGTCGATCGCCGAAACCGTCACATCGTCGCGAGGCACGCCCGACATCGACGAGACGTCCGACATCGACGAGACGTCCGACCGGTTCGCGAAGTCCTCACTGCCCGAGGTTGTCCGCGAGCCACTGCGGCCGGCGCCCTGGCCCCCCGAGCCCGGGGAACTCCCCGACGCCGAACGGAAACCCTCCGAAGTGGCCGGGTAGCCGGCCGACGTGCCCTCGCCGGAGGATGACTCCGGGGCGGAGGAGCCGCGCGAGGAGGCGGGTGCGTCCACCGAGAGGCCGTCGCCGTTCGAACTGCCGGCCCTGCTGTCCGGGCCCAGCAGACGGGCCCTGCTGCCGTCGGAGAACAGCGACGGACTGTTGTACGACGAACCGCCGTCGCTGCCCAGCGACCGATAGCCACCGCGCGTCTCCGGCCCGCCACTCTCCAGCGGAATGTCCTTGAAGCCGCCCTTGCCCGACCCGGCCCCCAGGTCAGGAAAATCGAACTTCGGCGGGTTGGTGAAGTTCTTGAAGTTCGCTGTGAAGCTGCCGTACTTGGCGGTGATCTTGGACTTCACGGTCGGGATGTGGCCGATCGCACCACCGACCGCACCCGCCAGGAAGCCCAGCAGGGGGGAGCCTTCCATGTTGAACGCCGCGTCGGTGGCCGCCGTACCCGCCGCACCACCGAGACCGCCCAAGGCCATCTTCCCCAGCAGCGAGCTGATGACCTTCTGCCCGATCTTGGTCAGGCCCGCCCCGACGAAAAGACCACCCGTGATCGCACCGTTGATCGCACCGGCCCCCGCACCGATGCCCACGAGAGACCAGTCCATCGAGTGGCGCCGGTGCTGGGCTATCTGGATGCCCTGGAGCAGCGCCGACAACCCAGCACCGACAGCCGCGTTGACCCCGACGGCTACCGCCAGACGCTTCAGGATCATCGCGATCACGCCGCGGGCCGTAGCGACTGCGGGCTCCACCCCCTCAGGGCACCACCAGATAAGGAAGGCGACCTCGGCCGCCACCCACGCCAGCATCGCCAGGATCATGTACTTGGAGTACTGGATGTTCGTGGCGTAGTCGTCAAGACCGCCGGCCAGTTCGTCGGCCGACTCCGCGAGTTTCTCGTGGTTGTCGATCAGCTTCTGGAGGAACGCCTCGAACTGCTCCGACATCCTGCCCGTGACGCCCTGCCGGAAGTCCGCCCGCACCGTCTTGAGCTGGTCCGCCGCCGACCGCATGTCCTTGGCGTAGTCCCGGTGCTTCTGGGCCAGGTCCCAGCACTTGTCCTCGTCGGCCTCGGGCCACTCACCACCCGTGATGTCGGCAATCCACTTCAGCCCGTCCGGCAGGATGATGCTCACGCCGACACACCTCCCGTCGACGCGGCATGCCGCAGCACAAGCCCAGAGGGCACCAGGACCGGACCGGACATGTTCAGGAAAGCTCCTCCGCGGAACCCCGCGTCGTCCCGCCGTCCACCGAGGCCTCCGGCTCCGCCGGTCGCGCGGCCGGCCGGCCCAGCGCGGCGAGTGAGGGGCGGTAGTCCGGGTTGTCGCGCCACTCGACGATCTCGCCCTCAAGGCCCGAACGCCACTGACCGGCCACGGCCCGCACCGGCGGGGCTGCCGCACCCGACCAGGTGGGGTCGATCATGCCGAGCCAGTGGTCGGGGGCCGTCCGGGCGGCCTCCCGTACATAGTCCGGAACCGGGGGCATCCCGCCCGTGCCCGCGTCGTCCGCCCCCACGGCGGTGGGCGCACCACGGCCGTCCCGGGACGGCCGCTCCCCGGGCGCCATGGCGGAGTCCCGGTCCTCCTCGGAGACCGGAACCATGGGAATGACCGCAGAAGCGGCGGGATGTGCGTCCGCCGCCTCCTCGGATGTGCTGCTCATCGCCTACCCGCCGTTTATCTCCGGATTCAGCCGCTGACCGGTCTCGGCCGACCGCTGCTCGACGTCCTCCAGAGCCCGTATCAGCTGCTGCACTTCTCCGCTGGTCCGCTCCAGGAGCTGGGCGCTCTGGAAACCGGCGTCGAGGGCGCCCTTGTGCGGGCCGTCGTACTTTTCCCTGAACTTCTTGGCGGACTTGTCTTCACCGATGGCGTCGCTGTCGGCGTCGCAGTCATCGAGGAACCTCTCGGCGGCCGACTTCACGTGTTGGCTCACCTGTGTCAGCTGGTACAGGGCGTCCCGCAGCTTCGCGGTATCGACCCGCACCGGCTCGTTCGACGATCCGCTCACGACCGGGCTCCCCCTCCCTGCCTCGCGCCGAGCCCGCGCTCGACGTACTCCCGGACGAAGTCGGGCATTTCGATATCCTTCGGCGACATGTCACGCGGGTCGAAGTTGCCCGTGACCATGTCGGCCGGCGTCATCCCCTTGGGCAGCCGGCCGACTGCCACCTCCATCACCTGCGACAAGGCCTTGGTCCTGGCCTGGTCGAGGGTGGCCTGGATGACCCTCGACAGGTCCTTCGGCGCCATGTTGCGGTAAGCGCCGGTGGGGAAGTCCAGCGCCAGCACCTGGCCCTGGGCGCCCACCGTCACCTTCACCACCTGCCGGGGCGCGGTCACCGTGGCCTGGATCTCGTTGATCTGCCGGCGTGTGTCGACGGACTGCTCACGCGCGTCGCGGTACTCGGCCAGCAGATCCTCGATCTGCTGATCGTACGGAGTCGACATTCCCTTCCCCTCAACGCTCTGTGCTGCGCTCATTCGGCCGGTCGTCACCCAGTGAAGCGTGTGTGACGGGCCGAACCGACCGGCGGACACGCGATCTTGACCGCACGGACAGCCGGTTCTGCCTCCTTGGCCAAACCCGGCCTGTCCCGCCGCGCCCCGGCCTCACTTGAAGCCGCCGCCGCCCCAGATGTCGTCGCTCTGTCGCAACAGGTCGGCGACGCTGCTCCTGCTGTCCTCGTCGCGCTCCTTGGTCTTGCCCCTGCCCTTGCCCTGACCTGCGGAGGAGCCGTCCTTCTCGGACTCGGCGGACGAAGTGGCGGCAGCGCTCGGCTTCTCCTCCGGTTCGACCCCCGAGCAGGACAGCTCTCTGAGCATGCCCCCTTCGGAGGAGGGCTTGGGGCGCCAGGCGGGCCGCGCGGGCTCGGCGAACGCCTGCTCCGAGCCGGCACCACGGGCAATCATGTACGCGCTCGCGCCGATCACACCGGCAGCGCCCACCGCCTCTTCCACGCCGGTCACTCCGTCGGCGTGGCCGCCCTTCGCACCGAAGAGGGGCAGGAGATCGGCGTCCCATGCCTCGGCGTCGTCGGCCACGGACGCGCCCTGAGGCGCGGACGCCGAGGCGGGGTCGGCCGCCGGGGTCGTCGCACGTGCCTTCGCCGGTGCTGAGGCGGGCGCGGACGCGGCGGGCGCGGACGCCGGTGCCGGGGCGGGCGCCGTGGCCGGTACCGGGGCCGGGGCGAGCGTCGTGGCCGATGCCGCGGGGGGTGCCGACGCCGATGTCGCGGCGGGTGCCGACGCCGGTGCCGAGAGGGGCCCCGAGGCCGGGACCGTCAGCGACGCGGCGGGGGCCGACGCCGGTGCGGTCCCGGTCGCCGGGGCGGGCGCAGGCGCGGACGCGGGGGTCGAGTGGACCGCCTGCTGCGGTGCCGGGACCGGCGCCTGCGGGGCGGGCGCCTGCCCGGCGACCGCGACGGCCGGGGCCTGCTGAGGGGGCGCCGTGGCCGGGGCGGACTCAGGCTGGTGAACGGCCGCCGGTGCTTCCCGGCTCGTCAGCGCATGAGCCGGCAGACTCTGCGACGCAGGCACCTCCGCCGGCACCTCCGCGGGCACCTCCGCAGGCACCTCCGCAGGCACCTCCGCCGGCTGCGGTGCGGACACCGGTTCCCCGGCGGCCTCCGGCGCGGCCTCGGGTGCTGCGACGTTCGGCGTTGCGTGCGGCGCGGGGGCGGCGACGTCCGGCGCGGCCGGGGTCACGGCGGTCGAGGCGGGCGGCGCCACGGCCGACTCGGTGCCAGCAGTGCCAGCAGTGGCAGCAGTGGCGTGGGTGCCGTTCGGGGCGGCGTTCCGCGGCGCCTGTGTGCCCGAACTACCGGGCGCGCTCCAGGTGTTGGCAGCCGCTGGGCTCCCGTACTGCCCCACGGTGCCGGTGCCCCACGTCGACGCGAGGAACGGCAGGCCGTCCAGCGTGCCGATGGCGAACGCGTCGGCGTTCGTGATGGCCGGGGTGCCCGTCTCGGCGTTCGTGGTGGCCGGGGTGCCCGTCTCGGGCGCTGCCGCTTCCTGCTCCGACAGCGCATCCGCCGGGAGCCCGTCGGAGGGCAGTCCGCGCGGCGAGAAGTCCAGCCCCGCACCGCCGGTCCCGGCCCCACCGGTCGCCTCCGGCGTGGAGGCCGACCCCGCGCTGCGCCACGGCGTCGCATCGCCCTGGAGCAGACCGGAGGCATCGGACGGCGCGCCCTCCGAACCACTCCCGCCGGCGCCCATACCGCCCATCGGCATCATCGGCATCATCGGCATACCGGAACCTCCGCCCTGGCTCGGCGTGTTCGCCCCGCCGGAGGCGCCCGACGCCAGTCCGTCGCCGTAGGAGTCCGAGGCCCCTCCGCTGCTGTCCAGCGACAGTCCGTCGGAGAACAGCCCGTCAGACGGCAGTCGGGTACCGGAACCGTCCAGCGACAGTCCGTCGCCGTCCAGCCCACGCGGCGAGAAGTCCAGTCCCTCGCCGCCCGGCACGGCGCCGCCATTGAGGTGGCCGGCGTCGTCCCGCAGGTTCGCACCACGCCACGGCGTCGCATCGCCCTGGAGCAGACCGGAGGAGTCGGACGGCGCACCCTCCGAACCACCCCCGCCGCCGCCCATACCGCCGCCCATACCGCCCATCGGCATCATCGGCATACCGGAACCGCCGCCCTGGCTCGGCATGTTCGCCCCGCCCCCGGTCCCCGGGGACATCGTGGTCCCTTCGGGGCCCGCGGACTGCCGGCTGGTGCCCCCGGAGGGGTCGGACAGGCCGGTGTGCGGGTAGCTGGAGAGGCCGCCCCCGCCGTGCGAGGAGCCCAGCCCGGAGGGGTTCGCGCTGGAGAGGCTGGTGTCGGGGTAGCTGGAGAGCGGACTGGAGGTGGGGGCCTTGATACCGGAGGTGTCCAGCTTTGGGATGTTCGCCCCCGAGTACGGGGTGGTGCCGGCGTGCGGGCCGCCCCCGAGTTTCCCGATGTCATCCAGACCCAGACCGCCCGTGTACGGCTTCGACGCCACGTTCTTCTTCAGGTTCGGGGTGCCGGCGTTCTTGTTCGTGGGGCCGCCCAGCCCGAGGTCCGGGTAGCGCATGTTCGGGACGTTCGACGTGACCGGGTTCAGGGCAGCGTCCATCGAGGGGTCGAGGAGCCCGCTGTTGGGCATGTTGGTGCCCGGGGCGTTCAGGCCGGTGTCCGGGTACGCACTGGGGTTCGTGTCCCGCGCCCCGCTCTGCGACCAGGGGCCCTTGCCGAGGGCCGGCAGGGGGATGTTGGCCGTGTTGGGGGTGGCGCTCCCGCCGTAGAGGGACGTGCCATTGGGCGCGTCCGTACCGCCCAGGTCCCCGGCGTTCGGGTAGGGGGTGGGGCTGCCGCTGTCCGGGGCGTTCGTGCTGAGGTCCGGGAACTTGGCGTGGCCGGGGCGGTTGCCGGTTCCCGGACCCGTGCCGGAGTTCGCCGTCGAATCCGGGAAGTTGCCCTCGTTGAAGTGGGGCAGGTTGCCGTTGCCGTTGCCGGTGTGGGGGGGACCGGTGGGGCCGTAGTCCAACAGGTTGGGGGAGTTGTAGCCCGCGCGGTTGGCGCCCCCGAAGTTGGGCCCGTTCGGCGAGTACCCGCCGACGTTGTTGTACAGGTTGGGCACGCCGTTGCCGGGGCCCGGGGCGCCTCCCGTTGGAGGGGTCGGCGACTTCGGCTGGGCGACGTTGTCCTCGGTGACCTTGTAGTGCGAGCTCAGGCTCTTCACGACCTGCTGCATGTCCTGGGTCATCATGCTGACGAGCTCTGGCTTGGCACCGATGTGCACCGAGCCGTTGTCCATCATCAGGCTAGGGTCCTGCGCCAAGGCCTGTTTGGCGTAGAAGAAGTCGATGTCCGCGATCTTCTGACCGGCCTCGCGCAGGTGGGCCGCGTTGTTCGCCAGCTGCTGCGGGATGTTGTAGTCCCCGGTGATGCCTCCGGACAGCGTGTCGCCCAAGTCCTTCACCTGCTTGGACAGGGTGCCCATCACCCGGTTCAGCGCCTGTGCCGCGGGGCCCTTCCACGGCCCGTTCTCGCCGGCCAGCGCCTGCGCCTGCTCACTGATGCTATCGGCGGCCCGCTGGATCACCTGCTCCGCGTACCAGAAGGTGTCGGCCGCGTCCTGGATGCTCTGCGGGTCGGCTATGAACTTGGCGCTGCCGTCGTTCTCGGGGTGATCGGGGTCGTGGCCGGTGACGTGTTTGACGACCGCTTTCCAACCCCACTCGGAGTAGTCCCCTTGATCGTTATTGTCGTCGGACATGCCGCCTCCACTCCCCTCCCCGAACGTCGATGACGCAGTGCCGTGCCACTGCCTGTAATCCGCGCGCGACCACACGGCATCCGGCCCCCGGCCGGTACTGCCTGGAAACCCGGCAGCCCCGTGCATCTTGTTCCTACAGGGGCCCGCCATCCAGCGTAGGCGTTGCGGGTGGTGTCACCGGCACGCTGTCACGACACCGAGACAAACACGATTCCTTCGCGGTCGATACCGCTGATTCGAGTAACCCGACGCACACCCTCTGTTGTCAACTTGCCTGCCAGGCAGCCATGTTGCCCTTCCCGGCAGGCGCCCGGCGCTCATCGCCGGGCCGTCGAGGAGAGTCTGCGGCGCAAAGGCACCACACCCGGGCGGATCAGAACCCGGGCAGTCCGGCTGCCTGGCCGGTGTTCTGCGGAGTCGTGTCTCCCGACGGCACCGTCGACAAACGGCCCTTCATCGCCGGCTGCACCTCCACCGGCTGAGACTGCTGTGGCACATCCCCCGCCGGCACCGCCACCGAGCGGCCCATCATCGCCGGCTGCAACTCCACCGGCTGAGACTGCTGCCGCGCATCCTCCGCCGGCACCGTCCGCGGCCGCAACATCATCTCCGGCTGCAACTCCTCCGGCTCAGACTGCTGCCGCGCATCCTCCGCCGGCACCGTCCGCGGCCGCAACATCATCTCCGGCTGCAACTCCTCCGGCTCAGACCGCTGCCGCGCATCCTCCGCCGGCACCGTCCGCGGCCGCAACATCATCTCCGGCTGCAACTCCTCCGGCTGAGACTGCCCCGTCGACGAGTCAATCGGGGCCGGCCGCGACAGATACTCCGAGGGCGGCATCCCAGTCACGGGGGACATCGTGTCCCGCGACATGGGCATCACCGGCCTGCTCATGCTCCGCGTCACGGGGGTTGTCCTCTGCTGCTGGAGCGGCGTTCCGAGGCCGGTGACACCCGAGCTGAACGAGTCGGGCAGGCCGCGGCCACCACCGGTTATCGGGCTGGAGAAGGTGGCGTGGGGCACACTGTCGCCGGTGACCTTGTAGTGGGCCGCCAAGGCGATGAGCACCTGGCGCATGTCGCTGTCCAGCAACGGGGGGATGGACTTGACCTGGCTCACCGCGATCCGGCCATCGTCCATGACGATGTCGTCCTTGAATTCCCCAGGGTGCTCGTTGTAGTACTCGATGGCCTGATTGGCATACCAGACGTCGATGTCGTGCAGCTTGGCTATCGCCTCCCGCAGGTGCTGGGCGTTGTTCGCCAGCTGCTGGGGGACGTTGTAGTCACCGGTGATCCCGCCGGTCAGCACATCGGTCAGGTTCGAGACCTGCTGGGACACGTTCTGCATCAGCTTGTAGAAGCTCTGTGCCGCCGGCCCCTTCCACGAGCCGTTCTCCCCGACCAATGCGTTGATCTGGTGGCTGAGGTTCTCGTCGGCCTCCTTCAGCACCTGCCCCGCATACCAGAAGGTGTCCGCCGCGTTCTGGAGCGACTGAGGGTCGGAGGTGTCGCTGCCGTTCACGCCGGGGTCGTCGGGCTTGGACCCGGTGACGGCCTCCATGACCTGCTTCCAGGTGTACTTGGAGTAGTCACCATTGGCGCTGTCGGAGCTGCCGGAACTTTTGGAGCTGGAGTCCGAGTTGGAGTCCGAGTTGGAGCTGGAATCGGGACTCGAATCCGATCCGGAATCCGAACTGGAACTGGAGTCGGAGTTCGTGTCCGAGCCAGGGCCGGACCATCCGCTGCCGTAACTGTTGGGGCTGGAACCGTAATTCCCCGTGTTGTAACCCCCGCCACCGCCGGTCGGGTCAATCCCGTAGCCGCCCAAGCCGTAACCACCGGTGTCGTAACCGGTGTTGTAGCCGGTGTTGTAGCCGGTGTTGTAGCCGTTCGGGTCCGTCCCGTAGGCGTCCGCCGGGTTCCCCGTGGAACCGTCCAGGCCCCCGGGAACGGTGTTTCGCGGGGGGTACCCGGCATAGCCTCCCCAGCCCGAGCCGCCACCGTAGGAGCCGGGGTCCAGGCCGTAGGAGCCATTCCCGTACCCGTTGGAGTAGCTACCCGGGACGCCCTCGGTGGCGGCACCCAGGAGGCCGTCGGAGACGCCGTAGTAGGCCGGAGTGGCCTCGTACGTGTACCCCGAGCCGTCGTTACCGGTGCCGCTGTTATAGGAGTTACTGCTCTCGGTCATTACTGGCAGACCCTTCGCACCATGCCCACAAGGCGCACCGCCCGCCGCGGGCGTTGCGCCTTCGTCTTCCTACCAAGCCCCCGTCGTATCTCGGGGCGTTCGTTCGTTTCGGCCCGTCCCGAGCCACCGCAGCCGCCTTCAAGACCGCGTGGTCCGGTAGGTGTCACCGGACCACCGCGGTCCTTTTCGGGGTGCTCGTCCCCTCCCGCAGTGGCGCCTGACGCGGGCGGACCATGACGACCGCTCCATTCACCTACGCGGTCGTGGTGGTGGACGGCCGCGACGAGGACGACTTATCGGCCCCCAGCTGCTGGCCCAGCACCGCGCTGTCGCGCTGGAAGCTCTGGAGGTCGGTCTGCGCGTCCTGAATGAGCTGGTGCAGCTCGTTGCCCGCCTTACCGTTGAGCTCCTCCAGCGTGGAGTACTTGTTGGCCAACGTCCGGATCTTATCGGCGATGTCCATCAGCGACTGGCGCACGTCGTGCATGGCCTTGACAAGGCCCTCCTTCAACCCCCCAGGGCCGCTGATCTTGGCTTTGAGGGCATCCGCCTCGGTGAAGGTGCCGGGCCGGATCTCGTCGATGTGGTCCACGCGATCCATGGCGCCGCGGACCACCTCGGCGATGGTGTCCAGGTTGTCGGCGAACTTCTTGAGCGCCGTGGTGTCGACGGAGACGTCGCCGCCGCCCGAGGTGGACGTGCCCGGGATCCTCGGCAAAACCGGTATCGTCTGGCTCGTGTCGACCGTGCCCTTGCTGGTGTCGTCGTAGGCGCCGCCCTGGTAGTGCTGCGGGTCATCCGAGGACGAGCTGGATGACGAGTCGTATGACGAATTGTTGTTGCCGTAAGTCGTGTCACCCGGACTGACCACTGCGCGTCACCTCCCCACCGTGCGGACGGAGTTGCTCTCGGCCATCGCTCACTGTTCCCAGAGGTTGACGCCGTACTTCTCACCGTCGTTGTAGTGCTGGCCGATGACGTTCAGGCCCTGGGCGGCCTTCACCGCCTGCTGCTGCATCGCTTCGGCCCCCTGCTTCCACTGGAGCCTCTGCTGCTCGTATGCCTCACGGGCCGCGCTGTCCCAGTTGGCGAGAGACTTGTTGGCGTTGGCTTCCAGCTCGTCCAGGGTCTGCTGGATCTTCTGAGCGATGGCCTGCATCTCGCCCTCGGCGAACGACATCTGCTCGAGACTTACCTGGTACGTCGTCATGTTGGCCTCTCTTGGCTTGCACCCGGCGCCCAGCGCCGGGCCGTCGTCGGACAGGTCACGGGGGCCGGCCCCGCGGGACCGCGGATCACATACCGGGCAGCCCGGCGGCGATGGCACTCTGCAGCGAGGCGGCCTCGTCGCTGGTCTGGCCGTGAACGCTCTCGTACTTCCCCGTGGTGGCCTCGAGCTTCTCGAAGACGACCTGGAGCGCCGCGTGCACCTTGTCGCAGTTGTCGATCCAGTTCTGCACTGCTGCTTCGAAGGTTACGGCCGCGTCACCCTGCCAGCCCCCGCGCAGGGCGGTCAGCTGATCGAACATGGCCTTGTGGGCCTGCCGGGTCTCCATCAGGCCCTGTTCGAAGTGCGGCAGCGCCGACCGCATTCCGGGAACATCAACACTCGTCGGCTGGTTTCCAGCCATGGGCTTCTCCTTCGCTCAGGTGGTTCCTTCGTGCCGTCAACCATGGCACCGTGTGGGTTTCCCACTGTCCCGCGCCCTCCACTCGCGAGGAACCGCACGCGGGGGTTGTTGCCTTCCGATACAGGCCCCGTTGTCTAGTTGTGCGCAGCTGCAGCCGGTTCGGGAACCGGACGGGACGTGGTGCGCGTCCGGTCCGCGATGCGGTCCGCGAGCCGGTGGGCGCCGCGCGCACCGTCGCCGGGCATCTGGCCTGCGATACGCCCGCTCAGCGCCGTGTGCGTCGCCTCGCCGACGGTGTGGCCGCGGGCGGCGAGCCGCCGGCACATCAGCCCGGCGAGCTCCTCCGCCGTGTAGTCGGGGAAGCGCAGGTACTCGGCGAAACACCGCGCCACGTCCGGCCGTTCGCGCAGTGTCGGGCCGAGCCCGGCGTCGCTGCCGCGCAGCACCCACACCGTCTGCGGGTTGCGGACCGCGGACGCCACCAGGGCCTCCCACACCATGCCGCGCTCCGCCTCGGACCGCGCGGCGAAGGCCGCGTCGAGTTCGAGGTCCAGCACGCCGCCGTCCGCCTCGCCGAACAGCCAGGCGGCGAAGGCGCGGGCCTCCTCCGGGCGTCCGGCGGGCACCTGCGACAGCGCCACGCGGTGCACCGCGCCGTTGCGCAGCACGCCGGTCTCGGCCAGGCACTTGGCGTACAGCGTGGCCACGGCGCGGCGTCCGCTGCCCTGTTCGCCGGCCAGCACGACGTTGGCTCCCGGTGCGGGTGTCTCGCCCCGCTGGACCCCGGACACCAGCTCATTGGTACGTCTGAGCAGGGCCGTGCGGACGTCACGCAGTCCGCACAACGCCGCCAGTCGCCGCATGGCGGGCGGTGGTTCGGCCGGCGCCCTGGGGGCTGCCTGCTGCACCGGCTCGGGTTCCGGGTCGAGAACCGGGGCCGGGGCGTGGGGGGTCTCCGGGGGCGGTTCCTGCGGGGGCTGCGCCCTCTCGACGGCCTCGGGGTTCTCGGACTCCGGCAGCGGACCGACGTCCTCGGCCACCAGACGGTTCAGCGTCTCGTTGTCGCCGGAGGAGGTGGCCAGCCGGGACGCCTGGTTGCTGATCATGGTCTCGAAGATCGACCGGGCGACACGCCCGTTGCCGAACGTGGCCCCCTTGGGGATGTCCACGAAGTACCTGGTGAGGGCCTCCAGACCGGAGTCCTCAAGCTCGTAGTAGTGCTTGGCGCACAGGCCCTGCACGATGGTGACGAGCTCGTCGACCTCGTAGTTGGGGAACTCCACGGTGCGGGCGAAGCGGGAGGCCATGCCGGGGTTGGACTCCAGGAACTGCCCCATCTGTTCGGAGTACCCCGCGACGATCACCACGATCTCGTCGCGGTGGTCCTCCATGAGCTTCATCAGCGTCTCGACGGCCTCCTGGCCGAAGTCGGGCCCGCTGCCCCCGGACTGGTTGGTGAGGGTGTAGGCCTCGTCGATGAAGAGCACGCCGCCGAGCGCCTTCTCGAAGACCTCGGTGGTCTTGATCGCCGTGCCGCCGATGATCTGCGCCACCAGCCCGGACCGGGACACCTCGACGATATGGCCCTGTTTGAGGATGCCGAGTTCGGCGAGGACCGCGCCGTAGAGCCGGGCGACGGTGGTCTTGCCGGTGCCGGGTGGTCCGGCGAAGACCAGGTGCCGGCTCATCGGCGGCATGGGCAGGCCGAGTTCCAGGCGCCGCTGGGCCATCTTGTTGACGTTGATCAGGCCGGTGACCTCGCGCTTGACGCTGTCCAGGCCCACCAGGGCGTCGAGTTCGGCCAGCGGCCCGTTGTCGCTGCCCGCCGCGGCGCGCTCCTCCTTGGCGGACTTGCCGGCGCTCTTGTCCCGTACGCCGGCCCCCGCCCCGGCCCAGGCCGGCTCGCCCGCCGCCGGCCGCGGCCGCTGCTCGTCCTCGTCGTCGCGCAGCCGGTTGAAGCCGGTGCCGCCGTTGTCGGTGACCTCGCAGCGCTGGACGGTGACGGGCTCCTCGGAGTTGCTGCGGACGCCGTCACCGACGTTGCCGGTGATCGTGCAGTCGCTGAGGTCGGCCCGGCCGGACGCCTGGACGTTGACGCCGTGGCCCTTCGCGTCGTGTATCCGGCAGCCGCTCGCGGTGAGGGCGCCGCCGCCGAGCACCCGCGCGCCGTCGCCGGAGGAGCCGGCCAGTTCGCTGCCGCGCAGCACGACCTCGCCGTCCGTGCCGACGAGCACGCCGGCGCCGTCGACCGTGGAGGACTCCACCTCGGCGCGCGCCCCGCCGGACACCGACAGTCCCCACTCGCCCGCCGCGCGCAGCCGGACGTCCTCGAAGGCGGCGACGGCGCCCTCGGAGAGGTCGGCGCCGACACCGTGGTCGACCACGAGGTCGGCGTGGTGCAGGTCGGCGCGGGAGGACCCGGACAGGCGCAGCCCCGCACAGTCCTCCGTGAGCGTCAGGTCCCGGAACTGGGCCCGGGACTCGCCACGGAGCTGGATCGCGGTGCGCTTGGCGCCCTGGAGGCGCAGCCGGTGGAACTCGGCCTTGCTGCCCTCCTCGATGAGGACGGCCAGCGGTGTGCCGGTGATCTGGCAGTCCTCCAGCCGGGGGGCGGAGGCGCCGGTGACCTGGAGGCCGCTGACCTTCGCCGCCGTCAGGCGGCAGCCGCGCAGCAGGGGAGCCGCGCCCCCGCCGACGTGGACGGACTGTTCGCCCGAGCCGCTCAGGGTGCAGTCGGTCAGGGTGGTGAGGCCGGTGCTGGTCAGGTAGGCGTCGAGGCTGGCGGACTCGGTGACGGTGACCCGCATCAGCTCCGCCCTGGCCTGCTGCTCCACCACGATGGCCGGCTTCTGGCTGCCGGTGACGGTGGTGGTCTCGACGGTGACGCTCCCCTGCCCGTTCACGCAGATGCCGTTGCCGCCGACCCGCTCCAGGGTGCAGTCGCGCACCGTGAGGCGCCCCTTGTCGGCGATGACGACGGCGGAGGAACCCAGGTCGGTGACGGTGGTGCGTTCCACGGTGTTGTCACTCTCGGCGGTCACCACGATGCCGGCGCCGCCGGGGTTGGTCACCCGGCAGTCACGGGCCGCCAGTTGACCGTCCTGCCAGGAGATCACCGCGGCCCACGCCTGGTCGCCGGTCACCGTGCAGCCGTCGATCGCCGCCTGGCCGCGGCGCACGTCCAGCACGGCAGCGTTGGCGTCGGAGCCGCCGAGGGTGAGGCCGGTGAGCTGGACCGCTTCGGCGTCCACCGTGACCGTGCTGCCGACCGGTGACTCCAGCCGCACGGTGCCGGGGTCGCCCTCGGCGGAGAGCGTGACCGCCCGGGTGAGCGTGAGCGTCTCGGTGTAGGTGCCCGGCGCGATGGCGATCAGCGCGCCCTCACCGGCCGCGGCCAACGCCTGGGAGACCGTGCGGTAGGCGCCGCTCTGGGTCGCGGAGACTCTCAGGACCTGACGGTTCACTGGTTCTGCCCTTTCTGCGGCCGGGGGCCGTTCGAGGCAGCGGGCGGCCGCGGCCCGGCCGGCCTGTCCGGTTGGGACTGCAACAACCCGGGAGCGGAGCGGAAGGCGTCCGCGTGCTCGTCGGGAAGCGGGTCGCCGGCCGGGACCTCGGTGTCCTGCTCGGCCTGCTTCCACAGGGCGTGGAGCTGGTCGAGCCCCTTCAGGGCGATCTCGTCGAGCGGCACCCGCTCCTCGCGCAGGTTACCGGCCTCGTCAACCTCGGACGCGGCCAACTCCCTCAGCAGGACGGCCGGCCGGTCACCGTCCACCGAGCGCAGGACCTTGAACCGGGTGCCCGGGGTGAACAGCAGGCGGTCGGGGATCTCCGGCGCCAGCAACCCGGTCCGCCGGGCCGTCATCGACCAGAACAGGACGTCGGTGTTGCCCGGCAGGCCCCGGCGGAGGGCGGAGAGGGCGGCGAGGAACGAGTGTTCCGTGACGAGCCTCCCCTCCTCGTACCAAGCGCGTTCGGCATCGCTGAGCGTGGCCCGCAGGATCGCGCCGCCCCGGTAGGACGGCAGGCGGCGCATCCCGGCGGTGGCGCAGCGTGCCAGCGGGACGTGCGGGCCGGCGACGGCGGACCGGATGGCGGCGTCGATGTCCGGGGTCGAGCCGGACAGGTACAGCCGAATGGCCGCCAGGTCGGTGAGCGCGTCGGCGGTGGAGCCGCGCGGCCCGCCGGCCAGCCCCGGTGACTGCGAGAGCACCCGGGCGACCAGGGCCGCCGCGGTGTCGTAGCGCTCGCCGAGGCTGCGGCGCACCCAGTCGCGTTCCCTGTCGACGCCCTTGGGGGGCGGCAGCACGACGGCGGCGGCCGCGGGTTCGGGCTGGACCCGGACGGTGCCCGGTACCGCGCCGGCGAGCGGCTGTGGCGGCGGTGCGACGGCCTTCTCTGCCGGTCCCGCGGCGGCGGCCGGTGGCGTGGCCGGGGCGGGCCGCGGCGGCTCGGGCTCCGGCGCCGGGGGTGCCTGGGGGCCGGCGGGCGGCTGCGGGTCCGGCGGGGTGTCGTCCCGGCGCGGGGCCGGGGGCGGCGTCGCGGCCGGCGGCGGCGTGGGCGAGGACTCCAGGCGGATGCTGGGCAGACGGGGACCGGGCGACGCGGGGGCCGGCGGCGGGGGCGGGGCCTGGGGCGCGGCGGGCTCGGGCGCGGGCGCGGGCGACACAGGGGCCGGCGACACGGGCTCGGCCGGCGCGGCGGGCTGCGGGCCGGCCGGCGAACCGGCGGGCGGGGCCGCGGGGTTGGCGGGCGGCGGGCCGGCCGGCGACGCGGCGGGCGGCACGTCCTCCGTCCACTCCGGACCGGACCCCGTCCACTCCGGACCGGACCCCGGGGCGGGGGGCGCCGCGGGAGGGGTGGGTGCCGGAGGAGTCGGTGCCGGAGGAGTCGGTGCGGGAGAGGCCGGCGCGGCGGGGGCCGCCGGGCCCGTCCCGGTGGTCGTCGTCCCTGCCACGGGCGCGGCCGGCGGACCGGCCTGCTCCGGACCCGTCACCGGGCGGGTGACCGGGGCCGGCGTCCGGGGCGGCCTGAGCTGCACCGTCTCGGGGCCGGCATCCAGCCGTCCGGGCAGCGGGGGCGCGGCCCGGTCCTCGGCGGGGGCCGGGCCGGGGGCGGCCGGCCGGCCCACCGTGCCGGGCCCGGCCGCGGGTGCCTGGTCGGTCCAGCCGGCGGGGCCCTGCGAGGACGGCAGCGCCAGGGGCGGCTGCGCACCCGTGCGGTCCTCCAGCATCCAGCCGCCCGGACGGCCGGGCGCGACGGCGGGCGTGGTCCGCGCCGCCGTCGGCAGCACCTCGACGGCAGGCAGCGGGTAGCCGCCCGGCGGCACCCTCCCCGCCTCGCTGGAGGGCAGCACACGGGTGCGGTCACGGAACGCCGGATCCAGGGCGGGCAGCAGCTCATGGGCGACGGTCCGCATGCGGTCGGCGGTCACCGGGTCGGTCTGGTCGTACAGGATGGCGGGGAAGGCGGGGTCGGCGGGGACGGAGCGCACCACGTACCCGTCGTGCGGCTCGCCGGCCGGCCGTACCCACAGGCCGCTCTGCACGACCTCAAGAAGCACGTCGGGCGCGTGCCGGTAGACGCCGGGCGCGACCGCGGCGGTGGCGCCGGTGGGCACCCGGGTGTTCAGCGGCACCGGTGCCATGACCGGTTCGCCGTTCGGCCCGCGCGGCGTGAAGCCGAACTCGTCAGCGTACGGGCGCCACCCCAGAGTCCCGTCGGCCTGGAGCGTGCGGACCTCCCGGGTCCCGGCCTCCGGGCCGACCGAGGGCAGGCCCGCGTAGACGACGACCCGCCGGCCGAGCAGGTCGGCGAGTGCCTGCCCCAGCGGGGCCCCGTCCGGGACGGCCACCGGGCCGTAGGGGACGAACCGCACGAGGTGGTGCGCGCTGCTGGGCAGGGTCGCCCAGAACGCGGCGACCTCCTCCAGCGGCAGCGCGGACGAGGCGCCCGGCGTGCCGAGCGCGACGCCGAGCAGATCCGGGTCGCCGACGAGCAGGTCGATCAGGCGCCGGCGGTGGTCGGGCGTGGCGGCGTCCTCCCAGGAGCCCCGCAGCCACACGCCCCCGGGCAGCGGCTCGGCCGTCCCGCCGGGGCCGGTCGACCACGGCTGGTCCGGTACCGAGTACTCCCACTGCGGCTTGGGGAAGCGCCGCGAGTCCGGGGCCGACGGCCTGCGGGGCCGGTAGCGCAGCCAGCCCAGCCCGTGGTCGACGGGCACGAACAGCGCGCCGCCGGCCGCGGGGACCAGCGGGCCGTCGGGGGCCAGCACGATGCGTTCCAGCCGGTCGGCGAGCCACTGCGCGGCGCGTTGGACGTCCTCGCGGGTGCCGCGGCCGGGGACGAGCCGGAAACTGCGGCCCGCGCGTTCCAGGGTGCGGGCCACGGCCTCCCACACGTCGTCCTCCGGCCGGGCCGGCAGGTCGAGTACGACCAGGGTGTGCTGCGGATCGGCGGCCAGCCGCTGGGAGAAGGCCAGCGCCCGGTTGTCGACGAAGCCGCGCGGATGGACCAGGAGCGCGTTGCCGACGTTCCTGGACTCCAGCGTCGGGCCGACGGCGCGCAGGGCCGCGCGCGCCAACCGGGTGGAGAGCCGGGGGGTGAGGTCGCGGCGGGCCGCGGAGTTCTCGTCGAAGGCGCGTGCCATCGTCAGTCGACTCCCGCCACGGTGACGGCCCGGGAGCGGCGGAGCCGCGGGCCGTTGGGTATCTGGTCAAGGGTCGTCGACGGCAGCGTCCGGGGGGTGACGCTGCCGTATCCGAGCGCCTGGCCGGCCGATCCGACCAGCTCGTACTTCACGCCCTGGTCGGTGATCAGGAACGGGGTCGGGTCCTTCGTGGCGCCGGGCTGCTTGGGCGGCGCGGCGAGCACCGCGTGCTCCGTGGGGAGCACGGCCGTCGCCCGCGCCGTCATGACCCGGCCGCTCTCCCGCACCACGGTGCTGTGCACCTTGTTGCCGGACGTGGACCGCCGCAGGCACAGCGCGCCGCCGCTGTCGGAGGTCGCGTCCTTGCCGGCGAGCAGGTCGGGGAGGCGGTGCAGCAGGGAGGAGTCGGAGGACGACGGGACGGCGGCGATGTCCGTGGGGCTCACGCCCACCGGCTGCCGGCCGCCCGGCCGGGCGGCGAGGAGCGCGGCCTCGGTCTGGTTGAGCGGGGCCATCCCGTCGTTGCGGAGCACGTAGTAGTGGTGGGTGCTGCCGACGACGGTACGGAAGAGACTGCCCACGGTGGCCCGGCTGCCGGCCACCGTCCGGCCGCCCTTGCCCGCGCCGGGGATCGCGGCGGGGCTGACGGTGGCGCCGGTGGGCAGCGCGTCCAGCCACGGCTGGGTGGCCTGGACCGGCCGCTCGGTGTCGAGGCCGAGGGCCAGCAGCGAGGGCCGCCCGTCGATGGGGTACTTGGTGTCCTTCCACACCACGTAGCGGCTGTCGTGCGGGCCCGCGACCAGTACCCGGGTGTCGTCCGGGACGGGCCGGGCGGACTGCGGGGCGAAGTCCAGCCGCTCGACGGCCTGCGGTCCGGGCCGCAGGCAGTCGGCCCAGGCGCCGGTCAGCAGGGCGCTCGGCTCCGCGACGTCGTCGGGGGCACCGGCGATGCCGATGGTCGAGCCGCGCCGCACGCCGGACAGCGACGCGCGGGACACCTCGGTGACGGTGGCGCCGCTGCCGGCGGCCAGGAGCGCGGAGGCGTAGTTCAGGGTCGGGTGGAGTTCGCCCTTGACGTAGAGGTAGCGGGTGCCGGTCTCCTTCTGCACGACCAGGGCGCCGGTGTGCTTCCAGGAGGTGTTCTCGGCGGGCTTGAGGAAACCGAAGACGACGGAGCCGATCACCAGCAGCACGGCGAGCAGGGCGCCGAACATGGCGCCCAGCCCCGCGCTGTGCATGGGCGCCTCGCCGTTGCCGGGGGTACCGGAGACCAGCGCCGAGGCCAGTCGTCCGGTGGCGAACTGGTAGGCGTGCAAGTGGTCGCGACGTGTTTGCACCGAGCCCCCTCAGCTGACCGCGGCACGCACGTGCGCGTAAACGTGGAGGAGTTGCAGCAGCAGCGGCAGCAGGGCGAGCGCCGTCAGCATCTCCAGGATGTCCGCCATCCGCCCCCACACCGGCAGCAGGCGGGCGGTGGGCAGCCGCCACGCGCCGACCAGCACCAGCAGCGCGCCGATCAGCAGGCCGACCAGCAGTGCGCAGCGCCCGGCGGGGGAGGTCAGCGACGCGGTCCAGGCGAGCACCCCGGCGAGCAGGCCGAGCACCCCGCACAGCACGGTCGGCACCCGCTGCCAGGTCGCGTTCAGGTGCTTGGAGCGCAGCAGCACCGCGGTGGCGAACACCAGCGGGAAGAGCCGGCCGATCCACCCGTCGGCGTGCGCCGTCAGCACGAAGGCGCCCGAGCAGAGCGCGGCGGTGGCGCCGGTGACCACCGTCAAGAACGCGTCGGCGATGGCGGTCCTGCGCTTGACCTGGTCCTCGGCGAGGGGGTCGACGTCCTCCTGGAGCTCCGCGGCGTTGTGCGGCAGTTGCGGCACCCGCAGCCGGGCCATCCGCAGCGACGCGCGGGGCGCGAGGTGCCCGAAGAAGAACGCGGTGACCGCCACCGTGCCGGCGCTGCGTGCCCCGTCCCAGCCGGACAGGACGCCGACCCCCGCGGTGAGCGCGACGAGGGCCGCGGTGGCGAGCACGGTGCCGGTGACCGCGACCGGTATCCGGGACACGGACAGCAGGACGACGGCGGCCACGAGGGCGGCGGCCCCGCCGAGCAGGACGTCACCGGGTTTCGGTGAGAGCAGGGCGGCGGTGGAGCCGAGAGACGTCAGACCGGCCAGCGCCGCGTTGGCGCACGCGCCGACACCGGTGACCAGCGCGATCCCGCGGTCGTTGGACCACTGCTGGTCCAACGCGCAGCCGGCGCCGAGCACGACGGCGGACACGGCGTACAGCACAGGGACCAGGACTCCCTGCCCGAGCACCGGAACGGCCGCTGCCAGCGTGGCCAGCACCAGGCAGGCCAGGCCGAGGAAGAGCCGGCGGGTCAGTTCCGGGCGCCACCGGTCGGTGTGCGCGCCGACGGCCTGGCCCACGCCGTCGGAGACGTCGTCGTACTCCCACTCCGGCATCGGGTCGTCGGCGGGCCGCAGGTGGAGGACGTCGCCGTGGAGGAGGCCCGCGCTCTGCGGCGTGGCGTCCAGGTCGAGGGGCGCCTCGCCCAGGCGTTGCAGGGTCCAGGTGGAGGCCGGCCTGCCGGGGTCGGTGGAGACCCGCCGCAGCAGCACCGGCAGCAGGGCGGAGACGGAGGTGGTGACGGGGACGGCCAGGTCTGCGCGGCCGGCCGGCCCGGCGATGGTCAGCCGGCACACCTCGGTGCTGACCGCTCCCGGGGTGCGGGGGGCGGGTAGGGCGGTGGTCATGGTGCTCCTGGAAGCGGGGGTTCGCGGTGGCTTGGAGGACGGGGGCGGGCCTGGCGTCAGGGGCCCGCGTATCCGACCTGCATCAGGCGCACACCGCGGCGGGTGACGAGCTGCGCACGGCCGGGGGGCAGGGTCCGCGGCCTGGCCTCACCGATGAACTTGCCTTCCTCCTTGGGGTAGGAGTGCAGCAGTGCCGGGTTGCCCAGTTCCCAGATCCGGCGCAGCACCGGGTCCATCATGGCGCGGCCGGCTCCGGAGGTGGAACGCGAGATCACCAGATGCAGGCCGATGTTCACGGAGTGGGCGAGCATCGGGGCGAGCGGGTTGAGCGGCGAACCGCTGCCCGGCCCACCACCGTAGAGGTCGTAGTCGTCAATGAGCATGAAGAGCCTCGGCCCGGACCACCAGTCGCGCCGGGGCAGGCGCTCGGGGGCGATGTCGGCGCCGGGGACGCGCTTGCCGACCGACACCGCGGCGCTGCCGGCGAGTTGGGTGAGGCTCTCGCCGTCCACCGCGAAACCCACCCGGTACTCCTCGGGGACGAGGCCGAGCAGATCGCGCCGGGTGTCGGCGAGCAGGATGCGGGCCTCGTCCGGCTGGTAGCGGCGGGTGATGGCATCGATCGTCAGCCGCAGGACGTTGGTCTTGCCGGTCTCGGCGTCGCCGAAGACCATCAGGTGCGGGGCGGCCCCAAAGTCGTGCCACACCGGGGCGAGGCGCTGCTCGTCCCAGCCGACGCAGACCCGCAGGTCGCCCTCGGGCGCCGGGAGCTTGTCCAGCGGCAGCTTGGCGGGCAGCATCCGCACGCCGGGGGCCTGCCGTCCGGTCCAGAAGGTGTCGATCTCGGCGACGGCCGACCTGGTCGCCGCGGTGAGGTCCTCGGTCCCGGAGGAGCTGTCCAGGCGGGGCAGCGCGGACAGGAAGTGGAACTTGGACTTGGTCAGGCCGCGGCCCGGCTGCTGGGGCACGCTCGCGGCGAGCTTGGAGCCGAGCTCGGACTCCACGGCGTCACCGAGGCGGAGTTCGAGCTTGCTGCCGAACAGGTCGCGGGCGCGCGGCCGGATCTCCGACCAGCGCACCGCGGAGGCCACCACGTGCAGGCCGAAGGACAGGCCCCGGGCCGCCAGGTCGGTGATGCGCGGCTCCAGCTCCTCGAAGTCCTGCTTGAGGGTGCCCCAGTTGTCGATGACGAGGAAGACGTCGCCGTAGGGGTCGTCGATCTGGCCGCTGTCCCGCATCTGCCGGTACGCCGTCATCGACTCCAGGCCGTTCTCGGTGAAGCGCCGTTCGCGGGCCTCCAGCAGCTGGCTGAGCTCCTCCACCGTGCGCGTCACGCGATCCCGCTCCATGCGGGTGGCGATCGAGCCGACGTGCGGCAGGCCCGCAGTGGACTGCAGACCGCCGCCGCCGAAGTCGAGGCAGTAGAACTGCACCTCGCGCGGGGTGTGGGTGAGGGCGAGGGAGAGCATCAGGGTGCGCAGCGTCGTGGACTTGCCGCTCTGCGGGGCGCCGGCGATGGCCAGGTGGCCGTCGGCGCCGGACAGGTCGGCGACCAGCAGTTCGCGCAGCTGCTCGTAGGGCCGGTCGACCATGCCGAGGGGTACGCGCAGGGCGCCGAGCGCCGCGTAGTCGACGGCGCTCATGCCGCGCTCCGGGTCGGGGACGATACCGGGCAGCAACTGGTCGAGGCTGGGCGAGAAGTCCAGCGGCGGCAGCCACACCTGGCGGGCCGGCGGGCCGGCGCCCTCCAGCCGGTCCACCAGGACCTCCAGCAGGCTCTCCTCGTCGTCGGAGGCCGGCTCGGCCGTCGGCGTCTGCTGCGCGGTGTGCTCCTCGGCCGTCTCCGTGTCGTCCGGCGGCACCGGGGTGCGCTGCTCCATGCCGAAGGCGACGATCTCCTGGGAGCCGGCGATCGCCTCCGTCGGGCGGGACGCGGTCTGCGGGGCCGGGGCGGCGCCCGAGACGTAGGCGGCCTTGAAGCGGGCCAGGTTAGTGGTGTCGACCTTCAGGTAGCCGTTGCCCGGTGCGGACGGCAGCTCGTAGGCGGAGCCGACGCCGATGACGCTGCGGGATTCCATCGAGGAGAAGGTGCGCAGCGCGATCCGGTACGACAGGTGGCCCTCGACCCGGTGGATGCGGCCCTCGTCCAGCCGCTGGGAGGCCAGCAGCAGGTGCACGCCCAGCGAGCGGCCGAGGCGCCCGATGGTGACGAACAACTCGACGAACTCCGGCTTGGTGGCCAGCAGTTCGGAGAACTCGTCCACCACGATCACCAGGGACGGCAGCGGGGTGAGCGGCGCGCCGCCGAGCCGCGCCTTCTCGTAGTCGTAGAGGGAGGAGTGCCCGCTCTCGCGCAGCAGCTCCTGGCGGCGGATCATCTCGCCCTGGAGCGAGTCCCGCATACGGTCCACGAGGTGGAGCTCGTCGGCCAGGTTGGTGATGACCGCGGAGGTGTGCGGCAACCGGTCCATGTTGAGGAAGGTCGCGCCACCCTTGAAGTCCACCAGCACGAAGTTGAGGATGTCCGAGGAGTGCGTCGCCGCGAGCCCGATGACCAGGGTGCGCACCAGTTCACTCTTGCCGGAACCGGTCGCGCCGATCAGCAGACCGTGCGGGCCCATACCGGCTTGGGCTGACTCCTTGAGGTCCAGCTCCAGGACCTCGTTGTCCTCGGTGATGCCGATCGGCACCCGCAGCCGCGAGCTCTGGGCCGTCCGGGTGCGCCACAGGGAGGGCACGTCGAAGGAGCGCGGGTCGCGGACGCCGAGCAGGGTGGCGAGGTCGAAGTCGGTCTCCAGCGGCTGCTCGACGAGTTCGATGCCGCCGCTGCTGGTGCGCATCGGCGCCAGGACACGGGCGAGTTCCTCGGCGGCCGAGGCGCTCAGCGTGTCGGCTCTCGCCGTGACGGCGGTGTCCCCCGAGGGGTACTCCACCTCGCCGTCCCGCACGGACAGCCGCAGCACGTCGGGGCCGCCGGTCATCGCGCCGGTGGCGTCCAGCAGCACGACATTGCGGATGCCGTCCGCCAGCAGCCGGGAGGTCTCGGGCAGGTACGCCCGGTAGGCGAGCACGACGACGAAGGGCTCGCCGGGCCGGGGCGGCGAGCCGGGCTCGTGCTCGGGGCGCTCGGTCACCTCAAGCAGGTCCAGCAGCACGTCATGGTCGTCCGACACCAGCCGCAGCGGACCAGTCTCGTCCTCCAGGTGCGGGTGCGCGTTGTGGGGCAGCCACTTCAGCCAGTCCCATTCGGTGCGCCCCACCGCGTCGGTGAGCAGGGCGATGCGCATCTCGTCCGGCGCGTGCGCCACGGCGAGCCGGCCGATCAGGGCACGCAGCAGGCCGAGTGCGGCCTCGCCGTCGCCGGCCAGCTCCACGCTGGTGAACCGGCGCAGCGGCACCGTCACCGGCAGGTGGGTGACGTTCTGGTACGCCTTGGTGAAGCGCCGCAGCGAGATCGCCGAGAGCGGTTCGAGGTCCTCCACCGGCTTGGTCTCCGGCGGCGCCAGGGCCAGGCCCGCCCTGCGGGAGCCAAGGCCGATGCGCACCTCGGCGAAGTCCTCGTGCCCGCCCCTGCGCTCCCACAGGCGCGGCCCGGACGCCATCGCCCACAGGTCCTGCGGGCGCGGGTTGTCCCAGTAGGCCGCGGCGCGCTGCTCGGCAGCCGCCTGCCGCACCTGGCGGCGCAGTTGGGCGAGGTAGCGCAGGTAGTCGCGGCGCTCGGCGCGCATCTTGCGCTTGCGCTCGGCGCCGCGGCGGCCGATCTGGGTGAGCGCCATGCTCAGCATCGCCGTGCCCATCATCCCGGACATCAGGAACGTCGTGGGAGATTTGGCGCCGAGGGTGAACATCATCGCCATGGCACCCACGCCCAGCAGCATCGGCAGGTAGACCAGTACCGAGCTGAAGTCCGCGGTGGCGGGCTCACCGAGGGCGGGAGGTTCAGCCAGCTCGATCTGTCCCTCCGGGGCCTCGGGGCCGGGGACACGAGGCGAGCGGTTGACGACCACGGTGCTCATCGGTCTGTCCTTCAGGATGGTGGTGGGCCCGGACGGAGCCGCGGCATGGCAGCACGGCTGCCCTTTTCACAGTAGGGAGGGGCGGCGCGACGTCGGGAGCCGGTGGTGGAAAACTGTCCGTCCGGACAGCGGAACTGTGCCTGCCAGTTCAGCGGTGGTCCGGCCGTCCCCGCGGCGTCGGCGTCGCGCGGTGGCGTGGGGAACCTGCCCCGGCGGGACGCGGCCGGATGGCCCGGCGCGCCGTCAGATGAGGCCGGAGCGGATGGCGTAGGAGACGGCGTGCGCGCGGTTGCGCAGCCGGAGCCGCTTCATCACGCCGTACAGCACGTACTTGATGGTGCGCTCGGAGTAGCACAGTTTCGCGGCGATCTGCGACAGTTCCTCGCCCTCGGCGACGAGCCGCAGCACGTCCATCTCACGGGAGCTGATCCCGGAGGCCGCCAGGCCGCGAGGCACCAGGACCTCGCGCTGGGTGACCTGGACCTGCTCCATCAGCGTCCCCTGGAGGGAGGCGGGGAAACTGCCGCCGCCCTGCGCGACGGCGAGCAGGGTCCGGGTGAAGTCGGCCGGGGTGAAGGAGTCGCGCCACAGCACCGCCCGCACCCCGCGGTCGACGGCCGCGGAGATGTCGGCCCGCCACTGCATTTTGGCCACGACAAGGACGAACAGGACGTCCGCGGCGTCGCTGAGCGCGCCCAGGGACTCCAGCGCGGCGGCGTCCGCGACATCCGTGGCGACCACCACGACGTCACCGTCGCGTACGTCACTGACGGACACCTCGGCCAGTTCGCGGTCGTGCTGGAGATAGCTGACCAGACCGGCACGGACGATGCCTTCGGGCGCGTGTATCGCCACACGCACGGTGTCGACAAGCATGTGTGGCGACATACGCACTCTCCTGGGATATGCGGTGTGCGGAGATCGAACGGGGCGATCGTGCCACGACGGGAAGGCCGCATGCCCCCGGAGCTGCCCTGTCGCGCAAGTCATGGGGAAACCTGGCATGTAGGACGTGCGTGCGAATTGAGCCGCTTTGTGGCGGGTGGCTCCACGTGGGGCCACCCGCTCACCGCTCCGGAGTGCCCAGTGGGTGCCCGGTGCGCACCGCGGCCACGACCTCCGCGCGGGACCGCACACCGACGCGGGCGAAGAGCCGGGTGAGCCGGTTGGCCACGGCGTCCTCGCTGAGGCCGAGGACAGCGGCGATCTGACGGTTGGACAGTCCCTCGGCGACGAGCACGGCTAACAGCTGCTCGTTCTCCGCGGTGGCCTGTTTGCGCCCGGGGACGGGGTGCCGGCTCTCCCGGATGGCGGCGCGGGTGCGGAACCGCCACAGCGACGCGCCGACGTCACCGAACAGCTGATACGCCTCGTACAGCCAGGGAGCCGGGCCGCCGCTCGCCGACGCCGCGGCAAGCAGCGTCTCGGCGGTCTCGAACGGCTGGCTCCTGGAGCGGGCCAAGCCCACCGCCTCCCGCAGGAGGTCTTGGACCACGGTCGCGTCCTGCCCGGGGAGTTGGGCCGCGGCGCGCAGGTGGAGCAGGTGCGCGCGGCCCTGGCCGGTCCGCTGTGCCACCCGCTCCAGCTCCCGCACGCACTCCGCCGCCGCAGAGACCTGGCCGGTGTCCAGGCACACCTGAACCAGGGCGGCCCACAGCTCGTCGGTGCCGTAGACGTACCCGCCGGCCTCGGCGGCCTTCAGCCCCCGCCGCAGCGTCTGCTCGGCACCGGAGAGGTCGCCGAGCGTCCGCGCCAGTTCCGCCTCGGCGCGGTCCAGGAGGGACTCGGACGGCCCGGTCGCCCGCCCGCGCGCCTCGTCCAGGAAATACTGGGCGCTCCGGGTGCGGCCACGAGCGAGCAGGACGGCCGACATGCGCTCGGGCAGCAGGTGGTGTCCGGGTGTGGGCATGTCGACCTGACCGCTCACCAGGGCCCGCCGGGCCACCGCCAGCGCGTCGTCCCACCGGCCCTCCAGGTGGTGCCACAGGAACAGGCTGTACGCGGGGAGCGCCTTCTCGGTGATCCCCCGGCGGGCCAGGACCGCTCCGGCCTCCCGCAGGTCCCCCGCGCCGAGGAGCTGGTCCACCTGGATCACGGTCACCGCGTACCGCCCGTAGCGGGGCAGTTCGTTCATGTCCGGCAGGGTCAGCGACCGGACGAACCGCTCCGGCTCACCGCAGACGAGCTCGGCCACGGCGCGGAACAGCGCGGGGAACACCCGGGCGGCCCGCGCCTCGTCCCCCTGGGCGGCCCGTGCGTCGTCCTCCTCCCGGCCGGTCTGCCTGAGCAGCGCCAGCGCCTGCGTCCACCGGCCCTGCCCGCACAGCGCCAGGGCCCGCCCGGTCACCTCCACCGCGGGCGGCAGGCCCTGCATCCGCCACCAGCGGCCCGAGGCCAGCCGGTCCAGCCATATCCGGTCGCCGACGGCGGCCGCGGACCCCACCAACAAGGCCGCGGCCTCCTGGAGCGCCACGAGGCCGAAGCCGGCCGGGTCGCGCAGTACCGAGGCGGCGGCCCGCCGGGCGGCCTCGTACTCGCCCGCGGTGTAGGCCATCCCCACGTACCGCCGGATCAGGTCGTCCCGCACCTCCGGCTCCTCGGCGAAGCGGACGGCGGTCCGCAGCCACCGCAGCATCCCCCGCCGGCCCGGGTCGGGGTGCAGCCGGTCGGCCGCCGCCGCCAACTCGGCCACCACACGCCGGCGGTCCAGGCCAAAGTCCACCTCGGCGAGCCGGTCCGGCAGGTAGGTGTCGGGGTCGGCCTCGGCGAGCAGCTCCGCCGCGGCCCCCTGCGTCCCGGCCTCCTGCGTCCCGGCCCGCCGCGCGGCCGCCGCGTCCCGGACCGCTGCCACCGCGGCGACCGACAGCCGGTTGCGTTCCAGGGGGCCCAGCCGGCGGCGGACCGTGTGCTCCAACAGGGGGACGGAGAACGCCCACCCGCGGGGCGGAGCGCCCTCGGGGCCGGGGAGTTCCCCCACGATCCCCGCGGCGATCAGGGCGCCCAGGCCGTCGTCCACGAGCGCCGCTGACAAGCCGGTCGCCTCGGCCACGTGTGTCGCGGCCGCCCGGCCCAGCGGCCACAGAACGCTCAGCGCCGCGGCCACCGTGCGGCTCGGCTCGCCCAGCGCGCGCAGCGCCGCGACGAACCGGTCCTCGTCCGGCAGCACCGGCGGCGGAGTGCCCGGACACAGCAGGACCCGGTCGTCGACCGTCCGGGTCGCGCCGTTCCGGGACCACGCGGTGAGCAGGACGTCGACCGCCGCCGGCACTCCCCCGCTCATGTCGTGTGCCTCGCAGACCAGTTCAGGGTCCGCGACCGCATGCAGCCGCCGGCTGACCACCGCGGCGACCTCCGCCCGCTCCAGACGCGGCAGGACGGTGCGGTGCGCGCCGCGACGGTTCGCCAGGCGCTCCACCCCGCCACTCGGGCCACCACCGGGCGTGTGCCGCCCGGCCCCCCTGTGCCGGAGCACCGACAGGACCAGCCGCACGTCGGGCGCGACCCGTTCGAGGTCGACGCCGCCGAGCAGGTCCAGCGACTCGGTGTCGGCGTGGTGGGCGTCGTCGACCACGAGGGTCAGGGGGGCGGACTGCGCCAGGGCGGCCACCAGCGCCCGGCCCATGGCGGCCGGTTCCCCGCGCTCGACGGCGGCCAGCGCGTCCGCCGCCCCGCCGTCGGCCCGCCGCGGCCTGGGCGGGGACTGCCGGTGCGGTGCGAGCGCCTTGACCAGCCGCAGCGCCAGCAGCAGCGGGCGCCGGCCGTCCTCGGGGTCGCAGACCAGGAACGAGACCTCCCTCTCGTCCGCACGTGCCCCGGTGGCGAGGGCATGGACGAACGTGGAACGGCCGACGCCGCGTTCCCCCTCGACGACCAGCAGGTTCGGCCCCTCGGAGGCGAAGAGGCGCTGCCGGACGTCCGCCAACGCCCGCTCGCGACCGGGCAGGTGCGCCGGGTCCCGGTCGGCGCCGTCCGCCGGGCCCGCGCCCGACGGCTTCGCGGCGAAGTCGTCCGCGGCCGGTCCGCTTCGGTTGCCCATGTCTCCTCCAGCAGAGTGCGTCTGCCGGACCGCCGTCGGCGGGGCCCGCCGCACGAGCGGGCCTGGTGCCCGGAGCGGTCTCGGGTGTCATTCACCACCCGGGTGTCACGCACCACTCAGGTGTCACGCACCACTCAGGTGTCACTACAAGTGAGGTTACGTTCTCCCGCGGTTCCGTCCCACAGGGCCCCACAGTCGGGCCGGGCTCGCCGGCAGCGGCCGGCGAGGTGGTGCGTACCCCGTCGTACGCGCCGTGGAGCGACCCTCGTGCGACACAGTGACAGCGCCCGAGATCTCTGAACTCCCCTGCGGACCTTTCCCTTTTGTACGCGCACCGATGTACGCCCGCGCCAAACGCCGGGACGTGGCGGGCGGGTGGGCCCCGCTTCCGGGGAGAACCACTAGCATCCCGGACAGGCGAGACCGGCCACGGCCGGCCCCCACCTCACCTAGCCACCCCGTCAAGGAGGCACGCCCTGACTGCGCAGCTCTCACGCTCCTCACGGCGGGAGCCCCACGACGCGGAGAGCCCGGGGCCCCCGGCGCCCTCCGCCGACCCGGCGGTGCCGGACCCCGGCATCTCCGGCTCCCCGCCATCGAACCGCACCCCGAAGAGCCCGGCCGGCGCTCGGCTGCGAGGGCGCCTGGTGCAGCGCATGCGAGCCGCGGCCCGCATGCAGACGCTCGCCGACGGCTCACCCGCGCTCTGGGACCAGGACGCGGACCGCACGGAGGCGCCGCACCCCGGCACCCGCAACCCGCCGGGCACGGACGGGAAACCCTCCCCGCCGGCACCGACACCGGCCGCAGCCGGGAAGACCTCCCCGCCGACCACACCGCCGGCGGCGCGGCAGCGCCATCCCCGCAGGACGCTGCTCGCCGCGGCGGTCGGCGGCGTGGCCCTGCTGTCGGTGCCGTTCCTGCTCATGGCGCCGGGTTCGCACGGCAAGTCCACGGACCGTCAGGGCGCCTTGGCCGACATCCCGCAGGACGCCGTGCCCGGGAGCCGGGCGCCGTCCTCCTCCGGCTCCCACTCACCCTCCGCCTCCAAGTCCGCCGCCTCCGCCGCGCCCTCCACCTCCGCGGGGCACCACGCCCCGAAGCCGAAGCCCCGCCCGGGGAACGGTCACCCGGCCGGCCCCGGCGGCGCCCCGACGGTGGACTCCCCGGCGAAGAACGCGCTCTCGGGCGGTTCGCTCGCCCCGGCCGGCTCCCGGCTGTTCGGAGGCGCCTCCCAGGCGCTGCTGCACAACCGCGCCACCGGCCTCTGCGCCGACCTGCCGGACCTGGGCAACGGGGCGGCCAACGGTCCCGTCAACGAGTTCCACTGCCAGGCCGGTGACGCCGACAACCAGATGTGGAACCTCCAGATGGTCCAGGGCAAGGGACCGGGGGGCGCGAACCTCTTCGTGGTCCGCAACACCAAGGACAATCTGTGCATGGACCTGCCGGACTTCGGCGGGCAGCCGGCGGGCACCAAGGTCTCCGAGTTCCCGTGCAACGGGAGCGCCCAGGACAACCAGACCTGGTACGTCTGGCCGGGACAGGACAACCACTACCAGCTCCGCAACTCCCGGAGCGGCGGCCTGTGCCTGGGCGTCGACGGGGGGCCGGGCGCCGGCCCCGACGCCCGCCTCCAACTGCGGCCCTGCGGACCCGCCGACACCGACTGGTCCTGGTCGGGTTCCTGAAGTCCACGGAATTCACGGAGTTCACGGGGCTCCCCGCGTTCACGGAGTGCGCGGGGAGCCCCGCCGGTCGGCGACCACGACGCACCGTCCGTCACCCCAGCAAGTGCACATGGCCGGGTTGCGCCACGGAGCGAGCGTCGCCCCCCGCTGCCGGCACGTGGGGCAGCAGGCCCAGCCGGGCCAGGCTCCCGTCGAGCCGGGACGCGGCCAACTCCGTGCGGGAACGGCACCCGGTGCGCTGGAAGAGCCGGGTCAGCCGCTGCTCCACGGTCTTCTCGCTGCACGCCATGAGGGCGGCTATCCGCCGGTTCGTCTCACCGTCGCTCACCAGGTCGATCAGGCGCACATCGCTCTCGTTCAGCCTGGTCGGAGTGGCCCGCCGCCGCGGCAGGCTCAGCTTCAGACCGTTCTGCCGCGCCCGGACGGCGAGAATGTCGCGCAGGTACGCCGATGCCCCGAGCGACTGCGCGTCCCGCACGGCCTCGTCCAACCAGGTCTGGGGGTCGTCGCCCACCACGACCAGGCACTCCCAGGCGAACAGCGCCAACAGCCGGTCGCCGCGCCGCCGCACCAGGGGTAAGGCGGTCCGCACGCTGCCGGCGTCGCGGTGCAGCAGCGCCCGCCCGAGGAGTACGGACTCCCGCGTCATCGGGGAGTCCACCTCGTCGTGCAGGGCGTCCAGTTCCTCCTGCGCCCGCTCGCAGTCCCGCTCCCGGCCGTCCCGCGAACCGAACGAGAGCAACCGCAGCAACAGCCGGTCCAGGCCCGCGAGCACACCGTTCTCGCGCGCCCACTCGACGTCCTGCCACGCCCGCTCGAACGCCTCGTCGGCCCCGCCCGTCGCGTGACGGACGCTCAGCCACACCCGCCCGATCAGGGGGTGGAAGACGGTCTCGGGTATGAGCTCCAGCCATGCGCGGGCCTGCCCGATGTCGCCGCGTATCCAGTGGATCTCGCCCGCCAGCGCCCGTGCCAGCTGGGCGGCGCCGGAGAAATCGCGGGACCTGCTGCGCAGTTCGATCCGGCGGACCCCGGACAGCGTCTCGTCCCACCGGCCCGCGAGGTAGTCGCGGACCACCGCGTGGTACCGCACCGCGGTGCTGTCGCCGGCCTTGACGTACCGGTCCGCCAGCACCGCCTCCAGGGCACCGGCCAGGTCACCGTACGCGGCGACGCCGCGCAGCCGGTCCCAGGCCGCCCCCTCGACCGCCACCGGCAGGTCGCGGCGGGCCCGTTCGCTATCCTCCCGCCCGCCCACCACCGCCGCCAGCAGCCGGGTCTCGGCCGGCGTGGGCAGCGGGCCACAAGCGGGCTCGTCCGCCCCGGGCGCGCCGGCCCACACCATGGGGGTCAGCGGCCCGATCCCGTACCGCCCGCCCAGCGCCGCCAGGCCCGCCGCCGCCGGTATCCGCCGCAGCGCGGCGGAGCGCCGGTCCTCCGCCGCCTCGGTGTGCCGGGGGCCGTGTTCGTGCAGCGCCGCCATGCTCCAGGCGCGGGCGCTGAAGTCCAGGTCGGCCCCGGCGTTCGCGGGCGCGGCGTCGAGGCAGGCGGTCAACGGCTCCGCCAGCGCCAGCGACCCGGCGTAGTCGGCGTTCCGCAGGCCGAGTTCCAGCGCCTGGCGCAGCACGCCGGACGCCTCCGGTCCCGGCCGCATGCGGTCCAGCGCCGCGCCGTAGACAGCGACCGCCCGGGGCGCGGAGAACCGCGCGTACCTGCCGGCTGCCGCCAGCAGCAGCGGCACCGCGACCCCGTCGTCCAACTCCGGGCCGACGGCGATCGCGTGGCCGGCCAGTCGGGGGTGGCCGGTGCCCGCGGAGACCGGGCCGAGCCGGTCGAGAGCCGTACGCACGATACGGGCGTGCAGCTCCGGCACGTCGCAGGTGACGGGCAGCTTCCGCAGCGCCGCCGCCAGCGCCGGCACGGCGAATCCCACCCGCCCCTCCTGGTCGGCCATCAGCACGCCCTGGGTGAACAGCTGGTCCACAGCCCGGACGGCGTCGGGCCTGGCTCCCCGGCCCGGCGTCGTCATGCGGTGCAGGTCCTCCAGGCGCAACTCGGCCGTGGCGACCAGGCGGGCCAGCGCGGCCGCGACCTTGGTGCGCCCGGCGTCCGGGGGGAGGTCCGGCCACCCGAGGGCGGCCAGCTCCTCCGCGTCCCCGCCGAAGCGCAGGCCGCCCGCCGGTTCGCTGAGGGCGAGCCGGCCGTCCAATTCCAGGAGCGCCCCGTCCTGTTCGATCCCGGCGAGCACCGAGAGCAGCGCGGCGGGGTTGCCCCTCAAGGGGCCGAGGGAGCGGGCCACCGCCGTCACCAGGTCGGGCTCGACCGGGTGGCCGAGCCGACGCGAGAGCATTTCGCGCACGTCGTCCGGCGCCAGCGGGCCCAGGTCGAGTACGTCATCGGCGGCCGGCGGCAGGTGTTCGCCGCGGTGTGCCGGCGCGGCCGGCCGGGACGCCAGCACCACGGGCAGGCCGACGGGCCGGAAGACGCGCAGCAGCAGCCCCAGAGCGGAGGCGGTGGCCGGCGGCAAGCCGTCGATGCCGTCCACCACCATGGAGAACGGGACGTGCTCCGCCGCGTCGGTGAGGACCTCGCCGATCGTGGACAGCAGGGCGAGCCCCCCGTCACGGCCGGCGGTCCGCAGTTCCACGCGCCGGATCTCGACCACGCGCGCCGGCAGCCGGCCATCGCTGATCCGGGCCAGCAGCCGGCAGACCGCGTCGACCAGCGCCGCCGTGCCCGGCTCCCCCTCGGACGTCGACAGGCCGAGCCGCAGCACCTTCGCGCCGCCCTGCACCGCCGCCAGGCGGCCGGACTCCACGACGGTGGTCTTGCCCACTCCGCCGGCACCGGTGACCAGCACGGTCCGTGCGGTGCCGGTGGAGCCCAGTGCGCGGGCGACCGCGCGGACGTCGTCCTCCCTGCCTGGCAGGGACGAACCGGGCTGCTGCATCGACCGACTCCTCACTCCGGGCCCGGCAGGCAACCGCCGGGTGATGGTCCGAAAGCCTGGCGCCGGCCTCGTCGACGTCTGAGGCCATGAGGCCGCATCCGGCGTCCGGCGAATCCGCTGGGTACCGATCGGTGCTGGTGCCAGGTTTCCCTGTCGTTTGGTGTCCAGCGATCCGCTCCCGGCCGTGACCTGAACCGTGCGTGACACCATTGACGTCTTGAACAAATGATGAACTACTCCTTTGTCTGCGGGAGGTCTGGTGCCACAGCAAACGCCCACGCAGAAAGTGGGGGTGGCGATCCACTCTCCCGACGCCCTCACCCGCGCCGGCCTGGCCAGCCACCTCCAGCACGACCGGCGCTTCTGCGAGACGTCCGCGGACCAGGCGGACGTGACCGTGGTCGTGGTGGACACCGCGAACGCCGCCACCCTCAGCCTGCTGCACAGCCTCTCCGCCTCCTCACAGGCACGCTTCGCGCTGCTGGTCGGACGGCAGTGGCAGGCCGACATCTTCGCCGCGGTCGACCGCGGGGTACGCGCCGTACTGTGGCGCGACAGCTTCACCCCGGCGGCCTTCTTCCAGGCACTGCTCACCGTCGCGCGCGGTGGCGGCAGCTTTCCCCCCGCCCTCCAGGGAACCCTCATGCGGCAGGTCCAGTGGACCCACCACGAGGTCCTCACGCCCCGCGGCCTGACCGCCTCCGGTGTCAGCCCCCGCGAGGTGGACGTCCTGCGCCTCATCGCGGAGGGCCTGGAGCTGTCGGAGATCGCAGAGAAGCTCGCCTATTCCGAACGCACCGTCAAGTACGTGCTCTATGGCCTGATGAAGCGTCTGAACCTGCGCAACCGGGCGCACGCGGTCTCCTACGCCCTGCGCACCGGGCTGATATGACCGGCCGGTCCGCCCGGGGAGTGCTCGGCAACCCCGCGACCGGTGCGTGTCTCCTGGAGCCCCGCACCGGTCAGGCTGCCGGCCCTGCACCCAACGGCCCGTCAGCCCACCAGATGCCCCGGCCCGAACGCGTCCGGCAGCAGCTCCGACAGTGGCCGGATGCCCGCCGCCGTGTCGACCAGGAGGTCCGGGCCGCCGTGTTCCCACAGGAGTTGGCGGCAGCGGCCGCAGGGGACCAGCAGCTCGCCCGCCCCGTCGACACAGGTGAAGGCGGTCAGGCGGGGTGCCGGTCCGTCGGTGGTGGTCCGGCCCGCGAACAGGGCGGAGACCAGGCCGCATTCGGCGCAGAGGGCGAGGCCGTAGGAGGCGTTCTCGACGTTGCAGGCGGCGATCGTGCGGCCGTCGTCCACGAGGGCGGCGGCGCCGACGGGGTAGCCGGAATAAGGGGCGTAGGCCCGGGACATCGCGTCCCGGGCCTGCGCGCGCAGTGCGGTCCAGTCGACCGGCACCGGTGGTGTCATGTGCCTTGTCCTCGGCGGTAGGGCTTGCCGTTCGCCTTCGGGGGCCGCAGTCGCTGGGCGGAGAGGGCGAGGACGAGCAGGGTGGCGATGTACGGGCTCGCCTCGACCAGTTCCAGCGGAACGGTGTCGGCCAGGAAGTACCAGCCTATGAGGACGACGGCCGCCACCGCCGACAGCGCGGCCTGGGTGCGCTTGGCGGCGCGCAGCTTCAGCAGCGCGATCACCGCGAGCAGCGCGGCCAGGCCCAGCAGCAGGGCGTGGACGGTCGGGCCGCCGCTGCGCAGCTGCATGGCGTCCATGAAGCCGAACAGGCCCGCGCCCATCGCGACGCCGCCAGGACGCCAGTTGCCGAAGATCATCGTGGCGAGACCGATGTAGCCGCGGCCGCCGGTCTGCCCGTCCTGGTAGAAATGCACCCCGATGGAGAGGAAGGCACCGCCGAGGCCGGCCAGGGCGCCGGAGACCAGGACCGCCGCGTACTTGTACGAGTACACGTTGACGCCCAGGGACTCGGCCGAGACCGGGGCCTCGCCGCAGGAGCGCAGCCGCAGGCCGAACGAGGAGCGCCACAGCAGGTAGAAGGTGCCGACGAACAGGCCGATGGTGAGCAGGGTCAGCCAGGAGACGTTGGTGACCGCCGCGCCGAGGATGCCGGCGACGTCGGAGACCAGGAACCAGTGGTGCGCCTCCAGCGAGTTCAGCGCGTCCGACAGGCCGGGGACGGTGAAGCTCGGCATGTCGGGCATCGGCGGGGACTGCTTGTCGTTGCCGCCGGCCAGCATGGCCGCGCTGCCCTCCTGGCCGAACAACAGGGTGGCCAGGTACTGGGTGGCGCCGAGCGCCAGGATGTTGACCGCGACGCCGGAGACGATGTGGTCGACGCCGAAGGTGACGGTGGCGACGGCGTGGATCAGGCCGCCGAGCGCACCGCCGGCGATGCCGGCCAGCGCCGCCGCCCAGGGGCCGTGCTCCCAGCCGACCCACCCGGCCGCGAACGAGCCGAGCATCATCATGCCTTCGAGGCCGATGTTGACCACGCCGGCCCGCTCGGCCCACAGGCCGCCCAGACCCGCCAGGCCGATCGGCACGGCGGCGCTCAGTGCGGCGCCGAACTGGCCGGCGGAGGTGAGGTCCGCGGTGCCGGTGACGGCCCGCAGGAGGGAGAGCGCGACCAGCGCGCCGGCGATGATCAGCAGGATCCAGGGGTAGGTCAGCTTGCGCCGCCCGCCCTTCCCGGGGACCGCGAGCTTCGTCGCGGTCTTGAGGTCCGTACTCACGCCGACACCTCCGGCTTGTCGCTCTTGTCAGACTTGTCGGCGTTGGTGGTGCGGGACAGGGCGGCCAGCTCCTCGCCGACCTTGCGCTGCTGCAGGCGCAGCCCGTAGCGGCGCACGATCTCGTAGGCGATGACGACGCAGAGCACGATGACGCCCTGGATGACGCCGACGATCTCCTGCGCGTAGCCCTCGAACTCCAGGCGGGAGCCGGTGCGGTCGAGGAACGCCCACAGCAGGGCGCCGAAGGCCATCCCGACCGGGTGGTTGCGGCCGAGCAGGGCGATGGCGATGCCGGTGAAGCCGATGCCGGCCGGGAAGTCCGTGCCGTACTGGAAGGACTCGCCGAGCAGGGTGGGCATGCCGACCAGGCCGGCCGCGGCACCCGACAGCAGCATGCTGCTGACGACCATGCGCTTGACGCTGACGCCGCTGGCCTCGGCGGCCGACTCGGAGGCGCCCACGGCGCGCAGGTCGAAGCCGAAGCGGGTGCGGTTGATACCGAACCAGTACAGCGCGCCGGCCAGCACCGCGATCACCACGAAGCCGTAGACCGGCTTGGGGTGGGTGGGGAAGGAGAAGAAGTGGCTGGATTCCGGGAGGAACTTGGTGTGCAGGAGGTTGCCGTCCTTGATGGCGAGGCGGCCGTCCTGCAGGAAGTAGCCGATGATCGAGGCGGCGATGGCGTTCAGCATGATCGTGGTGATCACTTCGCTGACGCCGCGGGTGGTCTTCAGCAGACCCGCGATGCCCGACCAGATCGCGCCCACCAGCATCGCGACGACGATGAGCAGGATGATCTGGATCGCGCCGGGGAGGGCGATGGCCCCGCCCACGGCCGCGGCCGCGAAGGCCGCCAGGCGGTACTGGCCGTCGACACCGATGTTGAAGAGGTTCATACGGAAGCCGATGGCGACCGCCAGCGCCGAAAGGTAGTACGGCACCGCCTTGTTGATGATCCAGACCTGGCTGTCGCTGTAGTGGCCGTAGTCGGCCATGATCCCGTAGGCCCGGAAGGGGTTCTCGCCGGACGCGAGGAACACCAGGGAGGAGATCACTATCGCGGCGACGATGGCCAGGACGGGCGCGGCGATCGCGAGGATCACCTTGTCGCGGGTGGCGCTCCTGGCGATGGCGTCCACGGCGGGGGTCTTGGCGGGGCCCTGGGGGGAGCTGGTCGTGGAGGTACTCACTTCTGCTCACCGCCCTGCTCGCCGGCGCCGTTCGGCGCACCGTCCTGGGACGCGCCGCCTTCCGGCGCACCGTCTTCCGACGCGCGGTCTTCCGAAGCGCCGTCCTCCGGCGCGGTGAGGTGGCCGCTGGCGGCACCGGTCATGGCGGAGCCCAACTCCTCCGGGGTGATGACGGCGGGGTCCGCGTCCGCGACCAGCCGGCCCCGGTACATCACCCGCAGGGTGTCGGACAGCCCGATCAGCTCGTCCAGGTCGGCAGATATCAGCAGCACCGCCAGGCCCTCGCGCCGCGCCTCGCGGATCTGTTCCCAGATCTGCGCCTGCGCGCCGACGTCGACCCCGCGGGTGGGGTGGGCGGCGATCAGCAGCTTGGGCCGGTGGCTCATCTCGCGGCCGACGATCAGCTTCTGCTGGTTGCCGCCGGAGAGCGAGGAGGCGGTGACCTCGATGCCGGGGGTGCGCACGTCGTACTCGGCGACGATGCGCGCGGTGTCCTTGCGGGCGCCGGCCAGGTCGAGCAGCCTGCCCTTGCTGTTGGGCCGCTCGGTGACATGGCCCAGGATGCGGTTCTCCCACAACGGGGCTTCCAGCAGCAGGCCGTGGCGGTGGCGGTCCTCGGGGATGTAGCCGACGCCGCCCTCGCGCCGGGCGCGGGTGGAGGCCCCGGACAGGTCGTTGCCGTCCAGGACGACGGTGCCGTGGTCGGGGGTGCGGGTGCCCATGACGGCCTCGACCAGTTCGGCCTGGCCGTTGCCCTCGACACCGGCGACACCCAGCACCTCGCCCTTGTGGATGGTGAAGGAGATGCCGTCCAGGACGGTGCGGACGACCCCGTCGGAGTCGGTCGCGGAGAGGTGGAGATCGCGTACCCGCAGCATCTCCTCGTCCGTGACGGTCGATTCGCGGGTCTCCGGGGACGGCAGTTCGCTGCCGACCATCAGCTCGGCGAGCTGCTTGGGCGTGGTCCCGGACGGCTCGACCGACGCCACGGTCGTCCCGCGGCGGATGACGGTGATGTCATCGGCGACCGACAGCACCTCGCCCAGCTTGTGCGAGATGAAGATGACGGTCAGGCCCTCGGACTTGAGCTCGCGCAGGTTGTCGAAGAGCGCGTCGACCTCCTGCGGGACCAGGACCGCGGTCGGCTCGTCGAGGATGAGGGTGCGGGCGCCGCGGTAGAGGACCTTGAGGATCTCCACCCGCTGGCGGTCGGCGACACCCAGGTCCTCGACCAGCACGTCCGGACGGATGTGCAGCCCGTAGGCGTCGGAGAGCTCGGCTATCTTCGCGCGGGCGCCGGCGCCGATGCCGTGCAGCTTCTCCGCGCCGAGGACGGTGTTCTCCAGGACGGTGAGGTTGTCGGCCAGCATGAAGTGCTGGTGGACCATGCCGATGCCGCGGGCGATGGCGTCGCCCGGGGTGTGCAGGGTGACCTGCTCACCGTCCAGCTCGATGGTGCCCTCGTCCGGCTTCTGCATGCCGTAGAGGATCTTCATCAGGGTGGACTTGCCGGCACCGTTCTCGCCGCAGAGGGCGTGGACGGTACCGCGGCGCACGGTGAGGTGGATGTCGTGGTTGGCCACGACGCCGGGGAACCTTTTGGTGATTCCGCGGAGTTCTACAGCGGGGGCGTCCGGGACGGCCCGGCCACTGCTCGTGGATGCTGCGTTGATGGCGCACTCCCCTCGGGGATGACGGTGCGGAAAGGACGAAGAAGCAAGAAAGCGGGACCGGAAGGTCACCGGGGGACGCGGGGACCGGCCCCCGGGCCGGCGCTGCGGGCGCCCGGGGTGGACCGTCGTCCCTGGCTGCGGCGCCTGGCTACAGCGCCCGGCTGCGGCGTCTGACTACGGCGTCTCCTTGACCTTCACCTTGCCCTCGATGATCTTCTTCCGGGCCGCGTCGATCTGCGGCTGGATGTCCTTGATGAAGCCGCCCGAGGTGGCGAGCGAAACGCCCTGGTGCTTGAGGTCGTAGGCGTGGATGCCGGTCAGCGGCTTGTGGTCCTCGTAGCTCTTGATCAGGTCGAAGACGGCCACATCGACGTTCTTCACGACCGAGGTCAGGATGTGGTTCTTGTACTTCGCCAGACCGGGCTGCTGGTACTGGTCGGAGTCCACCCCGATCCCCCAGACGCCCTTGTGCTTGCTGATCTCCTCGATCGAGCCGGCGCCCGACTGGCCGGCCGCCGTGTAGATCACGTCGATCCCGCTGTCGGTCATGCCCGCGGCCTTGGCCTTGGCGGCGCCCGGGTCGTTGAAGCCCTTGTCGTTGTTCGGGTAGAGGTACTGCGAGACGACCTTGGCCTTCGGGTCGGTGTCGCGTACGCCCTGCTCGAAGCCGGCCTGGAACTTCTGGATCAGCGCGTTGTTCACGCCACCGATGAAGCCCACCTTGTGGGTCTTGCTCTTCAGCGCCGCGGCGACGCCGGCCAGGTAGGAGCCCTCGTGCTCGGCGAAGACCATGGCATCGACGTTCTTGCCCTGCGGCACGGCGTCCACGACACCGAAGCTGGTGTCGGGGAAGTCCTTGGCGACGTTCTGCACGGACTGGCTGTACGCGAAGCCGACGCCGATCACCGGGTTGTAACCGGCCTCGGCGAAGGACGACAGCCGCTGCTCGCGGTCCGCCTCGGTCTCGCCGTTCTTGGCGGTGAGCATCTTGACGTTGACGCCCAGCTTCTTCCGGGCGTTCTCGGTACCGCGGGCGGCCGCCTCGTTGAACGAGTGGTCGTCCCGGCCGCCGATGTCGAAGGCCAGTCCGACGCCCGCGTGCTTGGCGCGATTGGCCTCGGCGAAGCTCTGTCCGCACGCGGTGGCGGTGAACGCGAGACAGGTGGTGGCGGTAGCCGCGGCGGCAATCCTGATGACCCGACGCACGGGGCCTTCCCTTCGCTCTAAGCGCCCCCTTTGGCGCTGGCTTGTGGGAGATTAACGCGCGTAGACCTGGCGCAAAACCCTCCACTGCGCGGACGTTATCGATTCGAGGCGTAGGGCACGTGGAGGAAACATGGGCGGCCGATATGCGAAGCCCGTCCCGACTAGCGGCCGGAACGGGGCGATATGCGCACATTAAGGTCAGTGGCCGGTTATGGGAACCGGTCATAGGGGGCAGAGCCGGGCAGTGCCGCCACGAGCGACCCCCGGCCACCTGGCCTCAGTCCGGAAGATCCCCGTCCAGCAGCGCGCAGGCCGTGAAGAGTTCCACGCCCACCCTGATGGCCTGTTCGTCGACGTCGAAGTCGCCTCGGTGCAGGTCGCGGCGGGTGGTGTCGGCGGGTGGGTGGACGCCGAGGCGGGCCATGGCGCCGGGGACGTGTTCGAGGTACCAGGAGAAGTCCTCGCCGCCGAGGGACTGCTCGGTGTCCTCGATGGCGCCCTCGCCGCGGCGGGCGGCCATCGCGGAATGCAGCAGCTGGACGGTGACCGGCTCGTTGACCACAGGCGGGACCCCGCGGACGTAGGTGATCTGGGACTTCGCGCCGTGCAGGGTGGCGACCTCGTCGATCGCGGCATGGACCAGGTCCGGGGCCTGCCGCCAGGCATCGAGGTCGAGGCAGCGGACGGTGCCGGAGAGCTCGGCGTGCTGCGGGATCACGTTGCAGGCGTGGCCGGAGGCCAGGCGGCCCCAGGTGACCGCGAGTCCGGCGCGGGCGTCGACCCGGCGGGAGAGCAGCGCCGGGACGTCGAGGGCGACCCGGGAGGCGGCGGTGACCAGGTCGGTGGTCAGGTGCGGGCGGGCGGTGTGGCCGCCGGGGCCGTCGAGGCCGACCTCCAGGCGGTCGCAGGCGGAGGTGATCGCGCCCACCCGCAGCCCGATCCGGCCGGCGTCGACGCGCGGGTCGCAGTGGACGGCGAGGATCCGGCCGACGCCCTCCAGCGCGCCGGACTCGATCGCGTCGGGGGCGCCACCGGGCAGCACCTCCTCGGCGGGCTGGAAGATCAGGCGGACCGGGCGGGGCAGGGCACCGGTGCGGGCCAGCTCGGCGAGGACCAGCCCGGCGCCGAGGACGACGGCGGTGTGGACGTCGTGGCCGCAGGCGTGGGCGCGGCCGGGGACCGTCGAGGCGTAGTCGACGGTCTTGGTGTCCGGGATGGGCAGGGCGTCGATGTCCGCGCGCAGTGCCAGCAGGGGGCGGGCGGGGTCGGCGGCGAGCGCGCGTCCGTCGGCCGTCGCGGCCGGGGTGCCGATATCGCAGATCAGGCCGGTGCCGGTGGCCAGTACCCGGGGCCGCAGACCGGCCCGCTCCAGCCGCTCCTTGAGCGCCGCGGTGGTCCGGAACTCCTGGTTGCCGAGCTCGGGGTGCATGTGCAAGTCGCGCCGGAACGCGCTGAGTTCGGCGCGCAGCGCGTCGGGGAGCGCGCCGGGGAGCTGGTCCCCGGCGGGAGTACGGGCGGTGCCGGCATCGCGGGAGATCGAGTGGTTCACCCGTGGAAGGTTACGGGCCTGGATGGGGCAACTGTCCCTCGATCAACAAAAGTTCAGCCCGTTAGGGGAAGAAAATCTAGGCCGCTCGGCGCATGGACGGTTTATGCGAAGGGTATGCAGTAGGGCTTCGTGCGCGGAGCCGTCGGCGTGGGCCCGCCACCTCGGCCCATCCCCACGTCCCTCCCCTTCGGCCCATCCCCTCGCCCCGTCCCCTCGACCGCGCCGGAGCCGGCCCTCAGCCGGCCGCCACCCGCTGGGTGAACGGAAGCCGCTGCACGTCGCGGGCGGTGCCGGTGACCCCGTCGAGAAAGCCCTGGGCGCGCGGTGAGGCGTGGGCCGTCAGCCACTCCGGGTCGATGTCGCAGACCGCGACCTTGACCTCGGTGCCCAGCAGGGCGAGCGGCAGGGTGTGCACGACGGTGGAGGGGAAGCTGACGATCAGCCGTCCGATGGGGCCGCGCCGGGCGATCAGTTCCAGCGGCAGGTCGGGGCGGACGATCTCCAGCCCCGTCTCCGTCACCAGCCGGCGCAGCTTGTCGGCGCTCTCCTTGCGGTGGGCGAAGTAGCGGGTGGCGCCGTGCGTACGGGCCAGGGCGGCGACGGCGGCCAGGTAGCGGCCGTCGTCCACGACCCCGGTCTCCACCAGCGAGGTGCCGACGATATCGGCGGCGCGGGTGAGCCGGGGCGGGCCGAAGCGGCCGCGGGTCCAGGCGAACTCGTTGGTGGTGACCTCGACGCCCGGAGGCACGTCGACGGGCATCGAGCTGAACAGGCCGACGGTGCGCCGGCCGCCCTCGGGCGCCGGCGTGAGCCGGCGCCGGGCGGTGGCCGAGAACGGCGCGAAGGCCAGGTCCCGCGCCCCGCGTCCGCTGCCGTTGCGGTGCCAGCGCACCAGCCGTTCGCCGCGGGCGAGTTGGGAGATGAACTCCATGGTGGCGGTGCCGTCGTCGACCACGACCAGATCGCGTGCCCGGGTGAGGGTGAGCAGCAGTTGGACGTAGCGGGAGAACGGGTCGCCGATGACGATGCGGCGGGCGCGGCGCAGCAGCGGGGTGAGCCCGCCGATGGTGCGCATCGGTGCGGTCGGGCCGCCGCGGGCCTCTTCCCAGCGCACCGTATGGCCTTCGTCGCGGGCGAGTTCGGCCATCCGGCGCAGCTGTCCGCGGGTCATCGGGTCCTGCGGGGAGAGCACGACGACGGTGAGCGCGGTGGCCTGTGCCGTGTACGCCCATTCCAGGACGTTCAGCAGCTGCACCGGGCTCTCGACGAAGGCGAGGGTGCCGTCGTCCCGGGCTGCGGCGTCCGGTCCGGCGCCGGTGCGTGCGGGCCGGGGCCGCTGCCGGGGCACCCCCAGGAGACGACGGGCGGGAGAACCCGCCGTCTCCTGGGGCGGGGCCCCGGCGCCAGGTGTGCCGGACCCGGCGCGGGCCCCTTCAGGTGAGCTCACCATCGCTCCCGTCGGTTCGCCCGGTGGCCGTCAGACCGCCGCCGGCTCGGCGCCGGCCTCGGCCTCGGCCACCACACCGGCGACCCGGCGCAGCTTCTTCATCGGGCCGAGCTCGCTCTCGTAGACCTTCTTGACGCCGTCGCCCAGGGACTCCTCGATGGTGCGGATGTCACGGACCAGGCGGGACAGGCCGCCGGGCTCGACGGAGGCGGCCTGGTCGGAGCCCCACATCGCGCGGTCGAGGGTGATGTGGCGCTCGACGAAGGTGGCGCCGAGGGCGACCGCGGCGAGGGTGGTCTGCAGACCGGTCTCATGGCCGCTGTAGCCGATCGGGACGTTGGGGTACTCGTCCTGCAGGGTGTTGATCATGCGCAGGTTGAGCTCTTCGGCCTTGGCCGGGTAGGTGCTGGTGGCGTGGCAGAGGAGGATGTTCTCGCTGCCCAGGACCTCGACGGCGTGCCGGATCTGCTTGGGGGTGGACATGCCCGTCGAGAGGATGACGGTGCGGCCGGTGGCGCGCATGGCGCGCAGCAGGTCGTCGTCGGTGAGCGAGGCGGAGGCCACCTTGTAGCAGGGCACGTCGAACTTCTCCAGGAAGGCGACGGACTCGACGTCCCACGGGGAGGCGAACCACGCGATGCCGCGCTTCTTGCAGTACTCGTCGATGGCGCGGTAGCCGTCCTCGTCGAACTCCACGCGGTGGCGGTAGTCGATGTAGGTCATCCGGCCCCAGGGGGTGTCGCGCTCGATGTCCCACTGGTCGCGCGGGGTGCAGATCTCCGGGGTCCGCTTCTGGAACTTGACGGCGTCGCAGCCGGCGTCGGCGGCGGCGTCGATCAGCGCGAAGGCGTTCTCCAGGTCGCCGTTGTGGTTGATGCCGATCTCACCGGTGACATAGACGGGGCGGCCGGGGCCGGCCTCGCGGGAGCCGAGGGTGCGGAGGCGGGAGTTGTTGCTCATGGGGAGATTCCTTCGTGTTGATCAGGGGTGTGCGGGTGGAACAGGTGGATCTGGTGAAACGGGGGTGAGCGGGGTGATCAGGAGGTGCGGGGGTGTTCAGGGGGTCTTGGGGTGGATTACAGGGACGGGCCCAGCAGCCAGGTGGCGATCTCGCGGATCGCGCCGCTGCCTCCGGGCTTGGCGGTGAGCGCGCGGGCCGCGCCGCGCACCACGTCGTGCGCGTCCGCGACCGCCACCGGCCAGCCGACGAGGTCGAAGCACGGGAGGTCGTTGACGTCGTTGCCGACGTAGAGCACCCGCGCGGGGTCGATGCCCGCTTCCTCGCACCACTGCTTGAGGGCGAGGTCCTTGCGGTCGATGCCGTGCAGGACGGGCACCTGCAGCTTGCGGGCCCGTGCGGCGACGACCGGGTTGGTCTCGGTGGACAGGATCAGCAGCTTCAGCTCCGCCTTGCGCAGGGCCGCGATGCCGAGGCCGTCGCCGCGGTGCACCGCGACGATCTCCCGTCCGTCGGCGTCGATCAGCACCCGGTCGTCGGTCTGGGTGCCGTCGAAGTCGAGGACGACGGCGTCGATGTCCTCGCGGGTCGGCAGGGCGCCGGGGCGCGGCGCGTCCAGCAGGGGCGCCAGCGCGCGGGCGCGGGCCAGGTCGTGCGGGTCGTCGATCTCCAGCACCCGGGCGGGGTCGGTGCGCACCAGCTCGGTGCGGCCGAAGAAGCGGTGGCCGCCGGCGCGGAAGCCGGCCGCTTCCATGGCGTAGGCGGCGCCGGTCTCCAGCAGGTCCTGGGGGCGGTCCTGGCGGCGCGGCCGGAAGGACTTGTCGTGGTTGACGCCGCGGCCGCCGTCGGTGGCCGCGGCGCCGCCCACCGCGGGTTCGGCGCCGCGCCAGACGAAGCCGTGGAACGGGGCCACGGTCAGCGCGCTGTCGGCGCCGCCCTCGACGACCGCCGCGGCGACGCCGTCGATGTCCTCGCGGGCGAGGAACGGGCTGGTGCACTGGACCAGCAGCACCGCGTCGACCCGGGCGCCGTGCTCGGCCTCGTAGGCGTCCATGGCGTGCAGGACGGCGGCCTCGCTGGTGGCGGTGTCGCCCGCGATGTCGCCGGGGCGCCGTACGACGACCGCTCCGGCGCCGCGGGCCGCGGCCGCTATCCCGGCGTCGTCGGTGGAGACCACGACATCGGTGACCAGGCGGGCGGCGCGGCACTCGCGGACCGCGCGGGCCACCAGGGGCACTCCCCCGACGGCGGCGAGGTTCTTGGCGGGCACGCCCTTGGAACCGCCGCGGGCGGGGATGACGGCCACCACGGTCGGCGGGGTGCTCTGCGGGTTCGGCGGCATGTCGGGCTCCTTTTGGGGGCCGTGCGGGCTCCGGGGGCGGGCGGTCGGCGGGAGGGTCACAGCTGCCCCCAGCGGCGGATGGCGGGGGCGACGCGCTGGACGCCGTGGCGGTAGGCGCCGCGGGCGGCCTCGCGGACCGTCTCCCGGGCGACCCGGCGCAGTCCGCCGGTCTCCTCGGGGGCGTCCGCGTAGCCGGCGATCGGCTCGCCGTGCGCGTCCAGGCCGTGCCGGGCGAGGATGCCGGGGAGGTAGCCGGGGGCGGTGCGGGGTGTGTAGTACGGGGTGATCGGCGGCAGCCGGTCGGCGGTGCGCAGCGCGGTGACCCGGGCGCGGGCGGCGTCGAAGGCCTGCTCGTAGTCCCCCTCGGCGGCGACGCCCTGCCGGGCGAGCCAGTCCGCGTCGGGCTCGGGGCGGTGTCCGGCGTCCAGCTCGTCCCAGGAGGCGAGGCAGCCGGAGCCGAGGAAGTGGTGGTTGCCCAGGACCTCGCGGACGCCGAGGTCGGTGAGGACGGCGGTGGGGATGCCGCGGTGCAGCGACTCCAGGGCGGCGGTCGAGCTGACCGTCACCATCAGGTCGGTGCGGTCCAGGACCTCGCCCATGTTGCCGTACACCAGGCGGCAGTTGGCGGGCAGCGGGCCGGGGGCCTTGGCCGCGAGCTTCTGGTAGGGCAGTTCCTCGATGTGGGTGGTGTGCTCGCCGGGCTTGCTGCGGAGCTTGATCAGCACCTCGCGGTCCGGGTGCTTACGGGCGTGCTCCACGGCCCGCCGCAGCAGGTAGGTCCGGTCGGCGCGGCTCTCCGGTACGGAGGGCTGGGCGGCGAACACCACGGTGTACGGCCGCTGTGTGCCGGTGGTGCCCGCACCGCGGTAGCGGTCGCCGCCGAGGAACGGCAGGGCGCATTCGACCACGCTGCCGTCGTCGGCGCCGACACCGCGGTAGACCTCGCGGAACCGGTCGGCGTCGTGCCGGGAGTTGGCGAGGACGACATCCGCGCCGTGCCGCAGCAGCAGCCCGTCGGCAAGCTTCTCGTAGACCACACCGACATAGCCGGTGACGACGACGGGGCGGGTCTGCGCTCCTCGCCAGGCGCGGGCGAGGCCGTGCAGCATCGCCTGCACCGCGCCGCCGACACAGGCCAGCACGACGACGTCGTAACGCGTACGGTCGACGGACCGGACGAAGTCGACGCCCCTGATTTCGCGCAGCGTGTCCGCACGGGCGCCGACCTCGTCGAGCTGTCGGACCGTGGGAGTGGCGCGGCCGCGGAGAAGGTAGCCGTCGAGCCGGATGTCCGATTGGATTCGGTACGCTGTCAAAGCGCCCCATTTCCATCGGGTATCCGAGTCGGCGAGTACGGCGACCCGCGGCGAAGAGTGGGTACGTGATGGCACGTCGAAGACGCTAGGAAGCCATTCCGTTTGGCGGGCCAACTGGGTCGCAACAAAGGGTTAACAGCGGGTCGACGAATGACTAACCGGCCCGATTGCCGACCCGGTTAACCATCCCGCCATTCTTCGTTCACCTTGAGGCCCGCACCCGGTAAAGACGAATGCCGCCCGCGCACCTAACGTCACCCGGGTGGTTAAGCTCTCCGTCATCGTGCCGTTCTACAACGTGCAGACATACGCGCCCGACACCCTGAAAAGCCTGGCGGCCAACGCCCGCGAAGATTTTGAATTCCTGCTCGTCGACGACTGTTCGCGCGACGAGACCCCGGATATTCTCGCGCGCGCCGAGCGCGAGCTGCCGGGCGCCAGAGTGCTGCGGCACGAACGCAACGGCGGCCTGGCCACCGCCCGGAACACCGGCCTGGACGCGGCCCGCGGCGAGTACCTCACCTTCCTGGACGGTGACGACTGGCTCGCGCCCGGTTACTACCCTCAACTCCTGGGCGCCATGGAGGAGTTGGGATGCGACTTCGTCCGCACCGACCACGTCCAGTGCACCGCCCGCGCCCGCAGCGTCCACCGGGTCCCGCACGGCCGGCGCGGGGTGGTGATGGACCCGCGCGAGGTGATCCTGCCCGCCGACCGCTCCACCTCCGTCGACTATGCCTTCGCCTGGGCCGGGATGTACCACCGCCGGCTGCTGGACGAGGGGGTGCTGCATTTCCGTGACGGACTGCGCACCGCGGAGGACCGCCCGTGGATCTGGCGGCTGCACCGCGAGGCGAAGTCCATGGCGGTGGTCGGGCTGCTCGGTGTTTTCTACCGGCGCGGAGTGGCGTCCTCACTGACCCAGATCGGAGATGTGCGGCAATTGGACTTCATTCGCGCCTTCGATCAGGTGATCGAGGAAACGGCGCAGGACCGCGATGCGGATCTTCTGCTGCCGAAGGCGGTGCGCACCTATTGCGCGATCATTTCCCACCACCTGGGTTCGATCGAACGTTTCGAACCGCAGGTCGCCCGTAAATTGCGCGCGATGAGCGCCGCGGCCCTGAAACGCATGCCGCAGGACGTACTGAAGGAAGCCCTGGATTCGATGGATGTGCAGCGTGCGTCCCGGCTGCGGCGGCTGCGCCGCCGTCCCTCCCCCGCGGCGGAGGTGGCCGCCTGATGTCCGCCCGACCGCGTACCCAGATCTTCATGGCCTCCACGCTCTACGGTGCGGCGACGCTCGCCGCCGCGCTGGACGCCGACTGCTTCGCACCGGCCGACCGCCGTCTGCTGCTGCTCAGCAACAACGCCACGACCCCGGAGACCAGCGCGTCACTGGACACCATGCCCGGCTTCGAGCGGCTGCGCGGCCGCTTCGACCGGGTGCTGTCCTGGAACGAGACGATCAGCCCCTTCCACCCCGGCGGCTGGTCGCCGCGCGCGGACGACGCCCCGCTGTGGGAGCGGCATCTGCGGCTGCTGTGGGGCCTGGGCGACGACCATGTCGAGCTGGTCGTGGAGTCCATCCAGGTCAACCCGGCACTGGCCCTCGCCCAGCTGTTCCCGGACGCGCCGATCGATGTCTACGCCGACGGCCTGATGAGCTACGGGCCCACCCGTAACAAGCTCGACCCGCTGATCGGCACCCGGATCAACCGCCTGCTGCACCTGGACCTGGTCCCGGGCCTGACTCCGCTGCTGCTCACCGAGTTCGACGTCGCGGCGCAGACCGTGCCCACCGACGCCTTCACCAAGGTGCTGGCCGAACTCTGTGACGCCAGTGGCGAGGTGGCGGTCCCGGAGGGCGCCGCGCTGCTGCTCGGCCAGTACCTCTCCGCGCTGGGCATCCTCACTCCCGAGGAGGAAGAGGAGCTGCACATGCGGATGGTGCGCGGCGCCGCCGAGCGCGGCCACCGCGAGATCGTCTTCAAACCGCACCCGTCCGCGCCGGCCCGCTGGTCGCGGCTGCTGGAGCGGGAGGCCGAGAAGCTGGACATCACGCTGACCGTGCTGGACACCCCGGTGCTGGCCGAAGTCCTCTACCAGCGGATGCGGCCCGCGCTGGTCGTCGGCTGCTTCTCCACCGCGCTGCTGACGGCGGCCACGTTCTACGGTCTGCCGACCGCCCGCACCGGCACCGGCCTGCTGCTGGAACGGCTCACCCCGTACCAGAACAGCAACCGCGTCCCGGTCACGATCGTGGACGCGCTGGTGCCCGACCTGGGCGACCGCAGCGAGCGCCCGCGCGCCCTCGCCACCCCCGAGAGCATCGAGGGCCTGGTCGCCGCGGTCGGCTATGCGATGCAGCACCAGATCTATCCGCAGCTGCGGCCGACCGCCGAGCGCTACCTCGCGGCGCACCTCGACCAGGTCACCTGGCGCTACTTCAAGCGCCGCCGGCTGACCGCGCTGGCACTGCCCGGCGCGATCCCCTCCCAGCTGTCGTTCCTGCCGCGCAATCCCACCGTCCGCAAGGTCGCGCGCCGCGCGCGTGCGGTGCAGCGGCGGCTGAAGAAGCGGGCCGCTTTCGGATGACCACGCCCCCGCTGACGACCGGCGCGCCGCCCCCCGCCGCGCCGGATCCCGTCACCACCGCCCCCCGGCCCGCGATACCGGGGCGCAGCGTGGGGGTCTCCCCGGCCCGTGAGGCCGGCGGAGGATCCTCGCGGCTGCGCGCCCTGGACGGACTGCGGCTGCTCGCCGCGCTGATGGTCGCCGCGTACCACTTCGGCGGCCGCAACGGCGAGATATCGCAGGCCTGGGGCGGCTCGCCCGCCCATCAATTCCCCACCGCCGCGCCGCTGTTCGCCTACGGCTGTCTGGGCGTGCAGATCTTCTTCGTGATCAGCGGCTTCGTGATCTGCCTCAGCGGCTGGGTCCCGCCCGTCGCCCACCACCACCCTTCAGTGGACCGGGCTACGCCCGGACAGCGACGATTGCGGGCCTTTGTCGCGTCGCGCATCTCCCGCCTCTATCCGGCCTATTGGGCCGCGATCCTGCTGGTCACCGCCGTCTTCGCGCTCCCCTGGGTCGCCTACAAGGCGCTGCCGCCCAGCGAGGTGCTGACCAACCTGACCATGCTGCAGCAGCCGTTGGGCGTGGACCGGGTGCTCGGGGTGTGCTGGACCCTGTGGGCGGAGATGCGCTTCTACGCCCTCTTCGCGCTCTGCGTCGTGCTGCCCGGTGCCACCCGCGGCCGGGTGGTGCTCTTCTGCGCGGGCTGGACCCTGGCGGCCGCGCTCGCGCAGGCCGCGCACCAGCCCTTCCTCGACACCGTGCTGATGCCCGAGTACGCCCCGTTCTTCATCGGCGGGGTGGGCCTGTACCTGCTGCACCGCTATGGCGCCCGCGATCCGATCGCCTGGGCGATCGTGCTGGTCAGCTGGCTGATCGGGCAGCATTACGCGGTCGCCGGGCTGTGGCACGCACCGTCGGCCACCGCGTTCTCCTACCGCTCGACCGCCGTCATCATCGCCATCGTCACCCTGGGGTTCGCCCTGGTCGCGGCGGTCGCCCTGGGCAAGCTGCGGTGGGCGAACTGGCGCTGGCTGACCGTGGCCGGCGCGCTGACCTACCCGTTCTACCTCGTGCACGAGCATCTGGGCTGGGTCGTGGTGCGGGCGCTGCATCACGGCCTCGGGCTGCCCTCGTACGCGACGCTGCTACTGACCGTCGCACTGATGCTGCTGCTCGCGTGGGTGCTGCACCGCTTCGTCGAGCGCCCGCTGACGCCCGTCCTGAGGCGGTCGATCAACCCGCGGCGCTGAGGCCGGGACGGGCGGGCGGACGAGGGAAGAGCGGGCGGGAGGGGGCGAGCGGACGGGCGGAAGGGCGGCGTCCCTGGCGCTGTGGCCGCCCGCCCGGCCGCCCCCGCCGCACTCAGCCCCGCGCCTCCGACCCCGACCCGGCCTCGATGCCCGCGACGATGATCCGCAGCCCGGCCTCGAAGCTCCGCTCCAGATCGCCGAACATCACCTGGCCGGCCTGCGCCGCGAGCGGAAAGTCCGGCCCGAGCTGCCGTTCGCGCTCCGACAGGTCATAGGCCGGGTCGCGGATCTCGCGCTGTCCGGGCACCGGGTGGACCGACTGTTCCTCGATCACCACGGCCACGGTGAAGTTGTACGCGGTCCACCAGGCCTGCGCGGCCTCGTCCAGCGTGAAGCCCGCCCCCGTCAGGCAGGACATCAGGAAGTCGAGCGCCTCGGCGGCGACGGTGCCGTCGGTCATCCGCGTACCGCTGAAGACCTTGGCACCGTCGCGGTAGCCGAGCAGTTCGCGGCGCACCCGCCGGCAGCTGTCGAGCAGCGTTTCCTGCCAGGTGCCGTCGTACGCGCCCATGCCGGGCCCCCCGCCCTCCGGGCTCCCGGTCATCCGCCGGGTCATCTCGGTGGCCATCTCGTCCAGCAGTTCCTGCTTGTTCTTGAAGTGCCAGTACAGCGCGGGGGCCTGGACGTTCAGCTCCTTGGCGATGCCCCGCAGGGTGAGCCCGTCGAGGCCGACCTCGTTCAGCAGCCGCAGTGCGGTGTCCACGACCTTTTTCCGGTCAATGCGCGAAACCATGTTGACAACTTAACACCGTTAAAGCCATCCTCGGAACATGGAACTTAACAGCGTTAAGGGAATCTTTGGCACCGCCCTGCCCCACGACGGCACGACGGTCGACGTACTGATCGCCGGCGCGGGCCCGACCGGCCTCGCCCTGGCCATCGACCTCACCCGCCGCGGCGTGCGCACCCTGCTCGTCGAGCGGCAGGACCGCCTCTCGCCCGGCGCCCGCGGCACCGGTGTGCAGCCGCGCACCCAGGAGGTCTACGACGACCTCGGACTGCTGGACGCGGCCTCCGCGGCCGGCAGCCTCTACCCGAGGACCGCCCACTGGGAGAACGGCGAAATCGTCAACATCACCGAGATGATCGAGCGGGTCGACCCGACGCCCGCCACGCCGTACTCCAACACCCTGATGCTGCCGCAGTTCCGCAACCTGGAGGTGCTGTACGAGCGGCTGCGAGAGCTCGGCGGAGACGTACTCTTCCGCACCGAACTCACCACGTTCGACCAGGACTCGGCCGGTGTGACGGCCCGCCTGCGGCACGCCGACGGGGCGGAGCGCACCGTCCACGGGGCCTATCTGGTCGCCACCGACGGCGGGCGCAGCACCGTACGCCGCGCGCTCGGCATCAAGATGAGCGGTCCGGAGCTGGAACCGGTCGCCGTGCTGCTCGCGGACGTCCGGGTGGACGGCCTGGACCGCGACCACTGGCACCGCTGGGAGCTGCCGAGCGGCGGATTCGCGGGCCTTCTCCCGCTGGCCGGCACCGACTACTTCCAGACCATGATGGCGGGCTTCGACGGCACTCCGGACCCCTCTCCCGAGACGATCCGTGCCGAGCTCGTGGCGCACACCCACCTCGACGCCGCGCAGATCGGCGAGGTCCTGTGGTCCTCCCTCTTCCGCCCCCGGGCGGGTCTGGTCGAGCGCTACCGCACCGGCCGGGTCTTCCTGGCCGGCGACGCCGCGCACATCCACTCCCCGGCGGGCGGCCAGGGCCTGAACACCAGCGTCCAGGACGCCTACAATCTCGGCTGGAAGCTCGGCCAGGTGCTGCGGCACGGCGCCCCCGACAGCCTCCTCGACACCTACGAGACCGAGCGCCGCCCGATCGCCGAGAGCATCCTCGACACCAGCACCCGGCTGCACCGCTCCGGTGCGCTGCGGCGTGGCCGCGACCTCCACCAGCTCGGCATCGGCTACCCCGACAGCCCGCTCACCCGGGAGCTGCGCACGGACCTCGCCGAGGGCATCCCCGCCGCGGGCGACCGGGCCCCCGACGCCCCGTGCACCACGCCCGACGGCACCCCCACCCGGCTCTTCGACGCCCTCCGCGGCCCGCACTTCACCCTGCTCGACCTGGGCGGCACCGGCATCGACGACAGCGCCCTGCCCGCCGACCCGGCCCTGATCCGCCTCGTCCGCGTCGGCGGCCCGGCCCCGGACCTGATCGACACCCACGGCCACATCCGCGACGCCTACGGCCCGGCCCCCGCCGTCCTCCTCATCCGCCCCGACGGCTACCTCGCCCTCGCCGCCCCGCCCGAGAACGCGACGGCGCAGGTGACGGCGGCCCTGGAGATACACCTCGGCACGGGTGCGGTGGCGGCGGCCCACTGAACGCCACCGGCCGGCGTGGGGCCCCGGCGACCCGGGTCACACCTCCGCCCCCGCGTCGGCGAGCAGCGCCTCCGCCTCACCACGGGCCTCGCCGACCGGGTCGGGGAAGACCCCCAGGCCGTGGGCGACCAGGGCCCCTTCGTGAAGGAGCATCAGCGCCCGTCCCAGCCGGTCGGCCCGGCCGGGCGCCGCGGCCCCGGCCAGATCGGTGAACAGCCCGAGCATCCACTGCTTCTGCGCGGTGATGATCGCGTACGCGGGGTGCGCCGGGTCGCTGATCTCGGCGTGGGCGTTGACCATGCTGCACCCCTTGGCGCTGTGCTCCGCCGCCCAGGCGCGCGAGGCGTCGAAGACGGCCAGGATCCGGGCGGCGGGCGTCTCCCCCGCGGCGTCGAGGTAACGCGCCAGGAAGGCCCGCCAGCGTTCGTCGCGGTCGGCGAGGTACTCCACGACGATCTGCTCCTTGGAGCCGAACCGGTCGTAGAGCGTCTTCTTCGTCACCCCGGCCTCTGCCGCGATCAGGTCCACCCCGACGGCATGGATGCCGCGCTCGTAGAACAGCCGCTCGGCGGCCGCCAGGGCGCGGCGGGCGGCGGGCGTCATGGTGATCCGTCGGGGCGTCTGCGAGGTACCCATGCCAAAAGTATACCGATCTGTATAGTGAAAGGAGAGGTATACAGATCAGTCTACTGAAGGGGTGCGGCATGCGCTTCCTGCTCTCGGCCGCCTTTGTGCTCTGCTGGAGCTCCGGATTCATCGGGGCCCGGCTCGGCGCGGACAGCGCGCCCGCGGCCACGCTCCTGATGTGGCGCTTCCTGCCGCTCGCCACCGTCCTCGCCCTCGTGGCGGCCACCGCCGCCCGCGCCTCGTGGCGGGACCTGACGGCCCGGGACCTGACCCGGCAGGCCGCCATCGGCGCGCTCTCGCAGAGCGGCTATCTCTTCACCGTCTACTCCGCGATCCAGCTCGGGGTCTCCAGCGGCACCACGGCCCTGATCGACGGCACCCAGCCCCTGGTGGCCGGGGCGCTCGCCGGGCCGGTGCTGCACCAGTACGTCTCCCGCCGGCAGTGGCTCGGGCTGTGCCTGGGCCTGGCCGGCGTCGTCCTGGTCACCACGGCCGACGCGGCGGCCGGGGCGGGGGTGAGCCGGTGGGCGTACCTGATCCCGTTCCTCGGCATGTCCTCGCTGGTGGCGGCCACCTTCCTGGAGGGCCGCTCGCACACCCGGGTCGCGCCGTCGGTCGCGATGACCGTCCACTGCGCCACCAGTGCCGTCCTCTTCACCGCCCTCGCCGCCGGCACCGGCGCCGTACGGCCGCCCGCCGCGCTCTCCTTCTGGGTCGCGGTCGGCTGGCTGGTGGCACTGTCCACCTTCGGCGGCTACGGGCTGTACTGGCTGATCCTCCGGCGCTTCGGCGTCACCGAGGTGAACACCCTGATGTTCCTGATGGCACCGGTCACGGCACTGTGGGGAGCCGCCATGTTCGGCGAACCGTTCGGCCCCCAGACCGCCATCGGACTCGCGGTCGGCCTCGCGGCGGTCGCCCTGGTGCGCCGCGGTGCGACGCCGTCGGCCACTCCCCCTGCCCGAACTTCGCCCGCACGCACACGAGGCCGTACCAGCGGGCATCCGCTCGTACGGCCTCGTGTCGGGGACGGGCGCCTGAGGGGGGTGGGGCGCCCGGGACGGTGATCCGTCCGGAAGGAACAGGGGAGGGCAAACAGGGGAGGGCCGGCGGTCCGGCTCTCCTAAATGACCAGCGAGAGCAGCAGTACGCACCCGATCCCGACGACCGAGATCAGCGTCTCCATCACCGACCAGGTCTTCAGTGTCTGGCCGACGCTCATCCCGAAGTACTCCTTGACCAGCCAGAATCCGGCGTCGTTGACATGGCTGAAGAACAGCGAGCCGCATCCGATGGCCAGCACCAGCAGCGCGGCATGGGTGGTGCTCATGTCCGCGGCGAGCGGGCCGACCAGCCCGGCGGCGGAGATGGTGGCCACCGTCGCGGAGCCGGTCGCCAGCCGGATGGCGACCGCGATCAGCCAGGCCAGCAGCAGCGCGGAGATGTTCCAGCCCTTGGAGACGTCCAGGATCATCTGGCCGACACCGGCGTCCACCAGCGTCTGCTTGAAGCCGCCGCCCGCGCCCACGATCAGCACCACCCCGGCGATCGGGCCGAGCGACTTCTCGACGGTGCCGGCGATCCGGCCGCGGGTGAACCCGGCCGCCCGGCCCAGCGTGAACATCGCCACGAGGACGGCGGTGAGCAGCGCGATCAGCGGCGAACCGACGACATCGAACACCCTCTGGACGGTGTGCTCCGGATCGTCGACGACGATGTCCACCAGCGCCTTGGTCAGCATCATCACCACCGGCAACAGCACGGTGGCCACGGTGATCCCGAAGCCGGGCCGCTTCTCCAGGTCGTCACCGGCGCGCTCGGGCACCATGGTCTCCGGCGGCTGGATGTCCACCCAGCGGGCCGCGTAGCGGGAGAAGACCGGGCCGGCGATGATCGCGGTCGGGATGGCGACGACGACACCGAGCGCGAGGGTGATGCCGAGGTTCGCCTTGACGGCGTCGATCGCGGCGAGCGGGCCGGGGTGCGGCGGTATCAGCCCGTGCATGACGGACAGTCCGGCCAGCGCGGGGATGCCGATCCGCATCAGCGAGAAGTTGCCGCGCTTGGCGACCAGCAGCACCACCGGGATCAGCAGCACGATGCCGACCTCGAAGAAGATCGGCAGCCCCACGATCCCGGCGATCAGCACCATCGCCCAGGGCATCGCCGCCCGGCCCGACTTCGCCAGGATCGTGTCGACGATCTGGTCCGCACCGCCCGAATCGGCGAGCAGCCGCCCGAGGACGGCACCGAGCGCGATCAGCACTCCCGTGCCCGCGACCGTCGTGCCCAGCCCCGTCGAGAAGCTGGCGATCGCCTTGTCGAGGGGCGCACCGGCCACCGCGCCGAGCACCAGCGAACCGATGATCAGCGACAGAAAGGCGTGCAGCTTGAACTTGGTGATGAGCAGGACGATGACGGCTATGCCGGCCAGGACGGCGATGCCCAGCTGCGCGTGACCGGCCGAGGTGATCGGCTCGGTCGCATCCGCTGCGAGCATCTCGACGCTGAGATGTGTCACGGCGATTCCCTTGGTTGGACGGGAGGGGAGAGGGGTGCTGCTGGTGGGACGGCCCTGAAAAAGGTGTGGGGACAGGGGTGGGGGTGGGGCCGCCGGGGCTAACCGGCCGGCGCGGTCATCGCACGCAGCGCGGCCACCGCGCGCCCCGCGATCCGCTCCGGACTGCCGGACACATCCACGGCGACGCCCGCCTCGTCGCGCCCGAGCGGTTCGAGCGTGGCGAACTGGGAGTCCAGCAGCGCGGCCGGCATGAAGTGGCCCCGGCGCCCGGCCATCCGCTCCTCGATCAGCGCGCGGTCCCCGGTGAGGTGCAGAAACACGACTCCGGGGGCGGCGGCACGCAGCCGGTCGCGGTAGGCGCGCTTGAGCGCGGAGCTGCTGACCACTCCGCCGTGCCCGGCCCGCTCGTGCGCCCAGGCGCCGATGGCGTCCAGCCACGGGCCGCGGTCGGTGTCGTCCAGCGGGATACCGGCCGACATCTTGGCGATGTTGGCCGGCGGATGGAAGTCGTCACCCTCGGCATACGGGACGCCCAGCCCGGCGGCCACCAGCGGGCCGATGGTGGTCTTGCCGGTGCCGGCCACGCCCATCACGACGATCACGTCGATCACGTCGGGGGTGCTCATCCCGTGGTACCTCGCTGTCTGCATCGACCTCGTGCGGCCCCCACTGAAACCCATTAGGTACGACGTATTCAAGAGCCTGTGATGCAAACGTCATACTTAATTGGCCGGGGTGCGGGAACGTAGGCTTGCCCCATGGAAAACGAGGGGAAGGGACTGCACGCCCGTGTACTGGAGTCCCTGGGGCCCGCGATCACCGCGGGCGACTACCCTCCGGGCACGGTCCTGCGCACGGACGAGCTGGAGCAGCGCTTCGACGTCTCCCGCACGGTCATCCGCGAGGCGATCCGGGTACTGGAGTCCATGCAACTGGTCGCCTCCCGGCGCCGGGTCGGGGTCACCGTCCGCCCGACCGAGGAGTGGAACGTCTACGACCCTCGGGTGATCGGCTGGCGGCTGGCCGGCCGCGACCGCCCCCGTCAGCTGCGCTCGCTGACCGTGCTCCGCTCGGCGATCGAACCGGTCGCAGCGGGCCTCGCCGCCCGGCACGCCACCCCCGCGCAATGCGCCGAACTCACCGAACAGGCCATGGGCATGGTCGCCACCTCACGCGGTCAGCAGCTCGACGCCTACCTCGTCCACGACACGGCCTTCCACCGGGTCATCCTGACCGCCTCCGGCAACGAGATGTTCGCCCGGCTCGGCGATGTGGTCACCGCCGTCCTGACCGGCCGCACCCAGCACCATGTGATGTTCACCGACCCCGACCCGGCCGCGGTCACCCTCCATGTCCAGGTGGCCGAGGCGGTACGCACCGGCGACGCGGCACGGGCGGAATCCCTGACCCGCGAGATCACCACGGGCGCCATGGCCGAACTGGACGTCCTGGCCCCGTAGTCGCACACCACCCCGAAGGCCCACCACACCGCCACCGGCCGTACGCCAGAATGCCTCCCGGCTCAGAACAACGGCTGCTGCCCCGGAAACGGCGGCTCCTCCGGATCGAACAGCTTCTCCGCCGGCGCCATCATCGGCGCGATCCGGCGCGACCCCGGACAGGAGATCAGCTCCAGCACCGTCCGCCGCCCGGGCGGGTCATGCCGGGCGAAACGACCGCCGACAACGGCGATCTCTCGGGTACAGACGGGGCACGTGCGGCGGGGTGACGACATGCCCACAGTCTGACGCAGGCCCGCGCGACGGTCACAAGCTGCTGTGTCCGAGAGGCGGGTCAGGCCGCGTTGCCCCATGCGGGGACCGGTACCGAGGGCGGCATTGGCAAGCTGATGGATACGCCAGTACAGGTGGATTCTCCGGTGGGCACCCGGAGTTGGTCGGTGCATGAGGTGGAGCACGTCGGTGGGATCGGTGTGGCCGAGGCGGACGGCGAGACGGGCGGAGCCTTCCCCGCGCGGGCCCGGTGGGCGGTGACTGTGGCGGCGAATGCCGGAAGGGCGCGGCGGTCGGGGACCGCGTCGGCGTCGTAGACCACCACCTATGAACAGCCGCCCCGGGCCGGGGCAACCGTGTCTCCCAGGGAGATGTGACGGGGCGCTTCAGATGGCCCTTCAGCGCTGTGGTTGGCCCCTTGAGCGTCACGATTGGCCCGGCTTGGCGGGCCTGCACACGGCGTAAGGCCCCGTGATCCTTCGCTCAGCCGGCCGGTGGGGGATCTTCGCCGAAGACCCAGGGTGCCAGTACGACCAGCCAGCCGTCCGGGTCCTTGAAGAGGACCGCGCCGCGCTCCGGCCAGTAAGGATTCGCGGCGGGGACTGGGCTGAATCCGTGCTCGGCGAGCCGTCGGGAGGCGACGGCGACGGCTTCGGGGCCGCGGAGATAGAGCACCAACTGGTTCTCCGGGTGCGGCTCGGGGATGCGGGGTGGGTCGCCGTGCTGCAGGAGCTCCATGTGCACCGGGGTGCCGGGCAGGCCGAAGACGATGCCGTCATAGCCGTGGTGGCCGCGCCATTCGGCAAGTACCGGCAAGCCGAGGACGTCGCGGTAGAAGACCAGAACGTCGTCGTACTTCGCAGTCGGCCGGGCGAAACGGACCGCTCCTACATCGAGGTGGCTGGGCCAGGAGTGAGACATAGGGCGATGCTGGCACGGCCCGCCAGGAGCCGAATCGGGCTTTGGGTCTACGACCTGAGACCGGCAGCGGTTGTCTTCCCCCGACCTAACCGGGGGAAGACAACCGCCGCAGGATGACACACCCCTACCCCACACCCGGCCTTCCCTGCAGCATCGAGAGCATCCGGATGACGAGCGAGGGGGCCTTGGGCCCCCGGCGGTGACCAGGGAGAGACGCGAGTGACGGACAACGAGCGGGCCATCACCGAAGGCCGGCGGCAGCAGGCCGAGCTGATCTGGGACTACCACCAGATGCACCACGAGGTGCGGCCCACCGATGCCGCCATCGGCCTGGGCAGTCACGACCTTGGTGTCCCGGCTTTCTGTGCCGAGCTGTACCGGGCCGGTCTGTTCCCCACTCTGGTGTTCTCCGGCGGCTCCAACCCCACCGCCCCCGAACGTTTCCCCCGCGGTGAGGCGGTGCACTTCCGCGAGCATGCGCTCGCCCTCGGAGTGCCTGCGGACGCGGTTCTGCTGGAGCCCGGCGCGAGGAACACCGGGCAGAACATCACCCTCTCCCGCGAGGTCCTGGCTGCCGCCGGGATCATGCCGAAGACCGTGCTGCTGGTCTCCATGCCTTATATGGAGCGACGCGCCTATGCCACTGCCCGCAAGGTGTGGCCCGAGGTCGAGGTGATCTGCGCCTCGGCTCCCTTGGAGTTCGATGACTATCTGAAGACGATCGGCGACGAAGAACTCGTCGTCCACCAGCTCGTCGGCGACCTGCAGCGGGTGATCGAGTATCCCCGTCTCGGGTTCGCCATCGAGCAGGTCGTCCCGGAGGACGTGCGGGTCGCCTACGAAGCGCTTGTCCACGACGGCTTCACCCGCCGCCTCCTCGCTCCCTGACCTGCCACCTCCGGGCGGGCTGTGCGCGAGTCACCAACCCAACGCGTTCCCGAGGCAGAGCCGTGCCGCTGTCTAGGCACGCCTCTGTGGAGTGCGGTGCGCGCCGGCTCGGCACCCCGTCGTGCCCGACACACGCTCAGAACGCATCCGTTGGCACATAAGTCCCCCACACCTCCCGCAGCGCATCGCACACCTCGCCCACCGTCGTCCTCGCGCGCAGGGCCTCGCGCAGGGGGTAGAGGACGTTGTCGGTGCCCTCGGCGGCCTTGCGGAGGTCGTCGAGGGCGGCCGAGACGGCACGGGCGTTGCGGCGGGCCCGGAGCGTGGCGAGCCGTTCGACCTGCTGGGCCTCGATCGCCGGGTCGACGCGCAGCGGCTCGTAGGGTTCCTCCTCGTCGAGCTGGAAGCGGTTGACGCCGACCACGACCCGCTCGCCGGCGTCCGTCTCCTGTGCCAGGCGGTAGGCGTTGCGCTCGATCTCCTCCTTCTGGAAGCCCCGCTCGATGGCGGCCACCGCACCCCCCATGTCCTCCACCCGCCGCATCAGCGCCACGGCCGCCTCCTCGACGTCGTCCGTCATGGACTCGACGGCGTAGGAACCGGCGAACGGGTCGACGGTGGCGGTCACATCGGTCTCGTAGGCGAGCACCTGCTGGGTGCGCAGCGCGAGTCGGGCGGACTTGTCAGTGGGCAGGGCGATGGCCTCGTCGAAGGAATTGGTGTGCAGCGACTGGGTGCCGCCGAGCACGGCGGCGAGTCCCTGGAGGGTGACCCGGGCGAGGTTCACCTCCGGCTGCTGGGCGGTGAGCTGCACCCCCGCCGTCTGGGTGTGGAACCGCAGCATCAGCGATCTGGGGTTCTTCGCGCCGAACTCCTCCCGCATCACCCGGGCCCAGATCCTGCGCGCGGCCCGGAACTTGGCGACCTCCTCCAGCAGCGTCGTACGGGCGACGAAGAAGAAGGAGAGCCGCGGCGCGAAGTCGTCGACGTCCATCCCGGCGGCAACGGCGGTCCGTACATAGGCGATGCCGTTGGCGAGGGTGAAGGCGATCTCCTGCGCGGGCGAGGCACCCGCCTCGGCCATGTGGTAGCCGGAGATGGAGATGGAGTTCCACCGGGGGATCTCGGCGCGGCAGTAGCGGAAGATGTCCGCGGTCAGCCGCAGGGAGGGCTCCGGCGGGAAGATGTAGGTGCCCCGGGCGATGTACTCCTTGAGGACGTCGTTCTGCACGGTCCCGTTCAGCAGGTCCGCCGCCACCCCTTCTTCCTCCGCCACCAGTTGGTAGAGGAGCAGCAGCAGCGCGGCGGGCGCGTTGATCGTCATCGACGTCGACACCTTGTCCAGCGGGATACCGCCGAACAGCACCCGCATGTCCTCGACCGAGTCGATGGCCACCCCGACCTTGCCCACCTCGCCCGAGGCGATCGGGGTGTCCGAGTCGTGGCCCATCTGCGTCGGCAGGTCGAAGGCGACCGACAGGCCCGTGGTGCCGTGGGCGATCAGCTGCCGGTAGCGGGCGTTGGACTCGCGCGCGGTGCCGAAGCCGGCGTACTGCCGCATCGTCCAGGGCCGTCCGGTGTACATCGACGGGTACACGCCACGGGTGAAGGGGTAGCTGCCGGGCGCGCCGAGGCTGCACTCCGGGTCCCAGCCGTCGAGCGCCCCCGGCCCGTACACCGGCTCGATCGGCAGGCCGCTCTCGCTGTACCGCTCACTGCCCGACTCGTGCGCCATGGGTGTACGCCTCCGCTTTGGTGACCGGTTCATCCGGGTTTACGCCGTGCTCACAGCATGCCCGCAGGTTCGCCGTCCCGCAGCGCTGGGAAGAGTCTCCGAGGGCCGGTCGGGCCGCCGAGATCCGGGGGTTGCGCATGCAGCGGAGCAGTGGACGACGTACGGCGCCTGCGGTGGCCGCGGTGCTGGTTTTGGCGGCGCTGACGATGGGCTGCCGCCCGGTGACGGTCACCGGAGCCGGTGCGCCCCACAGCGCCGGCGCCCGCTACGCGCCCACCTCCCCCGCTCCCCCGCCGCTCGGCCATCAGGCGCCCCCCGCCCCGGACCGGCACACCACCCCGCCGCGCCCGCACCGCACCGCCCACCACGCGCCACCGGCCCACCGGCCGCTCATGGCAGCCGGCTCACGCGGCGCGCAGGTCCGCGAACTCCAGGCGCGGCTGGCCCAGCTGGGGCTTTTCGACCACTCCCCCACGGGCTACTACGCCGTGGTGACCGCGACCTCGGTCCGCGCCTTCCAGCAGCGGCAGGGCCTGCCCCGTACGGGCACCATGCAGCCCACGGCCTGGCGGGCGCTGCGCTCCCACACCCGCACGCCGTCGCACACCGAGCTCTACCCGCCCACCACCAGGCCGGTCGGCACCCCCGACCCGCGCTGTATGACGGGCAGGGTGATCTGCATCAGCAAGCGGAGCGACACCCTCACCTGGATGGTCGACGGCCGGGTCGTCTCGGCGATGGATGTCCGCTTCGGCTCGCAGTACACCCCCACCCGCGAGGGCGTCTTCGCGCTCACCTTCAAGAGCCGCCATCACGTCTCGACGCTCTTCCACACGGCCATGCCGTACGCAATGTTCTTCAGCGGCGGCCAGGCCGTCCACTACTCCGCGGACTTCGCCGCCCGCGGCTACCGCGGCGCCTCACACGGCTGCGTCAACGTCCGCGACAAGACCAAGATCGCCACCCTGTTCCACTCGGTGAAGAGGGGCACCAAGGTGGTCGTCTTCCACTAGCCCCTTCACCTTCGCCACGGCCCCACCCAAAATCCCTGACCGAAGCGAAAATTGAGCAACCCCCACCCACGGATCCACATCCGCGAGAGCGGCGCCGGCTTAGGCGCAAGAAGGGGGCGCGGGCAGGGCCGGGGGAACGTGCCCTGCCCGCGCCAGATGCGCTGAGCCGTAGGTACGGGGGGAACCCCGGCTCGTCGCGCAGCCGATGACCAGTCGGCTCACTCATTACTGCGCCACGGGCTCGAAAAACGTCACACCGGACCGTCGGCGGTTCCGCCGGACGTGGCGTTTCCGGGGTCCGGGGCGGTTGCCGAGGGGCCGGGAGCCGGGGTGGAGCCGGAACCGGAGGTGGCGGCGGGCGGCGGGGCGGGGTGCCCTTCGTCGTCCTCGTCGCCGCCCTTTCCGCCGCTGCTCTGGCCCGATCCGCCGGATCCGCCGGTGTCGCCGCCGATGCCGCCGACGAGTCCGGTGTCGCCCGAGCCACCGCCCGAGCCGCCGCCGGTCTGGTACCGCGCCAGGTAGGCACGGCAGAAGGCGTGCACCTTGTCCGGTCCGCCGGCCTTGCGTTCGAGGTTCCGCAGCGTGTCGCGGTCCATGGTGCCGCGCTTGCCGGACTCGTAGTTCCCGCAGAGGGTGAGCAGGAGATTCTTCGTGCCCCCGCGGCCGGGAGCGGTCGCTTTGCCACCGGGCTTGCCGTGACCGCGTCCCGTGCCGCCGCTCGGAGTGCCGCCGGGTCTCGCGCCGGGGCTGGTGCCGGGCGTGGGGGTTCCGGAGGGCCGGGTGTCCGGCCGGCCGGGGGTGGCATCGGGGGTCTGCGCCGTGGTGCCGTCGGTCTGGGCACCGGGTTCGCCGGTGCGGAACGGCCGGGGGGTTTCCGCGGCCGAGACGCTGGAGGCGGGTGCCGGGTCGCCGCCCCGGAAGGGGCTGGGCAGGACGCCGGTACCGGCCGCGACGGCGACGCCGCCGATGGCGCAGGCCGCGAGGGCCACGGCGAAGCCGCGCCGGAAGGGGCGGCCGAGCCGGGTGCGTCCGGCGAGGTCTGCGGTGTGGGCGGTGCGCACGCCGTCCGCGAACGGGTCGGCGGCGGCGCGGTGGCGGGCGCCGGAGCCGCGGTGGGCGGCCTGGCGGAATGCGGCAACGGCCGCGTCCTCACCGGGCAGCTGCGCGGTTTCGGGTGTCCTGGCGGCGACCGCGGCGGCGGCCTCCAGGAGCTGTTCGAGTTCATGTGCACCGTCGCCGTGCCGGGCACTGACCGGCTCACCGCGCAGTAGCTGCTCCGCGGTGTTCTTGTCGAGCCAGTTGTACCGGTCGTCGGCCATCACATGTCCTTCTGCGTTCGTGCGGCCGTTTCCGTCACACCCGGTACGTACGATTCCGCCACGCCGTCGCGGCGTCTTCTGCCCTGTACGGGCACTCCGTTCATTGTCCCGCCCCCTCCGGGCGGGCCCTGCGCGGGCGGCCGCGAGGGGGCTGCTTCCCCCTGGTCGGCGTGGTCTTCCCCGCCGTCCCGGTCACCGCCCCGCTCACCGCCCTGGCCACTGCCCTGACGTCCGTCCCGCGAGCCGTCCCGAGGATCGTCCTGGCCTCTGCCCCGAGATCCGCCCTGGATCCGGTCCGGCTCGTCGCCGATCAGCTCGGCGAGCCGCTTCAGCCCGCGGTGTGCGGCGGTGCGCACCGCGCCGGGCCGTTTGCCGAGCACCTGCGCGGCGTTCTTGGCGTCGAGTCCGACCACCACCCGGAGCACCACCGCCTCGGCCTGGTCCTGCGGCAGCCCGGCTATCAGCCGCATGGCGCGGCCGGTGCCCAGCGCTTCGAGCGCCTCGCCCGCGGTGTCGGACGCGCCGGGGGTGTCGGCCAGCTCACTCTCGTCGCCGCCGATCGCCGGGCGCCTGCCGCGCATCCTGATGTGATCGAGGGCGCGGTTGCGGGCGATACGGGCGGCCCAGCCGCGGAACCGGTCGGCGTCACCGCTGAAGCGGGAGAGGTCGCGGGTGATCTGGAGCCAGGCCTCGGACGTGACGTCCTCCACGTCCGGTTCGCTCACCAAGGTCCGTACATATCCCAACAACCGGGGATGTACGGCGCGGTAGACGGTACGGAACGCCGCCTCGTCACCGTCCTGTGCCGCTTGCACGGCCACCGTCAGCCGACGGTCGTCCGGCTGAATGTCGTCCCCTCGCACGGGTCCATCCTGTCGCACGCGGAATGTCCGCCGCCCGGTCCTTGCTGCATTGCTGCTTCACTCGCCGTACCACCGGCCTTGCTTCCCGTTCCGGCGCCGTTCGAGCGGGCGGCGCCCATCCGTACGGTGCCGGAGCCGGGGACGGGCCACCGTGCGCCACCGGCCGCGGCAGGCCGGAAACCGCCGGTAACCCGGATGTTCCCGCAGACCGTATCCCGTGTGGGCGAACGATCCGAACCCGGGACGGGTGCGCCGGCCCTGCGACGGAGCCGCGGAGCACGGGACACCGAGCGGCCGGCGCTCCCGCGACATACGCGCCCGAACCCCCCGAATCGAAAACTCCCGGAACGGACCCCCGGAAATCCCGGAACCGCCCCCGGAAACTTCCGGGACCGAACCCTCGGGACCCCTGGGAGTTCCCCGGGACGCCCCCTCGGGACTCCCCGGAAGAGCGGCCTTTTCCAGCCACGCCCAACGCCAACGGCTCGACACCGTGCGCGACCGGCGCGGAACCGCACGTTACGGGCCTGTCCGGCCCTGCGTCCAGACCACCAGGCCCCCTGCGCCCGCCCTCATACCGACCCCTCACCAGCCCTTCCCCACCCCCTCGCCCGTCCGGATCCGGACCACGAGCCGTACCCCTCCCCGTACCCCGTGTGACGCTTTCGCGTCGTCTGGCGCTGTACCGGATAGAGGGCCGTCACAGGCTCTTCGCGAACGACGGCCGGGGCCTCTCCTGTGGGGGGTGGCGGCCCCGGCCGTCCTTTCGCCTCCAGCGCTCTGACCTGGGACGTTGCACGGAGTCGGTGACAACGCGACCACCGCGTGACCAACCGGCCCCAAGACGCTGGACGGCTACGGCTTCACCCGCCGCTTCGACATGATCGCCACCTACGGCCCACCCACGCCGAGCGCCCGAGCGCGCGAGCGAGCAGTGCAGCCGGTAGAACCTCGGCGACTCAGAGACGTTGGCGTCCCATCCTCGCCGACTTCCGGCGATGCCCCTTGGTGTCCCACCATTCCTCCAGCAATGCGCGAACGATGTGGACGAGTTGCTGAAGTCGTTCGGGGTCCGGGGAGGGCGAGGTGAGCACATCCAGAAAGGACTTGTCGCCCCAAGGAAGAGTGAATTTCCAGTGCTCCTCCTGGAGCCCTTGCCTTTCCACAGTGAGCCAGTACGTCAAGGTCACACTTCGATCCAGTAGGTGAGCGACCGAAAATTCAGTGACGTCGAACCTGACTTTCCCATCGCCGGTGGTGTACGAACAGGCCAGAGCCTGCTCAGCCGGCGTTCGGGCCGTCATGCCCACCACCCCCCTTTGGCGCAAACGCTCGACACAGAAGGCGGCGTTGCAGCCGTCGCGGAATGCGCCGTCGGAATGACGAGCGCTGATGTGGCGACGGCGCTTGTCACCGCGGCCTTCGCTATGCGGGACGCATTGATCCGCATGAGTTCCCCCTAAATTTCCCGTGATCCTCGATGTTGGCTCTGCCCTCCGACGGCACAATTTCCCTTCAAAGGCCCTGTATGGCGCAGGAGGGCCAGGGCCTGCGGCCCCGGCCCTCCTCGCTTTCTCTCACCCGTTTCTTACCGGGTTCTCTCGCCCACCGGGTCTCACACCCGGCCCGCCAGCGCCTTGAACTCCGCCCAGGACAGGGCGGGCGTCCGCGGGTCCCAGGTCTTCTGTGCCAGTGCCGCCAGCGGCAGCCGGATCCCGGCCGCCACCTGCTGCACCGTCTGCGCCTGGGAGCGGTCACACCAGATCGCGAAACGCGCCCCGGGGATGCGGTCCGGGCCCGTCATGTTCGCGGGCACCGCCACCGGCCGGGTGCCGCGCAGGACCATCGGCGTCCAGCTCTGGTAGATCCGCTGACCGGTCGGATAGGTGAACTGGTTGGGCTCGCCGAGCACGTAGTAGAGGAACGCGTCGTTGAAGTTCATGACGTTGCGGCCCTCGTGGAGGTATTCCGCGGGGTCGCGCTTGCCGGCCTCCGTGCCGGTCCAGTAGTCGACCATCCGGCTCTTGGGCGCGCTCACGACGCCGCCGGCGAAGAATCCGTCGTTCCAGGCCTCGATGCGGTTCTTGCCCTTGGCCTCCACGGTCTTCTGCCGGTCGTTGAGCCAGCCGGTGGTCAGGTCCTCGATGGTGCCGCGGGACCCGTACTTCTGCCGCGCGGCCTTCGCGAGCTGCGGGTACTTGGTGGCGGGCGAGGACGACATCAGCGCCTGGTACTCGTCGCCGCCCAGATGCCAGTACGCCGGGGCGCCCTTGGGGTTGGTGAAGAGCTCGCTCATCTCCTTCAGCAGCGAGTCGATCAGCGGGGCGGACTTGGGGTTGGAGATGTCGATCGCCCCGGGGATCACCCGGCCCTGGACGTTGCGCAGCTGCAGGGCGGGATAGTGGGCCAGCACGGCGCCGAGGTGGCCGGGCGAGTCCAGCTCCGGGACCACGGAGATGTGCAGGGTGCGCGCGAGCGCGATGATCTGGCGGACCTGGGCCTTGGTGAGATGGTCGGCGGAGACGACCTCGGGGTGGGTGTCGCTCTGGATGCGGAAGCCCTGGTCGTCGGAGAAGTGCAGCTGGAACTGGTTGAGCTTGAGGTCGGCGATCTCCCGCAGCCGGGCCTCGATCCAGTTCTGGCTGAACGGCTTGCGGGCGTTGTCCAGCGACATGCCGCGCTGCGGGCGGTCGGGCCGGTCCTCGATGGTGCCCTCGGGAAGTCCGCCGGCGGCGTGCACGGCCTGCTTGACGGTGCGGGTGCCGTAGAAGATTCCGGCATCGGTGGGGGCCGTGAGAGTGAGCTTGGTCCCGGCGGCCTTGAGGGTGTAGGCCTCGTCGGCGGCGCTCTTGACGGGGACGTTGTTGTCGGTGCTGTTGCCCGTCAGCTTCACCTCGATATCGCCGGGCCGTACCTCCTGATCGCCGTAGACGAGGCCGAGGCCGAGGTCGTTCGCCATCCGCTGGGCCTCGTCGGCGACATTGCTCTTCTCGCCGGCCGGTACCACCACCCGGGCACCCTTGGACGGACGCCAGCCTCGCCCTTGGGCCTGGTGGAATTCCCTGACGGCGGGGATGACCTGCGGCTTTCCGGTCACCGGTGCCCACGTCGGGGTGGCGGCGGGCGAGGGGTTCATCTTGGCGCTGGTGCTCCCGGGCGGCTCGGTGTCGGCGGTGCCGGAGCAGGCGGAGAGCAGCAGCACACCGGTGAGAACCGCGGCCGACAGCGCGGGCCGGGCCGCCGGGCCCGTCCACGCCCTGGGCCTCGTCGGGGGGCGCAGCAAGGCCGAGGGCCGCGGAGCGCGCGGCGGCCGCATCGGATTCGACATCGTGCAATCCTCACTTTTCGGTGCGAAGGCATTGCCAGGTGCGTGGAGCCGGTCGTCCACCGAACGCGCGAAAGCTCTCTCATCCGGGTGAAATTCGCGCATCCTTCGGACAGCGAACGACAAGCGTCGTTAGCGTGGCGGTTCCAGTCGTCACCCCCTTCACAGGGCCCTCCCGGAACCACCGGATACCGCCGGGGTGTCGTGATCCACACGCACCACCGTCACATCCGCCGCCGCTTCGCGTCCCGGCTTCGGTCCGCTTCCCCCAGCTTCCGTCAGTCGCCCGCCCCGCACCCGTCGAAGAGATCCATTCGCACCCGTCCGAGGAGCCCACGCTGTCCGGTGACACCCCGGCCGCCCGGCCGACGACGCTGCGTCCTGTGCAGCCCCCGTGGTGCGGCATATCGTCACGGGCACCCGGCTCCGCCCTGCCCCGCCCCCGCCGCGAGGACATCGGGCTCGTCCGCTTCAATGCCCTCAGCCGTGACGACACCCTGACCGCGCTCCTGAGCTGCTGCGGCAGCCGTCGCTGGGCCGAGCGGGTGGCCGCGCACCGCCCGTACCCGGATGCGGAGTCCCTGCTCGCCGCCTCCGACGAGGCCTGTTACGACCTGACCGCGGTGGAGCTGGACGAGGCGCTCGCCGAGGAGTCCCTTTCCCCGCAGCCGCTCGTCGGCGCCCGCGGGCCCGGCACCCTCGCCGCCCACACCGCGCTGCGCGCCGCCCACGCCGAGTACGAGCGGCGGTTCCGTCATGTCTTCGTCATCTGCCTGGACGGCTACCGCGACGAGGAACTGCTCGACCAGGTGCTGTCCGGCATCCGCACCCGGCTGGGCAACGAGCCGGACGAGGAGCGGACGATCGCCGCGGAGGAGCTGCGCCGGCTGGCCCGCGGCCGGCTGATCCGGCTGATGAGCTCCGAGCGGTAACGGATCGCGGCATAACGGATCGCGGCATAACGGATCGCGGCATAACGGATCGCGGCATTTTACCGGGAAGGTGCCACTTCGCCCCGTTTCGTTCTTGCGTGATAGCCCGTTGGTGCCTGTTTGATCACACCTAAGGACCCCCGCGCGAGGAACCGACAGCTCGTCGATACGATGACGAGCGGCCGGTGGACCATACCCGGCCGGGCCCGACCGACAGAGAAGCCGGCGCGGCCCTAGTCCCCGCTCCCGGAGGGTTCTTCCGTGCCGGCTGGAACGCTGTACCGCGGCCGGGAAGGCATGTGGTCCTGGGTGGCTCATCGAGTCACCGGCGTCCTCATTTTCTTCTTCCTGTTCGTTCACGTCCTCGACACCGCTCTCGTACGCGTCTCCCCCGAGGCGTACGACAACGTCGTTGCGACATACAAGACACCGATCGTCAACGTGATGGAGTACGGCCTGGTGGCCGCCATCCTCTTCCACGCGCTCAACGGCCTGCGGGTCATCGCCGTGGACTTCTGGTCGAAGGGCCCGAAGTACCAGAAGCAGATGCTGTGGACGGTCGTCGGTGTCTGGGTCGTACTGATGGCCGGTGCCTTCTACCCCGTGCTGCAGCACACCCTGCGCACGCTGTTCGGGAGCTGACGCGAGATGTCTGCTGAAACCACCTCCGCAGAGGCCACCGCGGCGGGCGCGACCGACGGCGCCTCGCTCTACGACGTGGACCACCCGGCGCCCGTCATCGAGGCGCCGCGCAAGCGCACGAAGAAGACCGGGAGCGCTTCCCGGGGCAACTTCGAGATGCAGGCCTGGCTGTTCATGCGGCTGTCCGGCATCGTGCTGGTCGTCCTGGTGCTGGGCCACCTGCTGATCCAGCTGGTCCTCGACGGCGGCGTCTCCAAGATCGGCTTCGCGTTCGTGGCCGGCCGCTGGGCCTCGCCGTTCTGGCAGGTCTGGGACCTGCTGATGCTGTGGCTGGCCATGCTGCACGGCGCCAACGGCCTGCGTACGGTCATCAACGACTACGCGCAGCGGGACAACACCCGCTTCTGGCTGAAGATGCTGCTGTACACCGCGACGGTCTTCACCGTCCTTCTGGGCACGCTGGTGATCTTCACCTTCGACCCGAACATCTCCTGAAGCCGGGGCTGACTGGAACCATGCAGATCCACAAGTACGACACCGTCATCGTCGGCGCCGGTGGCGCGGGCATGCGCGCGGCCATCGAGTCGACCAAGCGCAGCCGCACCGCGGTCCTGACGAAGCTCTACCCGACCCGCTCCCACACCGGCGCCGCCCAGGGTGGTATGGCTGCCGCCCTCGCCAACGTCGAGGAAGACAACTGGGAGTGGCACACCTTCGACACGATCAAGGGCGGCGACTACCTGGTCGACCAGGACGCCGCCGAGATCCTGGCGAAGGAGGCCATCGACTCGGTCCTCGACCTGGAGAAGATGGGCCTGCCGTTCAACCGCACGCCGGACGGCACGATCGACCAGCGCCGCTTCGGCGGTCACTCCCGTAACCACGGTGAGGCCCCGGTCCGCCGGTCCTGCTACGCCTCGGACCGCACCGGCCACATGATCCTCCAGACGCTGTACCAGAACTGCGTCAAGGAGGGCGTGGAGTTCTTCAACGAGTTCTACGTGCTCGACCTGCTGCTCCAGGACGTCGACGGCGTCAAGAAGTCCGCGGGCGTCGTGGCGTACGAGCTGGCCACCGGCGAGATCCACGTCTTCCAGGCGAAGTCGATCATCTTCGCTTCCGGCGGCACCGGCAAGTTCTTCAAGGTGACCTCCAACGCGCACACCCTGACCGGTGACGGCCAGGCCGCGGCCTACCGCCGCGGGCTGCCGCTGGAGGACATGGAGTTCTTCCAGTTCCACCCGACGGGCATCTGGCGCATGGGCATCCTGCTGACGGAGGGCGCCCGTGGTGAGGGCGGCATCCTCCGCAACAAGGACGGCGAGCGCTTCATGGAGAAGTACGCGCCCGTCATGAAGGACCTCGCCTCGCGTGACGTCGTCTCGCGCTCCATCTACACGGAGATCCGCGAGGGCCGCGGCTGCGGTCCGGACGGCGACCACGTCTACCTGGACCTGACCCACCTGCCGCCCGAGCAGCTGGACGCCAAGCTCCCGGACATCACCGAGTTCGCGCGGACCTACCTCGGCATCGAGCCCTACACGGACCCGATCCCGATCCAGCCGACCGCGCACTACGCCATGGGCGGCATCCCGACCAACGTCGAGGGTGAGGTCCTGGCGGACAACACCACCGTCGTGCCGGGCCTGTACGCGGCCGGCGAGGTGGCCTGTGTGTCCGTGCACGGCGCCAACCGCCTGGGCACCAACTCGCTGCTGGACATCAACGTCTTCGGGCGCCGGGCCGGCATCGCGGCGGCGGAGTACTCGGCCACCGCCGAGTTCGTCGAGCTGCCCGAGGACCCGGCGCAGCAGGTCATCGACCAGGTCGAGCGGCTGCGCAACTCCTCGGGCAGCGAGCGGGTCACCGAGATCCGCAAGGAGCTGCAGGAGTGCATGGACGCCAATGTGATGGTGTTCCGCACCGAGCAGACGATCAAGACCGCGGTCGAGACGATCGGCGAGCTGCGCAAGCGCTACCTGAACGTGTCCGTCCAGGACAAGGGCAAGCGGTTCAACACCGACCTGCTGGAGGCCATCGAGCTGGGCAACCTGCTCGACCTGGCCGAGGTCATGGCGGTGTCGGCGCTGGCCCGCAAGGAGTCCCGCGGCGGTCACTACCGCGAGGACTACCCCAACCGCGACGACGTCAACTTCATGCGGCACACCATGGCGTACCGCGAGGTGGGCGCAGACGGCGCAGAGTCGATCCGCCTCGACTACAAGCCGGTCGTGCAGACCCGCTACCAGCCGATGGAGCGTAAGTACTGATGAGCACCCCGACTCTCGACAAGCACTCCGCGGCACTGGACGCGGCCGAGGACGGCGCTTCGCACCTGATCACGGTCACCTTCCGGATCCGCCGGTTCAACCCGGAGGTCTCGGAGGACGCCAGCTGGGAGGACTTCCAGCTGGAGATCGACCCCAAGGAGCGCGTCCTGGACGCCCTCCACAAGATCAAGTGGGAGCTCGACGGGACGCTGACCTTCCGTCGTTCCTGCGCCCACGGCATCTGCGGCTCGGACGCCATGCGCATCAACGGCCGCAACCGTCTCGCCTGCAAGACGCTGATCAAGGACATCAACCCGGAGAAGCCGATCACGGTCGAGGCCATCAAGGGCCTCACGGTGATGAAGGACCTTGTCGTCGACATGGAGCCCTTCTTCCAGGCGTACCGGGACGTGATGCCCTTCCTCATCACGACCGGCAACGAGCCGACCCGTGAGCGCCGGCAGTCCGCCGAGGACCGCGAGCGCTTCGACGACACGACGAAGTGCATCCTGTGCGCCGCCTGCACCAGCTCCTGCCCGGTGTTCTGGAACGACGGCCAGTACTTCGGCCCGGCGGCGATCGTCAACGCGCACCGCTTCATCTTCGACTCGCGTGACGAGGGCGGCGAGCAGCGGCTCGAAATCCTCAACGACAAGGACGGTGTCTGGCGCTGCCGGACGACCTTCAACTGCACGGACGCCTGCCCGCGCGGTATCGAGGTCACCAAGGCCATCCAGGAAGTCAAGCGCGCGCTGATCACCCGCCGCTTCTGACGGGCAGCGGGAACCGCTCGGCGCTCGGCGCGCCTTGCGGGGAACCGCTCGGCGCTCGGCGCCTGGCGGGAGACCGCTCGGCGCTGAGCGTCTGGCGGGAGACCGCTCGGCGCTGAGCGTCTGATAGGCGACCGCTCAGCGTCTGGCGGCGGGCCGGGTTCCGACCACCCGGCCGCCGAACAGCGCCGGTACGTCCAGAAGGGCCTCACCTCCGTATCCCCGGAGGTGAGGCCCTTCGGCCTGCCCGCCCGCCGTCTCCCGCGCCGGCGTCGGCGCCGGGTACACGAGCACCGGCGGCAGCGCCTCGTCCACCAGCGCCAGCGGGTGGTCACAGCAGAAGTACGAGGGGACGAAGACCAGGCCCCGCCCCCGCAGGTGCAGCTCCCGCTCCACCGGATAGCCGACCTCCAGCACCGGCGGCCGCCAGCGCATCGGTGCCCCGAACGTCCGCAGCATCGCCTCCACCCCGGACTGCGCCAGCACCTGCTTGCGCAGCTCCCGGTCCGCACCGACCCGTCCGGCGATCCGCGGCCAGGCCGGCGCCACCGCCAGGTGGTGGTACGTCCGCAGGCTGCGCGCGAGCTGCCGCAGTGCGGCCGGCTCCCCCTCACCGATGCCGCGCGCCCATCCCGGCAGCGCCCGGTGCCCCGACAACCGGGTCAGCTCGGTCCGCAGCCGCTGGCGCGGGGTGCTCATCACGGCCTCCAGACCGGACTCGATCCCGTACTGGGATGCGGCCGGCGTCAGGAAGTCCGGGAAGTACCCGTAGGGCGGGACCAGCGCGAACAGCGTCCGCAACGGCCCCGGCCCGTGCCGCACGGCGTGCTGCCGCCAGGCCGCCAGCGCCGGATCGGTCCGGTCCTCCCGCAGGCTGTGCAGGCTCAGCACCGTCTCCCAGAGCGGGTCGGCACCGTCGGCCACTCGCGTACGCACCAGATCCTGCGCGGTGAAGTGCACTCGCAGCACATCGCCCCCTGCCTCTGCGCCGCTTCCCTGACGGCGTGGACACGAGGATCTGTCCGACGGGTGGATTGCCGCAACCGAAACTCACGGGTAGCATCCGGCGGCGCCGGAACTCGGCAACTCGACTACTGCCGCGTCGAGTTGAGCTGTGGAACTGTTGAGCTGTTCAGCTATCGCGCGGTTGAGCTGTCCCCTACTGCTACTGCTACTGCTACTGCTACTGCTACTGCTGCTGCTCGCCCTCTAGGACTTTGTCCAGGAAGGCGTCCAGGTTCCGTACGGTACGGGCGATCCGCTCCTCCAGCGGCAGCGTCTCCTCGTGCCGCCCGGCGAGCTGGGACCGTTTGCGCCCCCGGACGTAGAGGGAGCAGGCAAGGTCGGCGCAGAGATACGTCCCGACGGTGTTGCCCTGCCGCCCCAGGGGACCGGCCCGGCGCGCGGCCAGCAGGCTGACGCCGGACCCCGGATGCCCGGTCACACAGACCGAGCACACCGTCGTCTTCGTAAAACTCCGCCGCACGCCCTGCGGCACCCGCAGCGTCACACCGATGATCCCGTCGCCCCGCGGCGCGACCAGATAACTCCGGTCCGGCGCCCCCGGATCACGCCATCCCAAGAAGTCCAGTTCACTCCAGGGGAGTTCGGCCAGCCCGACCGGCAGATGCATCCTGCTCGCCTCACCCTTCGAGCAGTTGACGAAGGAGGCACGTATTGCTTTTTCACCTACGGGGTCCATGAGGCCCGAAGCTAACAGCGGGTTACGAGATCCGTCGCCTCATTTATCCCCCTGGGAGGGGACGGGAGCGGAACCGCGCCGGCCGCCGGGCATCCGGCGGAGCGGAGGGAAGAACCGGCGCGCTCGCGGCACTCATGAGCCCATGAGCTCCCGCTGCTCATGGACTCGTGCTGCTCATGCGCCCGCGCATCATCACCGCATACGTCGTCCTGCTGTTGAGCTTTGCCCGCTGTGCCCTCGCGGTGCGCTCGGGGCCGGCCTCTTCCCGCTTCCGCGCCGTCTTGTCCCAATCCGCCGGCTTCAGGAACAGCATCGCGTTACTCCCCGGCTCCACCAGAACACCACCGAAGGGCAGGTCACCCGCCAACCACGCGCCGTCCTCCACCCCTTCCGGCCACCGCCGGCGTCCGGCCGCATTGACCGCCAGCATCAGCGGCGCCCCGTGCTGCCCGCGCGTCGTCACCTTGACCTCGAAGACGTCGCCGTACTGAGTCCGGCGCTCACGCTTCTTGATCACCCGAGGATGGAACTCCAACGGGTAGTCACGGAGCACTCTTGCGCACTGGGTGACGCGGATTCCGTAAATGGCGCGGTACACGGTACCGATGAATACGAACACACCGGCAACAATGGGCAGAGTAAGGAAAATCGAGTTCGACTCCGTTACACGAGACAACACCACCGGGACTGCCACAAGAAGGACGATGATCACTAGACGCACGGCCATGAGTCGAGCCAGGACTAGGCGGTTGGCTTTCAGCACATGCGCTATGTCAGGAGCATCAAGCAGTTCCGGAGCGCGCGACTCGTATGCCATGGCATCTCTTTCCGGGCTCCAGGAGGCCCGCCGAATGGGGTTTTCGCCTTGCCGGATGCGGCGACCGGCCCCGACTTTCCAGCCCCGTCCGTCATTGCGGCAGGGGCCGGTTCGATGAACAACTCGGTATGCCCGGCACCCCGGTGCCCGGCTTTGGCAGGCGCCTCAGCCCCAGCTCTGGCTGCCGGCGCTCTTGCGGCGACGGATCGCCACGACGACGGCGACGACGGCACCGACGACCACCAGGACACCGAGACCGATGCCGCCGTAGAGCAGGGCCCGGTTCAACGCCGCCTTGCCGCCCATCGGCGGGTTGGCGTCGGGCTTACCCGCGTCCAGCTGCGCTGACGCCTTACCCTTCGGCATCGGCAGCGGTCCCTCCTTGGGGCCGGCGGGGATATCCTTCCGCAAGGCGGGGCCGGGCTGGACGAAGCCGTAGCCGTAGTGGGCGTCCGGGACCTTGAGGTCCTTCTCGTCGTTGGTCAGGCCGGCAGTCTTCACCAGGCGGTTGGCGATCTGGCCGGGGGTGAGGTCGGGGAACTTCTCCTTGAGGAGGGCGGCTGCGGCGGAGACGTAGGCGGTGGCCTGGGAGCTGCCCTCCCGGGTCTGGTAGTCCGAGTCGTTCTTGGCCGTGGCGGAGGGAATTTTCACGCCAGGCGCGAGCAGATCCGTGTCGGAGTTGTAGTTGTTGAAGTCGGCCGACTCGCCGTATTCATCGACCGCACCGACACCGATCACGCCGGGGCAGCCCACCGGATATTGCCTGTCGCTCACGGCTTCGTTGCCCACTGAGGCAACGACCACTACGCCTTTCGAGAGGGCGTAGTTGATGGAATCGCAGGTGTCCATCGATCGGCCTTCGTCATAGGACATGTTGATGACATTGGCGCCATGCTCCACGGCCCAGCGCGTTGCCTGTCCGCCGTTCTTGTACTCGGGGACCGGAAGGATCTTGGCATCGGGAGCGAGCCCCTTGACGCCCGCCGAGCCGCCGGGACCGTGTCCATGGCCCGCGATGATCGAGGACATGGCGGTGCCGTGGTCACTAATGTCTTCGCCCGACTCGAGAGCTTCGGCCCCCTCTTTCTCCGTTTCCTTCCCGAAGTCCGGCCCAGGGAGGAACTGCCCCTTCAAGTCCTGATGGGTCACCCGGAAGCCACCGTCCAGCACGGCCACCTTCACGCCCTTCCCGGTGGCCTCCTTCCACAGCTGCTCCGCCCCGAACGCCTCCAACGGCCACTGACCCTTACGCACTTGATCCGCGGAGGCGGTACCACTCGCGGTGAGCAGCAGCGCGCCGGTCAGCGCGGCACCCACCGTCGCGCGCAGTGTTCCGATGGCCTTCATGCTTGGCTCTTTCTCGCTGTGCTGTACGGGCTGCAGGGGTCCATCGGGGGCATGGTGCCGCCCGGACATGCGCAAACGCGCTGCCCGGGTCCCGTTGAGCTCCTTCACGCAGCACTCAACGGCCTTGAGGAATCTCCCCTATGGATTCACATGTGCCTTGAACGGGTCCCTGTACGGATTCCCGGCGCGGTGAACCAGGTGGCTACGGCAGCCGCTTCAGCCCCAGCTCTGACCGACGGCGCTCTTGCGGCGGCGGGACACCACAATGGCGACGACGGCCCCGATGACGACCAGCACACCAGCACCAATACCGCCGAAAATCATGAGCTTTCCAACGTTACCCATGCGCGGGTTCGGGTTGGGGTTCGCTTCATTCTTCACGCCGGCAGTGACAGGCGTCTTGGACGCCTTTCCCTTCGGCATGGGCAGGGGGCCCTGCGCGGGACCTGCGGGGATGTTCTCGTTCAGGGCTGCCTCGGGAACGATGTAGCCATACCCGTAATGAGCATCAGGAAGCTTGAGGTGCTTCTTCTTTACGGAAGGAGTCAGGCTGGCTGTCTTCACAAGGCGGTTGGCGATTTGCCCCGGAGTGAGGTCGGGGTATTTTTCGCGGAGCAGGGCTACTGCGGCGGAGACGTATGCGGTGGCAACGGAAGTGCCATCGGTCGTGCCGTAGTGCGAATCACTCTTTCCACCAAGGACCGGAACGTCCACGCCGGGCGCAAGCAGATCGACAGCGGAGTTGTAGTTGCTCATCGACCAGGCCTTCCCGTACTCATCAACCGCACCGACGCCGATCGCACCGGGGCAGGCAGCCGGAATATGTTTCTCCGACGTCCCATCATTTCCAACACCCGCCACCACCACGACGTCCTTTTCCACCGCGTAGTGGATGGATTCACAGACATCCGGCGCGTTCGTGTCCGCCAGGAATGACATGTTGATGACGTCGGCCCCGTGATCCACCGCGTAACGAGTTGCACTCGCACTCATCTTGTCCGCCGTCAAGGGCAAGATCTTCGCCTCGGGCGCCAGCCCCTTCAGACCTGCAGAGCCACCGGGGCCATGTCCATGCCCGGCGATGAGACCAGCCATGGAGGTACCGTGATCGCGGCGATCTTCACCCGGCTTCAGATACGGGCCGCGGGGATCATTCTTCGACGGATTGGGAAAGTCCTTGCCTGAGAGAAACTGTCCCGCGAGGTCCTGGTGGGTAGTACGGAACGCCTGCTCGATGACAGCCACAGTGACACCCTTGCCCGTGGCCTTCTTCCAGATGTCCTGGGCGCCGAAGGCGGTCAACGGCCACTGAGCGTCCCTGTTTTGGTCCGCTACCGCCGAGCCGCCCGTGGCCAGAAACAGCGCTCCGGTCAGCGCAGCACCGATGGTCGCGCGCAGAGTTCGTGTGACCCTCATGCCTTGCTCCTCATTGCTTCCGTTCCGGGCGGGTGTTGACCGCCTGACGAGGTGCTCCGTTACGAGAACGCACGGAGCACCCCCTCACGCCGACGACGTCGGCGTGACGCCGTCCTACTCGATGACTCGCGGCGCCACATTACGTTGCGGAGTCCACGTCTCTTCGTCCTCGATCAGGTAATCAGGGCGCTGCTTGGTGGTGCGCTCCTTCTCTCCCTTGCCATTCCCCTTGGCTCCAGGAGCGCCTGCCATCCCCTGGCCGGCCTTCGTACCCCCACGGCTGCGGTGCAGCCCGGAGCCACCCTGCTTGGTGCCACCCGTGGGCATGCCCGGCCTACCGGCCATGCCGCCAGGGGTACGGGCCTGCGCACCGCTGCGCCCAGCAGCACCACCGCGACCGGCGCCGCCTCCGGCTCCGCCACCCATGCCGCCGCCGGGCATGCCCGCACGCCCCGCTCCGGATCCGCCGGGCATACCCGCACGGCCCGCTCCGGATCGGCCGCCCATGGCCCCGCCGCGGCTACCGCCGCCGGGCCCCACGGAACCGCCGCCCTTACCAGGCATGACGGGCATCACTCCACCGGGCATGCCGGCCGAACTACCGCCACCCCCACCGGAGACGTGGCCACCTCCGCTGATGGAAGGGCCGGGTGTCGTCGGGTGGGCCGGCGTCAAGGTGCCGTTGTGCAGGCCATCGAGGCCCGTCCGCACGGGAGGAGACGACGGGCTGATGTGCCCATTACCTGGATCGAACGGCGCGCTCGGGCCGCTCGGCGCGTGCGGGGAGAGTTTGGACGGCTTGACGCGCGGACCGCCGGGAGTCGGCATGTTGACGGGAGCCGGGTGCGCAGGCTGCCTCGGCTCTGTCGGCCAGTCGTGGCCAGATCCGGGCGGGGGGCCGATGCCATCGGAAACACCCGGGTGGTTCTGTCGGTAATTGTTCGCCAGCTCTTCCATGACGATGACCGCTTCGACCTGACGCTCTTTGCTCAGAGACAAACTGTCCCGGTTGAGCTCAAGCGCCATCTTGGCGTCCATCTTCGGGTTGGCCATGTCCTTATGGAACTGAGCGTCATCGCCGTCTTTGCCATTGGTGTCGAAGAATCCCTCGACGTCTCCGGCATCCTCGATCTTCGACATGGCCGTCTTGGCTTCACGCAGGCTGTGCGAAATACTGCCCTTCGCCCCAGACCCGCGGCTTCCGATGAGGGCAGCCTCAACGTTCCGCGCATGACCATAGGTCCGGTCGATCCTGGACAGAACCTTTTGCGATTCCCGCCGGAAGGCATCCGCCGCGGCGCCATGCCAGTGCGCCGAGGCGTGGTCGACAGCGTCCATGAACGCCTTGCGGATTCCGCCGCGCCCGTCTTCACCTGCAAGCTGGTCGGCCGACGCGCGCCAGTGACCGCCCGCACTCTCAATGGCGTCCGGGTGGGAACTCTTGACCATCGCCCGGAGCGCGTCGAGCCCGTGGTGATGGAAGTCTGAATCGGACTTCGGAATAACCTTGTGCGAACCGAACTCTTCTTTGATCTGCTCTTTTCGGTTCTTTTCTTCGATTTGCTTCCCGTAGGCTTCGGTGCCGTCGGTCATGGGCCCGTCGGTCATGGCCTCCCCCTGATCGTCAGTCTGGCGTTCGTTCTACTGTGGACTCAGCCGCTTTGCCGCATGGACGCCTTGGTCTCGTGCTCCTGGTCCTCGTACGCGCCCCGGCTGCGCTCGGTCTTGTCCCCGAACTCCGTGATGAGTTTGTGGAGCGCAGTGATCACCTGGGACATGTACTCCTGCATCTTGTCGTGCGACGCAGAAATCGATTCGGCTTCATTGAAGTTGGAGCCGAACGCCGACTTCGGGATGTGGGTGCTGTACCTCATCTTCTGACTGGGCTCGTCCATGTCGCCGCGAAGCTGCTTCAGTTTGCGCACGACGCTGTCGAGCTCGTCGAGGTTGACCCTGAACTGCTCACCCACTGGTTCCACTCCCCCGTTGGCCCATCTCACAGACCGGCGAAGCCTGCGGTATGGGCAGCGTAAAGACTGTCAAGACTAGGGAGTTGGGGTCTTCGTTGCAAGATCGAATGTCGGGATGTGTGCGATTTAGCACACGATGCGACCGAAGTTTGTCGAAGGGTTGTTACCTGCCTAGCGCAACTCTTCCGGGGCCCAGTCATGCCCGCAGAGAAGCGAGTTCGACGACCGTGACATCCGGTGGTGCCCCCACCCGGACCGGTGGTCCCCAGGCGCCCACGCCGCGGGTGACGTAGAGCTGGGTGTCGCCGTAGCGCTCCAGGCCGGCGACGGTGGGGTTGGTGGCGTCGGCGAGGTAGGCGAAGGGCCACATCTGGCCGCCGTGGGTGTGGCCGGAGAGCTGGAGGTCCACGCCGAACCGCACGGTGTCGTGAATGGTGACCGGCTGATGGGCCATCAGGACGACGGCGCGGGAGGGATCCCGCCCGCTCAGGGCCGCGTCGTAGTCCGGGCCCGTGTGCTCGGTCTGGCCCGCGATGTCGTTGACGCCTGCGAGATCGAAACCGGGCAATTCCGTACGTGCATTTTCCAGTGGGTGTACGCCCAATTCACGTACGTGGTCGACCCATTGGGCCGCGCCCGAGTAATACTCGTGATTTCCCGTGACGAAATACGCTCCGAATCGAGAGCGTAGATCGCGCAGCGGTTCGGCGGCCGGGGCGAGGTCCGTGACGTTGCCGTCGACCAGGTCGCCGACGATGGCCACCAGGTCGGGGGCGGTGCGGTTGATGACCTCGACGACCCGCTGGGTGTGGGCGCGGCCGAGGATCGGGCCCAGGTGGATATCGCTGACGACGGCGATCCGGAAACCGTGGGCGGCGCGGGGCAGTTTGGTCAGGGGGATGGTGACGCGCTTCACGGCCGGGCCGCGCAGGGTGGTCACGGTGCCGTAGCCGACGGTGGCCGTGGCGGCGAGGGTGGCGCCGGCGGCGACCGCCCGGGCGAGGAAGAGCCGGCGGGGCGGCACGGCGAGCGGAGGCAGGGCGGGGGTGCCGGGCGGCAGGAGCGTCGGCGCGGAGGAAGGGGAGGGAGAGGGAGAGGGAGAGGGGGAGGGGGAGGGGGAGGATGAGGGGGAGGGAGAGATATCCGGTGGCGGGCCCGCGTCCGATGGCGTTCCGGTGTCCGGCTGAGCTCCCTCATCCGGCGGATCCCCGATGCCCGGAGGCGTCCCCGCGTCCGGCGGTGTCCCCGCGTCCAACCCCGTCCCCGCGTCCGGCGGCGCCCCCGCCCCCGACCGAGCCCCGGCGCCCAACGCCGTCCCAGTCCCCGACCCCGTCCCCCCACCCGCCTCCTCCTCGCGGAGTACGCGGAGCCCGGCCGCGCGGACCGCCTCGCCCACCAGCAGGGCCAGTGTGAGATAGAGCACCAGTGCCAGCCAGAGGAAGCCGGGCCAGGCGAGTGCCTGCTGGAGAGGGAAGGGGGCGCCGGCGCGGGCGGACAGCAGGGCGGCGAGGGCGGTCAGGGGGAGGACGAAGGCCGCGACCGTGCCCATGTGGCGGAGGCGGCTGCCAGGCGTGGTGGTGTCGCGGACGAGCCGGCACCACAAGTAGCGGTGCACGCCGAAGAACAGTCCGAGGACCGGGACCACGATCAGGGCGAAGATCACGGCGGCTGCCCCTGCCGGTGGGTCAGGAGGCGGTCGAGGAGGGGGCGGAGGGCTGGTCGGGCGTGCCCTGTGCGGCCTCGCGGCGCAGGGCCCGTACGCCGCGGAACCCGATCACGCCGATCGCCGTCCCCAAGAGAAAGGAAGCCACCGCGAGCAGCAGATGCACCCAGAAGTAGGCCGTCGGGTCACCTGCGGCGTCGAAGGCGAGACCGCTCCCGTCCTTCGAGAGATTTTTGACGAAAGTGATCCAGATGAACCAGCTCCACACCCCGAAGGCGAGCAGGAACCAGGACACGGGGCGAGAGAGCTTCATACATCCCAGTATGGGCAGCGGCTCCATCCGGCGGTCGGCAGGGGCACTCTTCCGTGGGGTGCTGTCGGCGCCGCGGGCAAAGGCGGGTACGTTCACCGACGTGCCGACGACCTTCTGTGCCTCCACGGCTTCCCCGGCTTCCCCGGCCTCCCCCCTGGCCGCCACCGATCCGACCGCCCTGTCTGCTTCGGCTGCCGCGTCCGCTTCGGCTGCCCCTGCCGCATCGGGCGCCCCGGCCACATCAGCCGCTCCGACCTCATCGGCTGCCCCGTCCGCGGCCGGCAAGGCCGGTCGTGCGGCGCGCAACGGCTTCCCCCTGCGCACCGCCGCCGCGCTCGCCGCCTCCGGGCTGCTGGCCTCCCCGCTGCTGGCCGGCACCGCACACGCCGATCCCAAGGCTCCCGCGCCGCCGTCGACGATGTCGCAGATCGGCGGGGGCCGGCTGGGCACCCCCGGCGTCCAGGTGGCGCTGCGGCCCGGCGCCCCGAAGCTGCCGGGCCCGGACGCACTGACGGCCCGCTCGTGGATCGTCTCCGACGCCGAGTCCGGCAAGGTGCTGGCCGCCAAGAACCCGCACTGGCGGCTCGCTCCCGCCAGCACGCTGAAGATGCTGTTCGCCGACACGGTGATGCCCAAGTTCCCCAAGAACCAGAAGCACACGGTCAAGCCCGCCGACCTGGCCGGGATGGGCGCCGGCAGCAGCCTCGTCGGGATAAAGGAGAACCTGAGCTATACGGTCCACGACCTGTGGCTGGGCGTCTTCCTGCGGTCCGGCAACGACGCGGTGCACACGCTCTCCGCGATGAACGGCGGGACGAAGACCACCGTCACGCAGATGCAGCAGCGGGCGAAGGAACTCAACGCCAACGACACGCATGTGGTGACCCCGGACGGCTATGACGCACCGGGCCAGGTCTCCAGCGCGTACGACCTGAGCCTGTTCGCCCGGCAGGGGCTGCGGAACGCCGACTTCCGCGAGTACTGCTCGACGGCCAGTGCGCAGTTCCCCGGTGACGAGGGCAAGGGCGGCAAACGGGCGACGTTCGGCATCCAGAACACCAACCGGCTGCTCAGCGGCGATTACGACATCAAGCCGTACCCCGGTATCGCGGGGGTGAAGAACGGCTCCACCACCAACGCGGGGTCGACCTTCACCGGCGTGGCCCATCGCGGCGACCGCAAGCTCCTCGTCACGGTCATGAACCCGGAGAAGAAGGAGCACAACGAGGCCTACAAGGAGGCCGCCAAGCTGCTCGACTGGGGCTTCGTGGCGGCCGACAAGGTGGACCCGGTCGGGCGGCTCGTCGGCCCCAGGAGCGAGGACGACGGCACCGGCGCCGTGAAGGCCAAGGGCAAGGGTAAGGACGCCCACGAGAGCACGCAGGCTGCGCTGAACAGCACCGGCGGTGCGAACGGCGCGTGGACCGCGGTGGGCGTCGGCAGCGGTGTGCTGGCGCTGCTGGGCATCGTGGCGTTCGCCGTGCGCCGGCGCCGGCGACTGCCGTAGCTGCTGCGGGGCCGCCGGCCCCGTAGGTGACCTGCGGGGCCGGCGGCGGGCGGATGACGCCGATGATCGTCAGGCGGCCCGGGGGCGCTCCTGTCCCTCCGGCCGCTCCCGCCCCGCCGGCCCGTCCGGTGCCTCCCGCCGCTCCGGCCCGTCCGGCCTGCCCGAACCCTGCGGCCCCTCCGACTCGCCCGAACCCTCCGGCCTCTCCGGCGCCTTGAGATCTCCGTCCCCCGCGCCCCGCTCCCCCTCCGTGGCCGTCCAAGAAGCGCAGTACACCAGCAGCTTCGCGGTGAAGTTGATCCACAGCAGCAGCGCGACCGGGGTGCCGAAGGCGCCGTACATGCTCCGCGAGGCGACACCCTGGAGATAGCCGCTGAGCAGCAGCTTCAGCAGTTCGAAGCCGATCGCGCCGAGGAGGCCGGCGACCACTACGGCACGGCGCGAGGGATGGACGCCGGGGAGCCTGGTCAGTATGTAGGCCAGCAGCAGGAAGTCCGCGAGGACGGCGATGACGAAGCCGGCCGCCGAGAGCAGGACGCTGCCGATGCCGCCCTCCGGCAGGCCGATCGCGTCCGCCACCTTGCCCACCGCGGCGGACGCGAAGGTCGAGCAGGCAAGGGAGAGCACGGCGACGCCGCCGACCCCGAGCAGCAGGACGCCGTCCCGGAGCTTGCCGAGGAAGAAGTTGGTGTTCTCGTTGTCCTTCTCCCATACGGCGCGCAGGCAGTCGCGCAGCGACTCGACCCAGCCGATGCCGGTGAGCAGCAGCGCGGCACCGGCGACCAGGCCGATGGTGGTGGCGTGGTCGACGAGTGCGGCGATGTCGAGCTGCCCCGAGATACCGGGCAGCTGCTCGGCGATCTTGCCTTCCAGGGTGTGCAGACGGGCGTCACTGAGCAGCGCGGCGCCGATCGCGGCGGCGACGGTGAGCAGCGGGAAGAGCGCGACGAAGCTGGTGAAGGTGATCGCGGCGGCGAGCCGGGTCCAGTGCACCCGGAGCATCCGCTCATAGGCACGCCAGAGGTGGGTGGTCATCAGCCAGGTGACGGCCGGTCCGATCACCGGCAGTTTGCTCAGCCAGTCCATGGCGTTCCCCTCGTGCGGTCCAAGGCGTCCGTTGCCCTCGTGACCTTCTGCCCGCCGGTCTGTGCAGGATGTCAGGCAACCGCACGCGCCGATCGGAAAGACGCGCGCTGACCTCCGGGTATCCCGGCAGCGGGCGACCCCGGGAGAACCCGTACGGGAGCGGGAGACCCGTACGGGAGCGGGGACGGCGCCGCGGCAGACGCCGCGGCAGGCACCGCAGGCGACGGGGCGGCGACGGGGACGACAGGGACGGCCGTCCCGGCGGCGGGCAGCCGCGCTCACCAGAAAGCCGCGGTCACCAGAAAGCCGCGCTCAGCAGAAAACCACGCTCAGCAGGAAGCCGCCGGCGGCCGCGAGAGATCGGCGGCCTGGCGCGGGACGGCGGCCTTCTGCGGCCCGAAGGGGTACTCCCGCTCCAGCCGCCACACCGCGTCCGGGCCCTGCTCGTAGAGCGCGAAGCCACCGATCGTCCATGTCGCGCAGAAGTCCCTGAGCCCGGCCTGGGCGCGGTCCATGGCCGCTTCGTCGATGCCGTGGGCGACGGTCACATGCGGGTGGTACGGGAAATGCAGCTCGCGTGCGCAGGGGCCGGACGCGGCGCGGATCCGGGCCTGGAGGGCGGTGCAGCCCGTCACGCCCTCGGTGACCTTGACGTAGACGACCGGGGAGAGCGGGCGGAAGGTCCCGGTGCCTTCCAGGCGCAGCGGGAAGGGGCGGCAGCCGGCCGCGACCTCGGCGAGGTGGCGTTCGATGCCGGGCAGCTCGTCGGCGCTGACCTCCGTCGGCGGGAGGAGGGTGATGTGCGTGGGGATGCCGGGTGCGGCCAGGTCCCCGAAGCCCGCGCGCTTCCTCTGGAGGAAGCTGCCGTACGGCTCCGGGACCGCGATCGAAACGCCCAGCGTTACGGTCCCCACTGCGTTCTCCCTCCTGACGTATGTGCGGCGCGCTCGCGCACCCTCTTAGTGTGCCGGGTGCGCGCCCTTCCCGGGGAGCGTCCTCGGCCGTCTTGTACGCAGGCACAAGAGCCCCCACGGGTGGGGGCCCCTGGTCCGGTGGCATCCGCGCGGCCCGGAGCGGCCCGCCGAAGGGGCACCCCGGGCCGTGCGCCGACGGTCGCCTCAGTGCTTGGCCGGCAGGAATCCGAGCCGGTCATAGGTGGTGGCGAGGGTCTCGGCGGCGACCCCGCGGGCCTTTTCCGCGCCCTTGGCCAGGATCGCGTCCAGCGTCTCGGGGTCGTCGAGGTATTCCTGGGTGCGGTTGCGGAACGGTGTGACGAAATCGACCATCACCCCGGCGAGATCCGTCTTCAGCGCGCCGTACATCTTTCCCTCGTAGGACCGCTCCAGGTCCGGTACGGAGGTGCCGGTGAGCGTGGAGAGGATCGACAGGAGGTTGCTGACGCCCGGCTTGGCCTCGCGGTCGAAGCGGATGACCGTCTCGGTGTCCGTCACCGCGCTCTTGACCTTCTTCGCGGTGACCTTGGGGTCGTCGAGCAGGTCGACGATGCCCTTGGGCGAGGAGGCGGACTTGCTCATCTTGATCGACGGGTCCTGAAGATCGAAGATCTTCGCCGTCTCCTTGACGATGTACGGGTTGGGGATCGTGAAGGTGTCGCCGAAGCGGCCGTTGAAGCGGTCCGCGAGGTCGCGGGTGAGCTCCAGGTGCTGGCGCTGGTCCTCGCCGACCGGGACCTGGTCGGCCTGGTAGAGGAGGATGTCGGCGACCATCAGCACGGGGTACGTGAACAGGCCGACCGTCGTGCCCTCCGTGCCCTGCTTGGCGGACTTGTCCTTGAACTGGGTCATCCGCGACGCCTCGCCGAAGCCGGTGACGCAGTTCATGACCCAGGCGAGCTGGGCGTGCTCGGGCACATGGCTCTGGACGAAGAGCGTGCAGCGCTCCGGGTCGAGACCCGCCGCCAGCAGCTGGGCGACCGCGATCCGGGTGTTGCGGCGCAGCTCCGCCGGGTCCTGCGGGACGGTGATCGCGTGCAGGTCGACCACCATGTAGAAGGCGTCGTGGGACTCCTGCAGGGCCACCCACTGGCGCACCGCGCCGAGGTAGTTGCCGAGGTGGAAGGAGCCGGCGGTGGGCTGAATGCCGGAGAGCACGCGCGGACGATGCTGCATGGCGGAGCCATTCCCCTGGGGCTGGTGGTGGGCGACGGATGGGCGATCGAGGGCCATGGCACCGATTGTCTCAGGTCGGCACGGGGGCCAGGGCGCATGGTGGCGCGTGATGGCGCAAGCCGGCGGCAGGGGCGCGCGGACGGGGCGGCCGCGGCTTGCGGCGGCGCGGCGGTGGCCTGTTCGGGGCGGGCGGGAGCTGGGATCGTGGGCCGTGCGTCGTGGTCCGCGCCGTGCGGGCCTGTGCACCGCCCCAGATCTCCGCCCCACATCTCCGCCCCGGATCTCCGCCCCGGATCTCCGCCCCGATCTGTGAGGACCGCCGATGACCGACGACCGCCGCTCCGCCGCCCCGTCCGGTGCCGCCGCCTGCCCCGCAGGATCCGGCGGCGAGCCACACCCGCTCGCTCCCGGCGGCGCCGGCCGGGCCGCGGCCGATGCGCTGCTGCGGGCGGCCGGCGCGGTGGTCCCCGTCCTGCTGCCCGGGGAGGTGCCCGCCGTCGCGGTCACCCGCCACGAGGTGCTGCGCGAGGTCCTTGCGCACCCCGAAGTCACCAAGGACGCCTGCCACTTCACCGCCCTGCACGACGGCACCGTGCCGCCCGGCTGGCCGCTGACCACCTTCGCCACCGTCGACGGGATGACCACCGCCGACGGGGCCGAGCACCGGCGGCTGCGCGGCCTGGTGACCAAGGTGTTCACCGGGCGGCGGGTGGCGGCGCTGCGGCCCCGGGTGGCGGCGCTGACGGCCGGGCTGCTGGACGGGCTGCCGGGGGCCGCCGCGGCCGACGGCACGGTGGAGCTGCGCCGGCACTTCGCCTATCCCCTGCCGATGAGCGTGATCTGTGAACTGCTGGGCGTGGACGCCGCGTTACGCGACCGGCTGCACGAGCTGTCGAACCTGATCGTCAGCACGGCGGACGGGGCGCAGGCCGCCCACCGCGAGATCATCGCCGTCCTCACCCGGGTCGCCGAGGCCCGGCGGGCGGACCCGGGCGACGATCTGACCAGCGCGCTGCTCGCCGCCCAGGAGGAGGACGGCGACCGGCTGAGCGCCGGGGAACTGGTCGGCACCCTGCTGCTGATGATCATTGCCGGGCACGAGACCACCCTCAACCTGATCACCAACGCGGTGCGGGCCCTGTGCACCGACCGCGGGCAGCTGGAGCTGGTGCAAGGCGGGCGGGCCACCTGGGACGACGTGGTCGAGGAGACCCTGCGCTACGACAGTCCGGTCGCCCACTTCCCGTTCCGCTACCCGGTCAGGGACCTGGAGATCGGCGGCACGGTCGTCCCCCGCGGCACGCCGATGCTGGCCTCCTACTCCGCGGCCGGCCGGGATCCGGACGCCTACGGCCCCGACGCGGACCGCTTCGACATCACCCGGCGGCCCGCCGCCCGGCACCTCTCCTTCGGCCACGGACCGCACTACTGTCTGGGCGCGCCGCTGGCCCGGCTGGAGGCGACCGTCGCCCTGGAGGCGCTGTTCACCCGTTATCCGGCGCTGGACCTCGCCGTCCCGGACGCGGAGCTGCCGCCGCACCCGAGCTTCGTCGGCAACAGCACGCAGGTCCTGCCGGTGCGGCTCGGCGGCTGAGCGCGGGGCGGAACGGGACGGCTCGCGGGGCGGGGCGAGGCGGCTCGCCGGCCGTCCCGTTCCGCCCCGCCCATGCGGGTCCCGGCCCGCCGCCGTCAGTTGACCGGCAGCCCCGGCGCCGGGTAGCCGGCCATCAGGTCCGCGACCTCGCCGCGGATCACCGCCAGCGCCTCCTCGTCCCCCTTCGCCGCGGCCTGGACGCTGCGGTCGATCCACTCGGCGACCAGCGGCATCCGGTCCGTACCCAGCCCGCGGGAGGTGAGGGACGGGGTGCCGATGCGGATGCCGGAGGGGTCGAAGGGCTTGCGGGGGTCGAAGGGGACGGTGTTGTAGTTGACGACGATGCCGGCCCGGTCCAGCGCCTTCGCGGCGACCTTGCCCGGTACTTCCTTCGACGTGAGGTCGATCAGCACCAGGTGGTTGTCGGTGCCGCCGGAGACCAGGTCGTAGCCGCGGGCCAGCAGCGCCTCGGCGAGCGCCTTGGCGTTGGCGACGACGGCATGGGCGTAGTCACGGAAGGACGGGGCGGCCGCCTCACGCAGGGCGACCGCGATGGCGGCGGTGGTGTGGTTGTGCGGACCGCCCTGCAGACCGGGGAAGACGGCCTTGTCGACGGCCTTGGCATGGCTCGCCCGGGACATCAGCATGGCGCCGCGCGGGCCGCGCAGGGTCTTGTGGGTGGTGGTGGAGATGACGTCCGCGTGCGGGACGGGCGAGGGGTGGGCGCCGCCCGCGATCAGACCGGCGATATGGGCGATATCGGCGACGAGGACGGCGTCGACCTCCCGGGCGATCTCGCCGAACGCGGCGAAGTCGATGGTGCGCGGGACGGCGGTGCCGCCACAGAAGATGATCTTCGGGCGCTCCTTGCGGGCGAGGTCGCGCACCTCGTCGAAGTCGATCAGCGCGGTGTCGGGGCGTACGCCGTACTGGACGCCGCGGAACCAGCTGCCGGTGGCCGACACCCCCCAGCCGTGCGTGAGGTGACCGCCCATCGGCAGCGCCATGCCCAGCACGGTGTCGCCGGGCTCGGCGAAGGCGAGGTAGGCGGCGAGGTTGGCGGGCGAGCCGGAGTACGGCTGGACGTTGGCGTGCTCCACGCCGAAGACGGCCTTGGCCCGCTCGACGGCCAGCGTCTCGACGCGGTCGATGTTCTGCTGGCCTTCGTAGTAGCGACGGCCCGCGTACCCCTCGCTGTACTTGTTCTGCAGGACGGTGCCGGTGGCTTCCAGGACGGCGGCGGAGACGTAGTTCTCGCTGGGGATCAGCCGCAGGGTGTCGGCCTGCAGCTGCTCCTCGGCGCCGACCAGCGCGGCCAGTTCGGGGTCGGCGGCGCTCAGCGCGGGATGCGGAAGGGACTGCGGAGTGCGGGACTGCGGGGTGCGGGGCTGTGACATGGGGGCCTGCGACATGGCGTCCTCCGGGGCGGTCGATCGGTGATCCGGTCGTGGTCCCGGGGTGCCCAGGCGGGGCGGCACCTCGTGATGGTGGCCGCACACCGCTTCCTCGAGGTTGTTTCCCCGTACGCCAGTCGCGGTGCGCACCAGAGAGTCTAGGACACCCTCCGGCGCCTTTCCGGCGGATCTTCGCAGGGCCGGTGGCGCGGGGCGGGCGCGACAATGGAAGGGGACGCGGCACCGCCCGCGCCCCACGCTCTACCGAACGGAGTCACCGGTGACATCCACGGAACGCGGCATCGCCGCCGCCGAGGCCCACAGCGCGCACAACTACCACCCGCTGCCCGTCGTCGTGGCCACCGCCGAGGGTGCCTGGGTGACGGATGTGGCGGGCCGGCGCTACCTGGACATGCTCGCCGGGTACTCCGCGCTGAACTTCGGGCACGGCAACCGCCGGCTGCTCGACGCGGCCAGGGCCCAGCTGGAGCGGGTCACGCTCACCTCGCGCGCCTTCCATCACGACCGGTTCGGCGACTTCTGTACGCAGCTGGCCGCGCTGTGCGGGATGGAGCTGGTGCTCCCGATGAACACCGGCGCCGAGGCGGTCGAGACGGCGGTGAAGACGGCCCGTAAGTGGGGCTACCAGGTCAAGGGCGTCCCGGACGGCCGGGCGAAGATCATCGTCGCGGACCACAACTTCCACGGCCGGACGACCACCATCGTCTCCTTCTCCACCGACCCCGAGGCGCGCGCCGGCTTCGGCCCGTACACCCCCGGTTTCGAGATCGTCCCCTACGGCGACCTGGCCGCGATGGAGGCCGCCCTCGACGATCACACGGTCGCGGTGCTGCTGGAGCCGATCCAGGGCGAGGCCGGAGTGCTGGTGCCGCCGCCGGGCTATCTGGCGGGCGTACGGGAGCTGACCCGCAGCCGGAACGTGCTGTTCATCGCCGACGAGATCCAGTCGGGGCTGGGCCGCACCGGCCGGACCTTCGCCTGTGAGCACGAGGACGTGGTCCCCGACATGTATGTGCTGGGCAAGGCTCTGGGCGGCGGTGTGGTGCCGGTGTCGGCGGTGGTGTCCTCCCGTGAGGTGCTGGGCGTCTTCGCGCCGGGCGAGCATGGCTCGACGTTCGGCGGGAACCCGCTCGCCTGCGCGGTGGCGCTGGAGGTGCTGGCGATGCTGCGGACCGGCGAGTTCCAGCAGCAGGCCACGGAGCTCGGCGAGCATCTGCACAGCGAACTGGGGCTGCTGGTGGGCGGCGGCGCGGTGGACGCGGTACGCGGCCGCGGTCTGTGGGCCGGAGTGGACATCAACCCGTCCCGCGGCACCGGCCGGGAGATCTCCGAACGGCTGCTGGCGCGCGGGGTGCTGGCCAAGGACACCCATGGCGCGACCATCCGCCTCGCCCCGCCGCTGGTGATCAGCAAGGAGGACCTGGACTGGGGGCTGGACCAGCTGCGCGGCGTGCTGGAGGGGTGAGGCGGGGGCGGATACGGGCTTCCCGTGTGCCGTCCTCCTAGGCCAGGAGCGAGGCCGGGGTGACGAGCCGGGCCCGTTCGTGGAGTTCCCGGGCGGCGTGGTTCTTGAGGTGGGGGCGGATGAGCGTGAACATCTTCCCCATGCGCCGGTCGACCCTCCCGCTTTGCACCAGGGGATATTCGTCCAGCGCTTCATTCCATGTCGCACAAGCCGCTTCCAGGTGCCCCACCTCAAGTTGGAATTCGGCGAGGGTGGCCCGTTCCTTCACCCGGGACCGGCGGTAGATGTCGTAACACAACCTGTCCGATTCCCGCATCGCCGCAACGGCTCCGGGAAGGTCTCCCAACTCATGGCGAACGTGGCTGATGTGGTAGTGCAGAGCTGAGGGGTCATAGGAGCCAAAGGCTTTCGCTTGCGCCTCGGCCTTTTCCATGGAGATTTCGGCCTCTTTGAGATGTGTCAGGGCCTTGTGGTTATCTCCTGTTTGCGCAGCGGCATGTGCCTGCTGGCCCGCAAGGAAGGCGAGCATACGCGGGCCCGCTTGCGGAGAGGCGGCGGCAGCGGCATCGGCCAGTCGCATGGCTTCGCGGCCATGCCCCAGGTCAACTGCCTGCACACTCATCCCCCGCAGTGTCGTGCAATACGTGAGGTGGTCCTCCGAGGCTCCGGCCAGCTCCAACGCCTTCAGGTAATACTTCTGTCCCAGCCCCTCCACGCCCTCATCCACCGCCATGTATCCGGTGAGATAGCACAGGTCGGAGGCTGCCGACAGCATTGCCTTGCGTACCGATTCCGGCGCCTCGGCCCGCAGGTACGGAGCCACCGTATTGACGAGAAATGCCGCAGCCATGGGGCGAGCGTGACGTCCGCCGAATTGGTCGTCGAGTTCCGAGATCCGTTCGGTCATGGCAATGACCATGTCGACCTCTGGCATGCCGATGCGCTGAAGCGGGACGGCTTGCACCGCTTCCATCCGTCCCACCACATCCGGCCAATTGGGCACGGTCAGCGCAACGGAAAAGAGCCCTATACCGAGAACGCTGCGGCGCGAGGGATCCATGTCTCCCCTACCGAGGTCGATCAGCCCTTCCACCGCGCCCGCAGTGACGTGCGAGCCACTGGCAGGGGCAGGAAATCCGGCCTCGACGTGCGTGACCGGACGCCCCAGCTTCCGCGCCAGGGCCTCCACGATCAGCGGTCTGACCTGCTCCTTCGGCAGGTGCCCCTGACACCACTGATGGGCCGACGGCTCGCGGTACTTGAGCGGGGTTCCTCGCTCGGTGCCGATGCGGTTCACGGCCTGGACGAACTGCCGCAGCGTCCAGCCGGTCTGCCGGTAGAGCCGTTCCAGGTGCCGGTTCGGTTCCCGAGTGCCCACTAGCCCTCAACTCCCCGATGTGCGCGAGCGATTAAAGCTCTTAAAAGCCGCTTCCACTGCCACCGTACCGCTGGGCGTAGCGGACCGGTTGCCCAGAGCGAGGAAGGCCCCCTCACCAAACGAAGAGGACCCCCGCGACCGTGGTGGAACGGCCCGGGGCGTGGCCCTCAACTACAAGGGAGTTGATGACATGTCCAACGCTACAGCGAGGGACTTCGTCCGGCTGCTGCCGTGGACCAGCCCGGACGGGAAACCGTGCTTCCTGGCAGGCGACGGGACCGGATATGTCTCCCGCATCGCCGACCGGATCGAGGAAGAGCAGCTCTGCTCGGCCGACGATCTCATCGACGAAGCCCGCCACCTGCTCGCCGGACGGGCGTGGACACCCGGGGAACTGCACCTGCTGGCCGTCGAATTGACCGCACACCTTGCCGATGTGCGCCGGGTGGCCGAGAGCCGGGGCGAGCGCTTGGCCGCCCTCGGGCCTACCTCCGTCAAGTAGGCGGCTTCCGCGGCGAGGGCCTTGCCGCCGGAACGCCGGTAGCGGGTGCGGTCGTCGTCCGGTCCGCGATCGGGCACGATCGGCCGGACAGAAGTTGCTCACATCAGGCGCCGGCGAGGAAGTCGATGGCGCGTGCGTCCAGTTCGGCCGCGCAGCGTACGCCGCGGGTGCGGAAGCGGGCGAGGTCGCCGCGCATGCGGGCCACCGCCTTACGGGTGCGGACGGACCGTACGCCGTCCATGTGATCCAGGGCCCGGTTCCAGGTGGCGCACGCTTGCTCGATCTGACCGCGCTTGAGCTGCATTTCGGCGCCTGCGACCAGGTCCAGGGCGACGATGCGCGCGTAGGTCCCGGCCGGGCGGGCCCCGGCGGCACGGCTGTATTGCTCGGCGGCGGTCCGGTGGTCGCCGAGCGTCTCGTAGACCTTGGCGTTGCGCGAGTACACCGATGCGGCCGGAGGTCCCCAGGCCAGGGCCCAGAACGGCACTTCGTCGCCGGGGCCGGCGGTCAGCAGGACGCTCGCCCGCTCGGCTTCGGCGAGGGCGGCCGTGCGCTGTCCGGCCTTGGCGAGGGTGTGGGCGTGGACGACGCGGAACAGGGATTCCGTCTGGGTATCAACTTTCCCCTTGGCGCGATTCAGTCCTGTCTGTGCCAGGCCGAGGCAGTGTTCGGGCCGGTGCAGCTTGAGCCCTTGCATAGCCATCGTGCGCATCACGAACCCGTCGTGCCCGGGGACTTCGGATTCGACGGCGAGTGCGTAGGACTGAAGGTAGTAGCGCTGTGCGAGCCCCTGCTGGCCTGCGTCGTAGGACTTCCAGCCCAGTAGGTGCACGCCACGGGAGGCGGCGGAGAGCATGTGCCGGCGGATTTCCCCTGTGCGGAAGCGCCCCCGGCACAGAGGGGCGACGTCGTCGCGAAGGTACTGCACGAGTGCGCTGCGGCCGTGTTGACCGCCGTGGCGTTCGTCCATCTCGGAGAAGGCGCGCACCATGTCGCGCACGGCGGTGACCTCGGCCATGCCGACGACGTGACCGGAGCGGGCCGCAGTGGTGCGGTCGGCGATCTCCTGCACGTGGGTCAGGGGCAGGGCAGCGACGGCCACCGAGTACGCGGAGGACGTGAGGAAACGTCGCCGGTCCAACTCGAACCTCCACATCGGCAGCAGGGCGTCGATCGGGTCGGCCCCGAGGGCCAGCCCGATGCTGTCATCCTCCTCAGGGGAACGCAGCATCACCGACGCCGAGGCCGGCAGCGCGCCCAACTACCAACCAATGTCCGGCGTCTGGCGCCCGCCGCCCGTCACGTGTTGTCGCGGGCCGCGGCGACGATCCGGTCGAGTTCTTCGCGGTTCCAGGTGAATGAGCCGTCGTCCAGCGCGGCGAGGATGCCGTCCACCCATGCCAGTTCGGCCTGGGTGACCGCGCGCAGGTATTCGCTCTCGATCAGGGCGACTCTCGGGAGGGCGCCGACTTCGGCCTCGCTCGTGGGTTCAGCGGCGAGTTCGGCGTCGAGTTCGGTGAGGCGTCGGGCGAGGTGGTCGCGCCGCTGGTGGAGCAGGTCCTGGGTGGCCTGCGGGGTGAGTACCGGCAGGAAGGACAGTGCGGCGGGGAACTCGGGGTACTCGTTGCGGGGCGTCGACAGGATCTCGGCCATCCACTGGCGGGCGGCCGCCCGTCCCGCGTCGGTGAGGCGGTAGGTGGTGCGTTCGGGGTAGCGCTCGTCGCGCTCGGTGCTGCCGACGGCGATCAGTCCGGCGTCTTCCAGGCGGGCGATCGTGCGGTACAGGCCGGCGCGCTGGCCGACGTTGACGACCTGGTCCTTGCCCCACTGCTTGATCAGGCGCTGGATGCCGTAGGGGTGCAGCGGGCCGGACTCCAGCAGGCCCAGGACCGCCAGGGCCAGGGGGGAACGGCGGAATGTCGAGGTCACGGGGCGACGGTACACCGGATACCGGCACCACAACTAGTCGCAGCACAGTTAGGCACGTCGTGATTAGTTGCAGTGCACCTAGGTGTCATGTCACTATCCCGGTCCTCGGCTGTTCCTCTTCAGGAAGGAACCGGAAAATCCATGCACGTGATCATCATTGGCGCCGGCACCGGCGGACTGGCTCTGGCCCACGGCCTGAAGCGGGCCGGTATCAGCTGCGCCGTCCACGAGCGCGACCGCACGCGCGGCGGTGGGCTCCAGGGCTACCGGGTGGGCATCGACCCCGACGGCAGCCGGGCGCTCAACCGCCTGCTGCCCCCCGAACTGTTCGACACCTTCGTGGCGACCTGTGCGCGCAGCGGTGACCGTTTCACCGTGTTCACCGAGAAGTACAAGGAAGTCCTCTCGCTGACCGGGTTCGCCAAGTCCGGGGCGGACGGGGCCGGTTCAGAGCGTTCCGTCTCCCGGATGACCCTGCGCCAGGTCCTGCTGACCGGGCTGGAGGAGCTGGTCCGCTTCGACAAGGTCTTCACCCGCTACGACCAGAATCCCGACGGCACGGTGACCGCGCACTTCGAGGACGGCACCTCGGACACCGGAGACGTGCTGGTGGCCGCCGACGGATCCCACTCCCGGGTCCGCCGCCAGTACTTACCGCACGCCCCCTTGGAGGACAGCGGCCTGATCGGGATCACCGGCAAGGTGCCCCTCACCGAGGCGACCCGCGCACTGCTGACCCCGCAGGTCATCGACGGCGTCAACATGTTCCTGGCCCCCGGCGGATACTCGCTGGTCATCCACGTCATGCGGTTCCCGTGGGACGAGCGGGGCCGGCCCCGCCAGGGCATCGGCGCGAGTGACACCGAACTGCTCAACGCCTGGCCCGGCCTGCAGTTCGACAACACCCGCGACTACATCATGCTGGCGTTCGGCGGCGCGGCACGGAACCTGCCCGCCGACGTCCTGCGGATGAACGGCCGGCAGCTGCACGACCTCACGGTCGAACTCACCCGCACCTGGGACGTCCGGCTGCGCACACTGGCCGAGCTGGCCGACCCGTCCACCTGCTTCCCCGTCAACATCCGCACCTCGGCCCCGATCGCACAGTGGCCCACCAGCAACATCACCCTGATCGGCGATGCCATCCACACCATGACGCCGGGCCGCGGGGTGGGCGCGAACACCGCGTTGCGCGACGCCGAGCTGCTGTGCGACAGGCTGGTCTCGGCCCGTGACCGCGAAGTGCCGCTGATGGCGGCGATCCGTGACTACGAGACGCAGATGATCGACTACGGCTTCGAGGCGGTCAGGAAGTCCCTGGCGCAGATGCGGGGAAGCGATCCGGTCCACAAGCCGGTCGTCGGCCGCGCGGTGCTGGCCGGGATGCGTACCGGTATGCGGGCGGTGAACCATCTGCCCCCGCTCAAGCGCAGGATGGCCGCGGCCGCGCAGCAGTACCGCGGTCATGATCGCGATGTATAGCGGTACTGCTGTGCGGCGGCCGCCGGCCGCTTGCCCGTCCGGTGTCCCGCGCGCAGCGCCGGCCGTCCGCCCGGCGCGCCCCGTATCCCCGCCGCGCCGGGCCCCGCCGGACCGCCGCCTCAGCGGATCACATGCGGCAGAAAGCGCGCGTACTCATCGGTGACCGGACCCGCCGACTCCCGGATGCCCAGCCCCGCCGACTCGTCCTCGACGACCCAGGCGCCGAGGACGACCCGATTGCCGTCGAAGTCCGGCAGCGGCGCCAACTCCTGGTAACAGCAGGGGTCTTCGGGGTCGCGCAGCACCGGCTCGGCTCCCGGCTCGTGCAGGGTGACACCGGCGCCCTCCCGGCCGAGCAGCGGCTTGGCGACGTACCCACGGGTGTGCGCCAGCTCGCGCGGCCCGTCGAGGTAGGCGGGCAGCAGATTCGGATGCCCCGGGTACAGCTCCCACAGGATCGCCAGCAGCGCCTTGTTGGAGAGCAGCATCTTCCAGGCGGGCTCGATCCAGAGAGTGGAGCCCGTACCGCCGCCGTTGTCGAGGGTGTCCAGGACGAACGGACCGAAGTCGTCGGTGGCCAGCCACTCCCACGGGTAAAGCTTGAAGCAGGCCCGCAGGAAGCGCAGCCGCTGGTCGACGAAGCGGCCCGACAGCCGGTCCCAGCCGATGTCCTCCATCGAGACGGCGACCGTCTCCAGGCCCGCCTGCTGCGCCGTCTCCTCCAGATAGGCGACGGTCATCAGATCCTCGCCCAGCTCGTCACCCGCCGAGTGCGCGAAGTGCACCGGCGCGCCCGGCGGCAGCAGCGGGGCCTGCCGCTTCCAGGCCGCCACCAGCCGCTCGTGCAGCGAATTCCACTGGTCGGCGCCCGGGAAGCGTTCCTCCATCCAGAACCACTGCGGACTGGCCGCCTCGACCAGCGAGGTCGGCGTATCGGCGTTGTACTCCAGCATCTTGGCCGGGCCGCTGCCGTCGTAGTGGAGGTCGAACCGCCCGTAGAGGGAGGGCAGTTCGTCCCGCCGGCGCCAGGACTCGGCGACCAGGCCCGCCAGCCGCGGGTCCTCGATGCCGAGGTCGGCGAGGCGGTCGTGCGCGACGAGGTGGTCGGCCGCGGCCAGGCACATGCCGTGCAGTTCCTCGACGACGTCCTCCAGGGCCTCGACCTCGGGGAGGGTGAAGGAGTAGTAGGCGCTCTCGTCCCAGTACGGGCGCAGCGAGTCGTCCGGGTAGCGGGTCAGCGGGTAGATCAGGCCCTGCGCCTCGACGGTCTGCTGCCAGCCGGGGCGGGGTTCGATGGTGTGGCGCTTCATGGCGGTATCGCGTCCGCTCAGCCGCCGAAGGAACCGTGGTGGCCGCCGAAGGAACCGTGGTGGCCGCCGGAGGAACCGTGGTGACCGCCGCCCGATCCGGAGCAGCCGAAACCGCCGCGGTTGACGGCCGTGGTCTTGCTGAAGGTGCCCTCGTCGGCGTACTTGCCGCCGGCGTTGTCGGGGTCGTAGTACCACTGGCCGTCGACGGGCGTCTTGGCCGCGCCGCCGCCCCGGCCCTTCTTGCCGTATCCGGCGCTTCCGGTGCTTCCGCTGCCGCTGCCGCTGTTTCCGGACGACGAGCTGCCGGCCGCCGAGCAGTTCTTGGAGTCGACGATGCGGTAGCCCTTGAAGGCTTCGTAGCTGTTGCGGTCCACACAGCGCTTGTCGGGCTCGGAGCCGCAGGAGGTCAGCGCGGCGGCCAGGGCCCCCATCCCGCCCAGTATCACCGTGCTCGACCGCAGCCGCCGACGTGCCTTCTCTGCCATGTTCTGCCTTCCCCCGTGAATATGTGGAACATCCGGAAAATCTGCATTAACCGCAACATCTGCATCAGCTGCAGCAGCTGGATCTCCGGAACAACTGTTGGAGCGGAGCCAGCGTAGACGGCACCCGTGGGACCACCGCAAGGCGGGAGGCCGGGTGCGGCGGCAGCGGCGGCAGCGGCGGCGACGGACACGTACCCAAGCGGCCGGGCCGCCCTCGGGGAGGACGGCCCGGCACTGTTGGTGGTGGTTGCGGTAGTAGGGGACGGGGAGGGTCAGGGGCCCGCGAGGACGGTCTGGGTGTCGGTGTCGCTGGAGCCGGTGAAGTTGGTGTCGCCGGCGTAGACCGCCGTGATGGTGTAGACGCCGGTGGTCAGCGGGGTGCTGACCGCGGCGACACCGGAGCCGTCGAGCGTGCCGGTGAGGTTGATGGTGGTCACGCCGTCGGTGATGGTGAAGTTGACCGTCCCGGTCGGGACGCCGCTGCCCGGAGCCACCGCCGAGACGAATGCGAGGATCGCGACCGTGTCGCCGGAGTTGGAGGGGTCGGGGAACGAGGTGGCCGTGATGGTCGTGGCTGCCTGGCCGACGGTCTGGGTGTCCGTGCCGCTGGATCCGGTGAAGTTGACATCGCCGCTGTAGGTCGCGGTGACGTTGTGGACACCGGCGTCGAGCGTGCTGGTGGTGGCGGTGGCGACTCCGCCGGAGACGGTGCCGGTCAGCGTGCCGCCCCCACCACCGTCGATGACGAAGACGACCGAGCCGGTCACCGTGCCGGCACCGGGCGAGACCGGCGCCACCGTGGCGGTGAAGGTCACCGTCTGCCCGAAGACCGACGGGTCGGGCGCGGACGTGACCGTGGTGGTCGTCGACGCCTGAGCGACCGTCTGGGTGTCGGTGCCGCTCGACGCCGCGAAGTTGGCGTCACCGCTGTACGTCGCGGTGACCGGGAACGTCCCCGCGTTCAGCGCGCTGGTCGTGACGCTGGTCGTCCCTCCGGAGAGGGTGCCGGTCAGCGTCGGACCGCCGGTGATGACGAAGGTGACCGTGCCGGTCGGCGTCCCCGTGCCCGGTGCGACCGGCGCCACGGTGGCCGTGAAGGTCACCGTCTCACCGACCACGGACGGGTCCGGAGCCGAGGTCACCGTGGTGGTCGTCGACGCCTGGCCGACCGTATGGGTGTCGGTGCCGCTGGAGGTGGTGAAGTTGGCGTCACCGCTGTAGGTCGCGGTGACCGTGTACGCGCCTGCGGTCACCAGGCCGGTTGAGGTCACGCTGGTGGTGCCACCGCTGAGCGTGCCGGTCAGCGTCACCGTGGTGACCCCGTCCGTCGCCACGAACACCACCGTGCCCGTTGGCGTCCCCGTGCCCGGTGCGACCGGAGCCACGGTGGCTGTGAACGTCACCGTCTCACCGACCACGGACGGCTCCGGAGCCGAGGTCACCGTCGTGGTCGTCGACGCCTGGGTCACCGTCTGGGTGTCCGTCCCGACCGAGCCGTTGAAGTTGCCGTCACCGCTGTAGGTCGCCGTGACGGAGTACGCGCCCGCGGTCACCAGGCCACTGGTGCTGACGCTGGCGGTGCCGCCGCTGAGCGTGCCGGTCAGCGTCACCGTGGTGACCCCGTCGGTGACCACGAACGCCACCGTGCCGGTCGGCGTACCCGTGCCGGGTGCGACCGGCGCCACCGTCGCCGTGAACGTCACCGGCTCACCCACCACGGAGGGATCCGGCGACGAGGTCACCGTGGTGGTCGTCGAGGCCTGGGTCACCGTCTGGGTGTCGGTGCCGCTGGAGGTGGTGAAGTTGGCGTCACCGCTGTAGGTCGCGGTGACCGTGTACGCGCCTGCGGTCACCAGGCCGTTGGTGGTCACGCTGGTCGTGCCACCGCTGAGCGTCCCGGTCAGCGTCACCGTGGTAACCCCGTCTGTCGCCACGAACACCACCGTGCCCGTTGGCGTCCCCGCACCCGGCGCGACCGCCGCCACGGTGGCCGTGAAGGTCACCGACTGACCCACCACCGACGGGTCGGGCGAGGACGAGACCGTGGTGGTCGTCGACGCCTGGCCAACCGTCTGCGTGTCCGTACCGCTGGAGGTGGTGAAGTTGGCGTCACCGCTGTAGGTCGCCGTGACCGTGTACGCGCCCGCGGTCACCAGGCCCGTGGTGCTCACGCTGGTCGTGCCACCGCTGAGCGTCCCGGTCAGCGTCACTGTGGTAACCCCGTCGGTGGCCACGAAGGTCACCGTGCCGGTCGGCGTACCTGCCCCCGGCGCAACCGGTGCGACCGTCGCCGTGAAGGTCACCGACTCGCCGACCACTGACGGGTCCGGCGACGAGGTCACCGTGGTCGTGGTCGACGCCTGGCCGACTGTCTGGGTGTCCGTACCGACCGAGCCCGTGAAGCTCGCGTCACCGCTGTACGTGGCCGTGACCACGTACGCGCCCGCGGTCACCAGACCGTTGGTGGTCACACTGGTGGTGCCACCGCTGAGCGTCCCGGTCAGCGTCACCGTGGTGACCCCGTCCGTCGCCACGAACACCACTGTCCCCGACGGCGTCCCCGCGCCCGGCGCAACCGGAGCCACGGTGGCCGTGAAGGTCACCGACTGGCCGACAACCGACGGATCGGGTGAGGACGAGACCGTGGTGGTGGTCGCTGCCTGGTTGACCGTCTGGGTGTCCGTACCGACCGAACCCGTGAAGTTGCCGTCACCGCTGTAGGTCGCCGTGACCGTGTGCGTCCCGACGCTCAAGGCGTTCGTCGTGACGCTCGCCGTGCCCCCGGACAGCGTGCCGGTCAGCGTCGGGCCCCCGGAGATCACAAAAGTCACCGTGCCGGTCGGCGTCCCCGCGCCCGGCGCGACCGGAGCCACCGTCGCCGTGAACGTCACCGGCTGCCCGACAACCGACGGATCGGGCGAGGACGTGACCGTGGTGGTCGTCGACGCCTGGCCGACCGTCTGGGTGTCCGTACCGACCGAACCCGTGAAGCTCGCGTCACCGCTGTACGTCGCCGTGACCGTGTAAACGCCCGCCGTCACCAGACCATTGGTGGTCACGCTGGTCGTGCCGCCGCTCAGCGTGCCGGTCAGCGTCACCGTGGTCACGCCGTCCGTCGCCACGAACGTCACCGTGCCGGTCGGCGTCCCCGCGCCCGGCGCGACCGGAGCCACCGTCGCCGTGAACGTCACCGGCTGCCCGACAACCGACGGATCGGGCGAGGACGAGACCGTGGTGGTCGTCGACGCCTGGCCGACCGTCTGCGTGTCCGTACCGACCGAACCCGTGAAGTTTGCGTCACCGCTGTAGGTCGCCGTGACCGTGTGCGATCCCACGCTCAGCGCACTCGTCGTGACGCTCGCCGTGCCCCCGGACAATGTGCCGGTCAGCGTCGGGCCCCCGGAGATCACGAAAGTCACCGTGCCGGTCGGCGTCCCCGCGCCCGGCGCGACCGGAGCCACCGTCGCCGTGAACGTCACCGGCTGGCCGAAGACCGACGGGTCCGGCGAGGACGTGACCGTGGTGGTCGTCGATGCCTGGTTGACGGTCTGGGTGTCGGTACCGACCGAGCCGGCGAAGTTGGCGTCGCCGCTGTAAGTGGCGGTGACCGTGTGGCTGCCGGCGCTCAGGGCGCTGGTGGTGACGCTCGCCGTGCCCCCGGAGAGGGTGCCGGTCAGGGTCGGGCCGCCGCTGATGACGAAGGTGACCGTGCCCGTCGGCGTCCCCGCACCGGGCGCGACCGGGGCCACCGTCGCCGTGAACGTCACCGGCTGCCCGACGACCGACGGGTCCGGCGACGACGTGACCGTGGTGGTGGTCGCCGCCTGGTTGACGTTCTGGGTGTCGGTGTCGCTGGAGCCGGTGTAGTTCGCGTCGCCGCTGTAGGTCGCGGTGACGGTGTAAACGCCCGCCGTGACCAGGCCGTTGGTGCTGACCGTGGCGACGCCGGCGCCGTCGAGGGTGCCGCTGAGGCTCACGGTCGTGACGCCGTTGGTGATGACGAAGGTGACCGTCCCGGTCGGCACCCCGCCGCCGGGGAACACCGGCCCGACGAAGGCAGTGAAGTTGACCGTCTGCCCCGTCACGGAGGGGTCGGGGAAGGAGGTGACCGTGGTGACCGTGGATGCCTGGTTGACGGTCTGGGTGTCCGTGCCGCTGGAACCGGTGAAGTTGGCGTCACCGCCGTATGTCGCCGTGACCGTGTGCGTACCGGCGGACAGCGCGCTGGTGGTCACGCTCGCCGTGCCGCCCGAGAGCGTGCCGGTCAGCGTCGGGCCACCACTGATCACGAACGTGACCGTGCCCGTCGGCGTCCCCGCACCCGGCGGGACCGGAGCGACCGTCGCCGTGAACGTCACCGACTGGCCGACGACCGACGGATCGGGCGAGGACGTGACCGTGGTGGTCGTCGACGCCTGGTTGACCGTCTGGGTGTCCGTACCGACCGAGCCCGTGAAGCTGGCGTTACCGCTGTACGTGGCCGTGACCGTGTGCGTACCGGCGGACAGCGCGCTGGTGGTCACGCTCGCCGTGCCCCCGGAGAGCGTGCCGGTCAGCGTCGGGCCACCACTGATCACGAACGTGACCGTGCCCGTCGGCGTCCCCGCACCGGGCGGAACCGGCGCCACCGTCGCCGTGAACGTCACCGGCTGCCCGACGACCGACGGGTCCGGCGACGAGGTGACCACCGTGGTCGTCGAGGCCTGCCCGACCGTGTGGGTGTCCGTGCCGCTGGAGGTATTGAAGTTGCCGTCGCCGCTGTAGGTCGCGGTGACCGTGTGCGTACCGGGGGACAGTGAGCTGGTGGTGACGCTCGCCGTGCCGCCGGAGAGCGTGCCGGTCAGCGTCGGGCCCCCGCTGATGACAAAGGTGACGGTGCCGGTCGGGGTTCCCGCGCCCGGCGGGACCGGGGCCACCGTCGCCGTGAACGTCACCGGCTGGCCGACCGCCGACGGGTCGGGTGCCGAGGTCACCGTGGTCGTCGTGGACGCCTTGCCCACGGTCTGGGTGTCCGTGCCGCTCGATCCGGCGAAGGTGCCGCTGCCGCTGTAGGTAGCCGTGACGGTATGGGAGCCCACGCTGAGGCTGCTGGTGGTGACGCTCGCCGTGCCGCCCGAGAGCGTGGCGGTCAGCGTCGGGCCGCCGGAGATCACGAAGGTCACCGTGCCGGTCGGGGTACCGGAACCGGGCGGCACGGGGGCGACGGTCGCGGTGAAGGTCACGGCCTGTCCGAAGACCGACGGGTCGGGGGACGAGGTGACCGTGGTGGTCGTCGGCAGCAGGGTCGCCTGCACCGTTTGTGTGTCGGTACCGGAGGACGGATTGAATTGGGCATTGCCGTTGTAGGTCGCGGTGATGGCATGGGTACCGACGCTGAGACTGCTGGTGGTGACGGTTGCGGTGCCGCCCACGAGCGTGCCCGTCAGGGTGCCGCCCCCACCGCCGCCGATGACGAAGGTGACCGTACCGGTCGGGGTGCCCGCCCCGGGCGCGACCGGCGCGACGGTGGCGGTGAGGGACACCGGCTGCCCGAAGGTCGACGGGTCGGGGGACGAGGTGACGGTCGTCGTCGTCGACGCCTTGTTCACCGTTACGGAGGCCAGGCCGCTGGACGGCGAGAATTGAGCGCTGCCGTTGTAAGTCGCGGTGATGGTATGAAAACCGACGCTGAGGCTGCTGACGGTGACGGTCGCGGTGCCGCCCACGAGCGTGCCCGTCACGGTGGGCCCGCCGGTGATGACGAAGGTGACCGTGCCGGTGGGTGTCCCGAGCCCCAGCGGGATGACGGTGGCGGTCAGGGTGACCGGCTGTCCGAAGACTGCTGGATTGGGTGACGCGGATGCCAAGGTGAAGGTGGGTGCCATGGAATGGCCCTCCGGATAGTGATGATGGCGGGCCGTTCAGCTCCCCGTAGCTGCCTGACGTCTGCGGGAAGTGGGCATCAACCTGGGGCGCAGGATCGGTAATTACCGCCGGCGGAGATCCGCATCTGCGTACCGATGTCCTCCGCCAGGTTGGCAACCCGCCGGTCGGTAGCACCAGTAGGCGCGTGCATCAGGGCGCCGCGCCATAGCCGTCCCGCGCATTTGCCCTGAATGGCGCAGCGCTCAGCGGCTCGCACGGCGCCCCGCGGCGCGCGCTGCGGGGCGTGGCAGTGACCGGTGTCGGTACGGGGGACGTGCGATCAGCGCGGGGGCATGCCCGTGAGCTGGTGCCGCACCACCTTCAATGGCGTTGCACAACGGCGCAGTTCACCGGTCCGTCGGAGCATCCGGCGTCTACGCTGGCCGACGGGTCGGGCGCCGGGCCCTTTCAGCTGTCCCTCCGTCTCCCGTCGCCCGTCCCCCGTCGCCCTGTCTCCCGTCGCCCTGTCCCCCCGTCCATCCGTTCACCGTCGGCCGGAGGAAGTGACCATGACCGATCATGCACAGGCACCAGGACAGCTGCCCGGTGAGCTGCCCGATGGGCTGACACTGCGCCGCCCCGTCCCTGCGGACCACCCGCGGCTCCAGGGGGCGCTGGCCGAGTGGTGGGGCGGCCTGGGTGGTGAGGCGGGCGCACGGCAGCGTCAGTTGCTCGTACCGCGCCTCTTTCTGCAGCACTTCGCCGACACCAGCTTCCTCGTCGAGCGCCAGGACCAGGCCCTGCACGCCTTCCTGATCGGCTTTCTGTCCCAGACGGACCCGGAAACCGCCTATATCCACTTCGTGGGCGTATGCCCGCAGGGCCGACGGGACGGCATCGGCAGCGCCCTCTACGACCGTTTCTTCGCCGCGGCCCGCGCGGCCGGCCGCAGCCGGGTCCGCTGCATCACCAGCCCCAACAACCGCGACTCCATCGCGTACCACACGCGCATGGGCTTCCGGCTGGAACCGGGCGACCGGCTCGACGACCACGGCGTACCGGTGCAGGAGGATTACGACGGGCCGGGGCTCGACCGGGTGTCGTTCGTACGGGAGTTGTGAGCCGGGGGCCCGCCGGTGTGAGCCAGAGCCCCGCCGGTGTGAGCCAGAGCCCCGCCGGTGTGAGCCGCCCTGAAGGACCTGGGCGACCTGGCCGACTTCAGCTATCCGGCCGACCTGGGCGACCTGGGCGACCTGGGCGACCTGCTTTACGGCGGCCCGCATCCCCACTACTCCCCCGGTGGCAGCGCCCCGAGCAAGGCGTCCACGGCGCCCGCGAAGGAGTGATCGGGCGGGGTGCCGTACGCCACTACCAGTGCGTCGCGGGAGGCCGGTGGGGCGGTCGGGGCGTGGAAGCGGCTCAGGCCCTGCAGGGCGAGGCCCTGCCGGCGGGCGGCCCGGAGGGTGGCCCGTTCGGTGCCGGGCGGGAGTTCCAGTACGGCGTGCAGGCCGGCGGCGATGCCGGAGACCCGGACATGGGGCGCGTGGTCGGCCAGGGCGGCCACCAGTTGGTCGCGGCGGCGTCGGTAGCGCAGCCGCATACCGCGCAGATGACGGTCGTAGGCGCCCGAGGACAGGAACTCGGCGAGAGTGAGCTGGTCCAGCGCCCCGGACTGCCATTCGCCGGTGGCCTTGAGGGCGAGCACCGGATCGACCAGGCGTTCCGGCAGCACCATCCAGGCCAGCCGTAGCGCGGGGGCGAGACTCTTGCTCGCGGTGCCCAGGTAGACGACGTGGTCGGGGTCGAGGCCCTGGAGGGCGCCGACCGGTTTGCGGTCGTAGCGGAATTCGCCGTCGTAGTCGTCCTCCAGGATGAACCCGCCGGTGGCGCGCGCCCAGTTGATGGCGGCCGCCCGGCGGTCGGGGTGGAGCGGTACGCCGGTGGGGAACTGGTGGGCGGGGGTCAGGAGGGCCGCGCCCACATCGTCCAGGGCGGCCGGCTCGTCGGTGCGGGCGCCGCGTTCGTCCACGGGGAGCGGGACGGTGTGCAGGCCCGCGCGGGTGAGCACGGCGCGGTGGAAGTCGAGGCCGTACGACTCGACGGCCACGCGGCCGGTGCCCAGGGCGCGGCTGAGCAGCGCCAGCCCCTGCAGGAAGCCGGCGCAGACGATGATGCGGTCGGGGTCGGCGCGTACGCCGCGGGCGCGGGCGAGGTAGTCGGCGAGGACGGTACGCAGCTCGGGGCGGCCGTGGGAGGTGTTGTAGCCGAAGGCCTCGCTGGGGGCGGCGGTCAGCGCACGGCGCGCGGCGGCCAGCCAGGCGGTGCGGGGGAAGGCGGAGACATCGGGTGTGCCCGGGGTGAGGGAGAAGCGCGGCCGGTCGGCGCGGCCGGCCGGGCCGGCACCGGGGCCACCGGCGCGCCGGGCTTCGGGCGTGGCCCGCGGCAGCAGCCTCTCGGCGACCCGGGTGCCGGAGCCCTGGCGGGCGCTGAGCCAGCCCTCGGCGACCAGTTCGGCGTAGGCGTCGGCGACGGTGTTACGGGCGATGCCGAGATCGGCCGCGAGCGAGCGGGAGGAGGGCAGCCGGGTGCCGGGGGCCAGGCGGCCGGACCGTACCGCGTCCCGCAGCGCCCGCAGCAGCGCGGCGCGCAGACCGCCGGGGCCGGTGAGGTCCAGGTGCAGATCCCGCCCGAAAGTGGCCCAGGAATTCTCCATGGAAATGGACCATACAGCTATGCCATTGCCGCCGTAGCGTCATAGACATGACGACACAGGCAGCTCAGCAGGCAGCACCACAGGCAGCGCAGACAGCACAGACGACACAGACGGCGCAGCCCGTACACCGCCACGGCCCCCGCCTGCCCTGGGCGAAGCTCGCGCCGGAGGTCTACAAGGCCATGATCGCGCTGGAGGTGGCGGCGAAGAAGGACCTCGACCCGTCGCTGGTCGAACTGGTCAAGATCCGTGCCTCGCAGCTCAATCACTGCGCGTTCTGCCTCGACATGCACGTCAAGGACGCCCGTGCGGCCGGCGAGACCGAGCAGCGGATTTACCTCCTCAACGCCTGGGAGGAGGCCGCAGACTTCTACTCCCCCAAGGAGCTGGCCGCCCTCGCCCTCACCGAAGCCATCACCCTGCTCACCGAGGGCTTCGTTCCCGACGCCGTCTACGACCGCGCCGCGGCCCACTTCGGCCAGGCCGAACTGGCCCACCTGATCGCGCTGATCACCACCATCAACGCCTGGAACCGCTTCGGGGTGTCCACCCGCATGGCCCCGGGCCAGGCATGACCGCCACCGACCGCCCGGGGAGCACCACGGACCGCCCGGCGACCACCATGGACCATCCGGTGACCACCACGGACCGCCCCGTGACCGCCGCTGCGCTGCGCGCGCTGCACCACGGGCCCCGGCTGCCGCTGGTCCTCCCCGGCCCCTGGGACGCGGCCGCCGCCCGGGCCTTCTCGGACGCCGGTTTCCCGGCGCTCGCCACCCCGAGCGCGGGCATCGCGGCCTCCCTCGGATACGAGGACGGCCGGACGCCGCCCGACGAGATGTTCGCGGCCGTCGCCCGGATCGTACGGTCCGTGGACATCCCGGTCTCGGCCGATGTGGAAGCCGGATACGGGCTGTCCGCAAAGGAGTTGGTGGGGCGCCTCATGGACGCCGGGGCGGTGGGCTGCAACCTGGAGGACACCGACCCTGCCACCGGCGCCCTGCGGGACCCGCAGGAACAGGCGGACTGGCTGGCGCAGGTACGGGCCGAGGCCGGCGAGGCGCTGGTGCTCAACGCCCGGATCGACACCTATCTGCACGGCGTCCAGGACACTGGGGAGGCGGTCCGGCGCGGCCGGCTGTACGCGGCCGCGGGCGCCGACTGCGTCTATCCGATCCTCGCCCCGCCCCCGGAGCTGGCCGCCCTGGCCGCCGGTATCGGCCTCCCCGTCAACGCCATCGTGACCCCGGACGGCCCCACTGCGCGCGAACTCGGCGCCCTCGGCGCGGCCCGGATCACCTTCGGCGGCGGCCTCCAGCGCCGGACGATGGCAACGGTGGCGGAGATGGCGGAGCGACTGCGGGAGGAGCTGGCGGCGGAGGGGTGACGGGCCGCTGCGGCTGACGGGGCCGACGGGGACGCGGGAGGTGACGGGCGGCGGGAGCAGCCGACGGGCTGCGGGGCTGACGACCCGCGGGGGCTCACCCGGCCGGCGCCCCGCCCACGAGCGCCGAGCCCACGAGCGCCGAGCCCGCGAGCGCCGAGCCCGCCGCCCCGCTACCGCTCGTCCGTCCCCGGCACCTTTCCCGTGCTGATGGCGATCCGGTTCCACGTATTGATCGTGAAGATCAGCGCCAGCAGCCGGGCCAGCTCCGCCTCCTCGAAGTGGCGGGCGGCACGCTCGTAGACCTCGTCCGGCACGCCTCCCTGGGCGACCAGCGTCACGGCCTCGGTGAGCGCCAGCGCCGCCCGCTCCTTCGCGGTGAAGAAGTGCGCCGCCTCCTCCCAGACGGCCACCATGTGCAGCCGCTCCGCGCTCTCGCCCGCCTTGTGGGCGTCGGAGGTGTGCATATGGAGGCAGTACGCACACTTGTTGAGCTGCGAGGAGCGGATCTGGACCAGTTCGACCAAGGCGGGGTCCAGGCCCTCACGCGCCGCGGCATCGAAACCGATCAGTGCCTTGAAGGCCTTCGGAGCGGCCTGCGCAAAATTCACCCTGGGCTTGCGGGCCGCCGGGCCGCTGCCCGCTACCGCCGCGTCCTCGCCACGAACCACCACGTCACTGCCATGCGTCTGCTGCGTCTGATACGTCTGCTGCGTCATGCCTTGAATCTAGAAGAGCAGGCGACCGGCTGTAGGGTGCATTTCCATGCCGGAATCATGGGTCAATCTCGCCGAGAGCCTGGGCGTCGATCTGCATCTGGAGCTGACCGGCCCCGGCAGCCGCCGCGCCGTCCTCATCCGGGCGATGCGGGACGCCGTACGGTCCGGCCGCCTGGCCCCCGGCACCCGCCTGCCGCCCTATCGCTCGCTCGCGGCCGACCTCGGCATCGCCCGTAACACCGTCGCCGACGCCTACGCCGAACTGGTCGCCGAGGGCTGGCTCAGCGCCCGCCAGGGCTCCGGCACCCGCGTCGCCCGGTGGCACCACCTCCCGGACGTAGTCCCGGGGAGCGCGGAGCCGCTGACGACCGGCCGCGCCCCGGCCCACCCCTCCCCGACCCACCTTTCCCCTACGAGCCGCCCCGCCCACAACCTCCTCCAGGGACAGCCGGACGCCGCGTCCTTCCCGCGCACCGCCTGGCTGGCCGCCGCCCGCCGCGCGCTGACCGCCGCCCCGCACGACGCCTTCGGCCCCGGCGACCCCCGCGGCCGCCCCGAACTGCGCCGCGCGCTCGCCGATTACCTGGCCCGCACCCGCGGCGTGCGCACCGACCCCGAACGCATCGTGATCTGCTCCGGCTTCGCCCATGCCCTGCGCCTGCTGCTGCCCGCCGTCGTCCCCGGCCCGCTCGCCGTCGAGTCCTACGGTCTCCCCTTCCACCGCCACCTCCTGACCACTGCAGGCATCCCCACCCACCCCCTCGGCCTGGACGAACACGGCGCCGACACCGCACAGTTGGCCCGTCTCGACGGCATGGGCGCGGCCCTCCTGACCCCCGCCCACCAGTTCCCCACCGGCGTACCGCTCCACCCCGACCGCCGGGCGGCCGCCATCAACTGGGCGCGCGCCACCGGCGGGTTCATCCTGGAGGACGACTACGACGGCGAATTCCGCTACGACCGCAAACCGGTCGGCGCCCTCCAGGGCCTCGACCCGGAGCGCGTCCTCCACATCGGCTCGGTCAGCAAGAGCCTGTCCCCCGCGGTGCGCCTGGGCTGGATGGTGCTCCCCGACCGTCTCGTCGACGCCGTACTGGAGGCCAAGGGCGAGCGCGAGGCCTGGGCGGGCGTCACCGACCAGCTCACCCTCGCGGAATTCCTCACCCACGGCGCCTACGACCGGCACATCCGCAGGATGCGCCAGCGCTACCGCAGACGCCGCGACCAGCTGATCGACACGGTGGCCACCCATGCCCCGCACCTCACCGTCACCGGCATCGCCGCGGGCCTGCACGCCGTCCTCCAACTCCCCGACGACGCCGCCGAGTCGGACGAACACACGGCCCTGCGCGCCGCCCGCCGACAGGGCCTGGCCCTCGACGGCCTCTCCGACTACCGCCACCCCGCCGCCACCATGCCGCCCCGGCACGGCCTGGTCATCGGCTACGCCACCCCCACCGACAACGCCTTCCCCGCCGCCCTGGAGGCACTGCGCCGGGCCTTGCCGTAAGGGGGGCCGCAAGCTCCCTCAGCCGACGCCGGAGAGGGCCGCCGAGACGAGCAGGGCAAGCCGGCGCAAGCGTTGGCAGTACCGGACTCCTGCGGAGCCGGGGATCTGAGGGAGGACCCGGTCCAGGTCTTCGATGCGGCTTCGCAGGACGCGCGTGCGCTCCGGGTCGAGGGTGCCGCCGTTGTTCAGCCACGTGAGAACGCAGCCGGCGATCTCCGCGTCGAGCAACACCAGGTCCGTACCCCCGAACTCGACGCCTCGCAGACCGGCGGGGAAGGGGGTTCGAAGGTGTTCGTCCCAAAGGGGCACCGCATTCTGCACCTGCTCGGATAATCTGCTCACTTGCGCCATCTTGCTACAGCCCCACGGCGCACCTGGCGTGCGTTCACGTCGCCGGGCGTCGGAAGCGGATCTGAGTGCACGCGATGTGGGTGACGCCAGGAAGTGGCCGGCTCCTCTTGTGAAGGCCAGAAGTGACCGGCTGCGCTTGTTGGGGCGTGGCGCTCCTGGCCGCGGGGGCCCGTCCTCGGGATCGGGCGTGGGGCGGATACCGACAGAAGGAGTGCCACGCATGATCCTCCCGAAAGTCCGGGACCCTCGCTTCATCACGATCCGCCGCGGCGGGACTCTCACCGATGCGGATCACCATCTCCTCGCCCTGTGGGCGGCATCCTGCGCGGAGCACGTCCTCGGCCTCTTCGAGTCGGTTCAGCCTCAGGACCCACGGCCGCGCCAAGCGATCGAGCATGCCCGCGCCTGGGTGCGTGGCGAGGTCAAGATGATGCAGACCCGCGCGGCGGGAGGTCATGCCATGGGCGCGGCCCGGGACCTGCGCGGCGCAGCACGGCATGCCGCGTACGCCGCCGGTCAGGCCGCGGTCGTCGCACATGTCGCCGCGCACGAGCTCGGTGCGGCCGCCTATGCGATCAAGGCCGTACGCGCTGCCGCGCCGAAAGGCGGGGGCGAAGCCGCGGGGCGCGTCGAGTGCCAGTGGCAGCGCGACCAGCTCCCGGAGGAGATCCGCGCACTCGTGCTGGACGACCAGCGGTTGCGGAACGACATCTGCTGGTCGGTGTTCGACTGCTGAGCGCGCGGCGGTTCCGGGGGGAGGGCCGTCGTTCGCTCTGAACCGCTCGGCCCCCGGCTCGAAGGCGAGCCGGGGGCCGAGGGTCGGGGGCCGAGGGTCCGGGGCCCGGGGCGACGTCCTCCCGGACTACCGGTTGGCGAACTTCCGGCTGATGTCGTTGAAGACGCGCTCCGCCTCCGGGCCGAGGTGCGGGCCGGCCAGCCAGGTGTGGTTGCTGGAGCTGATCGAGGTGTTGGACACCAGCGTCAGCTTGCCGCCGTGGTTGACGAACCAGCCGCCGCCGGAGGTGCCGCCGGTCATGTTGCAGCCGATGCGGTTCATGGCGGGCGTGCCCTCCTGCATGACGAGGCGGCCGGGGCGGCCGGGGCAGTTCATCATGCGCGCACCGTCGAACGGCGGGGCTGCCGGATAGCCGAAGGCGTCCAGCGAGGCGATGCGGTCGGCGGAAGGGGTGTCGAAGGCGACCCGGGCGGCGGTTCCCACGGTCTCCTGGAGCGACTTGCCGCCGCCGTTCTCCGGCTTCACATGCAGCACCGCGAAGTCATAGGCGGAGCCGCCGTTGCCGGTGTGCTGGCTGCCCATGTTGATCCACTCACCGGACGTGGTGATCCAGTCGGCCCAGAACCGGCCGTACGGGGTGACCTGCTGGGGCGGGGCGCCGCTGACCTGGTTCATCGCCGCGCCGTTGTCGTTGTAGGACGGCACGAAGACGATGTTGCGCATCCAGCCGCCCTGCTTGCCGGAGTGCACGCAGTGGCCCGCGGTCCACACCAGGTTGGACTTGCCGGGGTGCGCGGGGTCCTCGACGATCGTGCCGGAGCAGACCATCGGGCCTTTCGGGCTGTCGAAGAAGATCTTTCCGACCGGTGCCATGTGCTGGTGGTACGGGCGGGCGACCTGCTCGGCGGTGACCGGCCGCGGCTCGGGGTCCGTGGCGTCGAACTCGCTGCCCGTACCGGTGGCCTTCACCCCGATCTCGGGCGAGTTCTTCGCCTTGGCCAGCCGGTCCGTCTTCCAGTGGTCCTTGATGACCGGGTTGGCGAAATCCGAGGCCTTACGGGCCCACTTGTCCCAGTTCTGCCAGCCGCCGTCCTTCCACTTCTTCAGATCGTCCAGGCTGGTCGGCATGTCCTTGGGGATCTGGAGCCCGCCGCCCCCCTGTCCCTTCTGGTCGGCGGCGCCCGAAGCGGCGGCCTTGTCATCACCGGGGCCGCAGGCGGTGACGGTGCCCGTGAGCAGCGCGACCAGTGCCGCGGCCGCGGCGGTGGAGCGGCGGATGGATGGCATGGAACAAGTCCCCCTGATAAGCGGCGGCGCCGGCGAGCAGCGCGCCGTAATTGTCATGTCCCTCATCGGGCTGCGCTCTACTATGCCGTGGCACCAGGACGGCCGGGCAGCCAGGTCCGGCGCCCCCGACGGACGACAGGACAGGACGTACGCGATGCCACTCTCGTCGGCCCCGGGCGTCCGGACGGACCGGCTCGCGCTCCGCCGGTTCACCCCGGACGACGCGGAGTTGCTGGTCGCACTGCACGGCGACCCCGAGGTCATGCACTTCATCGACACCGGACGGCCGGTACCGCGGCAGGAGGTCCTGGAAGGCACCCTGCCCGACTTCCTCCAGGAGCCCGGTCACGCCCCCGGAGCCCCGCTTGCCGGATCGCTTGCCGGACCGTTTGCCGGCCCGCCTGCCGGACTCGGGGTCTGGGCTGCGGAGGTGTCGGCCACCGGGGAGTTCATCGGCTGGTTCACCCTCCGGCCGACCGCCTCGGGACCGGCCGACGAGGCCGAGCTCGGCTACCGGCTGTGCCGGGCCGCCTGGGGCGCGGGGTATGCGACGGAGGGCGCACGGGCACTGATCGGCCTGGCCTTCGCCGGGCCGGGTGCGTCGAGCAGGCCGGCTGCGTCGGGTGAGCCGGGTGCCTCGGATGCGCCGGGCGGGCCGGGTGCGTCGGGCGGGCCGGGTGCGTCCACCCCGGGCGTACGGCGCATCATGGCGACGACCATGACCGTCAACCACAGATCACGGCGCGTCATGGAGAAGTCCGGACTCCGCTACGTCCGGACATTCTTCGAGGAGTGGCCGGACTACATCGAGGGCGCGGAGCACGGCGACGTGGAGTACGCGGTGACCCGCGAGGAGTGGACGGCGGCCCGTTGGTTCCGTCAGCCACGATGGTGCGTATCGAGCAGGGCCGAGCGGGGGAATCAGGCATGGAACGGAGCACGGAGCCAGGGATGAGACACCGGCAGTCGCTGGGCCGGGAGTTCGGATGGTTGTGGGCGGCGTTCGCCGCCAGCGCCGCCGGAACCTGGCTCTCGCTCGACGCGTTCCCGCTGATCGCCGTCCTGGTGCTGCACAGCGGTACGGCACAGGTGTCCGTGCTGTCCGCGGCGGGACTGGCGGCGGGTGCGTTGATCGCTATGCCGCTGGGGCCGTGGGTGGAGTTCCGTCGTAAGCGGCCGGTCATGGTGGGCATGGACCTGCTCCGGTTCATGGCCTTGCTGACCGTGCCCGCCGCGTACGCGCTCGGCGGGCTGACCTTCGCCCAGCTCGTCGTCGTATCGGTGATCGTCGCGGCCGCCAACATCGTGTTCACCGCCGCGAGCGGCGCGTATCTGAAGGCCCTGGTGCGGCCCGACGACCTGTTGGTGGCCAACGGCAGGTTCGAAACCACGACATGGACGGCGACCGCGCTCGGGCCGCCCCTGGGAGGCGTCGCCATCGGGGCGTTCGGGCCGCTGACGACGGTGATCGCGAACGCGGTCAGTTTCCTGCTCTCCGCACTCGGGATCCGGGCGATCGGCGGCCGGGAGGCGCCGCCGCCGGACCGCCCCGCGCAGCGCTTCACCCCGGCCGACGTCGTCGAGGGCTGGCGCTACATCCTGGGCCACCCCCACCTGCGGCCGCTGTTCTTCAACACCGGCCTGGTGAACGCGCTGATCATGGCGACCATGCCGCTGCTGACCGTGCTCCTCCTGCACGATCTGCGCTTTGCGCCGTGGCAGTACGGCCTGGCCTTCGGTGTGTCGTGCATCGGCGGTCTCGTCGGCTCGCGGCTCGTCCGGCCCTTGGTCACGAGGTTCGGACAGCACCGGGTGCTGGTCACCGCCGGCACCCTGCGGGCGTGCTGGTCCCTGGGGCTGGGATTCATCGGCCCCGGCCCCTGGGGACTCGCGGTCCTCATCGTCGTAGAGTTCGGCCTGATCCTGTGCATGGGGGTCTTCACCCCGGTGTTCGCCACCTACCGGCTCGCCCACACCGCCACCGACCGCGTGACCCGGACCCTGTCGGCGTGGTCCATCACGAGCAGCACCACCACCGCGGCCATGACGGCATGCTGGGGGCTGCTCGCCGGCCTCACCGGCACCCGCACCGCCATCATCCTCGCCGGCGCGCTCCTCCTGGCCACTCCCCTCCTGCTGCCCCGCCGCGCACCCGCGCCGCAGGCCGCCCCCCGGGAGCCCGTCGGAGAGGGGGCGTGATCAGCGCGGCGGTTGGTCGGCGCGTGATCAGTGCGGCCGGTGGTATGCGCGGGCTTCGGCGGCGGACTTCAGGTTGCGCAGCCATGCTTCCAGCCCCTCGCGCAGGATCTTGGTAGCGGCAGGAACGTCCGCTTCGACCTGGGCGCCGGTGTGGGTCTCCTCGGTGCTCACGCGGACACCCCCCTTGACCTGGGTGAAGTTCCATACGTGGACACCGTCGATGCGCAACCCCTCGCCGATCGCGGGGCCGGTCCAGCGCAGGCACGCATGGCGCTCGATCTGCCGGACGGTCGAGGTGATCTCCAAGCTGGTAGCGGGAGTTGAGGGGTTGGGAGGCACCGGGGTCGTCCACCGGAATGCCGAACCCTTACGGAAGGGACCGTGGTCGAGGCGTTCCACGGTCGTGACCGGAGCCTGCCAGGACGGCCAGCGCTCCACGTCGGTCTGCAGCTTCCAGACGGTGCGCAGCGGGGCGTGAATCACGGTCTCGGTCCGGTGGCGGACGCGAGCGTGGGGGTCGACACCCTTCCCCTGGCAGGTGAGGGACGTGCCGGGGTGGGGCGGGTGAGAGGTGTGGGAGGTGTGGGAGCCGGCCGCGCCCGCGGGTACGGCAGCGGTTCCCAGGAGGCCGAGGGTCAGGGTGAGCGGGACGGCGTACAGGGCAGCGCGAAAGCCGGTGCTGCGGAAGCCGGACATGGAGTTCCCCTCTGTCGGTCGGGTCTGTCGGTCGGGTCTGTCGGTCGGGTCTGTCGGTCGGCGCGCGAGCGCTGCCTGTCGGGCGGATCGCGCGGCCGCACCTCCCTCCACGCAGCCGTCCGCCCACCCACCCCAACTACAACCTCACGCCTTCGTTAATACATATAACGTAACGCGGAGCAGCAGGTCAATAAGTTGCGTGATACCTTCTAACCAAGTCTTGAAGATGTAGCCAGATGGATGAGGACGGTGTCAGGCCATGGCGACGACGGGCGCGAGCACCCCGCGGGAGCGCTACCGGGCCCAGGTGCGGGCGGAGATCACGGAACGCGCCTGGGAACAGATCGCCACGGCGGGGGCGTCCGCGCTCTCCCTCAACGCGATCGCCAAGCAGATGGGCATGAGCGGACCGGCGCTCTACCGCTACTTCGCCAGCCGCGACGACCTGATCACCGAACTCGTCCGGGAGGCGTACCGAAGCCTCGCCGAAGCCCTCCGCACGGCCTCCGCCGACGGCGCCGACCTGGCCGGGCTGGCGCACGCCCTGCGCGACTGGGCCCTGGCGGACCCGCAGCGGTACTTCCTCGTCTACGGCACCCCCATCCCCGGCTACCACGCGCCCGAGGACACCACCGCCATCTCCTCCGAGATCATGACGACCCTGGTCGACGCGTGCGCGGCGCTCGCCCCGGACAGCGCCACGACGCCCTTCGGCACCTACCTGGAGGACCACCGGGACTGGGCCGCCGGCCACCCCGCTCCACCCGAAGCCCTCCACCGGTTCCTGACCTTCTGGACCCGCCTGCACGGCGTCCTGTCACTGGAACTCGCCGGCCACTTCACCGGCATGAACCTCGACCCCGCCCTGCTCTTCGCGGCCGAACTGGACGACCTGCTGGCACCCCGGCCCTGAGGCCGCAGGCGGGCGCCGCAGCGCAGGCGGCGCGGGCGGCGCGGGCGGCGCGGCGCAGGCGGCCCGGCGCGGCGCAGCGGGACACCCCTGACCGCGTACCCGGCCGGCCACAACGTTGGTCGCCTCGTCGCGCCAGGGCGAGATTCACCGAATCGACTTGACCCTCACGTTGCGTGAGGCTGGAGAGTCAGGCGCATGAGCGACTACTACAACGCGTTCGAGATGAGTCCCGTGCCCGCCCCCGGCCCGGATGCGGTTCCGCCGGAGCCGTGCCGCGGCATCTACGGAATGCCCGCGTTCGTGACGATCCCCACGAGCGACCTGGCGGCGTCGATGGACTTCTGGACCCGTGGGCTCGGGTTCTTCGAGCTGTTCAGCATTCCCGGCACGCTCGTGCATCTGCGCCGGTGGGCGTTCCAGGACGTACTCCTCGTCACGGCCGAGAGCGTCCCGGAGCAGGCGCCGGCGATGAGCTGCAGTTTCGCGTGCGTGCTCAGCCAGATCGATTCCCTTGTGGAGTCCTGTCGTGCGGTGCTCCCGAACTCGGTCGACGGTCCACGGGACACCCCCTGGAACACCCGTGATGTGGAGGTGATCACCCCCGAGAACGCACGGATCGTTTTCACCGCGGCGAAGCCCTTTGATCCGTCCAGCCAGGAAGCGCGGAACCTTGAAGCCATCGGGATCACCCCACCAGGCGTCGATCACGGCGACACTGAGACACATGCCTGATGCCACTGACGCCGACGGCCTGACCGTCGGTCAGGTCTCCACACGTCTGGGCGTGACCGTCCGCGCGCTGCACCACTGGGACGAGATCGGTCTGGCACGACCGTCGCTGCGCACGGCTGCCGGATACCGGCTCTACACCGCCGGCGATCTGGAACGCCTGCACCGCATCGTCGTCTACCGCGAGATCGGTCTCGGCCTGGACAGGATTCGGGCCGTCCTGGACGACTCGACCACGGACGTGCCCGGTGCGCTGCGCGCGCAGCGCGCCCAGGTCGCGGAGCGGATCGACCGCCTCCAGCAGCTCAGCGCCGGACTGGACCGGATGATCGACGCCCACGAGCACGGCCTGCTGCTGACCATCGAGCAGCAGGCCGCGGTCTTCGGCCCCCGGTGGAACCCGGACTGGCCCGCCCAAGCCCGTCAGCGCTACGGAGACACGACGCAATGGCGGCAGTACGCCGAACGCTCAGCCTCTCGCGGCCCGGAGGAATGGCAGACCGTCGCCGACGCCGCTGCCGGCCTCGACCGCGCCCTCGCGGACGCGATGGCCGCCGGCGTCACACCTGGCAGCCCGGAAGCGAATCAACTCGTCGAGCGGCACCGCGAAGTCTTTGCTTCGTACTTCCCCCTCACCCGCCAGATGCAGGTCTGCCTCGGCCGCAGGTATGAGGCCGACCCGGCATTCGCCGCCCACTACGACGGCATCCGCGCCGGCCTTGCCACGTGGCTCCGTCGCATCATCGACGCCTGCGCACGCGCCCACGGCATCGACCCCGACACCGCGACCTGGCAGTAGAGCGCGGGCCGAACGCCCGCATCCGACCTCATGACCGGGTATGCCTAGACGGTGTCGTGCGCGTACCAGCGGAGCTCGATGGTGTTGCCGTCCGGGTCGCTGACGTACAGGGACTGGCCCTCGCCACGGGCGCCGAAGCGCGGCCCGGGGCCGTCGACCACGGTGAACTCGCCCGAGTCGATGACCTCCTGCCAGTCGACGGGCTCGACGACCAGGCAGAGGTGGTCGACGTTGGAGCCCTCGCGGGGCCCCTGGGCGAGGTCGATGATGGTCGTCGGGCTCACCCGCACGGAGGGGAAGGACACCTCGCCCGCGCGCCAGGCGTCGACGCGGACCGGCTCCAGGCCGAGCAGGCCGCAGTAGAAGGCGAGCGAGCGCTCGACGTCGGAGACGTTCAGAACGAGGTGGTCGAAGGCGGTGACGCGCATGGAAGCTCCTCTGGGGGCGCCCGGCAGGGGCGGAGTGCCGTCGGGTGGTTGCATGAGGAACGTATAGGGCGGATCAGGGAGTTGGGATCGGCCGTTGGACCTGGTCCCAGCCCTGGTCCTGGTCCCTCGGCCCTGGTCCCTCGGTCCTGGTTCTCCGGTCCTGGGTCGCCGGCCCTGGCCCCCCGTCCGCGGGCCCTCCGCTCCGGCCTGATCCTGGCCTAATCCTCCTCGCGCAGCACCAGGCCGAGCAGCCCCGGGAAGCGGGCGTCGAACTCCTCGCGGCGCAGGCGGTTGAGGCGCTTGGGTCCCTGGTCGCGCTGTTCCACCAGGCCCGCGGCGCGCAGTACGCCGAAGTGGTGGCTCAGCGCGGCCTTTCCGACCTCCACGCGGAAGCTGCCGCAGCTGTGCGACCAGTCGGCGGAGCCGGCCAACTCGCGGACGAGCTGAAGCCGTACGGGGTCGGCGAGGGCGGCGAGGGCGGTCTCGACGGGGACGTCCTCGGGGTGGATGTGCACCGGCTCGGCGCGGTGGCTGCTGCGGCCCGTCATTCCTCGGTCTCCTCGACTTCCTGGATCTCCTCGGCCCCTGCCCCCTGCTCCCCGGGCCGCTGGACCTGAACCTGCCCCGACTCCCGGGCTCCCTCTTGCAGAGTGTTCGATCCAGATCATACAGTCGGAGTGTTCGCATCCCATTGAACACTCGACGAGAGGGGCGTGTGCAGTCATGCGTGCGGTGGAGTTCCAGGAGTACGGCGGTCCCGAGGTCCTGAGGGTCGTGGAGGCCGACGTTCCCGAGCCGGGGCCCGGGCAGGTGAGCATCGATGTCGCCTACACCGGGGTGAACTTCGCCGATCTCAAGGCCCGCGCCGAGGGGTACCGCGTTCCGTCCCTGCCCTTCCGGCCGGGCCTGGAAGTCTCCGGGCGCATTCGCGCGGTCGGCACGGAGGTCGACGGGCTCCGACCGGGGCAGGAGGTCGCTGCGCTCACGGACGGCGGCGCGTATGCGGAGGCCGCGCTCGCCGCCGCGGCGAGCGTGTTCCCGCTGCCGCAGGGGGTGAGCCTGCGCACCGCGGCCACCTTGCCGACGGTGCTGCCCACCGCGCATGCCCTGGTGCACGAGGTGGGGCGGCTGCGGGCCGGCGAGACCGTGCTGGTGCAGGGCGCGGCGGGCGGGATCGGCACGGTGGCAGGGCAGCTGGCGAAGGCGGCCGGTGCGGGTGCCGTCTACGGCGTCGTCTCGGAGGCGTCGAAGGCGGAGCATGCGCGCGCCCACGGCTACGACGAGGTGTTCGTCGGCCCGGACTTCGACGAGGAGGTGCGGCGTGCCACCGGCGGACGGGGCGTCGATCTCGCCCTGGATCCCGTGGGCGGTGACACCTTCCGGCGCAGCCTGGACGCGCTTGCCGTCTTCGGCCGCCTGGTGTCGTTCGGCAATGCGAGTTCCGCCGAGCCGTGGCAGGTGGGCCAGGCCGAGCTGTCCCCCCGGGGGCGCTCGGTCGCCGGGTTCTCCATCCTGTCGCTGGCCCAGACGGCGCCGGAGGCGCTGCGCGCACTGGCCGGGCGGGCCTTCCGTACGGTCGCCGAAGGGGACGTGGAACTCCCCGTGTCGGCGGAGTTCCCACTCGCCGATGCTGCCGGGGCGCACCGGCTCCTCGGCAGCCGCAAGAGCACCGGGAAGCTGCTGCTGCGGGTGGAGTGACACGGGAGGGGGAGCCCCCCGGAGGGGGAGGCACCGGAGGGGCGAGCAGGGCAGGCCTCTCCTACCGCCGCGCCGGTCTGGGGTCCCGGTATGCGGAGGGGTGGGGTCTGCCGGCTGCTCCGTAGCGGTATTCCTGGAGCTGTTCCGCTGTCGGATACCACTGTTTGTCGCAACGGCAGCACCACCAGCGCCAGTTGTCCCAGTCGGTGTCGGTGTGGGTGGTGTCCTTCCACAGCACGTCGTCACAGTCGGGCGTGGGGCAGGTCGGCGGCAGCGGCATGGCGGGGCCTTTCGTCGGTGGCGGCTGCCCAGCCTTCTGCGCCCGCCGCCGCGCCGCGCCGCGCTTCGCCGCTCGCCACCCGAACGGGTAAGGAGCAAGGCCCCCGCGGCACCCGAACGGGTAAGGCCCCGCGGCAACCGAACAAGCAAGGCCCGCCCCGCAACGCGCTCGCGGGCAGTCGCACATCCTGTGCGACTGCCCGCGAGATCCCTGCGTGCCTTGCGGCGGCTACTTCTTCTTGGGCAGCCACTTCTTCCAGACGTCCGGGTGCTTGCCCACCCAGCGCTTGGCCGCCTCGTCGGCGGACAGGCCGCCCGAGGCGATCGACTCGGAGACCTCGTTCTGGTCGTCCTTGGTCCACTTGAAGTTCTTCAGGAAGGCCGCGGCGCTGCCGCCCTTCTTGGCGAACTCGGTGTTGAAGAACTTCTGGAGCGGGGTGGTCGGATAGGCGCAGTCGATGGACTTGGGGTCCTTGGCGCCCTTGGCCGCACAGGCGTCGGTGTACTTGGGCAGCTTGACCTCTTCCATCGGCACCTGGTTGAAGAGCCACTGCGGCTCGTACCAGTACGTCAGGAAGGGCTTCTTCTCCTTGGCGAACTGCTGGATCTGGGTGATCTGCGCTGCCTCGGAGCCCGCGAAGACGACCTCGTAATTCAACTTGAGGTTCTTCACCAGCGCCTTGTCATTGGTGACATAGGACGGCGAACCGTCCATCAGCTGGCCCTTGTTGCCGCTCTCCGACGTACGGAGCTGCTTGGCGAACTTGTTGAGGTTCTTCCAGCTCTTGACCTCGGGGTGCTTGTCGGCCCAGTACTTGGGGACGAACCAGCCGATGTGGCCGGTGACGCCGTTGCCGCCGCCCGCGGTGATCGTCTTCTTGTCCTTGACGTACCGCTTCTCCTGGTCCGGGTGGCCCCAGTCCTCCAGGATCGCGTCGACCCGGCCCTGGCTGAGGGCGTCCCAGGCGGGGATCTCGTCCACCTGGACGGTGTCGACGTGGTAGCCCATCTCGTGTTCGAGCAGGTACTTGGCGACCGCGACATTGGACTGGGCGCCGACCCAGGTCTGCACCGAGAGGGTGACCGACTTGGAGCCCTTGGCCGCCGCGAACGGCGACGTCTGCTTGGTCATGTCGGCCTTGCCGCAGGAGGACAAGGAGAGGGAGAGGACCGCCGCGCCGGCCAGCGCGGCCGCCCCGATGGTCATGGTGCGCTTACGGGACATGGTCAGGCTCCCTTCCCCGCCGTACGGCGTTCCGTGGGCTGGGTGACCCGGTCGAGCATCAGGCCCAGGCACACGATGGCCACACCCGCGACCAGGCCGAGGCCCAGGTCTCCGGTGGCGAGGCCGGTGACGACGTCGTAGCCGAGGGCACCGCCGCCGACCAGGCCGCCGATGATGACGACGGCGAGGACCATGACGACGCCCTGGTTGACGGCCAGCAGCAGCGAGGGCCGGGCCAGCGGCAGCTGGACCTGGCGGAGCATCTGCCAGCGGGTGGCGCCCAGCGACTGGGCGGACTCCATGGCGGCGGGGTCCACCTGGCGCAGGCCCTGGGTGGTGATGCGGATGACGGCCGGGAGCGCGTAGACCACGGCAGCCGCGGCGGCCGGGGCGCGGCCCACGGCGAAGAGCGCGACGACCGGGATCAGGTACACGAACTGCGGCATGGTCTGCATGACGTCCAGGACCGGGCGCAGGATCGCTTCGAAGCGCTTGCTGCCCGCCGCCAGGACGCCGATGCCGAAGCCCAGCACCAGCGTCACCGCCAGGGCGGCGATGACCTGGGAGAGGGTGTTCATCGACGGCTTCCACACACCCAGGACACCGATGGCGGCCATCGCGAGGACGGCGGTCAGGGCGGTGCGCCAGGTGCCGATGAGCCAGGCCAGCGCGGCGACGATGAGCAGCGTGGCGTACCAGGGCAGCGCGGTCAGGCCGTCCCGCAGCGGGTTGAGCACCCAGTCGGTGAAGTGCGCGGCCCAGTCGGCGGTGCCGCCGACGACGGGGACGCCGGAGTAGAGGTGGTCGACCATCCACTCCTTGAAGTCGTTGACGGGGCGGGCCAGGTCAACGGCCCAGGCGTCCGGCCAGACCAGGGAGCCGGACACCCGGCCGACGAGGGCGAGGACGGCGGTGACCACCGCGACGCCCACCCAGGCCAGCCGGCCGCGCAGCCACTTCGGGCCGGCGGCGGCGGTGTCGGCACCGAGGCGTTCACCGGCCGCGGCCGTGGTGCGGTCCATGACGATGGCCAGCAGCACGATCGGGATGGCGGCGGAGAGCGCGGCACCGACGTCGACCGAGGCGAGCGCCTGGTAGACGCGGTCACCGAGACCGGCGGCGCCGATCATCGAGGCGATGACGACCATGCCCAGCGCCATCATGATCGTCTGGTTGACGCCGAGGAGGAGTTCCTTGCGGGCCAGCGGCAGGCGGGCGGTCAGCAGCCGCTGGCGTCCGGTGGCGCCGAGCGAGGAGACCGCCTCCAGGACGCCGGCGTCGGCGCCGCGCAGGCCGAGCGCGGTCAGCCGGGCCATCGGCGGAGCCGCGTAGATGACGGTGGCCAGCAGCGCGGCGGGGACGCCGATGCCGAAGACCAGCACGACGGGGAGGAGGTAGGCGAAGGCAGGCAGGACCTGCATGGTGTCCAGGACCGGGCGGAGGATCCGGAACAGGCGCTCGGAGAGGCCGGCCGCCAGGCCCAGCAGGGCGCCGACCGCGACCGAGACGGCGACCGCCACGACCATCAGCGCGAACGTCTGCATGGTGGGGACCCACATGCCGAGCAGGCCGCTGACCAGGAAGGAGACCAGCGCGGTGACGGCGATACGCAGGCCGGCCACCCGCCAGGCGAGCAGCGTGACGCCGGCTGTGACGCCGGTCCAGCCGAGCGCGAGCAGCAGCAGGTAGACGCCGCGCACGGAGATCACCACGGCGTTGCTGAGGTGACCGAGGAAGTAGACGAACAGCCAGTGGCTGTCGCGGTTGTCGATGATCCAGTCGCTGGTCTTGCCGAGCGGGCCGGAGACGTCGACGGTCAGCGACGACGGCCAGGCGGCGCCGTACTTGGCCTGCAGCAGCGGGACGGCGACCGCCGCGATGAGCACGAGCAGCAGGAGCTTGCTCACGGCGCGCATCTGCAGCACGGCCCGCAGGGGGCCGGGCCGTACGGCGTCGCTCAGCGGGCGCGTCGCGATGGGAGGCGTGGAAGTGCTCATGCTCGCCCCCGCTTCACGGTGCCGGTGGGCATGTTCAGGGCGGCGCAGCGCTGGGCCTCACGCCAGTGGCGCAGCAGACCGGCGCGCAGCCGGGCCCGCGGCGTGGCCGCGGGAGCTCTGGAACCGACCGCGCGCACGACGCCGCGGTGGGTGGTGGCGGCGTACATCAGGCGGCCACCTCATCCGTCCGGGTGCCCTCGTCGAGGCGGGCGACCACGTTCAGCAGGCAGGCGTGGTCGACGATGCCCAGGCAGCGGCCGCCGTCGACGACGCGGGCGGCGCCGCCGGAGCGGGCGACGGCCTCGATGGCGTCGGAGATGAGGGTGTCGGGGGCCAGCGCCGGGCCCTCGTCGGCCTCGCCGTCCTCGGCGGGGCGCATCGCGCGGCGCACCGTCAGCACCTGCTCGCGCGGGACGTCGCGGACGAAGTCGCGGACGTAGTCGTCGGCCGGGGAGCCGACGATCTCCTCGGGGGTGCCGAGCTGGACGATCTCGCCGTCGCGCATCAGGGCGATCCGGTCGCCCAGGCGCAGCGCCTCGCTCAGGTCGTGGGTGATGAAGACCATCGTCCGGCCCTCCTCGCGGTGCAGGCGGATGACCTCTTCCTGCATGTCGCGGCGGATGAGCGGGTCGAGCGCGCTGAAGGGCTCGTCGAAGAGCAGGACCTCGGGGTCGACGGCGAGCGCGCGGGCCAGGCCGACGCGCTGCTGCTGGCCGCCGGAGAGCTGGCCGGGGCGGCGCTTCTCCATCCCGGCCAGGCCGACCTTGTCGACCATCTCGTTGGCCTTCTCGCGGCGCTCCGACTTGCCCATGCCCTGGATCTCCAGGCCGTAGGCGACGTTGTCGACGACGGTGCGGTGCGGCAGCAGGCCGAAGTGCTGGAAGACCATGGCGGCGCGGCGGCGGCGCAGTTCGCGCAGCGCGGTGCGGTCCATGGCGCGCACGTCCTCGCCGTCCATCTCCAGCACGCCGCTGGTCGGCTCGATCAGCCGGGTCAGGCACCGCACCAGGGTGGACTTGCCGGAGCCGGACAGGCCCATGACGACGAAGACCTCGCCCTTGTGGACGTCGAAGGAGACATCGCGGACGGCGGCCACACAGCCGGTCTTGTCCCGCAGTTCCTGGACGTTCAGCTTGGCGACCGAGGTGTCCTCGGGTATGCGCTCGGCTTTGGGGCCGAAGACCTTCCAGAGGTTGCGGACGGAGAAGACGACCTCACGGCCGTCCGCGTCGGAGGCGGACTCGGGGGTGCGGGCGTTGGGTATCTCGGATGCGCCGGCGGCGGTGGTAGCCATCACGCATCACCTCCTTGAGTCGGGGCCTTGCGGAGCAGTTCGGCGCACTTCTCCCCCACCATGAGCACGCCCAGCATCGGGTTGACGGCGGGCATGGTCGGGAACACGGAGGCGTCGGCGATACGGATGCCGGCCAGCCCGCGGATCTTCAGCTCGGGGTCGACCACGGCCAGGCGGTCGTCGGCGGCGCCCATCTTGCAGGTGCCGGCCGGGTGGTAGACGGTGTGGGCCGCCTTGCGCACCAGCTCGCTGATCTCCGCGTCATCGGTGACCTCGGGGCCGGGGAAGACCTCGCGCTTGAGCCACTTCTTGAACGGCTCGGCCTGGGCGACCTTGCGGGCCAGCTTGATGCCGTCGACGAGGGTCTGACCGTCGTAGTCACCCTCGTCCTCGAAGTACTTGAAGTCGAGGGCGGGCTTGACCTCGGGGTCGGCGGAGGTGAGGTAGAGCCGGCCGCGGGAGCGGGACTTGGGGATGTTCGGCGTCATCGACACGCCGTGCTCGGGGCGCTCGTAGCCCAGTCGCTCGGGGTTGTCGGTGAACGGGATTTGGTAGAAGTGGAACATCAGGTCGGGGCCCTTGTGCTCCGGGTCCCGCTTGACGAACAGGCCCGCGTCGGAGTCCATCGCGGAGTTGCCGGGGATGGGTCCGTTCGTCTCCCAGACGATCACCGACTCGGGGTGGTCGATGAGGTTCTCGCCGACGCCCGGCAGGTCGAGCACGCAGGGCAGCCCCAGCGCTTCCAGGTCCCTGCGCGGCCCGATGCCCGAGTGCATCAGCAGCCGCGGGGTGTCGACGGCGCCGGCGCACACCAGCACCTCGCGGGCGGCCTCGACGTAGACCTCCTCGCCGTCCTTCGTGCGGACGTGGACACCCTTGGCGGTGGTGCCGTCCAGCTCCAGCTTGTGCGCCCAGGTCTCCAGCATCAGCGTGAGGTTGGGGCGGTCGCCGGCCTCGATGTGCGGGTGGAGGTAGGCGACGGACGCGGAGGAGCGCTTGTTGTTCTCCGGGTGGTAGGAGAGGTCGAAGAAGCCGACGCCCTCCTCGAAGGGCCGGTCGTTGAAGCCGACGACCTCGGGGACGCCGAGGGCCGTCTTGGTGGCCTCGATCCAGTCGCTGGCGATCTCGTTCTGGTCCTTCTTGGCCACCCGCACGATGTTGTTGCGCAGCTTGCCGAAGTAGGGGTCCATCTGCGCGGCGTTCCAGCCGGTGGCGCCCGCCTCTTCCCACTCGTCCCAGTCGGACGGCAGCGGCTTGAAGGAGATCAGCGTGTTGTGCGAGGAGCACCCGCCGAGGACCTTGGCGCGGCTGTGCAGGATGTGCGAGTTGCCGCGCGGCTGCTCGGTGGTCGTGTACTCGTAGTCCAGGTCACCGCCGAGCAGGCCGAGCCACTTGCGCAGCGTCAGGACGTCCTCACGGTCGATGTCGGTCGGACCGCCCTCGATGACGGCGACGGTGACATCCGGGTCCTCGGTGAGGCGGGAGGCGATGACGGAACCGGCGGTGCCGCCGCCGACAACGACATAGTCATACACAGGCATTGGGGGTGCTCCTTCTTACAACGTGCGTGGTGCGGGTGGTGCTGTGACAGGGGCGGGTGTCAGCCCGCGAACCAGCGCACCGGCTCCGGCCGGAGGTTTTCGTAAATGTGCTTGCTCTCGCGGTACTCGTCCAGACCTGCGGGGCCCAATTCCCTGCCTATGCCGGACTTGCCGAAGCCGCCCCACTCCGCCTGCGGGAGGTAGGGGTGGTAGTCGTTGATCCAGATCGTGCCGTGCCGCAGCCGCGCCGCGACCCGGCGGGCGCGCGCGGTGTCGCCGGAGAACACCGCGCCGGCCAGGCCGTACTCGGTGTCGTTGGCGAGCGCCACGGCCTCGTCCTCGGTGGTGAAGGTCTCGACCGTCAGGATCGGCCCGAAGGTCTCCTCGCGGATCACCTTCATCTCGCGGTGGCAGCCGTCGAGCACGGTCGGCGCGTAGAAGTAGCCGGTGGCCGGGCGGACGTCGGACGGCTCGGGACGGGCGCCGCCGCAGCGCAGCTGGGCACCCTCGGCGAGCGCGGAGGCGACGTACGCCTCGACCTTGTCGAGCTGCTGCTGGGAGACGACCGGGCCGCACTCGACGCCGTCCGCGGTGCCCCGGCCGAGCTTGATCTTCTCGGCGCGGCGGGCGAGCTCGGCGACGAAGCGGTCGCGCACCGACTCCTCGATGATCAGCCGGGCACCGGCCGAGCAGACCTGGCCGCTGTGGATGAAGGCGGCGTTCAGCGCCTGGTCGACGGCGGTGTCGAAACCCTCCTCGGTGGCGCAGGCATCGGCGAACACCACATTGGGGTTCTTGCCGCCCAGCTCCAGCGCGATCTTCTTGGCGCCGGAGACCGCCGCCGCGCCCGCCTTCGTCCCGCTGACCAGGCCGCCGGTGAAGGAGAAGAGGTCGACGTCCGGGTGCTCGGCCAGCCGCTGGCCGACCGGCAGGCCGGCGCCGGTGACGATGTTGGCGACCCCGGCCGGCAGCCCGGCCTCGACCAGCAGCTTGATCAGGTGCACGGTCGACAGCGGGGTGACCTCGCTGGGCTTGATCACAAAAGTGTTGCCGGCCGCGAGGGCCGGCGCGATCTTCCAACTTGCCTGCAGCAGCGGGTAGTTCCACGGCGTGATGAGCGCGCAGACACCGACCGGCTCGTGCACGACGATGCTGTGCACATCGGGCGATCCGGCGTCGACGACCCGGCCGCCGCTCTCGTTCATCACCAGGTCGGCGAAGTAACGGAAGGCGTTGGTGACGTCGTCGACGTCGACCCGGCCCTCCTCCAGCGTCTTGCCGGTGTCCCGGCTCTCGATGAGGGCGATCTCCTCACGGTCGCGCTGGAGCAGGTCGGCGACCCGGCGCAGCAGCGCGGAGCGGTCCGCGACGGCCGTACGGGGCCAGGCACCCGCGCCGTTGTCGAAGGCCCGGCGGGCGGCCTCGACCGCGGCGTCGGCGTCCTTCGCACCACCCTCGGAGACCAGCTGGAGCGTCGTCGCGTCGGCGGGGTCGAGGACCTCCCGCGTTTCGCCGGATGCGGCCGCGAGCCACACCCCGTCTACGTGAATGGTCTCGATTGACGACACGTCGTTCTGCCTTCCGGTTACCGTTCTTGTTCCCACTGGTGCAACCACTGGCGTCACCAGCAACGGGGACCCCTCCCCTGAAGCCGCGTATCTATGCCCACAGCTTCATGGAAAGTGATTCGACTCACTGAATGTGCGGCGGGATGTCCCGGAACGTACCCTGAATAGCCGTATGTACCTGGCGGACTGTTCCCTCGGGACCGGAGGTACCGAGATGACCAGCAGACGGCGTGCCGCCTCTGTCACCGCGGCGCTGACCTGCGGAGTGACCCTGCTAGCCGGGATCACCTGCACCACGGCCGCGGCGGCGGCGGACACCTCGGACGGCGGCGAAGGCGATCTCGCGAACAAATCGGCCCAGCAGATCGCCGATGACGCCCTCCAGCAACTGGTCGGCGCGCAATCCCTGCGGTTGCGGACCCGGACCAGTGCTGATCCCACCAAACTCGACCTCACCCTCGACCGCGCCGGTAACTGCACCGGCGCCATCAGTAAGGGCGAGTACGGCAGCGTCGAACTGATCAAACGCGGAGACCAGGTCTGGATGAAACCGGACGCGGCCTTCTGGAAGGGCCAGTTGCCCGGCAAATCGGGCCAGGAAGCCGCGACAAAGTACGAGAACACGTTCCTGCACGGCACGACGAAGGACGCGTTCCTGCACAACCTGGCCGCCGCCTGCGACCTCAAGGCGTTCCAGAAATCGGCTTCGACCCCCGGAAAGCCCTCGTCCAGCAGCAGCGGCACCCCCTCACACGCCCCCGCGGTCTCCCTCACCAAGGGCACGCCGACCACCGAGGAGGGCACCCGCGTCCTGCCCATCGTCAAGAAGGCCAAGGGCGCCGTGCAGACCCTCTACGTGGCCATCGACGGCACCCACTACCCCCGCAAACTCACCGCCGAGCTCGACCACCGCACCGGCGTCATCCAGCTCAGCGACTACAACACCCCCGTCTCCACCAAGACCCCCGCCCCCGGCGACACGGCCGACATCTCCGTACTGGAGAAGCGGCTGAAGGATGCGCAGGGGGCGTGACCCGTTCCTCCTCCCCTGCTGTCGCGCGTGCGGTACGTAACCGTTCGTACATACGTATCGTTGAACTGTGCGGCTGCCCGCGCCCGCGCGGCAGCGGGGAGGAGCGGCACGGTGACCATCGAACTGACCGACAGGACCGAGATGGCCGAGAGCAGCGAGCTGGACGACATGTTCGAGCGCGTGGAGCAGATGCACATCCCCGAGGGTTACAAGGCTGAGATCGTCGAGGGGACCATCTACATGGCGCCGCAGCGGGGCACGCACTGGGAGACCATCGCTGACATCTACGAACAGCTCCGCACGCGGTATCCGAGGAAGCGCGTACTGTCCGACGTGCGCATCGACTTTCCCGGCCATCTGAACGGGTTTGCCTCAGACCTGGTGGCACTTGCCGAAGAGGCCACCAAGAACGACAAGAACCAACCGCGTTACCAGGACATCGAATTCGTCGCCGAGGTCATCTCCGCGAGCACCGGCAAGAACGACTACGGCCCGAAGAAGACGGCCTATGCGCTCGCCGAGGTCCCGGTATACCTGATCGCCGACCCCTACCTCGGCCGGTGCCGCGTGTTCACCGACCCGCAGGACGGCGACTACAAGGTCGACATCACCGTCGCCTACGGCATGCCCATCGACCTGACGCACACAGTCGTCGGCATCACTCTCTCCACCGCCGAGTTCCCCCGCGACTGAGGTCGCACCCGTCGCGCCGTCACTCGGCCTGCCGAACCGGAGAGGCCGTGGACAGCGGGCCGGACGACAATGCAGGCATGGCTGACACAGCGGCGAAAGCGGTGCTCGAAGGCGGCCCCGAAGAGCTCCCCGAGCGGATCGTGCCGGTCGATCCCCCCGGGGCCGAGCTGAAGATCCCGTTCCGGAACGGCTATGAACACTTTCGGGCCACCAGCCGGCAGAAGCACACCGCCGAAGGAGCCCTGCCCGTCTACGAGTGGTGGGAGCGGACGGAGCTGCCCGGGTAGCCCCCACCCTGGCCCGACGCTCGTGCGCGGCGCTCAGCGGCCGGGGACGAAGCTCCGCAGGATGTTCTGCTGGGTTTCCTCCTGCTCCGGCCAGTCGGCCTCGGGGGCCAGGACGAGTACGGCGAACTGGCGGCCGTCGGCGGCGGTGAAGGCACAGTCGACGACCTTGACCCGCTCGCCCAGCCGCTCGCTGTCATAGGCGTAGACCAGTTGCGTGGCGTCGGCGCCGGGACCCGGGTAACCCAGTGGTTCGAGGCTTATTTCCTTGTAGCCGGGGTTGCCGGACAGCCCCCGCGACGCCGTCTCCAACGCCTCGTACGGGGTGGTGTCCGGCTCGCTGACCTCGAAGATCTGCAACAGTCCGCGGTCGTCCGGGGCGGTGTAGAACACCCCGGTCCGGCGTTCGCTGCGCTTCCAGGTGCGGGGTACGGCCAGGGTGAAGCCCTTCTCGTCGTGGACGAGGCGGTAGCCGTCGGGCAGCTCGGTGGAGAGGGGGGTGGGGGACCCGGTGCCGGCCGTGGCGCCGGACGAGGCACCGGTGGGCGAGCCGGTGGTGGCCGTGTGGTCCGAGGCGGATGCCTTGGTGCGGGCCGCCGGGCGGGCGACGGCCGGGTCGTCGCCCGGGTGGCCCCAGAGCAGATAGCCGCCGCCCGCGGCCGCCGCGATCACGGCCACCGCCACCCCGGCGACCAGCGCCGTGCGGTGCCGGAACCCGGCTGCGGGCTCGTCGGCCGGTAAGGGGGCGTAGAGCGGGTCGGGGGCGTAGAGCGAGTCGGGGGCAAAGAGCGGTTCAGGGACGAAGAGCGAGTCGGGGGTAGGCGGAGGGACGCTACCCGGCGACGTATCGCCCGCCGGTGTCCCGCCAACCGACGGACCGCCCACCGACGGACCGCCCGTCGTCGTCCCGCCCACCGACGGCGTGAAGGACGGCCGGGGCGGCATCGGCCCCGTATAGGGTGCGGGCGTCGGGGCGCCGTCCTCCCAGCGCTGGGTCTCGTCGTTCCAGCGGGCCTGCCCGCCACGCTTCATCGTCAGCCTCCCACCAGGGCCGCGACCGCCTGGGTCACCGCGGCGCCGGAGGCCAGCAGCCCCACCACGGCGCCGGCGTCCGCAAGCGCCGTACGCAGCCGGGCCAGCCGGCCCGGGCCCGCCGCGCCCGTATCCGCGATCTCCGTTTCGGTCTCGGCGAGTTCCCCGCTCAGGGCCGTGATCTGCGGGCTCTCCACAGCCCGGGACAGATCGTCGCGCAGCGCGCGGACGGCGCGCAGCAGCTCCTCCTGCGCCGGGTCCCCCGCGGGCACGGCCGCGCCCTCGTTGTGGGTCACCGTGTTGTGGTCGCCGATGGCGAAGGCACCCCGGACACTGCCGATGTGGATGCCGTTGCCGCGCTCGTCAGCCGTTGCCACGCTGGGCACTTCCCTTCGTCTCGGCGCCGCGCCGGGTGGTCGAGTGGTGGGTGATGGTGTTGTGGTCGCCGATGCCGACGGCGCCCTGTGCGGACTCGACGTAGACGCCGCCCTCGGCGACATGCACGATCCGCTGCTCGAACTCGTCGGTCTCATAGCCCGCCTCGCGCAGCGCCGTGGTCACCCCGGCCGCCACCCGCTGCTGAACGGTCTTCAGATAGCGGGCCACATCCATGTCCTGGAACAGCGAGGACTCCCCGAAGGAGCCCAGTTCGCGTACGGAGGCGCCGGGGCCCTCGGGCAGCGCCGCACCGTGCCCCCCGACGGCCAGCCGCCAGACCGACAGCAGTCCGCGCAGCAGCGTGGCGAGGGCGTGTCCGGCGGAGCCGGGGGTGCGGGTCAGCGCCCACACCGCCTTGCCGAAGTGGTGGTGGTGACAGTACTGGTGGGCGATCCGGTCGGCGTCCTGGAAGAGCTGCCGCAGCGGCCACAGCACATGCGGCGCGACCTCCAGCATCAGCATCCCGCCCTGGGTGTGCACCCGGACGAACAGCGTGGTGACGATGCCCTCGTTCCAGCCGCCGACCCGGATCCGCAGGAAGTGCCGGCGGGTCTCGCCGCCCTCCTCCACCGCCCGCGCGCGGTGCGCCTCGAACGCGTCGGGGGCGTACGGGGCCGCCTCGCGGGCCGGCAGCCCCTCGGCCGGCAGGAACACGCACTCGTCGATCTCCAGCGCGCGCAGCCGGTCGCGGACCGCGGCCGCCACCTGAGGCGAACCGTGCGGGGACGGCACCCGCAGCGCCGCCACCAGCGGCACGATCCGGGCCAGGATGGCGCTGTTGTCCAGCGGTTCGGCCTCCCGGTCCGCCCGGGGGTTCAGCTCCACCGACAGCGACCAGGCCTTGTACGGGTAACCGGCGCCACAGAACGGGTCGGCGGCCCGGTACATCACCAGCGGCCCGTGCTGCTCGGTCCGCACCCGGTCCCGCAGCCGCTGGAAGCGGTGGCCCTCGGCCCGTTCGGCGGGGTCGGACATCACGTCGGGGAAGCGTTCCCGGGACAGCTCGCCCGCCAGCACCCGGGCGAACTGCCCGCGCTGCAGAGCGACCAGCCCGGCCACGGCCGGCGGCAGCAGCAGCGCGACCCACACCCCCACCAGAAGGCCGGCCCCGTAGCCGATGCCGAAGGCAGTCCCGTACGAGCCGTCCCACGGCCCGGAACCGGACGAGTCCGAGGAATCGCCCGTCAGGGAGCTCAGCCCGCCCGGGAGCAGCATGGTGAACGGCCATCCCGCGCCCACGAGGGCGATCCCGCCGACGAACGCCATCACCAGCAACGCCACATACACGAAGGCCAGCGTCAGCCGGCCGTACCAGCGCAGGACGAAGGAGACGAAGCGGGCCACGCCCGGCAGGACGGGTGCCCGGCGGACGACGCGGGACAGCGCCATGATGACGACGGGGTACACATAGAGCCCCGCGAGGCCGGAGGACAGCGGCAGGGACACGATCCACAACAGCAGGATCGCCGCCGCCCAGCCCAGTTGGAGCCGCCTGGCGCGCAGCGCGTGGGCGAGGACGCGGGCGGCGTCGATGCCCAGGGAGGGCGCGGCGAACCGCTCCTCGTGGACGTACAGCTCGTCGATGACCGCGTCACGGAAGGCGTCGTCCATGTACGTGCCGGCGCACAGCAGCCGGGTGGCCTCGCTGGCGCCCGGCGGGGTCGGGGGGAGCTGCGGCGGGGGCGGCGCGCTCCCGGTCTCCTTCCGTAACCCCTGCGGGCCACCCGGATCACCGGGCTGCGCAGGCACATCTGTCCGAGTCATCGGCTTCCCCCATCACCACACCAACGAGCCGTCGCCGAGGCCCCGTTGAGCGGGCTTGCTGCCGTTGCCGGCCACGGCGGTACAGGAGCCGCAGCATAGGGGAACGGAGCGCTCCGTGTCAGCGCGATAACCGAAGGTCGCCGCGGGTCAGCCGGCCGCGGGGAACTCCCCGTCCTTGAGGGCCGCAACGAAGGACGACCAGCCGCCCGTCGGGAATACCAGCACGGGGCCGTGGGGGTCCTTGCTGTCACGGACGGGGACGACGTCGGGGATACCGGGGGCTATTTCGATGCAGTTGCCGCCGTCGTCGTGGCTGTGGCTGCTCTTCATCCAGGTGAGCGCTACCTCGATACAGTCGCCGCCGTCGTCGTGGCTGTAGCTGCTCTTCATCCATATCGCTGTGCTCAGCTGGTGCTTGTTCATGGTCCCCGTACCTTTCCATGAAGTCGCCGATCAGAGCGGCGGATTCGGGGGCTGACAGAGCATCCGCCCTGAGCACATCATAGGTCTGGCTGTGACGGGCGAAGGCGGCCGGATCGTCGTGGAAATGACCGCGTTCCAAAGACTCCGAGTAGAGCCAGCGTTCCCCTTCGGGCAGCGTGATCAGGGCCATGGATGCCTTGGGTCGCCGAACCTCGGGACGGTCGGCCGGGGCAACCTGAACGCGGATGTTGGCGTGCTGCCCGACCCTCAGCAAGTGCGCGCACTGGTCGCGCATGACTGCCGGACTCCCCACAACATTGCGTAGGCAGCTCTCATCCAGAACTGCCACGTACAACGGGCCGTTGACAGCCAGGAAGCGCCGCTGTCGGCTCAGTCGCGCCCGGACTCGCTCCTCCACCACTTCAACCCTCGTGGTGCGGCGACTGAACAGCGCGTGGGCGTACTCAGGAGTCTGCAAGAGCCCCGGAATCACTTGCTCTTGATACGCACGCAGAGCCACCGCCACCGCATCCATCTCCGCCCGCCGCTCGAACCAGTCCGGATGCTGCACCTCCGGGTACCAGTCGATCCGGCCCCATAACCGCAGCAGCACTCCGCCCGTCTGCAACAGTTCGTCGCACTGCCTGGCGAAGGATTCCTGCGGTACGCGCGTGCCCGCCTCCACGCGGGCGACCTGCGAGCGGTCGCATGGGATCTTGCGCGCCAGCCCCTGCTGCGTGTACCCCGCCGCCTCCCGGAAGTGCTTCAACACCTCCCCGAACACGGCGGCATTGGTGGCTGTCGGTCCACTCGCGGCATTGCGTCGTCGTCGGCTCACCGCATCCCCCTTGGTGCCAGATCGTGGGTGTCACGCGTCCGACGTTGCGGTCCCGCACTACGGGGCGCAACGCTGAACACACCCAACGTAACGGTCCATCCGGCCGACTGCGCCGCCTTCTCGACCAACCAACCTCTGGGAGTCATTGAGCATGAGTTACGACCGGGATGCCGCCCCTATGTGGCCGGGGCTGCGCCTGCTGCCGTGGGCGGGCGAAGGCGGGAAGCCGTGCTTCTTGTCGGCGGACGGCGCCGGGGGTGCGCTGTCGCGGCTGGCCGACGAGATCGAGGCGGAGCAGCTGTGCGACGGTGCCGACGTCCTCAAGGGCGCGGTGGCCGTACTGGACGACGGCAAGGCCGGGGAGCATGCACTGCGGCTGGCGTTGCGGGCGACCACCCAGGCGTTCGGCAATGTGCTGCGGGTCGCCGACAGCCGGGGCGCGCGCCTGCCGGTTCCGGACGGTGCTCACGAGGCGGACTGAGGCGGACTTACGCCAGGGGTGACGGGCGCCCCGGCCGGGCCCGCAACGACCGAGCCCGCACGGCCGTTGCGGGCCGTGCGGGCTCGTAGGTGCTGCGGTGCCGCCCCGCGTGGGGCGGCCGCTGCGGTGGGTCAGCCGAGGAGGCCGAGACCGCGGACGGCCTCGCGCTCCTCCGCCAGCTCCTGCACCGACGCGTCGATGCGCTCGCGGGAGAAGTCGTTGACCTCCAGGCCCTGGACGATCTCGTACTTGCCGTCCTTGGTGGTGACGGGGAAGGAGGAGATCAGGCCCTCCGGGACGCCGTAGGAGCCGTCCGAGGGGATGCCCATCGAGGTCCAGTCGCCGGCGGCGGTGCCGTTGACCCAGGTGTGGACGTGGTCGATGGCGGCGTTGGCGGCGGAGGCGGCGGAGGACGCGCCACGGGCCTCGATGATCGCCGCACCGCGCTTGGCGACGGTCGGGATGAAGTCCTCGGCCAGCCACTTCTGGTCGTTCACGACCTCGGCGGCGTTCTTGCCCGCGACCTCGGCGTGGAAGATGTCGGGGTACTGGGTGGCGGAGTGGTTGCCCCAGATCGTCAGCTTGCGGATCTCGGAGACCGGGGTGCCGGTCTTCTTCGAGAGCTGCGACAGCGCGCGGTTGTGGTCCAGGCGGGTCATGGCGGTGAAGCGCTCGCGCGGTACGTCCGGCGCGGCGGCCTGGGCGATCAGGGCGTTGGTGTTGGCGGGGTTGCCGACGACCAGGACCTTGATGTCGTCCGCGGCGTGGTCGTTGATGGCCTTGCCCTGCGGCTTGAAGATGCCGCCGTTGGCCTCCAGGAGGTCGCCGCGCTCCATGCCCTTCGTACGGGGGCGGGCGCCGACGAGCAGGGCGACGTTCGCACCGTCGAAGGCCACGTTCGGGTCGTCCGAGATGTCGATGCCCTGCAGCAGCGGGAAGGCGCAGTCGTCCAGCTCCATGGCGGTGCCCTCGGCGGCCTTCAGACCCTGGGGGATCTCCAGAAGGCGCAGCTTGACCGGCACGTCGGCGCCGAGCAGATGACCGGAAGCGATGCGGAAGAGGAGTGCGTAACCGATCTGGCCGGCGGCGCCGGTGACGGTGACATTGACGGGAGTGCGGGTCATGGCGATCTCCTGCGCGGTGTTTTCCGGGGGCAAGCCCCTGGACCACCATGGGTGGCGGTGGGTGTCCCTGCCCAGCTATCCGGGTCTCTTGGTATCGAGAGACCCGGCCGTCAGGCTATCGGACCCCCGCCCGGTCGAAGCGACGGGCCGGTGTGGAACACCTCACCGGGTGCTTCCGGGGCGCCCGTACGGGCTGCCCGTACGGGCGACTGTGGGGGGTCCGCCTACCCCGCGCGGTGTGCTCCGCGCCGGTACCGCAAGAAGGGGGCGGCGGCCGCCCGCTCAAGGAGGGGGGAGTGCGGGCGGCCGCCAGGTTGTGCCACACCCGTGGGGGGGATAACCGTCGTCTGCCCGAGATCCCTGAGGGCATGCCCCCTGAATTTCGGACAGCTTGCGGGGAGGGGGATCGGGGGCGGAGGCGGGGCCGGAAGCAGGGTGGGGGCGGGGCGGGAAGCGGGCCGGGCGGCGCGGTGGCCGGCCGGACGTCGCCCGCTTCCCAGCGGGTATGGCCGCCGATCGGCCGGCGGATCGGCCGGCCGACTGGCTGGCGGACCGGCTAGCGGACCGTCTGGGTGGCCCCGGTGGCCTGCCCGGCGGGCGTGGCCGGAACTGGACGGGCGCAGCTCTTGGCACCCGCCATGGTCGTCTGGCAGGCCGCGACCTTCGCCGGGTCGCCGGACACCGCGACCATCGGGGTGTAGGCGTCGCCACCCCGCTCGGCCTGCGCCGTGGCGCTGTGGCCGCCGGCGCTGATGGTGGCCTGGTCGCCCTGCGCCGCACGGCTGATCCGCGCCCAGGCGGTGTGGCAGACCGCGCTGTAGCGGACCTCGATCACCGAGCGCCCGGCCAGACCGCGGGACGGGGTGGTCGCGTGCGTCCCGCCGCAGCCCATTTTCTCCGGGTCCTTGCCCACGCAGCCCTCACCGGTGCAGTGCACCCCGGCCGGCAGGTCCGGCTTTGCGCTCGGCACGGCGGCGGGGGCGGCGGCCGGCTTCGTGGCCGGTCCGGCGGCCGGCTTCAGCAGGAGTACGGCGGCGCCGGCCACCAGCAGCGCGCCGACCGCACCGGCGACGAACACGACCGTCCGGCCGCGGCGAGCCCGCTGGTTCGCGGGTGCGGCGGGTGAGGCGGGTGAGACCGGTGAGGCGGCCGTCGCCGGGGAGTGGCCCGCTGCCGACTTTCCCGCTGCCATCCGCTCGGCGGGGAAGTCGGCGGTCGACGGGAGGTCCAGGCGCGGCTGTTGCGGCCACTGCACCGTCAGCGGCTCCGTCAGCGGCTCCGTCAGTGGCCCGGCGGCCTGCGGCGACTTCGCACCCTTGGCCTTCGCCGCCTTGGCTTCCTTTGCCGCTTTGGCTTCTGCCGCCTTGGCGGCCTTTGCGGACTTCGCCGTCGGCGCGGCCGCCGCCGGCGCCGTGTCGAACTCCCCCAGGGCAGCGCGCGCCTGGGCCACGCTGATCGCTTCCATGGTGACGTCCTGCCGCATCTCGGCCCGGCTCCAGGCCCGTTCGGCCAGCTCCCACAGCGTGGTGAGATGCGCGGGCTGCGCGCCGGTCACCTCGGCGAGCGCAACCACCGCGCGCAGCGGCGGCAGCAACCGCCCGCCCAGATACCGCTCCCAGGACGTCTTGCTGTAGCCCGTGCGGTCCGCGACGGCGGCCACACTCAGCCCGCTGCGGTCCACGAGCCTGCGCAGCTGACCGGTGAACTCCGCTACCTGCGGATCGAGTTCTTCCGGAAGCGCCTTCCAGCGAGGCATTGCCTCCCCCTATCCCCCCGCTTACGTGCGACAGCGGTTCCCCCGGTCCGCCCTCCTTGCTCCCGGCACGGATGCCCCCGGTCAGGACGGCAGTTCGCGTGCGCAGGCGCACGGGAGCGTCCGGGCACAGGTCATCCGCCCGCACACCCCGTGGCCCCCGCAGTGTCGCATTTCGACCGGACTCTGTACGAGTTCCGTACGTTTACTGACAAGAACAGCCCGCGCAACCCCCTCGGGGGCCTACGGTGCGAAGCACTCCCCTGCCCCGCCGCCCGCCGGGTAGAGACACAGGCGGATGCCCTCCGGCCCGCGGGCCACCGCCATCGGCGTGACGAGGTACCCCTCGGCGTCGAACCGGTCCACCACCCGTACCGACCGCGGCCGCGCCCCCGGCACCGACACCTCCAGACGGTCCCCGACCCGGCCGTTGCGGAGCCGTCCCCAGGCCGCGCCGCAGGCCTTGCCGTAACGGATCTGCACATGCTCCCCGCGGGCGGCGGTGCGCTCCACGGGCGTCACCACCAGGTCGGGGAGTTCGCAGTACATCGACTCGGGATCCTCGCCGTCGCACGCCCTCGCCCGGCAGCCGGTCACCTCGGACGGTTCGGGCGCGGCACCTTTCCCCGGGCCGGCGCCCGTGCCCCCTCCTCCCACCCCGAAGGCCAGCACCGCCACCCCGACTGCCATGAGGCCGACGCAGGCACCGGCGACAACGGATACGGCGCGCTGCGGCAGCCGGGGGGACGGCGCACCGGCCGGGGCGCTTCCCGGGCTCGGGGCCGGTTCCGGGTTCAGGTTCTGGTCCGGGTCCGGGTCCGGGTTCGGGTCCGGGTTCGGGTCCGGGTTCGGGTCCGGGTTCGGGTCCGGGTTCGGGTCCGGTTCCGGGTCCGGTGACTCGCCGCGGTCCAGCACGGCGCCCCGGCCCGGCACCGTGCCCCTCCCCCGCATCGCGCCGCCGCCCGACCGCCCGCGTCCGCTCCAGGCCGCATCCGCCAGCTCCCACAGCGCCAGAAGCCTGCCGGACGGCTCCCCCGCCAGCCGGCACAGCGCCTCGACCGCACCCCGCGGCGGCAGCTTCTTCGCGTTGAGATAGCGCTCCCACGACGACTTGCTGTAGGGCGTCCGCTCGGCGAGTCCGGCCAGGGTGAGGCCCGTACGCTCCCTCAACTCCCGCATGTGCGCTGCCAGTCGGGAGCTCTCGACGCCCTGCCCCGGTTCGCCGCCCGGCCCGCTCACCGGCGTAACGCCTTCCAGGTGTCGGGGCCCACGATCCCGTCCGTGGGCAGCCCGGCCCTGGCCTGCAGACGCTTGACGGCACGCAGGGTCTTGCCGCCGACGATGCCGTCCACCACACCGGGGTCGTAGCCCTGGCGGTGCAGCAGACACTGCGCCTCGACGACGTCCCAGCCCGTCGCGCCGCGGTCCAGGATCGCCGTGCCGGTGCGGCTGTGCCCGGCGTACAGGGCGCCTGCCCGGCGCTGTACGGAGCAGGGGAAGGTCTCCCCCGGCCGATGGGTGAAGGTCGGCGCGGCGCCGGTCCCGCTGATGACCGGCACGGCGTCCGCGCCACTACTGCCTATCCCGGAGGCGTCCTCCCAGAGACGGGCGACCAGCAGCGCCGCACCGGCAATGACCAGCACGGCCAGGGCCCCCAGCACCAGCGGCCTGAGCGGCACTTGGCGACCGGCCGGGGCGGCGGTGGGTACCTCCGGTGCGGCAGGTGCGGCGGGTACGGCCGGTACGGCGGTGACAGCGGGTCCAGCGGGTACGGCTGCCTCGTCCCGCTCAGCCCCTGCCTCGTCCCGCTCAGCCCCCGCCTCGTCCCGCTCAGCCCCCGCCTCGGTCGCAGCCTCCGCCCCCGCCCCCGCCTGCGGCCGTTCCGCGTGCCAGGCCTGGGCGGCGACCTCGTGCAGCGCCAGCAGCCGGGTCGTATCGGCCTCGCAGATGCGCGCCAGCGCCTCCACCGCATCGCGCGGCGGCAGCTTCTTGCCGTTGAGATAGCGCTCCCAGGACGACTTGCTGTACGAGGTCCTGGCGGCGAGCGCGGCCAGGCTCAGGCCGCTGTGGTCCTTCAGTCGCCGTAACCGGACGATCAGGTACCGCACCCGGTGGTCCAGCGATTCGGGCAGCCCTTTCCAACGCGACATGTTCCACCCCATACGCGTTCGTTCTCCCCCGAGGCCATGAGCCCCCTGTGCCGCCGATGATGGCGCGGACACGGCTTCCCTTCCCGCTTTTTACGCTTTCCACGCGGTACCCGAACCGCCCCGCCGCTTCCTTCGCCGTCCCACCGCAGCGTCCACCCCGACGACGTCCCCGCAGGTCACAGCCGGGACATCCCACGGCGTCCGCAGACGGCGGCCACCGTGCGCCGGACACCGGCGGATGGAAGCACGACCGGTGGCACTCCCCCGGGCCGCACGGCCCGCCCCACGACGCCTCCACCACCCTCCGCGCGCCGCCCCGCCGCACTCCGCGCGCCGCCCGTCCCTCGTCCGCCCTCGTACGACCTCACACGGCTCGTACGACCTCACACCACCGCTCGTACGCCCCCGCCCCGCCCCCGCACACCACAACGGCGGCCCGCCCTCTCCCGGAAGAGAGGACGGGCCGCCGCCGTCGCGCCGCACCGGCCGGTACGGCTACCGGCACAGCTGCCGGTACGGCCGGGGAGATCCCGCTACCACACGGTGAAGTGCACGATGTCGTCCAGGAACGGGATGTGGATCCACGGCTTGGGCTGCACCATCAGCGCCAGCATCACGATCACAAAGCCGAGCCCCCCGTAGGTGGCCATATCGGTGAAGCGGGAGCGCACGGCCAGCATCCCCACCGACGGCAGCGCCCACCGCAGCACCGCGCCGGCCAGCAGGGAGAGCCCGATCACGATCGACCCGATACGGAACGCGTCGAGCGCCACGAGCAGTAGCCCGAGCCCGACCCCGCCCATCACGCTGAGCAGCGGCCACTGCCGGGCAGGCGCGGGGAAGCCGCCCGAGGCGGCCCGCCCGCCGCCTTCCGGCCGGGCGGTGTCGCGGGTCAGCGTCGGAAAGCGGCGCGAGGAGCGCTGTGGCTCACTGGCCCCGTCCGCATGCGCTTCGGCACCCATGGCTGGCAGTCCCTTCGGTGTCCGGATCCGTCTGTCTCACCGTCTGTCTCAAGGACAGGGTCTCAGATCCCGTGTGATCAGCCCGCCGCGCGCTCGGCGGCCTCGACGACGTTGACCAGCAGCTGGGCGCGGGTCATCGGGCCGACGCCGCCGGGGTTGGGGGCGACCCAGCCGGCCACCTCGGCGACGCCCGGGTGCACATCGCCGACGATCTTGCCGGCCTCGTCGCGGCTGACGCCGACGTCCAGGACCGCCGCACCGGGCTTGACGTCCTCGGGCTTGATGATGTGCGGCACACCGGCCGCGGCGACGATGATGTCGGCCTGCTTGAGGTGCGCGGACAGATCACGGGTGCCGGTGTGGCACTGGGTGACCGTGGCGTTCTCGGACTTGCGGGTGAGGACCAGCGGCATCGGACGGCCGATGGTGATGCCGCGGCCGACGACCACCACATGCGCGCCCTTGATCTCGACCTCGTGACGGCGCAGCAGCTGGACGATGCCGTACGGGGTGCACGGCAGCGGGCCCTCGATGCCGAGCACCAGGCGTCCCAGGCTCATCGGGTGCAGTCCGTCGGCGTCCTTGGCCGGATCCATCAGTTCCAGGACACGGTTGGCGTCGATGCCCTTGGGGAGCGGGAGTTGGACGATGTAGCCGGTGCAGGACGGGTCCTCGTTCAGCTCGCGGACGACCGCCTCGATCTCCTCCTGGGTGGCGGTCTCCGGCAGCTCGCGCTGGATGGAGGCGATGCCGACCTGGGCGCAGTCGCGGTGCTTGCCGTTGACGTACCAGCGGCTGCCCGGGTCGTCGCCCACCAGGAGGGTGCCCAGACCGGGCTGCACGCCCTTGGCCTTCAGCGCTTCGACGCGGGTGGTGAGCTCGGACTTGATAGCGGCTGCGGTGGCCTTGCCATCCAGGATCTGGGCAGTCATACCCCCCATCTTCGCGGATGAGGGCGGCGGCGTTCCAATCAGGGCATGCGGGGCGCCGATGGCCGGAATTGATCATTGCACTTGGACAACAGCCGGGGGCCTTGACTGGACAGAGTGAATGCGCAACTAGAAGGATTGACACACAGTGCCGCAGGCTTTGTCGGGGGGTGGCCAGTGAATCCTGTTTTTCCTCCGAGTCACGCCGCGTCGTGCCGTAGTCACCCAACGGAGGAAAACAGCAGATGAGTTTCGGCGACCCGAACAACCCCTACGGCCAGCCACAGCCGCCGCAGGGCCCGTACGGGCAGCAGCCGCAGGCGCCGCAGGGCCCGTACGGCCAGCAGCCCCCCGTCCCGCCGCAGGGACAGCCCGGCTACGGGTACCCCCAGCAGGCCCCGCAGCAGCAGCCCTACGGCTACCCCCAGCAGCAGGTCCCGCAGCAGCAGGTCCCGCAGCAGCAGGCGTACGGCTACCCGCAGCAGGCGGCGGCCCCCTACGGCCAGCCGGGGATGCCGGGCATGGGCATGCCGACGGGGTACGCGAGCTGGGGTGCGCGGCTGTGCGCCACGCTCATCGACGGCCTGGTCGTGGCCCTGGTGCCGGGCATCCTGTTCTCGATCGGGTTCGGCATGGTCTTCTCCGCCGCGAGCAAGCTCGACAGCTGTGCCTTTGACGATTACAACTGCCGGGCGGAAGCGTCTTCGTCCGCCTCGCCGGGCGTCGCCCTCCTCCTGTTCGTCATCGCCAGCCTGGCGATGACGGCGGGCGGCATCTTCATGCTCATCCAGGAAGGCAACAAGGGCCAGACCATTGGCAAGAAGGCCATGAGCATCCGGGTGGTCCGCGAGGACACCGGTCAGCCGCTCGGCTTCGGCATGGCCTTCGTCCGCCGCCTGGCGCACTTCCTCGACAGCATCGCGTGCGGCGTCGGCTGGCTGTGGCCGCTGTGGGACGACAAGGCCCAGACCTTCGCCGACAAGGCCGTGGCCTCAGTGGTCGTCAAGACCCAGTAAGCGGTTGGGGGTGCCCCCCGGCCCGAGGTGTACCACTCCGTGAAGGCCCCCTCGCCCCTGCGCGACCGGGGCCTTCACGGCTCCGTTCACGTCGTATGAAGGACACCGCTAGTGAGTTATCCCCCACAGAACCCCTACGGTCCGCCGCCGGGTCAACAGCCCCAGTACGGCTACCCGCAGCAGCAGCCACAGCAGCCGCCGCAGCCGTCCCCGTACGGCCCCTACCCGGGCGGCGGCGGGATGGCCGGTATGCAGCCGCAGTACCCGGTGGCGATGCCCAGCGGGGTGAAGACCGCCCGGGTGCTCCTGTTCGTGCTCTCCGGTGTGAACTTCATCGGGCTGATCCTCTCCGTGATGGGGCTGAGCGGCGTCAGCAAGGCCTCGCACAATGTCTCGTCGTACTCCACCACCGATGGCGTCACCGCGATCGACTTCAGCAAGGGCCTGCTGATCGCGGTGATCGTGCTCATCGTGGTCTTCACCGTGGTCGCGATCACGCTGGCCCTGCAGTTCACCAACGGGGGCAACGGGGTGCGGGTCGGCAGCATCGTCTTCGGTGTCGGCACCCTCATATTGAGCCTGTGCACCTTCCCGCTCGGCCTGGTCCACACCATCCTGGGCGTCATGGTGATCGCCTTCATCTCCAAGGACGAGAGCAAGTACTGGTTCAACAGGCCGCGTTACTGACGTCTTCGGTGACCGCGCGGATTCCGTGCGCGCATTCAGCGCGAAAGGGCCGCACCCCGGCTGGGGTGCGGCCCTTTTTCACTCCGGTACCGGCTGATCAGGCTCGGACTCGGGCTCAGGCCCGGACTCGGGCTCGGGCCCGGGCTCAGTGGAAGAAGTGCCGGGTCCCGGTGAAGTACATCGTCACGCCGGCCTTCGCGGCGGCCTCGACGACGAGTTCGTCGCGGACCGAACCGCCGGGCTGGGCCACGGCCTTGACGCCGGCCTCGGCCAGCACCTCGAAGCCGTCCGGGAACGGGAAGAAGGCGTCGGAGGCGGCGTAGGAGCCGCGCGCCCGGTCCTCGCCCGCCCGCTGCACCGCGAGCTTCGCGGAGTCCACGCGGTTGACCTGGCCCATGCCGACACCGACCGTGGCGCCGTCCTTGGCGAGCAGGATGGCGTTGGACTTCACGGCGCGGCAGGCGCGCCAGGCGAAGGCCAGCTCGGCCAGCTCGTCGGCGGACAGTGCAGTCCCGCTGGCCAGCGTCCAGTTCGCGGGGTCGTCGCCCTCGGCCTGCAGCCGGTCGGTCTCCTGGAGCAGGGCACCGCCGTCAACGGGCTTGACCTCTACGGGGTTCGACGGTGCGTCGGGGCAGCGCAGCACCCGGATGTTCTTCTTGCGGGCCAGGATCTCGACCGCGCCGTCCTCGTAGCCGGGGGCCACGATGACCTCGGTGAAGATCTCGGCGACCTGCTCGGCCATCGCCACGGAGACCGGGCGGTTGACGGCGATGACGCCGCCGAACGCGGAGAGCGGGTCACAGGCGTGCGCGTTGCGGTGCGCCTCGGCGACGTCCGCGGCGACCGCGATACCGCACGGGTTGGCGTGCTTGATGATCGCCACACACGGCTCGGCGTGGTCGTACGCGGCCCGGCGCGCGGCGTCGGTGTCCGTGTAGTTGTTGTACGACATCTCCTTGCCGTGCAGCTGCTCGGCCTCCGCGAGCCCGCCGCTGCCGTCCACGTAGAGCGCGGCGCCCTGGTGCGGGTTCTCGCCGTAGCGCAGGACGTTCTTGCGGGCGTAGGTGGCGCCCAGGAACTCGGGGAAGGCGGAGTCGTCAGCGGCCGCGTAGCCGTCGGCGAACCAGGAGGCGACCGCCACGTCGTAGGCCGCGGTGTGCTGGAAGGCCTCGGCCGCCAGCCGCTTGCGCTGCGTCAGTTCGAAGCCGCCGCCGGTGACGGCCTCCAGGACATCGGCGTAGCGGGCGGGGTTGACGACCACGGCCACCGAGGGGTGGTTCTTGGCGGCGGCGCGGACCATCGAGGGGCCGCCGATGTCGATCTGCTCCACGCACTCGTCGGGGGTGGCGCCGGAGGCGACGGTCTCCCGGAACGGGTAGAGGTTCACGATCACCAGGTCGAACGGCTCGACGCCGAGATCGGCCAGCTGCCGGCGGTGGTCCTCCAGGCGGAGGTCGGCCAGGATGCCGGCGTGGACCTTGGGGTGCAGGGTCTTGACCCGGCCGTCCAGGCACTCGGGGAAGCCCGTCAGCTCCTCGACCTTGGTGACCGGCACCCCGGCGGCGGCGATCTTCGCGGCCGTCGACCCGGTCGAGACGAGCTGGACGCCCGCCGCGTGCAGCCCCTGCGCCAGCTCCTCCAGCCCGGACTTGTCATAGACGCTGACCAGCGCGCGGCGGATGGGCCGCTGCGTACCTTCGGTGACGGTCACGAGATACGTACCTTTCGTCCCTCAATGCGGTAGCCGTGCCGGGCCAGACGCCCCACGACCTCGACGAGCAGCGATCGCTCGACTTCCTTGATGCGCTCATGCAGCGCGGATTCGTCGTCCTCGTCCCGGACCTCGACCACGCCCTGGGCGATGATCGGGCCGGTGTCGACGCCGTCGTCGACGAAGTGGACGGTGCATCCGGTGACCTTCGCGCCGTACGCGAGCGCGTCGCGCACGCCATGGGCACCGGGAAAGCTCGGCAGCAGCGCCGGGTGGGTGTTGACGGTGCGGCCGCCGAAGCGGGCGAGGAACTCCTTGCCCAGGATCTTCATGAAACCGGCCGAGACCACCAGATCGGGCGCGTACGCGGCGGTCGCCTCGGTGAGCGCCGCATCCCAGTCCGCACGGCTGTCGTAGTCCTTGACCCGGCAGACGAAGGTGGGGAGCCCGGCGGCCGCGGCACGCTCCAGGCCCGCGATCGCTCCCCGGTCGGCTCCGACGGCCACGATCTCGGCGCCGTACTCCTGCGGGCCCAGGTCGGCGATGCCGTCCAGCAGTGCCTGCAGGTTCGTTCCGGAACCGGAGACCAGGACGACGATGCGGGCCGGGCGGCCGGGGTCGGCGGGCTGGGCGGGGGGTGGGGAGGAAGCCACGGCGGGGCTCTTTTCCGATCTCGCGTGCTTTGTGTGGTCGTACAAGACTGCGGATACCGCAGATCCGGGGAACCCTACGAAGGCGCCGACCGTCAGCAACGATACCGGCACACCGCGCGGCCCCCACGGGACGGGGGCGGGCACGGGAGGTAGCGTCAGGCCTAAGACTGCGTGCAGTTCGTGGTAACCGGGCGCTTGTTGTGACGGCCCGCGTACGGACGACGCAAGAGACGACGCAAGACGAGACAGACGAGACAAGGGGAAGACGCACTCCAGATGACGGACCGACGCCGCCGCGCGGCCCTCCTGCTCCCTCCCCCGGCTACCGCTGGGTGGTGCCCCCAGCCCACCATCTCCCCCGGGATGGTGCTGCTGCCGCGTGAGCGCAAGCCGTCGTCCTCGTCGCCGGAGCCCGCCGCCCCGCATTCCCCGGACTCCGACCAGGACAACAACCCCTTCGCCCCGCCGCCGGCCGACGCGCCCGACCAGGAGTGGCGCCCGCGCCACCCCGCCCCGCACGGCAACGGTGACGGCAACGGCAACGGCGATGAGGACCGGCCGTCGCAGGACGAGCCGGCACCGGGCTGGGGCAGCCAGTGGAGCCCCCGGCAGCCGGGACGGCAGAGCGGCGGTTTCGGCACCCGCCCCGGCAGCCGCAACGGCCAGCAGGGCAACGGCCCCGGTGGCCCCGGCAGCCCCGGCGGGCTGCGCTGGGACCCCACCGACCCGGCCCAGCGCAGGGCGCGCTTCGCACTGCTCGGCGGGCTCTGGGCGTTCTTCTGCGTGCTGTTCGGCCTGCCGGAGGTCGCTCTGCTGCTGGCCGCACTGGCGCTGTACTGGGGCATCAGCTCGCTGCGCGCCAAGCCGAACCCGGCGAAGGCCGACGCGGCGGCCACCACCGCCGCCATGGAGGGGCGCCCCGCCCCCGCCGCCCCGCCGGCCCCGGGCGCACAGCCCGGCGCCCCTGCCTCGCCGGGCAGCACCCGGCCGCAGGTCACCGCGGCGATCGCGGGCCTGGTGACCGCCTCGCTGGCGCTGGTGATGGTGGCCGCGACCTTCACCGTGCAGATCGTCTACCGCGACTACTTCACCTGCGTGAACGACGCCCTGACCCAATCGGCCGGCAAGTCCTGCGAGCAACTGCTGCCGCGGGAGCTGCGGCCGCTGCTGAGCGCGCGGCAGTAGGTAGTAGGTCGTAGGCAGCCAGTAGGCAGCTGGGTAGTAGGCGGCAGTAGGCAGCGGGAGGCGCGGCCGGTCAGCCGTTCGGGGTGACGGGGGCGGCGACCGGCTTCGTGATGGCCGGTTCGGTGGCCGGCTGCTCCGTGGTGGCCGGTTTTGAGGCAGGCGATTCCGCGGTCGCCGGCTCCATGGCAGTTGGTTCCGTGGCCGCAGTCGGCTCCGTGGGGGCCGCCCGATCGGTGGCCGTGAGGTCATCGGGGCCGGGGCCGGGGCCGGCGCCCTCGCCATCCGCCGTCGCCACGCCGGGGCCGGTCGCGGTGCCCGTACGGCCCGCCGTGGCGCCGGGGCAGGTGTCCTCGTCCCGACCCCGCCGGCCCGCCCGCAGCCGCCAGGCCCGTAGCGCGATCGCGCCCGGGACGCCGGTCAGGGCGGTCCAGCCCGCTGCCGCGAGGCCCGTACGCCACCAGCTCGGGCCGAACGCGGCGAGCGCTCCGGTGCCCAGCGCGCCACCGGAGAGGCCCGCGAGCACTGCCGTGACGGCGCCGCAGAGACCGGCCCCCAGGGCTGCCGCACACGCCGTCGTCCACCACGACCAGGGGCGTCCCGCAGCGCCGGGCACCGACGGCCCGGAACGGGTCACCGAGCGGGCGACCGAGCGTGCCAGCAGCGCCCCCGCGATCAGGGGCACCACGGCCACCGCCCAGGTCAGCGGGTATCCCGGGCCGGCATCCGGCAGCCCGCCGAGCAGCGGCAGCCGGGGCAGCGCCGAAGGCGGCGAGGCACCCAGCGGGCCGACCGCGCTGCCCGCGCCGACCGTGAAACCCGGCCCCAGGGCATAGGCGGCGCCCCAGACGGCCGCGTTCGGGAGCAGGACGAGGCACAGCAGCAGCACCGTGGCGTGGCTCGCCCAGTCGGGCGCCAGCCGGAGCAGGTCGCCCCACACCCGGCCCGCGTGCAGGCCGAGGGAGAGCAGGGTGAGCAGGGCGCCGGATGCCAGCAGGGCGCCGAGGGCGGCACCGGCGGCGCGCGCCGCGACGGCGAACCGGGGGCCGCCGAGCAGGCTGCGCAGGCCGTCCGGCACCGCGGCCCCGGCCCGCAGCGCCCAGGCGGGCAGCAGATCGGCGCCGGGGTGCCGGAGCAGGAACCAGCCCGTACCGGCGAGCGTGGCGAGCGCGGTGGCCGGTACGGACGCCAGCACGCTCAGCGGCTCGGCGCTCAGCTCCCCGGCGGAGGCGTAGATCAGCACCGCGGCCGCGACCAGCAGATAGCCGGTGAGCAGCGCACCGAGCAGGGTGCGCGGCACCACCGCCAGGGTGGCGTCCGCGGCATTGCCGGGGCCCGCGCCGGGGCCGGTGCGAGCGTCGGCCGCGGTCGCCAGGGTGTGGCGGGCGGCCCGGTGGAGCAGCCAGACCGGGAGGACGGCGAGCAGCAGCGGGGTCACGGCGACCGGGACGGCAAAGTGGCCCGTGGTGCGTTCGAGGGCGCCGCCGTGCGCCATCAGCCACAGGTCGGCGGCGAGGTGCAGGGCCCGGGACGGGCCGTTGTCGGGCGCGGGGGAGGCGACCCAGAGCAGCAGCACGGCGACCGCCAGCGCGCCGAGGCCGAGGCCGGCGGCCGTCACACCGCCGAGGAACGCCGCGCCGATCGCGGACGAGCGCTGCGCGGCGGCTCGGCCGTGCGAGGACAGGGTGGGGCCACGCTCGGTCAACTGGCTCACGCGGCCATGCTGCCAACAAGAGGCGTTTCCTCCCCGCACTGGCGAAATGCCCGACGTGTCGCGCTGCGTCCGGCAATGCCGGTTTTCCACACTGCTCTGTATGACCCAGCGCGAGACGACCCGATGACCCGGCGCGAGAGGCCCCGGCCCGAGCAGGCCGCCGCCGCCTTCGACGACCTCCACACCCGGCACGCGGCAGCGCTGATGCGGCAGACGTATCTGCTCACCGGGCGGCCATGGCTCGCGCGGCGGGCCGTGCAGCAGGGGTTCCGGCGCGCCTGGCAGCACTGGCCGCAGGTCGCGGTGGACCCGGATCCGGCAGGGTGGGTGCGGGCGGCCGCGTACGAGTACGCGCTGACGCCCTGGCACCGGCTGTGTCCCGGACTGCGGACCGCCCGGAAACCGAAGCGCTTCCACGAGACCGGCGAGCGGGCGGACCGTGCGCTGCTGGCGGCGCTGCTGCGGCTGCCCGCCCCCTACCGGCGGGCGCTGCTGCTGCACGACGGGGTCGGGCTGGGGCTCTACGAGACCGCGGCGGAGATCGAGGCGAGTACCCCGGCCGCGGCCGGGCGGCTGACGCATGCGCGGGAAGGGATCGCCGAGCGGCTGCCGGAACTGGGGCTCGCCGGGCACCCGCCGGTGCGGCAGGGCGAGATCCTGCGGGCCCGGCTCATCGCGCTGACGGCCGCGCAGCAGGTGACGCCGACCGCCGCGGAGCGCGTACGGAGCGACGCCGAACGCAGCGATCTGCGGACCACCAGGGCGGCGGTCGGGCTGGCCGGAGGGTTCGCGCTGGTGGCGGTGGTGATGATGCTCGTGACGCCGGACCGCTACACGCCGCCCCCGGACAAGCCCCTGGCGACCGCGCCGCATGTCGCCGTCTCACCCACCGGGCACCGTGGCGCGGACGTCAGGAAGCAGGGCAATGCCGCGGTACGGAAGAGGCTGCGGGAGGCCCGTCTGGTGCCGGACGTGCGCTGAGGGACGACTGAGGGGCGCCCGAGGCCGACTGAGGGCCGGCGCCACGCTCCGGGTCCGCCCGGGACGCACCGTGCCCAACGCCCAGCACCGCCCCGCCCGAACGCCGAGCGCCCCCGCGGCGGAAGTTCTCTTCCACCGCGGGGGCGAAACGCCACGAGGGCGAGAGCCGGCAGCATCGCCGGCGGCCGTCAAGGACGACGTACGTCTACGTCCCTTCCGGCAACGACGCCGGGAGGCAGTCAGCCGCCGAGGATCTCGCGGGCCAGCCGCGCGGTCTCCGACGGGGTCTTGCCGACCTTGACGCCGGCGGCCTCCAGGGCCTCCTTCTTCGCCTGGGCGGTGCCGGAGGAACCGGAGACGATGGCGCCGGCGTGGCCCATGGTCTTGCCCTCGGGCGCGGTGAAGCCCGCGACGTAGCCGACGACCGGCTTGGAGACGTTGGCCTTGATGAAGTCGGCCGCACGCTCCTCGGCGTCGCCGCCGATCTCGCCGATCATCACGATCAGGTCGGTGTCGGGGTCCGCCTCGAACGCCGCGAGGGCGTCGATGTGGGTGGTGCCGATGACCGGGTCGCCACCGATGCCGACGGCCGAGGAGAAGCCGATGTCACGGAGCTCGTACATCATCTGGTAGGTCAGCGTGCCGGACTTCGACACCAGACCGATGCGGCCGGGCTTGGTGATGTCGCCCGGGATGATGCCGGCGTTGGACTGGCCGGGGGTGATCAGGCCGGGGCAGTTCGGGCCGATGATCCGGGTCTTGTTGCCCTTGGACTTCGCGTACGCCCAGAAGGCGGCGGAGTCGTGCACCGCGATGCCCTCGGTGATCACGACAGCCAGCGGGATCTCGGCGTCGATCGCCTCGACGACGGCGGCCTTGGCGAAGGCCGGCGGCACGAAGAGCACGGACACGTCGGCGCCGGTCTTCTCCATCGCCTCGGCGACGGAGCCGAAGACGGGCACGTCGGTGCCGTCGAAGTCGACGCTGGTGCCGGCCTTGCGCGGGTTCACACCGCCGACGATGTTGGTGCCGTCACCGAGCATCAGCTTGGTGTGCTTCATGCCAGTGGCACCGGTCATGCCCTGGACGATGACCTTGCTTTCCTTGGTCAGGAAGATAGCCATGGTTGTTGTGTCCTCGTCCTTTACTTAGCAGCCAGCTCGGCGGCCTTGTCGGCCGCGCCGTCCATGGTGTCCACGCGCTGCACCAGCGGGTGGTTGGCCTTCGACAGGATCTCGCGACCGAGCTCCGCGTTGTTGCCGTCGAGACGCACGACCAGGGGCTTGTTGACGTCCTCGCCCTTGGACTTGAGCAGCTCCAGGGCCTGGACGATGCCGTTGGCGACCTCGTCACAGGCGGTGATGCCACCGAAGACGTTGACGAACACGGACTTGACGTCCGGGTCGCCGAGGATGATCTCCAGGCCGTTCGCCATGACCTCGGCGGAGGCGCCGCCACCGATGTCGAGGAAGTTGGCGGGCTTGACGTTGCTGTGCTTCTCGCCGGCGTAGGCGACGACGTCCAGGGTGCTCATGACGAGACCCGCGCCGTTGCCGATGATGCCGACCTGACCGTCGAGCTTGACGTAGTTCAGACCCTTGGCCTTGGCAGCGGCCTCGAGCGGGTTGGCCGCGTCCTTGTCCTCCAGGGCCTCGTGCTCCGGCTGGCGGAACTCGGCGTTCTCGTCCAGGGACACCTTGCCGTCGAGGGCGATGACCTCGCCGCTGGCGACCTTGGCGAGCGGGTTGACCTCGACGAGGAGCGCGTCCTCGGCGACGAAGGTCTTCCACAGCGTCACCATGACGTCGGCGACCTTCTCGGCGACCTCGGCCGGGAACTTCGCCTGGGCGACGATCTCGCGGGCCTTCTCGATCGTGACGCCCTCGTTGGCGTCGACCGGGACCTTCGCGAGCTCGTCGGGCCGGGTCGCCGCGACCTCCTCGATGTCCATGCCGCCGGCGACGGAGGCCATGGCCAGGAAGGTGCGGTTGGTGCGGTCGAGGAGGTACGAGACGTAGTACTCCTCGGCGATCTCCGGAGCGGTCTCGGCGATCATCACCTTGTGGACCGTGTGGCCCTTGATGTCCATGCCCAGGATCTGACCGGCCTTCTCGACCGCGTCGTCCTCACTGGTGGCCAGCTTCACGCCGCCGGCCTTGCCGCGGCCACCGACCTTCACCTGCGCCTTGACGACCGACTTGCCGCCCAGCCGCTGGGTCGCCTCGCGCGCCGCCTCAGGCGTGTCGATGACTTCACCGGCCAGCACCGGTACACCGTGCTTGGCGAAGAGGTCCCTCGCCTGGTACTCGAACAGGTCCACGCGCGTCCGTCCCTTGTCTTCTCAGAATCGCCGTAGTGATCGCGGTTCGTTCGTCTGCGATGGGCGTGCCGCGAAGGGCAACGTGACGGCGCTGTCACTGAGGGAGGCGTACACGGTGACCGGATACGCGGCATGTCCGTCCCGCAGGTTATCGCCGGAGGACGTGCGTCCCTAAATCGCAGATCACACTCCAGCGGTGATTACCATCACAGATCTTTTGGCCAAGTTACGCCTTCTCGGGATTTCTGCATGCCGTCGGCCGGTTTGTCGTGAGCTGGATTGCGGTGGGGTGGTTTGCCGGGAGGGGGGTTTGGAGGGGCCTGGTCGGCGGGTCCGGGGATCTGATGGGGCGGGGGCTGGGGGTCTGATTGGCGAGGGCTGGGGTCTGCTGATTGGCGGGGGCTGGGGGTCTGATTGTCGGGGGCTGATTGGCGGGGGCTGATTGGCGGGGGCTCTTTATCGTCGCCATCCGTCGCCATCCGTCGCCATCGTCGCCGGAATGCCGTGTGTCGCTTTTCGACCGCCTCAGACGATCTTGAAGGGCGAGGCAGTCGGGGCCCCTCCGTGCGAGGCCGTCGGCTCCGCCCTGCGACGGGCCCGTTGTCACTCGGCCTGCGCGCTCACGTCGCGCATCGCCCGCGGCCTCCTCCCGGTACGCCTCTGTGCGCCCCGCCTCCGGCGATTCCGGTTCCGACGGCACGGGAATCCATGAGGGGAAGAGGTCCTCAGAAGGCGGGTCCGGAAGGCACCTTGACCCTTCAACTTCCCGCTACGGACACTGTCTTGAGCGCTCACGGATACCTACGCATCAGAAGTCACACCCATCAGAAGTCACACGCATCAGGAGACACACGCTTCAGGAGTCACACGCTTCAGGCTTGGTCCCGCTCCTTCTTTCTCGATTTCCCGGTGCCCCCACACCCGGCGCCGGAAGCGACGTACGACGCGGCGGGTCCGGTGCCGGGCAGGGCACAGACCACCGCGGCGGCCGAAGCCGCGGCCGACGCAGGAGGTACGGACCGATGGCCACTCCCCTGACCGCGAGCAAGCTCCTCGCGGCGCTGCGCAACGAGGGCCTGGTGGTCCACGAGGTGCGCGACTGGCGTGAGCACAATCGGAACGCCAAGGGCCCCTGGGGCCCGGTGAACGGCGTGATGATCCATCACACCGCCACGCAGGGCACCGACAGCACGGTGGACCTGTGTTACGACGGGCGCTCCGACCTGCCCGGGCCGCTGTGTCACGGCGTGATCGACAAGCAGGGCGAGGTCCATCTCGTCGGCAACGGCCGGGCCAACCACGCCGGGCTGGGCGACGGCGACGTGCTGCGTGCGGTGATCCACGAGGACGCGGAGCTGCCGCCGGACGACGAAGCGGACACCGACGGCAACCCGCACTTCTACGGCTTCGAATGCATCAACCTCGGCGACGGCAAGGACCCCTGGCCCGGGGCACAGCAGGTCGCCATGGAGAAGGCCGCGGCGGCGGTCTGCCGGGCGCACGGCTGGAGCGAACGCTCGGTGATCGGGCACCTCGAATGGCAGCCGGGGAAGGTCGACCCGCGGGGCGTCGCGATGAACGACCTGCGGGGCCGGATCAAGAAGCGGCTGGCGAAGCCGGCCGAGGGCGCACCTGAGCCGCAGCAGCCGGCGTACGAGCCGTTCCCCGGCCGCGACTTCTTCCGGTCCGGGACCCGCAGCCCGGTGATCACGGCGATGGGGAAGCGGCTGGTGGCCGAGGACTGCGACCACTACGAAATCGGCCCCGGTCCGGAGTGGACCGAGGCGGACCGGCAGTCGTACGCGGCCTGGCAGCGCAAGCTCGGCTTCCATGGCGAGGACGCGGACGGGGTGCCGGGGCGGGTCAGCTGGGAGCGGTTGCGGGTGCCCCGCACATAGCCCGGGAGCCCGTAGCCCGGCGGGTAGTCCGTAGCCAGCCAGGCAGGCAGGCAGGCAGGCAGGCAGGCAGTCCAACGCGTAGCTCTGGACGGCTCGTTGGCGCACCGGGGGGCTAAGGAAGCGGTGCGGTGGCGGGCGGCGCGGTGGGGCGGCGCGGTGGTGATGCGGTGCTGCGGTCGTGGGGTGGAAACACCAAGGCCGGGCGGCCCTCCCCCACAGAGGTCCGCCCGGCTGTTCATGGGTGTTCCGGCTTCGGCCGCCGCCGCGGCCGAGGTCCGGTGGTGTCGGCCTGAGGCCTCAGACCGCCTGGACCGGGAGGGTCGGCAGCGCCGGGATGTTGGCGGCGTTGGTCAGGTCGGCCAGGTTGGCGGGCACGGCCGGGAGGGCCGGCGCGGCCGGAACGGCAACGGCGTCGGTCAGGTTGGCCGGGACGGCCGGGAGGGCGTTGGTCACGTGGGCCGGGACGGCGGGCACGGCCGGGAGGGCGTCGGTCACGTGGGCCGGGACGGCGGGCACGGACGGGACGGCCGGGAGGGCGTCAGTCACGTGGGCGGGCACGGCGGGCACGGCGGGCACGGACGGGACGGCCGGCACGGACGGGACGGCCGGCACGGACGGGACGGCCGGCACGGACGGGACGGCCGGCACGGACGGGACGGCCGGCACGGACGGGACGGCCGGCACGGACGGGACGGAAGGGACGGAAGGAACGGCCGGCACCGACTTCACCGGGGCCAGGCCCCGCACACCGGCGACGGCCTGGCCGGCGGTGCCCTGCGCGTCGGTCGCGACCACGGCGGCCAGACCCTGCGCGAACGGGGTGGCGTCAGCGGCCGCGCCCCGGGCGAACGCCACGGTGTCGGTCGCCTTGCCCTGGACGAACGGCGCCGCGTCGCCGGCCACACCCTGCGCGAACGGGACCGCGTCGCCGGCCACACCCTGGGCGAAGGGCACCGCGTCGGCGGCAGCACCCTGCGCGAACAGCTGCGCCTGGCCGCCGACCGTGATCACGAACGGGGTGGCCTGGCCTGCCGCGTCACCGGCGAGGTGACCGGCACCGCCGACCGCGTCCTGCGCGACCGGCACGACCTTGACGACGACCCGGCGGGCGACGGGCGGCAGCACGTCGGAGGCCGCCTTGCCGACGACCGGACGGGCGGTGGCAAGCCCGCCCTGGACCGGCTTCGTCAGCTGCTCGGGACGGATGCCCGCACCGGCGAGACCGGCCAGCAGATTGTCGACCGAGCCCGGAGCCTTGGGCAGCGCGGGGGCCTTGGGCAGCGCCGGGGTGCCGGGCAGGCCCTGGGGCAGGTGGGCGGACGGGACGCCCGGGGTGGCGGGCAGCGACGGGACGGAGGGCAGCGTGCCCTGCGCCAGACGGCCGGCCTTGCCCAGGTCGGCGGCCTTGGCGGCCTTCTTGACGGCCTTGGCGGCCTTCTTGGCCTTCTTCAGGTCGGCGGCCTTGCGCACCTCACCGGTCTTCGGCAGGCCGGCGCCGTGGGCCTGCTTGCGCACGCCGTCCACCGCGCCGGTCAGGTCGCCGGCCTGCGGCAGCTTGCCGGTGGGCAGGTCCTGGGTGGTCACATCGCCGCCGAGGACACCGGTGGCCTTGCCCGCCGCGCCCTTGGCGGTCGAGGTGGCGGTCTTGGCGGTCGTGGTGACGGTCTTGGCCGTCTTCGTCACGGTGCCGGCCGCGTCACCGGTGGGCAGCTGCTTCGCCGTGCCGGTCACCGTGCCGGCGGCCGGCAGGTCCGAACCGACGGGCAGTTCGGCGGCGTTGGCGGCGACGGAGCCCAGGGCCCACAGCCCGGTGGCGGCGGTGGCAACGACGATGGAACGGCGGATGTTCGAGCGCATGGAGGTGAAGTCCTTCGAATTCAAAAGGGGTGAAAGGGCAGACCTGTCCCGCCCCCGCGCGGCAGGTCGGTTACAGACGCGGAGCGGTCTGCCCTAGCCCGGGAATTCGAGGATTTCTTCGGCACGCCGACGCGTCGGAGCGCCATCGGCCGTGCGGACGCCACCGGGCAGGAGCCGGAAGCGCAGGGGGTCCGCCGGGGCGGCGACATGCTGGTCCCCGCCACGGGGGCCGTGACCGTCACCGGCGGTGTGCGAGGCAGGCGCCACCGGAGCCTGCGGGCACGGTCCCGGAAGGCCGTTGCGGCCCGGGGCGTGCTGTTCGTGGGCGGCGGCCGAGGGGTGCTCGGCGGCCGGCTTGTGCAGGCGGCCGGCAACGTCCGACGACGGCACGGCGTACGGGCCGGCGGCCCGGTCAGCGGTCCGCGGACCGGCCGGCTGTGCCTTGCCCGGCGTACGACCGTGCTGGTGCGTCGCGCCGTCTCCGGAGCCTCCGTTGTGCTCACCGGACGGGAGGTGCACGGGCAGCGCGGCGCCTGCCGAGTCCCCGACCTCCCGTACGACACGGTTCACCGGCCGGGTGATCCGGTCGGTGACCGGCGCGGCCTGCTCGGCGGCGGGCCGTACGGCCTTGGCCACCGCGTCGGACGTGGCGTGGGCGTGCTCGGCGAGCTTCGCGCCGGACGCCTTGCCCTGCCGCTGGAGCGCGGCCTTGGAGCCGGACAGCTCGTTCGCCGCCCCGTCCCGGGTGGCGGCCCGGTCCGGGGTGGACGCCTCGGACGCGGCCTTGGCCGGGGTTGCCACCCCGGTCAGCTCCGCGCTCCGCGTGCGGTCGTCGGCATGGGCGCCGGGACCGAAGGCGAAGCCGAGGGCGACGAAGCCCACCAGGAAGAGCCCGGCCAGCAGCGCACGCCGCGCGGCCACGGCGCGCGGGAGGCGCACGGCGGCAGGCAGGGCGAGCACAGCAGACAAGGAGGGACCTTCCCCTACGGACGGGGACAGCCGGGACATGCGTCCTCGGCGTCACGCGCGTCGCGGGCGATCGAGCGATGGCCTGATCCTTGCATGAGCAGCCAGGTGCCACGCAAGTCCCCCCGGGGGTCCTGTCACCGTTGCTCCGCCATGTCCGGTATGGGCAGCGGCCTTTTTTCGATCGCGGCCGCCATTACGTCGGGAAACAGATCCGGAGTGCAGGCGAACGCCGGTGCGCCCAGGGCCGCGAGGGCGGCGGCGTGGTCGCGGTCGTATGCGGGCGCCCCTTCGTCCGAGAGCGCGAGCAAGGTCACGAACTGCACCCCGGACGCCTTCATCGCGGCGACCCGCTTGAGCATCTCGTCCCGGATGCCGCCCTCGTAGAGGTCGCTGATGAGGACGACGACGGTTTCGGTGGGGCGGGTGATGCGGGACTGGCAGTAGGCGAGCGCACGGTTGATGTCCGTGCCGCCGCCGAGCTGGGTCCCGAAGAGGACGTCCACCGGGTCGTCCAGTTGGTCCGTCAGATCGACGACCGAGGTGTCGAAGACGACGAGCCGGGTGTCGAGGGCCCGCATGGAGGCGAGCACCGCGCCGAACACCGAGGCGTAGACGACCGAGGCGGCCATCGAACCGGACTGGTCGATGCAGAGCACCACGTCCTTCTTCACCGACTGCGCCGCGCGGCCGTAGCCGATCAGCCGCTCGGGGACGACCGTGCGGTACTCCGGGAGGTAGTTCTTGAGGTTCGCCCGGATCGTGCGGTCCCAGTCGATATCGCGATGACGTGGCCGACTGATCCGGGCGGAGCGGTCCAACGCGCCGGTGAGGGTGGCGCGGGTGCGCTGCGCCAGCTTCTTCTCCAGCTGCTCGACGACCTTGCGGACGACGGCGCGGGCGGTCTCCTTGGTCGTCTCCGGCATGACTTTGTTGAGCGAGAGCAGGGTGCCCACCAGATGCACATCCGCCTCGACGGCCTCCAGCATCTCCGGCTCCAGCAGCAGCGCGGACAGCCCCAGCCGGTCGATGGCGTCCCGCTGCATCACCTGCACCACGGAGGACGGGAAGTACGTACGGATGTCGCCGAGCCAGCGCGCCACCCCGGGCGCCGACGCCCCGAGCCCCGCCGAGCGCCGGCCGCCGGGCGCCGTGCCGCCGCTGCCCTTCTCCCGGCCGTAGAGCGAGGCCAGCGCCCCGTCCATCGCCGCGTCCCGCCCCCGGAGTTCACACCCCGTCCCGTCCGCACCGCCACCGCCGAGCACCAGCCGCCAGCGGCGGAGCCGTTCGGCTTCGGGGGCGGGGGTGGTCGTGGGGGCGGTCGTGGGGGCCGTCTTGGGGTTCGTCTTGGGGGCCGCAGTCGTGTTCGTTGCTGTCGCCGGGGCGGTGGTCGTGGCCGTCGCCCGCGCCGGCGCCGGATCGGTGGCCGTATCCGTCGTCATCGGGTCCGGTGTCGTGTGGGTCATGTCCGTGCCCCCGGTCGTATGGGTCATGTCCGTGCCCCCGTGAGGTCGTTGGCCGGTCGGGTGGTGTCCGGTGGGTCGTCGTCCGGCCGCTCGCCGGGCTCGTCGCCGAAGCCGGGCGCCCCAATGCCCAGCAGCAGGCGCAGGGTGGGGAGGACGGCCGCGGCGCGGTCGCGGTCCAGGCCGGGGCCGAAACCGGGGGCGGCGGCGTCCGGTGCCGCGCCTGACGGGTGGCAGGACGGGGCCGTGGGGCCGCGGCGGACCAGTTCGCCGAGGGTGCGCCGCACACCGGACTCGTACTCCGCGAAGGTCCGGCGCAGCAGCGGCAGGACGTCCGTGAACGCGGTGTCCGGCACACCGGTCAGCCAGCCGTCGACCAGCGCGAGCAGCCGTTCGTCATGGACCAGCAGCATGCCGCCGTCCCCGCCGCCGACGAAGCCCTCGTTCCAGCCGGCGGCATCGGTGGGCGGGGTGCCCGGCGAGAAGGCGAGCCCCATCAGCCGCTCCGCTCCCCCGTCGCCCAACTCCCCTTCGTCGAGCAGAAGTCTGGCCGCCCGCCCGCGGATCAGGCCCGGTACGGCATCCCGTTCGCTCACCGCCCGGAGCGCCCTGACCCACCGGGTCCGCAGCTGCTGCGGTCCGGGAGGCGGCATGGCCTGGGGGCCGGGCTGCGGTACGGCCTGGGGGCCGGGCTGCGGTACGGCCTGGGGGCCGGGCTGCGGTACGGCCTGGGGGCCGGTCTCCGGTCCCGTCTCCGGTCCCGTCTCTGATTCGGTCTCCAGTCCCGTCTCTGGTTCGGTCTCCAGTCCCGTCTCTGGTTCGGTCTCCGGTCCCGTCTGCTGCCCGGGCTGCGGCTGGCCGAGGAGGCCGACGGCCTGGTGGGTGGCGTCGAGATGGCCGCGCATTTCGGCGGCGCCGTCGGCATCCAGGCCCAGGCAGGCGGGTGGCAGTCCGACGAAGACCCGCTCGGCCAGACCCGTCGCCACCTCGCGCAGCGCCGCGGCGTCCGTGCCGCGCACATCGCCGTAGCGCACGGACCGTACGAGGGCGGGCAGCGCCTGGGCGAGATGTCCCACGTCCGCGTCCAGCGCCGCACGGTCCGACAGCGCCCGCATCACCACCGGGAGGGCATCGGGGAGTCCGGCCAGCAGGCAGCGCTCGGCGAGAGCCGTGATCTCGGCGAGCGTGGCCGCCTCCGATGCCTCGGACGCGGCCTTGGCGGTGGCGGCCGAGAGGACGGTCGTGCCCCAGATACCGGCCTCCGCGACCCGCACCGACAGTTCGGGCTCCCAGCGCAGCCGCCAGGTCTCCCGGAACGTGCCGGTGCTGCCGCGGGAACGGCCGGGCTCGCCCCACGGGATGCCGAGCAACCGGAGCCGGTGCAGCAGGCGGCTGCGGCGGGCGTCGGTCTCCTTGCGCAGGTCCAGCTCCAGTTCCCGTTCCGGGGCCTCCGGTTTGAGCCGCAGGGTGCGCTGGCTGCGGGTGAGGTCCCGTTGCAGCGGCACGGCGGGGGCGTCCTGGGGGACCTCGCCCAGCACCTCCCCCACCACCAGCCGGTCGTGGATCAGCGAGGACGGGGCATCGGAGCCGTCCCCCATCACGGCCCGGACCGCGTCGTTCAGTTCGGTCAGGCCGGCCAGCGGGCGGCCGCGTACCGTGGCCAGCCCCTCGGCGAGCCGCACGGCCTCGATGACATGCGCCGACGAGACCGCGTAGTCCTCTTCCCTGAGCAGCCCGGCGACCTTGGTCAGCCAGCGTTCCACGGGGCGGTCGGGGGCGCCGAAGAGATGGCCGTACCAGCCCGGCGAGGCGATACCGGCGCCGTAGCCGCTGTGCCGGGAGAGCCGTCGGTGCGTCCAGGGCACCCAGGTCACCGCCGTCTTCACCTTCGGAAGGCCCTTGAGCAGCTGCCGGTCGGCGGCCACGGTGGTGCGCCGCGCCAGGGCCGGTACATGCCAGGCACCGCACACCACGGCGATACCGTCCCCGAACTCCCTTCGGGCGGCGCGCAGCCGCAGCCGCATATGGGCCTCGCGCACCGGATCACGGTCATGGCCGCCGTCCCCGTACGCCTCGCGCAGCGCCCCCATCGCCTCGGCCAGCGCCGCGAACGGGGCCAGCGCATCCGCACCGGCGCCCCCTCCGGTCCCCACTCCGGTCCCCGGTCCTCCCGCGCCCCCGCGGTGTTCGACCACGTCCTCCCACCAGCGCTCGGGATCGTCGTACCCGGCCGCCTCGGCCAGCACCCGGATCGGATCGACCCGTACCTCTGCCTCGTCGGGTGCCGCTGCCTGCTCCTGTCCGGCGGCCGGAGGCTCGTCGGCCGGCCTCCCCTCGGTCACCGGCTCCTCACCGTCCCCCATCGCCAGCGAGTGCGCCGCGGGCAGGTCGATGAAGCGGACGGGGACGCCGCGCTCCAGTGCCCAGCGCATCGCCACCCACTCCGGGGAGAACTCGGCCAGCGGCCAGAACGTCGCACGGCCGGGGTCGTCCTGTGCGTGGGCGAGCAGCGCGACGGGCGGACGCATCTCCTCGTGGGCGGCCAGCGGCAGCAGCGCGTCCGCCTCCGGTGGCCCCTCGATCAGGACCGCGTCCGGCGTGCACTGGTCGAGGGCGGCACGCACCGCCCGCGCCGAGCCGGGGCCGTGATGCCGCACCCCGAGCAGCACCGGCCCGGTCATGCGCTCACCTCACGGCAGGCGCGGTAGAAGTCCTTCCAGCCGTCGCGCTCGCGCACCACGGTCTCCAGGTACTCCTGCCATACGACGCGGTCGGCCGCCGGATCGCGGACCACGGCCCCCAGGATGCCCGCGGCCACGTCCCCGGCACGCAGCACACCGTCCCCGAAGTGGGTGGCCAGCGCCAGCCCGTTCGTCACCACCGAGATGGCCTCGGCCGTGGAAAGAGTGCCGGAGGGCGACTTGAGCTTGGTGCGGCCGTCGGAGGTGAGACCGGCCCGCAGCTCGCGGAAGACCGTGACGACCCGGCGGATCTCGTCCAGCCCCTCCGGCCCGGCCGGGAGATCCAGCGAGCGCCCGATCTGCCCGACCCGGCGCGAGACGATGTCCACCTCTTCGTCCGGGGTGGCGGGCAGCGGCAGGACGACGGTGTTGAAGCGGCGGCGCAGCGCGCTGGAGAGTTCGTTGACCCCGCGGTCGCGGTCGTTGGCGGTGGCGATCAGGTTGAACCCGCGGACGGCCTGCACCTCCTGCCCCAGCTCCGGGATGGGCAGGGTCTTTTCCGACAGGACCGTGATGAGCGTGTCCTGGACGTCGGCGGGGATGCGGGTCAGTTCCTCGACCCGTGCCGTCATGCCCCGGGCCATCGCTCGCATCACCGGGCTGGGCACCAGCGCCTCGCGGCTGGGGCCGTCGGCGAGCAGCCGGGCGTAGTTCCAGCCGTAGCGGATCGCCTCTTCGGGGGTGCCGGCCGTGCCCTGGACCAGCAGGGTGGAATCGCCGCTGACGGCCGCCGCCAGATGCTCGGACACCCAGGTCTTCGCGGTGCCCGGCACGCCCAGCAGGAGCAGTGCGCGATCCGTCGCCAGCGTCGTCACGGCGACCTCGACGATCCGGCGCGGGCCGACGTATTTGGGGGTGATGACCGTGCCGTCCGCGAGCGTGCCGCCGAGGAGATAGGTCGCGACCGCCCACGGCGAGAGCCGCCAGCGCTCCGGGCGCGGCCGGTCGTCGGCCGCCGCGAGGGCCGTCAGCTCCGCCGCGAAACTGTCCTCGGCGTGCGGTCGCAGCGCTTCGCCGCCCGCGCCCTGCGGCGCCGTCCCACCGTTCGGTTCGGTCTCGTCGTCCGTCGTCTTGAAGCTGTTCTCGGACATGGTTCCCCCTCGTCGCAACGTGTGCGGCCGGGACGGCGAAATCCCTGCGGCCGCTTGCGGAATCAAGCCTGCACCACGCCACTGACAATCCCCCGAAAACCCACCCTGAGCTGCGAGTTCAGCGCGGTCACCGGCGATTGTCAGTGGGGCGTCGTAGCGTCGATGACATGAATCCGCAGGGGGAACGCTGGACGACGGATCAGGTGCTCGCGCTGGCGCCTGACGAGGCCTCGCGCAAGGCGGGCGGCAAGCTCGCGGCGCCGGGTCCGTGGTCGGAAACGGGCGCGGACGCGAGCGCGGTGTGGGGGCAGTGCAAGGGCAGCGGCAAGAAGCCGTATCACACGGCCGTGGATCTCAACGGTCCTGCTTTCACGTGCAGTTGTCCGAGCCGCAAGTTTCCGTGCAAGCACGCGCTGGGGCTGCTGCTGCTCTGGGCGGGCGGTGGCCGGGAGGTGACGGCCGGGGACCCGGCGCCGTGGGCGGGCGAGTGGCTGGCCGGACGCCGGGAGCGCGCCGAGCGGTCCGCCCGATCGGCCCCGGGCGGCGGCGCTCCCTCGCGGGCGCCTGCCGATCCGGAGGCCGCCAAGCGGCGGGCGGAGCGCCGGATGCAGCGGATCGGCGCCGGTGCGACGGAGCTGGAACAGCGTCTGGAGGATCTGCTCCAGGCCGGGCTGGCCTCGGCCGGCCACGGTGCCGGGGAGACCTCCCGGGGCGGCGGCGGAGGGGGCTCCTGGGGCGAGACTGCAGCCCGCATGGTCGACGCCCAGGCGCCCGGCCTCGCCTCGCGGGTGCGCGAGCTGAGCGCGGCCGTGGCGTCCGGTCCGGACTGGCCGGCCCGGCTGCTGGAGCAGTGCGCCCTGCTGCACCTCCTCGACCGGGGCTTCCTCGGCATCGAGCGGCTGCCGGCCCCACTCGCGGCAACGGTCCGCTCCCGTGTGGGGCTGACCACGGAGGCGGCGGATCTGCTGACCGGCCCCGAGGCGGCGACGGTCCGGGACCGCTGGCTGGTGCTCGCCCAACAGGACACCGAGGAGGGCATGTTGACCACCCGCCGCATCTTCCTCCGGGGCGAGCGGACCGGCCGGATGGCGCTGCACCTCTCCTTCGGCGGCGGCGCCCAGCGCCCGCCGGCGCCGGCCCTGCCCCCCGGTCTGGTGCTCGACGCGGACCTCGCCTACTACCCCGGCGCCCGCCCCCTGCGCGCCGCCCTGGGCGAGCGGCACGCCCCCGCGGTCCCGGGCCCCGTGCCGTCCGGCTGCGGTATCGACGCCGCCCTGGCCGCGTACGGGGACGCTCTGCGCGACGACCCATGGCTGGATTCCTGGCCGGTGGTACTCACCGAGGTCACGCCGATCCCCGGTCGCGACGGCAAGAGCTGGCAACTGGCCGACGCGGACGGGGAATCGGCACTGCCGCTGGACCCACGCGGTCCGGGACAGACGGGCCTGTGGCAGCTGGCCGCCATATCGGGCGGCGCGCCGCTCACGGTCTTCGGCGAATGCGGCCACCGCGGCTTTCTGCCGCTGACCGTCTGGGACCCGGCCCCGGTGCCCCTGTGACCCGGGCCCCCGCCGCCCCGCCGGCCAGGCCCCTCACCCCCGCCACCCACCGGTGGCACACACCGTCCACCACCGATCCCGGAGGAAGGGCATGACGACCACCACCAGGCCCACCAAGGCCACTTCACCCACTTCACCCAACTCACCCGCTGCACCCAACTCGCCCGCTGCACCTGCTTCCCCCGCTCCCGCCGCCGCCCCCGAATCCACATCCGCACCAGCACCCGCATCCGCACCCACACCCGCCACGTCTCCTTCCCCTTCCCCGGCCCCCACCCCGACCGCCCCGGCTCCCTGGGCCGACCTCGTGAGCGCCGCGCTCCTCGGGACCGAGCGGCGGACGCCGCCGGTGGCGGTGCGCCCCGGACAGGGCGCCGCGGCCGCGCTGCTGGACGCGGCGGCGGTGAGCACGGTGCGCCGCCGCGCCGCACTGCGCCCGGCACCGGCCGGCGAACGGCCCGCCCCGGCCCCGGCCGACCCACGGCCCCCGCTGCCGCCCGCCGCGCGCCGCCGGCTGGCCCTGCTGCTCGCCGACCGCGGCGGCAGCGGCGGCAGCCGCCGGGGCACGGCCCCCGACCTCACCGAACTGCTCCCCCAGTGGCTGGCCGCCGCCGAGGAGTACGGCTACCGGGCCCCGGAGGCACTGCTGCCCGCACTGCTCGACGCGGCCCGCGCCCGTACGGACCTGCGGCCCGCCGCGCTGGCGCTGGCGGGGCCGCGCGCACTGTGGCTGTCGCGGCTCAACGCGGAGTGGAAGTTCGCGCTCCGGGGGATCGGCGGCCCGGCCGACCTCTCCGGCGACGGCGGCACCAACGACACCGACAACCCCGACGGCCCGGACGGCCCGGACGGCATACGACACCGCTGGGAGGAGGGCCTGTTCGCCGAGCGGGTCGCCCTGCTGACCGCGCTGCGCCGCCAGGACCCGGGGGCCGGCCTGGCGCTGCTGTCCACGACCTGGTCCACGGAGCGGGCCGAGGACCGTCTGATGTTCCTCGACTCGCTGCGTGACGGGCTCTCGACGGCCGACGAGCCGTTCCTGGAACAGGCGCTGTCCGACCGCAGCCGGAACGTCCGCGCCACGGCCGCCGAACTGCTCTCCACGCTGCCCGGATCCGCCCTCGCGGCCCGGATGGCACAGCGCGCGCACACCTGTGTCGGCCCGGACCGTACGGCCGGCGCGCCGGGGATCGCCGTCGAGGCGCCGCACGAGTGCGATGCGGGGATGCAGCGGGACGGCGTGGCGCCCAAACCGCCCGCCGGACGGGGCGAACGGTCCTGGTGGCTGGGCCAGTTGGTGGAGGCGGCTCCGCTGGACGGATGGCACGCCCGCTTCGGTGGCCGCGACGCGGCGGCGATCGTCGCACTGCCGGTGGCCGACGACTGGCGGACGGAGCTGCACGACGCCTGGTGCCGCGCCGCGGTGCGCCAGCGGAACACCGACTGGGCGCGGGCGCTGCTGGGTGCGCCGGGCGCTCCGTCCCGGGCGGCCGAGGTCGCACCGGCCGGCTCGTCGCGGGACCTGACCAAGCTGCTGACCGTACTGCCCGATGCCGAACGCGCCCGGTGGGTCGCGGAGTTCATCGCGGCCCACGGGCTGTCGGAGGCCTTCCGGATGCTCGGCGTGTGCGCGGTCCCCTGGGCCGAACCGCTCGGCGGGGCCGTCGTCGACGCCCTGGACATCGCCCGGGACGCGGGCAGCTACCCATGGAGCTTCAGTGGGGTGATGGGCCTGGCCGAGCGCTGTCTGGACCCGGCGGCGGCGGACCGTCTCGCTCTGCTCACCGCCGTCACCGACGAGCCGGAGGGCGCCTCACCGGGCTCCGGCGGCTACTGGTCCGAGGCCTTCCAGCGCCTGGTCGGCACCCTGCGCCTCCGCGCCACCATGCATGCGGAACTCGCCCCGGACCCGACCGGGCACGACGCCACGGCCAACAGCGGCACAGGTACGGGCACCCGCACCCGCACCCCTACCGCCACCCCGGCCCACGGCCCGGTCCGGACCACACGACAGCCCCTCGCACCATGAGCTTCCGCCTGCCCCTCTGTTCCGGAACCGCCCACGCCCCGGCAGCCGCCCGCGCCCCGGCCACCCTGGCCGCCCGGGCGTCCCGCGGCTCAGACCGCCAGCGAGCGCACATTCGCGTTGACCCACTCCACGATCGAAGCGGTCGTCGCGCCCGGCGTGAAAATCTCCGCGACGCCCTGCGCCTTGAGCGGGGCGATGTCGTCCTCGGGGATGATGCCGCCGCCGAAGACCTTGATGTCCGCCGCGTCGCGCTCCTCCAGGAGGGCGATGACCTTTGCGAAGAGGGTGTTGTGCGCGCCGGAGAGGATGGACAGCCCGATCGCGTCGGCGTCCTCCTGGATCGCGGTGTCGACGATCTGCTCCGGGGTCTGGTGCAGCCCGGTGTAGATCACCTCCATACCGGCGTCGCGCAGCGCCCGCGCGATGACCTTGGCGCCCCGGTCGTGCCCGTCCAGGCCCGGCTTCGCCACGACCACACGGATCGGACCCGACCTGCCCGCCGTGCCCTGGCTCCCCGCTTGCGCTCCGTCGTGCCGAGCCACACTCATCACTGCCTCCAAGCCATGCACGGCACTGTGGTGCCGCCGAGCCGACAATCGATCGCGCGACCGCGATCCGGCGGCCACGAGCGTGAACGAACGTTATCGCCAGCATCCCGTACCCAGCCGTTTCGTGACATCCGGGGAGGGGGAAATCACACCTGGGACACGTTCGCTACGCGCCGTGTTCCGCGTGTCGTACCGCCCCGGCCGGGCGGATCCGTACGCGCGGGGCGGGCGCTCGGGGAGTCGCAGCCGGGCCACCGCGCCGCCGGGCGCGCATCAGGGCGGGTACGCCGCATGCCCGCCGTCGCTGCTCATGGCTTCCCACGAGGGCATACGGGGGTCGAAGCCGCCTCCCGCGTGCCGTTCGGGAGGTCGGCCATGCAGGCCCTGCCCTTTCTCTCCGCCCCTTTTCTGTCCGCACACCGTCTCTCCGCACCCCTTCTCTCTGCACCGCTCTCCGCATCCCTGCTGCTCGCGCGCCTTTTCGCCGCACCCTTCCAGCGCGCACGCCGGCTCCCCACCCACGCCTCTCCCCTGCTCCTGCGCAGCACGGCCGTGGAACTGGCGGTCCTCGCCGGCCACCTCCTCCTCTATCCGACCGGCATCTCCCGGGAACGCCCCGTGCCACCACCCGCCCCGCACCCCGCCACAAGAACCCCGGACGGACACCCGGCTCCGGAGACCGTGCAGCCCGCCCCCGGCGCGCCGTCGATGCTGCCGACCGAGGGCCGGGCCCATCCGCCGGTCCTCCTGCTCCACGGCTTCATCGACAACCGCTCCGTCTTCCTGCTGCTGCGCCGCTCGCTGCACCGGCACGGCTGGCGTCATGTCGAGGCGCTCAACTACTCGCCGCTGACCTGCGATCTCCGTAAGGCCGCCGAGCTACTGAGCCGCCATGTGGAAGAGGTGTGCGCGCGAACCGGGCATCGCCGGGTGGACCTCGTGGGCCACAGCCTGGGCGGGCTCATCGCCCGCTATTACGTCCAGCGGCTCGGCGGCGACACCCGCGTCCGTACGCTGATCACGCTCGGCACCCCGCATTCCGGCACCGCCGTCGCCCCCCTGATGTCGGCGCACCCGATCGTCCGCCAAATGCGCCCCGATTCCGCGGTGATTACGGAGTTGTCGCTTCCGGCGCCGCATTGCCGGACGCACTTTGTCGCTTTCTGGAGCGAGGAAGACCGAGTGATGATCCCCGCCACGACGGCCAGAATCAGCCATCCGGATTTGCGTGCGGACAATGTGCATGTCGCCGGTGTCGGACATCTCGCGCTACCGGTCAACGGCACCGTCGCCGCCGGTATACGCGAGGCACTGACCTCGGCACAGACCGCGGAAGGAGCCACGGACGCCATTTCGGTGGCCTGACCCCGGCCGACGAGGATGGCCCGGCCCCGTCCCGCGCGACGCCGGAACGGGCGCCGGAACGGCGCCGCAGCGGCTACCTGATCTTGACGTGTTGCCGAACAAGCGTCGAACGGGTCGCCAAGAGCTCGCATGGGACTGCCGAAAGGCGGCCAAATGCCCGGTCTCGCCGAGCCCAAAACCTGTGGAAGATTGTCGCCGCCGCGTACCGCCGGGTACAGTCGCCGCTAATTCTCCTGCTGCCGAGGCGAAAGAGAAGTTGGTGAACGACCGTCACCCATCGGGGGCCCAGCTCCCGACCGGATCCGCTTCCGACGCCTCGTATGCGCACTATCCCGCTTACGACTCCTACGGGCAGCAGCACTCCCCGTCGGACAACGCCGCATACGGCGACGGCGACCCGCTCTTCGGCTCGCTTCCCGGCTCGTACGGGACCGGTATGTACGACACCGGCAGCTACGGCACCGGGACGTATGACGCCGGTACCCACGACGCGGGCGCCCATGGCATGAGCGCCTACGGCACGGGCACTTTCCACACCGGTGCGTACGACACAGGCGCCTACGACACGGGTGCGTACGCGACAGGCGACGGCTACACCACCGGCGCCTACGACACCGGCAGCTACGCCTCGGCGCAGTGGGACACCGGCTCTCACGAGACCGGTGCTTACGAGACCGGTGCCTACGACAGTGGCGCCTACCCCGCCGTCGATCCGCACTCGGCCGCCGCGGGCTACGACCCCTATGCACACACCTCGTACGAGTCCCCGGCGCAGAATCCGGCCGCCTACGCGTCTCCCGACTACGACACGTCGGCCACCACGTACGAGAACGCCGCGTACGAAGCCACCGCGTACGGGCACGGCGTGTACGACACCGGGAGTTACCCCACCGGCACCTATGACACCGGGAGTTACGCCACCGGCGCGTACGAGACCCCCGGCGGCTTCGAGACCACTGGCGGCTTTGAGACCACCGGCGGTTTCGAAACCACCGGCCGGCAGGCCACCGCGCTCCAGGACGCCGCCCTTCGGGAGACCTCCCTCCAGGAGACCTCGAGCTACGAGGCCACGGCGATCTGGCCCACCATGGACCGGAACCTGATCGCCGGCATCCCGGCCCAGGCCGGCCCGCCCCCGACCGACACCGTCCACTGGGACACCACCGCGTGGGGCGAAGCCGGTCAGGCCGACACCGGTCAGCTCGATTTCACTCAGCTCGACGTCGGTCAGCTCGATGTGAGCCGGCTCGACACCCAGCAGTTCGCCGCCGACGGCTTCGAGACCGACGTTTTCGAGGCCGGCCGGCCCGAGAGCGACGGCAGCGCCCCCGGCGGGGCCCCTCGCTCCGGCGGCGCCACCGACACCAGCGATGCCGCTGCCGTGGCGGACGCCATGACGCAGGCCATGCCGGTCACCCCCGCCGCCCCCACCGCGCGGCGGGTCGCCGGACCGGACGCCGGGAAGGCCGTCCGTGGCCGCGGCCGGAAGCGCCCGGTGAAGCGGTCGGCGCTGCTGACCGTCGCCGTCCCGTCGGTCGCCGCCATGGGCGTGTGCGCCGTGGCCGCCGCGGCCGTCACCGGATTCACCGGGGACGACAAGAGCGAGGCGACCGCCCAGGCCGCACCGGACGCGAACGCCGTCAAACCGTCCGCGGCCAACAACAAGCTCGACACCCAGCTCGCCGGACTCAGCGCCAGCGCCGACGACTTCCGCGACCGGGCCAGCCGCACCCAGGAGCGGATCGACCTCAAGGAGCGCCAGGCGCTGGAGCGCAAGCGCAAGGCGGAGGAGGCGGCCCGCAAGGAGGCCGCCCGCCCCAAGTTCGTCCTGCCGGTCACCCAGCACGGGCTGAGCGCCACCTTCGGCCAGGCCGGTGTGAACTGGATGTCCGTGCACACCGGCATCGACTTCCCGGTCAGCTACGGCACCCCGGTCATGTCCGCCACCGACGGCACCATCCGCACCCAGTGGAACTCCGCCTACGGGAACATGGCGATCGTGACCGCGCCCGACGGCACCGAGACGTGGTACTGCCATCTGAGCAGCACCAAGATCCGGTCCGGGTCGGTCAAGGCCGGTGAGCAGATTGCCTATTCGGGCAACTCCGGCAACTCCACCGGACCGCATCTGCACTTCGAGGTGCGCCCCGGCGGTGGCGCGGCGGTCGACCCGCAGCCGTGGCTGCGCGATCACGGCCTCAACCCGAACTGAAACACGGCCTCCACCGCACGGACGGCCGTTCGGTGTGCCGGCGTTCTGCGTGCCGGCGTCCCTTTCCTCGGTTCCGCCGTTCCTCGGTTCCGCCGTTCCCCGCTTCCGCCGTGCCACGGGTTCCACCGTTCCGCCGTTCCGCCGGGTGACGATTCCCGTCACCCGGCCCGCGCGGCTCCCGTTACAGCTTCTCCACCGGCGCATACCGCAGCAGCAGCCGCTTCGGCTTCTCGCCGCCGAAGTCGACCGTCGCCTCGGCGTTGTCGCCGCTGCCCTTGACGCCGACGACCGTGCCGAGCCCGAAGCTGTCATGGGTGACCCGGTCGCCGATGGTCAGTGAGACGACCTGACGGTCGCCGCCGCGGCGGGTCGCGAAGCCGCTCGGGCCCTTGGCGCGCGACGACGAGAACGTGGAGCCGAAGCCGCCTCCTGCGCTGCCGCCCGCCGACATGCCGCCCATGGACGCGGACGGCGTCGCCGGACCCGTGCGCTTCCACTCCACGTGGTCGGCCGGGATCTCCTCCAGGAACCGGGAGGGCGGGTTGTACGAGGGCTGGCCCCAGGCGCTGCGCATCGTCGAGCGGGTGACGTAGAGCCGCTGGCGGGCACGGGTGATGCCGACATAGGCCAGCCGGCGCTCCTCCTCCAGCTCCTTGGTCTGGCCCAGCGAGCGCATATGCGGGAAGACGCCGTCCTCCAGGCCGGTCAGGAAGACGGTCGGGAACTCCAGGCCCTTGGCGGTGTGCAGCGTCATCAGCGTGATCACGCCGCTGCCCTCCTCGTCCTCGTCCGGGATCTGGTCGGAGTCGGCGACCAGCGCGACCTGTTCCAGGAAGTCGGAGAGCGTGCCGGGACCCGGGGCGGCAGCCCCCTCTGCCGCAGCCTCACCGCGGTCCTGCTCGAACTCCAGGGCCACGGCGGCGAGTTCCTGGAGGTTTTCGATCCGGGTCTCGTCCTGGGGGTCGGTGGAGGCCTGGAGTTCGGCGAGGTAGCCCGTGCGCTCCAGGACCGCTTCCAGGATCGTGGCGGGGCCGGCGCCGGACTCGACGATGGTGCGCAGCTCCTCCATGAGGACGTTGAAGCGCTTGACGGCGTTGGCGGAGCGGGCCGCCATGCCGTACGCCTCGTCGACCCGGCGGAGCGCCTGCGGGAAGGTGATCTTCTCGCGCAGCGACAGGGCGTCGATCATCGCCTCGGCGCGGTCGCCGATGCCGCGCTTGGGGACGTTCAGGATGCGGCGGAGCGGGACGGTGTCCTCGGGGTTGCTGAGCACCCGCAGATAGGCGAGGACATCGCGGACCTCCTTGCGCTCGTAGAAGCGCACCCCGCCGACGACCTTGTAGGGCAGTCCGACCCGGATGAAGATCTCTTCGAAGACCCGGGACTGGGCGTTGGTGCGGTAGAAGACCGCGACCTCGCCGGCCTTGGCGTCACCGGCGTCGGTCAGCCGGTCGATCTCATCGGCGACGAACTGCGCCTCGTCGTGCTCGGTGTCGGCGACATAGCCGGTGATCTTGGGGCCGGCGCCGGCGTCGGTCCAGAGGTTCTTGGGGCGGCGGTTCTCGTTGCGCTCGATGACGGCGTTGGCAGCGGAGAGGATCGTCTGCGAGGAGCGGTAGTTCTGCTCCAGCAGGATCGTGGTCGCGTCCGGGTAGTCCTCCTCGAACTGGAGGATGTTGCGGATCGTGGCACCGCGGAAGGCGTAGATCGACTGGTCGGCGTCGCCGACGACACACAGCTCGGCGGCGGTCTCGGCGGGGCCGACCAGCTCGCGGACGAGGGTGTACTGGGCGTGGTTGGTGTCCTGGTACTCGTCGACGAGGACATGGCGGAAGCGGCGGCGGTAGTGCTCGGCGACATCCGGGAAGGCCTGGAGCAGATTGACCGTGGTCATGATGATGTCGTCGAAGTCCAGGGCGTTGGCCTCGCGCAGCCGCGCCTGGTACATCGCATACGCCTCGGCGAGGGTCTTCTCGAACCCTCCCCCAGACTCCGTCTGGGAGGTGCCCCCAGCAGCCGTGCCCGCGAAGGTCTCCTCGTCGATGAGCTCGTTCTTGAGGTTGGAGATCTTCGCGCTGAAGGACTTGGGCGGGAAGCGCTTGGGGTCCAGGTCCAGATCGCGGCAGACCAGGGCCATCAGGCGCTTGGAGTCGGCGGCGTCGTAGATGGAGAAGGAGGAGGTGAAGCCCAGCTTCTTGGACTCGCGGCGCAGGATGCGGACGCAGGCGCTGTGGAAGGTGGAGACCCACATGGCGTTGGCGCGCGGGCCGACCAGCTCCTCGACGCGCTCCTTCATCTCGCCGGCGGCCTTGTTCGTGAACGTGATCGCGAGGATCTGGCCGGGGTGGACATGGCGCTCGGCGAGCAGATGGGCGATGCGGTGGGTGAGCACCCGGGTCTTGCCGGAGCCGGCGCCGGCGACGATCAGCAGCGGGCCGCCGGTGTGCACCACGGCCGCCTTCTGCTCGTCGTTGAGCCCTTCCAGCAGCGTCGCCGGGTCGAGGACGGGACGGGCGGCGCCGTCGCGGTAGTACGCTCCCCCACTCTCGGCTCCGCTCGTGCGGGGGGACCCCCACCCGGGCGCGGGCGCGTCGAACCTCCCGCCGAAGAGGTCGGCGGGGATCTCCTCGGGGGCCGGGCCGTGCTCGTCCTCGGGGGGCGGGGGATGCTCCTCCTCGCCCTTGGGGCCGAGGTCCGCCAGGAAGCTGTCGTCAAAGAGGCTGCTCATCGCCCACCGAGTCTAGGCGGCCGCACTGACAGTCCGCGGCCCAGTAGCCGATTGCGGCCCGCTTTCGCCGCGGGCCGTGGCAGCGCAGCAGGTCAGGCGTCCGGGGCCGGAACGAACCGGTCGGCGGCTCGTCTACCCGAATCCGACATCTGTCACGACAACTCCCGCATCGCGTTCAGGTCACAAAAAGGTTTCGGGCATATCGAACATCAGCCTTCACAGGAGCCACACGAGTTGGCTAACGTCCTCGCTCAGGCAGCCCGTCTCCCCGTGGACGACAGCGTCCGCACGGGCCGCCCACGCCGAGTCCGGCCCTGCCCTCGGGCACCCGGAGCCGGGGACCCACCAGCACCACCGGGGTGAATCGATCCGGACAGCCGCCGACGGCGGACATCCGGACCGTAGGGCAAGCCTTCCGTCAGCGACACCGCCCGAACCCGACAGCTAACCCGGTAGGCGGTCCACGGAAGGAGTCGCCGGCCTTGGCGTCGCATCGCAAGCCGCGCACCAGCATTCTCACCTCGCCCGGAGGACGGCGTACGGCGGTCGGGCTCACCACCGCCGCCCTCGCCTCGGCCACGCTGCTCTCGCAGTCCGCCGACGCGGCCCCCCGGGCGCCCAAGCCCACCGTCGAAGAGGTCAAGCAGAAGGTCGACGGCCTCTACCACCAGGCCGAGGTGGCCACCCAGAAGTACAACGCCGCCAAGGAGCACACCGACGACCAGCGTCACCGTGTCGACGGACTGCTCGACGCCGCCGCCAAGCGGGCCGAGAAGATGAACGACGCCCGGCGCCGGCTGGGCACCTTCGCCTCGGCGCAGTACCGCACCGGCGGCATGAACCCGACGGCGCAGCTGATGCTCGCCAAGGACCCGCAGCAGTTCTTCGACCGCAGCCACCTCATGGAGCGGCTGACCGGCCGGCAGAAGGAGGCCGTCTCCGAATACCAGGAGCAGCAGGCCGCGGCCGCCCGGCAGCGGGCGGAGGCGACCCGCGACCTGGAGCGGCTGCAGACGTCGCAGGCCTCGCTCAAGGAGTCCAAGCAGGCCGTTCAGCAGAAGCTGGCCGAGGCCCGGCAGCTGCTGTCCGAGCTCACCGCCCAGGAGAAGGCACGGCTGGCGGAGCTGGAGCGCCAGAAGGAGGAGGCGGCCAAGCGCAAGGCCCAGGAGGAGGCCCGTAAGCAGCAGGAGCGTCAGCAGCACGACGGGGGCGGCACGTCCGGCGGTCAGGCCGGTGGCGGCGCCGACAACGGCGGCTCGACCGGAGGTTCGTCCTCCGCCCAGGCCGAGAAGGCGCTCGCCTTCGCCCGCTCCCAGGTGGGCAAGCCGTATGTGTGGGGCGCGACCGGCCCCAGCTCGTACGACTGCTCGGGGCTGACCCAGGCGGCGTGGAAGGCGGCCGGCGTCAAGCTGCCGCGGACCACGTGGGACCAGGTCAAGACCGGCCAGCGGATCGCCACCAAGGACCTCAAGCCCGGTGACCTGGTCTTCTTCTTTGACGACATCAGCCATGTGGGCATGTACATAGGCGGCGGCAAGATGATCCACGCCCCGCACCCGGGCGCCAGCGTCCGGGAGGAGTCGATCTACTACATGCCGATCTACGGGAGCGTCCGCCCGGGCTGAGGCCCGGCCCCCGCTCCCCCTTCAGGCCACCCCCCACGGCCACCCCCCACACGCCACCGCGCGGCCGTCGCCTCCGGATGAGGAGTGCGATGACCGCGCGGTGTGCCGTTCGGGGAGCTTGTGCGTCGGCCCGGAGCCTTGTTTCCGGGGCGCCCGGAGCCCTCTTTAGGGGGCGCCCCGGAGCCCTTTTCCGGGGCGTCCGCCGCTCCGGCCCGCGCCCCGGGCCCCGCTCCCGGAGCGTCCGCCGTTGCGCTCAGGTCCAGAGCACGGCGATGAAGATGTTGGCCACCGTCAGCGCACCGACCGTGCCGAAGAGCGGCGGGGCGATCTTCTCGTCGTCCCGCTTGACGTAGACCAGCGCCAGGATGACCACCAGGACGGCCATCTTGATGCCGAGCTTGATGGTGTTGAGGCTGTGGCCCTCGGCCTGGTTGAGGCCGACCAGCACGATGCCGGTGACCAGCATCGTCAGCGCACCGTGCAGCATCGCCGGCACAAAGCGGGCGGTGCCCGCGCCCATCGCCTTCATCTGGGTCAGGAAGCCGCCCAGCAGGGAGGCGATGCCGATGATGTGCAGGCCGACGAAGAGATTGATTACTACGTCCATAGTGCTGGATCGTAGCCGTCGCATAGCACGGCTCTTCAGGCAGGGCGGCCACATTCGCCGCTTCGGTCAGGCCGGGCCCGCTCCCGGCCGTGCGGCCATGGCGCCACGGTCACCCGCGCACCGGCACCGGTCGAAAGCGAACAATCCCGGGCAAGCGGACTCATCACCGCAGCACCCCGGCTTAGCGTCCTCCTCCAGGCGGTCGACTCCCCGCCCTCGCCGGCCTCCCACCGGCGTCCTGTCGGCCGCCCCGCCGTGAGGTGCGACGGCGGTCCGTTCCCTCGTACGGACCGCCGCCGGGCCCACGGGTTCCAAGGGAAGGAAGTGACGGCCACCGTGGCCTCGCACCGCAAGCCGCGGCAGCATCCGCTCGCCGCGCTCACCGGCGGCGCACGCAGCGCACGCACCGCCCGCACGGCCGCCACCCTGGCACTGGCCGGCGCCGCCACCGCCACGGGCTTCGCCCCGGCGGCGGAAGGTGCCCCCGTCGCCGCCGTTGCCGAGAAGGCCGGCCAGGCCGCGCACCGGCTCACCCCCGACCGGGTCAAGGACCGGGTCAACGCGCTGTACCAGGAGGCAGAGGTGGCCACGCAGAGCTACAACGGCGCGAAGGAGGCCGCCGGCGCCGCACGCCAGGAGCTGAGCAGGCTCCAGGACGAGGCCGCCCGCAGAACCGCGGAACTGAACGCCGCACGCGGCGAGCTGGGCACCGTGGCCGCGAGCCAGTACCGCTCCGGCGGCGTCGACCCGACCGTACGGCTGCTGCTGTCCGCGGACCCGCAGCGCTATCTGGACGGCGCCGCGGTCCTGGAGCGGGCGGGCAGCCACCAGGCGACCGCGGTGGCCGGTTACGCGCGCCGGCTCGGCAGCGTACGGCAGATCCAGCGGCGGGCCGAGGACACCGCGCAACGGCTGGCGGACACCGAGGCGGCGCTGAAGAAGCACCGGGTCACGGTCGTCCACAAGCTGGGCGCCGCCGAGCAGTTGCTGAACCGGCTCACGGCCGAGCAACGGCAGCGGATGGCGGGTCGCGGCGGCGCACACGGCGGCGCCGGACAGGGACGGGCGGAGCACGGGACAGGGCATGGGGCGGGGCGCGGGGACGGTCTGCCCGGCAAGCTTCCCGCCGGCCAGGGCGCCGCCGCGGCGGCCGCGGCCGTGGCGCAGGCTGCGGCGCAGGCCCCCGACCCCCGGGCCGCGCGGGCCGTGGCCTATGCCTACGCCGCCCTCGGCAAGCCGTACGTCTGGGGTGCGACGGGCCCCTCCGGCTTCGACTGCTCGGGGCTGACCCAGGCCGCCTGGAGGTCGGGCGGGGTGTCGCTGCCCCGTACGACCTACACCCAGATCAGCTCCGGGCCGCGCATCGACCGGTCCCGACTCGCCCCCGGTGACCTGGTGTTCTTCTACTCCGGCATCAGCCATGTGGGGCTCTACATCGGGGACGGCAAGATGATCCACGCGCCGCATCCGGGAGCGCCGGTGCGGATCGCGCCGATCGACCAGATGCCGTTCGCGGCGGCGACCCGGCCGGCGTAGGGCCTGACTGCCGGCATGGGGCCGGTCTGTCGGCATAGGGCCGGTCTGTCGCCCCGTAGGACCGGCCTGTCGCCGTAGGGCCGGCCTGTCGCCGTAGGGCCGGTCTTCACGGTTCCGCCTGTCTCGCCGCTCGCTCGGCCGGGCGCGCCGCGCGCTCACCCCCTGAGCTGCATCCCCAGCCAGCGGAAGATCTGCGGCACCTGGTGCTCCCACACCTTCATGGTGTGGCCGCCGGCGTCCGACGCGATCCGGTGGACGTCCACCGTCGTCGGGAAGCTCGCGAACTGCCGCAGACCGAGGCCCGCTTGGTAGCCGTCGCCCGCCGCGCCCGACACGTACAGGGCCGTACGCGGCGGCCTGCCCGCGGCGTTGGCGGACTTCAGGATGTGCATCGGGTTGGACTCGATGCGCAGCTTGGGGTCCTTGCCTGCCAGCGAGTCACGTTCGAGCGCCGGGTCGTTGTAGCCGGACATGGCGACCGCGGCGCGGTAGCGGTCCGGGTGGGACAGGGCGAGTTTTGCGGCGCAGTGCGCGCCCGCCGAGTAGCCGGCCAGGGCCCAGGAGTCCGCTGTTTCGCCGGCCCGGAAGTTGTCCACGATCATCTTGCGGACATCGACGGTCAGCCAGCTGTCGGCGTTGACCTTCCCGGGGATGTTGACGCAGCCGGTGTCCGCGCCGGGGAAGACGTCGGTCCGCGGTGACACCAGGATGTACGGCTTGACCTGGCCGTTCTGCATCAACGGCCGGACCTGGTCGGCCACCCGCAGGGAGCCCAGCCAGGTCTTGGCCGAGCCCGGGTAGCCGGGCAGCAGCTCGACCACGGGGAACTTCCTGTTCCGGTACGCCGGGTCGTTGTACTGCGGCGGCAGCCATACGTACACCTCGCCCTGCACGCCCGAGATCCGGCCCCTGAGGTCGGTCATCTGCACGCCCGGGCCCACCTTGGGGTCGTCGGCGGGGCGGAACCGCTGGAGCTGCTTGGGCTCGTTCTTGATCTGTCGGCCGCCCATGCCGTCGGGGCCGAGGTTCTGGGCCTCCTCGATATGGCTGCCGGTGCCGAGCAGATCGCCCCAGGTGTCGTAGAGGTTGTTGGCGTTGTTGACCATGACGAAGACCACGGTGATGGCCGTGACCTGGGCGAACAGCAACATCAGCAGCCGGGCGAGGCTGCGCAGCAGGGGCGGTCCCGCTATTCGGCCCCACAGGGCGAACGGCAGCACAAAGGCGACGATCAACAGCAGGATCGAGGTGAGGAAGAAGGGCGTGCCCGTCAGGCTCATCGGGATCTCGCTTCCAGGACAACTACGCGAAGGACGTGGGGATGGTTCCGGCCCCGCCTTCGGCAGTGAGCCTCTCCTCGCCCTTAGATGGTGATCCGCGTGGTCCTGGTTGCCCTTCTTTGGCCGTTCTTTACGACACCGCCTCTTTACGCTCCTGCCTCTTTACGACCCCGCCCGCCGGCGGCCCGTTTCCGGGCGCGCGGCGGTGGTGCAGGTCAGACCAGCCGCCGGGCCGCCGCCCAGCGGGTCAGCTCATGGCGGTTGGAGAGCTGGAGCTTGCGCAGCACCGCGGAGACATGGGATTCCACGGTCTTCACGGAGATGAAGAGCTGCTTGGCGATCTCCTTGTACGCATAGCCGCGGGCGATCAGCCGCAGGACCTCGCGCTCGCGCTGGGTGAGCCGGTCCAGGTCCTCGTCGACCGGTGGGGCGTCCGTGGAGGCGAAGGCGTCCAGGACGAAGCCGGCCAGCCGCGGGGAGAACACCGCATCGCCGTCGGAGACCCGGAAGACCGCGTTGACCAGGTCCGTGCCGGTGATGTTCTTGGTGACATAGCCGCGGGCGCCGCCCCGGATGACGCCGATGACGTCCTCGGCCGCGTCGGAGACGGAGAGCGCGAGGAAGCGGACCGGGCGCTCGGCGTCGGCCATCATCGCGGCACTACGCCGCAGCACCTCGACACCGCCGCCCCCGGGGAGATGGACGTCCAGCAGGACGACCTCGGGGCGGGTGGCGGTGATGACCGTGACCGCCTGGTCGACGTCGGCGGCCTCGCCGACCACCTCGACGCCGGTGCGCCCGGTCTCGCCGATCTCGGCCTGGACGCCCGTACGGAACATCCGGTGGTCGTCGACCAGTACGACCCGTACGGTCCGGCCCTCGGCCGCCCCGCCGCCGGCCCCGCCGCCGGCCTCGACCTGCTGTGCGTCCTCGTTGCTCATCTCTTCCGCCCGTCCCTCGATGTCTGCCCCGCCATCATCCCGTGCTCCGTCCCCCGGTGCCGCCACCGGCCGCCGTTCATCCGGCCCGGTCATGTGCCGCCACCGGCTGCCGCTCGCCCGGCCGGTCGTCTGCCACCACCGGCTGCCGCTCGCCCTGCTGTCATGTGCTGCCCTCCGTCGCCGGGCGCTCCATCTCCAGCTCGACGACCGTGCCGCCCTCGGGGGCGGAACGCAGCCGGGCCGTACCGCCGTTGCGCTCCATACGGCCGATGATGGACTCGCGTACGCCCATCCGGTCCCCGGGGACCGCGTCCAGGTCGAATCCGGGTCCGCGGTCGCGCACCGAGACGAAGACCGTACGGCCCTCGACCTCGGCGAACACCTGCACCGCACCGCCCTCGCCACCGTACTTGGCGGCGTTGACCATCGCCTCGCGTGCGGCCTGTATCTGGGCGCCGAGCATGTCGTCCAGCGGGCAGTCGCCGACGATCACGACTTCGATGGGGACGCCGTGGTCGTCCTCCACCTCGGCGGCGGAGGCGCGGACCGCCTCCGCCAGGGTGGCCGGTTCCTCGTCCTCCTCCTTGCCGCGGCCCTCGGGTTTGTAGAGCCACGCGCGCAACTCCCGCTCCTGGGCGCGGGCCAGCCGCGCCACCTCGCGGGGTTCCTCGGCGTTGCGCTGGATCAGCGTGAGGGTGTGCAGGACGGAGTCGTGGACATGGGCGGCCACTTCAGCCCGTTCCTGGGCCCGGATGCGCATCAACCGCTCCTCGGAGAGGTCCTGGGTGATCCGCACGAGATAGGGCCCCGCCAGCAGCGCGATGCCGACGACGACGGCCAGCGAGGCCTGCAGCACCGAGCCGAGATGGCGCACCGAGCCCTGCAGCACGACGATGCCGGTCACCCCGACGCCGACCAGCAGCACACCGGCCGCGCCGCGCAGCACCGGCAGCACGCCCTTGCGGCGGCCGAGCTCGAGCCATTGCGCGCGGCGGGAGTTGTCCGCCTGGCGCCACACCAGGGCGACACCGGCGCCGATCAGCAGCACCGGCCAGACATAGTCCTTGGCCTGGCCCAGCTGGAATCTGGAGGCGACGACGGCGCTGCCGACGAGCAGCGCGATCAGCGCGAAGACTTGGCCCTTGTCGGGTTTGTGCCGCCGCAGCGCCCGTTTCCCGCCGGCCGCCGAGGCGGGGTGCCGGCGGTCCACACCGCCGACGCCCAGCGGGACGAAGAACCAGAACGCGGCATAGAGCACGGCGCCCATGCCGTCGGCCAGGAACAGGGCCACGAACACGATCCGCACCCAGGAGACCGGCAGCCCGAGATGGCCCGCCAGACCGCGCGCGACACCACCGAGCAGCCGGCCGTCGGCGCTGCGGTACAGCTTGCGCACGGGCGGTTCGTCGGGGTCCGGCGCCGGGGCGTAACTCGTCTCGGCGCGGGGCGGAGCGGTGGTCATGCCCCCGATCGTCACACGGCGTCGGGGCCCGTGGCATCAGGGTCGACCCTGAACCCGTCCCTGACGTTTCTCCCCCTCGCCGCTCCCGCCCCTTGCTCCGCCCGCCGGCTCGGCTCCTCGGCTCAGGCCTTCGGGTCGGTCCGGCGGAAGCCGTCCTTCACCACCGAGAACACCCTCTCGAACTTGGTCCAGTTCGCTTGCGGCGCGGAGACGTAGATCGCGTATTCCTTGCCGCCCTCGCGACCGAACCCGAGGTCGATCGCCCGGAAGGTGCGGGCCCGGCCTCCGAAGGTGCACTCCCAGATCGCGGCGGGATCGCCCTGGAAGGTGGTGGGCTGCATCCGCAGCTGGGTGTAGACGGGGTACTTCTTCTTGAAGAAGGCCTCGACGGCCTTGAAGTGCTCCACCTGATCGGGCGAGGAGAAGTCCAGCACGCTCACGGTCAGCTGGGCGCGCTCGGCCTTCGAGGAGTAGACGATCTGCCGGCCACCGTCCTGGGGTTCGCGCGTCCACCCTTCGGGCAACGGGAAGCTCACACCGAGCGCGGACTCCTTTTGCTGCCCGTAGCCGTCGGGGAGGGGCGGCGGCGGTCCGATGCTGTTGTCCGGGGCCTTGGGCACAGCCGGTGCACCCTTGTCGGAGGCACTTTGGGTCGTACCGGAGTCGTCAGGGTGCATCAGGTACCAGGCCGTGCCCGCACCGCCCCCGGCGAGCAGCACCCCGACGACGCTCCAGACCACGGCCCGGGCGGTACGCCGCTTACGGGAGGCCTTGCCGCCGGACAGTACGTCCGTACGGTCCCCGTCGGCCCGTACGCCGCCGATCCCGTCCGGGAGCGCCATGGGGCCGGTCACAGGGCCGGCGCCGAGGTCCGTACCCGACGTTGCCGTGCCGGCGGTAGCCGAGCCCGTGCCGGTGTGCGAGCCCGTGTCCCTACCCGAGCCCGTGTCCGAGCGCATGCCCGTGGCCGTGCCCGCGCCCACCGCGGTGCCGACGCCCGTCCCGGTACCGCTGCCCGTCCCGGTGCCGGTACCCGTCCCGGTGCCGGTGCGGTCCGAGGTGTCTCCCGTTGCGCCCGCGTGCGGCACCTGACGGGTCGGAGCCTCCGACTGCTCGCCGGACGCGGCCGGTTGTGCCGCACCGCGTCCGACCGTGCCCAGCGCCAGCGTCGACCAGCCGTGCAGCGCCGTCTCCGCCTCGGCCTCGACGGCCCGCAGCGCCTGCTCCACGACCTCGGCCGTCGGGCGGTCGGACGGCTCCTTGGCGAGCAGCGCCTCGATCAGCGGGCTCAGCGACCCGGCGCTGCGCGGCGCCTCGAGCGGATCCATGGCGATCGCGTACGCCGTCTCGACCGCGGTGTCCTTACGGAACGGGGGCCGTCCCTCGACCGCCTGATAGAGCGTCGCACCCAGCGCCCACAGGTCGGAGGCGGGCCCCGGGCTGCCGCTCCTGACCCGCTCGGGCGCCAAGTAGTCGATGGAGCCCACCAGCTCGCCCGTCTTGGTGAGCGTGGACGTACCACTGGCGACCGCGATACCGAAGTCGGTGAGCACGACCCGGCCGTCCTCACCGAGCAGCACGTTGCCCGGCTTGACGTCACGGTGCAGCACACCGGCGGAGTGTGCGGCCCGCAGCGCCGCCACCATGCCGCGTCCGATACGGGCGGCCTCCCGCGGCGTGAGCGAACTGTCCTGCCGCGCGGCTTCCTTGATGACGTCGCCGAGGGTCGTCGAGGGGACGTACTCCATGACGATGCACGGCATTCCGGCGTCGTCCACGACGTCGTGCACCCCCACCACATTGGGGTGGTTGATGCGCGCGGCGGCCTGCGCCTCGCGGGTGGTGCGCTCATAGCGCATCGCCAGTTCGTCCGCTTCGAGATACGGCGCCACGTGCAGACGCTTGACCGCGACCTGACGGCCAAGGACCTCATCGCGGGCCCGCCAGACGGTGCCCATACCGCCCTGGCCTATCCGCTCAACCAGGCGATACCGCCCGGCGACCAGTCGCCCCTCGTCCACCGACGCCGCCTCCGTCACCGCACGCCCCTCCGGAAACCCGTACGTATTCAAGGGGCAACGATAGTCGCCCATGCCGACGGAAAGCGCTCCGCCCACCGCCCGTCCGCACACGTGTTCCGGCTCGATGCCGAAGCGGAGGGTCATATGCGAGTGCACGAGTGGTTTCGGGACCCCCCAGGGGCATACCGGGGAGGCCCTCGGGGGATCTCAGGGATCTGCCAGGGTTTCCACTGATGCCCGGAGCGCGCCGCGCTTGTCACCATGGGTCCATGAACGATGCAGCCTCCGTCGACGAGTCGGCGCCCTCCGCCCCCGTCGGCCCCACGCCGCCGCAGGCCCCGCTGCGCCGCAGCCGGCGGTACAAGGTGATCGGCGGGGTGTGCGGCGGGCTGGGCCGCCAGTGGGATCTCGACCCGGTGATCTTCCGGATCGTGCTCGCCGTGCTCTCCGTCGGTGGTCTCGGCCTCATCGTCTACGGCTTCGCCTGGCTGCTCATCCCCCTCGACGGGGAGGACGAGAACGAGGGCCGCAGGCTGCTGTCCGGCCGGGTCGAGGGCTCCGCGCTGACGGCCCTGCTCTTCGCGCTGGTGGGCTGCGGACTGTTCCTGACGACCCTCGCCAAGGGCAGCATGCTGTCGTTCGCCATCATGCTGACGCTGGCGGCGGCGGGTTCCGCCTATTGGTCCCGACGGCGCCGGGAGATGGAGACCAAGGGACCGGAGTCGGTGGACGCCGCCACCGCCCAGGCCGTCGCCGATGCCCCGCCCGAGACCACGGCGCCCCCGGTGCCGACCAGTCCGTCCTGGTGGCGCAACCAGCGCTCCCGGGAGGCGGGCGGCCCGGGCTATCTGTGGGGGCCCGATAACACCCCGCTCCCGCTGGACATCACCTACCGCCCCGAGCACGGCGCGGGTGCGACGGCTGCTGACCGACCCCGCCCCCGGCCCGGCGCCGGCAGTCCGCCCGGCCCGGCGCCGTACGGCGCGCCGCCCGCCCCCGTCCCGCGCCGGACTCGCCCCAGCGGACGGCCGATCGGCGGCTGGACGTTCCTGCTCGCGCTGCTCGCCGGAGGGGCCACGGCCCATGCCGTCTCCCGCCAGGACGGCTTGGCGCCAGCCCTCCAGGCAGGGCTGGCAGCTGCGTTGGTCGTCTTCGGCCTGGGACTCGTCCTCAGCGCCTGGTGCGGGCGGACGGGCGGCGGCACGGTCTTCATGGTGGTGTGCACGACCGTGCTGCTGGCGGCCGCGACGGCGCTGCCCGACAACCTCACCGCCGACTGGCAGAAGCGCACCTGGACCCCCGCCACCCTCGCCTCCGTCCGGCCGCACTACGAGGTCGGTACGGGGGAAGGGAGGCTGGACCTCGGTGCCCTTCCCTTCAAGGACGGCCGTACGGTCCACACCAGCGCGCGGGTGGGCTTCGGCCGCCTCCAGGTGACGCTGCCGCAAGGGGTCACCACCCGCCTCCACATCTCCCTCGGCGTCGGCGGCATCCAGTTGCCCGGTGAATCGCCGCACCACATGAACGTCTCGCCGGGAGGTGAGCAGCGGACCCTCACACTGCCCGCCGACGGCCTCAAGAAGGGCGAGAAGCCGCGCGGCTCGCTGGATCTCGACCTCGAACTCGGCGCGGGCCAGGTCGCCATCGAGCGCACGACACCGGCCTCTCCCCCGTCGGAGCCCACCCCGTCGGCATCCTCACCGGGCGCCCCCTCTCCGTCGGCCCCCGCGCCGTCGGAGCCCACCCCTTCGGCAGCGTCGGCGCACACCTCACCGGCCTCCGCACGCCCACTCCCCGCACCGCCGACCGCCCCCACCCCCGAGGGAGCCCCCGAGTGAAACGTCATCGCTTCGAACCGGCTCGACTGATCGCGGGCCTCACCGCCCTCGCCATCGGCTCGGGCTACGGACTCGACGCCCTCGGCCTCTGGCAGGCCCCCGGCCACTGGCTCTTCCTCGCACTGCCCGCCGGCCTGATCCTCTCCGGCATCACCGCGGTCGTCCGGGCCACGACCCGCCGCAACACCCCGCACACCGCCCCGCCACCCCTGCCACCCACCTGACCGCCGTGACGCCCCCTGCCGCCCCTGCGCCGCCCTGGAACGAACGCCCCGCCCAGGCGGCGCGCTACCAGGTGCCGTCAACTCTCCAGCCGGGCAACGGCGTCCCGACCGGACAGTGGCTTCTCGGCCGGACAACGATGTCCTGGCCGATCAACGGCACCTCCACCGGACAACCACCTCCCGGCCGGCACCCTTGCCCCGACCAGATAACCCCCGCCCTGACCGGACACCGCGTCCCGCTAGCCGAACAACTGCGTCCCGTGCCGCTTGCGGCGGTGCGCCCAGGCCGAGTCCAGGGAGAACCTCGGGGTGCCGGCCAGTACGAGCGGGACCCAGGCCATCAGATAGGCGAGGTCGTTGCCGTAGTAGTACGGAGTGGTCGCCCAGCTCACGGTGAGCCACAGGGACAGCGAAATCAGCGCACCGCCCAGCGCCGCCAGCCGCCCCAGCAGGCCCACGAGGGTCCCGAGGCCCACCGCGAGTTCGCCCGCCGCGATGGCATAGCCGAAGCCCACCGGATTCTGCTGCGCGAGGTCCACGAGCTGCGGCAGCGCCGCCGCGTCATGGACCTGGCGCAGCGTTTCACCGATCGACCCCGCGCCACTGGCCGCCAGGAACGCATGATCCAGCAGCTTGTCGATGCCCGCGTAGAGGAAGGTCGCCCCCAGAAACAGCCGCAACGGCAGCAGCGCATGGCGCGCCAGCCGCCCCCGCAACCCGGCGCCGGAGCCCTCAACGGCCACTCCCCCCAGCTCGGCACCGATCGTGCGATTCGCGTGAACCATGACGTCCGCCTCTCCGTTGCCTCCGGGCGCAGACGATTGTGCCCCCGCCCGCGCCTCCTGGGGAGATACGTACGCACGTACGCGAGAGGTTCAACGGACCGATGCACTTCGGGCGGCCGCGGCACACAAAATCATCACGCAACGGCGGCCCCGGGCGATGCCGCACCGCCCCGGCCACCCCGGAGGCAGTTTCGCACCCCCGGACCCGCGACACCCTGGCGCCCTGGCCTCACCCGCCCCGCACCCCGGCCTCACCCGCCACGCCGTGGGCCTCCTCAGTCCAGCACGTCGACCGGGTAGCCGTTCGACTCCACGCCCGCCGCCGTGATCACCCGGACCGTCACCCGGCCCGGCTCGACATCGACCGGCACCGGGACGGTCAACACCCCGTCCGTCGGATTGGCGAAGCCGCCGGCCACCGGAACCAGGGGAACCGGAACGTGGACATCGCCGATCCGCACGACGGTCCGGGCGAGCCGGTCGGGGGTGCCGGCACCCGGCGGAACGAAGCCGGCGCCGCGGATCTCGATGTCGTCGCCGGTACGGACCGGTGCGGCAAGATCGCCCAGCTCACGGGAGCGGACGACGGAGAGGATCACCGGGCGCCCGCCCGCCACCGCCTTCCCCCACAGATAGGTCGCCCCGGAGAGGGCGAGGAGCACCACCAGCCCCCAGGGAAGCTGCGGCAGCTGCCCCGGCTGCCCGGCCAGCCGCACCAGGGCGCACACCAGCACGGCCGCATTCACCAGGACGTACTGCACATCCAGGAGGCTGCCCCGGCCCGCGTCGTCGGCCAGCAGGTCGGCGGCCCGCGGCCGCTGGGCGGGGACCTTCTGCAACCGCCCCGACCGCACCCGCGCGGCCACCAGCCCGTACGCCAGCACGGCCACCCCGCACCCGATGGCCAGGGTCGCCAACAGGGCACCGGACCACGCGAGTTCCAGGCCCTGGAGCTGCACTCGCCGCTCCCCCGGCCCGGCGGCCGCCGCCGGCTGCACGGCCGTCGTCAGCACGGCGTAGAGCACCGCGACCGCCCAGCCCGCCGCCACCGTCCGCGAGGTGGACAGCCGCCCGTCCTCGCCGATCAGCGGCGCCAGCGCCCCGCCGTGCGCACGGTGCCACCAGGCCGCCGCCGTCAGCCCCAGCGCGAGGACGACGGCCGCGAGCAGCCCCGCCGTACGGGATGCCGTCCAGCCACCGCCGATGGCGGTCAGCGCCTGCCCGAGCAGCAGCGCGGTCACCGCGCCCCAGACGACGAGCAGGGTGCGCCACCGTACGGAGGCCAGCCAGGCGGCCCCTTCGGCGGCGCCGCGCTTGGCCACCTCACGTGCGGACAGCGTCAGTTCGTCGGAGACCCACTGCCGGGCGGCGCCGGCGGAGCGGGCGAGCCCGGCCGGCACCCCGTGCCCGGCGGCGAAGTCCTCGCGCAGCGCGATGAACGCGGCGACCGCCTGCCGGTGCCCCGTACGGGCGCCGTGCGGGCACCGCCCGCACTGGCACTCGCCACCGGTGGCCCGCTCCGCGCCGTCCCCCGGCTCGCCCGTTCCGGCCATCCTGCCCGCCGCCTCAACCGACACGTCCGTTACCGCCCGCCGCCGCTCGCCGCCAACTTGTTGTCTCCAGAGGCGAATTGTGCCCCAGGCGGCCAGGGCGGATATCAAACGTCCAGTTGGTGACGGGTGGCAGGCGCATCGGCGCGTTGACGTACGAGATGAGACGGCCCCGCACCGTCACATGCGCCCCGGTGAGATCCGTACCGGCGGCAGCAGACTCGCCCCCCTTCGCCCCCTCTCCCCTTACACCGCCCCACCGCCCTTCCGCCCATCCGCACACCTGACCGGCGGCCGACCACGCACCCCCGGCGCGTCCCCTATTCGGGCGAACCGGGGCACTGCGACGGCTGAGCGGTCCACGCGCTGCGCAAGCTCTCGCCGTGTGCCAAATACACCGACCCCATGGACCACTTCGCGGCGTTGACCTGGACAGAGACAGACCACCCGCCCGGGACAACCCGACGGAACCGAACGCACCCCACACACCTCACGCACCTCACAGACTCGACAAACGCACCGAACGCACCGAACACAGCGAACGCAGCGAAGGCGGAGAGCACAGGGAAGGCAGGGAACGCAGGAAGCGCGACCATCGCAGCAAACGCAGCGAACGCGCCGAACTCCGCGGCGGCCTCCGGCGCCTGGGAGCCGCGCTCCTGGCCGCCGCCTTCCTGGCCCTGACCGGTGCCGCCACGCTGCTCGCCAACGCGCCTACGGCCATGGCCCATGCCCGCTACCACCGCGGGCCCACCGGCGACAACTGCGCCTATGCCGGCACCGCGCCCCCCGTGGACGTACCGACCGGCTTCCCCATGCCCCGCCACTGGCACTTCCCCTGCACCGCGACCAAGCCCCCGCCACCGGCCTCCCACAAGCCGGCGCCCCGTCCACCGAGCCCGAAGCCCACGCCCCCGCCTCCGCCCGCACCCAGGCCCCGGCCGACACCACCGCCGCCGCCCCCGCCACCGCCGCCCCCCAGTCCCCGCGCCCGCCCCGCGGCCCCGCCACCCGAGCCCGAGCACAAGCCCGCCCCCAAGCCCAAGCCGGTCGTCAGCCGCCCGCCGTCACCTCGCCCCGTCCTGCCCCGCAGCTATGCGCCGGTGTCCCACAAGCCGCGCGCCGGGCGCTCCGTGGTGACCACGACCCTGCTGATCACCGCCCCGGCCGTACTGGCCGGAGCCGCCCTCCGTCCCCGTTCGAGCTCCTCGTCCGGTTCCGCCGGGCGCCGTTCCTCGTAGGAGGTCTCCATGTCGCAATGGCTGGTGCTGACCCTCGCCATGGTCGCCGCCTGTGGCGTCGTCCTGACCATCACCGTCCTCAAGGAGCGCCGGATCAGTGAGGACGACGACCCGACCGAAACGCCCGATGTGATCGAGTATCTGACGATGATGGTGGGGGTGGTGTACGCGATCGTGCTGGGCCTGGCCATCGCCGGGGTCTGGGAGTCCAGGAGCGCGGCCGAGGACACCGTACGGACCGAGGCGCAGGCGCTGCACGAGGTCAGCGCGCGGGCCCGGGCCTACCCCGCGCCGGTCCGGGACCGTATCCGCTCGGACGTCGGCACCTATGTGTCCTACGTCGTACACAAGGAATGGCCGGTCATGGCCGAGAAGGGCGAACTGACCGACCGCGGCACCGCACTGCTGACGAAGGTCCGGGCGGACGTCAGCGACTACCACCCGCGCAACGACTTCGAGGGGCAGTCCTACCAGCCCCTCGTCGACCAGGTCGCGGTGGCCGACGGTGCCCGCTCGGCCCGTGCGGACGCGGCCGGTTCGACGCTGCCGGGCGTGGTGTGGTTCGGGCTGATCATCGGCGGCGCCATTTCGATCGGCGTCATGTTCACCCTGCAGATCCGGCGCTCGGGGCGGGAGTTGCTGATGGCCGGGCTCTTCAGCGCGTTGATCGCCTTCCTGCTGTTCCTCGTCTGGGACTTCGACTCGCCCTTCAGCCGGGGCCTGGCCGCCGCCGCACCGTTCTTCGATCTGTTCCCGCACCCCTGAGACGGCGCCGGGCCCTGCGGGACGGCCGCCCGTGTCCGGCAGGGCCCGGCCGGCTCACCCATCCGGCAGGAAGGGCCCGGGTGGGCCGTCCGGTGGTTCGCGTGGACACGCACACACCCACAGACACAATCCGTAACCACATGGATACAGTGCGCACACATGGTCGATGTGTCGACCTTCGCGTCGTCAAGTCCTCAAGGAGAGATCTGTGGAACGAGAAGCCCGACACGGAGCAGTGACCCAGCCCAAGTCCAGGGCTCAGCTTCACCTCGCGGACTGGCAGGCCGCCGGCCTGGAGGCCGGCAAGTTCTTCCCCGCGGCAGAAGCCGGCCTCACCGACCCGTACGCGCCGGACGACGTCCCCAACTTCGAGCCGCCCCAGGACGGCCGGATCGCCAGCGCGGGGAAGGACTTCGCCGCCAAGCTCGACGAGCCCGACTCGCAGCAGGACTGGCACAAGCACCAGGCGGCCGCCGGCCGGCCGCTGGAGATCACCTGGAGCTACCACGCCCCTCACAAGACCCGCCGCTGGAACTACTTCCTCACCAAGAGCGGCTGGGACCCGGGGGCGCGCCTGACGCGGGCACAGTTCGACCTGGAGCCGATCGCCACGTACCAGAACAGCGGCCAGCCGTACTGGAGCGCCGACGACCTCCTCCCCGAGGACCCGACGATCCACCACGTCACGCTGCCCGGTGACCGCAAGGGGTACCACGTGCTGCTGTCGGTGTGGGAGGTCGCCGACACCGGCAATGCCTTCTACCAGGTCATCGACCTCAACATCGGATAGCTCACCGCACGCTCCGAGCCCGGCACCGGCGCCCCGTCACCTTCACCGGCGACGGGGCGCTGCCACCGGCCGGGCGGCGAACCCGGAAGCCACCGGGCCCGTCGCCGGACCACCACCGAACTCGCCCCACCCCCAACCCCACCCCCGCCACCGGACCCGCCCTAGCCGAAGAGATCCGGCTCGCTGCGGACGATCTGCTGGTACAGCGGCTGGTAGTTGATCCAGGCCACCAGGTCGTTCCCCAGCTGTTCGCGGGTGCGGACGGCGTTGTGGTGGTCGATCAGGACCGGTTTGCCGGCGGCCTTGGCGGTTAGCTGGACCTGGCAGGAGCGTTCCATCGTGACGAACCACCACGCCGCCGCGTCCACCGAGTCGCCGACCGTCAGCAGGCCGTGGTTGCGCAGGATCACCGCCTTGTGCGGCCCGAGGGCGGCCGCGATCCGCCGGCCTTCCGCCTCGTCCACCACCACGCCCGTGTAGTCGTCGAAGAGCGCATGGTCCTCGTAGAACGCACAGACGTCCTGGGTGATCGGGTCCAGCAGCTCCCCCAGCGCGGACAGTGCCCGGCCGTACGTGGAGTGGCTGTGAGCGGCCGCGACGACGTCGGGCCGGGCCCGGTGGACCTGGGCGTGGATGGCGAACGCCGCCTGGTTGACGTGATGGCGGCCCTGGACGACCTTCCCCTCCTCGTTCACCAGCAGCAGATCGCTGACCGTGAGGTGCCGGAAGGACATGCCGAACGGATTGACCCAGAAACAGTGGGGGAACTCCGGGTCGCGCACGGTGATATGGCCCGCGACGCCCTCCTCGAAGCCGTAGTGCCCGAACAGGCGCAGCGCCACGACCAGGCGTTCCTGGCGGTGGCGCCGTTCGTCCTCGACGGTCTGGTGCGTCGGCGGCATCGCGAACTGCAGCTGGTCGGTGGGTATCGGGGTCGGCTCGGGCATCGCGGCTCTCCTCCTGGCACGTACGGCACTTGATGCTCGATGCGGAAGCTACCTTCCACTACGACAGGTAACCAGGGGCGTGACCGGCGGGAATGTACGGGGGACGGCGGCACCCGGGCACTCACTCCCCCGAAGCCGACCGAGGGCGGCCCTTGGACGGCCGAAGACTCCCCAGCGCCGCCCACCCCACCCAACGACAACGCCGCCGCCCAGCACAGGCTGAGCGGCGGCGTCGTCATACGGCCGGTGGGATCACCCCGGTCCGACGGGTGGGGTCACTCCCACTCGATGGTGCCCGGGGGCTTGCTGGTGACGTCGAGGACGACCCGGTTGACCTCGGCGACCTCGTTGGTGATGCGGGTCGAGATCCGCGCCAGCACGTCGTACGGCATCCGCGTCCAGTCCGCGGTCATCGCGTCCTCGGAGGACACCGGGCGCAGCACGATCGGGTGGCCGTACGTCCGGCCGTCGCCCTGGACGCCGACCGAGCGGACGTCGGCGAGCAGGACCACCGGGCACTGCCAGATCTCGCGGTCCAGACCGGCCGCGGTCAGCTCCTCGCGGGCGATGGCGTCGGCCTCGCGCAGCAGGTCCAGGCGCTCCTTGGTGACCTCGCCGACGATGCGGATGCCCAGGCCGGGGCCGGGGAACGGCTGGCGGTGGACGATCTCGTCCGGCAGGCCGAGCTCCGAGCCGACCATCCGGACCTCGTCCTTGAACAGCTGGCGCAGCGGCTCGACGAGCTGGAACTCGATGTCGTCGGGGAGCCCGCCGACGTTGTGGTGCGACTTGATGTTGGCGGTGCCCGTGCCGCCGCCGGACTCGACGATGTCCGGGTAGAGCGTGCCCTGGACCAGGAAGGCGACTTCCTCGCCCTCGGCGCCGGCCTCGGCGACCAGCTCGACCTGGGCCTGCTCGAAGACGCGGATGAACTCGCGCCCGATGATCTTCCGCTTCTGCTCGGGGTCGCTGACCCCGGCCAGCGCGGTCAGGAAGCGCTCCTCGGCGTCGACGACCTTCAGCTGGACGCCGGTGGCGGCCACGAAGTCCTTCTCGACCTGCTCCGACTCGCCCTTGCGCTGCAGGCCGTGGTCGACGTAGACGCAGGTCAGCTGGTCGCCGATGGCCTTCTGCACGATGGCCGCGGCCACCGAGGAGTCCACGCCGCCGGACAGCGCGCAGATGGCGCGCTTGGTGCCGACCTGGGCGCGGATCGCGGCGACCTGCTCCTCGACCACGCTGGTGGTGGTCCAGCTCGGCTCGATGCCCGCACCGCGGTAGAGGAAGTGCTCCAGGACCTGCTGGCCGTGCGTGGAGTGCATGACCTCGGGGTGGTACTGGACGCCGTAGAGCTTCTTCTCGTCGTTCTCGAAGGCGGCGACCGGCACCACGTCCGTGGACGCGGTGACCGTGAAGCCCTCGGGCGCGGCCGAGCAGGCGTCGCCGTGGGACATCCACACCGACTGCTCGGTGGGGGTGCCCTCGAAGAGGGTGGATCCGGGGCGGGAGACGGTCAGCGGGGTGCGGCCGTACTCCCGGGCGCCGGTGTTGTCGACGGTGCCGCCGAGGGCGATCGCCATGAGCTGGAAGCCGTAGCACATGCCGAAGACCGGGACACCGGCCTCGAACAGCGAGCGGTCCAGGCTGGGGGCGCCGTCGGCGTAGACCGACGAGGGACCGCCGGAGAGGATGATCGCCTTCGGGTTCTTCGCAAGCATCTCCGCCACCGGCATGGTGGACGGCACGATCTCGCTGTAGACCCGGGCCTCACGGACCCGGCGGGCGATGAGCTGGGCGTACTGTGCGCCGAAGTCGACTACGAGGACGACGTCCGGGGCAGCGGCAGGGGGCGCTGATGGCACTTCGGCGGCCTTCCGGCGGTGTGGAGCAGGGGTTGGACTTTCGATTCTAACGGGCTCATACTTGGCCCCATGTCCAAGCAGCTGACCTTCGTCTTTACCTATGGCACCGGCCCGTCCGGCTGCCATGGTGGTGCTGCTTGATCCACTGACAAGCAACTTCCCAGGCGCCCCGGGCCGAAATGGTCCGGGGCGTCTGCGTCTGTCAGGACCGTTCCATCGGCTCCGGGGCCATTCACCCCAGGAGATACGGACATGAGCGCTCGGACCACCACCTCCCCCGCCCCGGCCCCCGGCACCGACACCGGCGCCCACACGCCGGAGGCGGCCGGGATCATCCATGACGCACGGCAGCGGATCGACGATCTCGACGGCCGGATCATCGGCCTCGTCCAGGAACGGATGGCCGTCTCGGCCGTCATCCAGCGCGAACGCCTCACCTCCGGCGGACGGCGGGTCAATCTCTCCCGCGAGATGGAGATCCTTGCCCACTACCGCGACCAGCTCGGCAAGCCGGGCACCGCGCTGGCGATGACGCTGCTGGAGCTGTGCCGGGGCCAGATCTGAGGCGGGCGGGAGGGGGCCCGGCCGGCTGCCGGGGGGCGGGTGGCTGCCAGGTCGCCCGGATGGCCGGGCGGCCGCCGCGGGTAGCGGGCCGGCTGTCGGGAGTGGCCGGATCCGGCCCGCATTCCGGTGGTTCCGGCGTCGGGATCAGAGGGGCCGTGGCTGATTCTGGACGGTTTAGAGTCGGTTTCAGGGTCGGTTTCGGGGCCGGACGGGGCGCGTGACGAAACGCACGCGCCCCGGCGCAGCTGCCGGATCTGCGTTCGGTTGCCGACTCACCCGTACGGCGCGTGACCGGCCGCCGCGAGGCTTCGTTGTTCCCGGTGCCACGCCAGCCAGGCGCGGCCTGCAGGACTACGCGTAGACGCCGCCTCACGGGCGGAAAGCCGGAGCGATGAGACGCCGGCCGCCAGCCGCGGCCCGCGTCGTGGGACCTCGCTCCGGAGCCGTGACCGGTCAGCAGGGGACAGCAGCCCGGTCACATCCGATGGGGTGGTCGGTCCTGGGGACGCCCGGGACCGACCGCATCCGGTCGAAAAGGTTGCGCCAGGTGAGGCGCATCCAGGACGATGCTTGACGAACGACCTGCCGTATCCGGTCCGGACCTTTTGCACTGCCATTGGTCCGACCATCGCGGCACTCACACCCTCACGCACCACCCATAAGCCAGCGGCGCTCCCCCCCCCCCAGCGCCGCCCCTCGGTGCCGGCGCTGCCCTGACGCCGGCACCGAAAGCAAAGGGCCCCGTGGCCGTCCGCAACCCCCCTCGCGGACGGTATCCGGGGCCCTTCGCTATAGGGGGAGTGCGCCCGGCGCACGGCCGTCGCCGGACTTGTCCTGCGCCCGGCTTTCGCGACGCCTACGGGGTGTCCGTGAGGCCTACGCGCGTCTCCCGTGAGGCTGCTGTGGCGGATGTGATCGACATCACGGCAGGATTCTCGTTGAAGCGGCAACTTATTTCGGCCACCGCCGCCGGCCTGCCGTATACCTTCCCCGCGCCTTCCGCCCGCTGCCCGCCGTCAGCCGTCAGCCGCCCACCCTCCGCCGTCCGCCAGGCCCTACGTCACGGACTTCTTCGGCGGCACCGGCGGAACGGCCACGAACGGCAGCTTCAGCGCGCCGAAGGCCTGGGGCGGGACCGCGGGGCGGGCCGGCTCGACGGGCGCCAGCCGCCGGTAGGTCCGGCCCGGGGCGGGGCGCGGGTCCGGCTCGCCCTTGTTGGGCCACAGCGACATCGCGCGCTCGGCCTGTGCGGTGATGGTCAGGGACGGGTTGACGCCGAGGTTGGCGGAGACCGCGGAGCCGTCGACGACCGAGATGCCCGGGTGTCCGTAGAGGCGGTGGTACGGGTCGATCACGCCGTGGTCCGCGTCCTCGCCGATCGGGCAGCCGCCCAGGAAGTGCGCGGTGAGCGGGGTGCCCATCAGCTCACCGATGTTGGAGCCCGCGAAGCCGTTGATCTCCTCGGACAGCAGCGTCGCCGCCCGGGTGGCCTCGGGGATCTGGTTCGGGTTCGGGGCCCCGTGCCCCTGGCGTGCGGTGAGCAGGCCCTTGCCCAGGCCCTTCGGCTTCCGGTACGTCGTCAGGGAGTTGTCGAGGGACTGCATGACCAGGCCGATGATGGTCCGCTCCGACCAGCGGTGGTTGGAGAGCGAGCGGAGCGCCAGCCAGGGGTGGCGGGCCACGTTGCCCAGCCAGCCCGCGACGCGTCCGGCGGGCCGGTAGGGGACCTGGAGGATCGTCATGCCCCCCATCGCGTTGGAGCCCTTGCCGTAGCGCACCGGCTCGATGTGGGTGTTCTCGTCGGGGTGGATCGACGACGTGATCGCCACGCCCTTGGTGAAGTCGGCCTTCGCCGCGCCGTGCCGCTTGCGGTAGCGGCGGTTGTCGGTCTGGGCGCCCACCAGGGCCTCGGAGTTGGTACGGGTCAGCGATCCGAGCCGGCCGGAGAGGTACGGGAGCCGCCCGCTGTCCTTCATGCGGTGCAGCAGGCTCTGGGTGCCGTAGGTGCCGGCCGCGAGGATCACGCGCCGGGCCGTGAACGTACGGCCCGCGCCCTTCTTCTTGTTGTCGGTCGGCAGCGTGCCGACCGCGAAGCCGCCGCGGGAGTCCTCGGTGAGCGCGACGACGGAGGTCATCGGGTGGATGACGGCTCCCGCCCGTTCGGCGAGGTAGAGGTAGTTCTCGTTGAGGGTGTTCTTCGCGCCGTGACGGCAGCCCGTCATGCACTCGCCGCACTCGGTGCACGCCTTGCGGGAGGGGCCCGCGCCGCCGAAGTAGGGGTCCGCGACCTCTTCTCCGGGCGCCGCCTTCGCGGCTTTTGCCTCCTCCTCGCCGACGGCGTCCCGGCCGTCCCCGAAGAAGACACCGACCGGCGCCATGTGGAAGGAGTCGCCGACGCCCATGGCCTGCGCGGTCGCCTTGAGATGCACATCGGACGGCGTCATCGTGGGGTTGAGCCGTACGCCCAGCATCCGACGCGCCTGGTCGTAGTACGGCTTCAACTCCTCCTGCCAGTCGGTGATGTGCTTCCACTGCGGGTCGTCGAAGAACGGCTCGGGCGGTACATAGAGGGTGTTGGCGTAGTTCAGCGAGCCTCCGCCGACCCCCGCACCCGCCAGGACCATGACATTCCCCAGCAGATGGATGCGCTGGATGCCGTAGAGACCGAGGGCGGGGGCCCACAGATAGCTTTTGAGGTCCCAGGAGTTCTTCGGCAGCGTCTCGCGGGTGAAGCGGCGGCCGGCTTCGAGGACGCCGACGCGGTAGCCCTTCTCGGTCAGCCGGAGTGCGGAGACCGAGCCGCCGAAGCCGGAGCCGACGACGAGCACGTCGTAGTCGTAGGCGGGGCCGTCGGGGGCGGCGGGAGTGGCGGAAGTGGCGGGGCCGTCGGCACGGGGGTCGGGGGCGGCACGGTTCTCCGGACCGTCCTGGCCGTCCTGGGCGCCCCCGCCGCCGTTGGCGTCCTGATTCCGGGCAGAGTTCTCCTGGGGCACTGGCTCTCCCTGCTGAGGGGGTGTTAGCGGAGTCGGAGCGCCTTCATCGCGCGCAGGCTGCGGGTCATGAACTGGGCGTACTTCTCGTCGGTCATTCCGAAGGACGGCGCCAGCGGCATCAGGCGCTGGTGGGCGACGGTCTGCGCCTCGGTGTACTTGAGGATGCCCTCGGAGCCGTGCCGGCGGCCCAGGCCCGAGTCCCCCATGCCACCCATCGGCGCCTGCACGCTGGCGTACCCGGCGGCGTAGCACTCATTGACGTTGACCGTGCCGGTGCGCAGCCGGGCGGCGACCGCGCGGCCGCGGCGGCCGTCCTTGGTCCAGACGCTGGAATTGAGGCCGTACGGGGTGGCGTTGGCGAGCGCCACCACCTCGTCCTCGTCGCGGAAGCGGTAGAGCGAGACGACAGGGCCGAAGGTCTCCTCGTCGCAGACCGCCATCGGAGCCTGGACGCCGTCGAGGATGGTCGGCTCGTAGAAGAGCGGGCCGATGTCGGGGCGGGGGCGGCCGCCGGCGACCAGCCGGGCGCCCTTGGCGACGGCCTCGTCGACATGGCGGGTGACGGTCTCCAGCTGCCGCTCGCCGACCAGGGAGCCCATGTCGGCGCCGTAGGCGAGGGAGTTGCCCAGCCGCATCGCCTTCGTACGCGCGGCGAAGCGCTGGAGGAAGTCGTCGGCGATGGATTCGTGGACGTAGAGCCGCTCGATGGAGATGCACAGCTGCCCGGCGGAGGCGAAGCAGCCGCGGACGGCGCCGGCGGCGGCCTTCTCCACATCGGCGTCCTGGAGCACCAACATGGCGTTCTTTCCGCCGAGTTCGAGGGAGACGCCGACCAGCCGGGCGGCGGCGCCCTGGGCGACCTCGCGGCCCGTACGGGTCGAGCCGGTGAAGGAGACGTAGTCGGCGTGCTCGACGACGGCGGGGCCGACGACCGGGCCCTCGCCGAGTACGACCTGCCAGACGTCCTCCGGCAGCCCGGCCTCGATGAGCTGTTCCCGGGCCCACAGCGCGGTCAGCGCGGTCTCCGTGTCGGGCTTCATGACGACGGCGTTGCCCGCGACGAAGGCCGGCAGGGCGTCGCCGACGGACAGCTCGAAGGGGTAGTTCCAGGGGGCTATCTGCCCCACGACGCCGCGGGGCTGGCGGAGTTCGGTGACCTTGGTGAGGGTCGGTACGACGCCGGTGCGGGCCTTGGGCTTGAGGTAGGCGTGGGCCTTGCGGCCGTAGTGGCGGGCGGTGACGGCGACCGCCTGCACCTCCTCATGGGCGTGCAGCCGCGCCTTGCCGGTCTCCAGCTGGATCAGGTCGAGCACTTCGGCCTGGCGGCGCAGCACCAGGTCGTGGAAGCGCAGCAGCACCGCGGCGCGCTGCTTGACCGGGACCTTGGCCCAGCGCTCCTGGGCGGCGCGGGCCCGCTCGAAGGCGGTGGCGACGTCCTCGGGGGTGGACTCGGGCAGGTCGGCCAGCTTCTCGCCGGTGAACGGGGTGTGGTTGGCGGTGCGGTTCGTGCCGACCACACCACGGGTGAGCCGGGCGGCGAGTTCGGGGGTGACCACGTCCGCCGCGGTACGGGCGCCCGCCGGGGTGGCGGCGACCGGGTTGCCGTCGGCGGGGGCGGCGGGGGCCTCGTCGGCCGCGGGAGCCTCGCCGGCCGCGGGCGTCTCGGCGGGCGCTGGCGTCTCGGCGGGCGCCTCGGGGGCGGGGGCCTCCGGGGCCGCGGCGGGGGCCTCGGGGGAGGCGGTTCCGGTGTCCTGCGAGTCCGTCATGTCGGCGAGCGTATTCCTCCCACGACGCTTTGTGTACCCGGGAGTAATGAGTTTTCACACCGTCCGCACCATCGCGCCAGTGTCCGCTGGCCGCAAGGGGGCTGGTCTGGGAGGACCGGGGCCGCGGGGCACGCGACGCGGCACCGGGTCACGCCTCCGGGGCACACCTCCGGTCACACCCCGGGCTCCCGGTCACGCGCCGGGCCCCCGGTCACGCCCCGCCTCACGTCCCGGTCAGCCGGAAGGCGTCGAGCGCGGTGTCGAGGTGCCGCGCGGCCTCGGTGCGCGCGCCGACCGGGGAGGAGATCCACACGTCGATCATCCGGCCGCCCTCGTCCCAGCTGAGGTCGTAGGTGCGGCGGGGGCCGCCGTCCTGCGCGCCACCGTCCCAGACGAACTCCCAGCGCCCGGCCCGGAGCCCGTGGTGGGTGGTCGCGGTGAGCTGCCCCTGACGGTAGCCGCGGTAGTGCGCGGGACCCTCCGCATCCGCCGTCCGCATCGCGCCCAGCGGCCCTTCCGGGACCCGCTTCCGCAGCTGGATGCCGATCCGGAACCGTCTGCCCTGAGAGGAGTAGTAGACGCGGTCGTTCTCGTACGAGCGGGTGAAGCCGTCCGGTACGGCGAGCACGAAGCCGGCCGGGTCGTGGACGAGGCGGTAGCCGGCGGGGATCGTGCCGGTGGCCACCGGGGAGGGCGACGAGGTGATCGTGACGGTGGGGTGCCCGCCGACGGGGGCGGGGGTCCGCGCAGGTCCCGGCCCCGGCCCCGGCCCCCCTTCCGAGGCTTGTGGGGAGCGGCCGCCGGTTCTGCCGTCGCTCCCGTCCGGGCGCGTCCCGTCCGGGTGCATCAGCAGGACGGCCAGGCCCGCGCCCGCGCCGCCGATCACCACCGCCGCGAGCGCCATCAGCAGAGCGGTGCGGAGCCGGCCGGTGTGCGGCCGGGCGGCCACCGCCAGCGCCCGGTCGTCGAGGGAGGCACGGGTCGGTGCGCCCGGGGCCCGGCCGCTTGCCCGGCCGTCGGCACGTGCGCCCGCGTGCGCGGCCGGCGGCCCGGCGTCTTCGCCGCCGCCTTCACCGCCGCTCCCGTCTCCGCCTCTCCCCTCTCTGCTTCCGTCTTCGCCTCCGTCTCCGCTTCCGTCTCCGCATCCGTCTTCGCTTCCGTCTCCGCATCCGTCTCCGGTGGGCGTACGGCCGGGGACAGTCGGGGTCGCGGGCGGCGCTCCCGGGGCCAACGGGTCCTCGCTGGACGGGTGTTCGCTGGGCAGGCCGTCGCCGGGGCCGTCGTGCGGGGAGGCGTGGACGTCGGGCCCGGGGCGGTGCGGGGCGTGCGGGCCACTGGGGCGGGGCCCGGCCGGTCCCGGCGGCCCGCTCGCGCCCGCCACGGCCTCGGCGGCGCGGCCGGCGGCCCCGTCGCCGGCGTCATGCCCGTCACGTCCGTCACCCCCGTCCCCCGCATCACGCCCGTGGCCGTAGCCGTGGCCGCGATCACGGCCGCCCCCATGACCGTGACCGTGGCCATGGCCCTGACCGCGCCCCTGACCGCGCCCGGCCCCCTGGTCGCCGGCCCCGCGTTCCGGGGAGCGGCCCGACCGCAGATAGCCGCGCAACAGCCGCTCCGTCTCGGCGGCCCCCAGCCGGCGCTCCGGATCGCGCTCCAGCAAGCCCTCGACGACGGCACGTAACGCCCGTGCGGCCTCCGGGAATTCGATGTCCTCGTCCACCACGGCGTGCAGCACACCGCCCAGCGAGTCGCGGTGGAACGGCGAGGCACCGCTGAGCGCGGCGCACAGCAGCACCCCGAGCGACCAGAGATCGGCCTCGGGCCCCGTGCCGCGGCCGGACATCCGTTCCGGCGCGGTGTATTCGGGTGAGCCGACGAAACTGCCGGTGTCGGTCAGCGTGGTGACCCCGGGCACCTGGGCGATACCGAAGTCGGTGAGCACGACCCGGCCGGTGCCCGACTCCATCAGGACGTTGGCGGGCTTGATGTCCCGGTGCAGCACCCCGCGGGTGTGCGCGGCCCGCAGCGCGCCCAGCAGCGCGACACCGATCCGGGCGGCCTCGCGCGGCGCGACCGGCCCGCCGCTCTGCAGCCGGTCGGCCAGCGACGGGCCCTCCACCAGCTCCATCACGATCCACGGCCGGCCGTCCTGCTCGACGACGTCATGCACGACAATCACATTCGGGTGCTTGATCCCGGCGACCGTCCGTGCCTCCCGCACCGCCCGCTCACGCTGTACCCGCGGCTCGGGCCGGGCCGCCGCCCCGCCATCACCCTCACCGGCTTCCTCGTCCAAGTGCAGCTCCTTCACCGCGACTTGGCGGGCCAGCAGCTCGTCGGTGGCGCGCCAGACCGTCCCCATACCGCCGCAGCCGAGCCGAACTTCCAGGCGGTACCGGCCACCGATCAGCCGGCCCTCGCCCCCGAAGATCCCCATGGGCCCATCTTCCCGCACCGGCCCCTCACGGGAAGGGCGTCACCTCGGGGACCGGCCAAGGTCGCCCGTGCCGTGATGCCGCCCCGGCCCGTAGTGATCCACCGCCCCTGCGGGAGCAGTTGGCACGCTTACCCCTTGCCGCGCCGCCCGTGGAGACAGTTGCCGCACTGCGGCCCCCGAGAACCCCGAACCGCACGACACACGGGGTGGAACCTCCACCTGCTCTCCCACCGTCCTTGACACAGTGAGGCTGTGAGGCTGTCGTACGGCGAACAAGCCGGTGCGGTGGCCACGAGGAGCGGATCGGGGGTCGGTCATGGTGATGCAGGACGGTGGAACGGTGGATGTCCGTCCGGGCGCCGACCCGGGCCGGGCCGCCCCGGAGCACGGCGGTGCCTACCGTACGACCGCCACGTCCCTCGCCCTCTACTCCGGCGTACTGCTCGCCTGGACCGCCTACGGCATCGCCCAAGGGGACGGCAATACCTGGGACTTCCTGGAAGGCCTGTTCAACCCGGGCGCCTCCCCCACGACGCAGATCCTCGGCCCGTACGAATGGGCCTTCACCGTCGGCTTCCTGGCGATCGCCGGACTGGCACTGGCCCGGCGGCGGGTGGCGCGCTCCGCGGCGCTGCTGTGCGGTTGGGTGCTGCTCGCCGTCTCCCTGCGGGAGGGGGTGGGCCTCACCGATGCCGCCTACCGCGATCTGTACCACCACGACCCGCTGGGCGGCTGGGTGCTCGCCACCCGCGGGCTGGGGCTGGTGGTGGCGCTGGTCGTACTGTGCACGATGTTCCCGGCCACCGAACGCCGCCGCGGCGGGCGCCCGTCCACCACGGCGGTGGACGGCCCGGCAGCGGACGACCTGGCGGTGGACGGCCCGGCGGCGAGCGGTCTGGCGGCGAACGGCCCGGAAATCTGGCAGCGCCGCCCCTCACGGATCTGCGGGATGCTGTTCCTGCTGATGTCCCTGGCACGCCTCGGCTGGCTCGTCGGCGATCTGGCGACCCCCGAGGGGAACGTGGGCCACTACCTGCACGACGCGGTCGACGGCTCGGTGCTCGGCACCCTCGACCTGGCGGCGCCCAGCGCGTTCACCACCCTCGGATCGGTGCTCGCTCTCCTCGTCCTCGGAGTGCTGGCCGTACGAGGACGACGGGAAGTGCGCGGCGCGCTCCTGGTGTTCGCCGCGCTGGAGCTGTACATGACCGTGCGGACCGTCGTCCTGCTGACCGTGACGGACTTCTTCAACCGCTCCTTCGACACCCCCCAGGGCGCCCTGTCCCTCGTCACGACCGCCTATGCGCTGGCGGCCATGACCTCGGTGGTCGTCCTGGCCACCGGCCGCGGCTTCGGCCCGCACGGCATGCGGGCGGACGGGTTGCGGGCGGCGGCGATGGGACGCGGCGGGGGGCTGTAGCGTCACGCCCCAGTTTCCCCCGGTTTCCCCCGATGCCCCCGTGCCCCCCGGTGTCACGCCCCGGCTTCCCGGCCCAGCCCCCTGGCCCAGTCGAGCAATTCGGGGTCGGCCAAGCTGCCGCCCAGCCAGTCGTGGTCGAGATCGGCTCCCGGAAGGGACGGGACGACCGCGACGTAGAGCCCGGCAGCACGCGCCGAGGCGATGCCCGTGGCCGAGTCCTCGAAGGCGACGGAACGCTCCGGGTCGGCACCGAGCGCGGCGCATGCCGTGAGGTAGAGCTCCGGTGCGGGCTTGGGGGAACGCACCTCGTCGGCGGCGAACGAGTGGGTGAAGCAATCGGCGAGGCCGGCCGACCACAGCGCCGCGTCCAGCAGTTCCCTGGGGCTGTTGCTGGCCACGGCGACGGGAACGGCCGCCCGGCAGGCGCGCACCAGGTCCGCCGCCCCGGGGAGAGCCGCGGCGCCCCGGGACAGCTCCTTGCGGACCCTTTCGAGGAGTTCGGCGGCGATTTCGGCACCGGCGTCGGGGCGCCCGAAGTACTGCGCCATGGCCTCACCGGCGGCCTCCACGGTGCGGCCGATGACCAGGGCCTTCTGTTCAGGCCCGAAGGGATGGCCGTGCGCCGCGAAGATGGCCGTTTCCGCGACGGTCGCGCAGACCTCCGTGTCGACCAGCAAGCCGTCGCAGTCGAAGACCACGGCCTCGGCGCCGGCGGGGAGCGCACGCATGCTCTTGTCCTTGATCATGAGCGAACACAGTAGGCCGGACCCTCCGGAACGTCCACGTTTTTGCCCGGAATCGGGCAGGAATGGCGGCATTCGCCGCTGATTTCACGCCACGCCCCTCAGGCGAGGTGCCCGGCATACACCCCACATGACCTGGGGTCAGCCGGTCCGTCCCGGCTCCCCCGGAACGAGGACGCCCAGCGGGCTTGAGCGCCGCGCACGGGCGTAGCGTGGCCGGTACGTCCTTCTCGCGGGGGTGGCCATGGAGTTGTCCGAGGAACCCGGCATCGGTGAGCGCATCGCCCGGCTGCGCATACGCCGGAAGCTGACGCAGGAGGCCCTCGCCGAGCGGGCGGGCCTGTGCGTCGACACCGTCCGGAAGCTCGAACAGGGTGTACGCCGCACGGCGCGGCTCGCGACGCTCAACGCGCTGGCCAGAGCCCTGGACGTGGAGCCGTCCGCGCTCGCCGGGCAGCCCGCCACCTTCGAGGTGCGCAGCGAGGGCGAACAGCCCTCCGTCCTGGCGCTGCGCCAGGCCGTCGCGCCCGTGTCCGACCTGCTGGGCGGTGATCCGGACCCCGAGGACCCGCTGGGCATCGCGGCGCTGCAGGCCTCCCTGCGTTCGACGGAACGCATCCGCCGCGAGGGACGGATGGCGGAAATCGGCGCACTGCTTCCGCAGTTGATCAGGGATGCCAAGGCGGCCGCTCACGCCACCACCGGCGCCGAGGCCGCCGCGGCCCACTCGGTCCTGGCCGAGGCCTATCAGGTCGCCGCCACGACGCTGACGGCGCTGGGCAAGGAGGACGCCGCCTTCACCGCCCTGGAACGGTCGATGACGGCGGCGGCCCGGGGAGACGATCCCCACCTGGAGACCGCCGGCTTCTCCAGCCTTGCCTGGGTACTCACCAAGCAGGGGCGGCTGGCGGACGCCGAACGCGTCGCGCTGAACGCCGCCGAACGCATCGAGCCGGGCTTCCGCTCCCCACCGCTCGAACTGGCCCTGTGGGGAGTCCTGCTGCTCCGTGCGGCAACGGCCGCGGTCCGCCTGGAGCGACGCGACACGGTACGGGATCTGCTCACGATGGCGAGCGCGGCGGCGGCCAGGATCGGCACGGACCGTCTCGACTACGCGACGCCGTTCGGCCCGACCAACGTCGGGGTGGCCAGGGTCAACTTCCTGGTGGAGATGGAGGAGAGCGCCGAGGCACTGCGCACCGCGCGCACCGTCCCCGAGCTGCACACGCTGCCCCCGACCTGGCGCGCGCGGTGCCACGTGGACCGCGCCCTGGCCTTCACCGACCTGCGCAAGGACGACGGCGCGGTGCAGGCGCTGCTCGCCGCCGAGCGCACCGCCCCGGAATGGATGCGCTACCACTCCACGAGCCGCCGTCTGGTGGCCGACCTCCGCCACCGCGAACGCCGGCGCACCTCACCGCTCACGGAGCTGGCCGACCGTCTCGCTCTCGACGGGTAGGACAGGGCGTCCCAGCAGGGGCGGAAAGTGGCACAGCACGTCACTGTCCGGGTCGCGGGCCCGCGCCTGGCGTTGCCGCACCGTCAGGAAGGACGGGCCCCGCCGTCCTTGACGGCCCGGGCATGCCACCCACGAAAGCAGGTCGACATGACCCACGCTCCCCCCGCCCGCCACCCCCTCCGTACGCACCGGCAAAACGCACAAGCGGAGGGCGGCCGATGAGCACACCCGGCACCCCCCGGCTGCTCCCCTGGACCGGTCAGGACGGCAAACCCTGCTATCTCCTCACGGACCGGGAGGACAGCCCGCTGTCCCGGCGTGCCGATCAGATCGAGGCGCTGCAACTCAGGATGGCGGCGGGACTGCTGGAGCACGCGCGGGTTCTGATCGACGATCCGGCGGTGGATGCACGGCAGTTGCGGTTTTTGTCGGCTCAACTCAGGACCGCACTGCAGGACGTTCTACGGGTCGCGCAGAGCCGCGGCGCCCGGTCAGCCGACGATGACGTCCCGTCTGACCTGGGGTTTTGAGGAGCCGCCAGGGCGCCTGCCGGGCGTGCGGGGGAGATCCCCCTCCGGAACGCCCCCGCACGCACGAAGCGGCCGCCGCGTGTGGGGGTCGCGGCGGCCGCCGATGTGAACTGCAACGCGTCTTGGGCCCATGGCCTCTTCAGTGGTGCAGCATGTGAACAACTCTGCCCGTGGGGGCATCCCCGCGGCATCCTCCAGAGGTCGCGGGCTCACCCCCGCCGCTCGGCGGGGGTACGGGGCCGCCACAGGGCGGTCCCGTACGGCAGGGAAGCGGAATCGCGCGACGCCGGGCGGTTTTGCGAGCTCGAATGGGCGCGGAGGAGAAAGGGGCGGCCGGTGATCCGTGTCGCTGTGGTGGACGACGAGCGGCTGGTCAGATCCGGACTGCGGATGATCCTGGGGACCGACCCGGACATCGAGATGGTCGCGGACTGCAGCGGCGCCGAGGCCGTGGACACCGTGCTGCGGTGCGCAGCCGAGGTCGTGCTGCTGGACATCCGGATGCCGGACGTGGACGGGCTGACCGTCCTGCGCCGGCTGCGCGCCACCCCGAATCCGCCCGTGGTGGCGATGCTGACCACCTTCGACGCCCAGGAGTACCTGACGGCGGCGCTGCGCGAAGGCGCGGCCGGGTTTCTGCTCAAGGACTCCGATCCGGAACAACTCGTACGGGCCGTGAGGACGCTGGCGGCGGGCGGCAGTGTGCTCGATCCCGGGGTCACCCGGGCGGTGATCGGGGGCTATCTGACCGCCGAGGACCAGGCCTCCGCGAACCGGGCGGTGAGCGGGCTGACCCCGCGGGAGTCCGAGGTGCTGGCCCTGCTCGGCGAGGGCCTGGCCAACGCCCAGATAGCCGACCGGATGGGGCTCGCCCCCAGTACGGTCAAGGACCATGTGCGCGCCCTGCTGGGGAAGTTGGGCGGGATCAACCGCATCCAGGCGGCCATCGTGGCCGACCGGGCGGGTCTGGTGGCAAGCGACCCCAGGGGGTCGTGGTGAGAACCAGGGGCGGGAGCGGCAGGGGGAACGGCAGAGGCAGCGGGGGCGGGGACGGCAGAGGGAACGGTTCTGCGGCGTCCCGCCGAGAAACGTCCGGCCCGGGGACACCGGGCAACCGGGGGACGTCCGACAGCCGCGGAACCTCCGGCCGGGACGCGCTGGCGCCCCGCACCGGCATGGCGCGGGCGCTGACCCGCGGACCGGTCGGACGGCGGCTGCGCAAGACGGCCCCGCTGGCGGTCCCCGTTCTGCTGGCAATCGCCGACGCGATGCTGGTCAACGGCATCGACCTCGACCTGGAGGTGGGCGTCTCGATGGCGGCGGCGGCCGCCCTGCTGGTGCGCCGCCGCTTCCCGCTGCTGGTCTTCCTCTTCACCCTTCCCGGGCTCTACATCGGCTACATCTGGTTCGCGCCGATGATCGCGCTCTACACCCTGGCCGCCCTCCGGCCCGGCCGGGCCCGGCTCGGCGGCTGTGCGCTGCTGCTGATCGCCGCGCACTTCTTCCCGTATCCGATCTCCGACTTCGAACTCACCGCGTACCGGGAGAACACCCTGGTACTGATCGACGCCAGCGTCACCTCGGCCGCCCCCATCGCCCTGGGGCTGCTGGTGCGCACCCGCCGGGAACTGGCCTCCCGCGTCGAGGACCTGACCCGGAGCCTGCGCCGTGAGCACCGGCTGCTCGCCGACCGGGTCAAGACCACCGAACGCGCCCGGCTCGCCCGTGAGATGCACGACGTGGTGGCCCATCAGGTCAGCCTGATCAGCCTGCAGGCGGGTGCGGTGCAGGTGAGCACCGAGGACGCGGAGGCGCGCGCGGGTGCCAGGACGATCCGGGAGCTGTCCGTACGGACGCTGGAAGAGCTGCGGCACATGGTGGGCGTGCTGCGGGCGGACAGCGGCGAGGCGGCGGAGGCGCGCGACCTGGCTCCCCAGCCGGACCTGGAGGAGCTGCCGCGGCTGATCGAGATGAGCGCGCTGGATGTGACGTACGAGCGCGGAGTGGTGGCCGGTGCCGGCGGGGCGAGCGGCGCGAAGACGGTGGAGCGGGCGGCCTTCCGCACGGTCCAGGAGGCGCTGACCAACGTCCGCAAGCATGCTCCGGGGGCGCGGGTACGGGTGCGGGTGGATCCGGTGGACACGGTCCGGGGCCTGGCGGCGGACGGGGCCGAGGGGGCTGACGGGACACAGGCGGCCGACCGGGCAGGGGCTGCGGACGGAGTGGCGGCGGCCGACGGGGGCCGTACGCCGCACGGGCTGCGGGTGGAGATACGCAACGGGCCGCCGGACGCGACGGCGACGGTCCCCGCGCTTCCCGGGGGCGGACACGGTCTGGTGGGGCTGCGCGAGCGCGCACAGATCCTCGGCGGAACGCTGGAGGCGCGGCGTACCTCCGACGGCGGCTTCGTCGTACGGGCGGAATTCCCGTACGAAGCGGGGCGAAGCGAGGCTGAGCAGGGCGAAGTGAGGTAAGGCGGGGCGGGAGCCAAGAGCGCGAGCCAGGGGCGGGAGCGGCGGCCGGGGACCGGGTCCGGTCCCGGTGCCGGAGGCGTGGGCCCGGAGCCTCGGCCCGAGGCGCGGGAAGCGTCAGGGCGAAGGCGTCGAGGCGAAGCCGTCAGGCGGAGAGCGGTGCGGCGGCCTCGTCGACGGCGGTGCGCAGGTCCGGGTAGACCTCGAAGAGCCGGCGCACGCCCAGCGCGGCCAGCACCCGGTTGACGTGTGAGCCGTCCACGGCCCCCTGGGCGGGCAGGATCAGCCGCAGCCGCCCCTGGCAGGAGCGCATCAAGCGGCGGGCGGCGATCAGTACGCCGACACCGCTGGAATCGCAGAACCGCACCTCGGAGAGATCGAGCACCAGAGATCTCCGCCCGTCCGCCACCGCGTCGTGCACATGCTGGCGCACCGCCGGTGAGGTGACCAGGTCCATCTCACCGGACACCTGGAGTACGGCCCAGGGGCCCTTTTCGTCCTCTGCCACCTTCAACGACACGCGCTCGAAGCCTTTCGCTCGCTTTCCTGCCGGATGATTACGGACCGCATCCGGAACTCATCCTTCCCCGCCTCGACTGCCCGGCCCCTCACCCCTGAAACTCTTCCGAATCCTTGGCCCAACAGGCAGTACGCCTAAGGCTATGCCCCGAAGAGCACAGCTCTTCGCCGAGAACCGGTCACACACGGATAACACATGGCCCCATACGGGCATGAACGATCCGCATCGATCCTCAGCGATCGGGCATTATCGCCACAAAGCGAGGGCACCGGTCCGTCAGGGCTTTACCATCCCCGTACCCCTCGGGGCTCGGTTTGCCGCAAAGGAGCGTGCGTTGTCAGACCCGCGCATTACATTCGAGGGCACGGCGGGTCCTGTGACGGTGCACACAGGTCCGGGCATGCAGATGCATCCGGGCAGGCGGGTGCAGGAGTGACGGCAGAGGTGTGAGCCCGGAGGCGCCGGGCAGGGATGGGGATCCGATGGGACACGACGCCCCACCGCGGTGGGACAGGCGGATGCAGCAGCGGCTCGCCCACGGCGAGGCGGCCGCGCTGGGTGAGCTCTACGACCGCTTCGCCTCTCTGGTGCACAGCCTCGCCTACCGCGTCCTGGACGACGAGGACGCCGCCGACCGCGTGACCCGCGAAGTGTTCGGCTATATCTGGGAGCACCCGGATTCCTACGACCCCAAGCAGGGCCCGCTGCGTTCCTGGGTCGCCGGCGTCACCCGCCATCAGGCCGTCCAGCGGCTGCGCCAGGCCGAGGCGGCCTCGGCGCGCGACTGCGGACCCGACGCCCCCGCGCCCGCCGAAATAGAGCAGAAGATCCGCGAGGCCTCCACCGCGGCCCGCGCCGACTTCATCGTCACGTCCATGCCCGCGCCCCTGCGGGCCGCCCTGGAGCTGGCGTACTTCCAGCGCCGCGACTACCGCCAGACCGCCGCCGACCTCGGCGTCACGGAGGACGAGGCCCGGCGCCGGCTCCGCCTGGGCCTGCAGCTGCTGTCCACCGCCCACAACCACCAGGCCCTGCCACCCGCCCACCGCTCCGCACCCGCCCCGCGCTCCGCACCCGCCTCGTCCCACGGATCGCAGGCGCCGCGCACTCCCCGCGGAGCGCGCCCACCGCACTCCCCGCACACCGGCCCCGGGACCTCCGCGCCGCCCGGCGGCCCGGCGGCCCGGGACACGGACGGTCCCGGTGAACGGCCCGGACGAATGGGACGGCCGCGAGCTGCCCGGCAGCCCCGGCGAACGGCCGCGGATACCCTCCCCGCGCACCGCGGCCGAGGACCACGGCCCGCTCCCCGACGAGCTGCCGGTACCGGTCCGCGACCCGGCGTCGGAAACCGGCGAGGGCCCCCGCGAACCGGAACCGGAAGCCGAGCCCGTGACCGAGCTGCCCGCCGCCGTCCCTCGCCCCGCACCGGCGGCCGGCCCGCAGCACCGGATCCTCAAGTCGCTGCTCGGCGCCTGGGCGCTGTCGGCCTGCTCCGCCGAGGAGACCGCCGCGGTCGAGGCGCATCTGACCGACTGCGCCTCCTGCGCGGACGAGGCGCTGCGGCTGCGCGATGCCGTAGGGCTGCTGCACCCCGCCGACAGCCTCGACCTCGATCCGCTGCTGCGCTCCCGGGTGCTGGAGGGCTGCCTGGGCCGCCGCCCGGCCCGTATCCCGGTGCCCGAGTGGGCGACGCCGTACGACGCGGAGACCGCCAAACTGGACGCCCTGCTGCGTGACATGGGCGAGGCGGAGTGGCGCACTCCGGTGCGGCTGCGCTGGTTCGAGGGGGAGCGCCAGGTCGGGCGGGAGTCGACCGTCGCCGGCGTCATGGGGCATCTGATGGCGGTCGACGGCCTGGTCGCGACGGCTCTCGGGCTGCCCGACCCGCTCGGCACGACCGCCCCGCCGGGCACCCCGGATCCCCTGGTCCGTACGGAAACGTTCTGGCGGACGCCCGCCGAGGAGCACAGCCCACCCGCCCTGCGCGCACCGTGGCGCGACCAGAGCTATGCGCTGATACGGCAGGTGTCGTTCGCCGGCGACAGGGTGGCCGAGCTCGCCGTGCCGTACGGGGACTTCCGGCTCACGCTGCGCGACGCGTTCCTGGACCGCGCCTTCGAGTGCTGGGTGCACGCCGGGGACATCGCTGAGGCGGTGGACTATCCGTACGTGCCCCCGGCCGCCGGGCATCTCCACCTGATGGTCGACCTCGCCGCCCGGCTGCTGCCCAGCGCGCTGGCCGACCGCCGGCGGGCCGGGCTGGCCGCGCCGCCCCAGCGGCTGGTCGAGGCGGGCGCCCCGGGCCGTACGCTCCATCTGGAGATCGAGGGCAACGGCGGCGGGCACTGGTACATAGCCCTGGACTCACCGGCCGCGCTCGGCACCCCGGAGCGCACCGTCGCCCATATCGCCCTGGACAGCGCCGAGTTCTGCCAGCTGGCCGCGGGCCACATCTCCCCCGAGGAGGCCGCGGCAGGTCAGAACGGCGAGCGGGACGCGATCCGCGATGTGCTCTTCGCGACCGCGTCGCTGTCGCGGCTCTAGGGGGCTCTGGACTCTGGGGCTCTGCAGATCCGGAGCCGGGCCCCAGCTGGGCTCTGGGGCTCTAGGGATCCGGGGCCGGGCTCCCGGGAGCGTCCGCCAGAGGGAGTGGGCCTGCCAGTAGGGGGCGGTCGAACGTGTCCCGTAGGGGGTCCGAGCGCCCCCTCGGGGCCACAACGCGAGAGGTGCGGAAGGTATTCCGGGTCGGAAGACCATTCCGGGCCGGAAGGCCATTCCAGGTCGGAAAGGTATTCCGGGTCGGAAAACCATTCCAGGTCGGAAGGTATTCCGGATCGGAAGGCACTCCAGGTCGGAAGGTACTCCGCCCCGGAAACCACTCCGCCGCCGTGGGACGACGCCCCTACGCGAAGACGACCGTCCGGCTGCCGTTGAGCAGGACCCGGCGCTCGCTGTGCCACTTCACGGCGCGCGCCAGCGCCTGGCACTCCACGTCCCGGCCGATCGCCACGAGCTGGTCCGGCGTGACGTCATGGCCGACGCGCTCGACCTCCTGCTCGATGATCGGGCCCTCGTCGAGGTCGGCGGTGACGTAGTGCGCGGTGGCACCGATGAGCTTCACCCCGCGGGCGTGCGCCTGGTGGTACGGCTTGGCGCCCTTGAAGCTCGGGAGGAAGGAGTGGTGAATGTTGATGATCCGGCCGGACAGCGCCTTGCACAGATCGTCGGAGAGCACCTGCATATAGCGGGCGAGCACCACCAGCTCGACGTTCTCGGCCTCCACCAGCTCCAGCAACTGCGCCTCCGCCTGGGCCTTGGTGTCGCGGGTGACCGGGATGTGGTGGAAGGGGATGTCGTACGAGCCGACCAGCTCGGCGAAGTCCGTGTGGTTGGAGACCACGGCCGCGATCTCGACCGGCAGCGCGCCGATCCGGGAGCGGAAGAGCAGGTCGTTGAGGCAGTGCCCGAACTTGGACACCATCAGGACGATCCGCATCTTCTCGTCGGCCCGGTGGATCTGCCAGTCCATGCCGAAGGAGTCGCCCACCGCGGCGAAGCTGGCGCGCAGCTTGTCGACGCTCACCGAGGAGTCCGCACTGAAGTGGACCCGCATGAAGAACAGCCCGGTGTCATGGTCACCGAACTGCTGACTGTCCTCGATGTTGCAGCCGGTGATGAAGAGGTAGCTGGACACGGCGTGCACGATCCCCTGCTTGTCCGGGCAGGACAGGGTGAGGACGTACTGATCGTTCCGATCGTGCTGACCGGGCTGGGTGGGCTGCGACTCGCTCATGACCTCATAGGGTCGCACACCTGCCGGGCAGGTCAGGCCGGGGCGTCCGCCTGACCGGTCATGATGGCCAGCACCTCCAGCGAGCGCGGCGCGGCGTCGGGGTCCTCACCGTCCGCCGTCGCCAGCTGCACATGGGCCTCCCGGGCCGCGTGCACGGCCTCCGGCCAGCCCTGGTGCTCCAGGTACGCGGTCACCGGGGCGTCCGCGCCGACCTGGTGCATGATCCGCAGCACCCGGAGCACGGCGGCATCGACGAGCTGCGCCTCCCGGGAGTCCCGGAAGATCGTGCCGACGTATTTCTCGGCGGACCAGTTGTCCAGCCAGGTGTCCTCGACGAGGCGGTAGACGGCGTCGGTGACATCTCCGTACCCGGGCAGGCCGGCCAGCCAGGCCTCCTGCTGGAAGGCGGGGTCGGAGAGCATGTGCAGCGCGGAACGCACATTGCTGCGCCAGCGCCACCACGGCATGTCGTTGAGTGGCATGCCGCCCATGGTGGTCGAGCGGCGCCCGCGACGGGAAGACTTCTCCGAACCTTGCACAGCAATCGATCGTACGTTCTTCACCAACGATCTCAAGCTGCCCCCCGGAGTTCACCTCTGCGTCACCGGTCATTACCTCGTCGTCACCAGCCCGTTCCGGGCAGGACGGAAGGCTGCTGTGCCATGACCGGACGGCGACGCCCCCTCCCCCGCCCCTTCTCCTCGGTTCCCGCGGCCACCACCGCCTCGGCGGCGGCGTGCACGGCGGTCCTTGCGTCGCTGCTCTCGGGCTGCGGCTCGCCCGCCGGGGCGGCGGAGGATGTGGGGGACAAGTCGCCCATCACGGTGATGACCTGGGCTCCCGAGGGCACCAAGGCGACCAATATGCCGGGGATGCCGGCCATGGCCCAGGCCTACGCCCGGTGGGCCAACTCCCGGGGCGGTATCCGGGGCCACCATCTCAAGGTGCTGACCTGCAACGAGCAGAACGACTCGGTGACCGCGGCGCACTGCGCCCAGCGCGCGGTGACCGAGGGCGCCGTCGCCGTCGTCGGCTCGTACAGTCAGTTCGGCCGCTCGTTCATGTCGCCGCTGGAGGTCAAGGGCATCCCCTTCATCGGCGGCTACGGCGCCTCGGACGAGGAGTTCGAGAGCCCGCTGTCCTACCCGGTCAACGGCGGCCAGGCCTCCCTGCTCGCCGGCAACGGCCGCCAGCTGGCGGACGACTGCTCGCGCGTCGCGCTGGTCCGGCCGGACACCATCCAGGGCGACCAGATGCCGTCCCTGCTCAACTCCGGCCTCCAGAGCGGCCATCGGCACCCGGCCAAGGACATCAAGGCGCCCGAGGACGGCACCGACTACTCGTCCGAGGTGAACCGCGCACTGGACGACGTGGATGCCGACCCGGCCGTCCACGGCACCTCGGCGGCCGGCGGAAAGGCGCCCGGCTCCTGTGTGGCCGCCTCGCTCGGCGACCACACGGACACATTCTTCGACTCGTTCCGGCGGCTGCAGGAGGACCGTCCCAAGGTGCGGGTCGCCTCCGTCCTGGGCAGCGTCGGCCAGTCCCTGCTGAACCGTACGGGCGGCAGCGCCGGGCCGCTGGAGGACGCGGACATCACCGGTTGGTACCCGGTCGCGCACGATCCGCGCTGGCAGCCGATGCGCAAGGTCATCAACGACTTCGCCTTCGACGACAACCGCATCGACCCGGCCGACCAGGGCGTCCAGACGACCTGGATCGCCTACACCGTGCTGCGCGCCCTGATCGGGCAGCTCGACGACGCGGGCGTGGACGACATCACCCCGCACGCCCTGCAGACGACGCTGGACCGCGGTGACCACGCCATCGACACCGGCGGCCTGACCCCGAAGCTCCGCTGGCGGGACGAGGACATGCTCGCCGTCCAGGACTTCCCGCGCATCGTGAACGGGATGGTGACCTACCAGGTCGTCAGGGACGGCGAGTTGACCGCCGCCAAGGACGGCTTCGTGAATGTCGCCAAGACGCTGGAGCGGCGGCGCACGGACAGCTGATGCGGCTGCGCCTGCGCCTCCCGCTGCGCCTGCCTTTTCTTCCTGCTCAGGGCTTGTTCGGGGCGGCGCACGGACAGTTGACGCCCCTGCACCAGCCCCCGCACCTGGCCCCGCCCCTGCTCAGAGCTGTTCCGGGCGGCGCTCCGTCAGGCCGTACTTCTTGGCGAGCGGGTTCCAGATCTGGGCCGCCTGCTTCTTGGCCGTGGTCGCCTGGCCGCTGGCCGCATTGCCCTGGGCTGCCTGCCCGCTGGGCCGGGCCTTGCCCTTGTGGCAGCCCTTTTTGCTGCCGACCTGGCCGGCCCAGGCCGCGTAATGGTTGTCCGCGGCCGCCGAGGATTGCCAGGCCTTGGTCAGCATGGCGGTCAGCTGGGCGTGGTTGGGGATCTTGTCGACGGGCAGCTGCTGCAGCCGCTTCACCAGGTCGTTGCGCTGGCCGGCCGCGGCGCGCAGGTCCTTGGCCGCGCCGCCGAGGTTGCTGCAGGTCTTGATGCCGTTGACGGCGCCGATCACCGAGGAACGGCTGTTGTTGCTGTCGCCCAGCAGCGCGTCCAGGCCCTTGGCCTGCGCCTCGGCCGGATCGGTGGACGGCTTCTGCTGCTCCGGGTCCTTGGCCGCCTTGGTGGTACCGGCGCCGGCGTCCTGCTTCTTCGCCGCGGGCTCGTCGCCTCCCCCGCTCAGCGCCCAGCCGAGGCCGAGGCCGGCCCCCGCGAGCGCCACGATGACGATGCCGACGATCACGGCGGGGGCGAGCTTGCGGCGGCCGCCACCGTCGCCGTCGTACGAGGCCTGCTGGTCGTAGCCGCCGCCGGGCGGGAACTGCTGGCCCTGGTAGCCCTGGCCCTGCTGGCCGTGGCCCTGGTACCCCGGCCCCTGGCCCTGGCCCTGCTGGCCGTACGGCGGGCGGCCCGGGTCCTCGAAGCGCGGCAGCTGTGCGGTGGAGTCCGGGGCGCCGGGCCGGCCGGGGGTGCCCGGTCCGTCGCGGAACAGGCCGTCGAACTCGGCGGGAGTGGCACGGTCGTCCGGCGCACCGGGGCGGACGCCGTACGGCGCGCCGGGCGGCGGGGGCGGTGTGGCGGCGCCGACCGGCGCGATGAGCTGGGTGGCCTCGGCGTCGCCCGCGCCCTGGGCGCCGGGCATCGGCTGCGACTGCGGCATCGGCTGGGCCTGGCCCTGGGCCTGGCCCTGGGGTCTGGTCTGGTTCGGCTTGATGGCGCGCAGCATCGTGGTGGATTCGTCGGGCGTCTCGGGCCGGGTGCCTGCCTCGGGCGGCAGCGGCGCGGCACCCGGGCCGCCAGGCTGCTTGTCGAAGCCGGACTGCGCGTCGAAGGGCGGGATGAGCGCGGTGGCCTCCGCGTCGCTCGCGACGGGCGGCAGCGGCGCGCCGGTCTGCGGGGTCGCCCGCACCAGCTCACCGGACGGGCCCTGCGGCGGCTGCCCGTACTGCTGCTGCGGCTGCTGGGCCTGCTGCGACTGCTGAGGCTGCTGGGGCGCCTGCTGCGGCATCGAGGGCGGCAGCGGCGGCACCGGAGGCGGCCCCTGGGGAGCCGCCGGGAAGCCCTGACCGCCCTGCGACTGCGGCTGCGGCTGCGGCTGCTGCGGGGCGGGCGCCGGGGAGGCAGGAGAGGGCTGAGGGGCCTGAGAGGCCTGGGCGTGCTGCTGCTCCGGGGCGTATCCCTGGGGGCCCTGGCCGTAACCCTGCTGCCCCTGACCCTGAGCATGCGGCTGAGCCTGCTGCTGGGGCTGCTGGTACCCCTGGCCGTACGTCTGCGCCTGCTGCGGAGCGGATGCCTCGCCGTACTGGCCGGGTATCTCGCCGTACTGGCCGGACGCCTCGCCGTACCCCTGCTGCGGGGCGGGCGCGGCCTGCGGGCCGGGTCCCCAGGGCTGGCCCCACGGCTGCCCGGCCGGCGGTGCGGCCTGCTGGTCGGGCACCCAGGGCTCACCGTTGGCGGGCAGCACAATGCCCTCTCGCGCGGGGCCGGCCGCAGAATTCTGCGGGTCGTGGCCCTGTCCGCTCTGCGTCACCGTGACTCCTACCAACGTGCAGACCTACGGAATCGTCGGCTGCACGCTACCGGGTCGCAGCAACGTTCGACCACGTCGCCTGGTCACCACCCCCGTCCGCCCCCGGCACGCACCGGGCGGACCCGGCGCGCGGCCCGCCCGACGGCGTACGACATACCCGACGACATACCCGACGCCGTGCAACAAAGCCGTACAACGAAGCCGCGCAAGGAGGTCTTGCGACGAAAGCGGCCGCTCCTCCGCCGCCCCTCCGCCGCTCCCGCAATGAGGCGTTGTTCACGCTTCCCGGGGCGCCGTTCACGCTTCCGCGGCACCGCTCACGCTTCCCGCGGCGCCGTTCACACGGTGCCGTTCACGCCGCCGCCGTGGCCCTCAGCTCCAGCCGGCTGCTGAATTCCCGCACCACCGGTTCGTCCCGGAAGGGCTCCAGACGCAGCTGGAAGTCCTCCAGATACTCGGCACCGCGGTCCGAACGCAGCCCGCTCAGCAGCTCCACCGCCCGGGTGCCCGTATGGCAGGCCTGCTCCACCTCCCGCTGCTGCGCCTGGGCACCGGCCAGCAGCAGCAGCCCGATGGCCCGCCGCCGCGCCCGGCCCTCCGGGTGCCCGTCCAGCGCCTCTTGCGCACGCTGCCCGGCGGGTCCCGGCTGCCCCAGGTCACGGTGGCAGTGAGCGAGTTCATCGGCCAGATACGCCTGGTCGAAGTGCGAGATCCAGACCGGGTCGTCACCCGCGTCGGCCGACGCGTCAGCGCGCTCCATCGCGGCGACCGCCCGGCCGGCCACCACCTGGAAGGCCCGGCCGTCGCCCATCAGGGCGTGTCCGCGCGCCTCCGCCGCGCAGAACATCGCCTCCGCGCGCGGGGTGACATGGCCCCGGGCACCCTCCTGGGCGGCGCGCGCGAGCTGGGCGATCTCCCGGGGATTGCCGAGCGAGGCGGCGAGGTGGCTCATGCTCGCGGCCAGGACGTAACCGCCGTAGCCGCGGTCGCCGGCCGCCTGGGCCAGCCGCAGCGCCTGGATGTAGTAGCGCTGGGCGAGGCCGGGCTGGCCGGTGTCGACGGCCATATAGCCGCCGAGTTCGGTCAACCGCGCGACGGCGGCGAAGAGTTCCCGTCCGACGGACTCGCGGTACGAACCGGCCAGCAGTCCCGAGACCACGCTGTTGAGGTAGTGCACGACGACCGGCCTGACGTGCCCGGCGCCGAAGCGGTGGTCGAGTTCGCTGAGCGCCGTGGTCATCGCGCGGACCGCCTCGACGTCCGAGATCCCGACCCGGGCACCGGCGTTCCGGGCGACCTGGCTGTCCGCCCCGGTGATCAGCCAGTCGCGGCTGGGCTCGACCAGGGCGGAGGCCGCGACCGTGGAACCGCTGAGGAAGTCGCGCCGCCCGACGTCGCTGCGCCACAGCTCGCAGACCTGCTCGATGGCCCCGAGGACGGTCGGCGAGAACTGCAGCCCCACCCCGGAGGCGAGGTTCTTGCCGTCGGCCATCCCGATCTCATCGATGGTGACCGTGCGCCCCAGCTTGCGGCCCAACGCCTCGGCGATGACGGCCGGAGCGCGGCCCCGCGGCTGCTGCCCGCGCAGCCACCGGGCCACGGAGGTCTTGTCGTAGCGGAGGTCGAGACCGTGCTCCGCTCCGCACATGTTGACGCGGCGGGCGAGCCCCGCGTTGGAGCAGGCGGCTTCCTGGATCAGCGTCTGCAGCCGTTCGTTGGGCTGGCGTGCGACGAGTGGCCTGGCGGCCATGCATGTACCCCCTGAGTACCGCTGTGCGTTCACCGGCGAACGCCGTTCCCCGTGATCGATTCCCCGTGAATATGCCGGATATCCGAGAGATCCGGGATATGCGCGATAGGAGAGATCGGAGTGATACGCACTTTGCAGCGGATGCTCAGTTGTGAGCGTTTTAGGCCCTGTCCGGAGCATCCCCGGTGCGCAGCGCTCGTTCACGAGTAGGGAGGGTGCGCGGTGCCGTGCACAGATCGCGGCGCCGCCGTGCCGGGCTTGCCCCGGGTGCACTGCGGCCTGCCGCCGGGCGGCCTCTCCGCCCGTCAGGCAGGTGGCTACCCGCTCCCCGGGCCCCACCCGCATATGCGCCCCCGCCGGTGCACCCATGCGCCCCACGTGCGAGAACGATGCGCCGGGGGCCCGCCGTCCGGCCGTAACCCCTGGTGACACCGGAAGTTGTCCTCAGCGTGGAAGAGACCATAGGAGTAGTCACAAGTACCCCGCAGATCCCCGGGCAGCGCGGCAAGCAGCCCGGCGAGGAGCTGCTCGAAACCGCGGTGCGTTACGCGGAGGAACGGCATTGGGATGTGTTCCCCGGCGCATGGCTGGAACACGACGGCGACACCCTGCGCTGCTCGTGCGACGCCGGTGACTGCGCGGCGCCCGGCGCGCACCCGACCGCCCCCGGCTGGGCCGGACAGGCCACCGGCAGCGCCACCGCCGTCCGCCGGATGTGGAGCAAGCAGCCGCGGGCCTCGATCCTGCTGCCGACGGGCCGGGCCTTCGAGGCGCTGGATGTCCCCGAGACCGCGGGCTGTCTGGCGCTGGCCCGTATGGAACGGATGGCACTGCCGCTGGGACCGGTGACCCGCACCCCCGGCCGGCGGATGCTCTTTCTCGTCCTTCCCGGTGCCTCGGTGAAGGTCCCGGCGCTGGTACGGAACCTGGGCTGGGCGCCGGCCGCGCTCGATCTGATCTGCCGCGGCGAGGGCGAGTACATCGCCGCCCCGCCGACCCGGGTGGGCGCGCACGGCTCGGTGCAGTGGGCGCGCCGCCCCACCGCCAGCAACCGCTGGCTGCCGGATGCCGAGGAGTTGATCAGCCCGCTCGCGTACGCCTGCGCACGGGACGCGGTCGCGGCCCGGGGGCGCTGAACGCGGCCGGCCGGGGCCACTGACCCGGACCGGCCGATTCCCCTTGCCCGGCGCCGCGCCGCCCCGGACCGGTCCGCCCGCCCCGGGGGCGCTCATCGCCCGACATCCTCCGATACCCGGTCGTATCGTGGGGTCCCTGACGGGGGCCAGGACGGTCTCTGCGGGGACGTCGAAGGGCAGGGCCGGTGGCGAACGAGCCGGAAGACATCGAGCAGCACCTCGATCCGCACGTCGATCGACACCTCGATCCGCGCGTCGGTCAGCACCCTGATCGGCGCGTCGATCAACACCTCGATCGGCAGGCCGGGTCGGCGCCGCCGGAGCCCCCGTCGGCCGCCTCTCCAAGCGGGGCGGCCGGGGTCCCCGGGGGCGCCGTGGCCGGCCCGCCCGCCGTCCGCATCCAGGGGCTGTGGAAGAAGTTCGGCGAGCAGATCGCCGTCAACGGCATCGATCTGACGCTGCCGGCCGGGCGCTTCATCGGTCTGGTCGGCCCCAACGGCGCCGGCAAGACCACCACGCTCTCCATGGTGACCGGCCTGCTGCGGCCGGACGCCGGGCTGGTCGAGATCGGCGGGCACGACGTCTGGCGCGACCCGGTGTCCGTCAAGTCCCGGATCGGGGTGCTGCCCGAGGGGCTGCGGCTCTTCGAACGGCTCTCCGGGCGTGAACTCCTCGGCTACATAGGCCGGTTGCGCGGGCTGCCGGGCGACGAGGTGGACAAGCGGGCCGGGCAGCTGCTGGACGTACTCGACCTGGCAGGCGCGCAGAACAAGCTGGTGGTGGACTACTCCACCGGTATGCGCAAGAAGATCGGGCTGGCGGCGGCGCTGCTGCACAACCCCGAAATCCTCTTCCTCGACGAGCCCTTCGAGGGCGTCGACCCGGTGTCGGCGCAGACCATCCGCGGGGTGCTGGAGCGCTATACCGCCTCCGGGGCGACCGTGATCTTCTCCAGCCATGTGATGGAGCTGGTCGAGTCGCTGTGCGACTGGGTCGCGGTGATCGCCGCCGGGCGGATCCGTGCGGACGGCCCGCTCGCCGAGGTACGGGGCGAGGCGCCCTCGCTGCAGGACGCGTTCCTCGAACTCGTCGGCGCACGGGACCGCGGCCCGGGAACCAACCTCGACTGGCTGGGCGGTGGCGGCGCCCGATGAGCACCGAATCTCCCGTGGCGACCACGGGGCCGGCCGCCGCACCTTCCCCTTCCCTGACCGGCGTCTTCGTCCGGCTGAAGCTGTCGCTGCTGCGCAACGGGCTGCGGCAGTCCACCGGCCGCGCACTGGCGTATATCGCGTCCGTCGTCGTCGGTCTGCTGTTCACCGCCGGTGTGGTGCTGGGGCTGATCGCGCTGCGCGGCACCGCGCATGTCGGCGCGCTGGTCGTGCTGCTCACCGGGATCCTCACCCTGGGCTGGGCGGTGATGCCGCTGTTCTTCCCCACCGGGGACGAGACGCTGGATCCGACCCGGCTGGTGATGCTGCCGCTGCGGCCGCGGCCGCTGATCGTGTCGCTGCTGGTGGCCTCGCTCGTCGGCATCGGCCCGGTCGTCACCCTCGCGCTGGCGGCCGGCTCGGTGATCGCGGTCGCCGACGGCCCGGCCGCCGCGGCCGTGGGTGTGGTGGCCGTCGTCCTGGTGGTGCTGGTGTGCGTGTCGCTGGCACGGGCCGTCGCCACCGCGTCGGTGCGGCTGCTGACCAGCCGCCGTGGCCGTGATCTCGCCGTACTGGGCGGCCTGTTCATCGCCATCGGCGCCCAGGGCATCAATATCGTCGCCCAGAAGCTGGGCCGGCCGGACGGCCTGTCCGTATTGGAGCCGGTGGGCGAGGTACTGCGCTGGGTGCCGCCGGCCTCGGCGGTCAGTGCCGTCGAGGACGCCGGACACGGGGCGTACGGGCGGGCGCTGGCCGGCCTGGCGCTGGCGGCGCTGGCGCTGGTCCTGCTGCTGTGGTGGTGGCAGCGCACCCTGACCACCCTGATGACGGCCCCGGATTCCTCGACCCTCCAGGCGGTGGAGAAGGACAGCGCACGCCGGGCGGGCACGCAGCAGCGGGGGCTCGGGCGGCTGCTGCCGGACGGGCGGACCTGCGCGGTCATGCTCCGTACGCTGCGCTACGCCTGGCGCGACCCCAAGTCGAAGATGGCGTGGGCGACCGCGCTCGGCGTCGGCCTGCTGTTGCCGGCCGTCTCGGCGGCGCAGGGCAACGGCAGCATCTATACGTCGTTCTCGGCGTCGGCGCTGCTCGGGTCGCAGATGTACAACCAGTTCGGGCAGGACACCTCGGCGTTCTGGATGGTCGCCTCGACCCTCGCCACCCCGCGGGACGCCTACCGGGAACTGCGGGCGCGTGCCTGCGCGCTGGCGCTGGTGGCCGTCCCGTACGTCACGCTGGTCGTCGCCGGCACCGCCGCCGTCATCGGGCCGTGGTCGGACTTCGTGGAGGTCTACGGGCTCTCGCTGGCCGTGCTGGGTGCGCTGATGGCGACCGGGGCGCTGTCGTCGGCGGTCTTCCCGTACTCGATCCCCTCGGAGGGCAACAAGAACGTCGCGGCGGGACAGGCCGCGATCGCCTGGTTCAGCCTCTTCGGCGGGGTGCTGGTGGGCGCCGTGCTGTGCGCACCGCTGCTGGGCCTGACCATCTGGCTGCATGTCGCCGGGCTGCACTCGCTGCTGTGGGTGCTGCTGCCGGTGGGCGCGGTCTACGGCGTGGGCATCGCGGAGCTGGGACTCCGGGTGGCGGCGCCCCGGGTGGCGCGGCGGCTACCGGAGATTCTGGTGGCGGTGAGCAAGGCCTGAGGACCACGCGCCGGGCGGGGGCGCTCCGGGCGGGGCGCTCCGGGCGGGGGCGCTCCGGACGGGGGCGCCCCGGGCTGGGAGTTGGGCGGGCCGGACGGGGGCGCCGGGAAGTGAGCGGGCCGGACGGGGCGGGCCCGCCTGCCCCGCCCTCCGCTGCCGGGCGCATGGCCGGCCCGCGCCGCCATGCGGCAATGCCTTGACGCGCGGGCCAGGTGCCGCGCGGGCCGGGTGGCATGTGGCCTGTGCCGGGTGGCGTGTGCCGGGCGGCGTGTGCCGGATGGCGCGTGGCATGTGGACCTGTGCCAGGTGGCGCTGCCGCTCAGCCGGGCATCGTGGCCGTACGGAGAAAGGGCTCGATGGCGGCGCACCAGGCGTCGGGGTGTTCCCAGGGGAGCAGATGGCCGGCGTCGGGGATTTCGGCGTAGGCGCCACGCGGCAGCACCCGGACCATCTCCATGGCCTCGGCACGGCCCAGTTCGGCATCGAGGCCGCGGACGACCAGGGTCGGGCACAGGACCTGGGCGAGCTCTTCCCAATGGGCGTCGTGCACCCAGGTCTCGCGGGCGGTGAGCATCTGCCGGCGGGAGAAGACCGGGCGCCAGCCGTCGGCGCGCTCGGCCATCACCTCGGCGAAGAATTCGCCGCGGGCGGGTCTGGGCCGCTCCAGGGTCGGGTCGTCCTCGCCGAACCACTTGCGGACGTCCGCGAGGGTCGCGAACGGCACCGGCCAGGACCGGAACCATTCGGTCCACTCGCGCTGCGAGGCCGCTCCGAGCGCCGAGGCCCGCATATCGCAGATGACCAGCGCACTGACCAGATCCGGTCTTCGGGCCGCTAACTGCCACGCCGTCAGGGCACCCATGGCGTGCCCGACAAGGGCGACCGGGGCGAGGCCGAGCTGCTCGACAGCCGCGATGGCGTCATCGACGTACGCCTCGCGGTCGTACGGCCCCTCGGCGGGCTTCTCGCTGCGGCCGTGGCCCCGCTGATCCAGCGCGACGGGGCGGTGGCGCGCGCTCAGACGGCGCGCGGTGGCCGCCCAGTGCGAGGCGCGGCCCATCAGGCCATGGAGCAGGAGTACACCAGGCCGTTGCTCGCTCTCCTCCAGCCCACCGCCGATCTTGGGCGGGTCGGTGAATTCCCAGGCGGCGAGGCCTACACCGCCGGCCCCTGTGACATCGATGCGCTGCACCATGTGCCTTGGCACCCCCAATCGTCCCTTGAGCAGCTCCACACTATCGAACCTCTATTCGAACGCACCGTTCCGGCGCGCAATACCCCTCGTTCGAGTGACGTCACTCCAGGATTGGCCGCGCCCGCCACGGGGAGACATCTGCCGGGAGGCGGGCCCTACCGGGAAGGGGGCCCGTGGGGGAAGACCCTGGGAGCTCGGGGCTCCGGGTCTTGGGTGGGGGACATGGGGAGGCAGGGCCCCGGCTGCTCGCAGCGCCGGGGCCCTGACTGTCTCCGTCATCTGTGGATGCATCCGGACCCCCTCCCCGGCCAGGACAGGCCGATGCATGGCCATGCGTCAGCGTGACACGAGACCGGCCCTATCGCACGGATTCGCACAAGTCCGTTCAACCGGAAAGAACTTGCCGAGCCCGCTGAGCGGCGCATCGGCGCAGTTCAGCGGGCTCGCGGGGAGACTTCGGCCGGGAGGGCCGACAAGAAAGAGGCTGAAACTGCTTTCAGCGCTTGGCGACAAACACATGGGCGGCGATCTCGGAGTCCAGCTCCGCGGCCTCGCCGCTGCTGCCGACCAGCACCCCGGCCGACGACTCCGTCACGCTCACCACCGCGCCCGGCTGCACACCGGCCCGCCGGAGGGTGTACATCAGCTGGGCGTCCGCCTGGATCGGCTCGCCGATCCGGCGCACCACGGCCGTCTTGCCGTCGGCCCCGGCGTCCAGATCCATCAGGCTCACCATCCCGGCGTCCAGGAACGGGTCGCCCCCGGCCGCCTCGCCGAGCTCTTCCAGCCCCGGGATGGGGTTGCCGTACGGCGACTCCGTCGGATGCCGCAGCAGCTCCACGACGCGGCGCTCGACCGCCTCGCTCATCACGTGCTCCCAGCGGCACGCCTCGGCGTGCACCTGCTCCCATTCGAGCCCGATGACGTCGACGAGCAGGCACTCGGCGAGGCGGTGCTTGCGCATCACCCGCGTCGCCAGCCGCCGGCCCTCCTCCGTCAGCTCCAGATGGCGGTCGCCCGCGACCGTCAGCAGCCCGTCCCGCTCCATGCGCGCGACCGTCTGGCTCACCGTCGGGCCGCTCTGTTCCAGCCGCTCCGCGATGCGGGCGCGCATGGGCACCACACCTTCCTCTTCGAGTTCGAGGATGGTGCGGAGATACATCTCCGTGGTGTCGATCAGTCCGGACATGCGTGCCCCTTGATGTGTGGTGCGGTGGCCCTGGACTCAATTCTGACGCATCCCACCGACAACGGTGCCTCCTCGTCTCCGGGCCGTCCCCCACGGCCGTATTGACAGGGCACCGGTCCGGACCGCAACGTGATCCGCGCCACTGATCAGATACGACGAGATGCGCCGTGCGCCGCGCCGAACGGCGCGGCGCGACGAGACCCGCCGAGACCCGACGAAAGGGGCCCGCGTCCATGGCTGAGAGCGACCGGAGCGAGGCGCTGACCGGGAAGTACTTCGACGCCGCGATCGACCTGCTGCGACAGGTCCGCGACGGCGAGGGCGACCGGATCACCGCGGCCGGGCGGCTGATCGCGGACGCCGTCGCGGCGGGCGGCCGGGTCTTCGCCTTCGGCGCCGGGCACTCCTCGCTCCCCGCGCAGGACACGGTCTACCGCGCGGGCGGCCTGGCGGTCATGAATCTGCTGTCCGTCCCGGGCGTGGTCGGCGTGGACGTACGGCCCGCGACGCTCGGCAGCGCCCTGGAGCGGGTCGACGGGCTGGCCGGGGCCGTCCTGGACACCAGTCCGCTGGAGGCGGGCGATGTGCTGGTGATCATCTCGCTCTCCGGACGGAACGCGCTGCCCGTCGAGATGGCGCGGAACGCCCGCGCCCTCGGCATCAAGGTCATCGGCGTGACCTCGGTGGCGTACGCGGACGCGACCACGTCCCGGCACGCCTCGGGCAGCTTCCTCAAGGACCACTGTGACCTGGTGCTGGACAGCCGGATCCCGGTCGGCGACGCGGAGTTGACGCTGGCGGGCATCGACGCGCCCTTCGCCCCCGCCTCCACGGTCGTCACCAGCGCGATCATGCAGGCCATGGTGGCGACGGCCGCGGGCACCCTCGCCGAACGGGGCATCGACCCGCCGCTGCTGCGCTCGGGGAACGTCGACGGCGGGCACGACTGGAACGCCCGGGTGATGAGCGAGTACGCGGACCGGATCTTCTACCGGCAGTAGCGGCGGCCCGCCCCGGAGCCGTCCGTTCAGAGCGAGGCCGCGCCCGCGAGGTCGAGGGCCGCGGCGATCCGGGCCGCGACCTCCTCCGCGTAGTCCGCGTCCGCCCGGTCGAAGGGGCGGCGCGCGGGCGCCCGCAGAAACGTTGCGACACCGAGCGTGCGGCCCCGGCTGCGCAGCACCACACACAGTCCGTGCACGGTGCCGTCCGGCCAGTTGCGGGCGGCCGCCCAGCCCTCGGGCGAGGCGGGACCGGCGCTGCTACGCACCGAACCGCCCCGTTCGTACGCCTGGAGCGCCGGATGCCCCGGCACGTACGGCGTGGGGATCCCGGTCGCCGGCAGCCGCTCCGAGGGACCGGGCGAACCGGCCGGGGAAGCCAGCCTCCGCACCAGCCGGGGCGCGGACCGCCGCGGACGCCGGCCGGTATCCCCGTCGGACTCCGCATCGGACTCCGCGTCGGACTCCGCGTCGGACTCCGCGTCGGACTCCGCGTCGGGCGCCGCACCGGGCACAGCGTCGGACGCGTCTTTGGAGACCTCCTCGTACGGACCGTCCTCGGCGACCGCCCCGTACGGCTCCGGCGCGGGTGTCGCGGCGAGGTCGACGAGGCCGTGGTCGGCGAAGCCCGCGAGGGCGAAGTCGAGGTGGACCGCGGCGGCCTCGGCCGGGTCCGGGCAGTCCGCGGCCGCCCGGCCGGCCCGGTGGAGCTGATGGGCGCGGAAGCGCAGCAGGGAGCTGTCCTGCTCGGCGCGTTTGGCGGCCGTGATGTCCTGGAAGAGCCAGGCCACGCCCAGCGGCACCGGCTCCTCCGCCAGCGGGGAGGCCAGCCGGACGAAGCCGCTGCGCCAGCACCGGCGCGGCAGCTCGGCCTCCTCGGAGCGCAGCGTCACCCACAGCTCGGCGACGGCCGGCGGCGCGCCCTCGGCGAGGACGTGCTGCAGGGCGCACTCCAGCTCGTCGACGCCCTGTGCCAGCAGCTCGCCCAGGGGGCGACCCAGCAGGGCGGTGCGCCCCACCCCCAGGGCGCGGGCGGCGTGTGCGTTGACGACGGCGGGCCGCAGATCGGCGTCGACCAGCATGACGCCCCACGACGCGTCCTCGAACAGTGCCTCGCTGAGCGCGATGGACCGCTCCAGGTCCATCTGGGTGTGCACCTCGCTGAAGGCGCAGTACACCCCCGCGACCCGGCCGCCGGGCCCGCGGACCGCGGAGGCCTGGGTACGGACGAGCACGCGGTGGCCGTCCTTGGTCAGCAGGGCGAATTCCTGCACCTGGCGGCCCGGCGAGCGCATGGCGGCCGTGAGGGCGGCGTCGATCTCGTCCGCGTCCTCCCTGCGGACCGCCCAGCCGGCCAGGCCCGTACGGCCGACGGCTTCGGTGGTGGTCCACCCCAGGATGCGTTCGGCCTCGTGGTTCCAGTGGGTGACCGTGCCGTCCGCGGCGAAGGCGACCAGGGCGGCGTCCATCCCGTCCAGGAGCGCGGCGAGCAGACCCGAGTCATCGGCCTCGTCGGCGGACCAGCGCGCCGCCGACGAGGCAGAAGAAGCTGACGAAGCAGTCACTGGCACCCCTTACGAAACCCGGCCGCACGTGCTCCACCTGGGAACATTCAACTGGAACGTGACACACCCCACAGCCGGTTTGCGGAAATCGTTGCTATCGGGAAATTCCCTTGTGTGCGGCGGGGCGGCTTCCTAATGTGTGGAGCACACGAGAAGGGAGGTGGTTCGGCAGATGATTTCGCACCGGACGCGTGAGGTGGCTGCGGGCTAGCGGCCCGTCGCTTCACCCGAAGTGCAGCGCCGGACCAGCGCATACTGCAGATGCGCAGCCGGCCAATCCCAAGCAGTCACCCGACCCGCGGGCTGCCGGTTCGTCCGACCGGCCCTCTGCGCCACCGAGCGCGGAGGAAACAGCCCGCGGGTCGTCTGCGTTCTCCACGCCTTCCGCCTTCGCCCTCCCTCCGCCTTCGCTCTCCCCGGCCCCGCCGTCAGGGCGCCAGGGAACTCCGCCGCGGACACCGCCGTCAGGGCGCCAGGCGCTCCACCCGCCAGGACTCGTGCTCGCGCACATACCGCAGCCGGTCGTGCAGCCGGTTGAGCCGGCCCTGCCAGAATTCGACCGTCTCCGCGGCGATCCGGTAGCCGCCCCAGTGCGGGGGCGCCGGCACCTGCTCGCCCTCCGGGTAGCGGGCCGCCAATTCCTCGTAGGCCTGCTCCAGTTCCGCGCGCGAGGCGACGGGGGCCGACTGGTCGCTGGCCCAGGCGCCGAGCTGGGAGCCGTGCGGGCGGGTGCGGAAGTAGGCGGCGGTCTCGTCCCGGCCGATGCGCTCCGCGGTGCCGGTCACCACGACCTGGCGGGCGAGCGGGTGCCATGGGAACAGCAGCGAAATGGCTGGATTTTCGGCCAGTTCGCGGCCCTTCCGGCTGTTGTAGTTGGTGAAGAAAACGAAGCCGCGGTCGTCGAATGCCTTGAGGAGCACGGTCCGCGAACTCGGCCGGCCGGCGGCGTCCGCCGTCGAGACGACCATGGCGTTCGGCTCGTGCAGACCGGCCACCGTCGCGTCCTTGAACCAGCGTGCGAACTGGTTGTAGGGGCTGGCGGCGAGGTCGGACTCGACGAGTCCCTCGGCGCGGTAGTGCGCACGCATGGAGGAGGGATCGGGGGTCTCGGCATGAGGCTCGGCTGGATGCACGGCCTCATCTTGCAGCATCGGCTCGGGCGCGGTCAGCCGGAAGGTGCGGAAGTCTGCCCCTCGTCGACCTGCCGTAACCCTCCCGTAGGCGGATCGACCATTGTGCCGAGTCTCACCCCTCCTGGCAGGTGAGAGACCCGCCAGAATGAGGGGGCGCCCCGCTGTGGCGTCCGGACGGGGAGAGCTATCGTGTCCGTCCGGCCCGAAGGGACGCACCACACCGCACCTGCCGGGGACGCACCGCACCACACCGCACCTGCCCGCCCGCGGTCTGACCCACTGCGGGCAAGACCGCCGCGTGACCCGCGCCCTGGCGGGGCATCACCGGCATGGCCGGTACGGACCGCGAGCTGCCCGGCGCAGCCGCGTAACCGCACCGGCACCGCACCGCAGACCTGAGACTCGACCGCACGGCAGCCGGTCACGGACCGTTTGCCGTCCCCATTTTGAGGAGCTGCCTGATGTCCGACTTCGTACCCGGACTCGAGGGAATCATCGCGTTCGAGACGGAGATCGCCGAACCGGATAAGGAGGGCGGCTCGCTCCGCTACCGCGGGGTCGACATCGAAGATCTCGTCGGGAAGGTGTCCTTCGGCAACGTCTGGGGGCTGCTGGTCGACGGGGCCTTCAACCCGGGCCTGCCGCCCGCCGAGCCGTTCCCGATCCCCGTGCACTCCGGTGACATCCGGGTCGACGTACAGTCGGCGCTCGCCATGCTCGCACCCGTGTGGGGCCTCAAGCCGCTGCTGGACATCGACGAGGCGACGGCCCGTGACAACCTCGCCCGCGCCGCGGTGATGGCCCTGTCGTACGTCGCCCAGTCGGCGCGCGGTCCTGGCCTGCCGATGGTGCCGCAGAAGGAGATCGACACGGCGGAGACCGTCGTGGAGCGCTTCATGAAGCGCTGGCGCGGGGAGCCCGACCCCCAGCACGTCAAGGCCGTCGACGCCTACTGGACCTCGGCCGCCGAGCACGGCATGAACCCCTCCACCTTCACCGCCCGGTCCATCGCCTCCACGGGCGCGGATGTGGCGGCCGCGCTGTCCGGCGCGGTCGGCGCGATGTCCGGCCCGCTGCACGGCGGCGCGCCGTCCCGGGTCCTCGGCATGATCGAGGAGATCGAACGGTCCGGCGACGCCTCCGCGTACGTCCGGAGGGCGCTGGACGCGGGCGAGCGGCTGATGGGCTTCGGCCACCGCGTCTACCGCGCCGAGGACCCGCGGGCGCGGGTGCTGCGGCGCACCGCCCGGGACCTGAACGCCCCGCGCTACGAGGTCGCCGAGGCCCTGGAGAAGGCCGCGCTGGAGGAGCTGCGCAGCCGCCGTCCCGACCGGGTGCTGGCGACCAACGTCGAGTTCTGGGCGGCCATCGTCCTGGACTTCGCCGAGGTCCCGGCGCACATGTTCACCTCGATGTTCACCTGCGCCCGTACGGCCGGCTGGAGCGCGCACATCCTGGAGCAGAAGCGGACGGGCCGACTGGTGCGGCCGTCGGCCCGGTATGTGGGGCCGGCGGCGCGGAGCCCGCGGGAGATCGCGGGGTTTGAGGACATCGCGCCTCGGTAGGTCTTTGGCCTTCACGTCGTGGGGGTTGCTCGCCGTTGCACCTGGCGGCGGGCCGGTTCGCTGCGCTTTGCCTCCGCTCCGTTTCCGGCTTTCCCGCCGTTGCTCCCCCACTGCCTAAAGGGCGTGGGAGGTACCCCCAGCGGCGGGCCGGGTCCGCTGCGCGGGGCTGTGGGTGCGGTGACGGACCTCCGGTGCCTGGTGTGTGGACTGCTTCGCTTTACGTCCACACACCAGGCCCCTCCGGCCCGTCCCCTCCCGTGGGGGAGTAAGTGACGGTGAGTGGGGGCGGGCCACCCATAGGCGGTGGACGGCCGACAGTGGAGTAGGTGCCTACTCGGCCAACAGCCCATCGATGATCTTGGCCCATTGTTCGACCACCCGGTCACGACGGGCCGTGTCGTCCGTGAGGAGATTCGCGAGGCCCAGGCCGCGGGCCATGTCGAGCAGGCCCTGGACGGTTTCCCGTACGCCGGGGACGGCCTCGTCGGCGTCGAGCAGGGCCACCGCCGTGCGGTGTGCCTCGCGGCCTACCTTGGCCTCCAGGGCGGTGACCCGGTCGCGTAGCTGCTCCTCGTCGGAGGCGGCGACCCACAGGTGGAGCGCGGCGCGGAACAGCGGGCCCGTGTAGAGGCCGACCAGCTCCTCGACGATGATCCAGGTGCGGGCCACGGAGCCGGCCGGCGGCAGATTGCGGGCGACGGCCTTGACCGCGCCCTGCCGCTTCTCGGCGACGTGTTCGACAGCCGCCGTGAAGAGGTCTTCGCGGGTGCGGAAGTGGTGCTGAGCTGCGCCCCGTGAGACGCCCGCGCGCTCGGCGACCACGGAGACCGTGCTGCCGCTCCAGCCGCGCTCGGCGAGGCAGGAGACGGCGGCCTCCAGCAGTTTGAGGCGGGTGGCGCGGCTGCGTTCCTGCTGGGGCTGTTTGGGGCCGCGGGCGGGGGTCAGCGCGCCCATGCGGGGGCCCGCCGTTCCAGGAAGGCGGTCATGCCCTCGCGGGCCTCGGCGGAGCCGAAGAGCCGCGCGGACTGTTCGGCGAGCGCTTCGGTGTCACGGTCGAAGGCGGCCAGCACCTCGGCGGTGACCAGCTTCTTCGACTCGGCCAGGCCCTGTGGTGAGCCCTTGCGCAGCCCGTCCAGTACGGGGGCGAGGCCGGTGTCGACATCGTCGGCCGCGAGGGTGACCAGGCCGATCCTGGCCGCCTCCGCCGCGCCGAACTTCTCGCCGGTCAGGTAGTAGCGGCCCGCGGCGCGCGGGTCCAGCCGCGGCAGCAGCGGCAGGGAGATGACGGCGGGGGCGAGGCCGAGGCGGGCCTCGGTGAAAGCGAAGGTGGTGTCCGGGCCCGCCACGGAGATGTCGCAGGCGCCGAGCAGGCCGAGGCCCCCGGCCCGGACGTGTCCGGTGACCCGGGCGACGACCGGTTTGGGCAGCGCCACGATGCTGCGCAGCAGCCGGGCCAGGCCCAGCGGCCCGTCCTTCGCCGAGCCCGAGGTGGCCTCGGAGAGGTCCGCACCGGCGCAGAACGTGCCGCCGGTGTGGGTGAGCACGACGGCGCGGGTGGCGTCGTCGGCGGCGGCGTCGGCGAGGGCCTGGCCGAGTTCGGCGACCAGGCGGGTGGAGAGGGCGTTGCGGTTGTGCGGGGAGTCCAGGGTGAGGGTGGTGATGCCGTGCTCGTGGGAGCGCGGGACCAGGGTCGTGGCGGGTGCGTCGGTCATCGGGGCGTCGAGCTCCTTTCCCTGGCGCGCAGTTCGCGCCGCAGGATCTTTCCGGTGGTGGCGCGCGGCACGCTCTCCAGGAATTCCACGCGGCGCACTTTCTTGTACGGGGCGACCTGATCGGCAACGTACGCGATGACCTCGTCCTCGCTCAGGCTGGCCCCCCGCTGCCGGACCACGAACGCCTTGGGCACCTCGTTGCCGTCCGCGTCCACGACGCCGATGACCGCCGCGTCGGCGATGCCGTCGTGCCCGAGCAGCAGCGCTTCGAGATCGGCGGGGGCGACCTGATAGCCCTTGTACTTGATCAACTCCTTGACGCGGTCGACGACATACAGCCAGCCGTCGTCGTCCGCCCGCCCGACGTCGCCGGTGTGCAGCCAGCCCTCGGGGTCGATCATCGCGTCGGTTTCGGCGGGCCGCCCCAGATAGCCCTTCATGACCTGCGGGCCGCGGATCAGGATCTCGCCGCTCTCCCCCGGCGGCACGTCCTCGCCGGTCGCCAGGGACACCAGGCGCATCTCGGTGTTGGGGATCAGCTTGCCGACGGCGCCGGGCGGCGGGTTCGGGGCGTCGAGGGGGACGCAGTGCGTGCCCGGACTCAACTCGGTCATGCCGTAGGCCTGGAGGACCGGGGGCAGGCCGAGCCGCCGGGAGCAGGCCGCCGCCAGCTCGGCGTCCAGGGGCGCCGCGGCGGAGACGAGGTAGCGGAGGGAGGTCAGGTCGTAGTCGGCGACCAGCGGGTGCTTGGCGAGGGCGAGGACGATCGGGGGCGCGACATAGACGGCGGTGATGCGGTGTTTCTCGATCGCGGCGAGGAACTGCCGCAGGTCGAAGCGGGGCAGGACCACGACGGTGGCGCCGTTGCGCAGGGGTGCGTTCATCAGGGCGGTCAGCCCGTAGATGTGGAAGAAGGGCAGCACCGCCAGCACCCGGTCGTCCGGGCCGCTGGAGACCAGCGGGGTGAGCTGGGCGAGGTTGGTGGCGATGCTGCGGTGGGTGAGCATCACGCCCTTGGGGGTGCCGGTGGTGCCGGAGGAGTAGGGCAGGACGGCCAGGTCGTCGGCCGGGTCGAGGGTGACGGGCGGTTCCGGGTCGGTGCAGGCGACGAGGTCCTGTACCGAGCGGTGGCCCTCGGCCCGGTCGCAGACCAGGATCTCGGCGATCCCGCCGACCTCCCGTGCGGCCGCCCGCGCGGTGTCCAGCAGCCCCGATACGGTCACGATCCAGCGGGCCCCGGAGTCGCCCAGCTGCTTGGCGAACTCGCCCTCGGTGGCCAGCGGATGGACGGTGGTGACCGCCGCCCCGCAGCGCGAGGCCGCGTAGAAAACGACGGGGAAGAGCACGCTGTTCGGGCTGTGCAGGGCCAGCACCTCGCCCTTGCGCACCCCGGCAGCGGCGAAGGCGGCCGCGAGCCGCCGGCTGAAGTGGTCCAGCCGGTCGTAGCCGAGGGTGGTGCCGTCGAGCCCGTCGATCAGGGCGGGCCGGTCACCGTACTCGGCCGCCCGTCCGAGGACGGCCTCATGGATCGGCAGCTCCACGGGCGCGACGTCGGCGTACTCACTGCGGAACACGTGGGATGCGGGGGAAGCGTGGGATGTGCGGGACGCGTGGGACACCATGCCGGGGCCTTCCCTTCGAGGGTGGGTACGGCGGGGCGGTGCAGGTACGGGCGGTGCGGTACAGGTCCGCCCCGTCAGCCGGTCGGCCGGCCAGTCGGTCGGCCGGTCGGCCTTCGACCGTTGGCCGACACGAGCGGCACGGGCAGCAGCATGGCGCACTCAGTACGACTTGGGCAGGCCCAGTGACTGGTGCGGGACGTGAGGGAGGATCGTCTCGCGGCTGACCGACACGGTTCGAGATCTGATGTGGGTCGTGGTCCCTAAAGGGACTCCTGCACACATGAGTTCCATCCCCTCGCAGCGCTGGACTGGCGGCCTTCAGAGAGTGACAGCGACACCAAGAACAATCAAGCGTGCTTGCATAATTTGCCGCGCACGCCAAGGTCCCGCCCCGTCACGTCCCAGACGGCCATCCCTTCCTGTAGGGCCCCACGGCGCCAGTACGGCGAACGACCCGCCCCGAATGCCCCGGGGCGGGCCGTTCCCTCACTGCTGTTCGGCTACCGGTCGAACCGACCCTCACTGACCGCGTCAACGAAGCCGGCCACCTGAGTGCGGCTCAGCAGCAGCGCGGGCCCGTTCGGATTCTTGCTGTCCCGTACCGCGACCGACTCGCCGTCGACGATGCCGAACTCGACGCACTGTGCACCGGTGTCGGACCGCGACGACTTCCACCAGTCCACGGCAAGCGTCGAGGCGTCGTCAATGTGGCTCATACTTGATCCCTTATCTCTGCGATGCGATCGGCGGATGCCTCGACCGGCAACGCTGCTGCGCGCAGTCGCTCGAAAGCGTCCTGATAGACGCCCACCTGCTCCCGTTCCTCCACGTAGAGGGCAGAGGTCAGGCTTTCCGTGTGGACGACATCGAGGTCTGGATGTCCCTCGAATCCGAGGACCGAGAACGACCCCAATTGCCCAACGTGCGGCGGGGAGTCCGTCGGCAGAATCTGAATGTTGATGTTGGGCCGCCTGCTCAGTGAGTGCAGTCTCGACAGCTGATCGTGCATCACACCCTCGCCGATGCCGCGCATACGCAGTGCGCCCTCAGCGATGATCGCCCATAGGTCGAGCGGCTGTTCACGAGTCAGCACACTTTGACGTGCGAGACGCACCTCGACCAGAGCATCGATTCTTCCCTCGACAGCGGCCGACATCGCCGTTGCCGTGATGATCTCCCGAGCGTATTCGCCCGTGTGCAACAGTCCCGGAATGGCGCCCATCTGCCATGTACGGACGTGCGTCGCCTCAGCCTCGAGGCTGATCAAGTCTTCATAGACCGGAGACAGTACGCCGCGGTAGCTGTGCCACCACCCGCGCCGTGCGCCCTCGCGCGTGAGGGCGAGCAGGGCGGCGCGCAACTCCTCGTCGTCCATGCCGTACAGATCGAGCAACATCTCAACGTCGGCCGGCTTGGCCGCGCTCCGGGCAGTCTCGATGCGAGACAGCTTGGGAACGTTGATGCGGCCGGCCGACTTCTCGGCGACCTCTTCGAGCTTGAGGCCGAGGGCGTCCCGCAACGCGCGCAGCTTGGTGCCGAGCCTGCGTCGGCGGACCGTTGGTGCGCTCACGTACCCCTCCATTCCTGAGTCCTGACCGACAGTCTGCCGCTTGGACTCCAACCATGTCACCTGGCAAACCCCCAGTACGACGGGCAATCTCGCAGCCGTATGCAAATTCTCATTTCACCCCTGAGAGGGTTGCACATTCGACCGGAGGGGGAGCACTCTGATCTCACGAAAAGTGACCGTGCCAGCCGTTGGCGTCACGAAGCGCTGCGCTGTTTGGCACTGCCTGTAGGGAGTTTGCATGGCGACCATGCGGCCTTATGCATTACAGGAAGCGTGCTGTCACCCTCCGTCCGAGGTGCCGAGACAGACGGTGATCCCCAGTAGCCCAGAAGCACCCGCCGCGGCCCGCCGCTTCGTCTCCGAGGTCCTGGCGCAACACACCCCGAACCTCACCGAGTCGACAGTCGACGACGTACGGCTCATCACCTCCGAGATGGTGACGAATGCCTACCGCTACGGGACCGAACCGGGCGACTCCGTACTCGTCGTCATCGTGCCCGCGATCGAACGGGTGCGGGTCGAGGTGCACGACCCGCGCCGCAAACGCCCCGAGTACAAGCCCGAGTCCGTCACTCGGGCCCGCGGTCGTGGCCTGTTCATCCTGGACGCCCTTGCAAAGCGGTGGGGTGTCGACGACCGGCCGTTCGGCAAAATCGTGTGGGCGGAGGTGGCGTGTTGACCGCCACTCCACGCCCCGTCCGGGCCATACCGGGCCCCGGGTTCATCGCCCGCGTTGTCGTGTCGACGTGGATCGAGTGCGTGCGCAATGTCAAGGATGCCGTTCCGTGGCTGCTGATTGGCCATCCCTCCCCGCGGCCTCTGGTCGAGACGCGCGAGACCGTCGAGGACGGCCTCTTGGGTATGGCCGATGCGATGGAGCTGTCGCACCTCGACGAACTCGTACCGGACATCGGTGATCGCCTGCTGATCGGCGGGCGCATCACAGCCCTTGACTACGGTCACCCGATGTTCGTGCTCCAGGTGCCCAAACCATCGGCGCAGTGGCGCGAGCTGGTCGCCCGTGGCGGGCACGCGTGCGTGACGCTCTGCCTCGACCCGATCCCGGCAGGCGTCGGCCGGGACGCCATCGAGGCGTGCCTCTCGCGCTCGATGGCTAACGGGCGAGCCCTCATGGGTGCCGCATCCGCGCGCGTCGGTAGCCGGCCCTAGACCGGCCGGGTCAGCGACGCCGACGTTCCACCGTCCGAGGCCCCGGCCAACCCGGCCACCCCCGGGTTGGCCGGGGCCTCCCCGTGCTTGAAACGCAGACGGCCCAGGCCTCCTTCCCCAGATACGGTCGGCCGGGACGCCACCGGACCGCTCCGCGAGGCCCGGGACCGCATTCGCGAGCTGATGGCAACGTAGGGAGACACGGAGAGCATGACCACCATCGCCGTTACCGGCCACATGGACCTCACGGAGAGCACTGTGCCGCTGGTGCAGGAGGCGCTGCGGAACCTGCTGCGTGAGCACAGCGCGGGCGAGTTGACGGGGGTCACCTGCCTGGCACGCGGCTCCGACACTCTGTTTGCCGAGGCGGTCGTCGAAGCCGGCGGGCGTCTGGTCGTCGTCCTGCCCTCGCGGGACTACCGGCAGGCCAAGGTCAAGCCCGATCACGCCGCTGCCTTTGACCGGTTGGCCGCTGCTGCCGAGGTAGTGACCATGCCGTACGACGCAGCGAACCGGGAAGCGTACCAAGCGGCCAACGGCGAGCTGCTCAAGCGGGCCGACCGGCTCGTGGCGGTGTGGGATGGCATGCCTTCCACCGGGAAGGGCGGTACTGCCGACACCGTTGAGCTGGCCCGCGAGGCCGGGGTGCCGGTCGATGTCGTCTGGCCGGGCGGGGCGGGGCGCGGCGCCCGGGGGAATGCCTCCGCATCGTCATAGCCGTTCGTGACAACACGGCCGGTAGTGGTGGCTTTGCCCGGCGACCGCCGGCGACCGTCAGCCCCTGCTGGTGCCGACCCGGCCTGCCCGGCACCAGCAGCATGGCGCACTCAGTACGACTTCGGCAGGCCCAGTGACTGGTGCGAGATGTAGTTGAGGATCATTTCGCGGCTGACCGGGGCGATGCGGGCCACCCGGGCGGCGGTGATCAGGGAGGCGAGGCCGTACTCCTGGGTGAGGCCGTTGCCGCCGAGGGTGTGGACGGCCTGGTCGACGGCGTGGACCGCGGCCTCGGCCGCCGCGTACTTGGCCATGTTGGCGGCCTCGCCCGCGCCCATGTCGTCGCCCGCGTCGTAGAGGTGGGCCGCCTTCTGCATCATCAACCGGGCGAGTTCCAGCTCGATATGGGCCTGGGCGAGGGGGTGGGCGAGGGCCTGGTGGGCGCCGATGGGCTCCTTCCAGACCTGGCGGGTACGGGCGTAGTCGAGGGCCCGGCCGAGGGCGTAGCGGCCCATTCCCAGGGCGAAGGCGGCGGTCATGATCCGCTCCGGGTTGAGCCCCGCGAAGAGCTGGAGGAGCCCGGCGTCCTCGTCGCCGACCAGCGCCTCGGCGGGCAGCCTGACCTCGTCCAGGGTCAGTTCGAACTGCTTTTCCGGGGCGGCGAGTTCCATCGCGATCGGGCTGCGGCCGAAGCCGGGGGTATCGCGCGGCACGATGAACAGGCAGGGCTTGAGGCGGCCGGTGCGGGCGTCCTCGGTGCGGCCGACGATCAGGGTCGCGTCGGCGATGTCGACGCCCGAGATGAAGACCTTGCGGCCGTTGAGGACCCAGTCCGTGCCGTCCTTGCGGGCGGTGGTCGTGATGCGGTGCGAGTTGGAGCCGGCGTCCGGCTCGGTGATGCCGAAGGCCATCTTGCGGGAGCCGTCGGCGAGGCCGGGCAGCCAGGTCCGCTTCTGCTCCTCGGTGCCGAACCGGGCGATGACCGTGCCGCAGATGGCGGGCGAGACGACCAGCATCAGCAGCGGACAGCCGGCCGCCCCCAGCTCCTCCAGTACGAGGGAGAGTTCGACGATGCCGCCGCCTCCCCCGCCGTACTCCTCGGGGAGGTTCACGCCGAGGTAGCCCAGCTTGGCGGCCTCCGCCCAGAGTTCGTCGGTGTGCGTGCCCTCGGCCACGACCCGGGTGACGTACTCGCGGCCGTAGCGCTTGCCGAGCGCGGCGACGGCGTCGCGCAGGGCGCGCTGTTCCTCGGTCTCGATCACAGGGTTGCTCATGGCAGTGCTCATGACGGCTCCTTGTGTGCGGTGGGTGAGGGGGGTGCGGGGGGGGTGCGGTGCGGTGGGTGAGGTGAGGCGGGTCAGCCCGTCTCTGCCGTCTCCGGCGTTTCGGCCGTCTCGGACTCCTCGGCCGTCTCGGCCACCACCGCCAGCAGCGCCCCCACCTCGACCTGTTGCCCGGTGCGGACGGGCAGTGCGGTGAGGGTGCCGGCGGCCGGGGCGGTGATCTTGTGTTCCATCTTCATCGCCTCCAGCCAGAGGAGGGGTTGGCCGGTTTCGACCCGGTCGCCCTCGGTGAGGCCTTCCGCGATCCGTACGACCGTGCCGGGCATCGGCGCCAGCAGCGAGCCGGGCTCCGTACGGGCCGTGGGGTCGGGGAAGCGGGGCAGGGCGGTGAAGGCGTAGGAGGCGGGCGCGGTGGCGGCCGTGCCGGGGGCGGGGGGCGCGTCGACGTGGACCCGGTCGCCGTAGCGGGCGACCGTGAACGGCCTTCGCAGGCCGTCGACTTCGAGCACCACCTCGTCCGGCCCCAGGGCGAGCAGCCGGACGCCGGGGAAGTCCTCGGCCGACAGCCCGTCGCGGCCGAGGCGGTAGCGGATCTCGTACGCGGTGCCGGGGGCGGTGCCGGTGGCGGTGGTGGTACCGGTGGTGCCGGTGCCCGCGCAGGCGTACGTCTTGACCTGCGGGCCGGAGGGGACGTTGCGGAAGCCCCCGAAGCGGGAGCGGCCGTGGGCGTCGGCGAGGGCCGCGGCGAGCGCGAAGAGGCCGGCCCCGGCGTCGGCGGGCTCGGTCAGCGCGGGGAGGTTGCGGTCGTAGAAGCCGGTGTCCAGCGCCGCGGGGTCGGTGAACTCCGGGTGGCGCAGGGAGCGTACGAGCAGGTCGCGGTTGGTGACCGGGCCGTGGATACGGGCCCGCTCCAGGGCGCCGGCGAGTTTCCGTACGGCCTCGTCCCGGGTGGGTGCCCAGGCGATGACCTTGGCGAGCATCGGGTCGTAGTGGACGCCGATGGTGTCGCCGTCGGTCACCCCGGAGTCCAGGCGGACGCCGTCGGGCAGCTCCAGGCGGTGCAGGGTGCCGGTCTGCGGCTGCCAGCCGGCCGCCGGGTCCTCCGCGTACAGCCGCGCCTCCACGGCGTGCCCGTGCGGGCACGGCGGTTCGTCGTCCAGGGGGCGGCCCTCGGCGATGCTCAGCTGGAGGGCGACGAGGTCGAGGCCGTGGACGGCCTCGGTGACCGGGTGTTCGACCTGGAGGCGGGTGTTCATCTCCAGGAAGTACGCGCGGCCGTCCGCGGAGACCAGGAACTCCACGGTGCCCGCGCCCCGGTAGCCGATGGCGCGGGCGGCCGCTTCCGCCGCCCGGTGGAGGGTGGTGCGCAGCTCGTCGGAGAGTGCGGGGGCCGGGGCCTCCTCGATGACCTTCTGGTGGCGGCGCTGGAGGGAGCAGTCGCGGGTGCCGAGCGTCCAGACGGTGCCGTGCGCGTCGGCGAGGATCTGCACCTCGACGTGGCGGCCGCCGACGACGTACGGCTCGACGAACACCTCGCCGTCCCCGAACGCGGATGCCGCCTCGGCCGCTGCCGCCTTCAACTCCCCTTCGAGTGCCGACAGTTCGGTGACCACGCGCATTCCGCGGCCGCCGCCGCCCGCCGCCGCCTTCACCAGCAGCGGCAGATCGGCGTCCGTGGCCCGTGCGGGGTCGATCGGGGCCAGCAGCGGCACCCCGGCCCCGGCCATCAGCTCCTTGGCCCGCGTCTTGGACGCCATGGCCTCGATGGCGGCGGGTGGCGGGCCGATCCAGGCCAGGCCCGCTTCGGTCACCGCAGCGGCGAAGGCGGCGTTCTCGGAGAGGAAGCCGTAGCCGGGGTGGACCGCGTCGGCGCCCGCGGACCGCGCGGCCCGCACCAGCAGATCGCCGCGCAGATAGGTGTCGGCCGGGGCGTCGCCCGGGAGCCGTACGGCGGTGTCCGCCTCGCGGACGTGCAGGGCGTCCGCGTCCGCGTCCGAGTGCACGGCGACGGTGGAGACGCCCAGCTCACGGCAGGTACGGAAGACCCGGCGAGCTATTTCGCCGCGGTTGGCGACAAGGAGGGAACGGATCACTTCTGCCTCACATCCGGAAGACGCCGAAGCCGCCCCGCGCGCCCTCGACCGGCGCGTTGTGGAGGGCGGACAGACACAGGCCGAGGACGGTCCGGGTGTCGCGCGGGTCGATGACACCGTCGTCGTAGAGCCGTCCCGACAGGAACATCGGCAGCGACTCCGACTCGATCTGCTGCTCGACCATGGCGCGCAGCCCGGCATCCGCCTCGTCGTCGTAGGGCTGCCCCTTGGCCGCGGCCGAGGCGCGGGCGACGATCGAGAGCACCCCGGCCAGCTGCTGCGGTCCCATGACGGCGGACTTGGCGCTCGGCCAGGCGAACAGGAACCGGGGGTCGAAGGCACGGCCGCACATGCCGTAGTGGCCGGCGCCGTACGAGGCGCCCATGAGGACGGACAGGTGCGGGACCTTCGAGTTCGACACCGCGTTGATCATCATCGCGCCGTGTTTGATGATGCCGCCCTGCTCGTACTCCTTGCCGACCATGTAGCCGGTGGTGTTGTGGAGGAAGAGGAGCGGGATGTCGCGCTGGTTGGCCAGCTGGATGAACTGGGCGGCCTTCTGGGACTCCGCGCTGAAGAGCACACCCTGGGCGTTGGCGAGGATGCCGACCGGGTAGCCGTGCAGCTCGGCCCAGCCGGTCGCCAGGCTCGGCCCGTAGAGCGGCTTGAACTCGTCGAAGTCCGAGCCGTCCACGATCCGGGCGATGACCTCGCGGGGGTCGAAGGGTGCCTTGAGGTCGCCGGGGACGATGCCCAGCAGCTCTTCCTCGTCGTACTTCGGCGCCACGGCCGGGCCCGGATCGGGCTGCGGCTTGCGCCAGTTGAGGCGGGCGACCACCCGGCGGGCCTGGCGCAGCGCGTCCGGCTCGTCCACCGCGAAGTAGTCCGCGAGGCCGGAGGTGCGGGCGTGCATCTCGGCGCCGCCCAGCGACTCGTCGTCGCTCTCCTCGCCGGTCGCCATCTTCACCAGCGGCGGCCCGCCGAGGAACACCTTCGCCCGCTCCTTGACCATGATCACGTGGTCGGACATGCCGGGGACGTAGGCGCCGCCGGCGGTGGAGTTGCCGAAGACCACGGCGACGGTGGGGATGCCGGCCGCCGACAGCCGGGTGAGGTCGCGGAACAGCGCCCCGCCCGGGATGAAGATCTCCTTCTGGCTGGGCAGATCGGCGCCGCCGGATTCGACCAGCGAGATCACCGGCAGCCGGTTGGCGAAGGCGATCTCGTTGGCCCGCAGCGCCTTCTTCAGCGACCAGGGGTTGCTGGCGCCGCCGCGCACCGTCGGGTCGTTGGCGGTGATCAGGCACTCCACACCGGCGACGGTGCCGATGCCGGTGACCAGCGAGGCACCGACCTGGTAGTCGCTGCCCCAGGCCGCGAGCGGCGACAGCTCCAGGAACGGAGTGTCGGGGTCGAGCAGCAGCTCGATCCGCTCCCGGGCGAGCAGCTTGCCGCGCCCCCGGTGCCGGGCGACGTACTTCTCCCCGCCGCCCGCGGTCGCCTTGGCGTGTTCGGCCCCGACCTCGGCGAGCTTCGCGAGCATCGTCTCCCGGCGCTCCGTGTACTCGGCGCCCGCCGTGTCGAGCCCGGTTGCGAGCACGGTCAAAACAACACCTCCGGTATCTCCATGTGTCGCGCGCGCAGCCACTCCCCCACGGCCTTGGCCTGCGGGTCGAACCGGGCTTGGGCCGCGACGCCCTCGCCGAGCAGCCCGTCGACGACGAAGTTGAGCGCGCGCAGATTCGGCAGTACGTGCCGGTCGACCGGCAGTTCGGCGGTCTCCGGCAGCAGCTCCCGGAACCGTTCGACGGTCAGCTCGTGCGCCAGCCAGCGCCAGGCCCGCTCCGTACGGGCCCACACCCCGACGTTCGCCGAGCCGCCCTTGTCGCCGCTGCGGGCACCGGCGACCAGGCCGAGGGGCCCGCGCCGGGTGGCCCCGGCGGGCAGCGGCTCGGGGAGCTCCGGGTCGGGGAGTCTTTCCAGTTCCCGGGTGGCGGATGTGGCGGATGTGGCGGATGCGGGCGCGGTGGCGGCCCGCGTGGCGGATGTGGCGGACGCGGGTGGGATGGCGGCCCGGGCGGGTGGGACGGCGACCCGGGTGCCGTCCGCCAGTACGGCCACCTGCGGCACATCGGCCGCGTCCACCGCCACCGCCTCGAAGACCCCGTACGGGGTGCCCCTGCCGGGTGGCGCGGTGACGTGGAAGCCGGGGTAGCTGGCCAGCGCCAGCTCGACCGCGGCGCCGCTGACCACCCGCCCCACGGCGTCCTGGTCGGCGTCCCGCACCACCAGCCGCAGCAGTGCGCTCGCCTCCTCCTGGACCTCCGCGTCCTCGTGGTCGGTGCGGGCCAGCGTCCAGCGCACCTCGGCCGGCCGGTTGCCCGCCGCGTCGAAGGCCGCCTCCATCTGCCGGCGGACCAGCACGGCCTTGGCCGTCACGTCCAGCCCGGTCAGGACGAAGGTGACCTCGTTGCGCCAGCCGCCGAGGCGGGTCAGCCCGGTCTTGAGGGTCGGCGGCGGCGCCTCGCCGCGCACCCCGCTGATCCGGACCCGGTCCGGCCCCTCGTCCGTCAGCCGCACGGTGTCCAGCCGCGCCGTCACATCGGGCCCGGCGTAGCGGGCACCGGAAGTCTCGTACAGCAGCTGGGCGGTGACCGTGCCGGTGGTGACCGCGCCGCCGGTCCCCGGGTGCTTGGTGATCACCGCGCTGCCGTCGGCGGCGATCTCGGCGAGCGGGAAGCCGGGCCGCAGCAGGTCATGGTCGCCGAAGAAGGAGTAGTTGCCGCCGGTGGCCTGGGCGCCGCATTCGAGGACGTGCCCGGCGGCCACCGCCCCGGCCAGCTGGTCCAGATCCCCGGGCCGCCAGCCGAAATGCGCCTGGGCCGCGCCGCTGACCAGCGCGGCATCGGTCACTCGCCCCGTCACCACCACATCCGCACCGGACCGCAGACACGCCGCGATCCCCCCGCCGCCCAGGTAGGCGTTGGCGGTCAGCACCCCTTCGCCCCACCCCCCGCGCGCCAGCAGATCATCGCCCTCCACATGCGCCACGCTCACGGACACCCCGACCTTGTCCGCCAACTCCCTTACGGCATCGGCTAGTCCGGCCGGGTTCAGCCCGCCCGCGTTGGCGACGATCCGCACCCCGCGCTCGACGGCCAGCCCGAGCCCGTCCTCCAACTGCCGCAGGAAGGTCTTGGCGTAGCCGCGCGCGGGGTCCTTCAGACGGTCCCGGCCGAGGATCAACATGGTGAGCTCGGCGAGATAGTCGCCGGTCAGGACGTCCAGGGGGCCACCGGTCAGCATCTCGCGCAGCGCCTCGAAGCGGTCGCCGTAGAAGCCGGAGGCGTTGCCGATACGGAGGATGGCGGGGTCGGCGCCGATCGGGCGTACGGGTGTCGGGGGCTGCGCGCGGCCCGCGTCGCCCACAGGGCGGCCGCCGGTCATGCGTCGCCGCCCTGCCCGGACGGCTCCCGGCCCTTGCCCGGCGGACCCGCGAAGGCCTGGGCGATCCCCAGCCACCGCTGCGCGTCCGCCCCTTCGGCCCGCAGGGACGGCAGGTCGGCACGGTGCGCCCGCTGGGTCACCAGCAGACAGAACTCCACCGCGTCCCCGGTCACCCGCTGCCCGGCGTCCGCAGGCCCGTACTCCCACACCGAGCCGTCCGGCCCCCGCAGCTCGACGCGGAACTCCTCGTCGGGCGGGGTGAGTTGATGCGTCGCATAGGCGAAGTCACGGGTCCGCACCCCGATCCGGGCGATATGCCGCAGCCGGGCGGTGGGGCGGCGGGTGACCCCCAGCGCGTCGGCCACGTCCTGGCCGTGCGCCCACGTCTCCATCAGCCGGGCGGTGGCCATCGAGGCGACGCTCATCGGCGGGCCGTACCAGGGCAGCTTCACGCCCGCCGGACGGTCGGCGAGAGCCCGCAGCAGTTCTTCGCGGCCGTCGCGCCAGCCGGCGAGCAACTCCGCGGGCGGCACCTTCGCCCCCGCCTCGGCAGCCTCGTCGACAAAGGTCAGCGGCGAGGCCAGCGCCTCCTGCGCGGCCCGTGCGAACCCCTCCGGGTCGGTGGCCGAGAGCAGGGCCTGCCGGTCGGTCCAGGCGAGATGGGCGATCTGATGGGCGACGGTCCACCCCTCGGCGGGCGTCGGAACCGACCAGCGCTCGGCCGGCAGCCCGGCGACCAGCGCGTCCAACTCCTCGCTCTCCGCCCTGAGATCGGCCAGTACGGCGCCGGGATCGGACACGCGACACTCCCCTCATCGACGCGACTGCCGTAACAGCAGGGCGTGTTGACATACGACGACGGCCGCGGCACAGGGCGACGGCCCGTCGGTGGTGCGGGTGTGGTGCGGGTGCGGTGCGCTCCGAGCGTGGCAGCGCTGACAGAAACAATCAAGCACGCCTGCATGATTTTCTGATCCAGCGATGCCTTCGAGACATGGTTGCGGCGTGAGGCGTGAGGCGTGAGACGTGACGCAGGAGGCGTGAGCCAGGAGACAGCGGACATGGCGGGGCGAGGCCGACGTCTACGAGGCGGTCACCCCGAGCGGGGGTTGATCCCGTAGGGACAATCCGTTGGCGGCAAACCAGTGGTCCGCCGACGCCGCCGAGTGCCCCCTACTACTCAGGAGCGCGGCGATGTGCGAGGACACCGGGGTCGATGTCGATCGGGAAGGGACGATCGACGGCGGTCGTCTCCGCGGCCTGAACGAGGCGGTCGAGGTAGCCGCCGTTCTCCAGCTCGCCGAGGTAGAGGCGCGGTCCGGGCTCCAGCTCCAAGCGCCAGTAGTGGGCGATCCCCGCCGCGGCGTAGAGAGCCGGCTTCATTTTGCGGTCGGTGACCCGGGTGGACGGCGAGGCGATTTCCACGACGAGGAGCACGTCGTGCGCGGGCACGGTGAGGCCGGCGTCGGCGGCGGCATCAGCGTCACAGACGGCGATGTCGGGGATCAGCAGCCCGTCGGGCACGACGAGGTTGATGGCCTCAAGGATCTCCACGGGGGCACCCGCGGCGTCGGCAGCCGCTTCCAGGAGGGCGGCCAGGCGGCGGGAGGCCCGCTGGTGGGGAACGCCTGGGCTGGGGCTCATCACCAGGCTGCCTCCGACGAGCTCGATACGGGAACGGGTGTCCTCGGGCAGGGCCAGGACATCGTCACGGGTCCAGGGACCCTGGTGGTCGGCGGCTGCAACGCTCATTCCTCTCACCTCCTTGGCTAAGGCCAGTGTGGCCCGGCTGAGGGGCGGATGTCGCCCCCGCAGGCAGGCGGGAGGCGTCAGGTCTTGCACCTGTCCTTGGTGCAGGTGCCCCTGAACTCTGCCGGTCCGACGGTTTCGTTCCGAGGCTTTTGAGGCCCGGCCGGGGAGTCGGCGGCGCAGCGGAACGCCAGGGTCACCGCCGTAAGCCTTCGTACCGAGGGGAGGGGAGCAGGCACCGCCGCTCACACCAGATCAGGGAGTCACACGGCGCACGGCCCTGCTCAGCGCGACCCCGTCCCCCGCGCTCTGCGCGACCCCACTCCCCCGCTCAATGCGCCCCCGCCCCCGCGCTCCGTACCGCCCCCACACTCGCGACCACGACCAGCCCGATCGCCAGCACCTCGGCCCAGCCCAGCGCCTGGTGCAGGACGAGGAACCCGGCGGTGGCCGCGGCGGCCGGCTCCAGGCTCATCATCACGGCGAAGCCGGAGGCCGGGAGCTTGCGCAGGGCGAGGAGTTCCAGGGTGTAGGGCATCACGGACGACATCAGGGCGACGGCGGCGCCCAGCCCCAGCGTGACCGGGTTCAGCAGGGCGGTACCCGCACTGACGATGCCGAACGGCAGACTGAGCAGCGCCGCGACGGTCATCGCCAGCGCCAGCCCGTCCGCCTGCGGGAAGCGCTGTCCCGTACGGGCGGACAGCAGGATGTAGGCGGCCCACAGACCGCCGGCCGCCAGCGCGAACGCCGCGCCGGTGAGGTTGAGTCCGTCCAGACCCTCACGTCCCAGCAGCACTACACCGCCGAGAGCCAGCGCCGCCCACACCAGGCTGAGCAGCCGGCGCGAGGTGGCCACCGACAGGATCAGCGGCCCGAGGAACTCCAGGGTGACCGCGGCCCCCAGCGGGATGCGGTCGATCGCCTGGTAGAAGAGCGAGTTCATTCCGGCCAGTGCGACGCCGAAGGCGAGCACCGTGGCCCAGTCGCCCCGCGAGTGACCGCGCACCTTGGGGCGGCAGACGACCAGCAGCACCAGCGAGGCGACGACCAGCCGCAGGGTGACCACGCCCAGCGCACCGGCCCGCGGGAAGAGCAGCACCGCCACCGACGAGCCGAACTGCAGCGAGACGATCCCGCCGATGACCAGCGCCACCGACACGAGCCGCCCGCGCGCACCCGACGCCCCGGCGGTACCGGCGGTACCGGCCTGGGCCTCCGCCGTCAGCACCTCGGGCGAGGGCGGCACGGGGTGCGGGATCCCCCCGTCGTCACCGGCGGAGACGGTGTGGACGGGAGCGGCGGGGAGACGACCATCAGGGCTCTCGGACGATGCGTTCACGCCACCACGCTACGGGGCCTTCTTCCGGTCCGTGAAATGCCTTTTCCCCTGTTGTTATGCTCCCCACGCATGAGCATCGAGCTGCGTCATTTCCGCTGCTTTCTCGCCATCGCCGACACCCTGAGCATTACCCGTGCCGCCGAGCGCCTGCACCTGACCCAGCCGGCCGTCTCCCGCACCCTGCGCCAGCTGGAACAGGAGCTGGGCCTCCGCCTCGTCGACCGCACCACCCACCACCTCGCGCTCACCCCCGACGGCCTCTCCTTCCGCGACCAGGCCGCGATCGCGGTGACCGCCTTCGACCGGGCCCTCGGCCAGGCACCGCACACCGCCTGGCCGCTGCGCCTGGGCCACGCCTGGTCGGCCGCCGGTACGGACACCACCGCACTGCTGCGCCGCTGGCACGAGGAGCACCCGGCGACCCCGCTCGAACTCCTCCGCATCGACGACCGCACGGCCGGTCTCGCCCGCGGCGACGTGGACGCAGCCCTGCTGCGCGGCGAGGTCCGCGCCCCCGGCCTGATCACCGACCAGCTCACCACCGAGCCCAGGGTCGCCGGCCTCCCCGCCGACGACCCACTGGCCCACCGCACCGCCCTCTCCCTCACCGAGCTGACGGACCGCACCATCGCCCTCAACACCGTCTCCGGCACCACCACCCTCGACCTGTGGCCCGCACCGGCCCGCCCCGCCTCGACCATCACCATCGGCAACACCGACGACTGGCTGGCCGCCATCACCGGCGGCCGGGCCGTGGGCGTCACCACCTCCGCCACCGCCGACATGCACCCCCACCCCGCCATGGCCTACGTTCCCCTGACCGACGCCCCACCCGTCCCCGTGGTCATCGCCTGGCGCGACGGCCCGGGGCATCCGCGGATTCCGGACCTGGTCAGGCTGGCCCACGAGGTCATCGGGAGGACGGCGGGCGGAGAGGCACGGCGTACCGGCACCGGCACCGGCGCCTCCACCCACACCGGCACCCCCTCCGAGGCCGGCACCGACGCCGGCTGAGGAGACACCGACCGCTACGGCCCGCATCCCGTGGGATGCACCTACCGCCTTCGCTCCATAAGCTCGTATGAGGAACGCTCACGGCGGGCGGCGAGGCCCACCCGACGCCACACCGGGTGCCGGGGCCGGTGCCGAGCGACGCGTCGCTCCTGATGCCCAAGCGAGTTCGTCACCATGCTCGTACTCGTGCTCGTGCTCGTGCTCGTACTTGTGCTGCCCTCACGTGGAGCCCTTCATGACCACACCGCGGGACCTGTTGTTCATCGCCATGGACATGGAATCCAGTCGCACTCTGGAGCGCGGCAACCTGTCGCTCGCGCTCGCGGGAGCCGAGCTGATCGACCTCCTGGAGGCGCAGGCCGTCAGCCTGGACGGCGACCGCATCGTGCCGGGCTACCGTCCGGCCGTGGCCGATCGCCTCATGGACGAGGCCGCATCGTCACTCGACCAACAACCGCCGTACGAGTCCGTCGACGACTGGCTGTGGCGCAGAGGCCGCGGTCTGTCCACGGCCTACCTGGCCGCCCTTGAGGCGGAAGGGCAGCTCACCCGCAGGCCCCGCCGCCGCTGGATGCCCTTCCGGACCGGCCAGATGACGCTGGCCGAGTCGCCCGCACGCCGCGGGGCGGCGACCCGCTTGGCCTCGGGTGAGCCCGTCCTCGCCGGCCTCGCGGCACCTCTCGGGATCCGCGGCGACCGGGCGGGTGAGCCTCCAGACGTGGCCGACGACGCGGTGGAGACCGTGCTCGCCGCCGTCAATGACGCGGTGCACGAGCTGGAATTCGAACGTCAACGCCGAGCCATCGACGAAGAGGCCTTCAGCAACATCTGGCGAGGACCGGGCGGATGACGACAACCGCACGACCAATCTCACAATGCCCGCCGGCACGCAGAGTTGTGGCTGGAGGACGCAGACAGCATCGCCCTGCATCGGTGCCGTAGACGGCGGACTCCCGGAGCGAACCGTCCACCGACGGCACCGCCGGGCTTCTGCCGTCAGTTTTCGGGGAGCCGCGGCGGCGCGGGTTTCAGTCCGTCCAGGGTGAGGTCGAGGAGGCGTTCGGCTTGCTCTCGCTGCTCGGGCTTGGCCGAGGTGAGGGCGATGCCGGCGAGGGCGGCGAACATGTCGGTCGGACTGATGTCGGACCGGATCGTTCCGGCAGCGGTACCAGCTTCCATGAGGGAAGAAAGGGCTGCCTGAATCAGCTCGTGACTGCCGGCGTAGGGGTTGGTTCCCGAGGCGACGACGGCTCGCAGAGCGTCGGCCATGCCGAATTTCGCGGTGGCGTAGTCGATGAAGCGGCGAGTCCACGCACGCAGGGCCTCGGGGGGCGGCATGGCCGCGAGGAGGCCGGGGACGGCGTCGCACAGCCGGGCCACTTCATTGCGGTACGCCGCCTCGATCAAGGCCTCCCGGGTCGGGAAGTTGCGGTAGAGGGTGCCGGTTCCCACGCCCGCTTCTTGGGCGATGCGCTCGAAGTGCGCGTCGAGTCCCTGCTCGGTGAACACACGCACCGCGGCGGCCAGGATCTTGTCCCGGTTGCGCTGTGCGTCAGCCCGCAGTGGACGTCCTGCATCTCGGGCCATCAGCGCTCTCTCCTCATCACCATTTGCTAAGTGGAGGCGACGCCACTTAGCCTGACTGAAGTGGCGGCGCCTCCACTTTCACTGTAGGGCATGGGCATCTTCTGCCCGCATTCCTCCACCGGAAGGACTGTCCATCGTGTCGGGAATCGAAGGCAAGGTCGTCGTGATCACGGGCGCCAGCAGCGGCATCGGCGAGGCGACCGCGCTCCTGCTCGCCGAGCGCGGCGCGAAAGTCGTCCTCGGGGCACGCCGTCCGGAGCGTCTTGAGGCCCTGGCCGCCCGCATCGAAAAGGCCGGCGGTGAAGCCGCCTGGGCCCGCACGGACGTGACGCGGCGCGAGGACCTTTCCGGCCTCGTCAAGCTGGCACGCGATCGATACGGCAAGCTCGACGTCCTCGTCAGCAATGCCGGGATCGGTCTGATCTCCCGCCTGGATGACCTGCGCGTCGAGGACTGGGAGGAGATGATCGATGTCAACCTCAAAGGGGTCCTGTACGGGATCGCCGCAGCCCTTCCCGTCTTCCGGGAGCAGGGCTTCGGGCACTTCGTCAACACCGTGTCCACCGCTGGACTGCGCATCGTGCCGCTCCAGTCGGTGTACGCCGGCACGAAGAACGCCGTGCGCACCATCTCCGAGGGCCTGCGGCAAGAGGCCGGCGACAGCCTGCGCGTGACCGTCGTCTCACCCGGCGCCGTCCGTACGGACTTCGCAGAGCGCATGGATCCGGCCGTGAAGCCCCAGATCGACAAGCTGATGGAGATCGGCCTCTCGCCGGAGGCGGTGGCCCGCGCCATCGCCTTCGCCATCGAGCAGCCGGACGGTGTCGATGTGGGTGACATCGTCGTTCGCCCCACCGCCCAGGGATAGGCCTGCGGGGCTGCCGCAGGACGCCGCGATGTCGGATCGCGAGCGAGCGATCTTCTGGCGCGGCCCGGGCGGCTGACGACGACCGCACGAACGCCGCGCCATCGCCCCCTGCCCTCTCCCGCCCCTCCCCCGACTACCGCCCAGGGCACCCATAATCCGGACGCACCGGATGCGGACTGCACGCGATCAGGTTGAGCGAGAGAAAACGGCCGCCGGTCACCCACCACCCGCCGACCCGGTCCTCACCGGCCGCCAGCGCCCGCACGGTCTCCTCGTGCGACAAGCCCTCCGGGTACGAGCCGACGAAAAGACCTGCGTACTGGGAGAGTTGATCGGCATACCAATCGGCCCCCTCCTTCGGTTCATCGAACGTCGCCTCGATCCGAGAGGCCGGCTTCAGCAGCCAGTCCGCACACTCCAGCGGCATCACCTGGGCGGAACGGAACTCCGGGTGGCCGGGGCGCCGGTGAGCGTCGCCCGGCTTCACGAGCACATCGCCGCTGCCGAGCCAGACATAGGCGTGGTGGTGGGGTCCGGGCATCTCACTCCTTGCTGCGAGCGCCTTACTTGCGCTGGTCTTACTTCCGCTGGTCCTACTTGCACTGGTCTTGCCTGCACTGGTCTTGCCTGCACTGGTCTTGCCTGCACTGGTCCGAACGGGCGGCCCACGCCCCGGTTACGGGATGAGAGCCGCCCGCTCCACGGGGGCTACTGGCGGCCGCAGCCCTCGCCGTCGCCGCAGCCTCCGTTGGGGTTGCCGCCCTGGTTGTCGTCCTCGTCGCCGCCGTACTTGACCGGATCGAGGCGGTATCGCATGGTGCTCTCCTCGGGTGCAAAGTCGCCGCGCGGTCGGTCCGCGCGCCGTCGTGCCCTTGCGAGGGCCCCTCGTGGGCCCACCCGCTCCGGCCGTGTCCTGCCAGGGAATGGCGGCCGGGGCGGGAGTTTTCACAGCTGTCCGCTCCCGTTTACGGCTCCGTCCGGTGCGTCATCCGGTGCCGGACGATCAGGACGTTGAAGTCGGTCACCCTGCTGAGATCCCGCGCCGCTTCGGCCTGCTTCCAACCGCGTTCAAGCTCCCGGCACTCGCCGCACTCCTGCGTCGCGGCGGGCGTGGTCGGAGATCCGGGAGTACACATGCGGATGCCTCCATCAGGCGTCGTGGAGACCGAACGCGGCTTCCGCATCCGGCCAAGGGGCAAGGCTGCGTCGGATGAAGACGCTAGAGATTTCGCCCACGCCTGGCCATCAATGTGCATGAGTGTGCATACAGTCACTCCTACAGGTGAGTTGGCTACTTTTCAGCCTTGACCGGACGCGCGCAGCTCGCAATGGTGATGCACATCAGCGCACAGCTGGGAGCGGAGGACGGTAATGGCCTTACAGTTCATCGGCATTGACCCCGATACGGGGACGAACGGCTCACCCACAGCTTGGGTCGACCTGGCGAACGCCGACATCGTGCTTCAGAGCTACATCGCTGACGACGAGACACGAGCCCAGTGCGTGGAGAATTCCGCGCCGGGACACACCAAGGGAGTTCCCGCGCACGAGACGGTGATCCGCATCCCCGTACGCCTCGTGCCCACACTGAGGGAGGCATGCGATGCCGCAGAACGAGCCCAGCTTTAAGGACCTCATGGAAGGCGCGCAGCACTCCGCCGTGCATCTTGAGATGCGGGATGTCTACGGGGTGGGCGATGAGGCCGACGACTTCAACCACTGGAAAGCCACCGGTTTGCGCGATGCCGATCCCGGCTCGGCCTACTGGGCACCCTGGGTCGATCTGATCTCGCGAGCCACCGCGCGCGGCGTCACCGTACGCCGAGCCCGCATCGTGTCCGAGCCCGTCACCGACTACATCCGCTACGAGCACGCCGGGGCGAGCGTCAACGTGCACGCCGGCGAGCTGGTCCGTTGGCTGCCTCGTCGGCGTGCCGTCGACCTGATGCTGCCCGGCTGCGATCTGTGGATCTTCGACGGGGAGTCGGTTCTGTTCAACCACTTCAGCGGCGTTGGAGATTGGGCCGAGCCGCCGATGGAACTCCGCACCGAGCCTGGAGTCGTCAAGCAGTGCAGTGACGCCTTCGAGACAGTGTGGGACCGAGCCATCCCTCACGACGACTACGCGATTCACTAACCTGCAGAGCACTGCACAACCGTCGTTGGAGGGCGTGAAGGTGCCAAGCTTTAGCGAACTCATGGAGTCCGCGCACCGCTCCGCCGTATTCCTGCAAATGCGGGATTACTACAACGTGAGCGGAGAGACGGAAGACTTCGCTACCTGGCAGCGCACAGGCCGGCGAGAGATCGACCCCGACTCGGAATACTGGAAGTCCTGGGTCGAAGTGGTATCTCAGGCCGTCGCGCGCGGCGTTGCGATCCGGAGAGCGCGCATCGTATCCGAACCGGTATCTGACTCCATTCGGTATATGCACGCCGGGGTCATCGTCAACGTTAATGCCGGCGAGCAGGTTCGGTGGCTTCCTCGCCGCCGCGCCTCCGACATTGCCCTGCCAGGCAACGACTTCTGGCTCTTCGACGACCACCTGATCCGCTGGAACCACTTCGGTGGGGATGGTGATGTGACGGCCCACGAGGAGTCCAACGACGCAGCAACCATCAAACTCTGCGCCGACGCATTCGAAGCGGTGTGGGCAAGAGCCATCCCGCACAACCAATACGAGATCAGCTAAAGGAAGCACCGGACAAGCCAGCTCATGCCCACATCCCCCTCCTCCTCAGCCCAAGCCGCGCGCCAAACGGTCTCGCGAAAGCTACGCGATCTCCGGAAGGAATCAGGGCTAACGGTCACCGAGCTGGCTGACCGGTGTGGCTGGCACCACTCCAAGACCTCCCGCATTGAAAACGCCAAGACGCCCCCCTCGCCGACGGACATTCGGCTGTGGTGTCGCACCTGTGACGCCGTCGACCAGGCTCCGGACCTCATAGCGGCATCCAGACATGCCGAGTCCTTGTACACAGAGTGGCGACACCGGGTGCGCACCGGACTTCGCCAGTTGCAGGACAGCTACGTACAGCTCTTCCGGTCGACAGCCCTGTTCCGTGTGTACTCTCCGACACTGGTACCCGGACTGCTACAGACAGAGGGGTATGCACGGGCCGTACTCAGCACAAACGCCCGTCTTCTCGAGGTTCCCGATGATGCCGACGAGGCGGCGGCAGCGCGCTTGGAACGCTCGCAGATCATCCACGAGCCGGGGCATCACTTCGTGCTGCTGATCGAAGAGGCCGTCCTCTACTACCAACTTGGAGTTCCTGACGCGATGGCCGCTCAGCTGGGCTACCTGCTCACTGCCGGCGCGCTGCCGTCTGTTTCGCTCGGCGTCATACCCATGGCAACAAGTGAACGAGTCTTGTGGCCACAGGAGTTGTTCAGTGTTTACGACGACACCCTTGTATCGGTCGAGCTGATGTCTGCACAGGTGAACATCACCCAGCCCTCCGAAATCGCCCTCTACCTCAAGGCGTTCGAGCAGCTACGCAGCATGGCCGTATATGGCGCGGAGGCGCGAGCGCTCATTTTGAAGGCGCTTGAGGTACTGCGCTGAGGCCTCGATCGATGGCAAGTGCCCCGGCCAAGAGCTTGGTCCGGGGCACTTGCATCGTTTGCACGTGCTCGTGCCCGCCAGGGGCTGCACGACAGCCTCAGCGGGCCGCCGAGTCGTCCGTCCTGAGCGTTTCCATGAACGAGGCCCAAGCCCCTGCGCCCACGATGAGGCAAGGGCCGGCGGGGTCCTTGCTGTCGCGTAAGGCTGTGGCCTGCGGGACGTTGCGGGCCACTTCCACGCATTCGCCCTGCGAACCGCTGTAGCTGGACTTGTAATACCTGAATGTGGTCACCGGTTCTCCTTCAGCAAGCCGGCAGACCGTACACGGAGGTCTTCATGAGACAGTGCGCTTCCGCCAACTTGAAGCCCCAGAGCTGGGAAACGTGGCCTCAGGCAGCCGCTGCGTCGTCGCCCTGCAACGTCGATATGAACGAGGCCCACGCGTGCGTCCCGAAGGTGAGGCAAGGGCCGGCTGGGTGCTTGCTGTCACGTACAGGTATGACGCCGGGGAAGCCGTCGGCGATTTCGACGCAGTCGCCACCCGTGCCGCTGTAGCTGCTCTTGCGCCAAGTGGCGGTCTCAGGGGTCAGGTTGATCATCCTTGTTGCCTCTCTCAGTCCTGGTTGCTACAGGTCCTGTCGCACCTGGGCGATCAAGTCGAGGCTGTCCCCCGGGCTCAAGGCGATTGACCTGAGCGAGTCAAAGATGAGCGGATATTCCGCCGTCTCTTCCCGGGTTTCCATGTACAGAGTCCCAGTGCGGTGCTCGATGCACACAACGTCGGAGTACGTGGGGTTGGGGAACCCGAACAGCACGAACGAACCGGACAGTCCCGCGTGCGCTCCCGCCCGGTCCGGAATGACTTGCACCTCAACGGAGGGGTGCTCAGCCATGCTCTCCAGATGCTCCAACTGCTTGCGCATCGCCTGGCGGCCTCCCACCTGGAGTCGCAGGGCCGCCTCGGTCTCGATCACGCACATGCGAGGCGGATCAGCGCGCTCCCACACTTCCTGCCGCTTTATGCGTGACTCCACCAACGCCTCGACCTCTTCATTCCCAAGCGTCGACGGCGGGGCGGAGAGCACGGCCCTCGCGTAATCGGGGGTCTGCAGCAGTCCGGCAATGAGGTTGCTCTGGTACGACCGGATGTAGTCCGCCGACTTCTCGTAGTCGATGAAGTCCGTGAACGACGGACGCGCGAGTCCCGCACGCTGCACCCAGCCAGGCTCCCGGCTCCGCTGCGCGAGCGACACCAAGTCGTCAACCACAGCTGGTTCATCCACCTCGTAGAACCTCAGCAGGTCGCGCAGCTCGCCGAGCGAGATCCCAAGGCGCGCGTTCTCGATCTTGTTGATCTTTGTTCGGTGACATCCGATGCGCTCGGCCGCTTCCTGCGGGGACTTACCTGCCCGCTCACGGAACTCGACCAGCTTCGCAGCGACACGTCGCCGTCGAACAGTCGGACGTGCTCCGGCCATGAAGTACCCCCTCTGAACGGGTTCGTTGGCTGAACTCTAGCCACCAATAAAGATCTTGGCACTAGTGCCAATTGCTCACTTGCCAATTTAGCGATCGCCCAGCACTCTAGAGACCACGGTCACTGAGGGTGCCAACCCTGTCAGCAAGCAGTGATCTTGACGCTCCGTCATGCGCTCCAAGGGGATAGCTATGTCCGCACGCGCCCGACCAGCAGCAACACGACTCACAGCCGCCCTGGCGACTGCCGCGGCGCACCTGTTACCTGCGGGCGACCGGAGCGCCGCCCGGGCCCGGGCCTTGCTCCGCCGGCAGCTTCGGGTCTGGCGTATCAGTGGCGAACTGGCCGATTCTGCGGAGCTGTTGCTCTCCGAGCTGGTCACGAATGCCGTGCGGGCACAGGTACAGACGCAGGGGCCCGCCGCCGCGGAGGTCGGGGTCCGGTTCGTGTGGGCGAGCGGGCGCCTCCGGCTGGAGGTGCGGGATGCGAGCAACGAACTGCCCGTGATGAACGATGCCGAGGAGGACGACGAATCTGGGCGTGGGTTGGTGCTGGTGGACGCCTTGGCAAGTGGTTGGGGCGTCGACCGGGACGGCATCGGAGAGACCGTGTGGGTCGAGTTGACGGAGTCAGCCGATGCGGCCGGGGCGGAGGCAGGCGACACCTCGGCACGGCATCCGGGACCGGCACTGACACCAGCACCGGCACCGGCACCGGCACCGCTCAGCCGCTGACGGCCGCGCGGCTGCCCGTGGCCTACCGGGTGGAGGCTACGGCCCGCTATCCGGGCGGTCGCTCGATCGACCTCGGCGGCTGGACCTCGTGCTCGCCTGGTCGGGCGCTGGGGTGGATCCGGACGCGGGCGGAGCATGTGGCGCAGCAGTTAGGCGCGCCGTACGACGGTGTGGTGCATGCGTGGCTGGAGGATGCGGTCGGATACCGGTGGGCGCGGGAGGGCCTGGCTGCCGGAATCCCGTTCGCACTCAGGGCAGTTGATGCGGAGGGGTGTACCTACGCGCTGACGGCGCACATCGAGCCGGCCCACGACCTCGACGCCCAGAGTGCCCGTGCCGCAGCCTCCCTTCGGGCGCCGTACGTCCAGGAGGCAGCGTGACGCCCGGGACCGCGTCGGATCTCCTCACGCCCGGCTTCTGGTGTGAGCGGTTCGTGTACACCTCCGTACACGCGGATCGTCTGGCTTCCTGGTCGGCTCTCGCCACGCGCAGCCCCGTACGCACCGTCCGGCTGATGGGCGCGGATGCGCGGGAGGTGGCCGCCGGTCTCCCCGGGGACGAACGGCAGTGGGTGCTGGGCGAGTTGGGCGGGCCGGGGCAGGTAGGGGCCATGGGCGCACTCCAGCGGGGCGAGCCGTGCGGGCTTGCGCTCGCGTGCGGCGGGGCGTGGGTGGAATGGTCGGCCAGTCCGGTCCTCTTTCTGGCCCTCGTCGACGGGCCGCCGGGAATGCCTTGTTCGTGTCGAGACAGTGAGGCGGTGGGGTTCGGGGTGCCCCTGGCGTCGGCGGACGGCTTCCCGTAGGGGGCGGGGCCAACACGCCCTGGCTGGGTCAGGGTCAGGGTCAGGGCCGCGCGTCGGGGTCGTTCGCGCGGGTGGCGATGCCGTCGAGGAGGGAGTCGAGGCCGAAGTCGAAGAGTTGCTGGGAGGTGTGGTCCTGGGCCTCCAGGACGCGGCGGGCGAACTGGGGGTGGTGGCCGGCGGCGATGACCTCCTGGACGTAAGTGCCGACGCTCCTCCGCCACTGTTCCTCGGTCTGGCCGGTGCGGCGCTGCGCCTCCTGTTCGGCGAGTTCGCGGGAGACCGAGCCGAAGACGTACTGCATGACGACATCGACGGCGTTCGAGGCCAGTGAGATGTCGTCGGTCAGGGCGGAGGCTGCACCCAGGGCGGTCTCTACCTGGCGCAGCATGTTGGGACCGAACGCCGGGCGGGTGGACATCACCCCGCTCAGCCAGGGGTGCCGCAGCAGGACGGCGCGGTGCCGGCAGGCGGCCGCCCGCAGGTCGGCACGCCAGTCACCGGAGAGCGGCGGCGGCACATCCTCGCCCTGGGCCGCGTCGATCATCAACTCCAGCAGCTCGTCCCGGCTCGCCACATAGCGGTAGAGCGAGGTGGTGCCGGAGCCGAGCGCGGTGGCGACCCGCCGCATGGACAGCGCTTCCAGGCCCTCGGCGTCCGCGAGTGTCAGTGAGACCTCGACGATCCGACCGATCGTCATCGCCGGTCGCCTGGGGGCCCGCGGCTCCCGGCTCCAGACCAGCTCAGGGCCGTTTCTCTCGTCTGCCATGGTGCTCATCCTAACCTTGTGGCTACAGTGTGCCCATTGACGGGAACACTGTTCCCACTCGGGGAGGGGATGACGGTGACGGAAGTACGGGCAGATGACGCGACGATGGATGCGCGGGCCGAAGTGCTCATCAGTGGTGGGGGTTCGGTCGGGCTGAGTGCCGCTGTGTTCCTGGCGCATCACGGCGTCCGGGTGCATCTGGTCGAGCGGGAGGACGGCCTCCGGGTGCACCCGCGTGCCACCGGACTGGGCGGGCGTACCGTGGAACTGTTGCGCGAGGTCCAACTGGCCGATGAGGTGGACGCGGTGGCGGTCGACGGTTCGGCCGGCAGCCTGGGCAAGATCAGCGCGGAGACCCTGGCAGCGGCCGGCCTGCCGTCCAGGCCACCCGGCCCGGCCCGGAACCTGGCCACCGCGGACATGCCCTGGACTCCCGGAACGCTGCGCGGTACGTGCCCGCAGAACCGCCTCGACGCCGTCCTGCTGCCGGCCGCCCGGGAGCGCGGCGCGGTCGTCGAATTCGGTGTCGCCCTGGAATCCTTCACCCAGGACGGCACGGGGGTCAGGGCGCGGCTCTCCGACGGCCGGACGGTCACCGCCGATTACCTCATTGCCGCGGACGGCGCCCGCAGTGCGGTTCGGCAAGCGCTCGGTATCGCCACCTCCGGCCCCGGAGACCTGGGCGAGCCGAACGCCAACATCCTCTTCCGCGCCGACCTCGAACCGCTGCTGGGCGGGCGGTCGTTCGGCCTCTGCGACATCACTCACCCCGAGGCCACCGGCATGCTCGTCACCATCGACGGGTCCAAGGAGTGGGTCTTCCACACCTCCCGCTCCCAGGAGCCCACCCCTGAGCTGATCCGGACCGCCCTGGGCGCCCCCGGCCTCGACGTCGAGATCGTCAGCACTCTGCACTGGCGGATGCGCGGCCTGCTCGCCGACCGCTTCCGCGACGGCCGGGTGTTCCTGATCGGCGACGCCGCGCATGTCGTGCCGCCGCTCGGCGCCTTCGGGCTGAACACCGGGGTCGCCGACGCCCACAATCTGGCGTGGAAACTGGCTCTGATGCTCCGCGGCACGGCCGGCGCCGCACTGCTCGACAGCTATGACGCCGAACGCCGTCCGGTGGCCAGGCTCGCCCTGGACCAGGCGGTGCTGCGGCTGTCCGACCCCGCGCTGCACTGGGGGTACGGGCCGGCGGCGGCTCGCGCGCGGGCCGCCGCCGGGGTGGTCAACGCGCCCGTCGTACACGCCGGTTACCGCTACGCCTCGGCCGCGGTCATCGACCCTGAGCCGGAGCTGCCCTCCACCGAGGACATCGCCCTCGACCTGGACGGCTCCCCCGGCTCGCGGCTGCCGCACCACTGGATCAGCGAAGGGCTCTCAACCCTCGACCTGATCCGCTCCCGGTTCACTCTGTTGACCGGCCCCGGGGACACGGCCTGGGACGAGGCCGCCGGGCGGCTCGGGCTGCCCGTGCACAGCGTCGCCATGCCGGAGATCCCGGCGGGTGGTGCCTTCCTCGTGCGCCCCGACGGCTTCATCGGCTGGCGGGCCGGGGAGAGCGCGCCCGAACGGCTCGGGACCGTCCTGGAACGGCTGTTGGGCAAGGGGCAGGATGCCTGAATAGGGCTCATCCAGGCCTGCAACCAGGCCTGCAACCAGGCCTGCATACGGGCCTCCACCTGGGCCTTCATACGGGCCTTCATCCATGCCTCCCTCCGGAGCCGTCAGGGATGCCACTACGGGGCGGCCCCGGGAAGCCCCTGAGAAGGGCCGGGGCCGTGTCTCGTCCACGTGAACGAGGAAGCGACGGCGGGCGGGGACGACCATGGAACCGGCCGTCCGCGCGGCATGAGCCCGCCATCGCAAGGCCCGTTGCGGGCCGGCCGTGCGCCCGGCCGTAGGCAGCCCTGCGTAGGCAGCCTCCCGTAGGCAGCCCTGTACCCGGATCAGAGAGGATCAGCATGAACACCCCGATACCGCACGCCGCCGAGCCGGCCGGCGGAGACTTACGCCATCTGCTCCTCCGGCGGGCGCTGCACAGAGCCACGCTGCTCGTCGGCGGCTATGCCCTACTCAGCGCGCTCACGCTTGTCGCCATCATCCTGCAGCGCCACCGCCCCGACCTGGTGACCGACGCCGTGTGGGTGCGCGCTTCCATCGTCGTCGTAACCTCCCTGCTCATGGTCTCGTTCGCGGTGCGGACCGGCCGTGGCCACAGCCGGTCCTATCTGCGGCTGCGGTTGGCGTCCGGCATCATGCTGGTGGCCATCGCGGTCATCGTTGCGCTCCCCGGCGCCTTCCCGGTGTGGCTGAGGGCTGAACAGGGCGTGTGCGGAGTGCTCTTGCTCGGTGTCGTCGTGATCGTGAACGGCAGGCGGGTGCGGTCGGCGTTCGCCGCCCGGTAGCGCGAGCCCACGCCACGCTTCACTACGCCGCCCCCACGACACCGCCCTCACCACACCGCCCTCACAACACCTCTTTCCGTTGCGCAGTTCCGGCGCCTCGCGGCGAGCGGGCCTTCGCGCTATGCCGTGCTCACGAACAAACGGTGCCGTCGGCCGGGACCTTGCCGTCCAGCAGATGCCTGTTCACAGCCTTGGTGGCGCACTGATTGACGCCATACATGCCATGGCCCTCGCCCTTGACCGTGAGCAGCTTCCCCACTCCCTTCCCGAGCTTCTCGGCCATCTTCCGGGCGCCCGCGACGGGAGTCGCCGGGTCGCCCGCGTTGCCTATGACGACGATGGGGGCGGCGCCGGGTGCCGAGACCTCCGGGGTGTCGGCCTTGCCGGTGACCGGCCAGCCGGTGCAGCCCAGCAAGCCCGTGGCGGTCAGCTCACCGAAGACCGGGGACGCCTTGCGGAACTCCGGCAGTCTGGCCTGCACTTCCTTGGGAGTGGCGCGCCGCTTGGTGTCGGCGCAGTTGATCGCGGTGCTGGCGGACTCCGTGTTGCTGTAGTGCCCCTTGTCGTCCCGGCTCAGGTAGCTGTCGGCCAGCTTCAGGAGGTTGTCGCCGCTGCCCTGCTCCGCGTCGGAGAGCGAGACCGACAGGGCAGGCCAGGCATCCTTGGAGTAGAGCGTCGCGGCGATGCCCAGGACCGTCTGCTCCTTGGTGAGCTTGCGGCCGCTCTTGGTCGGCAGCGGCTGCTTGCCGGTCTTCGCCAGGAGCTGGGCGATCCGCCGGCGTCCGTCCTCGGGGCTCCGGTACGGGCAGGTGCCGGGGGTCTTGACGCAGTGGGCGAGGTAGTTGTCCAGCGCCAGCTGGAAGCCCTTCGCCTGGCCCAGGGACTCCTGCACGGCATCCTGGGTCGGGTCCACGACGGCGTCCAGGACGGTGCGGCCCACATGCTTCGGGAACAAGTGGGCATAGACGCCGCCCAGTTTTGTCCCGTAGGAGATGCCGAAGTAGTGGAGCTTGGCATCGCCCAGTACCTGGCGCATGAGATCCATGTCGCGGGCGGCGCTCTCGGTGCCGACGTGCGGCAGCACCTTCCCGGATTTCTTCGCGCAGGCTGCCGCGGTCTGCTTGTTCTGCTCGGCCGTCCCGGCCAGATCAGGGGTCTCACCGCGCTGCTCGTCGAGCTCCTTGTCGCTCAGGCAGGTCACCCCCGCGCTGTTGCCGACGCCGCGCGGGTCGAAGCTGACCAGGTCGTATTGCGAGTGCAGGGACCGGGCGGCCTGGGGGTAGCCCGGCAGGGTGGCCACGCCGGACGCTCCCGGCCCGCCGAAGTTGAAGACCAGCGAGCCGATCCGCTTGCCGTCGCCCTTGGCCTTGGCCTTGGCGCGAATCATCGCGAGGTCGATGGTGTCGCCGGCGGGCTTGGCGTAGTCCAGGGGCGCCTTCAGGTTCGCGCACTCCCATGCCGTGCCGTCCGGCAGCTTGCCGGGCGCCGCGCCACCACCCTGGGCGGTGGACGGCGCCTGGCAGGGCTGCCAGTTGAGCTTCTGGGAAGTGAGGGAGGCGGGGAGTACGGCGGCCGAGGGGGCGGACCCTGTGTGGCCGGCGTCGCCCTTGTCGGGGCTGCAGGCGGTGGCGCCGAGCGTGAGCAGGAGGGAGGTCGAGAGCAGCGAGATGGTGCGAAGAGCGAGAAATCTGGGCATGACGGTCTTCCTGTGGGTGAGTGAAGTGCAGTTGAAGTGGGCGGCGTGCGGGGAGAGAGGGACGTTCATGTCGCCGGCGGGGCGTGCTGGCCTCTTGCGGTTGCGCACGGCAGAGCAGCGCACCTCGGCGCGAGCGCGCCGCGGACCCGCCGTGAGGTGTGACTGCAGCGATACGCCGACCGGGAGCCGGCTTCACCGGCGCGGTGTACGTCGCGCTACCCAGCCTTCGGCTGTGGGTGGGGGCTCAGGTTCCCAGGCCGGCGTCTCGTGCCAGGAGGGCGGCCTGTACTCGGTTTTCGCAGTTCAGTTTGGCGAGGATGCGGCTCACGTACGTTTTGACCGTGGCCTCGCTCATATGGATCCGCTGGCCGGCGTCCGCGTTGGACAGGCCCTCGCCCAGCAGTGCCAGGACCTCCAGCTCACGGTCCGACAGGCTCTCCAGCCGGCGGCGGGCCTGCTCGGCGCGGCGTGCGCTCTGGCCGGATGCCAGGGAGTCCACGACGTGACGGGTGGCGCCCGGTGACAGGTAGGCGTCCCCGGCCACGGCGGCCCGGACCGCACGCATCAGCTCCGCGGGCGCCGAGTCCTTGAGCAGGAAGCCCGCGCTGCCTTCGGCCAGGGCGCGCAGCACGTTCTGCTGTTCCCCGAAGGTGGTGAGGATCAGCACCCGTGCATCAGGGGCGGCCCGGCGGAGTTCGGCCAGGGCCGTCAGCCCGTCCATGACCGGCATCTGGATGTCAAGCAGCACGACGTCCACGCGCTGGGCGCGGGCCAGTTCGACCGCTTCGCGGCCGTTCGCCGCCTCCGCGACGACGTCGATGTCGTCGGCCGAGGTGAGAATCATCCTGATACCCGCCCGGATGAGCGGCTCGTCATCCGTGACGAGAACCTTGATCACGAGTCTCCTGCGCCCTCTTGAACGGTCATAGCTGGGGCCGTTCGTCATCATCCCCGATCAGGTGGCCCGCCGGGGACATCACGACGACGTTCCCCCTTACGTCGTGACCTCGAAGGATTTCTTCTCGATCAACGTGCCGTCCTTGAAGCAGAACCGGAAGACAGGGTCCTTCCCCCAGATGCTGCCGAACTCCGTGGAATTGAGGCTGAGGCACTTCGCCCCCTCCGGCACGGGCGGTGCGCCCTTGTCGAGGCCTTCGGCCAGGAACGTGGCGCCGTCCGGCAACTGCTTGCGCACCTCGGCCTCGGGCCGGCCCACCTTCACCGCTGCGTACTCCTTCGGTTCGATCATTGCCTTGTCCATTTCGCTCATGAGGAAGATCCCACCGACGACGCCGGTCACCAGCAGCAGGGCGATCAGTGCCGCCACACCGCAACCGATGGCTATGCCGCTGCATCTCTTGCCCCTGCTCCTTGCCTTGGCCAGCTCCTTCGGCCGACCGTTCCATTCGATGACCGGATCAGTTTCGCCGAGCGAACCCGCCGAAATCTGCTGCCGAAAGTCGGCGGTTGGATCAACGAACGTCGCCATTGCCCTGCTGGGCAAGGAACCCGTGGCACCGGCGTCCGACGAGGTGTACGGCAGCACACCCGCCAGCCGGAAGCCGCCGTCCGCCATCGGGCCCGCATGCACCATGCCTCCGACGACCCGGGCCCTCTCCTCGAGCCCGGTCAGCCCCTGACCGCCGCTCACCACGCTCCGGCCGTCGTCCGCGATCCCGGGCGCGGGACCGTTCGCGATCTCCACGACCAACGAGTCCGGTTCATAGCGCAGTGCGATGGTGATCGAGGCGCCCGGGGCGTGCTTGTGGGCGTTGGTCAGGCCCTCCTGGGCTATCCGGTACGCCGCGTGACCGGCGGCCGGGGCGAGCGGGCGCACCTCGCCCGAGCGCCGCAGCTCCACGGCCGTACCGGCGCTCCGGGACACCGCCACCAAGCGCTCGATGCCTGCCACCCCTCGCGCAGACGCCTTGGCGTCCTCCTCTCCCATGGCCTCAAGGGCAGGGGCGGGGGTGTCTCCGGGGGGCGCCGAGGGAGCGGCCCCGTCCCCCGGGTCGTGGGCACCGTCCCGCAGCAGCCCCACCACCTCGCGCAGCTCGTGCATCGCGCCCACCGACGCCTCCCGCAGCACCCCCACGGCCTCCCGCTGCCGCCCGGTCAGCTCGCGGTCCACCTCCAGCGCTCCGGTGTGCACCGAGATGAGGGCGAGCTGATGGCCGAGGCTGTCGTGCATGTCCTGCGCGATGCGCTGGCGCTCGCGCATGCGGGCCTGTCCGACGATCATCGCGCGTTCGCGCAGCAACTGGGTGTTGTACTCCCGCAGGGTGTCCAGCAGCGTGCGCCGCTGTGACCAGTAGCGGCCGGCGAGGCCGGGAACGACGGTCGTGACCAGCGTCACCAGGACGCCTATGCCCAGAATCGCCGGCGTGACACGGGGCCACTCCTGCCAGAGTTCCAGGCCGAAGCTGAGGGCATACGCAAAGGCGAAGGTGCCGGTCGCCCTGCCGACCCCGACGATCCGGCGGCCGGCCGACCAGCCGACGACGGGGGTCAGCGGGGCGAGACCGGCGAACGCGGCCGCACCCACGATGGTCACCAGCAGGACGGTCCCGGGCAGCACCCGGCGCAGCTGCAACAGCAGTCCGGCAGCCAGAGCGACGGTAATGATCTGTACCGCGTCACCGTGGCGCAGGGCCTCGATCACCGCCGCCGACGTCCCCAGCACCAGGCTCAGCAGCAATTCGCCCACAATGCGCCCGAGCGGCCACATCCCGGGATCGAAGAGAGTCCTGCCCGGATCGGCCAGCCGCTGGAACGCCCCACGCAGCCTTGCCGCCGGCGCCTGGCGAGCGCGCCTCACCCGCTCCATACCTTCCACACCTGTCACGGAGCCACGTTAAGCACCCCTTCCCGCCGCCGATACCACCCTTCGTCGCGACGTACAGCAACCAAAGTCGTGCCGACGACTCCGGCGTCTCACCGTCACCTCAGGTGCCCTCGTCCTCCTCCCCCGACACCGCCTCGCCCAGAGCCTCCGCCAGCACCTCTGCCAGATGACGTCCCGGCCGGTCGCCCAGCTGATCGAGTTGGGTGCGGCAGGAGAATCCGTCCGCAAGAACCTCTGTCCCCTCGGGGGCTTCCCTTACGGCGGGCAGGAGTTGGTCCTCGGCGCAGGCCACCGAGACGTCGTAGTGGCCGCGCTCGAAGCCGAAGTTGCCGGCCAGGCCGCAGCAGCCGCCGGTCAGCCGGCCGGTGAGGCCCGCGCGCTCGCGCAGGCGGCGGTCGGCGGCGTCGCCGAGGACCGCGTGCTGGTGGCAGTGGGTCTGGCCGGCTACGGGGCGGTCGATGCGTGGGGGCTGCCAGTCGGGGGCCAGCTCCTCCAGGGCCTGCGCGAAGGTCTTCACGGAGCGGGACAGTTGGGCGGCACGGGGGTCGTCGGGCAGCAGTTCCGGGAGGTCCGTGCGGAGGGCGGCGGCGCAGCTGGGTTCGAGGACGACCAGGGGGCGGCCGTCACGGAGGAGGGGGCTCAGGGTCTCGACCGTGCGGCGCATGACGGTGCGGGCCTGGTCGAGCTGGCCGGTGGAGACATAGGTCAGGCCGCAGCACAGGGGGCGGTGCAGGCGGGGCAGGCTGGGCTGGGGCAGGGCGCCGCCCGGCCGGCGCAGCGGGGCGGTGGGCGGCAGGAGCGGGCGCAGTCCGGCCGCCTCCAGGACGCGTACGGCGGCGCGGCCGACCTCCGGGGAGAGGTGGTTGGTGAAGGTGTCGGGCCACAGGATGACCGTGCGGCCGCCGGCCGGGGCCCCGGCGTTGGCCGCCGTCTTGCGCCGGCGCCACCACCAGCGGGTGAACGTCTCCGTGGCCAGCCGGGGGATCGGGCGTTCGGGTGCGATCCCGCCGAGGCGTTTGGCGACGGCGGCCAGCGGTGTACGGGCGAGGGCGTTGAGGACAGGGGCGGCGGGGGCCGCGGCCCGCAGCCACTGGGGGAGGCGGCCCATGGAGTAGTGGGCGGCGGGGCGCAGCCGGCCCTTGTAGTGGTGGTGCAGGAACTCCGCCTTGTAGGTGGCCATGTCGACCCCTACGGGGCAGTCGCTGCGGCAGCCCTTGCAGGACAGGCACAGGTCGAGGGCGTCGCGTACCTCCGGCGACTGCCAGCCGTCCGTGATCACCTCGCCCGCCAGCATCTCGTGCAGCAGCCGGGCCCGGCCGCGGGTGGAGTGCTGCTCCTCCCCGGTAGCCCGGAAGGACGGGCACATCACGTCCGTCGAGCCCGGGGCGGTGGTGGCGTTACGGCACTTGGCGACGCCGACGCAGCGCCGTACGGCCGCGGAGAAGTCCCCGTGGTCGTGCGGGTAGCCGAACTCGACCGGGACCGGGCGCTTGGGCAGCAGTTCGAAGCGCAGGTTCTCGTCGAGGCGGGCGGGACGGACCAGCATGCCGGGGTTGAGCCCGGCGGCCGGGTCCCAGAGCGACTTGAACCGTTCGAAGACGCCGACGAGCTCGGAGCCGTACATCTTCGGGAGCAGTTCGGCGCGGGCCTGGCCGTCGCCGTGTTCGCCGGAGAGCGAGCCGCCGTGCGCGACGACCAGCTCGCCCAGGTCGTGGGAGAACTCCCGGAAGCGGCGGATGCCGGGGTCGGTGAGCAGATCGAAGTCGATACGGATGTGGATGCAGCCGTCGCCGAAGTGGCCGTAGGGGGTGCCGCGCAGGCCGTGCTGGGCGAGCAGGGCGCGGAAGTCCCGCAGATACGGGCCGAGCTGTGCCGGGGGAACGGCGCAGTCCTCCCAGCCGGGCCAGGCCTCACTGCCGTCGGTCAGCCGGGTGGCGGTGCCGGAGGCGTCCTCGCGGATGCGCCACAGGGCGCGCTGGCCGGCCGGGTCGGTGACGAGGGTGTGGTCGGTGGCGCCGTCCGAGGCCGCCGCCCGGCACAGTGCCTCGGCGCGGGCCGCCGCCGCGCCGGGGCTCGCGCCGCCCATCTCGACGAACAGCCAGGCGCCGCCCTTGGGCAGCCCGGCCGCGTCGCCCACCAGGTCGGCAGCCATCCCCTCGACGGTCATCGGCTTGTACGGAAGGAGGGTGTGCGCGGCCTCGGCGGCGGCGCTCTCGTCGGGGTAGCCGAGGACGGCCAGGGCACGGGCGGCCGGGGTCTCCACGAGCCGTACGGTCGCCTCGGTCAGCACCCCGAGGGTGCCCTCGCTGCCGGTGAGGGCACGGGCGAGGTCGGTTCCCGCTTCCGGGAGCAGCGCGTCCAGGGCGTAGCCGGAGATCCGGCGCGGGAGGTCGGGGTAGCCGGTGCGCAGCAGCGCCAACTCGGCGTCGACCAGCGCTTTCACGCCGTCCCGCAGGCGCGGCGGGAGTCCGGTGGGGGCACCGGTGCGGTCCGTGCCGCGGCCGGCCCGTACCTGCTCGCCGCCATATGTCAGCAGCTCCAGTTCGCGGACGCTGTCGGCGGTGGTGCCCCAGGCCACCGAGTGCGAGCCGCAGGAGTTGTTGCCGATCATGCCGCCGAGGGTGCAGCGGCTGTGGGTGGAGGGGTCGGGGCCGAAGGTCAGTCCGTGCGCTCCGGCCGCCGCCCGCAGGTCGTCCAGGATGACGCCGGGCTGGACGACGGCGGTGCGGGCGGCGGGGTCCAGGGACACGATGCGCCGCATGTGCCGGGTGAAGTCCAGCACCACGCCGACGCCGGTCGCCTGCCCGGCGATACTGGTCCCGCCGCCGCGCGGCACCACCGGTACCCCGTGCTCCCGGCACACCCGCAGCGCCGCCGCGACATCCTCGGCGTCCCGGGGCGCGACCACCGCCCTGGGCACCCGCCGGTAGTTGGACGCGTCCATCGTCATCAGCGCCCGGTCGGCCGCGGCGAACGAGACCTCCCCCCGCACCGCGGCCGCCAACTCCTTCTCCAGGTTCCGCTTCTCCGTCTCCGTACGATCAGCCATGTCTCCAGCCTGCCCACTGGGGCGGGTTCATGGGCGGTGGGCGGGGCCGATCGTCGGGGCGAGTCGCGGCCAGGGGCGGGGCGAGTCGTGGCCCTCAGCCGGAGGGGACGGCCGTCAGCCGGGAAGGAACGACCGTCAGCCGGAGAGGAACAGCCGTCAGCCGGGAAGGGAAGCGGCGACCGGCGTCCGGCCCGCCCCAACGGCCCCGCCCGGGTGGAAGCGAAAGACGTTCTCCGGGTCATGGCGGGCCTTGAGCCCGGCCAGCCGCCGGTGCTCGTCGGCGTCGTGCACACTGCGCGCCACCTCTTCGGCATCCGGCCGCTCCCCGTGCCCGCCGAAGAGGAAGTTCACGCTCCGGCCGAGCCGCCAGGGCGCGACGGCCGCCAGCGCCTCGGCGTGCAGCGCCCGTACGGTCGTGACGGCGGCATCGGGCCGCCCGTCGGAGCACCGCATATCGGGGGCGCCCGGCCCCTCGCCCGCTTCCGGTCCGATCAGCGGCGACAGCAGCCGCAGGGCGAACCGGGCGTCCCGGTGGCCGACGGAACCGGCCGCCCCATCTGGCCCGCCCGGCTTCGCCATCGCGCCCCCGAGGTGGTTGAGCTGGACCACGCACATGACCGGGGCGGCGGGCCCGGTCAGTCCCACCACCCGCTGCAGCGCGGCCGCGTCCAGCCCGCTGAGCAGTGCGTTGTCTCCGTCGTAGGCATGCGGATCACTCGGGTCGCGGTGAATGGTGTGCGACTCGGCGTACGGCATCTCGCGCAGGTCGTCGCTCACCCGCGGCCCCACCGCCCGCAGCGGCGCCACCAGCCGCTCACCCTCCGCGGCGCTCCCCGTAGAGGCGATCCGGATGTGCAAGAGGTAGCGGCCGCGCAGCGCCTCGGGCAGCTGCGGGAGGTCCGGGTACACGATCAGCGCGAGCGACGAGGTCAGCTCGTCAGGGACGGTCGCGGTCCAGTCCAGATACGCCGCCAGCGCCGCGTCGATCCGGTCCTCGCCGAACACCAGCTGCCCGCCGTACAGCCGCGCCACCGGCACCAGTCCGAACTCCATCGCGGTCACCACCCCCAGGCCGTGGCCGCCGCCGAGCAGCGCCCGGAACAACCCGGGGTCGGTCTCCGCGGTGACGTGCCGCAGCCGGGCGTCGGCGGTGACGAGGGCGACGGACCGCACGTGATCGGCGGCGAAGCCATACGTACGGGCCAGCACCCCGATGCCGCCCCCGAGGGTGTACGAGATGACGCCCACGCCCGGGGAGGAGCCGTTGAGCGGCGCGAGCCCGTAGGGGGCCGCGGCCTCGACGACCTGTCCCCATACGGCGCCCGCCTCGGCCCGCGCGGTGCCGGCCGCCGCGTCCACCCGCACCCCCGCCATCCGCCGGGTACTGATCAGCAGCCCGCCGTCGGTGGCCGAGGACAGCCCGTGCCCGGTGGCCTGGACGGCGACCGGCAGGCCCTGCGCGCGGGCGAAGCGCACCGCGGCGACGACGTCCCCGGCGCACTCCGCGCCGACGATCACGGCGGGCCGGTGCCGGTACGCCCGCTGGAACCCGGACCGTTCGGCGTCGTAGCCGTCGTCTCCGGGGACGAGCACGGGGCCCCGGCACTCCCGGACCAGGGCGGGGAGGGCGGGGAGGGCGGGGAGGGCGGGGAGGGCGGCGGGGTCGTATGCGTAGGTGCCGGCATTGGTGTCGGCCTGGCCGTATGGGTTGTCGGCGTGGTGCGCCCGTGCGAGGTGGTTGTTCTCCATACCGCGCACCCTGCCGCGATAACGTGACACCCGCCGTCATATATAAAGTCGCCTGTGAAATCGGACCGGCTGCTCTCGATCCTGCTGCTCCTCCAGACCCGTGGCCGGGTGCCGGCCGCGGAGCTCGCCGAGCGGCTGGAGGTCTCCACCCGGACCGTCTACCGCGATATCGAGTCGCTGTCGACGGCCGGGGTGCCGGTCTATGCCGAACGCGGTCGGCACGGCGGGATCGCGCTGCTGCCCGGCTTCCGTACGGATGTCACGGGGATGACCACCGACGAGGCGCGCGCCCTGTTCATCCTGGCCGCGCAGGGCGCACACACCGCCCTCGGCCTGGACGAGGCGCTGGGCTCGGCGCTGCGCAAGGTGATGGCGGCGCTGCCCGCCCCGCACCGTCCTGCCGCGGAGCTGGCCGGCAGCCGCATCCTGGTCGACCCCGACAAGTGGATGAGCGGCCCGCGCCCCGCCGTCGACCTGGACGAGCTGCACACCGCCGTCTTCACCGACCGGCGGCTGCGCATCCGTTACCGCCACAGCGGCGAGACCCGGCTGCGGACGTACACCGTCGACCCGTACGGGTTGGTCGCCAAGGCAGGCACCTGGTACCTCGTCGCGGACCGGCGCGGCCGGCCACAGCTCTTCCGCGCCGACCGGGTGGCCTCGGCAACCCTCACCGACGCCCCCGTACGGCGCCGCGCGGGCGTCGAGCTCGCCGGGGTCTGGCAACAGCTGCGGCGCCAGGTCGAGGACCGGCCCGCGGACGTCAGGGTGACCGCCCGGATCCGCCGCAACCGCCTCGACCTCGCCGTACGGATCCTTGGCGCGGCGCTGACCGGACCACCCCGTACGGGTGACACCGGGGACTCCGGAAACGGCGAGAACTCCGGAAGCGGCGAGAACTCCGGTACCGGCAGGGCGACTGACGACACCGGGACCCACGAGGAGGGCGAGGAGAAGGACGCCACCGGGAACACCGAAAACGACTGGGCAATCATCGAGCTGGCCTACCCGGTCATCAGCGCCGTCCGTCAACTGCTCCAGTTCGGCGACTCCCTCGAAGTGCTCGACCCGCCCGAGGCCCGCCGGGTGATGGCCGACGCCGCGGCCGCCCTCACCACCGTCTACGCGGACGACCAACCCGAGCGCCCCACCACCGGGTAGCTCCCCGCGCCCCACCACCGGGTAGCGCGTCGCCCCTCCGGAATCCCCTCCGGAATCCCCTCCGGAATCCCCTCCGCGATCCCTTCCGGAATCCCCTCCCGAACCGTCCACCGTACGAGCACCCGGCATCTCATCCGCTGGACGTGCCGCCGAACCCCGCAGCACAACGGATTAGGCTTCCCCCGTGGCTGATATCCAGATCCCCGCTGACATCAAGCCCGCCGACGGACGCTTCGGCGCGGGCCCCTCCAAGGTGCGTACGGAGGCGCTCGGCGCCCTCGCCGCCACCGGTAGCTCCCTTCTCGGCACGTCCCACCGCCAGGCCCCGGTCAAGAACCTGGTCGGCAAGGTGCGCGACGGCGTACGCGACCTCTTCCAGCTCCCCGAGGGCTACGAGGTCGTGCTCGGCAACGGCGGCTCCACCGCGTTCTGGGACATCGCGACGCACGGCCTGATCGAGCGCAAGTCCCAGCACCTCAGCTTCGGTGAGTTCTCCTCGAAGTTCGCCAAGGCAGCCAAGCTGGCGCCGTGGCTGGACGAGCCCACCGTCCTCTCCGCCGACCCGGGCAGCCACCCGGACCCGCAGGCGGAAGCGGGTGTGGACGTCTACGGCTTCACCCACAACGAGACCTCGACCGGTGTCGCCGCCCCCATCAAGCGGGTCGCGGGCGCCGACGAGGGCGCGCTGGTCCTGGTCGACGCCACGTCCGGCGCCGGCGGCCTGCCCGTGGACATCGCCGAGACCGACGTCTACTACTTCGCCCCGCAGAAGTCGTTCGCCTCCGACGGCGGTCTGTGGCTGGCGGCCTTCTCCCCCGCCGCCCTGGAGCGCGCCCGCGCCATCCACGCGTCCGGCCGCCACATCCCGGAGTTCTTCTCGCTGCCCACCGCGATCGACAACTCCCTCAAGAACCAGACGTACAACACCCCTGCGCTCTCCACCCTCTTCCTGCTCAACGAGCAGCTGGAGTGGATCAACGGCCAGGGCGGCCTGGACTGGGCGGTCGGCCGCACCGCCGCCTCCTCGCGCACCCTCTACGGCTGGGCCGAGGACTCCAAGTACGCCACCCCGTTCGTCACCGACTCGGCCAAGCGCTCGCAGGTCATCGGCACCATCGACTTCGACGACAACATCGACGCCGCGGCCGTCGCCAAGGCCCTGCGCGCCAACGGCATCGTCGACACCGAGCCCTACCGCAAGCTCGGCCGCAACCAGCTGCGGATCGCGATGTTCCCGGCGATCGACCCGTCGGACGTCGAGGCCCTGACGGCCTGCATCGACCATGTGATCGCCAAGCTGTAACCGGCTGACGGCACCACGACCACGCACCACCAGCACCAGCACCAGCACCACCACCACCACGGGCCCCGGCGGGCGAACCGCCGGGGCCCGTTCGCTGCCCGGGTCCGGTCCACGCCCGGCAGCTCAGCGACTCAGCCGCCGGAAGCGCCGTACCGCCAGCGGCAGGAAGACCGCAGTGAGGGCGACCGGCCAGAGCACCGCCATCAGCACCGCATGCTGTTCGACCCAACTGCCGCCCTTCGTGGCCGGGTTGCCGAAGAGCTCCCGGATGGCGCCGGCCGTCGAGGAGACCGGGTTCCACATGGCGATCGTGCCCAGCCAGTCCGGCATCATCGACGGCGGGGTGAACACGCTGGAGATCATGCCGAAGGGGAAGGCAACGGCGTACAGGCCGCCGGCCGATTCCTGGTTGGGCGCCAGGAGTCCGAGATAGACCCCGATCCAGGTGAGGGCGAAGCGCAGGAGCAGCAGCAGACCGAAGGCGGCGAGGGTGGCAGCCGGGCTGCCGTGGGAGCGCCAGCCGACGACCACGGCGATGGCGGCCAGCACCACGAGGTCGACGGCCGCGCCGATCACATCCGCGACCCCGCGCCCGCTGACCACGGCGGACGTCGCCATCGGCAGGGAGCGGAACCGGTCGGTGACCCCGTGGTCCCGGTCGACGACGATGGCCACCGCGGTGTTCATGAAACCGAAGGAGATCGTCATCGCGAAGATGCCGGGCATCGCGAACGTCGGGTAGTCCACCCCGTCGCCGACGTTCATCGCGCTGCCGAAGACATAGACGAAGAGCAGCACGGAGACGATCGGGAAGCCCAGCTGCCAGGCGATGATCACGGGCTGCCGGACGAGATGGGTCAGATCCCGGCGGACGATGGTCAGACAGTCGGCGAAGGCCCAGTAGAGACGGCGCGCGGGGCCGTCGTCCGCACCGGCCGGCCTCCAGGGGGCGGGGCCGTCGTCGCAGGGGATCCGTGGCACGGTGTCGGCGCTCATGCGGCTGCCTCCTTCCCGGCCTCGGCCGTACTGCGACCGGTGGCCGTACCGCGACCGGTGGCCGTGCCGCGCCCCGTGAGGCGCAGAAAGACCTCGTCGAGCGTCGGACGGCGCAGCCCGATGTCCTCGACGCCGATGCCCTCGTCCTGGAGGGTGCGCGCGACCTCGGTCAGTGCCGCGACGCCTTCCGTCACCGGGGCGCCGACCCGCCGCTCCGCCTCGTCCGTCGTGGGCGGTACGCCGTTCGCGGCGACCCGGGCCACGGCCCGCACCGCGTGCGGGAGGCCGGCCGGCTCGCGCAGCACCACCTGCAGGCGTTCGCCGCCGACCTGCCGCTTCAGCTCGGCGGGCGTACCGTCGGCGATGGTCCGCCCGTGTTCGATGACGGAGATCCGGTCGGCCAACTGGTCCGCCTCGTCGAGGTATTGGGTGGTCAGCAACACGGTGGTGCCGGTCGCGGCGAGCCGGCGGACGGCCTCCCAGACCTCGTTGCGGCCGCGCGGGTCGAGGCCGGTGGTCGGCTCGTCCAGGAACAGCACCTCGGGTGCGAGGATCAGGCTCGCGGCGAGGTCGAGGCGGCGGCGCATCCCGCCGCTGTAGGTGCGGGCGGATTTCTCGCCCGCGTCGCCCAGCCCGAACTGGTCCAGCAGCTCCGTCGCGCGCGCCCGCGCCCGGCGGGCGCCCAGGTGGAAGAGCCTGCCGAACATCTCCAGGTTCTGGCGGCCGGTCAGGATGCCGTCCACGGCGGCATCCTGGCCCGCCAGTCCGATCCGGGCGCGCACCCGCTGCGGCGACCGCGTCACCTCGTGTCCGGCGACCGTCGCCCGTCCGCCGTCCGGCCGCAGCAGGGTGGCCAGGATGCGCACGACGGTGGTCTTGCCCGCGCCGTTCGGCCCGAGCAGGCCGTGCACCGTGCCGCGGTGGACGGCGAGGTCGAGGCCGTCCAGAGCCCGCTTGTCGCCGTACCGCTTCTCCAGGCCCTCCGCGAGAACCGCCGCATCCGGCGGTGGCGATGGCGACGGTGGTGCCTGCGCGGCGGCCGCCGCCCCCGCCTCTCCCCCTGCTCCGCACCCTGCCCCGTCCATCCTGCCGGTCATCGTCGAACCCCCTCCGGTCGAAAACTGGGTACACCGTACCCGATTACGCGTACGCCGTACCCAGTTTTTGCCGGGCGGCATAGGATGACCGCACGATGACGACGACAGAACACAGCGGCGGCGGCGATATCTCACGCAGCCTGGAGCTGCTTTGGGGCCTCGGCGACCGGCCCAGCCGCGGCCCCAAACCGGGCCTCACCCTCGACCGCATCGTCACCACGGCGGTGGCGGTCGCCGATGCCGACGGGCTCGGCGCCCTGTCCATGCGCCGGGTCGCCACCGACCTCGGCGTCGGCACCATGTCCCTCTACCGCTACGTCCCGGGGAAGGCCGAACTCCTCGACCTGATGCTCGACAAGGTCTCCGCTTTCGACACCGAGGCCCACCCCGAGCCCGCCGCAGGCTGGCGCCCCGCGCTCGAAGCCCTCGCCCGCGACGACTGGCGGCGGCACCAACGGCACCCCTGGCTGCTCCAGGTAGACCAGGCCCGCCCGCTGCTCGGCCCCAGCGCCCTGGACGCAATGGAGTACGCGCTGCGCGCCCTGGCCGGCACCGGTCTCACCGACCGCGAGAAGGTGCACGTCATGGTGTCCTTCGGCGGCTTCGTCATCGGCACCGCCCGCACCGAGCTCAACTCCGCCCTCGCCGAGAAGCGGACCGGCGTCAGCAACGCGGACTTCTGGCAGGCGCAGGAGCCGGTCCTGTCCAAGGCGATGCTGAGCGGCCGCTACCCCGCCCTCGCCGGCCTGGACCAGGACACCTTCACCGATGACGGCCCCTCGGTCTTCGAACTGGGCCTGACCGCACTCCTGGACGGATTCGAAGCACTCATCGCCGCCCGCACCGCCCGAACGGACGCACCATGAAGTGACGAAACGGGCCGAATGTGCCTGTATGGGAGCCATGACGAACCCCCCGAGCCCCGGCCTCGCCCCCTTCGAGCGGCAAGGGGCGATCCTGCTGACCACGTACAAGCGGGACGGCACCGGTGTCGGCACGCCGATGAACATCGCCGTCGACGGCGATCACGCCTATCTGCGGACGTACGGCAGCGCCTGGAAGGCCAAGCGGATGCGGAACTTCCCCGAGGTGGAGATCTGCGCCTCCACCTGGCGGGGCCGTCCCACCGGGCCCACCGTTCCTGCGCGGGTGCGGCTGCTGGACCCGCAGACCCGGGAGTACCGGCGGGCCGAGCGCTCGCTGACCCGGAAGTACCCCCTGATCCACGGGCTGTTCGTACCGCTGCTGCACCGGCTGAAGAGGGAGCGGACGCTGCATTACGAGCTGCGGCTGGTCGAAGGCGGGCCCGGGGATCAGGGTAGGGCCGGGGAGTAGAGCGGGTCAGGGAACCGGGCGCGGCCGGGTCCCACTGAGGCGGTCGCGGCGACCGCTCAGGCATCCCGGGTGGGCCCGTGTGTCACCTTCGCCAGAACAGGTGATGCGTCACGCCGCTCGGGCTGGGCACGACGTCGAGGTGGAACCGGTCGAGCAGTTCATCGGGCGACTCCCAGAGCCGTGTCCCGGATCCGAGCTCCCTCTGCGAGACGGCCACATGCAGGGTGTCCACGAGGCCGGCGTCAAGGAACTCCCGGATGGTCGTGGCCCCGCCACCGAGTCGGACGTCCTCGCCCTGCGCGGCCTCCCGCGCCTGCTCGAGGACCGTGGCCGGGTCGCCGCCGACGAAGTGGAACGTGGTGTCGGAGAGCGTGAGCGGAGGACGCTCGTGGTGGGTCATGACGAACACCGGGGTGTGGAACGGGGGCTCGTCACCCCACCAGCCGTTCCACTCATGGTCGCTCCAGGGGCCGCGATAGGGCCCGAACTTGTTACGGCCCATGATCTCGGCGCCGATGTTGCGTGCGTAGTCCCGCGTGAAGTAGTCGTCGAGGCCGCGGCTGCCTCCGGGGTCGGTGCGCATGGGCCAGCTCGCCGTGGCGCCGGCCCAGGCGAAAAGCTCCCCGGGGTCCGCATGGCCGAACGGTCTCTCCAAGCTCTGGTGCTCACCGGCACCGAACCCATCACGCGAGACATTGAAGTTCTGGACTCTCAGCAGCTGAGCCACGCGTTTCCTCCTGCCGTTGTCGATACCGATGTCGGTATCGGTATCGGTATCGGGGGCGAGTCAGTGTCGGGGTGACGGCGGTGTCGCGGACGACGTCGGGGCCGGGGAGACTGTCGGAGCCGAGGAGACTGTCGGGGCCGGCCGGCGGGACTGTCGGAGCCGGGCGAACTCATCGCCACGGCTGTGGCAAAGACCCGCCCTACCGCCGCCGCAGCAGCCTGCGCACCCAGACGACCAGTGCCGTGGCCACCGCGAGGATCACCGCTCCCTTGATGAAGCCGGGGTCCAGGTCCGTCCCCTGACTGCCCTTGCCGGCCTGGCCGCCTGCGCCGTCGCCGTTCGACGGGTCGTCCTTCACCGAGTCCGGCAGCTGAGCGTCGCTCAGGCCGACCGGCTTGACCTCGCTGTCGTTGCCCTCCGAGCCGTACATCAGGGTGCGGCCGTCGGGGGTGAAGGTGACCGATTCGCCCTGCTGCTGGATCGGTACGCCCACACTGCCGAGGTCCTTCGGGCGGCCGTCCTGCCAGCGGAAGATCCGGGCGCCGAAGTAGCTGCGCAGCACCAGACGGGTGCCGTCGGGGGAGAACGCACCGTCGGTCACCCACAGATCGACCGGCGCGGCCTTGCGGAAGACGTTGGTGCCGGAGGTGGTGAGCCGCTGCGGGCCCGCGTAGAGGGCGCCGCCGCCGTCCTGCTTCTTGCTGGCGATGTAGACCCGGCCGGTCTTGGGGTGCACCATCAGCGCTTCGGCGTCCCGTGGCCCGTCGGCGTACTTCACATCGAACTGGGTCGCCGTCACCGTCGCGTCGCGCAGCTTCTTCGGTTCGGGAAAGCGGTAGATCCAGACGTGATCCCAGCTGCCGCCGAGGTTGTCGCCGATATCGCCGAGGTAGATGTTGCCGTCCGGGCCGGTCGAAATGGCCTCGACATCACGCGGCTTGCCGATGCCGCGCAGCGTGATCCGGGCGACCGTACGGCCGGAGCGGCCGTCGACCGCGTAGACGTAGGGGCCGTCGTCGCTGTCGTTGTGGGTCCAGTAGATCCCGGGGTGCGCCCGGCTGGCGGCCAGGCCGCTGGACTCGGTGATCCGGGGATCGCCGATGGTGAAGCCGTCGGGCTCGTCGGCGGCGGCGGGCACCACGGCCGCCGACCACAGGATTCCCGCGGCACCGGCCGCGCACAGAAGCGAACGCATGGGCACAGACTGCCATCCCCGGCCACCGGACGTGGGCGCAAGCCACCGGCCTCCGCCCCGTCGGCCGCACCGCGTCGGCCCTCCCCTCACCGCACCGCGGGCCGGGCGTGTCCAGCGTCACGTACCGAGCAGTAGGGGGTCTCGGCCATCATGGCCGGATGAGGATCATGTTCGTCGGTGACTCGATGACCATTGGGAGCACCGGCGATTTCACGTGGCGCTACCGGATGTGGCAGCACCTGAACGCGACGTTCGACGGCCCGTACGCCATCGTCGGACCACGCCACACGCTTCACGACCCGGCCACGGGCGCCCCCACCTCCACCGCCTACGCCGACCCCGGCTTCCCCGAGGAGGCCCGCCGCCACCTCGCCGGCTGGGGCGAGGGTTGGCTGCACATGGCGCCGCTGATCGGTGACATGGTGCGCCGCTACGAAGCCGACACCCTGCTGGTCTCGCTCGGCCTGATCGACCTCGGCTTCTACACCAACGCCGAGCAGACCGCCCAGAACGTGCGGGAGTTCATGGCCCGGGCCCGGACGGCGGCGCCGCACCTGCGGGCGGTGCTGATGCCGGTGATACCCAATGTGCGGGCGGTGGAGGACCCCCCGTTCGGCGCGCAGTGCGAGCGCTTCAACGAACTGCTGGCCAAGGCCGTCGCCGATCTCTCCACCCCCGCCTCGCCGTTGCTGCTGGCCTCCGAACCGGACGGCTGGGAGATCGACCGCGCCACCTACGACGGGACGCATCCGTCGGAGTCGGGGGAGCGACTGCTCGCGGGGGCGTTCGCCGGGGCGATGCATCAGGCATGGGGCGTCGGGGCGGCGTACGGGGTGCTGTCCTCGCGCTGAGGGTTGCGCGGGCGGTGTGCTGTCCTCCCGCTGAGAGTTGCGGGCGGTGCGCTGTCCTCCCGCTGAGCAAGGCGGGGCGGTGTGCCGGGGAGGTGCCCCTACGGACGCGTCCACGAGTCGGCCAGTGCGCACAGCTCCGCCAGTGCCGCCTCCGTGCGCGCGCGGTCGCCGGTGACCAGGAAGTCGGTCTGCAGGCCCGCGTAGGCGCTGTTGAGGAAGGTGGCGTGCACCCGCGCCACGTCGGGGGCGAGGCCGCGGGCCTGCAGAGCCCCGGCCACGAATGCGGCGCGGTCCGCGAGGAACTTCGGGACCCGGCCGCCGAGCCGGCCGGCCGCCGCCAGCCCCTCGATCTCATGGATGAGCCGGGTCGCCCCGATGTTCCCGGGCTCCAGATGGCGCCGCCAGGAATCCCGCACGATCGCGCCGATACCGCGCGAGGTGTCGTCCCAGCCCTCGGTGGCCCGCAGTTGCCCGTGCTGGATCTCGTCCAGCCGCTCCAGCACGGCGGTGAGCAGATCGTCCTTGTCCGCGAAGTGGTGGGTGATCACCCGAGTGCTGTGCCCCAGCGCCTGGGCCAGCGGGCGGAGCGAGAGGCCCGCGATCCCGGTCTCGGCCAAGTGGTCGATGACCGCGTCCAGGATTTCGGTACGACGGTGCGGGTCGCGGGGCCTGGCCATCGGTCGGACTCCTAGCGGTGCGGGGGTCTTCGGGCGACCCACCTTAATTAGGGAAACGAATGTTACGTTAACGGCATGTCCGCCACTCCCGCGCCGCGGCGACGCCTTCCCGCCCCCTGGCTCTGCGCCCTCACCCTGTGCGCGTTCGCCCTCCAGACCGATGACTTCGTGATCACCGGCGTACTGCCCGCCCTCGCCCGCGGGCTGACGGTCAGCCAGGCCGCGGCCGGGCAGCTCGTCACCGTCTTCTCCGTCGTCTGCGCCGTGGCCGCCCCGATCGCCGCCGTCGGCACCGCGCGGCTCCCCCGGCGCCGCCTTCTGACCACGGCCCTGGCACTCTTCTGCGTCGCCAACTTCGCGGTACTGCCGACGAGTTCGTATGCCGCGCTGATGGCACTGCGCGTACTGGCCGCGCTGGCCGCAGCCGTGGCCCTGCCCGCCGTCCTCGCCGTGACCGCCCAGCTCGCCCCGCCGGAGCGCCGGGGCCGCAGCCTGGCCACCGTCATGGCCGGGCTGACCGGCGCGGTGGTGATCGGCGTCCCGGCCGGCACCTGGACCGGTGCGGCTCTGGGCTGGCGGGCCACCTTCGCCCTCGGCGGGGTGCTCGGGCTCGCCGCGCTGCTCCTCCTCCGCGTCACCCTTCCCCCGCTGCCGCCCGTCCCCGCCGCCTCGCTCACCGCACGCCTCCGCCCGCTGAGCCGGCCTGCCGTCCTGGTCACCCTGCTCGCCGCGGTCGTCGCCGTCCTGGGAAACCTGCTGCTGCAGACCTATCTCGCGCCCTTTCTGTACGACCTCTGCGGCATCACCGCCACCACGCTCGGCTGGCTGCTGGTGCTCACCGGCGTCGCCGGCATCTCGGGCGCCCGGGCGGGCGGCACGCTGGTGGACCGCTGGGGCGCCGGGGCCGCCTTCGCGACGGCGGCGGCGGTCTTCGCCGCTGCGACAGCCGGGCTCGCGCTGTGCGGGGCGCTACGGCCGGCCCCGCTCGGCTTCGTCGCCCCACTGCTGGTCATCTGGGCCGCAGCGGCCTGGGCGGTGCCGCCCGCCGTACAGACCCGGGTGCTGGCGCTGGCCGGCCCCGAACACGGACCGCAGGCGCTCGCGCTCACCAGTAGCGCCGTGTACGCCGGGGCCTCGCTGGGCGGCGCGCTCGGTGGCCGGCTGCTCGCCTCGCACGGCACCGGCGCACTGCCGGTGGCGGCGGCCTGCTGCGCACCGGCCGCGCTCCTGCTCTTCGCCACGGCCGGACGCCGGCCCTCGGACGGCCCCTCCGAGACGGAAACTTCCGAGGCCGGTACCTCCGAGGCGGGAACCTCTCCCGCCTGACCACGGCAGGGGACGTACGGTCAACGGGTCATGCCTGCCGCGCCCGCCGCGCCGCGGACTTCCCCGCGCGGTCCTTGCGTCGAGCGCACTCCAAGGCGTTGGCTGGACCACCATGAAGTACACGCAGCTCGGACGCACCGGACTCAAGGTCAGCCGACTCGTCCTCGGGACGATGAACTTCGGGCCTCAGACGGACGAGGCCGCCAGTCACACCATCATGGACGCGGCGCAGGGCGCGGGCGTCAACTTCTTCGACACCGCCAATGTCTACGGATTCGGCGCCGACAAGGGCCGTACCGAGGAGATCGTCGGCAGTTGGTTCGCCAAGGGCGGCGGCCGGCGGGACAAGACCGTGCTGGGCACCAAGGTCTACGCCAACATGGGGGTGGAGGGCGACAAGGTCTGGCCCAACCACGACAAGCTCTCCGCGGTCAACATCCGGCGCTCGGTGGAGGCCAGCCTCAAGCGGCTGGGCACCGACTACATCGACCTCTACCAGTTCCACCACGTCGACCGGGACACCCCCTGGGACGAGATCTGGCAGGCCATCGACGTCCTCGTCCAGCAGGGCAAGGTCCTCTACGCCGGCTCGTCCAACCACGCGGGCTGGCACATCGCCCGGGCCAACGAGGCGGCCGCCCGGCGCGGTTCGCTGGGCCTGGTCAGCGAGCAGTGCCTCTACAACCTCGCCGAGCGGCGCGCCGAGATGGAAGTCATCCCGGCCGCCCGGGGCTACGGCCTGGGCGTCATCCCGTGGTCCCCGCTGCACGGCGGGCTGCTGGGCGGGGCCCTGCGCAAGGAGCGCGAGGGCGGCGCGGGCCGCTCGGGCGTCGGCCGCTCGGCCGATGCCCTCGCCAACTCCACGATCCGGGCCCGGATCGAGTCCTACGAGGACCTGCTCGGCAAGCACGGTCTGGAGCCCGGCGAGGTCGCGCTGGCCTGGCTCCTGACGCGTCCCGGCGTCACCGGGCCGATCGTCGGCCCCCGCACGACGGACCAGCTCGCCTCCGCGCTGCGCGCCGTCGAACTGTCCCTCCCGGACGATCTTCTCGCCTCGCTCGACGAGATCTTCCCCGGGCCCGGCCCGAGCCCGGAGGCCTTCGCCTGGTGATCTTCACCTGGTGAGCGGGCCGCGTGCCCGGCAGCCGGTCGGACCGGCCGCCGGGCGCGCGGCAGCGGCCACGGCAGCGGTCAGTGCAGCGCCGCCGCCACGGCTACGACGATGAGCAGGACGGCAAGCAGGCCGGACATGATCCGGTTACGGGTTTTGGGGTCCACCCCTTGAGCGTAACCGGGACCGGTCAGCAGGTTTCGGCGGCCCGGGGCTGCCCGGCCGGCCTCGGGGGCCGGGCGGGCAGGGCAGCAGCACGGCGGCCGCTCGGTAGCACGGCAGCCGGACAGCGGCACGGCAGCCGCTTGGTGGCGGGGCGGCCGTTCAGCGGCCCGGCGACAGCTCGCTGGCGCGGCAACCGGACAGCGGCACGACTGCCGCCCGGTGGCGCGACAGCCGCACAGCGGTACGACGGCAGCTCGACGACCGGCGGCCGTTCAGCGGCCCGGCGATCCCCTTCGGTGCCCGGTGGCCGATCAGTGGCCCAGCGGCCAGGACCCCACCGTCTCGTAACGGGGCTGGGTGCCCGCCGCCCCGGGGACGGGCGGATGGCTGCGCACCAGGGCCAGGGCGTCGACCGTCCAGGGGGCACCGGCGAAATCCTTCAGGGCGGCCGCGTACGGGCGCAGGTCCAGACCGGGGACGCGGTTGCGGGCGAGGGTGAGGTGGGGGGTGTACGGGCGGTGCTCTTCCTCCATGGCCACGCCCGCCCGGCGGCCCGCTGCCGACGCCGCGCCCGCGAGCGTGCGCATGGCGGGCCGGTCGCCGTCGGCCCCGGCCCACACCACCCGGTCCGAGAAGCGGCCGCCGCCGGCGATCCGCAGAGGGTAGGGATCGCGGCGGCCGGCCGCGCGGCCCAGGCGTTCTCGCAGGCCGGGGACGATCTCCTCGGGCACCTCGCCGTAGAAGGCAAGGGTGAAGTGCCAGCTGTCCGGGCCCGGCCACCGCAGCCGGTCGGCGGCCGGCAGCTTCTTCAACTGCGCTACCTCGGCAGCCAGTTCCTCGATCGCGGGAGCAGGCGGCAGGACGGCGGCGAAGAGTCTCATGCGGTCAGTGTGGCGCAGGGCTCGCGCCGTCCGGCAGATCGCGGCCCGGAAGCGCGCCGCACCCCCGCCCTACGTCACCGCCCCACCCCTACGCCGCCGGAGCCATGCTCCGCTCCGCCGAGGCCGAGGCACTGGCACTGGCACTGGCACTGGCACTGGCGGTGGCGGTGGCGGTGGCGGTGGCGGTGGCGGTGGCGGCAGAAACCCGCGGAACGAACGCGACGTGCCGATGCCCCCGGCGCAGATCGATCTTCAGGCGCAGGCCGCCCACCCTGGCGAGGATCAGGCCGATGACGGCCGCGGAGACCATGGAGACCAGGCCGCCGGCCAGGAAGCCGATCCGGGCGCCGAAGGCGTCGGTGATCCAGCCGACCACGGGTGCGCCCAGCGGGGTGCCGCCCACGAAGACCATCATGAACAGGCTCATCACCCGGCCGCGCATCAGCGGATCGGTGGCCATCTGGATGCTCGAATTGGCGGTGACGTTCACCGTCAGGCCGACCATGCCGATCGGGGCGAGGAGCGCCGCGAAGACCCAGAACGTCGGGGCGAGCGCGGCGGCGATCTCCAGGGCGCCGAAGAGGACCGCCGCGCCGACCAGCAGCCGCATCCGGGAGCCGGCGCGGCGGGCGGCGAGCAGTGCGCCGATCAGCGAGCCCGCCGCCATCAGCCCGTTGAACAGCGAGTAGGTACCGGCGCCCTGGTGGTAGACGTGGTAGTCGAACGCGGTCAGCCAGATCGGGAAGTTGAAGCCGAAGGTCCCGATGAAGCCGACCAGGACGATGGGCCAGAGCAGGTCGGGACGCCCCGACACATACCGCAGCCCCTCCCGCAGCTGGCCCTTGCTGCGCGGGACCCGGTCGACCTTGTGGAGTTCGGAGGTCCGCATCATCAGGAGCCCGGTGAGCGGGGCGATGAACGAGAGGCCGTTGAGCAGGAAGGCCCAGCCGCTGCCGAAGGCGGTGATCAGGACACCGGCGACGGCCGGCCCGATCAGCCGCGCGGACTGGAAGTTGGCGGAGTTGAGGCTGACGGCGTTGCGCAGCTCGTCCTGGCCGACCATCTCGGAGACGAAGGCCTGCCGGGAGGGGTTGTCGACGACGGTGACCAGGCCGAGGACGAAGGCGACCAGGTAGACGTGCCAGACCTGCACCTGGCCGCTCAGCGTGAGCGCGGCGAGGGCGAGGCCGGTCAGGCCCATGGCGGACTGGGTGAACAGGAGCAGCGTGCGCTTGGCGAAGCGGTCGGCGATGACGCCGCCGTAGAGCCCGAAGAGCAGCATCGGCAGGAACTGCAGCGCGGTGGTGATACCGACCGCGCCGGACGAGCCGGTGAGGCTGAGCACCAGCCAGTCCTGGGCGATGCGCTGCATCCAGGTGCCCGTGTTGGACACCACCTGGCCGGTGGCGAAGAGGCGGTAGTTACGGATGCGGAGTGAGCTGAACGTGCCCTTGCGCGGTGTGGCGGCGGGGCCGGTGGCGACGTCAGGGGCGGGGCCCTGCGGGGTCGCGGTCGCGTCGTCGGAAACCGTGTCGTGTGGGGAGTTCGGTGCGGGGGCGGAGTGTGCTCCGGATCCCGTACTCAACGTTCGCCTCCTCGGCCTCGGGGTCTACAGCTGTGCGAGCTTCTCCAGCACGGGCGCGGCGGCCCGCACCTTCGCCCACTCGTCCGCGTCCAGCCCGGAGGCCAGCTCGGCGAGCCAGGCGTTGCGCTTGCGGCGGCTCTCCTCCAGCATCGCCTCGGCCTGCTCGGTCTGCGTGACGACCTTCTGGCGGCGGTCGTCGGGGTGGGCTTCGAGCCGGACCAGTCCCTTGGCCTCCAGCATGGCCACGATGCGGGTCATCGACGGCGGCTGCACATGCTCCTTGCGGGCCAGCTCACCGGGGGTGGCGCTGCCGCAGCGGAACAGGGTGCCGAGCACCGACATCTCGGTGGGGCTCAGCGATTCGTCGACCCGCTGGTGCTTGAGGCGGCGCGACAGGCGCATCACGGCGGACCGCAGGGCGTTCACCGCGGCCGCGTCGTCTGGGGGTGCCTCCCGGCCGTCAGGCTGGGGGCGGGACAGTTCCGGCATGGTCTTTAGCATAACTCATTACCCTTTCTAAGGAAAGCCAGAGGGTGCTGCCCGTCGGACTTCACCCATACGGGTGAGGACGCGGCCGAAAGCGACGCACCTGACCGCGTACGGACGGGACCGTTTCCGCATGGGATCGCAAGTGCTCAGCCTGCGCGTGGACGGGGAGCTGCTGGACCGGATACGGCAGCACGCCGCAAAACGCGGAATGAGCGTCCAGGACTATGTGGTCCGGACGCTCATCCGCGAGGATTTCGACGAGCGCTTCCAGTCGTCTCTCGACGAGACGAAGAAGCTGAGGGAGGCGCTGGGGGTGCGCCGGCCCGCTACTTGACGCCGAGCGCCTGCTCGATCGGGTCGAGCAGGAAGTAGATCAGGAAGCAGAGCCCGACCACGTTCAGCAGCCAGGGGATCTCCTTGAAGCGGCCGGTCGCCGAGCGCAGCAGGATGAAGGCCAGCACGCCGATGCCGATGCCGTTGGTGATGCTGTAGGTGAACGGCATCGAGACCATCGTCAGGAACGCGGGAATGCCGATGGTGAAGTCGCCCCAGTCGATGTCCCGGACGTTCGAGGCCATGATCAGGAAGCCGACGACCAGCAGGGCGGGCGTGGCGGCCTGTGCGGGGACGACGGTCGCCAGCGGCGTGAAGACCAGCGCGAGCAGGAAGAGGCCACCGGTCATCAGGTTCGCGAGACCGGTGCGGGCGCCCTCGCCGACACCGGCCGTGGACTCCACGAAGCAGGTGTTGGCGGAGGCGGAGCCGAAACCGCCGCCCGCGACCGCGATGCCGTCGACCATGAGGATCCGGCCCATGTTCGGCAGCTGGCCGGTCTCGTTGTCCAGCAGGCCGGCCTCCTCGCCGACGCCGATGATGGTGCCCATCGCGTCGAAGAAGCCGGACAGCAGCACGGTGAAGACGAACAGGCAGCCGGTCAGCACACCGACTTCCTTGAAGCCGCCGAAGAGACTGATCTGACCGATCAGGCCGAAGTCCGGACTGCCGATGATCTTGTCCGGCACGTTCGGGACCGCCAGGCCCCAGGACGCGTCCGGGATCTGCACCAGCGCGTTGATGACGATCGCGACCACGGCCATGCTGACCATGCCGATCAGGATCGCGCCCCTGACCTTCCGCACGACCAGCACGAACATCAGCACCAGGCCGAGGACGAAGACCAGCACCGGCCAGCCCTTGAGCTGTCCGCCCTGCCCCAGGCCCATCGGCACGGTGGTGTGCGCGGCATCCGGGTTACGCGTCACGAAGCCGGCGTCGACCAGGCCGATCAGCGAGATGAACAGGCCGATGCCGATGGCGATGGCCCGTCGCAGCCCGTTGGGGATCGCGTCCATCACCCGCTGCCGCAGACCCGAGGCGACCAGGATCATCAGCACCAGACCGGCGAGCACGACCATGCCCATCGCGTCCGGCCAGCTCATCTTGGGGGCGAGCTGCAGGGACACCACGGCGTTGATGCCCAGGCCCGCGGCGATGGCGATCGGGACATTGCCGACGACGCCCATCAGCACCGTGCTCAGACCGGCCATCAGCGCGGTGGCGGTGACCAGCTGGGCGTTGTCGAGATGATGGCCGAACTTGTCGACTCCGGAGCCGAGAATGATCGGATTCAGCACGATGATGTAGGCCATCGCGAAGAACGTCGCCAGGCCGCCGCGGAGCTCACGGCCGACCGTCGACCCCCGCTCGGAGATCTTGAAGAAGCGGTCCAGGCCGTTCTTGGGGGGCTTCGGACCTGGGCTCTTGAGCGGGTCGACCGGCGTGGTGGCCGAGGGGGGCATGCGGGGACCTCAGTCGGACGGGCCTGGGCAGGCGTGGGGGCCCGGGGGCCCGGGACACATAACAGAAACGGGAGACAACCGGATCAGGTTGGATGAAGAGACGAGCCGAACCAGCCGTATCCAGAAAGGTTCAGTATGAATAAACAAGCCACTGATCACCATCTCCGCGCGTAGACCCTTGTGGCGCAAGGTCCAGACAGGTCACCCCACCGGGTTCCGGACCCTTCCCACCGCCGCCCGCGGCCCCCGCACCCCGTCCCCGTAAGCTGGCCACCATGTGGAAGAAGTCCGAACTGCGCGAGGCCCCGGCGCCTCTTGAGGGCCCCGTCGTCGGCACGATCACCGGCGGCACCATCATCTGGTTCGTGCTCTTCCTCGGCCAGCTCCCCTTCTACGGCTGGTTCGCCGACCACGGCCACAGCTGGTGGGTGTGGACCTGCCTGGCCGGCGGCGGCCTCGGACTGATCGGCATCTGGTACGTACGGGCCCGGGACGCCGCGATCAAGCGCTCCGCCGCGACGGCCGGGCAGCCCGCCGACCAGCACTGAGCGCCCGCCCCCGCCGCCTCGCCCGAGCCGGCGGGTGAAGTGCCCGTTCCGCCCGTAACGTCGAGGGCATGACGGAGCGGGCGAGCGCCGGACCCGAGTACTCCGGACCGGACCGCGCGCCGGCCCGGCGGACCGCCCGGGCACCGGTCACCCCCGGACTGACCGCCGCCGAGGTCGCGGAGCGGGTCGCCCGGGGCGAGGTCAACGACGTCCCCGTACGGTCCTCCCGCTCGGCCGCCGAGATCGTCCGCGCCAATGTCTTCACCCGCTTCAACGCGATCATCGGCGTGCTCTTCGTGATCATCCTGATCGTCGGCCCGATCCAGGACGGCCTGTTCGGCTTCGTCATCGTCGCCAACACCGGCATCGGCATCATCCAGGAACTGCGCGCCAAGAAGACCCTGGACAGCCTGGCGGTCATCGGCGAGGCACGGCCGACCGTCCGGCGCGACGGGGCCACCGCCGAGATCCCCACCTCCGCGGTGGTCCTCGACGACGTCATCGAACTCGGGCCCGGCGACAAGGTCATCGTCGACGGCGAGGTGCGGGAGAGCGACGGCCTGGAGATCGACGAGTCGCTGCTGACCGGCGAGGCCGATCCGGTCCTGAAGAAGCCCGGCGATCCGGCGATGTCCGGTAGCTTCGTCGTCGCGGGCAGCGGCGCCTTCACCGCCACCCAGGTCGGCCGCCAGGCGTACGCGGCCCGGCTCGCCGAGGAGGCCAGCCGCTTCACCCTGGTCCACTCGGAACTGCGCAGCGGCATCAGCCGGATCCTCAAGTACGTGACCTGGATGATGATCCCGACCGCGATCGGCCTGGTCCTCAGCCAGCTGCTCACCCTCGGACTGCCGGGCGACGCGGCCGTCCGCCGGATGGTGGCCGGCATCGTACCGATGATCCCCGAGGGCCTGGTGCTGCTCACCTCCGTCGCCTTCGCGATCGGTGTCATCCGGCTCGGGCGCAAGAAGTGCCTGGTCCAGGAGCTGCCCGCGATCGAGGGGCTGGCCCGGGTCGATGTGGTGTGCCTGGACAAGACCGGCACGCTGACCGAGGGCGGGATGGACGTCCACGGGCTGCGGCCCCTCGACGGCGACCAGGCGCAGATCGAGCAGGTGCTGGGCGCGCTGGGTGCGTCCGATCCACGGCCCAACGCCTCCCTCCAGGCGGTCATCGAGGCGTATCCGGCGGACGACGGCTGGCGCTGCACCAGGGCGCTGCCGTTCTCCTCCGCCCGCAAATACAGCGGCGCCGCCCTCAACGGCCCGGACGGCGAGAGCAGCACCTGGCTGCTCGGTGCCCCGGACGTCCTGCTGCCGCCCGGCGACCGCCACCTCGCCGAGACCGACGACCTCAACGCCCAGGGCCTGCGCGTCCTGCTGCTGGCCCGCACCGCACGGGAGCTGGACGACCCCGAGGTCACCCGGGACGTACGGCCCGCCGCGCTGGTCGTCCTGGAGCAGCGGCTGCGCCCGGACGCCCCCGACACCCTGCGCTACTTCGCGGGGCAGGACGTCGCGGCCAAGGTGATCTCCGGCGACAACGCGGTGTCGGTGGGCGCGGTGGCCGGCAAACTGGGGCTGCCGGGCGCGGGCGCGGCGGTGGACGCGCGCGAACTGCCCGGCGACCGCGAGGCCATGGCGGCCGCGGTGGAGAAGTCCGCGGTCTTCGGCCGGGTCACCCCGCAGCAGAAGCGGGAGCTGGTCGCCGCGCTGCAGGTGCGCGGTCACACCGTCGCGATGACCGGCGACGGCGTCAACGACGTCCTCGCCCTCAAGGACGCCGACATCGGCGTCGCCATGGGCTCCGGCTCCGAGGCCACCCGCGCCGTCGCCCAGATCGTCCTGCTCGACAACAGCTTCGCCACGCTGCCCTCGGTCGTCGCCGAGGGCCGCCGGGTCATCGGCAACATCACCCGCGTCGCCACCCTCTTCCTCACCAAGACCGTCTACTCGGTCCTGCTGGCGATCCTGGTGGCCTGCTGCCAGATCCCGTACCCGTACCTGCCGCGGCACCTGACCCTGCTCTCCACCCTGACCATCGGCATCCCCGCGTTCTTCCTCGCCCTGGCCCCCAACAAGGAGCGCGCCCGGCCGCACTTCGTCCGCCGGGTGATGCGCTACGCCGTGCCCTCGGGTCTGATCACGGGCCTCGCCGCCTTCACCACCTACCTGCTCGCCCGCGCCTACTACACCGGCCCGGGGGCTCTGTCCGCCGAGACCAGCGCCGCCACCCTGACGCTCTTCCTCGCCGCGATGTGGGTACTGGCGATCATCGCCCGCCCCTACACCTGGTGGCGGATCGCCCTGGTCCTGGCGATGGGCCTGGCCTTCCTCGCGGTCCTCGCCACCCCCTGGCTGCAGCGGTTCTTCGACCTGCGCCTGGTCGGCACGACGCTGCCGTGGACGGCGGTCGCCATCGCGGTGGTGGCGGCGGTGCTGCTGGAGCTCACCTGGCGCCGGGTACGACGGCGCTTCCCGGCCTGACGAACGGGCGGGCGCGCCCCACCTGACACCGTGGGCCCGTCGCTTCGGCCCGCCTCGCCTCCCCTGGAGTCCATGTCCATGACAGTCCACCCCGGGCCCCGCGCCTTCGACATCCTGGCGCGCTCGCACCACAGCATCAGCCACTACACCCGCCATTACGGCGGCCACTACGGATCGTCCACCTCCGGCGTCTCGCTCGGCTCCTGGTGGATGATCCCGCTCGGCGTCGTGCTCGGTGTCGCCTGGGTGTTCATCAAGCGGCGGTTCCGGTCCGGGTGAGCGAACAGCCGGAGCCTCCGCCCGCGGCCCCTTGCCTTCCTCTCCAACTCCCCTCCCCCGTCGCAGTTTTGACGCATTACCGCGTCGTCTCGCAGCGTCGGGCGTTAGCGTGTTCGACGAAAGATCAAGACCGGTAGGGGGACCCGGTCCGGAACAGGCCGAAGTGGGCCACCGCGCCGTTCCCCTGCCACTCGGAACGGAGCGTGGGATGCAGGGAAGGACCGTGCTGGTCACCGGAGCCACCCGGGGAATCGGCCTGGCCGTCAGCCACCGACTCGCCGCCGAGGGCGCCCAGGTGCTGGGCATCGCCCGCTCCGCCCCGCGGACGGATTTCCCCGGCCTGCTCACGCCCTGCGATCTGGCCGACGAGGAGCAGACCCGAGAGGTGCTGCTGAGCCTGGCGCGGGACCGCCAGGTGCACGGCGTGGTCAGCAACGTCGGCATCGCACTGCCCGAACCGCTGAGTGAGGTCAGCACCACGAATCTGCAGACGGTCTTCGACCTGAACGTGCGTGCCGCGGTGCAGGTCGCCCAGGCCTTCGTCGGCGGCATGCGGGAGCAGGGCCGGGGGCGGATCGTCAACGTGGCCAGCCGCGCCGTCTTCGGCGCGCGCGGCCGCAGCAGCTACTCCGCCGCGAAGAGCGCCCTGGTGGGCCTGACCCGGACCTGGGCACTGGAACTGGCCGAACACGGGGTCACCGTCAACGCGGTCGCCCCTGGTCCGGTCGACACCGAGCTGTTCCACCGGACCCGCCCGGCCGGAAGCGAGGCGGAGGCCCGGGTACTGCAGACCATCCCGATGCGCAGGCTGGGCCGCCCCGAGGAGATCGCCGCCGCCATCTGCTTCCTCCTCGGCGACGACGCGGGCTTCATCACCGGGCAGACCCTGTGCGTGGACGGCGGCGGCAGCATCCCCGGCCGCTGACGGCGCAGCCGCCCGGCCCCGGTCCGGCAGGCGGCACGACGGGCGAAGAGTACCTGCCCGGCGGATTCTCCGGTCGCCGGCGCCGTACTACGCTCCGGCCCCATGACACTCCACGGGGACCTGGCGTACAAGGTGCTGGCGAGCTCGCACCGCCACTACCACCACACCGGCAGCCACTACGGCGGCACCGGCGACGGCACCCTCGACTGGTGGGTGTGGCCCCTCCTCGCCCTCTCCGCGATCGTCGTCGTCTGGAGCCTGGTCAAGAGGTTCCGCTCGCAATGACGCCTTGCCGGCAGGTCTCGTACGAGGCCAGGTCCGCCGGGTCCTGGGTCGCGAGCGCCAGATATCCGTCGGGCCGTACGAGAAAGAGTCCGCGGTCCCCGTACGCCTTGTGGGCGTGCCCGTCCACGTCGATGACGTCGGCCTGTTCGCCGGGGCGGCCGACCCGGACCAGCCGGTAGCGCTCGGAGGCCGGGGCGTCGGTCCCGCCGAAGGCGAGGAGCGTGGCGTGCGGGCCGCGGAAGAGGTCGAAGAGACGGGTGGGCCCGCAGGGGGCGTCAGGGGCGCGGTCTCCGGCGCGCAGTGCGTCGTCGGCCAGGCCCTCGCGGCACTCGCGGGTCAGGGGGCTCGCCCGGTAGCCGAGGCCCAGTTGGAGGGTCTCGGCGCCGCGCCGGGAGAAGCCGCGGTCGGTGTCCACCCGGTCCCGCTCGAAGACCTGGGTGGTGAGGGCCAGCACCTGCTGCGCGACCGGCCGCCGCTCGGCCTCATAGGTGTCGAGGAGCGCGTCGGGGGCACCGCGCAGCGCGGCGCCGAGCTTCCAGCCGAGGTTGTACGCGTCCTGGATGCTGGTGTTGAGGCCCTGGCCGCCCGTAGGGGAGTGAATGTGCGCGGCATCGCCCGCGAGCAGGACGCGGCCGACGCGGAAACGGTCGGCGGCCCCGGCCTTGATGCGCAGCACCGAGGACCACCGCACCTCGTGCACCCGCACGCCCTCGTGGCCGGTGCGCTCCACGAGCAGTTGCCGGACGGCCTCGGGCGTGGCGTCGGGCGTGAAGTCCGGGCCCGCGCCGCCGAAGTGGGCGAGCAGCTGGAAGAGGTCCGCCCCTTCGAGCGGGCGGAGCGCGACGCGCCCGCCCGGCGCGGTGGGCCACACATGCCAGTGCGCGCGGTCGAATCCGTCCACGAGGACGTCCGCGATCAGCGTCGGGTCGGTGACGATATCGGTGACGGGGAAGCCCACCCCGAGGGTCTTGCGGACCGTGCTGCGTCCGCCGTCGGCCGCGACCAGATAGCCGGCCCGTACGGCCGACCCGGTGCCGTCCGGCCCGCGCAGCCGCGCTGTCACCCCGTCCGCGTCCTGCTCGAAGCCGGTCAGCTCGCAGCCGAACTCGACGCTGCCGCCCAGCTCTTCGAGGCGCGCCCGGAGGATCTCGACGGTGCGCCACTGCGGGAGCATCCACATCTCGCCGTACGGGACGTGGGGCGAGGGCTCGGAGCGCTCGACCGTGTCCCACTCGGCGACACGTGTGGTGCCGTCCCAGCTCTGGAGGCGCTGGACGGGGCCGCCCGCCGCGCGTATCGCGTCGATGACGCCCAGGTCGTCGAAGACCTCCAGGGTGCGCGGCTGGAGGCCGGAGCCGCGTGAGCCGGGAAAGCCGCGGCTCTCCCGCTCCACGACGCGGCAGGCGATCTGGCGCCGGGCGAGGTCGCAGGCGAGCACCAGGCCGGTGGGCCCGGCTCCGGCGATCAGAACTTCCGTGGTGGCGGTTGCGGGCAGGCTCATCACAGGTTCCTTGACGTCGTCAGGCCGCGCCCCGGCACAGGAGGGGCGGCCCGCCTCACAGCGAGGCGTGCCGGTACGTCATATACGAGGCGCCCGAAGGGCACGAAACGGACCGGTTGGGAACCCTCATCGGTCCGTTTCGTGCCCCTGGGCAGCGCCCTTGCCGCCCTCCGTCAGTCGAACCACCGCGCCCGCGCCAGCTCTTCGCCCCGCTCCGGGTCTTCCAGGAGGGCGGCGACCTCGAAGCGGCGCGGCCACTGGCCCGCCGCCCAGGCCAGGCCCGCGGCCACGCCTTCCAGGGTCGCGGCGTGCACGGTGCCGTCCGGTGTCCGGCGCCAGTCCAGCTCGGCGGGGGCCTCGGCGCCGTCGGGGCCGTCGGGGCCGTCGGGGCCGTCGGGGCCGTCGGGGCCGTCGGGGCCGTCGGGGCCGTCGGGGCCGTCGACCAGCAACTCCTCGTGTTCCACGTACGCCTCGGGGGTGGCGGCGCCGAGCAGCACCCGGACGGCTTCCGGCACCTCATGGCGTACGCCCTCGGAGCGGACCCCGGCGCCGACCGCCTCGCTCAGCCGCCGGACCTGCAGCAGCTCCGCCAGCTCCGCCGCGCGGGCGGGCCGCACCGGGAGCAGGGCGAGGCCGGACGCGAGCGGCACCAGGTCCGGCGCGTCGGCGACCACCGCATCCGCCGCGTCGACCACCCGGACCTCTTCGTCGCGCACGACCCGCAGCTCGTCGGGCAGCGTCACCTGCTCGGGGTCCAGATCCGCCAGCAGGCCGTAGATCGCGTGGAGTTGGGCGGCACCGACGGGCAGCTCCGGGTCCGCGAGGCGGGTCAGCAGCTCCGCCGCACCGCCCGGCTCGTCCAGGAGGGCGGCGACGGAGGTGCGCACGCCGAGCGCGCGCAGCACCTGTGCATCGACCTCGCCCGCGTCCGCGGACTCGTACAGCCCGGCCAGCAGCGGATCGCCGCCCGCCGAGCGCAGACCGGCGGGCCGGCGGCCGTCGAGCACCGGGTGCCCGCGCAGCCACCAGGCGGTGTACGGGCGGACGGATTCGGTGGTGCCGTCGGGGAGCAGCACCCGCACCGGTGCGGTCAGGGCGTCGCGCAGCGGCGGACGGGAGAGCATGGCCAGCACCTGAGGCCAGGCGTCGTCGTCGACCAGATCGAGGTCGCGCACCGCGACCAGTTCGGTCACCACCGGCGGCACGGGGGTCTCGGGCAGGGCGTCGAGGATGTCCTCGCACCACACGTCCACCGCGTCCAGCAGCCCGACGTCGTCCGGCTCGGCGAAGTCGCCTTCCCGGGGCTCCATCTCATCCGGGTCGAGTACGACATCGGTGGCCCGGACGAGCGCGAAGTCGGCCATGACGCCCACGGCGGTCAGCGGCTGCTCACCCCAGCGTTCGGCCAACTCCCCCTCGCATGCCGCGAGTTCACCCTCCCGGATGACCCGTTCGAAGGCACTTCCCGGGTACACCAGCTCACCCGCGGGCGCCAGTTCGCCGTCCTCGTCGGGCAGGGCGAGCGCCCCGAGCCAGGGCTCGTCGCCCGGTGCCAGGCCTGCGTCCCTGACCAGGCCGAGGACCGCCTCCGCCAGCTCCTCGGCGCCCAGCGGGGCGCCCGGCCCACCCTCGATCTCGTCGGCGAAGACGTCATAGGCGTCCTCGTCCGCGTCCAGCGAGTTCGCGACGGCCGCGCGCACCTGCGGCGTGGTCAGCACGGCACGGGGCTGGGCCGGGGTGGCGCCCAGCTTCTCCAGCAGCGGGTGCACCGCGTCGGGGTGGGCGACCTTCAGCCCGAGCCGGGCCAGCGTGCGGTGCCGGGCCGCGGCGTCCTCGTCACCGCCGCCGGGCAGCGGCAGCAGCACCTGACGCGGCCCGATGGTGGTCCGTACGCCGTCGCCCCCGCCGGGCCCCTGGGCCGCGGTGCCCGCCAGCGGGACCGGCAGCCCGCTGAGCCGGTCCGGGTCGGTGCCGGCCAGCGCGTCGTAGAGCCGCCACCACCAGCCGGGCGAGCGTTCGACGCCGGCCAGCCGGTCCACCATCTCGCCGAGGCCCACCCGGGCCACGCCCAGCGCCCGCAGCTCCGGACGGCGTTCGAGGCCGGCCGGCAGCAGGCTCGGGAAGAGTTCGGCCAGCACGCCGACCGTCGCCGCGCCCGCGCCCTCCACCAGCTCGGCGTCCACCGGGCGCAGGACGAAGCGGTCCACCCCGCCGTCCTCGTCCCACTCCCCCGCCGCCGGCGCCTCCGGCTCGGCGGGCCGGCCACCGGGCGCACCCGCGCTCGGCAGGAACCGCACCCGCGGCAGCAGCTCCAGCACCCGCCGGCGCAGCTCACCGTCCAGGCCTCCCTTGCCCAGCGGCCCCGGCACCAGATCGAGCGTGCCGACGGACACCGGCTGCCAGTCGCCCAGCAGCGCCGCGTAGGCCGCGGCCGCCCGCTCCACCAGGAAGTCCGCCAGCGGGCCCGGCGCGACATGCCGCCGGGTCGGCTCCAGCGGGAACGAGGCGATCAGCAGCGCGGGCAGCCCCAGCTGCTCGTCCGTGGGCGTCGGCGCGTGCACCACCGCCGCGGTCCCCGGCTGCGCCGGAGCGCCCTCGCCGTCCACCGGTACCGCCCAGGTCACCGACCAGGACGGCCGCAGCCGCTCCTCGACCGGCCGGTCCGCCAGCAGCGCCGGGTCCAGCGCACCGCCGTCGCTCGCCACCCGCCACCGGGTGGCACCGCGCTCGCTGTCCTCGATCAGGACATACGGACCGTCCTGGCTCCGCCTCAACTCCCGTACGTGCTCAGGGGTCTCGATCACGACCTCGGACAGCCCCGGCAGGGTCAGCAGCAGCGCCGCGTCGACCGCGTCCAGCAGCCGCTCGGCGAGATCCTGCGCCGCGCCGTCCCGCAGCGGCAGCACGACGGCGGTGTCATACCCCTCGGGCGCCCCGCCCTCCGCGGGCAGCGGCAGCCGCAGCAGCGGTACGTGGCCGTCGCGCCGGCGCAACTCACCGCCCAGCCCGGGGCTGTGCGCCGCGACCTCCTCCGCCATCGCCCGCGCCTCGGCCAGCGACCAGCGGACGCCGCCGGTGCGGCCCACCAGCGCCGGCTCATCGCTCACGGACAGCACCGCGGCGAAGCCCACGCCGAACCGGCCGACCGCCCCGGCCGCCACGCTGGGTTCCCGCTTCGCGGACGCCCGCAGCGTCGACAGCGACTCGACGCCGGTGGCGTCCAGCGGGGCGCCGGTGTTGGACGCGACGAGTACGGCGGGGGCGTCGCCGTTCGCCGCGTGCAGGGTCAGCCGCAGCCGGCCGGGGACGCCGGCCCGTGCCGCCGCATCAGCCGCGTTCTGCGCCAGCTCCACGGCGAGCCGGTCGCGGTAGCCGCCGAGCGCCAGGTCCTCCTCGGCGTTGGCATCCTCCCGGAACCGGGCCGGCGAGGTGGCCCAGGCATCCAGCACGCCACGCCGCAGCCGCCCCGTCCCGAACGGGTCTCCGGCTGCGCCTCGCACCAAGGACGTAGCGATCACTGTCCGTCTCCCTAAGCGTGTGTCGGTGGCCCGACGGTATCGCCCCACGTTGCCGGGTGCCCCGCCGTGCCTGTTTCCCGCCTTCGGCGGGGGGTGGTGTTTGGGCGGGGGCCGCTTGCTGTTGGTGGTGGGTGCCGGTGGCGGGCCTCCGGGGTGGGTGTGTGGACTGCTTCGCTTTACGTCCACACACCCACCCCTCCGGCCCACCACCTCCCGCCCGGGACGGCGACCCCCGCCCGGTGGGAGTGAAGGTTCTAAAAACCAGAAGCTCGGCCGCGCCGTGGCATAGCCGATGCTTGGGGTCTTTGGTCTTGTCCTTCACCCCCACCGGGGTGGGGTCCCACAACCGACGGGAGGGGGCGGGGCCGGAGGGGTGGGTTGTCGGACGTAAAGCGAAGCAGTCCGACAACCCACCCCGGAGGCCCCGAACCCGCCACCCACCACAAACCCGGGACCCCACCCCACACACCCACCCCCGCCGGAGGCGAAACGCAAAGCGGCGCCGCAGAAAACAACGTGGGGCAGAGGCCCAGCGCGCCAGCGCGCCTAGCTGTGGCCGAGCTCCTCGGCGGGCCCGGTCTCCTCGACCGACCCACCGTCCCGCTCCGGCCGGAGCGACAACGGCTCGACAACCGTCTCGTCAACAACCGGCGCGGCCGGCCGCGACGGTTTCGGCATCACGGCGGCCTCGGAATGCGCCCCGCACCCGTACGCGAGGGAGACGACCCGGCCGTCCGCGGGGGAGAACTCGTTGGCGCAGACGCCGAAGGCCTGGCCGAGGGAGCCGGGCAGCAGGGTGAGGAAGCCGCAGCTCACGCAGGTGGCGGGGGCCGCCTGGGCCATGGGGGCCTTGGCGCCGAAGGCCTCTTCCCAGCGGTCGGCCGCGGTGTGCAGGCCGTAGCGGGAGAGCACCCGGGCGCGGCGCATGCCCAGTTCCTCGGCGACCGCGGCGATGCTGCCGCGGTCGGGGGCGGGCTGGATCGCGGGCGAGCCGGGGACGACGTCCGCTTCCTCGGAGTCCGCGATGTCGGCGAGGTCGGCGGCCATGCCCTCGGCGAGGGGGGAGTTCGGCGGCGGGGCGTCCTCGCCGGTGTAACCGGGCTCCAGGCGCAGGTCGTCGGCCTCGGTGGGCAGCAGGTCGCCGGGGCCCATGTCGCCGGGGCGCAGCCGCTCGCTCCACGGCACCCACTCCGGTGCGAGCAGCGCGTCGGGGCCGGGCAGCAGGACCGCCTCATCGAGCGTGACGAGCTTGGCGCGGGAGGCCCGGGCGACGGTCACGGCCCAGCGCCAGCCGCGGTAGCCGGGCTCGTTGCAGGCGAAGAGGTGGGTGACGACGCGGTCTCCGTCGGCCACCGCATCGATGTGCTCGCCGACCATGCCGGGCAGCGCGGCTTCCTCCGCCGCCTCCCGGGCAAGGTCGACCGCCGCGGCGCACAGGCGGTCAGGGGTACGGCTTCGCATCGCAGCACTCACAAGAATCGATTCTCTCTTCTACGCCGTCTCACGAGTGCGCCAGCCGGAGCTGTCCTTGTCCTGTCCGGACGACCGGCGGTACCGGGGCGGGCGGAGCGGACCAGGGGACCGCGTCGACGTCCGCGCCCGGTCGTTTCTCGGTCGAGCGCACCTCTTGCGTCCCATTCTGCGGGATCGCGCGGAGGCACGCGGCCAAGAACGACCGCCGGTGGCGCGTTACACACGCTACCCCTTCAACGGTGTACGACCCCTCGGTGGGAGGGCAAATGTCAGCGCCGGCGACCGCGGGCCGCTGCGCCTCGCGCGCCAATGCGGAGAAAGCGCCCTCTCCTGGGCGAGTTGGGGCACTATGACCAGGTGGCTGCCGCAAGGGCGTCGAAGGTGTCGAGGGTGTCCAGGACCTCAGGGAAGTCGTCGCAGGTGTCCCGCGCCTCGACCCGGGGCCGGTACGGGGCCGGCCGGGCCCGCCGGGCGGGCCGGGGTCTGGGGCATGCGCTGCGCAGGCCCGTCACCGGCGCGGCGCGCGGGCTGCGGCGTGCCACGCATGCGCACGGCGCCGGCGAATCGGGTCTGGGCAAGCTGATCGAACTGCACGCGGTGAACTCCGCGGGCGACGTGTTGATCACCATCGCGCTGGCCTCGACGGTGTTCTTCGCGGTGCCGACGGACCAGGCGCGGGGCCGGGTGGCGCTGTATCTGGCCGTGACGATGGCCCCGTTCGCCCTGCTCGCGCCGGTGGTCGGGCCGCTGCTGGACCGGGTGCCGCACGGCCGCAGGGCGGCGATGGCGGGCGCGATGCTGGCGCGGGCGCTGCTGGCGCTGACGATGTCGGGCGCGGTGGCGACCGGCGGGCTGCAGCTGTATCCGGCGGCGCTGGGGGTGCTGGTGGCGTCGAAGGCGTACGGGGTGGTCCGCAGCGCGGTGGTGCCGCGGCTGCTGCCCCCGCGGATCTCGCTGGTCAAGGCCAATTCGCGAGTGACGCTCGCGGGGCTGCTGGCGACCGGGGTGGCGGCGCCGATGGGGGCCGGGCTGCAACTGCTCGGGCCCGGCTGGCCGCTGTACGGGGCATGTGCCGTGTTCGCCGCGGGGACCGTCCTGTCGTTCTCCCTGCCGCCCAAGGTCGACTCGGCGAAGGGTGAGGTCCGGGCCCGGCTGGCGTCCCGGGAGGCGTCGGCGCGATCGGCGGGCGGCGAGCAGCGGAAGCCGGGGCTGCGTACGGTCGGGCCGTCGGTGCTGCACGGTCTGCAGGCCAATGCCGCGCTGCGGGCGCTCTCCGGTTTCCTGACGTTCTTCCTGGCCTTCATGCTGCGCGAGAATCCGCTGGGCGGGCTGGGCGCGGCGGCCTCGCTGGGGCTGGTGGTGGTGGCGGCCGGTGCCGGAAACGCGCTGGGGACGGCGGTCGGCGCCTGGCTCAAGGCCCGCGGTCCCGAGCCGATCGTCGCGGCGATGCTGGGGCTGGCGCTGTGCGCGACGGTGCTCGCCGCGGTGTTCTACCCGGTGCTGGCGGTGGTCGTGGTCCCCGCCGCGGCGGCCGTCGCGGGGCTGTGCCAGGCGCTGGCGAAGCTGTCGCTGGACGCGATGATCCAGCGCGATGTGCCGGAGGGGGTGCGCACCTCCGCGTTCGCCCGGTCCGAGACGGCGCTGCAGATGTCGTGGGTGGTGGGCGGCGCGATCGGGATTTCACTGCCGCTGATCGGCACGCTGGGGATGGCGGTGGCCGCGGGGCTGGTGGCGCTGGGCGTGGTGCTGGCCGTGCGCGGACTGCTGAGCGCGGCCCGGCGGGGCGGTGCGCCGGCCCCCCGGGTGGCCTGACATCCGGCGGGCGGCGCGGCACGCCGTACCCGGGCGTGGCGTGAGCTGGGGCGCCAGATAGCCTGCCCGTATGACCGCTGCGTTGATCTCCTGGGGCAAGGGCCGCCGTGCCGCTGCCGCCATCGGTGCCGTGTCCCTGGGTCTCCTCACCCTCTCCGCCTGCGAGAAGCCGACGTCTCTCGCGACCGTGACCGTCGGTTCGACGACGGTGCAGGCCGAGGCCACCCCCGGCTGCGACGGCGGGGGCAAGGTCCTCTCCAAGAAGGCCGTCGCCGCCTGCATCACCAAGAAGGGCGGCAAGACGATCACCGTCCACCCCGGTGAGAAGGTGCGCGTCGGCGTCGACCCGGAGGTCGCCAAGTCCGGCTGGATCGTCATCGGCGCCGGCCCCGTCATGCGCGCCCCCAGCAAGCAGACGTACCGCAGCTTCGACGCGGACACCCTCTTCATGCAGCAGAACCCGCAGACCGGTCAGACCTCCTACAGCAAGGACGTCACCCTCCAGGTCGCGGAGCTGGGCGGCGGCGAGGGCCCCAAGACCCTGTGGCACTTCACCCTGAAGCAGCAGGACTGAGACAGCTGAGACGGGAGGGCCGGCCGATGCGGGTCCTGGTCGTCACGGCGGTGGCCGCCGAACGCGACGCGGTGGCCGCCGCGGCAGCACCCTGCGACGAAGCCTGCGACGAGACGGCGCTGCCGGGCGGGTACGCGCTGCGGCGTGCGGCGGATGCGCCGGTGGCGCTCGATGTGCTGGCCGCCGGTGTCGGCCCGGCCGCCGCTGCCGCCGGTACGGCCACCGCGCTGACCGCCGCCGCGCTCGCCGCAGCGCCGTACGACCTGGTCGTCTCGGCCGGTATCGGCGGCGGCTTCGCCGCGTCCGGCGCGGCCCTGGGCTCCGTGGTGGTCGCCGACGCGATCGTCGCGGCCGATCTGGGCGCCGAGACCCCCGACGGCTTCACCCCGGTCACCGACCTCGGCTTCGGGACGGTGGCGCACCGCCCCGACCCGGCGCTGGTGGCGGCCGTCACCGCGGCGGCCGGTGCGGCATCCGGCACCGTCGTGACGATCTCCACGGTCACCGGCAGCGCGGCCCGCGCCGCCGAGCTGGCGCAGCGTCACCCCGGGGTGCTGGCCGAGGCGATGGAGGGCTTCGGGGTCGCCGAGGCGGCCGCCGCACACGGTGTGCCGGTGCTGGAGATCCGTACGGTCTCCAACGCCGTCGGCCCGCGCGACCGCGCCGCCTGGCGCATCGGCCCCGCGCTCACCGCCCTGACCGGTGCCTTCCGCACGCTTCCCGGAGCCCTGACGGCCGCCACCGCACCGGCTCCGGCGCCCGCTCCGGCGCCCGCTCCGGATTTGCACCATCCCTGAGGAGGACCCCGTGACCCGGCCGCTGAACATCGCCTACTCGCCGTGCCCGAACGACACCTTCGTCTTCGACGCGCTGGCGCACGGCCGGGTACCGGACGCGCCGGAGCTGGCGGTCACCTTCGCCGATATCGACCTCACCAACGGCATGGCCGAGCGCGGTGAGTTCGATGTGCTGAAGGTGTCGTACGCGGTGCTGCCGTGGGTGCTCGACGACTATGCGCTGCTGCCCTGCGGCGGGGCGCTGGGGCGCGGCTGCGGGCCGCTGGTGCTGACCAGGGAGCAGGGGCCGGCCGCGGATCTGGCGGGCAAGACGGTCGCGGTGCCCAGTGAGCGCTCCACCGCGTATCTGCTGTTCCGGCTGTGGGCGGCGGCCGAGGTGCCGGGCGGGATCGGGGAGATCGTGGTGCTGCCGTTCCACGAGATCATGCCGGCCGTGCGCGACGGCAAGGTCGATGCCGGGCTGGTCATCCACGAGGCGCGTTTCACGTACCAGAACTACGGCCTGGTCCGCCTGGCCGACATGGGCGAGCACTGGGAGCTCACCACCGGGCTGCCGATCCCGCTCGGCGCGATCATCGCCAAGCGGTCGCTGGGCGAGGAGGCGTTGCGCGAGCTCGCGGCGGCGGTCCGCAGCTCCGTGCTGATGGCCTGGGACGACCCCGAAGCCTCCCGGCCGTACGTCCTGGAGCACGCCCAGGAGATGGACCCGAAGGTCGCCGACCAGCACATCGGGCTGTACGTCAACGAATTCACCGCCGACCTCGGCGAGGACGGCTATGCCGCGGTGCGCGGACTGCTCACCCGCGCCGCGGCCGAGGGGCTGGTTCCGCCCCTCGGCCCCGATGCGTTGCAGTTTGTGTGAGAGAGGCAGCAGCGCATGAGGCGCGCTGCGTGCGAGGCGTGCGCAAGTGACGGCCGGGTGCGGCCGTCCACGGGCAGGCGTGCTCAGACGTCCAGTTGGTCGGCGACGGCGCGCAGCATGCCGGCGATCTTCGCGCCGTGCACCTTGTCCGGGTAGCGGCCGCGCTCCAGTTGCTGGGTGACGTTCTCCAGCAGCGTCGTCAGGTCCTGGACGATCGAGGCGAGTTCATCGGGCTTGCGGCGCTGCGCCGCAGCCACCGAGGGTGCCGGGTCGAGGAGCGTCACGGTCAGCGCCTGATCGCCGCGCTGGCCCGCGACGACGCCGAATTCGACGCGCTGGCCAGGCTTGAGTGCGGCTACGCCGTCGGGCAGCACCGACGAGTGCACGAAGACGTCACCGCCGTCATCGCGGGAGAGAAAGCCGAAGCCCTTCTCACTGTTGAACCACTTGACCTTGCCGGTAGGCACGTCTGTCCTCGTCCTCGTACTCGTTGGAAAGAAACGTTGAAATCTGGGGCCGGGTCTACTGCGGAGACTGCGGGGTGGGTGTCCCCCCGCTCGACGAGCGAAGCCGAGAGTGGGGAGGGGCTGGAAAGCAGTGCAGCGGGCCGCAGGACCCGCCATCACCCAGGCTAATGGTCCCAAGGCCGGTGACAAGACGCCGCCGGGTGGATCCTCAGTGCTTCTGGCCCCGACTTACCCTGGTCAGGTGTCTGACGAAACTCCCCAGGCCGGGGATCTGCTGGTCCGAATCGGCGCGATCATGTTCCTAGTTGGCGCAGTGGCCACTCTCGCCACGGTGACGCCGCTGTTCCTCGGGACCGAACCGCTGCCGTCCGTCTTCTACTGGCTGTGCATGCTGATGGGGCTCGGCTTCCTCATCGCAGCGGCCGGAGTGATCCGTTCCGCCACCACTCAGCGACGTGAGGTGGCGGCGCCGTCGCCCCCGTCGGCCACATAGCGCTCCAGCCAGGACGGAAACTCCGTCAGGTCGGCGAGCACCACCTCGGCACCGGCGTTGCGCAGCTCCGTGGCGTCGCACGGGCCGGTGGCGACCGCGACGGACAGCGCGCCGGCGGTGTGCGCCCCCACGACGTCACCGGTGTGATCGCCGACGTAGACCGGGGCGTGGTGGGTGCGCAGCGCCTCGGCCTTGCGCTCGGCCCACAGCGAGCCGAAGAGGGCGTCCACGCCGAGGCCGAGGTGGTCCAGGTGCAGCTTGGCGTTGGGCTCGTACTTCGCCGTCACCACGATCGCCCGGCCGCCCGCCGCGTGCACCGCGTCGATGGCCGCCCGGGCACCGGGCAGGGCGGGCGACGCGGCGATCGCGTACTCCGGGTAGAGCGCGCGGTAGAGCTCGGCGATCTCCGCCACCCGCTCCTCGGGGAACCACTGGCGGATCTCCTCCTCCAGCGGGGGCCCCAGCCGGCTCACCGCGAGGTCGGCGTCGATCACGGTGCCGGTCCTGGCCGAGAGCTCCTGATACGCGGCCTTGATGCCCGGGCGGGAGTCGATCAGCGTCATGTCGAGGTCGAAGCCGACCGTCAGGCCGACCGTCGGAGAGTGCGCAGCCATGCCTGCCATTGTGCCTGCGGGCGCGTTCCGGCCGGGGCGGGGGGAGGCCCCTGACGCGTCGCGGCCGGGTGGCCCGGGGCGCTCAGGCCGGGTTGCTCAGGCCAGGTCGCTCAGGCCGGGGCGCGAGGCCCCTGGTGCTCCCGGCCCCTGGTGCTCCTGCCTCCTCACCGCGGCACCCGCCTCATCCGCCACACCAGGAACAGCGCCGAAGCGACCGCCGCCACCCGCACCACGCCCGGCAGCCCGTCGACCATCTCCTGCCGCAGCCGTCCCTGCGCGATCGGCTCGCCCCAGCGCCCGTCGAACCGGCCCCACAGCCACACCACCAGCCCGCCGACGACGGTCCCCGGCACGCCGAGCGCCGCGAACCTCGCCTCGGCCCGGCTCAGCCGCCGTGAAACGTAGGCGAGCCCCCAGCCGCCCGCCAGCGCCAGCCACGACCCCAGCGCCGCACCCGCCACCAGCAGCAGCACGGCCAGCGCCAGCACCGGGCTGAGCGGCGCCCGCGCCGGCACCACCACGACCTCTTCTCCGGCCTCGGCCGCGGGCACCGCACCGGGCCGGGCGCCACGCCGCCGGCCGAGCACCCGCCGGACCATCCGCCGCAGCGGACGCTCCGCCGACGCCGTCCCGTCCGCGTCCTCCTCCGCGTCCGCGTCCTGCTCCCCGGCTCCCCCGGCCCCGTCCTTCCGCATCGGCACCCGGTCGCTCTCCGGCCGGTCCCATATCTCCGGGATCTCGATCCCGCCGACGAACCCGGGAACGGTCTCGCCCGGCCCGAACGGCGCCGGCTCCACCCGCCACCAGTCGGGCGCGTCACCGTCGTCGCCCAGCTCGTCCGCGCCGGCCAGATGCGGCGGCAGGCCGACGGACGGCGCGGTCCGCGTCCCGTCGGCGCGCGGGGCGGGCACCGCGCCGTACGGACCGTCCTTGCCGTTCGCGGGCGGCTTGCCCGTCAGCCCGCCGCGCCGGGCCAGACCGGTGAGCTTGTCGCGCGCCGCGCTCCACGGGCGCGGGGTCCCTGCGGGCGGCGACGGATCTGCGGGCGGCGACGGGTCCGCGGGCCACCTCGGGCCGAGCGGCACGGAAGGTCCGGCGCCCGGGACACTCCCAGCCTGCGGTCCCTGCCGCGGCTCGGGACCGCGCCGCGGCTCCGGTCCCTGCGGAGTCTCCGGCCCGCGCCGCGCCTCCGGGCCGCCCCAGGACGCGCCCGGCACCCGGTCGTCCGTGCTCCCCGCGGCCGCGACCACCGCCTCCGGCGTCCCCAGCCGCGCCAGAACCCGCTTCACACCGGACACCGAATCGGCTTGCTGTCCGTCTATCTCGGCCCGGAGCCCGGTGACCAGCCGCATCCGCGTGGCGGAGGGCAGTCCCCGCTGCTGGGCCAGGTCGCCCACCCGGCTCAGATAGTCATAGACGAGCTGATCGCTCTCGATCCCCACGAAATCCCCTGCGGCGTCCGCTGGTTGCTGCCCCGACGGTACCGCCTCGGGCGCCTGGCGGGCCGGAGGCCGCGGGGGCCGGGGCAAGGTGGCGCGCGCGGGCGCGGCGGGGTGGGCGTACGCGGGCGGACGAGTGGCCGTACGCGTGCCGGGGCGGGGCGCTGCAGCCGCGGTGTGCGGTGCTGTCGCCGTGGCGCGAGGGGGCCGCAAGCAGGGCGCACCGGGGTGGCGTACCCGTGGCGTGGCGGCGTTCCGTGGACAGCGCGCCGCCGCTCGCTCCCCCGTCCGGCCCCGCCCCGCTAACGTAGGACGAATGACCGGTACACCCCGCACCCTCGCCGAGGAGCTCAGGACCCGCACCGACCGCGGGCTCGTCGGGCTGCTGCGGGCACGGCCCGACCTGCTCAATCCGGTGCCGGGCGACGTCACCCAGCTCGCCACCCGCGCCGGGACCCGGGCGTCGGTCGTCCGCGCGGTGGAACGGCTCGACCGGTTCGTGCTGCAGACCGCCGAGGCGCTGGCGGTGGCGCCCGACCCGTGCCCGTACGACACGCTGGGCGCGCTGATGGGCGGGGACACCGGGGACGCGGCGGTCGCCGCCGAGCTGCCCAGGGCGGTGGCCGAGCTGCGGGCGCAGGCGCTGGTGTGGGGCCCGGACGACCGGCTGCGGCTGGTGCGTACGGCCCGTGAACTGCTCAGCCCCGGCGCCGCGCATCCGTCGCCGACCGGGCTGGGGCCGACCGTCGCCGAGGCCGCGGCCGGGATGTCGCCGGGGCGGCTGCAGGAGATCATCGCCGCGGCCGGGCTGCCCGCCACGCACGATCCGGTCACCGCGGTCGCCGCGCTCGCCGCGCTCTTCTCCGACCGCGCCCGGATGACGGCGCTGCTCGACACCGCGCCCGCCGAATCCGTCGCCGTCCTCGACAAGCTGCTGTGGGGTCCGCCGTACGGCGGGGTCACCGACCGCCCGGCCGCGCATCTGCAGTGGCTGCTGGACCGGGGTCTGCTGCTCCCCGCGGGCGCCCGCAATGTCGTCCTGCCGCGCGAGGCGGCGCTCCATCTGCGCGCCGGGCGCGCCCATCACACCCCCGAGCCGGTCCCGCCCGCGCTCTCCCCCGCCACGGAACGCGATCCACAGCTTGTGGACAACGCCGCCGCGAGCCAGGCGTTCACCGCGCTGGCGACCGTCGAGGAACTGCTCAAGGAGTGGGACCTGGGCGGTCCTGGCGTCCTGCGCGCCGGCGGGATGAGCGTCCGCGACCTCAAGCGCACCGCCGCCGCCCTGGACACCACCGAGCAGCTGGCCGCCTTCTGGCTCGAACTCGCCTACGGGGCCGGGCTGATCGCCTCCGACGGCGAGGCCGACGAGCGGTTCGCGGCCACCCCGGCCGCCGAGGAGTGGCTGCAGCTGCCCGACCACGAGCGCTGGGCCGTACTGGCGGCCGGCTGGCTCTCCGCGACCCGCACCGCGGGCGTCGTCGGCAGCGCCGATGCCAAGGGCCGCGCGCTGGCCGCCCTCGGCCCGCACCTCGACCGCTCCCCCGCCCCCGAGGTCCGCCGCCGCGCCCTCGCCCTCCTCGCCGGCCTGCCGCCCGGCACCGCCGTACCGGCGGCCGCGGTCCGCTCCCGGCTGCAGTGGGAGCGCCCGCTGCGCAGCGCCGGGGCCGCGGGCCAGGTCCCGGCACCGGCCACGGGCCGGACTCCGGCCGCGGCAGGGGCCGTCGACGGCGGCGCACCGTCCCCCGGCCCCGCCGGCCCGGCGCCCGGCGCCGCCCGTTCCGCTCACACCCCCGCCGGCTCCGCCCCCGCCGACGACCTCCGCTCGCGTCTCGCGCAATGGACGCTGACCGAGGCCGAGTTGCTGGGCGTGACCGGCCGCGGCGCACTCTCCGCCCACGGCCGCGCACTGATCGACACCACCTCGGCCGACGCCACCTCGACCGACGCCACCTCGACCGAGGCCACCTCGCAGTCCGCCGCGGCCTCTTCACCCGCGCCTGCAGAGGCCCCTTCCCCCGCGGCCCCGTCCCCCGCGGAAACCGACGCCGCCGCGACCCGCGCCGCCGCGCTCCTCGCCCCCCTCCTCCCCGAACCCGTCGATCACGTCCTCCTCCAGGCGGACCTGACCGCCGTCGCCCCGGGTCCGCTGCACCGCCCGCTCGCCGACGCGCTCGGCGTCCTCGCCGACATCGAGTCCAAGGGCGGTGCGACGGTCTACCGCTTCACCCCCGCCTCGGTCCGCCGCGCCCTGGACGCCGGCCGCTCCGCCGCCGAGCTGCAGGAATTCCTCACCGCGCACTCCCGCACCCCGGTCCCCCAGCCGCTCGCCTACCTCATCGACGATGTGGCCCGTAAGCACGGCCGGCTGCGGATCGGCGCGGCCACCGCCTACGTCCGCTGCGACGACGATGCGCTGCTCTCCGAGATCCTTGCGGACCGCCGTGCCGCCACGCTCCGGCTGCGCCGGCTCGCCCCGACCGTGCTCGCCGCCCAGACCGCGCCCGACCAACTCCTCGACGGCCTCCGGGCGATGGGCTACGCCCCGGCCGCCGAGTCCACCGCGGGCGACGTGCTGATCGCCCGCGCCGACACCCATCGCACCCCGCCGCGCACCGCCCCCGCCCCGGTGCCCGACGGCCCGCCGACCCCCGACGCGACCCTGCTCACCGCGGCGGTACGTGCCATCCGCGCCGGCGACCTCGCCGCCACCGCGGAACGCAAGCCCGTCCACGCCCCCGCTCCGTCCGCCCCCGGCGCCCTCCCCCGCACCACCTCCGCCGAGACCCTGGCCACCATGCAGGCCGCGGTGCTGACCCACTCCGCCCTGTGGATCGGCTACGTCAACGCCGACGGCGCCGCCAGCCAGCGCGTCATCGCCCCGGTACGCGTCGAAGGCGGCTTCGTGACGGCCTACGACCACACCTCCGACGAGGTGCGGACCTATCCGCTGCACCGGATCACGGGAGTCGCGGAACTGGCGGACGACTCGGTCTGAGGGGTGGGCGACGGACCGGGCGGGAGCACGGACCTGGCGGGAGCAGGGCCCGAGCACGGCGCTCGCCAAGGGGCCCGGGCCGCTTCCCGGGCCCCTTGGCGAGGGCCCGCCCTTCCCTTTGACGAGGGCCCGCCCCTTCCCTCGCTGACGCCCGCTGCGCAATGCGGCACACTGGACGTTTGGCCGTATGTGCGGTCGAGGTCTGCGGCCGAGGGCCGTGGCCGTGATCAACGGTCGAGGTTTTGCGGCCGGTACCGGCGGCGAAGGCCGGAAGTGAAAGGCGAGGCGCGTGAACGGACCCCTCATCGTCCAGAGCGACAAAACGCTGCTCCTGGAGGTGGACCATGAGCTGGCGGACGCCTGCCGGCGGGCCATCGCGCCCTTTGCCGAGCTGGAGCGGGCGCCGGAGCACATCCACACCTACCGGGTGACGCCGCTCGGGCTGTGGAACGCGCGGGCGGCCGGGCACGACGCCGAGCAGGTCGTCGACGCGCTGGTGCAGTTCTCGCGGTACCCGGTGCCGCATGCGCTGCTCGTCGACATCGCCGAGACGATGTCCCGGTACGGGCGGCTGACGCTCACCAAACACCCCGCACACGGCCTGGTGCTGACCACCACCGACCGCCCGGTGCTGGAGGAGATCCTGCGCTCGAAGAAGGTGCAGCCGCTGGTCGGGGCGCGGCTGGACCCGGATTCGGTCGTGGTGCACCCCTCGGAGCGCGGGCAGATCAAGCAGACGCTGCTCAAGCTGGGCTGGCCCGCCGAGGACCTGGCCGGGTACGTCGACGGCGAGGCGCACCCGATCGAGCTGGACGAGAACGGCTGGGCGCTGCGGCCGTATCAGCAGCAGGCGGTCGAGGGGTTCTGGCACGGCGGCTCGGGTGTGGTCGTGCTGCCCTGCGGCGCGGGCAAGACGCTGGTCGGGGCGGGCGCGATGGCGCAGGCCAAGGCGACCACGCTGATCCTGGTGACGAATACGGTCTCGGCCCGGCAGTGGAAGCACGAGCTGGTGAAGCGGACCTCGCTCACCGAGGACGAGATCGGCGAGTACAGCGGGACGAAGAAGGAGATCCGGCCGGTCACCATCGCCACGTACCAGGTGCTGACGACCAAGCGGAAGGGCGTCTACCCGCACCTGGAGCTGTTCGACTCCCGCGACTGGGGTCTGGTCGTCTATGACGAGGTGCATCTGCTGCCCGCCCCGGTCTTCAAGTTCACCGCCGATCTGCAGGCGCGGCGGCGGCTGGGGCTGACCGCGACGCTGGTGCGCGAGGACGGCCGGGAGTCGGATGTCTTCTCCCTCATCGGGCCCAAGCGCTTCGACGCGCCCTGGAAGGAGATCGAGGCGCAGGGGTATATCGCCCCCGCCGACTGTGTCGAGGTACGGGTCAACCTGACCGACTCGGAGCGGCTGGCGTACGCGACCGCCGAGACCGAGGAGAAGTACCGCTTCTGTGCGACCACCGCCAGCAAGCAGCATGTGACCGAGGCGCTGGTCCGCCGCCACCAGGGCGAACAGACGCTGGTCATCGGGCAGTACATCGACCAGCTGGACGAGCTGGGCGAGCATCTGAACGCGCCGGTGATCAAGGGCGAGACCACCAACGCGCAGCGCGAGAAGCTGTTCGGCGCCTTCCGGGAGGGCGAGATCTCGGTGCTCGTCGTCTCGAAGGTCGCGAACTTCTCGATCGACCTTCCGGAGGCCACGGTCGCGATCCAGGTGTCCGGCACGTTCGGCTCGCGCCAGGAGGAGGCCCAGCGGCTGGGCCGGGTGCTGCGGCCCAAGGCGGACGGGCACGAGGCGCGCTTCTATTCGGTCGTCGCGCGCGACACCATCGACCAGGACTTCGCGGCACACCGCCAGCGCTTCCTGGCCGAGCAGGGCTATGCGTACCGCATCGTGGATGCGAATGAGCTGCTGGCGGCGGAGGACGACGCCTGAGTTCCGAGCTCCCGCTCAGAGCGTCCGGGCGCCGCCGGCGAGCTGTTGCTCCGCGCGCGGCGCCGGGAGGCGGCCGACCGCCGCGCCGGGTATGCCGGCGGGCTTCCGGGTCCACAGGGCCACGGCCACCAGCACGGCGAGACCGAGCAGCGGATACGGGGCCGCGAACGGCTGCTGCCACCACGCGAAGTGCAGGTCGAGATCGCCGGTGTGCGGGACGACCCACATCGTGCGGGCGGCGAAGGCGAGGGTGACAGCGGCGAGCAGCGCCCTGCGCCACGGGCTGCGCCGGGTACGGGCGGCGAGCGCGACGAGCAGCGGCACACACCAGACCCAGTGGTGGGACCAGCTGATCGGCGAGACCAGCAGCGCCGTGATCGCCGTACACAGCACACCCCAGCTGTCCAGGCCGCGCCGCAGATACACCCGGCGGGCGGTGCAGAGCCCCGCCACGGCGGTCAGCAGCGCGGGCACCGCCCACAGCAGGCCGGGCTCGGGCTGGTGCAGTACGCGGGTGATCAGGCCCTGGAGGGACTGGTTGTCGACGATCCAGACCTTGCCGACCCGGCCGGTCTCGAACATCCGCCGCGTCCAGTACTCGATGCTGGCGTCGGGCAGGACCAGCCAGCCCAGCAGCGCCGAGGCCAGGAACCCGCCGAGGACGGTGAAGGCGGCCTTCACCCGGCCGGTGACGAGCAGGTAGATGCCGAAGATCGCGGGGGTGAGTTTGATACCCGCCGCGATACCGGTGGCGAACCCCTTGAGGCGGGCGCCGTCCGGACGGGAGAGGTCCCACAGCACCAGGCAGGTCAGCGCGAGGTTGACCTGGCCGAAGACCAGGGTCTGGAAGACCGGCTCCAGCCAGAGGCCGAGCGCGGTGGTGGCGAGGATGGCGGGCACGGTGCGGGAAGCCTTGCGCAGGCCGGCGGCCTTGCAGGAGAGATGGAGCAGCAGCGCGAGAAGGGCCGCGTTGACGAGCACGCAGACGACCTTGAGCGTGCCGAGCGAGAGCCAGGTGGTCGGTATGAAGAGCACGGCCGCGAAGGGCGGATAGGTGGCCGGAAGTGCCCACTTGGTGACCGTGAAGCCGTAGAGATCACCGCCCGTCGAAGCGGCCTGGCCCTCGGCGCGGTAGACGGCTATGTCGGACATCGGCATCGGCAGGACCTGGTACAGCAGCCACAGTCCGGCGAGTGACGCCATGAGCAGCGCCGCCGCGATCACCAAGCGGCCGGGGCGGGCGATGCCCTGCCCCCAGGCCCGTCTCCCCGTCCGCATCCCCTCGACGGCAGACACCCGTTGTCCCCTCCCCGTAGCCCTGAGTGCGCTCTCTTCCGGCGACGCTAATCGATCGGGCCCGACGGGCCGTAACGGTTTCCGGACAACCGGATGACGACGGGGGTGGTGCGGGGTCGGGGCATGCGGGGTCCGGTGGTGCGAGGTCGATCCCTATGGAGCCGGGTCGTGTGGAGCCGGGTCGTGTGGAGCTCTGTGGCGCGGGGTCGGGTCGTGCGGAATCGGGTCGTGTGGAGCCGGGTGTTCATGCAGTCAGGCGTTCGTGGTGTCGCGGTGGTTGTGCCGGGCGTTCGTGGTGTCGGGCGTTCGCGGTTCGTCCGCGTACTCGCCCATGACGGCGACGCTGAAGGCGGCCGTGGCGAAGACCTTGATCGCGCGGAGTGCGTTGCCCACGACATAGCGGTGCTCGTGGACGGCGGCCGCCCCGCGTCCGGGGTCCGCGCCGAGGGCTGTGGCGCCCTTGACCGGGTGGACGGAGATCGGGTGGACAGGACCTGGGGGAATCGCTGCGCTGCTCATGTCTCCATGATGAAATTCACGCGATTGCATCACATCGGTCCATAGGTCCATCTCCGGGGCCGGATGTCCGTCTCCAGACCCAGCCGGCCCCCTACGGGAGGTCTACGGCGCCCTCAGGGTTCGTTCGCCCCGAAACGACCGCCGCAACGCCGCCGGAAATCCGTTGGCGCCGTTCTGAGCCGCTGACTACAATCGCGCGTCTGCCTGCCTCCCGTCGGGGAGTGCCGCCGACCGGTCGGAAACCGGACGGCCCTTTCGCTTCACGCCGCTGACCCGCGCACCGCCTGACCTGCGCTGCGCACCGACACCGGCCCGCCGCGCCCGCTCACCGCGGCGCGCCCGCCGGAGCACCCGCCACCGGAGGCAACACCGTGCCCTCGCACGCCCACCCGTCGCCCGACCACCACCCCTCACCGCCGACGCTCCGCGCCGAAAGCCTTTCCCCGTCGCCCGACCACCGCCCCTCACCGCCAACGCTCCACGCCGAAAGCCCTTCCCCGTCGCCCGACCACCGCCCCTCACCGCCAACGCTCCACGCCGAAAGCCCTTCCCCGTCCCCCACCCACACCCCCGACCCCCTCCAGCGCGAAAAGTCCCACCTGGCCGCCTCCCGCGCGGCCCTGCGTGCCATGCGCGAGGACGCCGAGGCGCTGAACATCGCCGATGTCACCGCGAACTGGGTCAACGCCGAAGTCCTCCAGGGCGAGATCGACGCCCGGATCAAGGCGCTCGCCGACCTCTCCCACACCCCGCTCTTCTTCGGCCGCCTCGACTATCTCCACGCCCCCGGCCTCGACCTCGCCGAAGGTGCATCAAGAGGGGCGGCGCACAGCGCCTCCGGCGAGGGTGGTGGTGGGCGACGGGAGGGCGAGAACTTCTACATCGGGCGGCGGCACGTCCACGACGCCGACGGCGACCCCATGGTCATCGACTGGCGCGCGCCCGTCTCCCAGCCGTTCTACCGGGCCTCCAAGAAGGACCCGATGGATCTCAGACTGCGCCGCCGTTTCGGTTACACGGCGGGCGAGTTGACCGCCTACGAGGACGAACACCTCACCGACCCCGCGGAGGCCGAACGGACCAGCCGGCTCCTCCAGACCGAGATCGAGCGCCCGCGCGTCGGCCCCATGCGGGACATCGTCGCCACGATCCAGCCGGAGCAGGACGAGATCGTGCGGGCCGGCATCGGCGGCTCGGTCTGCGTACAGGGCGCGCCGGGCACCGGTAAGACGGCGGTCGGCCTGCACCGTGTCGCGTATCTGCTGTACGCGCACCGCGAGCGGCTGGCCCGGGCCGGCACCCTCGTCATCGGCCCGAACCGCTCCTTCCTCCACTACATCGAGCAGGTGCTGCCGGCCCTCGGCGAGCTGGAGGTCAAGCAGGCCACGGTCGACGACCTGGTCGGCCATGTGGAGGTACGCGGCACGGACGAGGCGGCCGCCGCGATGGTCAAGGGCGACGCACGTATGGCCCAGGTGCTGCGGCGGGCGGTCCGCTCGCACATCACCATGCCGCAGGAGCCCTGCGTGGTCGTCCGCGGCTCCCGCCGCTGGCGCGTACCTGCCTATGAACTCGAAGAGCTCGTAGGGGAGTTGATGGACCGGGACATCCGCTACGGTGCCGCCCGCGAGGCACTGCCCCAGCGGATCGCGCACGCCGTGCTGGTCCGGATGGAACAGGCGGGCGAGGCCCCGGACGACCGGGTGCAGGACGCGGTGGCCCGTAACCCCGCCGTGAAAGCCGCGGTCAAGGAGGTCTGGCCGCCGGTCGACCCGGCAAAGCTGGTGCTGCGGCTGCTGGGCGACGCGGAGTTCCTGGCCGAGCAGGCCGAGGGGATCCTGACGCCCGAGGAGCAGAAGACGATCCTGTGGACCAAACCGGCCCGCAGCGTGAAGAGCGCCAAGTGGTCCTCCGCGGACGCGGTGTTGATCGACGAGGCGATGGACCTGGTCGCGCGCACCCACTCCCTGGGCCATGTGGTGCTCGACGAGGCACAGGACCTCTCCCCCATGCAGTACCGCGCGGTCGGCCGCCGCTGCACGACGGGCTCCGCGACCATCCTCGGCGACATCGCCCAGGGCACCACCCCCTGGGCCACCCACACCTGGGAAGAGGCGCTGGCCCACCTGGGCAAGCCCGGTTCGGCCGTCGAAGAGCTCACCCAGGGCTTCCGCGTACCGCGCGAGGTCATCGCCTACGCGTCCCGGCTGCTGCCCGCCATCGCCCCCGATCTGACGGAGGCGACCTCCATCCGCGAGGCGGCCGGCGACTTCGAGATCCGCCCGGTCGAACCGGCGGACCTGACCGCCGCCACCCTCGCGGCCTGCGACGATGCGCTGAAGAAGGAGGGCTCGGTCGGCCTGATCGCCGCGGAGGCCCGCATTCCGGTGCTGCGCACGGCCCTGGAGGCAGCGGGCACGACCTGCCTGGCCCCCGGCGAGGAGACCTCGGCCGAGGCCCGGCTGACGCTGGTACCCGCCACCCTCGCCAAGGGACTGGAGTACGACTACGTCGTCCTGGAGGAGCCGGCCGCGATCGTCGACGGCGAACCGGACGAACGCACCGGCCTGCGCCGCCTCTACGTCTGTCTGACCCGGCCGGTGTCCGGGCTGACGGTGATCCACGGCGCGGCGCTGCCGGAAGCGCTGGCCGGCGCCTGAGGAGCGGACGGCGGGCGCGCGGGGCCGGCAAGGTCCCTCGGGCCCTCCGGGGAACCTCCCGCGACCTCCGGGGGCCCTCCCATGACCTCCGGGGGCGGCCCGCCCGCCCGGCGCGCCCCGCCCCCGGGCCCACCGGCCGATGCCCCGGGCCCACCCGCCCGACGCCTCAGCCCCGCCGCACGACGCCTCAACCTCCCCGCCCGGCGCCTCAACCTCCCCGCCCGGCGTCTCACCCTCCCCGCACGACCGGCCGGTCCAGCGCCTCCCGCCACGCCCGTACCGCCGCCGCGTCCACGGGCGCCGACCAGCCGTCGGGCCGCGCCGCGCCCCCGATGTGGAACGCGTCGAGACCGGCCGCGCGCAGCGCCGGCAGATGGCCGAGCCCGAGTCCGCCGCCGACCAGGATCCGCGGTGCGTACCCGGGCTCGCCCGCTGCCGTACGTGCCTGCTCGGCCAGCAGTGTCCGCATGCCCGCGTCGACGCCTTGCGCGGAACCGGCCGTCAGATAGGTGTCGAGCCCGGCGGTGCCGGGCGCCTCCGACAGCTCCTTGCGCAGCGCGTCCCGGTCGGCGGCCCGGTCGATGGCCCGGTGGAAGGTCCACCGGCAGCCGTCGATCACCTCGGCCAGCGCCGCCACCGCATCGAGATCCGGCTGCCCGTCCGGCGTCAGAAAGCCGAGGACGAACTCCTCGGCGCCCTCCGCCCGCAGCGCCGCGGCCTCCTCGCACAGCGCCGTCACGTCACCGGCCGCGAAACCGTCGGCGGACCGCAGCATCACCCGCAGCGGGATGTCGACGGCCGCGCGGATCGCCGCGAACGCCGCGCGGGGCGGGGTGAGCCCGTCGGCGGCCATGTCCGTGACCAGCTCCAGGCGGTCGGCCCCGCCGGCCTGGGCGGCGACCGCGTCCTGCGGGTCGAGTGCGATCACCTCCAGGAGCGCGCGCTTGCTCATATGACCTCATCCTTCGCTGACGACGTGACGGGACATGTCGGGACGGACCGCCCCGACACCCAGGGACAACAGGTCTAGTCCAATATCCCAGACTACGGGCCGCCCGGCAGGCGACGCACACCGACGCGCGGCCGAGGCGCCCGCCGACACGCACCCAACCCCCGCCCGCCGACCCGACGACACCCCGACCCGACCGCACCCCGGCCCGAAACACCCCATTGACACAGGTTTGAACCACCCCTCGCAGGGGTAACACGCCCTCCGCGTAAGGGCGTTGCACCATCACGCCCCATCCAAGATCAGGGGGAGACCGGATGTCCGAATTAGCGAATGTGTCCGCGGAAATCGCCCCCTATCTCGCCCTGGCGGCGAACAGCATGGGCACCTCCGTGCTCACCGCCGCCCAACAGCGGATCGCCGAACGCACCGTGACCGCCGGCGAGGGCTTCTTCCGCCGGCTGCTGCGCCGCGACGACGGGACCGACTCCGGCCTCGGCGACGGCGCCGGCCCCGGCCCCGGCCCCGGCGAGGGAGTTGCCCCGCCGCTCCTCGACACCCGGCGCGCGGACGCCCTCGACGCCCTGCTCGCAGGCCTCGACGACCAGGAACGGCACCTGCTGTCCGCCGCCCTGACCGCCTGGCTGCGGTCCCCCGCCGACCGCCGCGACGCCCCCCACTTCCTGGAGCACGTCACCCGGCTCGCCCCGGCCGCCGCCGTGCACACCGTCCACAACACCCCGACCGCGACCGGCCAGGGCTCCATCGCGGCCGTCGAGATCCACGGCGACATCCACATGGGGGGCGGCCCGGCCCCCCGGAACGGCTCATGACCCGCCTCGGAGACGGTGGCAGCGTCCACAACAGTCCGACGGCACACGGCGACCACTCCATCGCGGCCAACGACATCAAGAACGTGATCGTCAAATGGGTGATGCACCCCAGCGCACGCTGGCTGCCGCTCCTGCTGGCCTGCACCGCCGTGGTCATCGCCGGAAGCACCCAGCCGGGCGGGCCGGCCGGCCAGTACACCCTCTGGGGCGTGCTCTCCGGGATGGCGCTCCTCACCGGCGCCGCCCGCGTCCTCAACCGGCGCCCCCGCGACGCCCGCGTCGTCGGCACGCTGTCCCTGCTCTCCGTCCTGGCGACGGTCGGGGGCTGGCTGGCATTCCAGCACGTCGTCACACACGGCGAGATCGATGTGACCGGGTCCGTCCGTATCCGGGGCGCACAGCCGCTGGACGGGGAGACGAACCGGAGCCTCACGCTCCTTCTCGACGCCCCCGCCCTGAAGGAGGCACGTGACGCCCTGCGCCTGACGCTGGCCATCAACGACCACGATCCGGCCGGCCCGACCTGCCTCCCGGACTCCGCCACCGTCTCCCTACTCGCCTCGGGCGTCGCGGCCCAGCCGCAGCTGATCGGCTCCCACGGCACCGTCGACTTCGCCCTGGGCGCGGGGGTCAGCACCGTACGGATCAACGTCACCCTGCACACCGACCGCGGCTGCCGGATGGACATCAGCGCGACGGACGCGGTGCTGCACGACAGGTGATCCGGCGGACCGAAGCAGGCCGTGGAAGCACCGACGGCCCACGACACGAACGGGGGATCTTGATGACCACTCACGCAGCCACTCACGCACCCGCTCACACACCCACTCACGCACCCGGAGACGCACCCGGAGACGCAATCCGCCACTCCAGCCACAGCCGCACCGTCCCGCTCGCGGCGCTCCTCACCCTCGCCGCCCTGACCGCCACCGCCTGCGGCGCCTCGGAGCCGCCCTCGCTCTTCGCGCACGGCAGGACATCGGTCGGCACGAAGAACGACCAGCCGGGCACCGGCGTCGTCCACGTCTACAAGTTCTCCGGTTTCGACATCACCGTCACCCGACAGGTCCTCAAGGCGGTCGGCGCCGAGCCGGACTTCGGGATCGTGCCGTCGGAGGACCGCAGCACCGTGCTCACCGAGAAGAAGAAAGACCTGGTCGCCGCGACGTTCTCGATCACCGCCGACCGTATGAAGAAGCTGGACTTCGCCGGACCGTACGCCTCCACCTTCCAGGGCATCATGGTCCGCAAGAACGACAACCGCATCCGCAAACCCGAAGACCTCGTCGGCAAGCGCGTCTGTGCCTGGCCCGGGACGACCTCCTTCACGACACTGGACAGCCCGGCGTACCAGCGGATACAGCTCTACCAGGCCCCGGACGCCTCCAGCTGCATCAGGGATCTCAAGGAGACGAAGTTCGCCGACGCGGTCTCCACCGACCAGATGATCCTCTACGGCTTCACCCAGGAGAACCCGGATCTCAAGGTCGTCCCGGGCCTCACCTACGGCTCCGCCAACCGCTACGGCATCGCCATGGCCAAGGGCCACCGCCAGGACTGCCTGAAGCTGCGGGACGCCCTGCGGGACTACGTCACCGACAACACCTGGAACCAGGACTTCTCCACGTCCCTCTGGTCCATCCCCAAGGCCGACCCCAGGTGGGAGACCAACTACAAGCCGAGCGTCGCGACGATCGACTCCCTCTCGTGCCACGACGAGCCCCAGCCCTGACCGGCACTTGCCCTCCGCCCCGGATTCCCGGCGCGCGAGGCACAATGGCGGGCATGACCTCCGTGTCCCGTACGGCAGACACCACCGACCCGGCGCAGGAGCTGCGGCAGCGATGGGCCGTGACCGTCGCCAAGGCCCGCGGCACCAAGAACCCCACCGCACCCGACCCCGCCCCGTACGCGGACAACCTCCTGTCCCGCTGGAGCGAACCGCAACGCCGCTACCACACCGTCGGCCATCTGACCGCGGTCCTCTACCGCATCGACGAACTGGCGCAGCACGCCGACGACTTGGCCACCGTCCAGCTGGCGGCCTGGTTCCACGACGCCGTCTACCGCCCGGACCGCTCCGAGAACGAGGAGCGCAGCGCGGCCCTCGCCGAACGCGCCCTGCCCGAGCTGGGCATCGGCCCGGCCCGCACGGCCGAGGTCGCCCGCCTGGTGCGGCTCACCGTCACCCATGACCCGGCGCCCGACGACCCCGACGGCGAGGTGCTGTGCGACGCCGACCTCGCCGTGCTCGCCGGCTCCCCCGACGAGTACGCGGCCTACGCCGCCGCGGTCCGTGCCGAGTACTCCTTCGTGCCCGACCCCGACTTCCTCGCCGGCCGCTCGGCCATCCTGTCCCAACTCCTCGCCCTACCCCGCCTGTTCCGCACCCCCCGCGGCTACGACCGCTGGGAACACCTCGCCCGCCGCAACCTCATGACGGAGCTGGATCTGCTGCGCGGGACGTAGGGCGGCGGACGGCGGGGCTCCGTCGTGCGCGCCCCGCTCCGGCCCCGGGCTCACCCGAACGCGCATACGTGTCGGCCGGGCATCGGTCGCCGGGCGTGGTGAGGTAACGCGGGAGGCGAGAGCCGAGCCGGAACACCGGCCCGCCGCCCGTCTGTTCCTTGCCGAGCTGGGGAGCGTTCATGTACGGCGTGCTCAGATCCGTTGCCATGGCGGCCGGTGCCGTCTCGGCGCTGCTGGCTCCCTCGATGGCCCCGGCCGGCTCCGGGGCCGTGGCGGCGGTCGCGCCTCATCCCGTACGGGCGGCCGACGACGTACCAGGCGGCCAAGACGGCACCCTCATCACCCGCCTGCGCACACCCTCCACCGGCACATCGATCGCCTCCCCCGCGCGCGACACCCTCTTCGCCTGCAAAGGAGGCACCCTCACCCGGCCCGACCGCCCGTGGATCGACGCGCACGGCGTGATCGACGTACTCAAGCGCCCGTTCGTGTCGGGGACCATGCACTGGCACAAGGACCTGCGGGTGACGACGACCGCGACCACGAGGCGCTTCCAGGGCAACGGCCTCCCCGGCCATCCCACCGGGCGCTTCCCTGTCCAGAAGGGCACCCCCGCCTACCCGTACTACGCGCAGATTCCCGCGCACGGGTACCCCAGCGCCGCCGAGATCCCCATCAAGCCGTGGGACCTCGACGTCACCGTTCCGCGCGATCCGTCCCCCCAGGCGCAGCCCACCTGCATCGACCAGCTGACGACCGGGATGGCGCTGGCGGGCGGCACCTTCCACCTGGAGGTGGCCACCGACGCGGAGGACCGGCCGGTCGACCCCAACGCGGCGCTGCCGCTGGACCGCTGCTGGGGCCATCCGTACGACACGCAGTACCACTACCACGGCCCCTCGCAGACCTGCTTCGACAGCAAGCTTTCGCACGGGTCCGCGAATCCCCGTTCCCCGCACTCACCGCTCGTGGGTTACGCCATCGACGGCTTCGGGGTCTTCGGGCCGCGCGGCGAGGACGGAAAGATCGTCACGAACCGGGATCTGGACGTCTGCCACGGTCACACCCACGCGATCATGTGGGACGGCAAGAGGGTCGTCATGTACCACTACCACCTCAACGGCGAGTATCCATACTCCATCGGATGCTTCCGGGGGACGCCGGTGACGGTGCCCGGGTCGGGGCACGGCTGGCACTAGTACCGCAGCGGTGTTCCGGCGAATCCGCGGCCCGGGGTGCGGAACCCCGGACCGCAGGTGACCGTCCGCCGGCTTCAGCCTTCCGGCGTGTGTGCCTCTTCGCCGATCTCGTCCGCTGCGAGACGCGCCTCTACAACGCACTGAACGACCGTCTTCGCGAGCGGCACGGGATCGTCACCTGGCAGTTCGAGTTCCTGCGCTTCCTCCGCGACCGCCCCGGGTCCCGGGTGGCCGACCTCTCCGCCGAGTTCGCCATCGGGATCGGCGCGACCAGCAAGGGCATCGACCGCCTGGAGAAGAAGGCATGGGTCATACGGCGGACCAACCTTTCGGAGCTACGCTCCGCGCTCGAACGCGGCCAGATCGGCCTGCCCACAGGCTGACCGTCATGCGCATCCAAGGCGACTGCCCATCGGCCGCGTGATCAGCCTTTGCCACGCGCGATCGGCCTCGGAGTGCGCACCCCGAGAAGGCTCGGAAATATGTTGAGGCCCCACCTGTGAGGGTGGGGCCTCAACGTGCCGGCGTCACTCCGGCAACACGAACCGGATCATTCCGCGTCCCGTCGCCGCGCGCGGCGACAATACCCCCAATGGATTTTCAGAGGCAATGTCGCACGGGTGCAGGAAAACCGCTAAAGGCTTTCAATTCTTGCGGGTCTGCACATCCATAGCCCCCATGGCGCTGCGGCCACAGGTCATGCCGAACTTCCAGGTGCCACGACCCATCCACGCGCCGTAATGTTCCGATCCGTCGCGGCACTCGATATTCGCTCGCGCGTGGCCGTACGGAACATGGCATGTCGCGGACCAACTGGTGCGCGTTTCCTTCATGTTCGAGCATGTGACCTGGTAGAAGCGTACGCTGCTCGCGGCGGCCGCCGGGGTTGCCGAGATGAGTCCCGCCGATGCCGTACTGAGAATGGCTGCACCAAGTGACAGCGCGACCTTTCGCTTCATTACATCCCCCTATTTTCTTCCAGAGCCCGTCGGTCGGCGAGCTCGGTCCCGTCATCTTATCGTCACCATTGGCGGGCGATAGCACCTGGTGCAATCGAGCCACCTAGGCACTATTTATAGCCACTGTCCACGCAATTGTGAGGCGCTACCAAAGGTAAGGCCGCACTTGCACAGCTTCACTTGGGTATATCGATACCCAAGCACCGGCCCTCGCCGCCGCAACGCTCCGCCTCCCTTTTCGCCGGACGACCCTGATCGCTGCTCGCCGCCTTCGACCCGGGCCAGACGCCCGGATGTTCAACGTGGCGAACGCCGCGCCGACGCCGGCCCGCGCCACCACCACGGCTCTACGCTCCGGCCCTACGCCCCGCCGTCGAACGTCCACCGTGTCTGGCTGTACGTCTCTCCCCGTCCGAACCCGAAGGCCGTGACCGGCTCGACGCGGAAGACCACGGCCCGGCCGCCGCCCTGGCTGTGGAATGCGCCGTCGCGGACGTCGAAATGCCAGTCGTTGCCGTACTTCTCGGTGTACAGACCGGCCAGCCGGTGCAGCGTCGGCTCGTCGCTGACCTGCACCGCGTCGCCCTCGACCACCACATCGAGCCCGGCGTGCAGATCGTTGCCGCCGGCCGTCGAGGTCGTCAGCACGCAGTGCGCGTTGGCTTCGAGGTTCTTGGCCTTGCGTTCGCCGGGGCCGGTGCAGAAGTGGAGGGCGCCGTCCGACCAGACGGCGAGCAGCGGGGTGACATGCGGGCGGCCGTCGGGCCGGACGGTGGCGAGCCAGAAGATCTCCGCCTCGGTCATACCGCCGACGGCCGTGGGCCATCCGGTCGCCGTGGCGTCCTCACTGCTGTAGTCGGGGTCGAGCTCGGTGGCCGGCTCCCGGCCCGGTTCGCTGACGGACATGGCTGTCCCCTTCCCATACGGCTTCCCACACGGCGCACGCAGGCTCAACCCATCGTCCGGCGGCCCACTGCCCCGCCCCTGCTACGACGCGCCGCAGGGTCGCAGGGCCGCAGGGCCGCAGGGCCGCAGGGCCGCAGGGCCGCAGGGCCGCAGGGCCGCAGGAGGCTACCCGGGGGGGCTCTGCGGGGTGAGGCTCTACGAGGCTGCGACTCCACCGGGGGGGCTCTACCCGGGGAGGCCCCACCGGGGGGCGGCTCCTCCGGCGGGCCACCCATCCGGTATCCGGCAGGCCTCACACCCGCGGCGCCGGCCGGTTCTTGGGGCGGCGCAGCCCGGCGGCCGTCAGGCGGCGCAGCAGTTCCTTGCTGCCGACCTCCACGGCACCGGCCCGCACCGCATCGCCGTACCGCTCGGCCGGCAGGTCGTAGTGGTCGCGCTCGAACGCCCGCCGGGGCGCGCCGATGCCCGCCGCGAAGTCGTGCAGTTCGTCGAAGGAGTGGTCGCTGACCAGGTGTGACCACATCCGGCCGTGTCCGGGCCAGGTGGGAGGATCGATATAGATCGCCACGTCAGTCCTCCGGCCGGGTCACCGCGTCGGCGCGCCGCACCGTCCACCGCCTCGCGCCCTCCACCACCTCACCCCTCCAGGGACGTGCCGAGCCGGCCGACCCGGGCCACGGCGACCGCCGTCTTGGGACAGACCCAGTGCGGGTCGGGTCCCAACTCCGGTTCGACGTCGAGCGCATGAGGGTCGCCCGACTCCGTGCACACGGGGCACAGCGGCCAGCGGCCGTACCGGTCCAGCAGGGCGTCCTGGACGTCCTGCGCTATGAGTCCCGCGACGAATGCCGCGCCTTCAGGCCATTGCTCCACCCACCACCGGCGGTGGACGACCGCGTCCTCCACGAGCGAGACGATGTCGGCGTCGGCCACCTCATCCGCCATCAGGTCGGCGAGCACCAGCGCCCGCGCGGCATGCAATGCCTGTTCCAGCTCCATGCTGCCCATTGTCCCCCGGCCACCGACCGCGAACGGAGTTGTCCACAGCCCCGGCACACCTCACGCCCTCGCGCGGGGCGGATCATGCGCTCTGTCCACAGCACTCACCGAGGGTATTGACGCCGCGCGGCGATGAAATTACTTTTCAATCGTGAGCAGCAGCGTGAAGGAAACTTTCAAGGACGCGGCCGTCGAGACCCGACCGGCCCCGGCCCCACCCGCCCCCGCCGCACTGGCCGCCAAGGTCCGCACCCTCGCCCCGACGATGACCCGCTCCATGCAGCGGGTCGCCGAGACCGTGGCGAGCGACCCGGCCGGCTGTGCCGCCCTCACCGTCACCGGCCTCGCGGAGCGCACGGGCACCAGCGAAGCCACCGTCGTACGGACGTCCCGGCTGCTCGGCTACCCGGGCTATCGCGACCTGCGGCTCGCCCTCGCCGCGCTCGCCGCGCAGCAGGCGGCCGGCGGCGCGCCCGCGGTGACCGCCGACATAGCGGTCGACGACTCCCTCGTCGAGGTCGTCGCGAAGCTCGCGCAGGAGGAACAGCAGTGCCTGGCCGACACCGCCGCGGCACTGGACGTCACCCAGCTCGAAGCCGCCGTCGCCGCGCTCGCCGGGGCCCGCCGCATCGATGTCTACGGCATCGGGGCCTCCAACCTCGTCGGCCAGGACCTCGCCCAGAAGCTGCTGCGCATCGGCCTGATCGCGCATGCGCACGCGGACCCCCATCTGGCCGTGACGAACGCGGTGCAGATGCGGACCGGTGACGTCGCCCTCGCGATCACGCACTCCGGGCGGACCACCGATGTCATAGAGCCGCTGCGGGTGGCCTTCGACCACGGCGCGACCACCATCGCCATCACCGGCCGCCCGGACGGCGAGATCGCCTCCTACGCCGACTACATCCTCACCACGTCCACGGCCCGCGAGAGCGAGCTGCGACCGGCCGCGATGTCGTCCAGGACGAGCCAGCTGCTGGTCGTGGACTGCCTGTTCATAGGGGTCGCGCAGCGTACGTACGAGACCGCTGCCCCGGCGCTCTCCGCCTCCTACGAGGCCCTTGCCCACCGCCACTCACCACGCCACATCCAGCGCTGACCTCGCGCTGCCCCGCCACTCCGCGGTCCCGCCACTCCGCGGTCCCCTGTTCGCGACGGCGGCGCGGGCGGCACAGCGGCCCCGCGACGAGGCGCGCCACCGAAGAGAACACCGGCCTGCCCCGAGCCCGACCCGAAAAGAGCCATCGTTGCCATGACCTCCACCGCCGACTACGCCCATCTGCGCGCCCAGTTGGACACCCTCACCACCGAAGCGTTCCGGCCCGACCTCGCGGACATCGACCGCCGCTCCACCCTGGACATCGCCCGCACGATGAACGACGAGGACGCCACCGTCCCCGCCGCCGTCGCCCGGCGGCTCCCCGAGATCGCCGCCGCCATCGACGCCATCGCCGCACGCATGGCCCGCGGCGGCCGGCTGGTCTACGCGGGCGCCGGCACGGCCGGCCGCCTCGGGGTGCTGGACGCCAGCGAATGCCCGCCGACCTTCAACACCGACCCCTCCCACGTCCTCGGCCTGATCGCGGGCGGGCCGTCCGCGATGATCACCGCCGTCGAGGGCGCCGAGGACAGTACAAAGTTCGCCGTCGAGGATCTGACCGGGATCGGCCTGACCGACCTGGACACCGTCGTCGGCATCTCCGCCTCCGGCCGCACGCCGTACGCGATCGGAGCCGTCGAGTACGCCCGCGAGCTGGGCGCCCTGACCATCGGCCTGTCCTGCAATGCCGATTCGGCGCTGGCCGCGGCCGCCGAGCACGGCATCGAGATCGTGGTCGGCCCGGAGCTGCTGACCGGCTCCACCCGGCTCAAGGCGGGCACCGCCCAAAAGCTCGTGCTCAACATGCTCTCGACCCTCACCATGATCCGCCTGGGCAAGACCTACGGGAATCTGATGGTGGACGTCCGCGCCTCCAACGAAAAGCTGCGGGCCCGCTCGCGCCGGATCGTCGCGCTCGCCACCGGCGCCACCGACACGGAGATCGAGACGGCGCTCGGCATCACGGACGGCGAGGTGAAGAACGCCATCCTCACCCTCCTCGGCAATGTCGACGGCCCCACCGCCGCCCGCCTTCTCGACGCCGCCAACGGTCATCTGCGCGAAGCCCTCCAGGCCGCCAAGAACCGCTGAGGTCGGCCGGCACCCGTCTGCCCCGCCGCCCCTTCCTGCCCCGCCGACCCCGCCGACCCCGCCGACCACCGCGTTTCCCCACCCACGTTCCTGGACCCCTGCCCCTGGTTTATCTGCACAGCAAGGCACCGCACACATGACCGAAGACAAGAACCGCGCCACCGCCGCCGCGCTCCTCCCTCTCGTCGGCGGCGCCGAGAACCTCACCTCCATCGCCCACTGCATGACCCGGCTCCGCCTGGGCGTCCGGGACCGCTCCCTGGTCCAGGACGAAGCCCTCAAGGCGCTCCCGGCCGTCATGGGCGTGGTCGAGGACGACACGTACCAGATCGTGCTGGGCCCCGGAACGGTCGCCCGGGTCACCCCCGAGGTCGAGCGCCTGGTCGAGCAGGCCCGCACCACGGACCCGGCCCCGGAACGGGCGGCCGGAGCGCCGGAGACCGGAGCACCGGAGGCCGTGACTCCGGAGACCGGAGAGGCGAAGGCCGGAGAGGCAAAGGCCGGAGCCCCGGAAGCCGTAGCGCCAACCGCCGTCCCTCGGGTCGTCACACCCACCGCCACCACCGCCGAGGAACTGGCCGCCCAGGGCGCCGCCCTCAAGGCCCGGCAGAAGTCCCGGAACGCCACCCCGGTGAAGCTGTTCCTGCGCCGGATCGCCAATATCTTCGTCCCGCTGATCCCGGCCCTGATCGGCTGCGGCATCGTCGCCGGTATCAACGGCCTGCTGGCCAACCTCGGCTGGCTGCCGTCCGTCGTCCCGGCGCTGGCCGCCATCGCCTCCGGCTTCATGTCCCTCATCGCCGTCTTCGTCGGCTACCAGACCGCCAAGGAGTTCGGCGGCACGCCGGTCCTCGGCGGCGCGGTCGCCGCGATCATCGTCTTCCCGGGCATCGCCCACGTCACGGCCTTCGGCCAGAAGCTCGCCCCGGGCCAGGGCGGAGTACTCGGCGCACTCGCCGCGGCGCTGCTCGCCGTCCAGGTGGAGAAGTGCTGTCGCAATGGGGTCTTCCCCGGCCGGGCGAAGACGAGGAAGACAAGAAGGTGGGGAAAGGTCCCCGAGGCGCTGGACGTGCTGCTCACTCCCACCCTGACCGTGCTGGTCACGGGCCTGGTCACGATCTTCGGCCTGATGTTCGTCGCGGGCGAGGTCTCCACCGCCATCGGGACCTTCGCCACCTGGCTGCTGGCCCACGGCGGGGCCTTCGCCGGCTTCGTCCTGGGCGGTCTCTTCCTCCCCCTCGTGATGCTGGGCCTCCACCAGGCCCTGATCCCGATCCACACCACCCTCATCGAGCAGCAGGGCTACACCGTCCTGCTCCCGATCCTCGCCATGGCGGGCGCGGGCCAGGTCGGCACCGCCCTCGCCGTCTACCTCCAGCTCCCCCGCAACCGCTCGATCCGTACGACCATCAAGTCCGCCCTCCCGGCAGGCTTCCTGGGCGTCGGCGAACCTCTGATCTACGGCGTCTCGCTCCCCCTGGGCCGCCCCTTCATCACCGCCTGCATCGGCGGCGCCTGCGGCGGCGGCTTCATCGGCCTCTTCAACCAACTCGGCGACGCCGTCGGCTCCACCGCCATCGGCCCCTCGGGCTGGGCCCTGTTCCCGCTGGTCAAGGGCAACCAGCCCGTCACCACCACCCTCGTCGTCTACGCCCTGGGCCTGGCCGTCGGCTACCTCACCGGCTTCCTCGCCACCTACTTCTTCGGCTTCAACAAACAACTGCGGGCAGACCTGAACACGGACCCCATGGACCCCACGGACTCCAAGAACCCCAAGGACCCCAGCGCCCCCGACACCCCCGCTCCCCACCCCTCGCAGACCGTCGATCCCGCACCCACCGGAGGCCCAACCACACCGAACACGCAGGGCACGCCCACCACACCGAATACGCAGGGCACGCCCACCACACCGGGCGCGCCGGCCGGCCTGGGGACACGCTGAGGCCGGCCGCAGGGTTGGCATCTACCGGCGCCGACGCCGACGCGAACACGGCGGCGGGCAGAATCCACCCGGCTTCGTCAACGAGAACAACGGCCTTCGACAGTTCCACGCTGTCGAGGGCGAGCTCAATCGGAGTGCGTGATCGGGGCCCGCAGGCCGAGCCACTGATCGGCGTCCCAGGCCCGGAAGCGTTCTACTTTGGTGAACCCCAGCTTTGCCGCGAGGCGCATCGAGCCGACGTTGGCGGTCTGGGTGGCGAGCACCACCGGCTCGCCGGGAAGGACGCTGTCGAACCAGTCGAGTGCCGCAGCGCATGCTTCGGCGGCATACCCGAACCCCCACGCCCGTGGCAGGAACAGGTAGCCGAGATCGGCCTTCCCCGCGGCAGCCGGGCGATGGTGCTCCGGCGCTCTCCTGAGCAGGATCTGGCCGATCATCGCCCCGTCGAGCTCGACGACGAAGCTCCCGGGCCACCGTTCGGGCACCTCGGGCAACTTGCGCTCAAGCTCGTCACGCGGGCGGGGGCCACCGAGGTAGGTGTGCACCTCTGGAGACGCCAGCAGCTCGATGAACGCCGCACGGTCCCGGGCCTCGGGCTCACGGAGCACGAGCCTCTCGGTCCCGATCGGTGCAGGCGGCCAGGCAACGGATCCGAGATCAGTCATGCCGGTCAGCCAATCAGCAGGCTCAGCAGTGCTCAAGGCTCACCGGCCCTCCCGACTTCTTGGCCCTCTGACCCGCCCTCAGGGGATCATCCGGCTCTCCCAGTTCAGCTCTCTGAGGCGGGCCGCCAGTACGGCGGACGGCGGGGCGGGGTGCAGTAAGTGCGGCGGGCAGGCCCACGGCCGGCCGCCGCCGGGCTCGCGGAGCTGCACCAACGGCCCCTGGTGGTCCACGACCCGGCCGACGCGCCCGTCCCGCCCGTCCACCGCATAGCTGCCCGACGACAACGTCACGGCTGTCCCTCCTCCGGGCCGTGCCCGGGAGCGGCGGCCTTGGCGTAGTCCGCCAAGACCTCGGCCAGCCGCTGGGCGGTGTCGAGATTGCAGCGCCCCAATTCGACCAGCGGCGCCATGACGCTGCTCGCGCAGGACACCGGATCGACGCAGAGGGAGGGAAGAGTGACCCCGACCGCCTGGAGTGCGGTGTGCAGCTCCGCCATGACGCCCTCGGCCTGTCGTACTCGATCACGCGCCGTCAACATTTCGCCTCATCGCCTTCCACGCTGAGTGTCCCCGTCGTGCACACAGCGTGGCTGCTACCGGCCCGGCCTGCAGAGAGACGCATATCCAACAACCGATCGTGTGTAACAGGGAGTTGCCAAGAAGCCCGCACCCCGGCTCCTCACCCCCGCCCTCGTCACCCCGCGCCACGCTCGGGGCCGGGCTATCGCACCGGCCAACGTCTCCCCGCGGCCCGCGGCGCAAGCCGCTCGCCATCGAGCCGACCACCCCGTTCCCGCCCGTGTACAGCACTTACGCAAAGCGACACCCCGGCCTGCCCCCCCCACGCCCCCACTCACACACCCCGCCGTCCGAGCCCCGGCAACCGCCCCCGCACCGGCGGCCGACCGTACGGCCGTCAGCCGTACATCCGCGCGGGTCCCAGCCCCGGCGCACCACGCGGTCGCACACACCTCGGGCCGCACCCGCCCCGAACGCCCCACAGGGCACACGTTCCTGACGGGTGGCGGACCGCCCCTCACGGCATCCGGCTCTGCCAGTTCAGCTCTCGCACGCGGGCCGCCAATACGGCGGACGGTGGGGCGACGCGCAGCGCATGAGACGGGCAGTCCCACGACACTCCGCCGCCGGGAGGCCGGAGCCGCACCAACGCCCCCTCGTTGCCGACGAGGACACCGACGACCACACCGATGACCAAGCCGACCCGGCCGTCCCGCCCGTCCACCGCGAAGCTTCCGGGGACCGGCATCACGGCCGCGGCCCCTCCTCGCCGTGTCCCGGTACGGCGGTCCGGGCGTAGTCCGCCAGTACGCCGGCGAGCCGCCGGGCCGTGTCCAGATTGCAGCGCCCCAGCTCGACCAGCGGCGCCATGTGGGCGCTCGCGCACGACACCGGGTCCACACCGAGGGAGGGCAGGGTGATCCCCGCCGCCCGGAGTGCGGTCTGCAGTTCCACCGTGACACCCTCGGCCTGCCGCATCCGCTCACGCGCCGTCAGCATTCGCCTCATCACCTTCCACACTGAGTGTTGTCATTGCGCACACAGCGTGGCCACTACGGGTCTAGCCTGCATAGAGGCGCAGACCCAACAACCGATCGCGTGTAACAGGGAGTTGCTGCGATGCCCGGACCCAAACCCCTCGACCCCTCCTCGTCCCCCCGCGCCATGCTCGGCGCAGAGTTACGCCACAAGCGCGAAGAGGCCGGTCTCACCCAGGAAGAACTCGGCAAGCCCCTCTTCGTCAGTGGGTCGTTCATCGGCCAGCTGGAGGCGGGAACACGGCGGATGCAGATGGAGTACGCCGTGAAGATCGACGAAATCCTCGGGACGGACGGCTACTTCGCCCGCAACTGCGAGGCCGCCACGAAGTCGAAGTATCCGGATCACTTCGCGGAGGCGGCGGAGGCAGAAGCCATCGCCACGTCGATCAGGGAGTACGCCCCGCAGCTGATCCCAGGACTGCTACAGACGAAGGCCTACGCGTGGGCGGTTTGCCGCGCCTACCAGCCAACGGCACCGGATGCCGTGATCGAGGAGACGGTCACGGCACGACTCGAACGGACACGCCTTCTCGACCATCCAACGACCCCATTGTTGTGGGTGGTGCTGGACGAGGCCGTGTTGCGCCGCAAGACCGGCAGCCCGGTGGTGATGGCGGAGGCGCTGTGGCACGTGGTGGAACTGGTCCGGAAGCACCGGATCATCGTGCAGGCGTTGCCGTTCTCAGCGGGCGCCCACGCCGCGTTGGAAGGCTCCCTGAAATTAATGGCGTTCGCTGACGCGCCACCGCTCGCGTACCTTGATGGTCTAGGCACAGGGCAGTTGCTGGACGACCCAGCAACGGTGGCGCGATACGAACTGGCCTACGATCTCGTGGGGGCCAGCGCATTGTCACCAGAAGCGTCACTGGCCCTGATCGAGTCAGCGGCGGAGGCATATTCCCGTGAGTAGTGAGTACGACCTGAGCACCGCCACGTGGCACAAGTCCAGCTACAGCGGTGGCAGCGGCGGAAACTGCCTCGAAATCGCCACCTGGCACAAGTCCAGCCACAGCGGCGGCGAAGGTGGCAACTGCCTAGAGGTTGCCACCTGGCGGAAGTCCACCCACAGCGACGGCAGCGGCGGCGACTGCCTAGAAGTCTCCGACGACCACCCCGGCATCGTGCCCGTCCGGGATTCCAAGGACCCGCACGGTCCGGCGCTCGCGTTCCGGGCACCGGCGTGGGAAGCGTTCATCGAGGGCATCAAGTCCAGCTCCCTGTAGGGCGTCTGGTGACACTCGGGGTCCGGGGCTCAAGCCGCGGACCCCGAGCCAAAGAGGACCACTCAGGGCACGGTAATGATGATCTTGCCTCGTGCATGGCCGGCGGCGCTGGCGTCATGGGCCGCGGCCGTCTCCTTCAGCGGGAACACGGCGTGCAGTGGGACGGTGAGGCGGCCCTGATCGGCCAGGTCCGCCGCCAACGGCAGTCCTGCCCAGCCCGGTGACTCTCCTGCCTCGGAGCGGGAGAACCGCACTCCGTGCCGAGCGGCGTCGAAGTCCGCGATGGTCACGACGCGATGCGGGTCGCCGGCGATGGCCACCAGTTCCGCAAGGGAGCCCTTGCCGGCCGCGTCCAGAACCACGTCGACACCGCGCGGAGCCAGTGCGGCAAGGCGATCGGCCAGTCCCGGCCCGTAGGTGACCGGTACGACGCCGAGCGCCTCCAGAAAACCGTGATTGCCCTCGCCGGCGGTGCCGATCACGGTGAGGCCGCGGGCCCGGGCGAGTTGCGCGGTGATGGTACCGACACCGCCGGCGGCGCCCTCGATCAACAAGGTCATGCCCTCGACGGCGTCCAGGGCTTCCAGTACGCGCGTGGCCGCGTCGATATTGCCCGCGGCGCCACCCGCTTCCCCGAAGGACCACGACCGGGGCTTGGGCGCCCATGCCTCCAGCACGGCGTACTCGGCCGCGGCGCCGCCCTGGTCCGCGAAGGGAACGAGGCCGAAGACCGCATCTCCCACGGCGGTGCCGGTCACCCCCTCCCCCACCTCGTCGACGATGCCCGCGGCATCCACGCCCGGTATGTGGGGGAAGCCCAGGGAGACGAAGTCCTGCAACAGCCCTGCACGCAGGTACCAGTCGGCAGGGGTGACGCCGGTGGCACGCACGGCGATGCGGACCTGACCGGGACCGGCGTGCGGCTCCTCGGCCTCTTCGACGGCAAGAACCCCGGAACCGCCATAGCGGTGGTACTGCACAGCAAACACGGACAGCCTCCATAGACACGGCAGGTCGTTCGACAGGAGGACTCACAGCCGCTCACCTCGGCGGCCGGGAGCCGACCGCGGGAACCCGCGGCGTCACGTCACGCTAACCCGCTAAACGGTCGACCCCTTCCGTTTGTGCTTAAGTGGGAGACATGCCTGACCGACTGTCTCGGAACCCGTCCACCTCCCCCGCCGGCACCCGCGCCCCGGGGCAGCGAGCCGACGCCCGGAACAACCGCGCTCGGCTCCTCCAGGCCGCTCGCGACGCATACACCCTCGACGGCGCCGACGTGCCCTCCAGCGCAATCGCCCGCCGGGCCGGTGTGGGTGCCGCCACCCTCTACCGGCACTTCCCGACCCGCGACGCGCTGATCGCGGCCGCGTTCTCCGAACAACTCGGCCAGTGCACCGCGACCGTCGACGAGGCCCTCAAGGACGACGATCCCTGGCGCGGACTTCGCACCGCCCTCACCAAGGTCTGCCGGATGCAGGCCGAGGACCGCGGCTTCAGTGCCGCGTTCCTCGCCGGATTCCCCGACGCTCCCGACGTCCGGCGTGAACGCACCCGCGCCGAGTCGGGCCTCGCCCGGCTGGTGCAGCGGGCGAAGGAAACCGGACAGCTGCGCAAGGACTTCGACACCAGCGACATCACGCTGCTGCTCCTGGCCAACAACGGCGTCCTGCGGGACTCCCCGGCGGCCTCCATGGCCGCGTCCCGCCGCCTGCTCGCCTACTTCCTCCAGTCCTGCCGGCCGACGGACGACACACCGCTGCCCGAACCCGCGCCACTCCGCCTCGACGACCTGTACAGGACACCGCGTCGCACGGGATGACCGGATCACCGAAGACACGTTCGGTGATCCGGTCGCAGTCAGTAGGGTCGACGCCATGCTGATCCGATTACGGCGCCCCTGGCGCGCCAGGCTGATCGTGGCCCTCACGGTTCTCGTGCTGGCCGCCGGCGGGGTGGCACTGATCCTGTGGGGCGAGACACCGCCCCCGTTCCCGCCGCTACCCGGGACGCACGCCTCCGGGCCGCACGGCAATGTCCTGACCCAGGTCGCCTTCGAAAGCACCCTCGACCGCGACACCCCGCCCGCACCGGCCACCCTCTGCGGCGCCTTGATGCTGGCCGCGGCAGGTGCCCTGTGCCTCGCGGGCTGCCTCATCGTCCGCCGCCGTCGATAGAACCACGGAGGAGGCGCCCCCAAAACGCCGCCGGGGCGGCACCCCCTCGAAGGAGGGTGCCGCCCCGACGTACGTCTGGACTGCGGTCCGGGAGGACCGGTGTCTGATCCGCGGGGGATCAGAAGTCCATGTCACCGCCCGGCATGCCGCCCGGAGCGCCCGCCGCAGCGGCCTTCTCCGGCTTGTCGGCGATGACGGCCTCGGTGGTGAGGAACAGCGCCGCGATGGAGGCGGCGTTCTGCAGCGCGGAGCGCGTGACCTTGGCCGGGTCGATGATGCCTTCGGCGATCATGTCGACGTAGTCGCCGGTCGCGGCGTTGAGGCCGTGACCCACGGGCAGGTTGCGCACCTTCTCCACCACAACGCCGCCCTCAAGGCCGCCGTTGACGGAGATCTGCTTGAGCGGGGCCTCCAGCGCGAGCTTCACGGCGTTGGCGCCGGTCGCCTCGTCGCCGTCCAGGTCCAGCTTCTCGAAGACCGAGGAGGCCTGGAGCAGGGCCACGCCACCGCCGGCGACGATGCCCTCCTCGACGGCCGCCTTCGCGTTGCGAACGGCGTCCTCGATGCGGTGCTTGCGCTCCTTGAGCTCGACCTCGGTGGCGGCACCGGCCTTGATGACGGCCACGCCGCCGGCCAGCTTCGCCAGACGCTCCTGGAGCTTCTCGCGGTCGTAGTCCGAGTCGCTGTTCTCGATCTCGGCGCGGATCTGGTTGACCCGGCCCTGGACCTGCTCGCTGTCGCCGGCACCGTCGACGATGGTGGTCTCGTCCTTGGTGATGACGACCTTGCGGGCGCGGCCGAGCAGTTCGAGACCGGCGTTCTCCAGCTTGAGGCCGACCTCCTCGGAGATGACGGTGCCACCGGTGAGGATGGCGATGTCGCCGAGCATGGCCTTGCGGCGGTCACCGAAGCCCGGGGCCTTGACGGCGACGGACTTGAAGGTGCCACGGATCTTGTTGACGACCAGGGTCGACAGGGCCTCGCCCTCGACGTCCTCGGCGATGATCAGCAGCGGCTTGCCCGACTGCATGACCTTCTCCAGGAGCGGGAGCAGGTCCTTCACGTTGCTGATCTTCGAGTTGACGATCAGGATGTACGGGTCGTCGAGCGCGGCTTCCATGCGCTCCATGTCGGTCGCGAAGTACGCCGAGATGTAGCCCTTGTCGAAGCGCATACCCTCGGTGAGTTCCAGCTCCAGACCGAAGGTCTGGGACTCCTCGACGGTGATGACGCCTTCCTTGCCGACCTTGTCCATGGCCTCGGCGATCAGCTCGCCGATCTGGGTGTCAGCGGCGGAGATGGAGGCGGTCGAAGCGATCTGCTCCTTGGTCTCCACGTCCTTGGCCTGCTCCAGCAGGGCGGCGGAGACGGCCTCGACGGCACGCTCGATGCCGCGCTTGAGGGCCATCGGGTTGGCGCCGGCGGCGACGTTGCGCAGGCCCTCGCGGACCAGAGCCTGGGCCAGGACGGTCGCGGTCGTCGTGCCGTCACCGGCGACGTCGTCCGTCTTCTTCGCGACCTCCTTGACCAGCTCGGCGCCGATCTTCTCGTACGGGTCCTCGAGCTCGATCTCCTTGGCGATGGAAACACCATCGTTGGTGATCGTGGGGGCGCCCCACTTCTTCTCGAGGACGACGTTGCGGCCCTTGGGGCCGAGGGTGACCTTGACGGCGTCGGCGAGCTGGTTCATCCCGCGCTCGAGACCGCGCCGTGCCTCCTCGTCGAACGCGATGATCTTGGCCATGTGAAGTGGTCCTCCCGGACTGGGGTGGATTGCTCCGGACCGCGCTGGCGCCCGCGACGGACGACCTGCAGACCTGTGTGGTTCCTTGCCCCACCCGGCCTACGGGCCTCACCGACCCGGTCCTTCTTTGTCACTCTCACTGGGAGAGTGCTAACGCAATGATTAGCACTCGCACCCCGTGAGTGCAAGGCAGCTTCGAAGATGCCTCCCATCGGGGTGGCGCCCGGACGACGGAGGAATGACGGATGAGCGCAGGTCCCCCGGGGTCCGGCCGCACGCGGCCCGCACCCACCCGTCCGCCGACAGCGGACAGCAGGCGGACAGGCGGGCGGACAGGCAGGCGGACAGCAGAAGGCCCGCACCCCCAGGGGTACGGGCCTTCCCTACGCAGCAGTCGGTCGGCGCCTCAGCCGGCCACCCGGACCATGTCCGCCTGCGGTCCCTTCTGGCCCTGCGAGATCTCGAACTCGACCCGCTGACCCTCCTCAAGGGTGCGGTAACCGTCCATCTGGATCGCGCTGTAGTGGACGAAAACATCCGCACCACCGTCGACCGCGATGAAGCCGTACCCCTTCTCCGCGTTGAACCACTTGACGGTGCCCTGAGCCATGCCTAACTCCCCTATTACTGGCCCTTGCGCAGGACCGCACTCCGCGGACCCGGGTCAGACCTCACCCCGTGAAAGCCCTGTGGGGTGTGCGCCGGAACGCGTCGACCGCCGCTGAATGTATCTGCACAGATGCCCAGCGCAACAGGTCAATCGGACGAGAAATCTGGGGCAGGAGAATCGGCTATATGCGGCGAAATCCCGGTTCTCCGGGGCAAGTCGGGCCGGGCATAGCTCACCTAAGCGACAAATGTTGCCCACACTTTGCGCACAACTGATCGCGATCTCATATGCGTTCGGCACACGCGCGCGCTATAGCGGAGGGGTATCACCTCAATGGTATCTCCTTTCACAACATGGAATTGCCCCGTCCGCTTTCTGGCGGACGGGGCAATTCCGGTCAAGCAGGCCAAGAATTGGCGCAAATCAGCAGCCTCCGGCGACCGCCGGAATGATCGAGACGCCCGCACCGTCCGGGGTCGGCGTCTCAAGACCCTGCTCGAAGCGCACATCGTCGTCGTTGACGTAGACGTTCACGAAACGGCGCAGCTTGCCGGCGTCGTCGAGCACCCGGGCGGCGATGCCCTGGTGGTTCTGCTCCAGGTCGGTGATCACCTCGGAGAGGGTCGCGCCCTCGGCGGCGACCTCGGCCTGGCCGCCGGTGTACGTGCGGAGGATGGTGGGGATGCGGACCTTCACGCTCATGGTTCTGCCTTCCGGGTATTGCGGAGTACGAGTTCGGGGACGGTGGCCGGCCCCGTGGCGGACGGGCCGGCGGCCTCGCGGCGGAGGTGGCGCGGCCCCGTGCGCGGACGGGGCCGGCGGCCTCAGCCGGCCAGGCCGGCCGCGCGGAACGCGTCCAGGTCCGGACGGATCGTGGCCGTGGGCCCGGAGGTCGGGGCGACCGCGTCCAGCGTCTTGAGGCCGTCACCGGTGTTCAGGACGACGGTGGTCAGGGACGGGTCGAGCACACCGGCCTCGATCAGCTTCTTGGTCACGCCGACGGTCACCCCGCCCGCGGTCTCCGCGAAGATGCCTTCCGTCCTGGCCAGCAGCTTGATCGCGTCCACGATCTGCTCGTCGTTGACGTCCTCGACCGCGCCGCCCGTACGGCGGGCGATGTCGAGCACATACGGGCCGTCGGCCGGGTTGCCGATCGCCAGCGACTTGGCGATGGTCTTCGGCTTCTGCGGGCGGACCACGTCGTGCCCGGCCTTGAAGGCCGCGGACACCGGGGAGCAGCCCTCCGCCTGGGCGCCGAAGATCTTGTACGGCTTGTCCTCGACCAGGCCGAGGGCGATCAGCTCCTTGAGCCCCTTGTCGATCTTCGTGAGCTGCGAGCCGGACGCGATCGGGATGACGATCTGGTCCGGGAGCCGCCAGCCCAGCTGCTCGCAGATCTCGTACGCCAGGGTCTTGGAACCCTCGCCGTAGTAGGGGCGCAGATTGACGTTGACGAAGCCCCAGCCCTCGCCCAGCGGGTCGCCGATGAGCTCGGAGCAGAAGCGGTTGACGTCGTCGTAGTTGCCCTCGATGCCGACCAGGTCACCGCCGTAGACCGCGGCCATGACGACCTTGCCGGCCTCCAGGTCGTGCGGGATGAACACGCAGGACTTGAAGCCGGCCCGGCGCGCCGCGGCGCCGACCGCGCCGGCGAGGTTGCCGGTCGAGGAGCAGGAGAGGGTGGTGAAGCCGAAGGCGCGGGCGGCCTCGACGGCGATCGCCACGACGCGGTCCTTGAAGGAGTGCGTCGGGTTGCCCGAGTCGTCCTTGACGTACAGACCGCCGGTGACGCCCAGCTCGGCGGCGAGCCGGTCGGCCTGGACGAGCTTGGTGAAGCCGGGGTTCAGGTTGGGCTTGTCGGCGACGTCGGCGGGGACGGGCAGCAGCGGGGCGTAGCGCCAGATGTTGTCCGGACCGGCCTCGATCTGCTTCTTCAGGCCCTCGGGGTCGCCGCTCGGCAGGTCGTACGCGACTTCGAGCGGCCCGAAACAGTCCTGGCACGCGAAGATCGGGCCGAGCGGATTGCGCTGTCCGCACTCGCGGCAGGACAGGGCGACGGCGGGGCCCAGAGCGACGGTGGGGGCGTTTTCGGTGACTTGCACAGCCATGGAGGCGAGGCCCTTTCTCCTCATCTTCCTCGCGGCGAATCTCGCCACGAGACGGATTTGGCACCTTCCCTAGCCGGGAGCCTCGCGCGCGGGACGTCAGCGTCCTTGCGGCAAGACCGGCTGGAGGGTTGCCGGGGCTTCAACGGGCCGTATCCCTCTGCCCCTCTGGATGAGCGGTATGGCGCTGGGCCGAAACCCAGGCGTTTGTGGCGCGGACCCCGACATGCGACGGTCATCCGCGTTGTTCAAGACTGTAACCGACGGCACTGACGGTTGAGATAGTCGTCCGAACCGCGAGATGGATCACAAGGCCGCCGATCCGGCGGCGACCGAGGAGTCGTAGACGTGCTGGAAGAGGTGGAGCGCTGGCTGAGCAGCCGCTCCTGGTCCGCCACGGACCGCCCGCTGGGTCAGCTGCTGGAGGCGAAGCACCGGACGGGCCGCACGGTCAGTGTCGTCCTGCCGGCCCTCGACGAGGAGGCCACCGTCGGGGCGATCGTGGCGGTGATCCGCGCCGAGCTGATGACCGGGCCGGTGCCGCTCGTCGATGAGCTGATCGTGCTGGACTCCGGCTCCACCGACCGCACCGCCGAGGTCGCCGCGGCGGCCGGCGCCCGGGTGGTCCCCCGCGACAGCGTCCTGCCGCGGCTGCCGGCCCTCCCCGGCAAGGGCGAGGTGCTGTGGCGCTCCCTGCTGGCCACCACCGGCGACATCGTCTGCTTCATCGACGCCGACCTGCGCGAATTCTCCGCCGCCTTCGTCTCCGGGATCGTCGGCCCGCTGCTGACCGAGCCGGACGTCCAGTTCGTGAAGGCGATGTACGACCGCCCGCTGGAGACCGGCGGCGCCGGCGCCGGCCAGGGCGGCCGGGTCACCGAGCTGGTCGCCCGCCCGCTCCTCAACCTCCACTGGCCGCAGCTGGCCGGCTTCGTCCAGCCGCTCGGCGGCGAGTACGCGGCCCGCCGCTCCCTGCTGGAGCGCCTCCCCTTCCCCGTCGGCTACGGCGTCGAGCTGGGCCTGCTCGTCGACGCCCTGCACACCGTCGGCCTCGACGCCCTGGCCCAGGTCGACGTGGGCGTCCGCAAACACCGCCACCAGGACGGCCAGGCCCTCGGCCGGATGGCCGCCGCCATCTACCGCACCGCCCAACTCCGCCTGGCCCGCGGCCACTTGGTACGCCCCCGGCTCACCCAGTTCGACCGCGGCGACAACGGCTTCGTCCCCCGTACGACGGACGTGGACACCGAGGAGCGTCCCCCGATGGCCGAAATCCCGGAGTACGCGGAGCGGCGGGCGGCGTGAGGACTCGGGGGGGGGAGGGCTCGGGCGGCCTGAGAGCCCGCGTGGCCTGACGCTCAGGCGTCGAAGTCGTACTCCAGCACGTAGGCGGAGGAGTCGAGGATCATCTCGTTGGCCTCTACCGTGCGCCCGTCCGCAGTGATGGCCGTGCGACTGATGAGAAGGACGGGTGTGCCCGCCGGGAGGCCCAGCCGGTCGGCCTCCTCCGGCGCCGGCATGCGTGAGCGCACCTCTTCCCGGAAACGGGCAGGAGCCGAGCCCAGCTCTGCGAGCCGGGCGTACGTCCCACCGGCCCCGGTGTCCGGCTGCGTGATCGCCGAGTCCGCGACAAGGTCGGCGGGGAGATAGGAGGTGGAGAGGAGCACCGGCTTGCCGTCGAGCACGAACCGGCGGCGCCGGACGGTGACGGCGTCTCCGGGCGCGATGCCCAACCACGCCGCGACGCCGCCGGATGCCCGCTCCTCGTCGACGGTGACCGCATCCACCACCAGATCGCGCTCGGCGACGTCGGCTGCCCAGACCGACCGCCCTTGACCCCACTGCTCCCGGGCCAGACGCGGAACACCGCGGCGCCGGATCGGCTGGAAGTCCCGCACGAACACACCGGCACCCTTGCGGGCCTCGGCAAGCCCCTCAGAGGTGAGAACACCGAGGGCCTGACGTGCCGTCATCCGGGCCACTCCATGCCGGTCCATCAGGTCGTTCTCTCCGGGCAGCCGGTCACCGGGGCGGAACTCCCCTGCCGCGATCGCCTGCTTCAGCGCGTCGGCGATCCTGCGGTACTTGGGCGACGAGCCCTCCTGTGCGGCCATGGCGACGCTTCCCTCCTGGCGATCTCCAGACATCCTAGGGATCTGTTCGAGTAACTACGGCGCCTCCCCCGGAACTCAACTTCTCTAGAGAACTAATTGACGCTACGCACTCACTTCGCTTCAATGGGTAGCGATCCAACTTCTCTAGAGAACTGGAGTCGCCATGATGCCTCCTGCGCGTCCACGCCTGCTTCCCTGGTCAAGTCCGGAAGGGAAGCCGTGCTATCTGCTCTCCGAAGGGGACGGCCCCGTCACCCGGCAGGCGAACGCCGTTGAATACGCCCAGCTCGCATCCGGGGAGATCCTCCTGAGGCACGCCCGCGCCCTCCTCCGCGACAGCCCGACCACGGCACCCGAACTTCGCTTCCTGGCCTGCTGTTTGACGGATGCGCTCGACGACTCGCTGCGTATCAACCGCAGCCGGGGCGACCGTCTCGGCTGCGGGCACCCGGAGCCCGCCGAGGGTGAGCCGTCGTGGTCGGTCGACGCATTCCCGCCGGGAGTCGGCTGAGGAGCCCACCCGAACACCGCCTCTTGGCCGCTTCCGTACGTTTGCGCGGATCTGTGGCGGGTTACTGTCGCGACATGGTGTCCGAGCGCAGTGCGGCTGTCCCTGCGGGGGCCGAGGTTCTTGTTGCGTCCAATCGCGGGCCGGTCTCGTACGGCCTGACGGAGGACGGCACGCTCACCGCCAAGCGGGGCGGGGGCGGGCTGGTGTCCGGGCTGTCGGCCATCGGGCCCAATGCTGACGCGGTGTGGGTGTGTGCGGCGCTCGGGGACGGGGACCGGGAGGCTGTGCGGCGGACGGGTGGTGCGCTGGAGCCGGGGGACACCGGCGGGCAGCGGGTGCGGATGCTGGACATTCCGGCCGAGGTTCATGCCGCCGCCTACAACGGCATCGCGAACTCCGTGCTGTGGTTCGTCCACCACATGCTGTACCAGACGCCGCTGGAGCCGGTCTTCGACGCGGAGTTCCGGGCGCAGTGGGCGTCGTACGAGGCCTACAACCGCGCCTTCGCCCAGGCGCTCGCCGACGAGGCCGCCGAGGGGGCGGCGGTGCTGGTGCAGGACTACCACCTCTCCCTGGCCCCGGGGATGCTGCGGGCGCTGCGGCCCGACGTACGGATCGCCCATTTCTCGCACACGCCATGGGCCCCGCCGGAGTACTTCCGGATACTGCCGGACGACATCGCCGAGCAGCTGCTGCGGGGGATGCTGGGCGCCGACCGGCTGGGGTTCCTCACCCACCGCTGGGCGAACGCGTTCCGTGCCTGCTGTGACGAGGTGACCGGCGGCACCGGGAGCACCCGGATCGGTGTGCACGGGCTCGGGGCGGATGCCGGGTTCCTGCGTGAGCGGTCGCAGCAGGCGGACGTCCAGGAGCGGCTGGCCGCCCTGCGGGAGCAGATCGGTACGGGACCCGACGGGACGGCGCGCAAGACCGTCGTCCGGGTGGACCGGACCGAGCTGTCGAAGAACATCGTGCGGGGCCTGCTCGCCTACCGCGAGCTCCTGGCCGGACACCCGTCGTGGCACGGGCGTGTCGTGCATGTCGCCTTCGCCTATCCCTCGCGCCAGGACCTGGCCGTCTACCGGGAGTACACCGCGCAGGTCGGACGGCTCGCCGAGGAGATCAACGCCGAGTACGGCACGGAGAGTTGGCAGCCGGTCGTGCTGCATGTGAAGGACGACTTCGCACGCTCGCTGGCCGCGTACCGGCTGGCGGACGTGGCGCTGGTCAACCCGATCCGGGACGGGATGAACCTGGTCGCGAAGGAGATCCCGGTGGTCTCCGACCAGGGCTGTGCGCTGGTGCTCTCCCGGGAGGCCGGGGCGCACGAGGAGCTGGGCAAGGACGCCCTCACGGTCAATCCGTACGACGTCAGCGAGACCGCGCGGGTGCTGCACGAGGCGCTGACGATGGAGGCCTGGGAACGCGGCGAGCGCACGGCGCGGCTGGCCGCTGCCGCTACGGCGCTGCCGCCGGCGCAGTGGTTCCTGGAGCAGTTGCGGGCGCTGAGGGAGACCACCCCTAAGCGGGACACCCCCTGAACTTTTTCTGAAGCCTGCTTCCGCCCCCGCACCTGCCTGATGCCTCTTTCTGAAGCCTCTTCCTGAAGGGCCTTTCTGAAGACTCTTCGGCGATGGCCGTCGTGGCGGCGGGCCCCGTGGTGACGTGGGCTCGGATCAGCCGCGGCGGCGCGGACACCCGGCGCCGACGGGTAGCGCCGCGACACACCAGAAGCTGACGCCCTGTTGACGAACCCGGGCACGGGAAACTAGTTTCCTCTCAGGAAAATGGTTCTGCTGGAGCAAGATATTCCGAGGAGACAACCATGGCGTCAACGTCATCGCAATCCGGCCCCACGGGCCCCCGCCCCTCGGCGGAGGAGGCAGCCCGCGCACTGAGCGACATCGACCGGAACCGGGAGCAGGTGCCGGGCTCGGCCACCAACTCCCGTTGGGTGTATGTGGTGTTCGGTGTCGTGTTCGGCGCGCTCTTCGCGGCTCCCGACTACTTCGGGGAGGAGGCGGCCGCCTGGTCCTCGGCGGCCTACGGGGTGCTCGGCGTCGGCTATGTCGTGCTGCTCAACACCCGTAAGGGCTCGGCTGCGCTGGGCCAGCCCGTCCGGGTGCGCAGGCAGGAGATTTCCGGGTCATTCCGCGGTTACGCGCTGGCCACGCTGCTTGTCGTACTCCTGGCCGGCTTCGCCCTCCAGTTGCTGCAGCCGCACTGGTCCCTCGACGTGCCGTACTGGCGGACCGCGGTGGGCGTGGTGGGCGGCGGTGCCCTGGCCCTGTTCGGGCAGAGCTGGCAGCGGTCGATGCTCTCGGCGGGCGTGCGCGGAAGCCGGCGCACAGGGACGAGCGTCCTCGATGGCACACGCTGACTTCGACCCCGTACTCCTTGACCCCACCCGGCTGACGATCGTGTCGCTGCTCGCGGGCGCGCAGTGGGCCGAGTTCGGCTGGGTGAAGGAGTCGGCGGGGCTCTCTCCCTCCGCCCTGTCCAAACAGATCAGTACGCTGCAGTCGCACGGGTACGTCGAGGTGCGCAAGGGGTACGTCGGCAACCGCCCCCGCACCTGGGTGAACCTCAGCGACAGCGGACGGTCCGCGCTGGAGGCGCACGCGGCGGCGCTGCAGCGGATCGTCGAGGAATCACGGCGTACGGCGAGCGCGGATGGTGACCGATGACCGGTGACCAGGTGACTGGTGACCGGTGACCGGTGACCGGTGACCTGAGCCGGAGGGCTTCTGGCGCAGGGCACCAGGGGCTCTCGCTGCCCCTGTCCCCCTGCCCCTTCCCCCCTGACTAGTCCAGCCGGTCGGCCAGGGCGGCGAGCAGGGCGACGACGCCGGTCGGGCCGTCGACCACCAGGTCGGCGCGGTCGGCCAGCTCAGCGACCTCGTTGCTGCCGCTGCACACCAGGACGCCGCCCAGGCCGTCGGAACGCAGCTTCTCCACGGCGGCGAAGGCCGCCAGGTCGCCCAGGTCGTCACCGGCGTACAGGACGGTGGTGGCACCGGTCTCGCGGACCCAGTCGGCCAGGGCGACGCCCTTGTCCATGCCCGGCGGGCGGAGTTCCAGGACGAGGCGGCCCGGTTCGACGATCAGGCCGTGGCGTTCGGCGAGCGCGGTGAGCGGGCCGCGCAGCTGGTCGAAGGCGCCCTGGGGGTCGGTGGCGCGGCGGGTGTGGACGGCGATGGCGCGGCCACCCTTGCGCTCGATGGCGGTCTCGATCCAGGTGCCGTGCCAGACGCCGGAGGCGTCCAGGACACCGGGGAGCTCGGCCTGTATGGCGGCGATGCCGGGGGGCGGAGCGGGTGCGTGGACGGTGCCGGTGGCGGCTTCCCAGCGCTCGGCGCCGTAGTGGCCGAGGACGGTGAGACGGTCCAGGCCCGGGGCCTCGGCGAAGCCGCCGAGGCGGACCGCGACGGTGGCCGGGCGCCCGGTGATCACCGTGGCGGCGCGCAGCCGGGGCGCCAGGCGGCCGAGGGCGGCGACGGCGCCGTCGTGGGCGCGGGCCTTCTCCGGGTCGGGGACGATATCGGCGAGGGTGCCGTCGAAGTCGAGGGCGATGACGGCGCGTTCCGGGTGGGCCAGCAGCGCGGCGAGGCCGTCACGGCCGGCAGCGGTGCGCGGGGTCGGTACGGATCCGGGTCCGGGGGTCGGCTGGGAGTGCGGCGCGGCGTTCGGGGGGCTGCCCATGGCGCCGACCCTACCGGCGCGCTGCGGGCGGCGGGGGCACCTCCGCGAGGCCCGGGCAGGGTGTACGGGCGCACCAGGACGGCGCGGTGGGCGCCCGGGGCAGCTGGGCAGGGGCGGGCACTCGGGTCAGGGGGCATCCGTATCAGCGGCAGGCGCCCGCCCGCATCGGCGGCAAGCGTCCGCGTCAAGCACCTTCGTCAGCCGCCGGCGGCTACGTCAGCGGTGGGCGCTGGCGTCAGCGGCGGGCGCGGCGGGCGTCACGGACGCGGCGCAGGCGGTTGACCGTGACCGGGTCGTGGGCGAGCGCCCTGGGGTCGTCCAGCAGGGCGTTGAGGAGTTGGTAGTAGCGGGTCGGGGAGATGCCGAGCTGTTCGCGGATGGCGCGCTCCTTGGGGCCGGGGCCCGGCCAGGAGCGGCGCTCGACGGCGAGCACCGCCTCGTCCTGGGCGGTCAGCCCCGCGGCGCCCGCCCCTTCCGGGCCCGCCGCCCCTTCCGGGCCGCCCGTCCCTTCCGGGCCGCCCGTCTCTTCCGGGCCGCCAGTGGCTTCCGCGCCGCCCGTGCCTTCCGTACCGCCTGTCATCACGCTTCCACGATAAGCGCACGGTCGGACCGGGACCGGCCCCTCGCCCCGGCCTGACCGGGACGGCCCACCGGCCGGGGACAGCCCACCGGGCCAAGCCCGTCCGCCGGCCCTTCCGTCGGCCCCTCCGCCGGCCCGGCCCCGCCCGCGAGTCCGCGCATCCGCGCCGCCACCGTCATTCGCCGGTGTTGTCCGCCGCGTCCGCGGTGTTCTGGATGTCGGTGAGCACCCCGGCCGGGTTGCCGTGGGGGTCGACCGCGGCGCCCATCTTCGCCTTGACCGTCTTGGAGATCAGCGGCCAGGAGGTCTTGTTCGCCGGGTAGAACTCGGCGTTGGGGAGCTGCTGGAGGAAGCCGTGCAGCTTGGTGTACTTGTCGTCGGCCTGCATCGCCTCGGAGGCGGAGGTGGTGACCGGCAGCAGGCCGTAGTCGCCGGAGAACTTCTCGACGTTCTTGTCGCTGTAGACGAAGTCGAGGAACTTGCCGACCTGGGTGCGGTGGCCGCCCTGCTTGAACGCCATCATCCAGTCGGCGACGCCCATGGTGGCCTTGGCCTTGCCGTTGGTGCCGGGCAGTTCGACGCTGCCGTAGTCGATGCCCTTGGCCTCGGCCTGCTTCATCAGCGTGGGGTGGCCGTTGAGCATGCCGACCTTGCCGTCGGCGAAGTCCTGGAAGGCGTCCTTGCGGTTGAGCTTGGCCGGGTCGGTGCCGGTCAGGCCCTTGTCGACGAGGTTTTCCTTCAGCCAGTCGAAGGTCTTGACGTTCTCCGGCGAGTCGATCGTGTACTTGCCGATGCTGTCGGTGTAGCCGCCGCCACCGCTGAGCATCCACTGCATCGTCTCGGCCTGGGTCTCCTCCGGGCCGAGCGGCAGCGCGAAGGGCATCTCGACGCCATGGGCCTTCAGCAGCTGGGCATCGCGGGCTATGTCGTCCCAGTTCTGCGGCGGGGAGGTGATGCCGGCCTGGGTGAACAGCTTCTTGTTGTAGAAGAGCCGCCGGGTGCTGGCGCCGAAGGGCATGCCGTACTGGATCCGCTTGTATTCGCCGGCCTCCGCGAGGGAGGGGGTGAAGTCGGCCTGGGTGGTGACGTTGAGCAGCTTGTCGACGCCGTAGAGCTGGCCCTTGGCGGCGTAGTCGGCGTAGGCGCCGATCTGGGCGAGGTCGGGTGCGTGGCCGGCCTTGACCAGGTCCTCGACCTTCTTGTCGACGTCCGTCCAGCTGTAGACCTCGACATCGATCTTGGTGCCGGGGTGCTTCTTCTCGTAGGCGCGGGCGAGCTCGTCCCAGTAGTGCCGGGAGCTGTTGGACTGACTGTCGCCGTAGTCCGCCGCGATCAGTTTGAGAGTGACGTCGTCGCCGCTACCGCTGCCGCTGCCGCAGCCGGTAAGAGTCAGCGTCATGGTGGTGGTGATGACCGCCGCCAGGCTCAAGTACCGCCGCTGCACCGCTGTTTACCGCCCTTTGTTCTGAAAATCCGTGCTTGCCGGGGCGTCCCGCCCCCGCCGTCCGTGGGGTCCCCCTCCAACGGCAGGAACAGCGGGCCGGGCCCGCGTTCTTTAACGAGTCTCCCCCGCGCCCTTTACAAGGTCTACACCACCCCCCGTTTACGAAGACGCAGGTCGTGGGGCACTTCCCTCAGCCCCCTCGGGCGGTCCCGTCAGGCAGCTCCCTCAAGCACCCCTTTCGGGCAGTCCTTTCGGGCGGCCCCTCCGGGCGGCTCCTCCGGGCGGCTCCTCAGGGCGGCTCCTCAGGGCGATCCGATCGGCGAGTGGACTAGACCTTTCAGGGCGGATCGCGCGAAACTGTTCCCGTGAGACACGTCATCGCCCTCGATGTGGGCGGCACCGGTATGAAGGCCGCCCTCGTAGGGGTGGACACGGCGCCTTCCGGGGAGACCGCCACCGGTCCTCCCGTGCTGCTGTACGAGGCGCGGCGCCCCACCGGCCGGGAGCGGGGCCCCGAGGCGGTGGTCGAGGCCGTCCTGGGCTTCGCCGCCGAGCTGCGTGACCTCGGCGCGGCCCGCTTCGGCGTCCCCGCCGAGGCGGCCGGTGTCGCCGTCCCCGGCATCGTCGACGAGCGCTCGGGCACCGCCGTCTACGCCGCGAACCTCGGCTGGCGGGACGTACCGATGCGGGCGCTGCTGTCCGAACGGCTCGGCGGGGTGCCGGTCGCCCTCGGCCACGACGTCCGCGCCGGCGGGCTGGCCGAGGGCCGGATCGGCGCCGGACGGGGCGCCGACCGGTTCCTGTTCGTCCCGCTGGGCACCGGGATCGCGGGCGCCATCGGCATCGGCGGCCGGATCGAGGCCGGTGCACACGGCAGCGCGGGAGAGATCGGCCACATCGTCGTACGGCCCGGTGGACGTGTCTGCGGCTGCGGTCAGCGCGGTTGTCTGGAGACGGTGGCCTCGGCCGCCGCGGTCGGCCGGGACTGGGCGGCGGTCTGCAAGGACCCGCAGGCCGGCGCGGCGGACGCGGCCAAGGCCGTGGAGTCCGGCGACGAACGGGCCCGCGCCGTCTGGCAGAACGCCGTGGACGCCCTCGCCGACGGCCTGGTCACCGGGCTCACCCTGCTCGACCCGCAGACCCTGATCATCGGTGGCGGGCTCGCCGAGGCGGGCGACACGCTGTTCACACCTCTGCGGGAAGCGGTCCGCCGCCGCGTTACGTTCCAGCGGCTCCCCTCGATCGTTCCGGCGGCCCTGGGGGATGCCGCCGGGTGCCTGGGCGCAGGCCTGCTCGCCTGGGATCTTCTCTCCACGGAGGTAACCGCCTGATGGCACGGCAACAGTTTGCGCAGCGGCCCTCGGACCCGGGGCGCACCGTTCTGACCGGCGCCCGGATCGCCCGTCCTTCCGGCGTCGTCGAGCGCGGCCGGATCACCGTCGAGGGCGGCCGGATCGGCGATGTGCACAGCCGGGACGTCGACCTGGACGAGGCGGCGGCCGGACGGGTGGTGGACCTGACGGGCCATCTCATCGTCCCCGGCTTCGTCGATATGCACGTCCACGGCGGAGGCGGCGGCTCGTTCTCGTCCGCCGACCCCGAGGAGTGCATGACGGTGGCCGAGACCCACCGCAGGCACGGCACCACCTCGATGGTCGCCTCCACCGTCACCGGCGAACTGACCGACCTCGCCCGGCAGGCCGCGGTGCTCGCCGAGCTGGTCCAGCAGGGCGAGCTGGCCGGCATCCACTTCGAGGGCCCGTTCATCTCCGCGCACCGCTGCGGCGCCCACCAGCCGGAGCTGCTGCGCGATCCGGACCCGGCCGACGTCCGCAAGCTGCTCGACGCCGCGCACGGCACCGCGTCGATGATGACGCTCGCGCCCGAACTGCCCGGCGGCCTGGAGTCCGTACGGCTGCTCGCCGACGCCGGGGTGATCGCCGCCCTCGGCCACACCGATTCCGACTACGACGCCACGCGCCGGGCCATCGACGCCGGTGCCACCGTCGCCACCCACCTCTTCAATGCGATGCCCCCGCTGGGCCACCGCGCGCCGGGCCCGGTCGCGGCCCTCCTGGAGGACGAGCGGATCACCGTCGAGCTCATCAACGACGGCACCCATCTGCACCCGGCGATCCTGCGGCTGGCGGTCGGGGAGGCCGGCGCGGGACGGGTCGCGTTCATCACCGACGCCATGGGCGCGGCCGGGATGAACGACGGGATGTATCCGCTCGGTCCGATGCAGGTCGAGGTCAAGGACGGCGTGGCGCGGATCAGTTCGGGCCCCACGGCCGGTTCGATCGCCGGCTCCACCCTCACCCTGGACCGGGCCTTCCGGCGCGCGGTCACCCTCGACGGCCTGACGGTCGACCAGGCCGTACAGGCGCTTTCGGCCACCCCCGCCCGCCTCCTGGGCATCGACGACCGGACCGGCTCGCTGCAGACCGGCAAGGACGCCGACCTGGTGGTGCTGGACGCGGCGTACGAGGTGGCGGGGGTCATGCGCCGGGGCGAGTGGGTGGTGCGCCCGGAGGGCGTCTGACGCCGGCGGGGCGAAGGGCGTCTGACGCTCGGCGGGCGCGCCGGGACGGCTCCGGTGCGCCCGGGGACGGGTCCGGTGCGCCCGGGGACGGGTCCGGTGCGCCCGGGGACGCGTCCGGTGCACCCGGGGACGCGTCCGGGGACGCGTCCGGTGCACCCGGGGACGCGTCCGGGTCTGGGCCAACGACCACCAGCGATGGCATGATCGCTCGCGCACTTGTCCGTATGCCACCGCCGCACACGGTGGCCCGACGCCCGGCCGCCCGGCCATGACTCCCGGAGGGGCGACCATGATCCTCACGGTCACGCTGAACGCCGCCCTGGACATCACCTACCGCGTTCCCCGGCTCCAGACCCACGCCACGAACCGGATCACCGAGGTGTCCGAACGCCCCGGCGGCAAGGGCCTGAACGTCGCCCGGGTGCTGGCCGCCCTCGGCCACCGCACCGTCGCCACCGGCTTCGCGGGCGGCGGCACCGGCGAGGCGCTGCGCGCGCTGCTCGCCGAGACCGACGTCACCGACGCACTGGTCCCGGTCGGCGGCGCCACCCGCCGCACGGTCGCCGTCGCCGACGCGAGCAGCGGGGACACCACCCAGCTCAACGAGCCGGGCCCGACCGTCTCGCCCGCCGAATGGGACGCCTTCCTCGGCACCTACCGCGAACTGCTGGGCGAGGCGCGGGCGGTGGCGCTCTGCGGCAGCCTGCCGCCGGGCGTCCCGGTCGACGTCTACGCCCGGCTCACCCGGGCCGCGCGCAGCGCCGGCGTCCCGGTCCTGCTGGACACCAGCGGCGAACCGCTGCGCCGGGGCCTGGCCGCCCGCCCCGACCTCGCCAAGCCCAACGCCGACGAGCTCGCCGCCCTCACCGGCAGCACCGAACCGCTGCGCGCCGCCCGCGACGCCCGCCGCCGCGGCGCCCATGCGGTGGCCGCCTCGCTGGGCCCGGACGGCATGCTCGCGGTGACCGCCGACGGCGCCTGGCAGGCCGCGCCGCCACAGCGGATCGCCGGCAACCCGACGGGCGCGGGCGACTCGGCGGTGGCCGGTCTGCTGTCGGGGCTGGTGGAGGAGCTGTCCTGGCCGGACCGGCTGGCCCGTGCGGTGGCCCTGTCCGCGGCGACCGTACGCGCCCCGGCGGCAGGCGAGTTCGACGCGGCGATGTATGAAGAGCTGCTGGGGCGGGTGGTGGTGACGGATCATCCGTCGGCGGCGTGAGGCGGAGGCTCAGGCCCCCGCCCCTGTCACCTGAAGCGACCGCCGCTTCATCAGCCCCAGACGGCCATGCTCTGAATTGCCCACGGGGTCTTGGCCGAGTAGTGGCCAAACGTGAGGTTGAAGCGCTTGCCGTAGCACGAAGCGTCGCTGTAGAAGGTCACCCGATGCCCGTTCTGGTTGGACACCGAGCGCCCGCTCATGGGGTAACACCCGGGCTCGGGGCCCTTCTCCGTCACCCGGTGGCCGGCGAAATTCGGCTTCGACCAGCCGCAGACCGAGCCGCTCGGGCACTTGGTTGCGGCGTCGGCCGTTCCGGCGGTGAGCGGCAGTGCGGCCAGCAGCGCGGCACCGGTCAGCGCGAAAGCGCGCATCTTCATAGGTGAACTCCCAAGATCAAATTGCGGATACCCCATCTGAACTTGGTCTTCTGACCGGGGCAACCCGATACCCCGGTCATGAGCCCGGGAAGGTTCACATTCGGCCAGCGCCGAGCGGCCTCGTCGTCCTACTTCTTGGCGCCCCTCTGCAGCCACAGCTGATCGAGGTTGGCGTTGCACTGATTGCCCTGCGCGCACGAGAGCTCGATGGTGTTGGTCCCCTTGTTCAGGGTGACCGGGGCCCACGTCGTCTGCCAGCCCTTCTTCCAGTCCCCCTTCGGAGAATGGATGAAGTTCTTCATCCCGAGGGGCTGACTGTTCGGCTTGCCATTGGCCGAAAGTGTCGCATTGGCGTCTTCGCCGGGGATGCCGTAACGCACGTACAGACGGAAGTCGCCCGCCTCCGGGGCATCTACGGTCCACTGCACCTTGGCTCCCACCTGGTTGAACCCGGCGACATACACACCACCCGGCGAGTGGGCGCCCTCGATGTCCTTCGCGGTCATCGCGCCACCGTCCAGCCGCAGGCTGCCCGCGTCCTCCTTGGGCAGCTTGCCGGGAGCGGGCTTCTTGGGCTTGTCACCGGGGTTCACCTTGCCGCCGGCCGACGGCTCCGACTTGCCCGCGGTGTCGTCCTGGGAGTTCTTGCCGTTGGTGAGCATCGCGACGCCGATGCCTATGCAGACCACCGCGACCACGGCGACGGCGCCTATCAGCAGGCCGTTGCGGCCACGGCGCGGCTCCTGGCCGCCGCCGTTGCCCTGGCCCGCACCCGAACGCGCGCGGTCCCCGCCGGGCAGCGTTTCCGGCGCGGCGTAGTGGGCGTTCTGCTGCCCGTAGGTCACCTGCTGCGGGGCCTGCTGTCCGTACTGGCGCTGGCCGACCGCCCGCACCTGGTTGTAGGAGGTACGCGGGACACCGGGCTGCCGCGCCGCCGCACCGTCGCCCGACGAGCCCGGTGCGCCGCCCTCGCCGCCTTCCGAGCGGTAGAGGTAGCCGAACGGGTCGTCGTTCTCCGGCGTGTCCGCGCCGTTGTTGCCGGCCGTCATTCCGTGTCACTCCCAAGCGATCTGTGCGCGTCTGGACGCGTCTTCCCGCGTGCGCTGTCTTCTGCCGCGCGAACTGGTCTGGCGGGCCCCCGGCGGCACCGCGCCGCATCGGCGCAGCCTACCCCCTCAGGCCCTGCGCACACCGAGCCCGAAGGGCCACAAGATCGCTACGGATCGGTGAACTGCTGGTGTGGGGGCCGTGGGATGCCGGGTGTGAGATACGCGGCATCCGGCCCGGGGCGAGGCGGGCGCCCCCGGCGGCGGGGGTCCGGCCAACGGGGCGCTACGGGCGGTGGAGACGCTACGGGCGATGGGGCGCTCCGGGTGACAGGAGTGACAGGAGTGACGGGAGCAACCCGGCCGCCCGCCGGCGCCGGCCGCTCCGCCCTCGGCTCACCCTGCCGCCCGCCGGCTCATCCCGCCGCCCGCCGGCTCATCCCGCCGCCCGCCGACTCACCCCGCCGCCCGCCGGTTCGCCTTCGAGCGGGAGCGCTTCTCGACGTACATCCGCTGATCGGCCGACTCCAGCACTTCCTCGGCCGTCATCCCGCAGCTCGCCCAGCCGATGCCGAAGCTGGCGCCCACCCGGACCGCCCGGCCCTCCACCCGGATCGGCGGGATGATCGCGTTCCGCAGCCGGACCGCGAGGTCCTGGGCGTCGGCGGTGCCGAGGCCGTCGGCGAGCACCACGAACTCGTCGCCGCCGAGCCGGGCGACCGTATCGCCGTCGCGGACGCCGCTGGTCAGCCGGCGGGCGACCTCGATCAGCACCGCATCGCCGGTGTTGTGCCCGAAGCGGTCGTTGATCGACTTGAAGCCGTCGAGGTCGCAGAAGAGGACCGCGAGCCCCTTGGAGCCGTCGTCGGCCGGTCCGTCCGCGGGGGCGACGAGGTGGACGTGGTGGTCGAAGGGGGCCGGGGGCGCGCCCTCGAAGCCGTCGAGTCCGTCGAAGGGCTCCTTGCCGTCAGGACGGAAGCCGGGCGCCTCGTGGGGATCGGTGTGCAGGACGCGCGAGGAGGCGTAGGCGTCCGCCATCGAGCCGGGCGGGCGGGAGCACAGCCGGGCGCCGAGGCGGGCCCTCAGCTCGGCGCTGTTGGGCAGTCCGGTCAGCGAGTCGTGGCTGGCGCGGTGCGCGAGCTGCAGCTCGTGGCGCTTGCGCTCCTCGATGTCCTCGACGTGGGTGAGCAGGAAGCGCGGCCCGTCGGCGGTGTCGGCGACGACGGAGTTGCGCAGCGAGACCCACACGTAGGTGCCGTCCCGGCGGGCCAGCCGCAGCTCGGCGCGGCCGCCCTCGGCGGAGGTGCGCAGCAGGGTGCCGATGTCCTCGGGGTGGACCAGGTCGGAGAAGGAGTAGCGGCGCATCCCGGAGGCCGGGCGGCCCAGCAGCCGGCACAGCGCGTCGTTGGTGCGTAGCAGCCGCCCGTGCTGGTCCCCGCCCATTTCGGCCACGGCCATCCCGCTCGGCGCGTACTCGAAGGCCTGCCGGAAGCTCTCCTCGCTGGCACGCAGCGCCTGCTGCTCGCGCTCCAGCCGGACCAGGGCGCGCTGCATGTTCGCCCGCAGCCGGGCGTTGCTGATCGCGATGGCGGACTGGAAGGCGTACATCTGCAGGGCTTCCTGGCCCCAGGGGCCGGGCCGCCGGCCGTTGCGCGGCCGGTCGACGGAGATCACTCCCAGCAGCTCGCCGCCGCCGTTGGACGCGGTGTACATGGGCGCGAACAGGCGGTCCATGGGGTGCCACTCGTCAGGGAAGCGGGGCGCGGGTCCGGCCGTGTGCCACTGCGGTACGTCGTCGTCATCGAGCACCCAGCCCTCGGTGTGCGGGATGAAGACCAGGTCGCCCCAGCGTTCGCCCATGGCCAGCCGGCGCTCCCAGGAGGTGCGCGAGCCGGCCCGCCCGGCCATCAGCGCCTCGGCACCCGCGCTGCCGGCGACCGCGGCGACCACGAGATCGCCGTCGGGGCGGACGAGGTTGACCGCGGCCAGCTCGTAGCCGAGCCCGTTGATCGCGCCGTCGGCGACCGTCTGCAAGGTGTCCGCGAGGCTACGCGCGGTATTCAGCTCGGCGACCACTTGGTGCAGCTGCCGCAGGGTCGCAAGACGGACGTATGGCTCCGACTCGGTCTCCATCGCTCGCTCTCCCTGAGACCTCGACAGCAAACTCCACGATTCTTTGTCGTCCGATTCCACACTCACTGAATCACAGTGAGCTGTTCACTCGGTACACAGGGTCAACAATTAGCGCCTCCTGTGACTCAAGTCACAAAGTCCGAAGGGTGTTTGGCGATCTTCCATAAACCCGACACGGGAGCGCGCCTTCACTCTTTCTACACTTGCTGAACGCAAATTTCCGAGTGTTCCGGACTTCCGTCGTCAGACCTAGGACGCGGCTGGTACGCGGCTGGTCCCCCGGCCCGATGCGCGGCACGGGCCGACGAAGTTAGCGTTTATGGCGTGTTCACGAAAAGCCCTGCCGATACGGTGGCCTCCGGGCCCACCGCCCCTTCCGCCCCCGTCGTCGCCCTCACTTCCACGCCGGACGGGGCCCGTATCCCGCATTCTGTTGGGGTGAGTGACGACGAATTCCGTGCCGCCCTGTCCCGCCTCGCCGCAGGCGTGGTGCTGATCACCGCGCGCGATCCGGACTACGGGCCGCACGGCGAGGACGTCGGTATGACCGCCACGGCATTCCTGTCGGTCTCCCTCGACCCGCCGCTGGTGATGGTGAGCGTTCGCAACGATTCACGGATGGACGACCTGCTGGCGCTGCAGCCGCTCTGGGCCGTGTCGGTGCTCTCGGGGCATCAGCGCCAGATCGCCGGGCGGTTCGCGATGAAGGGGCGGATCAGCGACCGGCTGCTCTTCGAGGACCTCGGGTTCGTACGGGGCGAGGTGTCCGGTGCCCCGCTCATCGGCGGGGCGCTCGCCACCATGGAGTGCCGTACCGAGCAGCGGGTGGTGGCCGGCGATCACACACTCGTCATCGCGCGGGTCCTGGCCACGACGCTGCCCGCCGAGGACGACGGGCCGCTGACGTACTTCCGGGGGAAGTACCGGCAGTTGGGGTGAGGGGCGGGCGCGGGGGCGGCCGGGGCGACGCCCGCGGCCAGGCAGGGACCGCTGGGGGACGGCGCCTGCGGGCCGGTCAGCCCCAGTCGCGGCCCGAGCGGCCGCGCTTGGTGTCGCCGCGCTGCTTCTTCTCCCGCAGCCGCCGCTCGTTGATGCCCCGTGGGATCCGCGACTTGCGGCGCGGCTTGGGCGGGGGCGCAGTGGCCTCGGCCAGCAGCGCGGCCAGCCGGACGGCGGCGGTCTCGCGGTTGCGCCACTGGGAGCGGTGCTCCGAGGCCCGTACGGACAGCACGCCGTCGGTCAGCCGGCCCGCCAGCCGCTCCAGGGCGCGCTCCTTCCACACCGGCGGCAGCGCCTGCGTCCTGCCGAGGTCGAAGCGCAGCTCGACCTGGCTGTCGCTGGTGTTGACGTGCTGGCCGCCCGGACCCGAGGAGCGCGAGAACCGCCAGACGAGCTCGGCCTCGGGAAGGACGACCGCACCGCGGATGACATGGGGCCCGGACATGCGTCCTATGATCTCGCGCGCCACGGGACCCGTCACCCGCTTTTCCTGGTCCATTGCGGCACATCCGGCATCAGGATTCGGCAAAGAAAGTAAAGAGAGCTGGAACCTCCCGGACCTGTGAGGGCGTTGTGGTGGGTGACGGTAGCTTCGTCCGCAGTACGGAGCCCGACGCTTCGACGAGTCGACAAGGAAAGGGACATCCCATGGCTGTAAGCCTGTCCAAGGGCGGCAACGTCTCCCTCACCAAGGAGGCACCGGGCCTGACCGCCGTCACGGTGGGCCTCGGCTGGGACGTCCGCACCACCACCGGCACGGACTTCGACCTCGACGCGAGCGCCATCGCGGTCAACGGCAACGGCAAGGTCTACTCCGACCAGCACTTCGTCTTCTTCAACAACAAGGCGACGCCCGACCAGTCGATCGTGCACACCGGCGACAACGTCACCGGCCAGGGCGAGGGCGACGACGAGCAGATCAACGTCAACCTGGCGGCGCTGCCGGCCGACATCGACAAGATCGTCTTCCCGGTCTCGATCTACGACGCCGAGAACCGCAGCCAGAACTTCGGCCAGGTGCGCAACGCGTTCATCCGCATCGTCAACCAGGCCGGTGGCGCCGAGGTCGCCCGCTACGACCTCAGCGAGGACGCGGCCACCGAGACCGCCATGGTCTTCGGCGAGCTGTACCGCAACGGCGCGGAGTGGAAGTTCCGCGCGGTGGGCCAGGGCTACGCCTCGGGCCTCGTCGGCATCGCGCAGGACTTCGGCGTCAACGTCTGAGTCACGCCCGCACCCGGCGCGGCCGGGGCAGCGCAACGGAGGGCCGGTTCCCCATGGGGGAGCCGGCCCTCGGCGTGTTCGGGGGGGCGGAGAGCCGTGGGGGGGGCCAGCCCTCGGCGTGTTCGGGGGGCGGAGAGCCGTGGGGGGGGCGGGACCTCGGCATGTTCGAGGGCCGGGAGCGCGGGGCGGACGCGCCTGGACGGCCCCGCTCAGGCGACCGCGGCCGCCGCCTCGGCCTCCTCGGGGGGCGCGGCCAGGACGGCCACCTCGTCCAGCGACAGTCCGAGCGTGCCGGCCAGCGCGGCGACCGTGAAGAACGCCGGCGTCGGCGCCCGGCCGGTCTCGATCTTCCGCAGCGTCTCGGCGGACAGCCCCGCCGCCGCCGCGACCTCGACCATGCTCCGTTCGCCGCGGGCTCTGCGCAGCAGCGCGCCGAGCCGTTCACCGCGTTCGCGTTCCCAGGGGGTCAGTGGAGTGCGCACCATACCCGTGATACTAATACCGGTAAACAAATACCGGTAAATAAATACCGCCCCTTTGTCGCCGATGCCGCCGCCGTGCGTGCGGTGCGGCACGGGAGGCGGCGAGCGGGAGGCAGAGCCCCATGGTGGAGATCAAGACGGATGCGGCGCTGGACGCGATGCGGGTGGCCGGGCGGGTGGTCGCCGACGCGCTGGCCGCGGCGCGGGCGGCGGCCGCCCCGGGCGTGCGGCTGCTGGACCTGGACGAGGCCGCCCATGCGGTCCTGCGCGAGGCCGGCGCCAAGTCCCCGTTCCTCGGCTACCAGCCCTCCTTCGCCTCGACCCCGTTCCCCGCCGTCCTCTGCGTCTCCGTCAATGACGCGATCGTGCACGGCATCCCGAACGCCTCCCGGCTGCGCGACGGCGACCTGGTGAGCATCGACTGCGGCGCCCTCGTGGACGGCTGGGCCGGCGACGCCGCCCTCAGCTTCACCGTCGGCACCGCAAGCGCCGAGGACCAGCGGCTGATGGACACCACCCGGCAGGCGCTGGAGGCGGGCATCGCGGCGGCCGTGGTCGGCGCCCGGATCGGCGACATCTCCCATGCGATCGGCAGCGTCGGACGCGCGGCCGGCTACGGCATCCCCCGGGACTTCGGCGGCCACGGCATCGGCCGCCAGATGCACGAGGACCCGTCGGTCCCCAACGACGGCCGCCCGCACCGCGGCTTCGTCCTGCGCCACGGCCTGGTCCTCGCCATCGAGCCGATGTTCCTGGCCGGCGGCAAGGACTTCTACGTCGAGGACGGCGACGGCTGGACCCTGCGCACCACCGACGCCTCCCGCGCCGCCCACTTCGAGCACACGGTGGCGGTGACCGAGGAGGGGCCGCGGGTGCTGACCGCGGTGTAGCGGAGGTGGCGGAGTGGCGGGTGGCGGAGTGGCGGAGTGGCGGGTGACAGGCGGGAGCGGCGCGGGCGGGGAGGTGTCTGCGGGGGTGTCTCTCCGTGCGACCGGTGCGGGCGTCTGCGCGCCGCACCGGGCGTGACACCATCAAGGCGTGATCGACCTCGGCTACTCCCTCTCCCGCCGCTTTCCGGACCCGCCGCAGACGGACTACCGGACCGCGGACGTGCGCGCACTGCGGCACGACCTCTTCTGCGGCGACGTCTACCTCGCCGACACGAAGACGGACCGCGAGCTGTCGACGGCCTGGGGCTGGGTGCCGGTACTCGACTTCGCCTGGGCGCTGTGCGACATCGTCGAACAGCTCGACACCGACCCCCGGGGCAACCGCTCCGCCCGCCCCGTCCACGCGGAGCTGGACTTCACCGAATCCGCGGACCGGATCTTCTTCGAGCGCCGCTTCGGGTGGGTGGACGTGGACGCCGACTGGATGGCGGCCGACGAGGCCCCGCTCACCTTCAACCACTCCGCACTGCGCCGCGAGGCCCGCGACTTCCTGCACGACCTGATCGCCGACCTCACCGATATGCACGACGGTCTCGGCGACAACCCGGCCGTCTGGGACCTCCAGGCCCGCTTCCCCCGCGTCTGAGCGCCCGGCCGGGCGGGGCTCACTCCACCCGCACCCCTATCTGGGCCGCGAACGCCGGGGCCAGATCGAGCAGTTGGGACGCGCTGATCACCGCACCCGACAGCCGGTCGATGCCCCGGGCGATATCCAGCGCGGCCGCACCCCGCAGATCGACGTCCTTCATCCGCGCCCCGGAGAAATCCGCCTGCGTCAGCGTGCAGTCGTCGAACGTCACCCGCTCCAGCTCCGCCCCCGCGAAGTCCGCCTCGACCAGCACACAGCCCTCGAAGGCGACATCCCGCAGCTTCGCCTTCCGCAGATTCGGGAAATCGATCTTCCCGCCGCGCACCACGACGCGCTGCAGCACCGCACCGTGCAGCTGGGTCCCGCCGAGCCGGGCGTCCGACACCTCCACATCGCGCAGGGACGCCTGGGAGAGGTCCGTGCCGACGCCGCGTACGCCGCTCAGCACGCTGTCGATGATCCGTGCCCGGCTGAGCACGGTCTCGTCGAGCGCGCAGCGCCGCAGCGCACAGTCCAGGAAGCGCGCGCCGCGCGCCGACTGTCCGGCCCAGTCGGCGTCCGCGAACTCCAGCCCGTCGTAATCCCCCTCGGCCTCCAGCTCCCCGCCGTCGTACGCCGCCAGCTCCGGCAACCGCACCTCGGGCCGCCGCACCACCCGCACCGTCTCCTCACCGCGCCCTGCCACCGGGCCACCGCCTTCCTGCCGTCCGAGCCCGTCCGCCGTTCCGGTCCATGCCCGCCGTCCCGGCCGGGCCTGGGTTCCGGCCCGTGCCCGCCGTTGCGGTCCGCGCCCGGGTACCGGTCCACGCCTGCACACCCCATCGTGAACCACACCACTGACAATGCACCCTGACCTGCGGAAATACCCGGCAGCCCGCGGCAGTAGCCCCGGCGGCAGGCCCCTGCCGCAGCCGCCGGCCCCTACCGCACCACCGCCATCTCCCTGGCCGTCCCGTTCAGCCGCCGCCCGCCCGACTCCGTACACGTCACGATGTCCTCGATACGGACCCCGAACCGCCCCGGCAGATAGATCCCCGGCTCGATCGAGAAGCACATCCCGGGCACCAGCGGCAGATGCTCGCCCTCCACCAGATACGGCGGCTCGTGCGTGGTGACCCCGATGCCGTGGCCGGTGCGGTGGATGAAGTACTCGCCGTACCCGGCGGCCTTGATGACCTTCCTGGCCACCCGGTCGATGTCCTGGCACGCGACGCCCGGCCGCACCGCCTCGAACGCCGCCTGCTGCGCCTCCCGCACGATGTCGTGCACCTTGCGCTCCTCGGCGCCCGGCTGCCCGACGTGCACGGTCCGCGAGGTGTCCGAACCGTACCCGTCCTTGAGGCCGCCGAAGTCGAGCACGACCATGTCGCCGTCCTCGATGACCCGTTCCCCGGCCTCGTGGTGCGGATTGGCACCGTTGGGGCCCGACCCGACGACCGTGAAGTCCACCTGGCTGTGCCCGTGCTCGGTCAGCAGCCGCGCCAGGTCCGCCGCCACCTCCCGCTCCCGCCGGCCGCCGAAGCGCACCCCCAGGATCTCCTCGTACGTCGCATCCGCGGCGGCGCCGGCCGCGGCCAGCCGCGCCACCTCATGGGCGTCCTTGACCGCGCGCAGCATCGGCAGCGCCTCCGTCAGGGCCGTGTAGGCGGTCCCCGGCAGACACCGCTGCAGCCCCAGCAGATGCAATGCCCACGTCCCGTCGGACACCCCGTAACGCCCCTGCGGATCCACCCACTTGGCAACCTCCGCGTACGGCTTTGACCCGTCGGTCCACCCCGACACCTCCATCGCCGGGGCCCCGGGCGAGCGCTCCGCGTCCGGATGCTCCAATACGGGCACCAGCAGCCGCGAGCGCCGCCCCGGCTCGATCACCAGGGCGGTCAGCCGCTCGGTGGCCGCGGGCGGGCGGTAGCCGCACAGCCACACCAGATCCGGACCCGGCGTCACGATCAGCCCGGCCAGCCCGGCATCGGCGGCGGCCCGGCCCGCCCGGTCCATCCGCCGCTCGTAGTCCTCGTGCGTCATCGAAGTCACCATGCCGGTGAACTTACGCCGGTGCGCCCCTTCCGGCCCGTCAAAAACCCTTTCCGGCGGGCCTCTTCCCCCTCCGCACCTCCGGTTCACCCGGCGGTCCGCCCCTGGTCCCGGCCGTCCGCCCGGCGGGTCCCGGCCGTACGCCCCTGGTCCCGGCCGCCCGCTCCTGGTCCGGGTCGTCCGCCCCTGGTCGTCCCGGCGGGCGCATCGCCGATCCGTCCGCCGGGCCTGCCCCGTTCACTCCGGCACCCGCTCGCCGATGCGACCGCGGTACGCGTGCAGGGCGCGTGCGCTGTTCCAGCCGAGTACGCCCACCACGCGGCCGCCCTCCTGGTAGAGCGCGACGAACCTGCCCGTCCGCGGATCGCCCTCGACACAGGTGACCCGGGCATCCGCGGGACACCGGCCGTGGAACTGGATCTTGGCGTCGTACTGGTCGGTCCAGCCGAACGGCACCGGCGCGTAGGGCACCGCGTCCTCAGGCCTGGCGAGGAGGTTCCTGGCGACGGCGAGGGCCTGGGTGGTGGCGTTGGTGCGCTGTTCGAGGCGGACGCGGCCGCCGGTGACCGGGTCCGGCCAGTTGGCGACGTCTCCTGCCGCGTAGACCCCGGGGGCGACGCGGCAGTGGCTGTCGCAGAGCACCCCGTCGCCCAGGGGGATCGTGGAGTCCGTCAGCCAGTCGGTGGCCGGCACCGAGCCGATCGCGACCACGACCACATCGGCGGGGAGCCGGGCGCCGTCGTCGAGCACCACCTCGGTGACCCGGCCGTTCCCGCCGGTCAGGCCGGCGACGCCGCGGCCCATCCGCAGCCGGACCCCGTGATCCTGGTGCAGACCGGCCACCAAGTTCCCCACCCAGGGGCCGACCTGCCCGGCCAGCGGGGTGGGCGCGATATCGACGAGAGTGACGTCCAGTCCCAGCCCCCGTGCGGTGGCGGCGATCTCGCTGCCGAGGAATCCAGCGCCGATCACCACGACCCGCGGGCCGCCCAGCAACTGCGCACGCAGCGTCAGGGCGTCGTCGAGCGTGCGCAGTACGTGCACCCCGGCCAGGTCGTGGCCGAAGGGCAGCCGACGGGGGCGCAGCCCGGTCGCGATGACCAGGCCGTCGTAGCGCAGCCGGTCCCCGTCCTCCAGGGTGACGGTGCGGGCCGCCGTGTCCACGCCGGCCGCCCGGCAGCCCAGGCGCAGTTCGGCCTTCAGGCGCCCGAGGTCGGCGTCCTGGCGCAGCACGGTCGTCTCCGGTTCCCGCGCACCGGCCAGGACCTGCTTGGACAGCGGCGGCCGGTCGTAGGGCACCCGGGGTTCCTCGCCGACCATGGTCAGCGTCCCGGTGAAACCCTCGCGGCGCAGGGCCTCGGCCGTGGTGAGCCCCGCGGCCGAGGCGCCCACCACGACGATCCGTTCCTTCTCGGGCACTACTTCAGCACCTCGATGGCCAGCGCCGGGCAACGGGCCGCGGCGTCCTCCACCGCGGAGTGCTGCTCCTCGGGCGGCAGGGCGTCCAGGAGGACGACGATGCCGTCGTCCTCCCGCTGGTCGAAGACCTGGTCAGCGGCCAGCACGCACTGGCCCGCGCCGACGCACTTGTCCTCGTCGATGATGACCTTCATCGGGATTCCTCTTCTTCCGTTTCTTCCGTGGACGGGGTGCCCGGGTGGCGGCCGGGGCGCCGGCTACCAGGTCACGGGCAGCGCGTGGACGCCGTAGATGAGCATGTCGTCGCGCATCGGCACCTCCTTCGCCGGTACGGCCAGCCGCAGGGAGGGGAACCGGTCGAAGAGGGCGGACAGCGCGGCCTTCATCTCCACCCGGGCCAGCTGCTGGCCGATGCACTGGTGGGCGCCGTGCCCGAAGGCCAGGTGCGGGCTGTAGGGCCGCTGCACGTCCAACTGGTCGGGGTCGCCGGTGAACTGGTCGGCGTCGCGGTTTCCCGAGGTCAGGGAGGCGAGCACCGTGGTGCCGGCCTCGATGCGGTGGCCGTCCAGCTCCAGGTCCTCGCGCACCACACGGCGCAGACCGAACTGGATGATCGTCAGGTAGCGGAGCAGTTCCTCGACGGCGTTGTCCCAGAGCGAGGCGTCCGCGCGCAGCGCCGCCAGCTGGTCGGGGTGGTGCAGCAGGCACATGGTGCCCAGCGCGATCATGTTCGCCGTCGTCTCGTGCCCGGCGAGCAGCAACAGCGCGCCGACGCCCGCCATTTCCTCGTCGCTGAGCCGGCCGTCCTGCACCAGGCCGCTGAGGATGTCGTCGGTGGGGTGGGCACGCTTGGCCTGGACCAGTTCGTGGATGTGCTGGTTCATCGCCAGGTGCGCCTGCTGGACCTGCTCCTGACTGGCGTCCAGCCGGAGCATGTTGCCCGAATTCCGCTGGAAGTCCGCACGGTCCGCGTACGGCACCCCCAGCAGCTCGCAGATCACCAGCGAGGGGATGGGCAGGGCGAAGTCCCGGAGGAGGTCGACCGGCTGCTCGGCGGACGCCATGGCGTCCAGGTGCTCGGCGACGATCCGTTCCACCGCGGGTGCCAGCTGCCGCATCCGGCGCACCGTGAACTGGCCGGTGAGCAGCCGGCGGATCCGGGTGTGCTCCGGGCCGTCCATCATGATGAACATCCCCGGCGGGGGCGGCGGCACCGGTGTGCCGGTGGGCGCGAAGGCGTCGGTGCGCGCGGGCCGGCGGTTCGCGCCGAACCGCTGGTCGGCCAGCACCGTCCGTACGTCGGCGTGCCGGCTGACCAGCCACCCGTCCGTCCCGTCCGGGAAGGTCACCGGCGTGATCGGGGCCTCTTCACGCAGCGTCCGGTACCCCTCGGGCGGGCTGAACGGGCAGGTCCGCTGGGTGGGCTGGGTCCGGGTGTCGGGCCGGGGCCGGGTAGTGGGCTGGGTGTCGGTCATCGGACGGTCCTTTCCATGGGGGATGCCGGGTGGGTGGGGTGTTTGGGGTGTGTGAGGTGTGTGGGGTCACCGGGGCGTGCCGGGCCGGCGGGGCGTGCCGGGCCGGCGTTCAGGTCGGCGTCCGCGCTCAGGTAGGCCTCCGCGCTGACGTCGCCGTCCGCGCGGAGGCCGGCATCGCAGCGGTGGCCACCGAGGGCGCGCAGATAGACCCGCCAGCCCAGCAGGGCGCCGAGCGCGAAGACGAGTGGCCCGAAGACATCGACCGAGCCGAGGGCGACGGCCTGGCCGGACAGGAACAGCGGGAGCTGGACGGTCAGCATCAGGACGTTCCCCGTGAAGAGGACGAGGCTGCCCCTGGCGAAGGCCCGGCGGCGCACCGCGCAGCGGCGCCACGCCGTCCGCTCGCCCGTGACCAGCCCCACCATCACCCCCAGCGGCGGCCATCCGAGGAGGATCAGCACCGGTGCCGCCACGGCCATCGCGCAGTGCAGCACCAGGTGCGGGAGGAAGAAGCTGGTGGCCTGCCCGGTCCGTGCGGCCAACGCGCCCTGGACACAGACGAGGCCGAGGATCGCCAGCGCACGCCCCACGGGCTCCCTGCGCACCAGCCGGTGGACGAAGGCCCCGGCCCCGGCCGTGAAGGCGAGCGTCAGCGCGATGCCGAGCCGGTGGGTGAGGGCGAAGGTCAGGGTGAATCCGAAGACGGGCGCGATATCGATCACGGTGCCGCGCAGCCGGCTCCGCACTGCGGTCCGGACGGCATCCACACCGCCGGCTTCCTCCTGTGCGGCAGGGTCCACGGGCTCTCCAGGCTTCTCGGCGGACGGTGCTCTTTCCGGTGTCGTGGCACAAGAGAAACCGCCCTCGCTGACCCGCCGCGGTCAGCAACCTGACCGTTGCCTGACAGCCTCCGCGGGCCGGGGTAACGTCTGCCGCGCCGGGGACCGGGAGCGGGACCGAGGCCAGGGTCAAGGGCCGCGGAACCGATGGCCGCGGAACCGATGGCCGGTGAACCGCCGGCCGGTGAACCGCCGGCCAGGGAACCGGCGGCCGGGACGACTCGTTGTCGTCACAGACTCCGAGACCGATTGGTGCCCGCCATGCCCTCCGCCTCGCCGACGAGTGACGCACCGTTGCCCCGGGGGACGGGCCAACGGCTGCTCGTCGTGGATGACGACCCGCGGATGGCGGAGCTGCTGGAGACCACCCTGGGCCTCGCGGGCTACACGGTGGCGACCGCGGGCTGCGGTGCCCAGGCCCTGAGCGCGTACGAGGCGCAGCCCCCGGACCTGCTGGTGCTGGACGTCATGCTGCCCGACATGGACGGTTTCCGCCTGTGCCGGCGGCTGGTGGAGAACGGCGCGCGGCTGCCGGTGCTGTTCCTGACCGCGCGCGATTCCGTCGAGGACCGGGTGACGGGCTTCGCCATGGGCGCGGACGATTACCTCACCAAGCCCTTCAGCCTTCCCGAACTGCTGGCCAGGGTGCACGCCTTGCTGCGGCGGGCCGGCCGGTGCGCGGAGGAGAGCCCGCTGCTGCGCTTCGCCGACCTGAGCGTGGACGAGCGCAGCCGCCGGGTGCGCCGCGGGGACCGGCTGATAGCGCTGTCACCGACCGAGTACAAGCTGCTGCGTTACCTGCTCATCAATGCCGACCAGGTGATGTCGAAAGAGCAGATCATGGACCACGTCTGGCAGCACCGCTTCGGAGCGGGCGTCGTCGAGAAGCTGGTGTCCCGGCTGCGGGCGAAGGTGGACGACCGGTCCCCCGCCCTGATCCACACGATGCGCGGTTTCGGCTACAGCCTGCGCCTGCCCGGAGGCGGCTGAGGTGGCCGCCGCCTGGCGCGGCTCCCTGCGGGCACGGCTGATGATCGGGGTCGTCCTGCTGGCGGCCGGGGGCATGGTGGCCGTCAACGCGGTGTCGCTGATCGGGCTGCGCCTCAACCTCATCGATGTCGCCGACGCCACGCTCGCCAAGGCCCGCACCACCGTGCAGCAGCGGCTGAACGACCAGGCGACCCCGGTCAACTCGGCCGGCCTCAACTCCCTCATCCCCGACGGCGTGTACGTCGCGCTGGCCGACGACCACGGCAAGGTGGTCGCCCAGACCCCGTCACGAGACCTCAACGGGCAGCACCGCGCCCGCCCCGACCTGCCGTCGCCGGTCCCGGACAGCTTCGCCGACCAGCCCCTCACCCTGTCGGCGAAGGGAGCACCGGTGCCCCGCTACCGCGTCCTGAGCTTCCCCGTCGGCCCGTCCGCCACGGTCCGGCCCGCGCCCGGCGCACCGCCCGAGCGGTTCAGCACGGTCGTGGTCGCCAAGAGCCTCCAGCCGGCCGAGGACGTCGTCTACTGGCTGATCGGCGCCGATGCCGCCGCCACGCTGGCCGCGCTCGGCGGCATCGTGCTCCTCAGCCGTGGCGTACTCCGCGTGGGCCTGCGGCCGTTGCGCGACATGGCCGCCACCGCGACGGCCGTCGCCGACGGCGACATCGACCAGCGCATCGAGGTCGCCCGGCGCCACTCCGAGGTGGGAGAGGTCGCCACCGCCCTCAACCGGGCGTTCGACGAACGGCAGCGGTCCGAGGAACAGCTGCGGCAGTTCGTGGCCAACGCCTCGCACGAACTGCGCACCCCGCTGACCACGATCCGCGGCTGGGCGCAACTGCATCTGCACGGTCTGGCCCAGGATCCCGAGCTCATCGAGCGGGCGATGACGCGCATCGAGGGCGAGGCGGCCCGGATGCACGCCACGGTCGAAGAGCTGCTGCTGCTCGCCCGGCTCGACCAGGGCCGCCCGCTCGCCGGCGCACCGGTGAACCTCGGCACGCTCGTCGAGGACGCCGTCGGCGATGCCCGGGTCCGCGACCCCGGCAAGCCGGTCGCCGTCGAGGTGGCGGGCGAGGTCTTCGCCTGCGGCGACGAGGACCGGCTCCGGCAGGTCCTGCAGAACCTCCTGGGCAACGCGCTGCGCTACACCCCGCCGGGCACGCCGATAGCGGTGGGCGCGCGTGCGCTGCCCGGCGACACGGTGGAGCTGACGGTCCGCGACCAGGGCCCCGGTATGCCCCCCGAGACCGCCGAGCGCATCTTCGAACGCTTCTACCGCGGCGAGGAGTCCCGCGACCCGGCCGCCGGCGGCACGGGCCTGGGCCTGAGCATCGTCAAGTCGATCGCCGAGGCACACGGCGGCACGGTCACGGTCCGCACCGCACCGGGCAAGGGCAGCACCTTCACCGTCACGCTGCCTGCGCCACGGTGAGCGTCCCGAAGGACGTGCCTGTCGAGCGGGCAGAAGCCGGTACTGATCTGGGCGGATGTGGCCTACGCCGTGGCCTTCGGCAGCATGCCCGCCGCCTAGTTCCTGCACCTCCTCACCGTGGCCCAACTGCTCGTGGTGGCACTGTTGGTGAGCCCGGCCGGCGTCTTCTTCGACGTGGCGCACGGCAGCGTGCTGCCCTATGTGCTGCCCCGGCGCCGGGGCTCCCCCCTGTGCCGCTACCGCACCCTCCCCGCCGAGTGGGAGGTCTGATCCCCGGCATCAGCTCCCGAAGGGGACCATCCCAACGGCTCCCGGACGAATCTTCCGCTCCGTCCCCACACCGGTCAGCCCCGTCCTGACCCCGGATCCTGGCCGTCGCCGCCCTTCCCCGCCGGATCCTGGCCGTCGCCGCCCTCCCCGCCCGGATGCTGCGCCAACGCGGTCCAGGAGCGCAGGAGCAGGTCGAAGGCGTCGACGACGACGTCGTCCGGGATGCCGGCGGGGGCCAGCAGTCGCTGGATGAGCAGACCGTCCTCCAAGGCGTGGACGATCAGGGCGAGGAACGCGGGGTCCGCCGGCGACTCGACCCCGCGGGCGGCGAACGCCCGCTCCAGGCCGGCGGCATGGGCGTCGCGGGCGAGGAGTTCACGTTCGGCGAGCAGCGGCCGCAGTTCCTCGTTCCGCATCGCGTGCAGGACGAGCTCCATACGCAGGGCGAGCCATGCGGGCAGGTGCCCGGCGCGGTCGCGGTTCCAGGCCCGGAGCTTGTCGAGGGCATCGGCGAAGGAGGCGGCGCCCTGGGTGAGGGCGCCGACTTCGTCCAGTTCGCGGCGGGTGCGGTGCTGCAGCAGCTCGGCGACGAGGGCGTTCTTGTCCTCGAAGTTCCCGTAGAAGGCGCCGCGGGTGTAGCCGGCGCGCTCGGCGATCTGCTCGACGGAGGTGCCGTTGACACCGCGTTCGGTGAACAGCTCGGCGGCGGCGTCCAGCAGACGGCCGCGGGTCTGCTGCCGGCTCTCTTCGCGGGTCAGTCGCTTGCGTTCGGGTGTCACGACGGCATCCTACGGCCCGCTCCGATTTGATATTCAGTTTTGCATCCAAATACAGACCTGTATCTTAAGCCTGCATCGTCACTGACTGAGCGAAGGGAGGGTCCGATGGGCACGACCACGGAACTGTGGGCGCTGGAGGCGTCGGAGCTGGCGGGGCTGGTGGCCCGGGGAGAGGTGTCGGCGGCGGAGGCCGTAGAAGCGCACCTGGAGCGGATCGTCGCGGTGAACCCGCAGGTGAACGCGGTGACCCGGCTGCTGGAGGACAGCGCCCTGCAGGCGGCGCGGGAGACCGACCGGCGCCGGGCCGCCGGGGAACGGCTGGGCCCGCTGGCCGGGGTGCCGTTCACGGTGAAGGAGAACATCCACGTCGCCGGTTCGGCGACCACGCACGGCGTCCCGCACTTCCGCGACTGGGTGGCGCCGTCGGACGCTCCCCCGGTGCGGCGGCTGCGCGCGGCCGGGGCGATTCCGGTCGGCCGCACCAACATGCCCGACCTGGCGCTCGCCGGAGTGCACACGGTCAGCCAGCTCTTCGGGGACACCGTCAACCCGTGGGACCCGCAGCGCTCTCCCGGCGGCACCAGCGGCGGCGACGCGGTCGCGGTGGCCACCGGCATGGCACCGCTGGGCCTGGGCAACGACTCCGGCGGGTCTGTCCGCAACCCGGCGACGTTCAACGGCGTCGCGGCGCTGAAACCGAGCTACGGACGGTTCCCGGCCGACCACCGGATGAGCGATCATGAGCCGGTCCTGGGCCACCAGCTCTTCCCCGTAGACGGGCCGCTGGCCCGGTCGGTGGCGGACCTGCGAGCGGCATACGAGGTGCTGGCGGGCACGGACTGGCAGGACCCGCGGGCGGTCCCGGCACCGCTGTACGGACCGCGGCCGGACGCGCCGCTGCGGGTCGGCGTGGTGACCGACCCCGGCGGCCACGGCGACGTCCACCCGGACGTGCGCGCGGCGATCGAGAAGGCGGCCGCCGCCCTGGAGGACGCCGGGCACCCGGTCGAGGAGGTCGAGGTGCCACGCCTGCAGGACGCCCTCGACGGCTACGGCGCGCTCCTGCGGGCCGAGTTCAGCCTGGCCTGGCCCATGCTCAGGCGACTGCTCACCGACGACAGCGCCCGCCATATCGAGATGGACATCCAGCGTCACCCGGCCGTCGGCCTGGAGGAGTACCTGCGGCAGACCGGGGTGCGCCTCGGCGTACAGCGCGCGTGGGCCCGCTTCTTCGAGGACTTCCCGCTGCTGCTCGGACCGGTGTCCACGCAGCCGGCACCGGAGCCGGTGATACCGCGGACCCCGGAGGAGCGCGACGCGATGATGTCGCCGATACGCCTGCTGACCGCGACCACGTACGTGGGGGTGCCGGCCGTGGCCGTACCCACCGGTCTCGCGGCCGGCCTGCCGCAGGGCGTCCAGGTCGTGGCGGGGATGTACCGCGAGGACCGGTGCCTGGACGCGGCACAGCGGATCGAGGAGCGCCTGGGCGTACTCACGCCGCTGGAGCCGCGCGCCCACCGGACCGACGAGGGCCATCGGGCCGACTGAGACCGCCGGGCCGGCGGGGGGGATCGGCCCGACTGAGACCGCCGGGCCGACGGGGATCACCGGGCCGACGGGCAGGGGAACTGACGGAGAGGAGAACTGACAGACAGGAGAGCCGACGGAAGCAGGGGCGCAAGCCCGTCGAAAGAGCCCCGCGACAGCCGGAAAGACCCGGCCGCACGGAAGCCAAGGCTCCACTCAGATGGTCAACTACCGCCCCTGCACTGCAATTTGGCCATAAGTGGCTCAGAATCGCCGCAATGGCATCTTTGAGCCACCTGGAACGCCAAATTCGGATGGCGATCGACGATCGGCTGCCTAGAATCAGCCACATCGGCCGGTCGCCCGCCTGGCCGATGCCGTGCATCGGTTCCGGGGGAGAACCACCGGGTGCCGCCGTTCCTGGAATGGCGGCACCCATGACGTGTGCGGAGAACCGCTGCGGGCGGGGTGCGCCGTCATCTCGGCACCCGGGTACGGAAGGACCGGTCCGGGGAACACCGGCCCGGCACGGGCCGACGCGAGCGTCCGCGAACAGCCCCGTACTCCTTGCTTCATGAAACCCACCGGCCCCCACCGGCCTTGATCGGGAGGGACGCCCGTGGCGCGCCGTCGCGATCGCCGACCTGCTGCTTTTCATGATTCGCTGGAGGCTTCTGTGACATCTCGCCCCGTCATCGCCGTCATAGGCGGTGGTGCCGCCGGAACCGCCTTCCTTGCCGCCTGCGCCCGCGAACTCTCCGCCGACAGCCGGGAGTTCGCCGCGGACATCCATGTCTTCGACCCGACGGACCGGTTCGGTCCGGGCGTCGCCTACGCGCGCGACACCCACGCCGCCCTGTTAAACCGTCCGCTGTCCGCCATGTCCGTGGACTACAACGATCCCGGCCAGTTCCGCCGATGGCTCAATCGCTCCGCGGAGCAGCTGCGTTCCACCGCCATCCCCCTGGACTGGAAGGCCGCCTCGGCCTTCGCCCCCCGCGCCGCCTTCGGCCACTACCTGGAGGGGGTTTTCGCCGGGGCCTGCGACGATCTCGAACACCTCGGCGCCCGGGTGACGACCGTGCGCAGCTCGGTCACGGGGATCGCCGAGGTCACGGAGGCCACCGAGGCCGCCGGGGTTTCCGGGGTTGCCGGAGCCACCGGGACCGGCAGGGCCGCCGAAGGCCCGGCCGCCTACGCCATCACCACCGCGGACGGCATGACCTTCACCGCCGACAGCGTGATCCTGGCGGTCGGCACGTTGCCTCCCGTCGACGTCTTCGGCCTGGCCGACGCACCAGGTTTCATCGCCCAGCCCTACCCCCTGGCACCGTCGCTGGCCTGCGTGGATCCCGCGGACCGGGTGCTGGTCCTGGGCACGGGGCTGACGGCCGTCGACAGCGCGCTCGTGCTCACCGAACAGGGCGTTGGGGTCACCCTGGCCTCCCGCTCCGGCTTCGTACCGGATGTGAGATCCAGTCCGGTCTCGCGCTGGGACGATCCGGAACACTCCTTCGGCGGCCTGGAACTCGCCTCCCGGGGTGCCGTCACGCTCCGGGACATCTACACCCTCATCGATTCCTCGCTCCGCGACCACGGCACCAGCCTGCGGGACGCGGTGCGCCCGTACGCGGAGCGGTGGCCCGCGGCGGAGCTGCTGCGGTCGCGGCTGGCGGACCCCGGCCCCGCGGGCCTGCTCCAGCGCTGCGTCACCGCACTCACCCCGGCGTACTCCGCGCTCTGGCGTGCGCTGCCACCGGGCGAACAGCGCGCCTTCCTGCGAAGACACCACCGCGCCTTCGCCTGCCTGCGAAACCCCATGCCACCGGTGAACGCGCGCAAGCTGGTCGCCCTCGCCGAGGCGGGGGACGCCGGCTTCCGGCGCGGTGTCACCGCGGTCCGCAGCGAACCGGGCGGCGGCTTCACGGCCTCGTACGCCGACGGCTCCACCGAGCGGTACGACCGGGTCGTCAACGCCGTCGGCCGGACCAACGACCTCACCGCCGCCCCCGAAGGCTCCCTTCTGCGGGACCTCGCGCGCCGGTCCCTGGTGGCCGCGCACCCGGCAGGGGGCATCCAGGTGGAACCGGAGAGCAACCGTGCCCTGCGTCCGGACGGCACCCCCCGGCCGGGCTTCCATGTGGTCGGCGACCTGGCCTCGGGCGTCCACTTCCATTCCAGCTCCATGGAGTACGTCGCCCGGCAGGCGGCGCGGGTCGCCCGGTACAGCGTCGACGAGCACGACCGGGAGCCCGACCGGTACGCCCTGCAGGCGGTCTGATGACCGACATCCGCCTCTCCCGCGGGCTCACCCTGTGCCTGATGTCACTGGTGTGTGTGCCCCAACTCGCCCTCGCCGCCTTCGTTCCGGCCATCCCGCAGATCGGCGCCCACTTCGGCGCTGGCGAGTCGGACCTCAGCCGCTCGATGGTCGGCTACATGGCGGCGTACGCCATCTCCATGCTGGTCACCGGCCAGTTGGCCGACCGGTACGGAGCCAAGCGGACCCAGCTGGCGGCCCTCGCCCTGTTCGCGGGCGCCTCCGCACTCTGCCTGCTGGCCCCGAACGTTGCCGTCTTCATCGCCGGCCGGGTCCTGCAGGCCCTGGGCGCCGGCGCGGGCACGGTCATCGCCCGGCTGTGGGTGCAGAAGGACCTGCCGCAACGGGAACGGCTCAATGTGCTCACCGCGCTCACGACAGTGATCGCGGTGACCCCCGCCGTCTCGCCGCCGCTCGCGGGCCTGCTGGTGCAGTACGCCTCGTGGCGCGTGCTGTTCGTCTGCATGACGGCGGTCGGCGTCGCCACCCTCGTGGGCGCCGTGTTCCTGCTGCCCTCCGACAAGCCGCGCAACAGGCCGCAGACGGCCGGTGGACGTCAGACGCCGGGACCGGCACCGGGCAAGGGACCGGCAGCGGAACGGGGCAAGGGACTGGCAGCGGGACCGGCAGCGGGACCAGCGCCTGCACCGGAAACCCCGCCCCGCACCCCCTCCGAAGGTCCCCTCACCGCCTACCGTCGCATCCTCGGCAACCGGGATTTCACCGTTTTCGCCGCCGCCATCAGCCTCGCCTGGTGCGCGTACTTCACCTTCACCACCTACTCCAGCCACGCCATCCAGGTCGGCCTCGGCGCCTCCCCCGTCGAGTACGGGGCCCTGTACACACTGGTGATCGCCGGTTACGTGACGGGGAGCAGCGTGGCCAAGCGCCTGGGCCGGGTGCGTTCCCTGGAGCTGGTCGCCCGGCTCGCTTCCTCGGTGGCGGCGGCCGCGGCGCTCGTGATGTCCGTCAGCGTGCGGATCTGGCCGGACGAGCCGCTGAGCCTGGTCGTCCCCATGGCGTTCTGCATGGTGGGCGTCGGAGCGATGTTCCCGACCTGCCAGGCCGGGATGATGCGCTACGACGGTCAACACGCGGGCGCCGCCTCCGGCTTGTTCTTCGCCCTGCAGATGGCGTCCGGCGCCGCCTACACCGGAGTCACCGGACTGGGCGGCGACCCGGAGTTCCCCGGACTCGCCGTGGCCATCGCCCTGCCCGCACTCGCACTCCTGCTGGTGTGCGCCGCCCTGATGCGCACCACCGCGCAGCGGCCACCGCAAGGACCGGCGGACGCGCCGCGCCCGGCGCCCGAACGACAGCCGGGCACGGAACCGGAGCGGACACCCGGCCGGCCGGAGGCATCCGCGACGGCGGTCCTCCACCACGAGAACCAGAGCCCCTGACCGTCGCCATGCATCAAGGAAGGCCGGCCCCGGACACATCCGCGCCGGTCAGCGAGCACCCGGCCACGACGCGACGTGTCGTGGCCGGGTGCTCCGCCGCATCCCCCCACACGCCCCCCGAACCTGCCACCGTCGCCGAATCGGGGAATGAGGTCCGGGAGTGAATCCGGGAATGAATCCGGGACCCACCGAGGTCAACCGGCCCGTAGGGTCACCTGCATGGGTGCCACGACAGCCGCCATGATCACTGCCATCGTCGGAGTGCTCGGCACACTCCTGGCCCCCTTGGTCGCCATAGGGGCGACGAAGCGCCAGCGAGCGCAGGAGCTCCGAACCGAGGAGAGCAGGCGGCTCTTCGAGGAGCGACGTGCCGCGTACACCGCGATGAACCGAGCCTCCCGCCACTTCCACACCATGCTGAAGGACGCCCTGCACCGCTTGCGGGACGGGGTCTACACCGACGACGACCGTGCCCAGGTCGAGGAGGCGCGACGGGACTACCGGGACCGCTACGCCGAGGCCCAGATGATCGTCCCCGAAGCGGTACTCACGGCATCCCGCGAGCTGAACGTCGTCCTGGCCGGAATCGACGCCACCGCCAAACGGATCGACCGCGGCCTCTCCCGAGAGGGCGAAAGCGCGGACCAGGCCCTCCTCGACCTCAAAGCCGCCGAACCCGCCCTCACCACCATGCGCCGGATCATGCGCGAAGACCTGGGCGTGGCCGACTGACACTAAGGGCTGCCCCAGCAGTGAAACGGAAGCCCCGGCCGGTGCGGTGCCTCAAGCCCACTGGCGAATCCCAGGAGTCAATCCGGCGGCCGGCACGGTGCAGATCCCCCTTCCCGCACCAGGCGCCCGGATCGGCAGAACATTCGCGGATGGGCCGCCCCGCGCCCCACGCCCCACGCCCCACGCCCCACCGGGACATCCCTCAAGACCGCACCTGCGCGTACAGATCGCACACGCCGTTCACAAAACCCTCGGCCGACAGGTGCTTCTCGGCCAGCAGGCGCACCTCACGACGGTCGGTCCGCAAGGCGTTCCGGACGTCCGTCATGACCTGCGTGGCGTCCTGACCGCAGTGCGCGCCGGTGAGGTTGTAGTGCATCAGGGCGTCGACGTTGTCCTCGGTGACGAGGCCGGCATAGCCGTAGCCCGCGCAGATGGTCGGTATTCCCGTCGCCATCGCCTCCATGGCGCCACGGCCGAGTGAGACGACCACGTCCATTTCGCCCAGCAGATTCGGTATGGAGTGGCAGGGCACGTGGTTGATCAGAATAATCTCGCTGCCGAAGCGGTCGCTGATGTCCCAGAAGCCCGGTCCGTCACCCGCCGCGTAGACGAGGAGACCGGCCCGGTCGAGGTTCTCCATGACCTGGCCGACCAGTGCCTCACGTCCCGAATCCATCCGGCAGTAGACGAGTACCCGGGGCCGTTCCGGAGCGCTCGCGCGGGGGACCTCCGGGAAGCGGTCCAGATCCACGCCCTGGCGGACCAGTGCCGCCTTTCCCGCAGGGAGATATGCCTCCTGAAGGGTGAGCGCGTTCTCCGTCATGCAGAGGAAGCGTTCGCAGCGCGAGACGACGTAGTCCGACGAACGGCGGCCCGGATGGTGCACGACACGGAAAGCGGGGACCGAGGCGGGAAACTGACGGAGCATCACTTCGGCGTCCTCGTCGACGAGGATCAGATCGGTCTCACCCGGCGGCCCGACGTCCTCGGTCACGGAGATCGAGTCTGTGCCCCTGAGCATCGGCACAAGGGGGAAGTTGCGCAGGTCGTCGACCACGAGGCGGACGTCGTGCCCCTCCCGGCCCATGACTCCGAGCAGGTCGAGGATGAAGCTGTGCTGGCCGTAGGTGTGGTACCGCCCGCCTTGCTTGTGCTTCCCGTCGTAGATCGAGTTGGAGCCGGCCGCGAGCAGATAGGTTATGTGCACGGTTTCCTCATAGATTGTCCTGTGTCGGCCGGGCTGTGGCAGGGCCGACGAGAGTTGCCGTTGGTCTCGGAAGTACGAGCCGGAATCCCGTGGCGGTGCGCGTGACCGACAGGGCGCGGGCCATCACAAGGGCGATGCCGATGACCAGCACGGTGACGGCCACGGCGCCCCCGCTGAGGCCGAGGACGGCTCGGGGTCCCCAGAGGCGTGCCAGCCAACCCGACGTCAACGTGCCCAGCAGCCAGCCGACTCGGTAGACCGACAGGTAGAGCGCCAGCACACGGCCCCGGAGTTCGGGGTCGGTCCACAGCTGCGCCAGAGTGAGCAAGGCGGTTCGCAGGACCACGGATATCACTCCGATCGGGAAGAGAACCGCGATCAGCGTGACGACGGTCGGCATCGCCCCTGCTGCCGACTCCAGGACACCGAGCAGCAGGGTGCCGACCAGCACGGTGCCGAGCGCGGGCTTGGCCCGCCACATGGCGCAGGCTCCGGTGAGCGCACCGACCGAGATGGCGGTCAGCAGCGTGCCGTAGGTGTCCGCCCCTTTCCCGAGCTGGTCCGACAGGAGCAGCAGCAACGGCGGAAGGCTGGTCGCGAAAACGCTCACCACCGCCGTGATGGCCATCAGCAGGAGGAGATCGCGCCGCGGTGCGAGGTACCCCACGGCGCGCCACAACTGCGCCCGCTCCTTGGGCGCCTTCTGCCGCTCGTGCAGTTCTCCGGGCCGCATGAAGAGCAGCGCCGCGATCACCGCGACGTAGGACACGGCGTTCACCGAGATCACTCCGGCCGTGCCCAGCCATCCGATCACGGGCCCCACCAGCGCGGCCCCCACCACCACCGAGAGGTCCAGTATCGCGTTGTTGACGGTGATCGCCTGGCGCAGATGGCTGTCCGCCGCGATCTCGGACACGAACACCTGAGTGGTGGGCACCGCCACCGCGTTCACCGCGCCCACGAGCAGCGCACTGACGATGAGTTGCCACACGGTGAGTGCGTTGTGCGAGGCCAGCAGGCCGAGCACTGCCGACAGGCCCCCCAGCGCCGCACTGGTCCCGATCAGTACGGGACGCGCGGGCAGGCGGTCGGCGACAAAGCCGCCGAACGGTCCCGCGACCAGCATGGCGAAGATGGGTGCGGCGGTGACGATTCCGAGGACAAAGCCGTTGTGGCTCAGTCGCAGTGCGATCCAGCCCAGCGCCACCACCTGCATGCTGGAGCCGATCTGGGATATCAGTTGGCCGATGAAGAAGAGCCTGCTGTTCCGGAAAGAGAACAGGCTGCTCCCCTTCATTCCCGGCCGCCGCGAAAGCATACTCACCACGATCAGGCGGCGGTCATGGGAATCAGATCGCGCATTGCCCGGGCGGCTCTCGCTTCACAACGACGGGATGAATCGCGGACGGTGACGGCGAATGTGGGGCCAGTTGCGTGCATGGTTCCTCAGGCGTCGGGAGACTCCGGTCATCGAGGGTGCGTCGGCAGCCTCACCTGTTTTCATGTATTTCAGCGCCGGTAGGTTCCACCCAGGCACGACAAGTTTCAGCAACAACGCCTTGGTGTACGTGTGTTGGCTTCGGCCGCCCCGCCTCGTCAACGACCTGACGGTGCGCCAAACACAAGACGTCGCCCGCACCGACATGGACTGCCCATCGCCGGATGCCTGGTCGTAACCTGTCGCCATGTCGTTCACGCACCATCTCAATCACACACGCAATGCGTTTTTCCCACTTGCACTACCCGACATCGATGCCGAGGTGACCGTCTGCACCGATGCCGCTCACTTCAGGGCGGAGACCGGACGGATATACGACAGCGTCTTCCCGGAATCCGAGCGCTCCTTCGCCGTACCGCCAGAACGTCGCGAGGCGGTCGACCGGATTCGCGCGCAGCGCGACGACATACACCGGGAATACCTGCTTCTCCGGGACGGCAAAGGGTCCGTGGCCGGCTGGCTGACCGGGGAGGTGGAGGACCACGAGACGTTCTACGTGCGCACCGTGGGTATCGTCCCCGAGTATCGCCACACTGGAATTACCGAGCACTTCTACCCGCATTTCCTCGCATACATCAAGGCGTTGGGGTACGAACGGCTGACATCCCAACACCACCCGAACAACAGGGCCATCATCATTCTGCAACTCCGCGCGGGATTCACCATAGAGGGCTACAACGTCGACGAACGGTGGGGCCCGCAGGTCAAGATGGTGCGCTATTTGCACGACGACCGGGAGGCCGAGTTCCACCGGCGGCTTCGACTTCCGGTGTACGACCGGAGGCGCTGAGCGGTGACACCGATCACTCACGACGAGAGCACGCCGGGCTGGTCAGCTCCCGACTCCCTTCCCCCGGTGGTGCGGCACGGCTCTCGCACCAGGCGCGAGGTGGCGCTGACATTCGACGCGGACCTCACGGCGCACATGCGCAAACGCCTCGCGTCCGGCGAGGTCGCCTCGTACGCCAACATGCAGGTGGTCAAGGAACTCCAGCGGGCGAATGTGCCCGCGACGATGTTCCTCACCGGCCTCTGGATGGAGGAATACCCGGCCGAAACCCGCTATCTGGCCGCTGACGAGCTGTTCGAGCTGGCGACGCACTCACAGACCCACCGTGCTTTCCGGAGGAAGTGTTTCACCCTCGGATACGCGCCCCCCGAGGAGATGCTCGAAGAAGTCGTCCGGCCGATCGAACACCTCCGGAAAACGACACCGCGGTACACCCGCTACTTCCGTTTTCCCGGTGGCTGTTACGACGAGACGGCACTGCGCACCATCGCGCCGGCGGCCGTCACGGTCGTGGACTTCGACGTGGTGTCAGGCGACGCGTTCTGCGATTCCGCCGACAAGATCGTCGAACAGACCCTCGACCGGGCGACCAACGGCTCCATCATCCTCATGCACCTCGGGGGACCCAACGCCCCACAGACCGCCAACGCTTTGCCACGCGTGCTCGACGGCCTGCGCGCCGCGGGACTGACCCCGGTCACCCTCACCCGGCTCCTCGACGGGACAACCCCTCAGCCATCGGTTCCCACGGGCGAACGCCCGGCCACGACCGAACGCTGACGTCACACGCCCCACGCAGTAGGCGGCAGCCCTTCGCCACTTCGCCGACCGGCAAGCCGAAGGGCTGCCCCTATGGGCGGAGCCGACAACGCAGACCCCAGACCCCTCCACCCCGAACGACGAGCAGTCCGTCCTCGACGACCTCGTCAGGCGCTCACAACCGCTTGCCGCGGTGGCGTGGGTATCTTCCTCACCTCCACCTGAGCAGCCTCCCGGACGCCCGTTCCCGCAGGACGCGGTCCGTGCTCAGCGCAGCGTCGGCGAGGAGGTGGACGCGCCCGTACAGATGGAGTCAGCTCTCGGCCGTGGGACCCGTGCCGGAGAACCCGCGGCTGAGCGCGGTCCTGGCGCCCCATCCGCCCACGCACACGCACGCAAACGGCCCCGGACGAGAAGTCCGAGGCCGAACAAGACGCCTCCCGATCGGTCGCTGATCGCGCCGGCAGGGATGATGTTTGCCCAGGTCAGATGCGTGGCGGTGGCGGTGCCGGTCTCGAAGGGACTCCCGGCGTGCGTTGGCTCCCACAAGGGTCGTGTGCCTTCGTGTGGATCGACAGTCCGCCTCTGGCCGATCGCGCCGGATCACTACCATGAGTACTCCAACGGACGGGGGATTCGTGGTGGATGCGCGTCTTGGTGAGCTGGCCACTCGCGTACGGGAGTTCGGCGACGGCGGAGATCCGCGGCACGTGCTCGACGACGACGCCTTGGCCGTCGCGGCGGAACTCTCCGCCTCGGCCAACGGGCGCCCCGAAGAGGCCGACCCCGATGTCCTGCACACCATTGCCGCGTTCTATTGGGCCCGCTCCCTGGCACACAGGCGCGGCGCCCTTGCCGCCCGGGACCTTGAGACGGCCATCGGTGTATTCGGCCTGCTCTACCTGGTCGATCACCGGCGAGTGCCGCGTGAGCTGTGGCCCCGGCTCGCCGATGAGACCGGATACACCCCGTGGAGCGATCCGCTGCAGCATGCGGCAGATCTGGTCGTCGATGCTGAGGAGACAGGTGACACCACTGCCCTCGACCGGGCGATCAGCCTGATCAGGACCGTCGCAGACAGCGATGACAACTCATACCGGGACACCGTCCACGGCCTCGCGCTCCAACATCGCGCGGCTCTTCTCGACCGTCCTGCGGTGGAACGGAGCACCGATGCCGATGCCGCGGTGGAGCTGCTGGGCAGTGTGGCCGCTCTGCCGGAGCCGTCCGCCCTGCGGCGCGCGAGCCGCCGAACGTCCTTCGCCGATGCCCTCGTGCGACGCTTTGAGATCGCAGGGGACATCGAGGATCTCAGCCGAGCCGAGAGGGCCTGTCGGGATGCTCTCGCGGACGCTGCCGGGGACGCCTCTGCGTATGCGCGTGCAGCGGCCGCACTCGGTTCGGCTCTCGGCCGTCGTGTGGAAGCAACGGAAGCGACATCCGGTGACGAGGAAGGCGTGGTACCTGCACTGCGCGAAGCGGCCGAGTGGCTGCGCCGGGCGGTTGACCTGACGCACGGAGCCCATCGCGAGGCGCACCTGACCAACCTGAGCAGGGTCATGAGGATTCTTCTTGAGCGGACTTCCCGCGCCAGGAGGGCCAGACGGGGTCGGCAGTTGAACGACGCCGTTGCGGCCGAGGGGGACCGAGCGGCCCATCGGGAAGATCCCGAGGTCCGACGCCAGGCCGAAACATTGGTCGGTCTTGCTGGGCAGTTCTCGGCACGCGTGTTGACCGAGAGCGAGGCCATCCGCCGAGTGAAGGATCAGTCCCTTGAGCTCTCGGAGGACGCTGTGGGCTCCGTGGTGCTCGGTGCCTTACGTCTCGTACAGGCCGGCACGCCGTACGAGGCGGTGCCGGCGCTGACCCTCGCCTTGGAGGCCGCGCGCTCCCGTTGGGATGCCGGACAACGAACGCCCTGGTGGTGGGCGGCCGATGTCTACGTCGAAGCAGGACGGCTCGCGCTGATCGAGGTGGCCGACGGGCTGCTCTTCCGCCGCGCCTGTGCCGTGGCGGACGAACAAATCGCCGTTCTGCGCGACAGCGGCCGCGCCGAGGACATCGCCGAACTCGCCGAAACACTGTTCGCCGCAGGGCTGCTGCGGGTCAGCCCGTATGTGGGGAACATGTCGGGACTGTCCTTCGAGTCCGCCCATGATCTGTGGCGCGAACGCCAAGCTCGGCACCGCTCCATCCACCCCGACGATTCCGTCGCACCGGAATCTGCGGAGATGCCTCCTCCACTGGTCGCCGCCGAGGAGGCGGTCCGGTATCTGCGCGAGGCCGCCGACCTGTCGCGCGAGCACGAGCGAGGGCGTGTTCTCAAGGCGTTGGCTGAAGCCCTGTCCATGGTCGCCGGTCTCAAGCAGGAGTCGCATGACGAGGAGATCCGGACGGTGGCCCGTGAGGCGTTCGACCTGCTGGACCCGGTCCGGGATCCCCTCACCCATCTGTACCTACTGCGAGTCCTGTGCTTGCTGGGTGAACTCTCGCTGCCTGGTGACCTTCAGGACGTCCTGCCACTGCCGCTGGCCGCCATCCGGGACCGACAAGGGATGCAGGAGGCCGCGAGCGTCTTCGCCGAGGCCCTCACGCTTGCGGAAGATGCCCGCCGGCCCGACCTGGAACTCCAGCTGATCGAGGCCGCGGACCGCGAACTCCCCGACTTGCCCGCGGATTCCTACCGCCGTCGCCGCTGGTCCAGTGAGGTGCACTGTCTGGCAGGCAACCGTCTGGCCTGCTTCGCAGGGCTGATCCGAGTGGAGGAAGCCGCGGGAGCGCTCCGCACCCGCGCGGACGAAGAGGGCTGGCCTGCCGAGGCACGGGCGGCGACCCTCATCCACCTCGCCGCGCACGCCCGTGGAAACGAGGAGGAGCACATCGGCCGCGCTCTGACAGCGGAGGCACGGGAGCTGGCTCCGGAGTTGTGCCGGCGATGCGGTCCCGCACTGGGCTACCTCGACGGCACACTCTCGTACGACATGGGACTGCGTAGGTCGGGAACGGGACAGGAGGCCCTCGCCGCACGTCACTTCGCCGACGCACTCGCCTCCTACGCCTTGTGCGGCCAGATCGATATGGCGCTGAACAGCCTCGATGCCGCATTGCGCAGTGTGCTGTCAGCCGACGAGAACAGCGCCGGCATGGCCGTGGCGGCACTGATCCCCGCCGCCGTATGGCTGCGGGGCGGCATCGACGAAGCCATCGGCTGGAAGCTCCGGGATCTGTACCAACAGCTGATCCTCAAACTGAGCGGACCCACCATCCCCTACGGCCTGATGATGGCAATACACCAAGCCGCCAAAGGAATTGACCTCACGGTCATCACCGAACAGCCCGGCCCGTTCACCCCCTCAGCAAGGCTCTCGCGACTGCTGGACCGCATCCGGGCGGATGAAGCCCAGCTGTCCGGACCGCTGCGCGAGCCCGAACTGCCTGGCCCCGAAGAGGCCATGCTCTTCTACGTGGGCACCGGCGAGTCCGAACTCGGAAGCGATGCCGCAACGGAGCACCGCAACACGCAGCGCGCCGCGGACCGGTGGATCAGCCAGGAAATCCTGGCCACCGGCCACATGGACCGTATACCGATGATGTTCCCCGACGAGTTACAGGCACTGCTGACCGAAGACACCGTGCTGCTCTCGCTGTATCTCGGGCACGCCCGCCGGCAGGGCACCGAGACGCCGGTGCCCTCTCTGTCCGGCATGGCAGTGACCCGCGAGGACATGGAGCACCGCACCGCGCTCCTGACGAATTTCGAAACCGGGCTCATTCGTTTCACGCGTGCACAGCACACTCTCTTCGCCCACCCGGTGGCATTCCACGTCGCCGCCCTACGTCAGGCCATCGTCGCGGACCCGCTGCACCGGCCTGTCAGCCGTGAGGCGCAGAAGCAGCTGAGGGAGGACAGCTTCTCCCATCTGGCGGGCTTCACCGCTTTGCTGGACGGCTGGCGGGCCCAGGGAAAGCGACACCTGTGCATCTGGCCCAACGGCCCATTGCACTACCTCCCGTATCACCTGCTGGAGGTCGACGGCCGTCCCCTCGCCGAGGACTGGACCGTCACTCAGGTGCCGAGCCTGGGCTTCCTCCGTACTCCGGCACCCGGCCCTCACCGTCCGCCCAAGCGTGGGCTCGTCGCCTTCGCATCCGCGGCCGGGGGAACCCGGCACGGTCTCCTCGCTCGGAACGCCCTGGAAACACACGCCGACCAGGTCGCAGTGGCGATGCGCGGTCACGCAGTGCTGGGGGCCGCAGCGACACCGCGGCGACTGCTCACCGAACTCGCCGACGCGCGTTACGTCCACGTGGCCGCTCACGGGGCCCACAACGAGTGGGCCCCGTGGTACCAGTGCCTGTTCCTGTCGCCGGATGCGGACAACGACGGTCGTGTCTTCGCCCACGACATTCTCCGGGCCGACCTGCGGGGCGTCGAACTCGTGACGATGAGTTCCTGCGAATCCGCTCTGGGTCGCTTCGACGTCAATGACAATCTGCGCGGCCTGCCCGCCGCGTTCCTGTCCGCCGGCGCCTCGGCCGTCATCGGCTGCCTATGGCCGGTCCACCCGGAAGTGGCCACGGACTTCTTCGGAACGCTCTACGCGCGTCTCGCGCAGACACCGGACCGGCGAGCCGCCTTCCGCGCCGCGCAGTCGGCCGTCCGCGGCCGCCATCCGGCATTCCGCGATTGGGGCTCGTTCTGCTTCATCGGCGACTGGCGCCATGCGGATTTGAACCAAGGAGTTGCCTCGTGACCCATCTGGAACTGCCCCCGACCCCGCTCCGCGAGATCGACCTGGTGGAGGTGCCCCGGCTGCAGTTGCCTGCCCCGCAGCGACGCATCGAAGGTCGGGTATCGCTCAGCACCGCCGTCGTTCACCCACTGACCGCCGAGGAGGCAGCCGCAGGCGAGGCGGATTGGC